>CAWGEH010000007.1:0-198540 GCA_963821505.1 uncultured Alphaproteobacteria bacterium
ATGGGCGGCGCTCGCGGCTCTGGTCGCGTCGGCATTCTATCTTTTGCTGTCGGGTGCCGAGGTTGCCACCCAGCGCTCCTTCATCATGATCGCCATCGTTCTCGTCGGCGTGATGGTCGATCGCCCGACCCTCACGTTCCGTACCCTCACAGTAGCGGCGTTCGGCGTGCTGCTGCTGGCCCCCGAGGCGATCGTTCATCCCAGCTTCCAGATGTCGTTTGCGGCGACACTCGCGCTCATCGCGGGCTACCAGCACGGACTGCCATGGATGAGCAGGGGTGGCGACACGCCGCTCGCCGCCAAGATTGCGCTCTGGGGCGGACGGGAGATCGTCGGACTGCTGCTGGTCTCGCTGCTGGCCGGCACCGCGACCATTCCCTACATCGCCTACCACTTCCACCGCATCTCGCCCTACGGCGTGATCGCGAACCTCATGGCGATGCCGGTGGTGTCCGCCTGGGTGATGCCGGCCGGCATTCTCGGCGTGCTGAGCATGCCGCTCGGCCTCGACGGCTGGTGCTGGTGGTTGATGGGCCACGGCATCGAATGGATGATGGCGGTTGCGCTCTGGGTCACCACCTTTCCCGGAGCGCTGGGACGCATGGCCGCGTTCGGCACGGGCCCCCTGCTGCTGTGCACGGCCGGGCTCGTCGTGCTCTGCCTGCTCAAGACCCCGTTGCGGTTCATCGGCTCGTTCCTGATCGGTGGCGCCATTGTCCTGATGATCCGGGCGCCGCAGCCAGACGTGCTGATCGCGGCCGACGGGAGCGCCTTTGCCATACGCGGCGAAACCGGCCGGCTTGCCATGATCAAATCCGGCAGCGATGTCTTTGCCGTGCGCGAATGGCTCGCGGCCGACGCCGACGCGCGCACGCCCAAGGACGGCACGCTGGGCAACGGAATCAGGTGCGACGCGGCGGGGTGCATCGGTCGGCTGGGCGATGGTTCGCTCGTCGCCATCGCGAAGACGATCGAGGCGTTTGAAGAGGACTGCCGCCGCGCCGTGCTGGTGGTGAGCGCGCGCCTTGCGCCGTCCGGCTGCGCGGCCTTCGTGGTCGACCGCCAAGTGTCACGCCGCTCGGGAGCCATCGCGCTGCGGCGCCGCGGCGGAGAGTTCGAGATCACCGCCGCGCGGCCCGCCGGATACGAGCGCCCATGGGCACGTGCCGTGGCTTCGCCGGAGAAGGCCGACGATTCGTCGCTATCCGCGCCGGTGCGTCCCGCAATGCGCGGGGCCACGCCGCAACTTGACACCCTGGATGCGGGAGACTGATGGAGGCATTTCATGGGCGCGGAAGCGCCAGGCCGGTCGCCTTATCGAGGGTATCCCACACCACCTTGACGAGAGCATTCCACACTTTTTCGATCGTGATCGCTGCCAAACCCCGGAGCGTGTTCGTAAAGTTGGTTATCAGATCCTGCAGAATGCCCAGGTAGTCTTGTTGCCCCTGCGGATCGTCCTTGAATTCACCCGCGATGATCATGTGAGAGAGCTTGATTCCGAGTTTCTCGATGCGCTGCAACTGATCGCGGGCAAAACCGCCGATCGTCTGAATATCTTTGCCGATCGCTTTGCTTGCTGCTTTTTCCATGGCAGCGACCAACTCGCCGGGATGGGGCAACTTCGGCATGCTTTCTCCTATCGCTGCAATGCCTTCTCATATGCCAGGGCCTGCGCCATTTGCACGGCGAATGCCTCCTTGATGAAGTCAATCCGACCGGCCAGCCGGCCGCGCTGATCGTCATTTCGCGCGGTTGTCATGATCTTGATCAGGGTGTCTACCGCGGCGCCCGTCGGGGGCACGAGCGCGTCACCGGCTTGCTGCTGGGCAGCGACGTCCCCTCGTGCCCGCAAGATATTGACCGCGAGCGGAGGTGGTGTCGGCGTCGGTCGCGATTTGATTTGCACCTGCACCGCGTTGAGCTCGCCAATGACGGAATTGTACGCGTCTTCTCGCTTCGTGAATGGTGCGGATGACACCGACGCGAACAGCTTCATCGCGTCCTCGTTGACTTTGGTCAGTCCGTCGAAAATGGCCTTGTCGTAGTCGGGCGCAAGCTTTACCGCGCAGCCGCCAAGAAACACGGCAGCGACGACCGCCCACAGCCCGAGGAGTTGGATCAGGTCCCGCGCATGCGGCACAACGCCGATGACGGCATACCGTGGCCCGGCTCTACGCGCCGGGCAAAGCGACCAATGACGCATCGCCCCCTCGTGTACCCAAACTCAAATACGCCGGCGCCTTCCCCCAGGCATCGCAGTCGTCAGAGTCGTCGCCGAACCGACTCCTCATCACTATAGCTAGCATAACCAAAAAATGCAACCCGCGCGCGCAGGGGGCGCCGTCTGCCAGCGCAGGCCGCTTCAATACCTCCGGAACAGACCCACCAGCTTGCCCTGAATGCGCACACGGTTGGGCGGAAGGATTTTGACCTCGTAGGCGGTATTGGCGGGCTCAAGCGCGATCGAGGCGCCGCGCCGGCGGAACCGCTTGAGCGTGGCCTCTTCCTCGTCGATCAGCGCCACCACGATGTCGCCGGTGTCGGCAGCTTCGGTCTTCTTGAGAAGTGCGATGTCGCCGTCAAGGATGCCGGCTTCGATCATGCTGTCGCCGCGCACCTCAAGCGCAAAATGCTCGCCGGTCGAGAGCACGTCCGGCGGCATGTTGATGACGTGACTCTTGGTCTGGATGGCCTCGATCGGCGTACCGGCCGCGATGCGGCCCATGACCGGCACCGCCACCGGGCGGCCGCCCTCGTCCTCCGACGCGGCCCGCACCCGGCCGAGATTGCCCTCGATCACGCTCGGGGTGAAGCCGCGGGAGCGGGCGGTACCGATGCCGTGCGCGACCGATTCGGGAAGTTTGATCACTTCGATCGCGCGCGCCCGATTGGGCAGGCGGCGGATGAAGCCGCGCTCCTCGAGCGCGGTAATGAGCCTATGGATGCCCGATTTCGAACGCAGATCGAGCGCGTCCTTCATCTCGTCGAACGAGGGCGGCACGCCGGCCTCCTTCAGCCGCTCGTGAATGAAGCGCAGCAGTTCGAACTGTTTTCGCGTCAACATCTTCCGTTTTCCCCGTTGCGGCGGCCCGCAGAGGACTCACCGAAACAAATCATGAACAGACACTATCTGTTCGATATGTGTTCCGCAACCCTTTAATTTGGCGTGAACGCCTCCGGGGCGCGAATCCGGCTTCGGCCGGCGGGCGTTCGGGACTGCACCGCGGCTTCTAGTCTAGCGAGGGCGATTGCAATCGACTCCCGCGGCGTGCGCCGTTGGCAAGGGCGGCTACGGCCGCTTGCGCGCCAAGATCACTCGCGTATGAGCAAAGCGGAACAGCCGGCGCAACATCGGAACAAACGTGAGCGGCACCGCGAGATGTCGCGATCTGCCGCGGCCGTGGCGGATGAATGCATCCTCGGCATATTCGAACTCACCAAAAGTGCGGTCCAAAAGCTCCGCGATTTGCCGCCCCGACAGGTAATTGACGCCCTGCGTGACGAAGCGGTGGTTGAGCTCCACGACTTGATCCGCGCTGCATTGCTCCTGGTTCAAGCCCCTGATGCCGAGCACGGCGCACAGCTGATGATAGCGGCGGGCGGTCAAGACGCCGCCGAAGGGCACATTGATATGCGCTTCAATCGGCCGCCATTTCGACGGGAAGATGTTGAGAAACGAACCTCCGGGCTTCAAGACACGGTGAACTTCCGCATAGGCCAAGTCCTGATCGGATACGTGCTCGAATACCGAGGTGGCGAACACGAAATCGAACGTGTTGTCCGGCCATGGGACCGCGGTCATGGCAGGATATTCATTCGCTTGGCCGGAGATCGGGTCGAAGCGGAAATGCTCGACGTCCGCGGGCGATCTTAGCTTGACGTAGTTTTGGACGTCATAACCGAACACATGGCTAAACCCGGCATCGAGGAATTCATAGGTGTGGCGACCCGATCCGCATCCGTAGTCGAGAATGACGCTCGCGGGTAACAGGTTGCGACCGCGGGACTTGAGGATGGCGTCGTAGAGCTCGACGACCTGCTGGGCGGAGGGGTCTTCAATCATCGGGAATGCCGTGGCCTCTTTCGTCACAGCTGCGCCGCTGCTGCACGCAGGGATATCGTCCCCGTTCAATATCAACGGCGCAGGCGCGCGTCAGGATGCAAGCCTGATGATGGAACATGGCTCGCCGGCCTTGGCCGCCGGCGCGTTCGGCTCGCGGATGAGAAGGCAATCGGCGCGCGCGAGCGGGGTGAGCATGGAACTATCCTGCACCGGAGCGGGAGTTGCTATCGGGATGCCGTCGGGCGCCGGAGCGAGCGTGGCGCGCAGGTAATCGGCCCGCTCGTCGTTCGCCGCGAGATCGCAGCCGAGCCGCGCCGGCTCGGGCGGCGCTTCGACGTCGCTGCGCCCGGCGAGCCGCCGGATGAGAGGAACGAGGAAGAGCAGCGCACAGACGTAGGCCGAGACCGGATTGCCCGGCAGGCCGAGCACGTGCATGGAGCCGAGGTGGCCGTGCATCATCGGGCGGCCGGGGCGCAGCGCAACTTTCCAGAACGACAGCTCGAGGCCCTCGGCCGCGAGCGCCTTCTTCACGAGATCATAGTCGCCGACCGAGGCACCGCCCGACGTGACGAGGATGTCGGCACCGAGGTCGCGGGCACGGCGTACCGCCGCGGCGGTCTCGTCGAGGCGATCGGGCACGATGCCGAGGTCGACGATTTCGCAGACCTCGCGGCGAGCGAGCGCCATGGTGGCATAGCCGTTGGAATAGACGATCTCGCCGAAGCCCGGCGTAGCTCCGGGCATGACCAGCTCGTCGCCGGTTGCGAGCACCGCCACTTTGGGACGGCGATGTACCGGCACGGTCGGATGGTTCATGGCGGCGGCGAGCGCGAGATCGCGATCGCTGAGACGGCGGCCCTTCGCGAGCAGCACCGCCCCGCGCTTGAAGTCGAGCCCTTCGGGGCGGACGTGCTTGCCCCTGGCGGCACTCATGGTGACGAGGACGGCATCTCCCTCGCGCACCGTGTTCTCCTGGATCACGATCGTATCGGCGCCGGGCGGAAGCACGCCACCGGTGAAGATGCGCGCCGCTTCGCCGGCGGCCACGGTGCCATGGAACGGATGGCCGGCCGCGACCTCGCCGACGAGTTTGAGCTTGACCGGCAGTCGGGCGACGTCGGCGGAACGCACGGCGTAGCCGTCCATGGCGGAGACGTTCGCCGGCGGCTGGGTCCGCAGCGCCGCGACGTCGGCAGCGAGCACCCGGCCGTGGGCGTCCGTGAGCGGCGCCGGCTCGGCCCGCAGGGGTTCGGCGTGCGCAAGCACGCGGGTGAGCGCCTCCGCAACCGGCATCAGCGCCACGGCTCACTCCTTCGCCTGATAACGTCCGGCCTTGTAACGCCCAGATTTGCCGCCGCGCTTCTCGATGAGGCGGATCGCCTCGATCCGCATGCTGCGCTCGACCGCCTTCACCATGTCGTAGATCGTGAGGCAGGCGATCGCGACCGCGGTCAGGGCCTCCATCTCCACTCCCGTCTGGCCGGTCACCTTAACGGTTGCGCGCACGATCAGACCGGGCAGCTCGGGGTCAGGCTCGATATCGACGGCAATTCTCGAAACGGGCAGGGCATGGCAAAGCGGAATCAGCTCGTGCGTACGCTTGGCCGCCATGATCCCGGCGATCCGAGCGGCGCCGAGCACGTCTCCCTTTTTGGCATTGCCCTTGAGCACAAGATCGAGTGTCGTGGCCGCCATCACCACGCGGCCCTCGGCGATGGCCATGCGCTCGGTCGCCGGCTTTGCCGACACATCGACCATGCGTGCCTCGCCGCTGCGACGGAGGTGGCTCAGCTTGGGCGCCACCGCTTTACTCCGCGGCGCCCAGGCGGCGATCGCGGCGCCGGTTGCCGCCAACGAGCGCACGCGTTGCGGCTTCCACGTCACGTTCGCGCATCAGGCTCTCGCCGACGAGGAAGGTCGAAACTCCGACCGCAGCCAGATATTCGAGGTCGGCCGGCGCAAAGATGCCGCTCTCGCCGACTGCGATACGGCCCGGAGGAATCCTCGGGGCAAGGCGCTGGCTGGTGGCGAGCGTCGTCTCGAAGGTTTTGAGGTTGCGGTTGTTGATGCCGATGAGCCGCGAGCGGCGCGCAAGGGCGCGTTCGA
Source organism: uncultured Alphaproteobacteria bacterium (assembly GCA_963821505.1). Taxonomy (GTDB): domain Bacteria; phylum Pseudomonadota; class Alphaproteobacteria; order Rhizobiales; family Xanthobacteraceae; genus VAZQ01. The sequence goes on from CAWGEH010000007.1 coordinate 6,173, forward strand.
GTTCGAGTTCGTCGTGGACCTCGAGCAGGACGTCCATGCCGAGCGCCTGGGCGGTCTCCTCCAGATCCTGCGCCACCACATCGTCGACCGCCGCCATGATGATCAAGATGCAATCGGCGCCCCAGGTCCGCGCCTCCACCACTTGGTAGCTGTCGTACATGAAATCCTTGCGCAGAACCGGAAGCTTGCACGCGGCGCGGGCGGCGGCGAGGTCTTCTGGCTTGCCCTGGAACGAGGGCGCATCGGTCAGCACCGAGAGGCAAGCCGCGCCGCCCTTTTCGTATGCCCGCGCGAGTGCGGCCGGATCGAAGTCCGCGCGGATCAGGCCTTTCGAGGGGCTCGCCTTCTTGATCTCGGCGATGAGCGCGTAGTTGCCGGCGCTGAGCTCGCGCTCGATCGCGGCGGCGAATCCGCGCGGGGCAGGGGCCGCTTGCGCTTCGGCCACAAGCGCGGCTAGGGGGCGCGCGCGCTTGGCGGCCGCGATCTCCTCGCGTTTGTAGACCTCGATCTTGGTGAGGATGTCGGCCAAGGCTCTCACGCGTTCGAAATGGCGACCAGGCGCTGGAGCCGGCCTTCGGCTTCGCCGGAATCGATCGACTTTTGCGCCAGCGCCACCGCCTGCTGCAGATCCTTGGCGCGGCCGGCGACCATCAACCCAGCTGCGGCGTTGAAAACGGCGACGTCGCGGAACGGCCCGCGTTTGCCTTTGACCACGTCGATCAGGGCCTGCGCATTCTCCTTCGCCTCGCCGCCGCGCAGGGCCTCGGGCTTGACCCGCGGCAGGCCCACCTCCTCGGGCGTGACCTCGAAGGTGCGCACCACGCCGTTCTCGAGTGCGGCGACATGGGTCGTGCCCGCCGTCGTGATCTCGTCGAGGCCGTCCGAACCATGCACGACCCACACCGATTCGGAGCCGAGATTCTTCAGCACCAACGCGAGGGGCTCGATCCAATGGCGCGAGAACACGCCGACCATCTGGCGCTTGACGCCGGCGGGATTGGAGAGCGGCCCCAGCAGATTGAAGATGGTGCGCGTGCCGAGCTCCACCCGCGTCGGGCCGACATTCTTCATCGCCGGATGGTGCGCGGGCGCGAACATGAAGCCGATGCCGGCCTGCTTGATGCAGCGGCTCACCCCCTCGGGCGTGAGTTCGATGTTGACGCCGAGCGCTCCCAGCACGTCCGCGGCGCCCGAACGCGACGACAGCGCGCGATTGCCGTGCTTGGCCACCGGAACGCCGGCGCCCGCTACGATAAAGGCGGCACAAGTCGAGATATTGAACGAGCCCGACGCATCGCCGCCGGTACCGACGACGTCAATGGCGTGGGCCGGCGCCCGCACGCGCAGCATCTTCTCGCGCATCGCAGTGACTGCGCCGGTGATTTCGTCGACGGTCTCGCCACGCACCCGCAGCGCCATCAGCAGGCCGCCCATCTGCGATGGCGTGGCTTCACCCGACATCATGGTGTCGAAGCCGCGCGCGGCCTCCTCGCGCGTGAGCGTCGCGCCGGTGGCCGCCTTGGCGATCAGTCCCTTGAATTCGTCGGTCACGTTCGCGTCTCACAGCGCGCGGCGGGTGGCCCGCACGTCGGCGGGACGCCGGCCGGCCGAAGCGTTCCAGGCCGCGGCAATGTCGAGAAAGTTCCGCAAGATGAGATGGCCGTGCTCCGAGGCAATGCTCTCAGGGTGGAACTGAACGCCATGCACGGCAAGCCTGCGATGGGCAAGCCCCATGATCAGGAGGTCGTCGGTCTCGGCCGTCACTGCAAGATCGTCCGGCAGGCTCGTGCGCTCGACGATCAGCGAATGATAGCGCGTGGCCCTGAATGGCGCATTGATGCCGCGGAAAACGCCATCGCCCTGGTGCCGGATCTCGGAAAGCTTGCCATGGACCTGCACCGGTGCGCGCGCCACGGTGCCGCCGAACGCCTGTCCGATCGCCTGGTGGCCGAGGCAGACGCCCAGTATCGGGATCGTCGGAGATGCCTTGATGATGAGTTCGAGGCAAATGCCGGCGTCGTTGGGTGTGCAGGGGCCCGGCGAGAGCACGATGGCATCCGGATCCATCGCCATCACCCGGTCGGCCGTGATCTTATCGTTGCGGTAGACGGCGACGTCCGCTCCCAGCCCGCCGAGATAGTGGAACAGGTTGAAGGTGAAGCTGTCGTAATTGTCGACCAGGACGATCATCGCGCCGGTTCTCTTGCCCGCTCAAAATCCTATACCAGCGGGCCGTTGTCCTCGACTCGTCGCCCGGGCTTCATACCGCGAACCGGATTTCCAGACTCGCGGCGCCTAGTTGCGCAGAACGCGGGCAAGCCCGAACCCCGCTGGCATCCATCGAACAAGCGCTTCATTGAAGATGATGGAATAGCCGGGTCAAGCCCGGCAGTGACAGCGGATGGTCAATGCCAACGGCACTGGTATTAGACGGGGGTCTTGAGGGAATCAAGGCTGGCGCGGCCGGATTGCGCCGGTGGATGCCGGCGGGCGCATGCGCGGCGCATCCGCCCACCCGAACCAGAGGCATTATCTCACCGTCATGCCTCAGTACGCGCCGTCCGCTGGCCGGGCGTTGTGCTATTCCGGTTCCGCCCGCTGCTCGTCCGCAGCGCTTCGCGAACGAGCCCGGCTCCCCCGGGGCGTCGGATTGCGTCGGGACGTATCTGCATGCGCCCGCCTGCGGTGCAATGACCGCGGTGCCGCGGACAGCTTGACTTTCGTCGGTCACGCGTGAGACCGCATTCTTGCCAAGGGAGAGGCTCGCATGGTGATCAGGTGCAGGTGGCTGGCTATCGGGCGGCAGCTTGCTCTTTTGAGCTTGACGGCGATGCTGCTTCTTGCCGGCGCGCTTCATGAAGGAGCGCGGGCAGAGCCCTCCGAAGCTACCTCCATCGAGTTGATCAAGACGTCCCTGGACGAGGTCGAAGAAGCGATCGGCCGGGAGGACGTGACGCAGGAAGCGCTCCTCGACCTGCGGGAAAAGCTCAACGCGGCGGCCGATGCTTTGCGCGGCAAGCTCGACGAGCTTGAACCCCATGCGCGCGAAGTCGAGGAAAGGCTGAAGCAGCTGGGCCCCGCGCCGGCAAAGGATGCACCGCCCGAAACGCAGGAAATCGCCAGTGAACGCGAGCAGCTTACGGCCAGCTTCAGCGAGCTTGACGGCGCCCTGAAACAGGCGCGCGTGCTCTCGGTAAGGATCGAGCAGCTGAGCGAGCGCGTGTCCCAGAAACGCCACGCGCTGTACGCCAGCGAGCTGTTCGCACGGACTGCGAGCGTGCTCGACCCGTTCTTTTGGTCGGACGTTGTCCGGGCCGTGCCGATCGAGCTCAAGAGCGCGCGGGCGCTGATGGAAGCGTGGTGGAGCGAACGCGGCGACGGTGCAAAGTCGGCAGCGGCCACGGTCGTCTCGCTCTGCATCGTCGCTCTCGCGATCGGGCTGACGCGGTGGTGGTTCCCGCGCTTGCATCCAGGCGCATACGGCACACGTTCGGCGAAAGCGTGGATGGCGTTGTGGGTGTTCCTGTGGCTTGCTTTGCGGACACCGGCTGCGAGCCTCGCGATTTTGTTGGTGTGGGATGCGCTCGGGCTGTTGACGTTCCGAGTTCGAGCAGGTCGCCGAGGGCCTGGTGGCGGGCATTGCCGCAGCCGCCTTCGGCCATGGCGTCGCGCGCGGACTGTTCGCGCCGGAAAGGCCGGAACGCCGCCTGGTGCAAGAAGACGACATGACTTCGCAGTGCTTTCACAATCACCTGGTCTGGTCCTCGCGCCTGCTCGGAGTGCTGATCATCTTCCAGGTCCTCAACAAGACTCTGTTCTCGCCGCTCGTCACCACGGTCGCCACCAACGTGCTGTTCGCGGCGGTGACCGCGGCAATCCTCCTGCACCTCGTCATCCGGTTGGGGCGCATCAGGCGAAACCGGGGCGAGGCTCTCATTGCCGCCGCGTGGGCGCATCCTCTTGGCCTGTTGATGACGGTGCTGATCGTAACCGCGCTGGTGGCGGGCTATGCGGGCCTGGCTGCGTTCATAGCGCTGCGGGTGATTGTCGCCGCGGCGGTGTTCGGGGCGCTCTACCTGCTCCTCGCCATCACGCAGACGCTGTTCGCGACGGTCGGCGAGGACACCCCCAAAGGGCAGAGACTGGCCGCCAGCCTGGGCGTCAGCGCGCGCAGCCTGGGCCTCAGCGGTGCGCTGCTGTCGGCATTCATCCGCGTGATGCTGATCCTCGCATCCTTCCTCCTGATCATAGGACCGTGGGAAGTATCCACCGCCGATCTGTTCGACACCGTCCGTAACATTCCCTTCGGTTTCAAGATCGGGGAGATCCACGTCTCGTTTCAGGCGATGCTGACGGCGGTATTGGTGCTGGTGCTGCTCCTGGTCATCACCCGCCTCGTGCAGCGCTGGCTCGAGACGGAATTGCTGCCACGGACCAGGATCGAGTCCAGCCTTCAGCTCTCCATCGTCACGATCTTCGGCTATGTCGGCGCCATTACGGCAATAGCGCTCGCGCTGGCGGGGCTCGGTTTCGACCTGCAGAAGATTGCATTGATTGCTGGCGCGCTTTCGGTCGGCATCGGGTTCGGGCTGCAGTCGATCGTTTCGAACTTCGTCTCCGGCCTCATCCTGCTGACGGAACGTCCGATTCGCGTCGGTGATTCCATCGTGGTTAAGGGCGAAGAGGGATGGGTGCGGCGCGTCCGCGTCCGCGCGACCGAAATTGAAACCTTCGACCGGGCAAGCGTAATCATTCCGAATTCGGAATTCATCACCGGCGTCGTCAAGAATTGGACGCGCGCCAACACCTTGGGGCGGATCGTCATCAAGGTCGGGGTCGGCTATGAGAGCGATCCCGTGCAGGTGCGCGACATCCTGACCGAGATCGCTCGCGCGCACCCGCAGATCATTCAGTCTCCGCCTCCGGCGGCGTTTCTCATGGGTTTCGGGGAAAGCGCACTGGAATTCGAGCTGCGCTGCGTCGTAGCGGATGTGGAAAAGGGCTTGTCGGTCAAGAGCGACCTCCATTACGCGATCATCCAGAAATTTCGGGAGGCTGCGATCGAGATTCCGTATCCACAACGTGACCTGCGCTGGCGCACCGGATGGCCGGCCGATTCGCCGTCGAAGCCGTCGTAACGGGTCTCGCCGTGTGCTCAAGCATGCCGCACCGGCTGAAACTCACGGGAAGATGCCGCCGGCGCCTGCGACCGCCGGAGCTCGGCTCCGCGACCGGTTCGAGGTTTCAATTTCTCCGTCGGGCAGCGCCAAGGGGATGGACAGCGAGAAGCCGGCCGCTGATGCCGGCGATCCCGCCGCGGCTCGACGCGTGCCGAGCGGGCGTGGTGGACTATCGCCAGTCAGCATGATAACCCGGCTGGGTCATCGTACGCTCGCCAGCTTGCCAACGCTCGGCGCCCGCTTGGAATCCGTCCTACCCATCGCTGTCGTGAGCGGCTCCTCAGGCTGAAGCCCGAAATGGTTGATGTCGGTCATTTTTTGGGGTTCCGCGCGGTGAAGCGGGCGGGGCGGGCAGTGCCAGCCGTCGCGCAGCCGGGCATCGTCGCCGACCAGCCGCAGGCGAGCGCGCACGGCGTTCATTTCAGCACCGGCCAGATCGCCGCATTATTTGCAATGCTTGCGGCTATCGCGTCGATTCCGATCCTGCTCTATCCCTGGCCGCCGCTCGGCGACTACATCAACCACCTCGCGCGCATGCACGTGATCGCCAGCATCGGCCGCGACCCCGATCTGGCGCTTTTCTACGAGATCCACTGGCAGGTCATTCCCAACCTGATGATGGATCTGATCGTTCCGATTCTGCAGCGGGTGATGAACGTCTACCTCGCCGGGCAGGTCTACACGATCATGAGCTTCGTGCTGATTCTTTCGGGCACGCTCGCGCTCAACCGCCGGCTCTATGGCCGTTGGTCGGTGCTGCCGCTGATCGCCTTCCCGTTGCTCTACAACTCCGTGTTCCTCGTGGGCACGATGAATTACCTGTTCGGCATCGGGCTCTCGCTCTGGGCGCTGGCGACGTGGGCGGCGCTGCGCGAGCGTGGGATGTTCCTGCGTCTGATGACATCCACACTGTTCGTGTTGGCGCTGTTCTTCTGTCACTTGTTCGCGGTCGGGGTCTACGCGCTCGGCTTGTTCGCGTTCGAGCTGCAAAGGCTGCTGACGTTGGCCCGGCGTACGGCGCCCGAGCTGTCTTCCAAAGACGCCGGAACGGGCCGTCCTTCGGCGCTGGTCGACTTCGTTGCGAGCGGATTGCCTTTCCTCCCGGTGGTGCCGCTTCTGCTGATGAGTCCGACCTGGACGTTGCGGTGGGACGTCACCTGGGAGCTTCAGGGCAAGCTCAACGGTCTGCTTTTCGTCATCGAGGTCTATTCGCGTTCCGCGACCTTCTTCCTGGCAGCGATCGTCGCAATTGCTGCTGCCTGGGCCATACGCCATCGGGCATTGCAGTTTCACCCCTTCGGCTGGGTGCTGCTCGCGGTCGGCGGCGCGACCTATTTGGCGCTGCCGCGCGTCATGTTCGACACCTACATGGCCGATCAACGCCTGCCGATCGCGCTGGCGTTCATGGTCATCGCCTGCGCGCACCTCGATCTGCGCGACGATTTCGTGCGCCGAGGTTTCGCCACGGTGCTCGTTCTGCTGCTGGCTGTGCGCGCGTTCGAAGTGCAGAGCGTGTGGCGCGATCTCTCGCGCGGGACCAGCTCGTTCAGCGACTCGGTCCGGCAGATCGAACGGGGCGCCAAGGTGCTGGTCGCTTATGCCGATCCCGACAACGGCGATAACGCGCGCGAGTTCTGGCTCACGCATGCCGCCTGTCTGGCGATCATCGAACGCTCGGCTTTGGTCACGACGGCTTTCACCGTGCTCGGCAAGCAAGTCATGCATGTGCGCCGGAAGTATCGCGACCGCGTCGACACGGAGGACGGAACGCCGCCATCCGTGAAACAGCTTTTGAAGTCCGCGGAACAGATCGACGGCGACGAGCCGCCATACTGGTCCCGATGGACCAGGGATTTCGGCTATCTCTACGTCTTGTTCACCGATTCCAATTACGCAAATCCCGATCCGACGCGGCTCGTCCCTCTTTATGCCGGCACCAGGTTCGTCCTCTACCAGATCACCGGGCCGCAAGTCGCGCGCGCGGCTGCTTCTCGCGCAGAACACACGCCTTGGCAGCGGTTTGCGAGATTTCATTCCCGCCGTTTTCGATAGCCCGCGGCAGCGCGGATGTCATGCACGCGGCGCCGCAAAGGAAAAGGCTGCCCCCTTCGGGCAAGCGCCAGGCACCGAACCATGCCTGAAGCGACGCGATTCGATCCGACGCGATGGTGCTCTCGGCAGAGGCCGCGGGAGCGGTTGGGGCGGAGACGTTTGTCCTGTGTCGCCTCATCCTTTATGGATCGGGTCGATCCATAAAACCTGGTCCGGCTTTTCCACCGGCTCGATGTCGAGATTGACCACAACCGCCTCGTTGTCGCTGCGCACCAGCACGCATTCGAGCGGCTCGCTGGGACTGGCGTTGATCTCCTGGTGGGGAACAAAGGGCGGCACATAGATGAAATCGCCCGGACCGGCCTCGGCGGTAAATTCCAGTCGCTCGCCCCAGCGCATGCGCGCCTTGCCGCGCACGACGTAGATGACGCTCTCGAGCTCGCCGTGGTGATGGGCGCCGGTCTTGGCGTCGGGCTGAATGCTCACCGTGCCGGCCCAGATTTTTTGGGCGCCGACACGCGCGTAGTTGATCGCGGCCTTGCGATCCATGCCTGGCGTCTGGGCGGTATTGGGATCGAGCGAATGCCCCGGAATGACCCGGACGCCGTCATGCTTCCATTTGGGTGCCTGCTCCTGGCTGGCTTTGGTGTTCATGCGGGCACCCCAACCTACTGGCCCCTGCGCGCCGCGCTTGCGAACCGCTTGGCCTCTTCCGCAGCGCGGAAAAGCGCCTTGGCCTTGTCGACGCATTCCTGCTGTTCGGATTTGGGATTGGAATCCGCCACGATGCCGGCACCGGCTTGAACATACATCACGCCGTCTTTGATCAGCGCGGTGCGCAGCACGATGCAGCTGTCGAGCTCGCCCGCGGCTGAGAAATAGCCTACCGCCCCGGCATAGAGCCCGCGCTTGTCTTGCTCGAGTTCGTCGATGATCTCCATCGCCCGCACCTTGGGAGCGCCGGAAACGGTGCCGGCCGGAAAGCCTGCCGCCAGCGCGTCGAGCGCGTCGTATTTGCCTTCCAGTTGGCCCTCCACATTGGAGACGATGTGCATCACTTGGCTGAAGCGCTCGACCAGAAATTGGTCGGTCACCTTGACGGTAGCGGTTCGCGCCACGCGGCCGACATCGTTGCGGCCGAGATCGAGCAGCATCAGGTGCTCGGCGCGCTCCTTCTCATCCGCCAGCAGTTCGGACTCGAGTGCCTTGTCCTGCTGCGGTGTCCTGCCGCGGGGCCGCGTGCCGGCAAGCGGCCGGATGGTCACCGTGCCCTCGCGTACCCGCACCAGGATTTCGGGACTCGATCCGACGATCGAGAACTCGCCGAATTCGAGGAAATAGAGGAAGGGAGCCGGATTGACCCGGCGCAGCGCGCGGTAGAGCGCGAATGGCGGCAATTCGAAGGGGGCCTCGAAACGTTGCGACAGCACCACTTGGAAAATGTCGCCGGCGGCGATGTATTCCTTGGCGGCGTTCACCATCCGCTCATATTCGGCAGGCGTGGTATTCGAGGACGGCCATACCGTAAGCGGCCCCGGCTGGATGTTGGGCGGGGAATGCGCGAGCGGGGCATCGAGCGCATCGACGATCGCCGAAAGGCGCTCGCTCGCCCGCGCGAACGCCGTCTCGGCGCTGACGCCGTTTGCCGGCCGCACCGGCGTAACGACTGTGATGGTATCTTTCACGGCATCGAACACGACCACCAAAGTGGGGCGAACCAGCATCGCGTCCGGGATCCCGATCGTGTCCGGGTTGGGCGGCGGCAGTTCCTCCATCAGCCGCACCATGTCGTAGCCGAGATAGCCGAAGATGCCGGCCGACATGGGGGGCAGCACATCCGGCAATTCGATCCGGCTTTCGCCGATAACGGCGCGTAGCGCGGCGAGCGGCGCCTCGTTGCAGGGCGTGAAAGTACCGCCGCCGCGCAACAGCGTGCGCTTGATCTCGGCCCGTCCAGTGACCGTGCGCCAGACCACATCGGGCTCCAGTCCGATGATCGAATAGCGGCCGCGCACTGCGCCGCCCTCGACCGATTCCAGCAGAAAGCTCATCGGCCGCCCGCCCGCGATCTTGAGAAAGGCCGATACCGGTGTTTCCAAGTCGGAGACCAGGGTGGTCCAGACCACCTGGGCCTCGCCCCGCGCGTAGCGCTTGGCAAATGCCGTTGCTTGCGGCTCGATCTGCATCGGTAGAATCAGTTTGCGCCATCCTCGGCCGCGCCGCCGACCACCTGGTTCAGCGCGCTTTGATTGATCGTCACCCCGGTCTCGCTTTCGAGCCGAGCGATGTACTCGCCGAGGATGTCCTCGGACAGCCCTCGATTGAGCGTCGCGACCATGCGTTTGGTGTCTTCGGAAGCCATGTCGAGGTTTGGAACCGTGATGTCGGTGACGCGGAATACGACCTGCTCGGCCGGTTGCGCAGCCTCGGCCTTGCCGGCTGCATCCTTGGCCGTGCGGAACACGGCGTCCACCGCCGTCGCCGAAAGCGGGCCCGACGCTGCGCCGCGCTTGAGGTCGGTCAGGCTCTCGACCTTGAGGTGGTTTGCCGCAGCGGTCTCGGCGAGCGTCGAGCCCGCTTTGAGCTTGTCCAGGATTTCCGTCGCCTTCGTGTCGAGGCGTGTCGCGATTTCCTGTTCACGCCAACGCGCCTCCACTTGATCCTTCACCTCGTCGAGCGGGCGTTCGCGTGATGGAGTGATCCCGAGCACGTCAAACCAGATGTAGCCGTCTTGCACTTGCAACGGGTCACGCTCAACGCCGACATCCGTGCTGAAAGCCGCGGCCAGCACCTGTTGCGCATTGGGAATATTGACGGGCGTGCCCGTGGGATCGCGCCCCGAGCGATCGACCGCCTCCAAGGTGCGCGCTTCGAGCTTGAGAGCGGCGGCAGCCTCGGCCAGCGACTTGCCTTCCGCGCGCGCATCCTCGATCTTGTTGTAGACGTCAAAAATCTCGGTCTTGGCGCGCGCGGCCGCAAGCTCCTGTTTGAGCTCGCCGGCCACCTGATCAAAGGAGCGAACCTGCTCGGGCTCGATCTTGAGAACCTGGACCAGCACCGGGCCGAACCGGCCTTTTATCGGCGCACTGACCTCGCCTTCCTTGAGCGCGAAGGCCGCATCGGCCACCGCCTGGTCGATGACCCCCGCCTTCGTCACCGTGCCGAGATCGATGTCCTTTTCGCTCTTGCCCAGCTCTTTCGCGATCTCCACGAAGTTGGCGCCTTTCCCGATGCGCTCGGCGGCCACAGCAGCCGCCTCGGCATTTGGAAAATCGATCTGCAGGATATGGCGCCGCTCGGGCGTGACATAGCGCGCGTGCCGCTCCTCGTAGGCGCGCTTGAGGTCGGCATCGGAGATTTCGATCCACCGGGCCTGCTCGCTCGGGATCAGGGACACGACCACCAGCTTGCGGTATTCGGGCGCGCGAAACAGGGTCTTGCGTTCCTCGAAATACTTGGCGAGCGTCTCCGGGGAGGGCGGCGGAATCTCGCCGGCCTGCGCGCGGTCGAGCAACACGTATTCGATCGAGCGCTGCTCGTTCTGATAGCGGTTCGCCGCCTCGACGAGCGCCTTCGGCGGCTTCAATCCCGACGCGATCGTTCCCGCGAGCTGCCGCCGCAGCATCTGGCGGCGCTGTTCGGCGACGAAACGGGGCTCGCTGTAGCCGGCGGCGCGGATGGTCTGCTCGAAGCGGAAGCGGTCGAACTGGCCGTTCGGCCCGCGGAAGGCGGGATCACTCGTGATCTGCTTGGCCACATCGGCGTCGGAGAGCGCAAGCCCGAGCACACGCGCGCGCTCGTCGAGCACGATTTCGGAGACGAGCTGTCCGATGACCAGGCGGTCCAGGCCCATGGCGCGGGCCTGTTCCGGGCCGATCGGGCGGCCGAGCTGGCGGGAATATTGCTGCAGCCGGTCGTTGTACAGGCCTCGGAACTGCTCGATCGTAATCTCGGTATGTCCGATCTTGGCGACGGTCGAGCGACCAAAGCCGCGGAAAATGTCGCCGATCCCCCAGATCGCGAAACTGATCACCAAAAAGCCGACGACGGCGGCCATCACCGCCTTCCCGAGCCAGTTGGAAGAGGCTTTTCGGAGACCTCGAAGCATGCGTCATTCCGTGCATGAGGGGAACCCTCGCCGCTAGCCGACCGAGGGCAGCGCATCATAGGGGAGGGGCCCCCTGCATCGCAACAGACGTGGGAGCGGCAGGCCGTCACAACCGTGCCCCCACGACGCTTCCCCCGTGAGGCGATAACCGGTTGACCGGGAGAACCGGGCCCGACCTGGCTTCGGAGCGGCTTCCGCCCGCCATTGCGCCGGCGGACGCGACGGTAAAGATCGGCGCCGGTCAGCCGGGATACGCTCTGGCGTGGGTCCGAACGCTCTGCTAACCGCTTTCGCTGGGTTCGGAGCGAACGGGATAGCGACATGGCTCGCACGCCGCGCAGGCCGCTCGTTGCGGGCAACTGGAAGATGAACGGCCTTTCGGCCTCGACGCGCGAGTTCGACCGTATCGTTCAGGGTGCGCACAAGCTCACGAGCGTCGACATTCTGGTGTGCCCGCCTGCGACGCTGCTTGCCCGCTTCGCGGCTGCCGCGGCGGAAGGTCCGGTCAAGATCGGCGGCCAAGACTGCCACGCCGAGCCCGCCGGCGCTTTCACCGGCGATCTCTCGGCCGAAATGCTCAAGGACGCAGGGGCAAGCGCCGTGATCGTCGGGCACTCCGAGCGGCGAACCTATCACGAGGAAACCGACGCCGACGTCCGGGCTAAGGCGCACGCGGCGCATCGCGCGGGACTTTGCGCCATCGTCTGCGTCGGCGAGACCCGCGCCGAGCGTGAGGGCGGAGGCGCGCTCGCGGTGGTGAGGACGCAGCTCGACGGCTCGGTGCCCGACGGCGCAACTGCCGACAATCTTGTCGTCGCCTACGAGCCGGTCTGGGCGATCGGCACCGGCCTCACGCCGACGCCGGCCGATGTCGCGGCGATGCACGGGTTCATCCGCCAGCGTCTGGTGTCGCGCTTTGGGACGGCAGGGGAGAGCATCCGCATCCTCTACGGCGGATCGGTGAAACCGTCGAACGCCAAGGAGCTGATGAGCGTCGCCGACGTGGACGGCGCCCTGGTGGGTGGGGCAAGCCTCAAGGCGGATGAATTCCTGCCGATCGCGGCCGTCTATCGCTGAGACCCTGCGTGAACAGCGGGCAAGCGCCCGCGCGATGACGTCGGAAACTGGCGACCCGCCGCGCTCTCATGGGTTCTCATTGGGCTGATCGCGGGGCTTCGCTTGCGCCGCATAGCGGCGCTGCCCTTGCCCCCTCCCGCCCGGGCGAAAATCGGATTAGTCTCGTTCCAAACAAGAATGAAATCGTCGCGTGGCGGTGCATACCGCGCGCGGTCCATGCCGCGTCCCAATTCGCTTGGCGCGGCGACACGGGGAGGGTGCCATGACCGTCAAAAAGACGCCGGACGATAAGACCCCGATCGCACGTCGCAACTTCCTGCTGGGTGCCGGAACTGCGGTTGCCGCGGGACTCGCGCCGTCGGCGCCGGTGGAGGCGCAGGTCCCGCAGCTGGCGGCGACGCCGGCGCCCGCGCCGGATCCCGAGCCGCTCATCACACTCACCGCGACCGAGCACGCGTTCTTCGTCGCCGCGGCCGACACCATCATTCCCGCGGACGAGCTTTCGCCCTCGGGCAGCGAGTGCGGGGTTGCCACCTTCATCGACCGCCAGCTTGCCGGCGCTTACGGCAGCGGCGCACGGCTCTATCGCGATGGGCCGTTCCCGAAGGGCAAGCCCGAGCTCGGCTATCAGCTTGCGCTCACGCCGCGGGAGTTCTTTCGCGCCGGCATTGCCGCCGCCAACGACTGGACCCGCAAGAGCTATGGCAAGGACTTCGACCGGCTCTCCGAGCAGGACCGGCAAGCCGCATTGAAGACGATGGAAGCCGGCAAGGCCGAGTTCCCCGGCTTCACCAGCACCATGTTCTTCAACGCGCTCCTGCAAATCACCATGGAGGGGTTCTTCGCCGACCCGCTCTACGGCGGCAACCGCAACATGGCGGCGTGGAAGATGATCGGGTATCCCGGCCTGCCGGCCACCTATCGCGCAGACATCAAGAAGTATTTCGGGAAGAAGTACGACAAGCCCCCACGCTCGATCGCCGATTTCGCCTAGCGAGCGATGGCGGTGGACCAGACCATCAACGAGGACGGGCAGGGCTCGTTCGATCCGGGCAAGCTCGCCGATCTTGCAACGGTGAGCGGCCAGCCGCTCACGGTGTGCCGAATTGGTTCGGTTGATCGCGCGTAACGCGCGGGAGGAGACAGGACAATGGCCACGATGCTTAGGGAAGTCGATGCAGTCTGCATCGGCGTCGGATTTACCGGCAGCATTCTTGCCCGTGAATTGACCAAGGCCGGGCTCAACGTCGTCGGCCTCGAACGCGGCGCCAACCGCTCGGCGCGCGAGGACTTCGCGCTGCCCTCGGTGCGTGATGACCTCAAATACGCGGTGCGTCAGGAACTGTTCCAGGACACCCAGATGGAGACGGTGACCGTGCGGCACTCGCCCTCGGAGACGGCGTTGCCCTTGCGCCGGCTCGGCTCGTTCCTGCCCGGCACCGGCGTCGGCGGCGCCGGCGCGCATTGGAATGGCCTGACGTGGCGGCTGCTGCCGTCCGATCACAACCTGCGCACCCATCTGCAGAATCGGTACGGCCACAATGCGATCCCCGCCGAGATGACGATCGAGGACTATCCGGTCTCCTATGACGAGCTCGAGCCCTATTACGACCGGTTCGAGAAATTGTGCGGCATTTCCGGCAAGGCCGGCAATCTACGCGGACAGATCATCGCCGGCGGCAACGTGTTCGAGGGCGCGCGCCAGAACGAGTATCCCAATAAGCCGCTGGTCCAGACCATGGCGGGCTCGCTGATGGAGCAGGCGGCGAAGGATTTGGGCTACCACCCGTTCCCGGCGCCGTCGGCGAATATGAGCGCCGTCTATACCAATCCCGAGGGGGTCACGCTGGGCGCCTGCGAATATTGCGGGCACTGCGAACGCTTCGGGTGCGAGGCGAATGCCAAGGCTTCGCCGCAGGCCTGCATCTTGCCGGTGTTGCTGCCGGACCCGAAATTCGAGCTGCGCACCTACGCCCATGTGAAGGAACTCGTCTACGACAAGCAAGGCAAGAAGGTGAAGGCGGTCCGCTATGTCGACACCAGGAGCGGGGAGGAATTCGAGCAACCCGCCGGCATCGTCATCATGGGCGCTTACGTCTTCAACAACGTGCTGTTGATGCTCACCGCCGGCATCGGCGAGCCCTACGACTACAGGACCGGCAAGGGCGCCGTCGGCAGGAATTACTGCTACCAGGTCAGCGGCAACGGCGTGACGGTCTTTTTCGAAAGCAAGGAGATCAATCCGTTCATGGCGTCGGGCGCCCATGGCACCAATATCGACGACTTCAACGGCGATAATTTCGACCACTCGGGACTGGGATTCTTCGGTGGCGCCTGGATCGCGGCCGGCACCTCGAATGGTCGCCCGATCCTGACGCGGCCGGTGCCGCCGGGGACGCCGCGCTGGGGGCGCGATTGGAAACGGGCGACCGCGAAATGGTACAATCACGCCTTCGGCATCGGCGCTTCGGGCTGCAACTACGCCCATCGCGAGAACTTTCTCGACCTCGACCCCACCTACAAGGATGCGCTGGGACGCCCGCTCATCCGCATGAGCTACAATTTTCACGACAACGACTACAAGCTCGCGCAGTACCTGGGCACGGTGCTGGATCAACTCGCCATCGCGATGAAGCCCACCATCAAGGGCAACGTCAACGTGCGGCGCGGCAACTACAATGTCGTGCCCTATCAATCGACCCACAATACCGGCGGCACCATGATGGGCGCCGACCCGAAGACGAGCGCGGTGAACCGCTACTGCCAGGCCTGGGACGCCGACAACCTGTTCGTCATGGGGGCTTCGCTGTTTCCGCAAAACGCCTCCTACAATCCAACCGGCCTTGTCGGCGCGCTCGCCTACTGGTCGGCGCACGCCATCACCACGAAGTATCTCAAGAGCCCGGGTCCGCTGGTACCTGCGTGATCTTGCAGTGTGCGCGAACCCGATCGCTCGCATTCGCTTCGCCCCGGCTCGTTTCGCTCGCTTCCTTGCAATGAGCAGAGCGCGAAGCATGGCGGCTCGCGGATCTCCGTCCCGGCCGCGCGCTCGACGGCCGGCTTGCGCGCTCAGCTCCCCTCCCGCCGAGGGGCAATTCGGTTTAATCTCGTTGCAACCAACGAATGACGCGGCTGCGTGGTCCTACCAACTCTACGCGCAGCGAGCACAGGGAGAGTCCCCATGGGTAACGACGAGAGGTTCGGCAATAATCCGGCCGACGACAGCACCCCGATCCCGCGCCGGAATTTCCTGTTGGGCGCCGGAACCGTCGTCGCCGCCGGTCTGGCGCCGGCCGCGGCTGCCGACGCGCAGCAGCCGAACGCCGCTGCCGCCGTCTCGCCGGCAGCCGCGAATGAGCAAGAAGCGCTGCTCACGCTGACCGCCACCGAGGCCGCTTTCTTCTCCGCCGCGGCCGATACCATGATTCCCGCCGACGAGCTGTCGCCTTCGGGCAGCGCGTGCGGGGTCGTGATCTTCATCGACCGACAGCTCGCCGGTGCCTGGGGCGGCGGCGCCAAGATGTACCGCAGCGGACCGTTTGCGAAAGGCAAGCCTGAGCAAGGCTACCAGCTGCCGCTCACGCCGAGGGAGTTTTTCGCGGCCGGCGTGGTCGCCGTCAACGCATGGTCGCGCAAGACCTACGGCAGGGACTTCGATCGCTTGCCGCCAAAGGAGCGCGAAACCGCGCTGAAGGAATTGGAGGCCGACAAGGCCGCGCTGCCCGATTTCAACGGCAAGCAATTTTTTGGTGCGCTGCTGCAAATCACCATGGAGGGCTTCTTCGCCGATCCGATCTATGGCGGCAACCGCAACAAGGCGGGATGGCGGATGGTCGGCTATCCCGGCCTGCCGGCGATCTATGCCGCCCTGATCGACGAATATCGCAACAAGCGCTATCAGGTGGAACCGCAGTCGATCGCGGACTTCTCGTAAGGGGAGGAAAACATGGCAACGCGATTGAAAGACGTCGATGCGGTCATGGTCGGCATGGGCTGGACCGGCAGCATCATGGCACGCGAGCTGACCAAGGCGGGACTGACGGTGGTCGGGCTCGAGCGCGGTGCTGACCTCACGCCCAGCGAGCACTTCGCGCTGCCCAACATCCGCGACGAGCTCAAATATACCTTTCGCAAGGAACTGGTTCAGGACCCGGCGCTGGAGACGCTGACGTTTCGCAACCGGCCATCGGAATCCGCGCTTCCCATGCGCCGCATGGGCTCGTTCCTGCCGGGTAACAGCGTCGGCGGTGCGGCCAATCACTGGGGCGGCCTGCACTGGCGCTATCTGCCGAGCGACCATCTCTGCCGCAGTCACATCGTCGCGCGCTACGGCGCCAAGGCCATCCCCGACGACATGACGATCCAGGACTGGGCGATGACCTACGACGAGCTCGAGCCGTACTACGACAAGTTCGACAAGCTCTGCGGCGTATCCGGCAAGGCCGGCAACCTGCGCGGCCAAAGGATCGCAGGCGGCAACGTGTTCGAAGGGCCGCGGCAGAACGACTATCCCAACCCGCCGCTGAAGATGACCGAGTCCGCCCTGATGTTCGAAAAAGCGGCCAAGGAGTTGGGCTACAATCCGTTTCCGCAGCCCATCAGCAATGCGAGCCGGCCCTACACCAACAGCGAGGGCCTCACGCTGGGCGCCTGCCAATATTGCGGCCATTGCGACAAGAGCGGGTGCGAGGCCAATGCCAAAGCGGGACCGCAAGTGTGCATCCTGCCGCTTTTGCGCACCGATCCCAGGTTCACGTTGCGCACGCGCGCCTGGGTCAGCCGGCTTAGCTACGACAAGGCGGCGAAGACCGTGACGGGGGTCGTCTATACCGACACCCGCACCGGCGAGGAATACGAGCAGCCGGCGGGCCTGGTCGTGCTCTCGGCCTATGTGTTCGGCAACATTTCGCTGTTGTTCCACTCCGGCATCGGCGAGCCCTACGACCCGACAACCGGCAAGGGCGCAGTGGGCAAGAACTACTGCTATCAGCTCTCCCGCATGGGCGTGACGATGTTCTTCGAGAACAAGGAATTCAATCCGTTCATGGGCGCCCCCGGCTCGTCGATGGCGCTTGACGACGTCGACGGCGACAATTTCGATCACTCGGGCCTGGGCTTCCTCGGCGGATCACGCTTCGGCTGCGGGCACGCCGATGGCCGTCCGATCGGCTACCGGCCGGTTCCGCCCGGCACTCCACGCTGGGGCGCCGCCTGGAAGAAGGCAACGGCGAAGTGGTATCACCACGCCGCCAGCATCGCGGTGTCGGGCTCCAACTACGCCAATCGCAACAACTATCTCGACCTCGATCCGACCTACAAGGATCAACTCGGGCGGCCGCTGCTGCGCTTGACCTACAATTTTGTCGAGAACGACTACAAGGTCATGGAATATACGCTCGGCGTCGCGGCCAAGATTGCGCGCGCGATGAATCCGACCATCATGGGCCCGCCGCGCATGCGGCGAGGGGATTACGACATCGTCCCGTACCAATCGACTCACAACACCGGCGGCACCATCATGGGGACTGATCCCAGGACCAGCGTGGTCAACCGTTATCTTCAATCCTGGGATGCCCATAATCTCTTCATCATGGGCGCCTCCACCTTCCCGCAGCAGCCGGCTTACAACCCGACCGGACCGGTGGGCGCGCTCGCCTATTGGTCGGCCGAGGCGATCATCACGAAGTATCGCAAGAGCCCCGGCCCGCTGGTGCCCGCGTAATCACAGCGTAAGAGCAGAACCATGCGCAACTCGACCGCAGGCGCCGCAGCCGGCGCCACTCTTCTCCTGGCCCTCTCCGTCAACTCGATCGCCGCGGCGGATGCCGAGCACGGCAAGGCGCTGTATCAGACCTGCGCGGCCTGCCACACCGAGCGCCCCGATGCGCTCGGACCCAGCCTCAAGGGCGTCGTCGGCCGCAAGTCGGCGGCGCTCGATGACTTCCGTTATTCGAACCCGATGAAACGCGCCAACCTGGTCTGGGACGACCAAAATCTGCGCGACTACATCAAAGATCCGCAGGCCAAAGTGAAGGGCAACCGGATGCCCTTTGGCGGGCTCGATGATGCCAAGGACGTCGACGACATCATCGCTTATCTCAAAACTCTGAAATAACCCGCCGGCCTCTGTCGGAAGCGGCAGCCGGCGCTTGCGTCGGAGCGCCGTCGCCTTGCCCGCTGGCAGCCGCGCCGGTCGAGTGGAAATGGCGCCGGAGATGCTGTAGACACGCCCGCGACTTCCTATATGACGCCGGGGCGGCGGAGCCGGAGGTTCCCGGCGCGGCATAATTTTGGTGGACCCATGCAGAGCGTCATCATCGCCATTCACCTCGTGATCGTCGCCATCATGATCGGCGTCATCTTGTTGCAGAAGTCGGAAGGGGGCGGGCTCGGCATCGGTGGTGGCGGCGGCGGCGGATTTCTGTCAAGCCGGGGAACGGCCAACGTGCTCACGCGCGCCACCGCCATCCTGGCCGCAACTTTCTTCGCGACCAGCCTGGTGCTGTCGATTCTGGCCGGCTGGGATCGCAAGCCGCACTCCGTCATTCAGAATACCGGCGCGCCGGCGCAGCAAGAGCAGGCCCCGGGCGCTCCGCTCGGCCAGGGCGGCGGCGTGCTCGATACGCTGCGCCGGCAGGAGCAGCCCGCGGCACCCCCATCGGGGCCGCAGGTGCCCAGCTCGCAATAGCGCGGATGTTCGAGGGGCCGGGAAACCGGCCTCTCCACTTCGAGGAGCCATGCGGCTAGCGAATGGCAAATTGAACAATAGGATCAAGAAATTCTCTCATGAGTAAGTAATAGAACGTGAATTTATCGGTATGCGCGCGATGCATGGAGTTTGTATGGGCCCTCTCTGGGGGCTCGTCGAATTGCTGGTGCGCCGCTAAAGGTTAAGTCCCATGGCGCGGTACATCTTCATCACCGGCGGCGTGGTCTCATCCTTGGGCAAGGGTCTTGCTTCCGCAGCGGTCGGCGCATTGCTGCAGGCGCGCGGCTACAAGGTGCGCCTGCGCAAGCTCGACCCCTATCTCAACGTCGATCCCGGAACCATGTCGCCCTACCAGCATGGCGAGGTCTTCGTCACCGACGACGGCGCTGAGACCGATCTCGACCTCGGCCACTACGAACGCTTCACCGGCCGGCCGGCGACCCGCCAGGACAACATCACCACCGGCCGCATCTATCAGGAGATCCTCGCCAAGGAGCGGCGCGGCGATTATCTCGGTGCCACCATCCAAGTCGTTCCCCACGTCACCAACGCCATCAAGGATTTCATCCGCGAGGGCAACGACGGCTATGATTTCGTCCTCTGCGAGATCGGCGGCACGGTGGGCGACATCGAGGGCCTGCCGTTCTTCGAGGCGATCCGCCAGCTCGGCAATGACTTGCCTCGGCACCATGCCGTCTACATCCACCTGACGCTGTTGCCGTTCATCACCGGCGCGGGCGAGCTCAAGACCAAGCCGACCCAGCATTCGGTCAAGGAGCTGCGCTCGATCGGTATCCAGCCCGACATTTTGCTGTGCCGCACCGATCGGCCGATCCCCGACGGGGAGCGCGCCAAGCTCGCGCTGTTCTGCAATGTGCGTCAAAGCGCGGTGATCGAAGCCCGCGACGTGGATAATATCTACGCCGTTCCCGAGGCCTATCACCAGGCCGGGCTCGACCGCGAAGTGCTCGCCGCCTTTGGCATCGAGCCCAAGGGCGAGCCCGATCTCGAGCGCTGGCGGCTCATCAACGAGCGCATCCGCAACCCCGAAGGCGATGTCACGATCGCCATCGTCGGCAAGTATACCGGTCTGAAAGACGCCTATAAGTCCCTGATCGAGGCGCTCTCCCACGGCGGCATCGCCAACAAGGTCCGCGTTAATCTCGATTGGATCGAGTCCGAAGTGTTCGAGCGCGAGGACCCGACGCCGTTCCTCGAGCACGTCAACGGCATTCTGGTGCCGGGCGGCTTCGGCCAGCGCGGCACCGAAGGAAAGATCAAGGCCGCCCAGTTCGCGCGCGAACGCCAGGTGCCGTATTTCGGGATTTGCTTCGGGATGCAGATGGCCGTCATCGAAGCCGCCCGCAACCTGTGCGGCATCGCCGAGGCGAACTCGACCGAGTTCGGTTCGACATCGGAGCCGGTGGTGGGGCTGATGACCGAATGGATGAAGGGCAACGAGTTGCAGTTGCGCGGCCTGGGCAGCGATCTCGGCGGCACCATGCGGCTCGGGGCCTATCCCGCGGTGCTCCAGCGCGGCAGCCGCGTCTGGCAAATTTATCACGGCACGCCTGAGATTTCGGAGCGCCACCGCCACCGCTACGAGGTCAATACCCGTTACAAGGACCGGCTCGAGCAGCACGGCATGCGGTTTTCCGGCATGTCGCCCGACGGGCTGTTGCCGGAAATGATCGAGTACGAGGATCATCCCTGGTTCATCGGCGTCCAGTTCCACCCTGAGCTCAAATCGCGGCCGTTTGAGCCGCATCCGCTGTTCTCGTCCTTCGTTGGAGCGGCAGTGGACCAGAGCAGGCTGGTGTAAGTCACCCCCCGCCCGCTTGGAAGCATCAGGTCGAGCGGGTGATTGCCTTTCCGTGCGACGCCATTAACGTCGGCGCCTCCACGTGATCAGCGAGGCAATCATGATCTATGAGTTGAGGATCTATCACTGCGTGACCGGGCGGCTGCCCGCGCTCTTGAAGCGGTTCGAAAACACGACACTCGAGCTTTGGAAGCGACATGGCATCCGGCAAGCCGGGTTCTGGACGGTCCTGGTCGGAGACGGCGGCAATCAGGACCTGCACTATCTCCTCGCCTGGGAATTGCTCGCCGAGCGGGAAAGCAAGTGGAATAAATTCGCCAGCGATCCGGAATGGCTGGCCAAGCGCGCCGAAAGCGAGCGTGATGGGCCGATCGTTGCTTCGATCAAGAACATGTTCCTGCAGCCGACGGCGTTCTCCGCGGTGAAGTGACGGACGGTTTCGATGGCCCGCGGCCTCGACCATGTCGTCCATGCGGTCCGCGATCTCGACGCCGCGGCCGAACTCTATCGTCGGCTTGGCTTTACCGTCGGCGCGCGTAACCGGCATTCATGGGGTACCCACAACCATCTCGTCCAGCTCCCGGGATTCTTCGTCGAATTGCTGACGGTGGCGGAGCCGGACAAGCTTGGGACGGATGGGTTCTCTACCCTGTTCGGCCGCTTCAACCAGACGTTCCTGGCGCGCAACCAAGGCCTGTCGCTGATCATCCTGGAGAGCGCGGATGCAGACGCGGATGCCGCCGGGTTCCAAACCGCTGGCATCGTGGCCTCGGATGCGATGAGGTTCGAGCGCGCGGGCAACAGGCCCGACGGCTCGCCGGTCAAGGTCGCCTTCTCCCTGGCCTTTGCCCGCGACGCCAAGGCGCCCGGAATCGGCTTTGCCGTCTGCCAGCAGCATTTTCCCGAGAGTTTCTGGAATCCGGCGTTCCAGCAGCATGCCAACACGGCGCACGAAATTGCCGGTGCCGTGCTGGTGGCGGAAAATCCGAGCGACCATCACATCTTCCTGTCGGCGTTCACCGGCGTGCGCGACCTCTCCGCCACATCGAGCGGCGTCACCGCATCGACGCCGCGTGGTGACGTCAAGCTGATGGATCCGGCGGCCTTCCGCAGCCATTTCGGCACCGAACTACCCGATATTTCACACGGCGCGCGGCTCGCCGCGTTGCAATTCCGGGTGCGTGACCGCGGCGCGCTGACGGCCGCGCTGAACGCGGGCGCAATCGCGTTCGCCGTGCGCATGGGTTCGACCATCGTCGGTCCGGAGACGGCCATGGGCGCGACGCTGGTGTTCGACTAGCGGGGCTTCGCATGACGACACCCGCCGATGGCTCCGCCACAAGCGCTGTGCGCGGGACGTTGATCTTCTGCCGCGACGATCCGTTTCTCACCGATCCGGCCAAGGCGTTTGTGTGCGAGCCGGACGGGCTCGTGATTTGCCGCGACGGCATGATCCGGGCCGTCGGTCCTTATGCCCGATTGAAATCAGAATTGCCGGCGGGCGCCGCCGTTGCCGACCATTCCGGCTGCCTGATCGCGCCGGGCTTCATCGATACCCACGTCCACTACGTCCAGACCGGCATCATCGGTGCCCAGGGCCTCCAGCTGCTCGACTGGCTCAACCGTTACACCTACGTCGCCGAGCAGGCCTTCGCCGATCCCGCGGTGGCTCAAGCGACAGCGCGCGTCTTCTGCGACGAGCTGTTGCGGCAGGGGACCACGACCGCGCTCGTTTTCTGTTCGGTGCATGCGGGTTCGGTCGACGCGCTGTTCGTGGAGGCGGAAAAGCGCAACCTGCGGCTCATCGCCGGCAAGGTGCTGATGGACCGCAATGCGCCGGCTGCGCTCACCGACACGGCGCGCTCCGGCTACGACCAGTCGAAGGCGCTGATCGGAAAGTGGCATGGCCGCGGCAGGTGCCTCTACGCCATCACGCCGCGCTTCGCCGGCAGCAGCACGCCGGAGCAGCTGGAACTTGCGGGCAGCCTGTGGCGCGAGCACCCGGATACATTCGTCCAAACTCACATCGCGGAGAACCGTGACGAGGTCGCCTGGGTGATGAAGCTCTATCCCCGGCGGCGCGATTATCTTGATATCTACGGCCATTACGGTTTGACCGGCCGCCGCGCAGTGCTTGCCCACGGCATCTACCTGGGCGAGGCCGAGTTCGAGCGATGCCACGCCACCGGCACGGCGCTCGCGCACTGCCCGACCTCCAACCTGTTTCTCGGCAGCGGCCTGTTTCCGCTGCGCGCTGCGCGCGACCCCCGCCGTCCGATTCATGTCGGCCTTGGCACCGATATCGGCGCCGGCACCAGCTTCTCGCTGCTGGCGACCATGAGCGAGGCCTACAAGGTGGCGCAGCTCCAGGGGCGGCCGATCGATGCCATCGAGGCGTTCTTTCTCGCTACCCTTGGAGGTGCCCGCGCGCTCGCACTCGATGACCGCATCGGCACGCTGGCGGCGGGACGGGAGGCGGACATGGTGGTGCTCGACCCGGACGCGACGCCGCTGTTGGCTTTCCGCAACCGCCGCTCGCGTTCGATCGCGGAAACACTCGCGATTCTCACGACGCTCGGCGACGACCGGGCGGTTCGCGCGACCTATGTGGCAGGCAAGCTTGCCCATGCGAGCCCTTCGGTTGACCCCTCAGCACCGCCAGCGCATGGTCGCCCGCCATGACCGTCGAGCCCGCTCCCAATCCGATCGTCTCCGTCGGCAAGACGCGCTTCGGCAATGCGCTGCCGCTCGCGCTGATCGCGGGCCCGTGTGCGCTCGAGAGCCGCGACCACGCGCTCGAAATGGCCTCGGCGCTCGAGGAAATCGCCGGCAAGCTCGGAATCGGTCTCGTCTACAAGACCTCGTTCGACAAGGCCAACCGCACCAGCGCAAGAAGCAACCGCGGCATCGGCCTCGAGGGCGCGCTGCCGATCTTCGCGGAAATCCGCCAGAAGCTCGGCACGCCCGTGCTCACCGATGTGCACGAAGCTCGGCAATGCGCGCGCGTCGCCGAGGTCGTAGACGTCCTGCAAATCCCCGCCTTCCTATGCCGGCAGACCGACCTCCTGGTTGCCGCAGCCGCGACCGGGCGCGTGGTCAATGTCAAGAAAGGCCAGTTCCTGGCGCCCTGGGACATGGCGAATGTCGTTGCCAAGCTGACCTCCGCGGGCAATCCCAATGTGCTGGTAACCGAGCGCGGCGCGTCCTTCGGCTACAACACGCTCGTCTCCGACATGCGCGCGCTGCCGATCCTCGCGCGCACGACCGGCGCCCCGGTGATCTTCGACGCCACCCATTCGGTGCAGCAGCCGGGCGGACAGGGCACCTCGTCCGGCGGCGAGCGGGAGTTCGTGCCGGTGCTGGCGCGCGCCGCGGTCGCCGTCGGCGTGGCCGGCGTCTTCATCGAGACCCATGAGGAGCCCGACAAGGCGCCCTCCGACGGCCCCAACATGATACCGCTGAAACAGCTGGACGGGCTTCTGCGCCGGCTCATCGAGTTCGACAAACTCGCTAAGAATTGACGACAAATAACTGAGATTCAAGCGAGTTATCCCATTCCTCCTGTCCTGAAAATCGTTGGCCTCGTGGTCTTCGCGCAGACCTTGTTCACCCGCGCGGTCGATCCGGTGATTCCGATGATCGCCGGCGACCTCGCCATCGACGTGAAGACCGCCGCGCTGCTTTCGAGCGCATACACGTTTCCCTATGCGCTGGTGCAGCCCGCGCTCGGCGTCGCGGGGGATTTCTTCGGCAAGACCCGACTGATGAACGTGTGCCTGCTCGTTGTCGCGGTTTCGGCGCTCGTCTGCGCGGTAGCGACCAGTTTTTCGCTGCTGGTTGCCATGCGGATCGCGGCGGGGCTGGTGTCGGGCGGCGTCTTCCCCGTGGCGATGGCGCTCGTCGGCGATCTCGTGCCGGTCAATCAGCGCCAGGTGGCGATCGGTCGTCTGCTTGCCGTCGGCCTGACCGGCAATCTCATCGGTGCGTCGCTCGCGGGCGTCATCGGCGATTTGTTCGGATGGCGCGGTGTTTTCGCCATTCTCGGGCTGTTCGGATCGGTCGTGACGATCGCGGCGTTCTTCGCCTTTCGCGGCGTGGTCACGCCGCCGCCGGCGCCGTTCAATCGCGCTGCTGTGGTCGCCAATTTCCGCAGCATTTTTGCCGATCCCCGCGCCAAGGTGTGTTTCATATCGGTCTTCCTGGAAGCGATCTTCATTCACGGGCTGTTTCCCTACGTGGCGCTGCTGCTGCTCGCTATCGGCGAGACCCGCGCATCCATTGCGGGCCTCCTGATCGCCGCCTTCGCGGTGGGCGGCGTCTTCTACTCGCTGTCGGTGCCCGTCCTCATCATCCGCGTGCGGGAACGCCGTTTGATGGTGGCCGGCGGCACATTGGCGGCTGCCGGCCTCGTGCTCATCGCGCTGCATTTCCCGTGGCTCTGGCAGATCGCCATCTATGGCATGTTCGGCTTTGGCTTTTACCTCCTGCACGGCTGCATCCAAGTGCACGTCACCGAGCTGTCGCAGACCGCCCGCGGCGCGGCGGCATCGCTGCACTCGTGCTTCTTCTATCTCGGTCAGGCGGTCGGCCCGGTGATCTACGGCTACGGTTTCGCACACGGCGGAGCGGAGCCGAGCATCTTCGTCGGCGCGGCGGTGGTCATGGCGGTGGGGCTGACATGCTCGCGGTTGCTGCGCCACCCGGCCGCTTATTGAGAGGGTAGGCGCGCCCGCCGGTTGCGCATGGCGCGAACTGCCAACGGTCTTGTGCAATGGCGGCGGAATCCCCATCATGGGTGTAACGGCCTGGGGTGCCGCGACAGCGCGGCTGAGATCAAACCCAACGAACCTGTCTGGGTCATTCCAGCGAAGGGAGCCGCCGGTTGCCTGATCGCCTCGCACGAAACGCCAAGAAGCCTACCGTCGCCATCATCGGCGCCGGTGTCATCGGCCTCGGCATCGCGTGGCGGCTGGCGGCGCGCGGCGCGGCGGTCGCGGTGTTCGATAGAGGCGCGGCCGGTGCCGGGGCGAGCCATGCCGCGGCGGGGATGCTGGCGGCCTGCGCCGAAGCCGAACCCGGCGAGGAAGCTCTGGTTGCGCTCGGCCGCGAAAGCCAGGCGCGCTGGCCCGCCTTCGCCGCCGAATTGGAGCAGGCATCGGGCATCGAGGTGGGATTGCGGCCGGAGGGGACCCTGGTCGTTGCGCTCACCGCGGACGATCAGTCACGACTGAACCATCAGCTCGGCTTCCAACAGAAACTCGGGCTGCCGCTGCACTGGATTTCGGCCGCCGAGACGCGCCGGCGCGAGCCGCATCTTGCCGGCAAGCTCGCCGGAGCGGTGTTCAGCCCGCAGGATACCCAGGTGGATAACCGCAAGCTGGCGGCCGCCCTGCGGATCGCCGCCGAAGCGGCCGGCGCCAGCGTCAACGAGCATCGCGCAGTCGATGCCATCTCATCGAATGCCGCACGCGTCGACGGCATTGTTCTTGCCGACGGCAGCAAGGTGCGCGCCGATACCGTCGTGCTCGCCGCCGGCGCCTGGTCGCGTACCATTGCCGGTCTGGCGCCGGATTTGCGGCCGCCGGTGCGGCCGATCAAAGGCCAGATGCTGGCGCTGCGCATGGATCCGGCGGCGCCGCTGCTCAGCCACGTGGTCTGGGCGCCGGGCGCCTACCTGGTGCCGCGCCGGGACGGCCGGCTCATCGTGGGCGCGACGGTCGAGGAAAAAGGCTACGATGCCTCGCTGACCGCGGGCGGCGTGCTCACCCTGCTCGAAGCGGCTTGGCGAGCAGTGCCGGCCGTCGAGGAACTGGCGATCGACGAGATGTGGGTCGGCCACCGACCGGGCAGCAGGGACGACGCGCCGATCCTCGGGGCCGCCCCGGTCGACGGGCTCGTCTATGCCACCGGTCATCATCGCAACGGAATTCTGCTCACGCCGATCACCGCCGATGCCATCGCGCGGCTCGTGCTCGATGGCGTCGCCGAGCCGGCGATCCGCCCGTTCGGCATCGAACGATTCGGGTCGAGCGATGTCGGATTGGCGCGGCGACGCCAGCCCAAGCGCGCGGCCGCGGAATGAAGGAGAGACTGTGATGGTACAAGCTCCTGCTGTCGAGGCGAGCATCCGTATCAACGGGCAGGATGAGCCGCTCATCGTCGCCACGCTGGCGGCGCTCTTGGAGGACAAGGCGGTCGACACCGGCCAGCGTGGGATCGCGGTCGCCGTCAATGGCGCCATTGTTCCGCGCGCAGCCTGGCCGCAGACCAAGCTGCGGGGGGGCGACAGCGTCGAGATCGTCCGCGCCCGCCAGGGCGGTTGAGGAGGCATTCGAAATGTCCGATCCCTTGATCATTGCCGACCGGGAGCTGCATTCGCGCCTGTTCCTCGGCACCGCCGGTTACCCCAACCGCAAGCTCATGCTCGACTCCATCGCCGCGAGCGGGACGCAGATGGTGACAGCCTCGATCCGGCGCATCAGCCTCGCCGGCGAAGAGGAAAGCCTGGTCGATCTCATCCCCGAGCACATCCACTTCCTGCCCAACACCGCGGGCTGCCAGACCGCCAAGGACGCGGTGCTGACCGCCGAACTCGCGCGCGAGGCGCTTGAGACCAACTGGATCAAGCTCGAAGTGATCGGCGACCGCGAGCTGCTCTATCCCGACACCGAAGAGCTCGTGCGGGCGACCGAGACGCTGGTGGCCAAAGGTTTCACCGTCCTGCCTTACTGCACCGACGACCCGGTGGTCTGTCGCAAGCTCGCCGACGCCGGCGCGGCGGCCGTGATGCCGCTCGGATCCCCGATCGGATCCGGGCTTGGCATCTGCAATCCGCATCTGATCGAACTGATCTGCGCGCGCTCGCCGGTGCCGGTCGTGCTCGATGCCGGCATCGGCACGGCGTCCGATGCCGCGCTTGCGCTCGAACTCGGCTGCGCCGCGGTGCTGCTCAATACCGCCGTCTCGAAGGCGCGAGATCCCGTCATGATGGCCAAGGGCATGCGCGCCGCGGTCGAGGCGGGCCGTTCGGCGCGTCTCGCCGGGCGCATCCCGAAACTTGCGCACGCGGAGCCCTCGAGTCCGCAATTCGGCCTCGTGGGCACGTGAAGCTGCCCGATCCGCCGCTGCTGCTCATTACCGACCGGCACCAGGCCCGCCTGCCGCTCGCCGATGTGGTGCGGGCGGCGCTTGCAGCAGGGTGCCGCTGGGTGAGCGTGCGGGAAAAGGACCTTGCGGACGACGATCAGATTGCGCTGGCCTTGACGCTGTTGCCGATCGCGCGGCGGCACGGTGCGTGCCTGACCCTCCACGGCGGCGCCGCCTTGGCGAAAGCCAGCGGCGCCGACGGCGTTCATTTGCCGGCGGGTGGCGATCCGGTCGCCGGCCGCGTCATGCTGGGGCCCGATAAGCTCATCGGCGTGTCACTCCACACCGTCACCGAGGCCGAGGCGATCGATCCCAACGTCGTCGACTACGCCATCGCAGGGCCGGCCTTCGAGACCCCGAGCAAGCCCGGCTATGGGCCCGAGATCGGGCGCAAGGGCTTGGCCGAGATCGCACGCGCGGCGCCGGTCCCGGTTATCGCGATCGGAGGGCTCAATGCCACGCGCGCGGCGGAGGTCTTGGCGGCCGGCCCGTCCGGCATCGCCGTCATGGGCGGCGTCATGCGCGCCATCGATCCCGGACAGGAGGTGAGGGCGCTGCTGGCGACCGTTGCGGGAACGCGTCGTTATCCCCGCCCGCGATAGGGGGCGACCCCTTGGTCCGGCAGCCACACGCCGGCGGGCGGCTCGCCGATTTGCCAAAAAACATCGATCGGCATGCCACCACGCGGATACCAATAACCGCCGATGCGCAAGAATTTCGGCTTGAGCAGCGCCACGAGCCTCTTGCCGATCGCCACGGTGCAGTCCTCGTGAAATCCGCCGACCCCGCGGAAACTGCCGAGATAAAGCTTGAACGACTTCGACTCGACCAGCCATTTTCCCGGCACATAGTCGATCACGAGATGGGCGAAGTCAGGCTGGCCGGTGATCGGGCAAAGCGTCGTGAATTCGGGCGCGGTGAAACGGGCGACGTAATCGGTGTCGGGATGCGGATTGGCGACGCGGTCGAGCACGGCGCGATCGGGCGAGGCGGGTAGGCGGCTTCGCCTGCCGAGATACCGAAGTGCCCTGGCTGTCTTCCTGGCCATCGCCTTGCCTGCCAAATCGCGGTCCGGCCGCAGTCAAGCACGAGCGGGGCTCGCCCCCTGTCTCGCGTTCCCTGCCTGCGCGGTGACTGGATGCCCCGCTTTCACGGGGCATGACAAGGGTGTTCTCCATCCTGTAGAAGCCCGCCCAACAAGGCTGCCAGCCGCCGGGAACCCCATGACTGCCATCACCGACATCATCGGCCGCGAAATCCTCGATAGCCGCGGCAATCCGACGGTCGAGGTCGACGTCCTGCTCGAGGATGGAACCAGGGGCCGCGCTGCGGTGCCATCGGGCGCCTCGACCGGCGCGCATGAGGCGGTCGAGTTGCGCGACGGCGGCAAACGCTATCTCGGCAAAGGCGTGCGCAATGCGGTCGACAACGTCAACGGCGAGATTTTCGAAGCCGTCGGCGGCATGGATGCCGAGGCCCAGGCCAAGATCGACGAGACGCTCATTGCGCTCGATGGGACGCCGAACAAGAGCCGCCTTGGCGCCAATGCCATCCTCGGGGTTTCATTGGCGGTGGCCAAGGCCGCCGCTGCCGCGCATCGGGCGCCGCTCTATCGGTATGTCGGGGGCACCTCGGCACGGCTGCTGCCGGTACCGATGATGAACATCCTCAACGGCGGCGTGCACGCCGACAATCCGATCGACTTCCAGGAATTCATGATCATGCCGATCGGTGCGGCTTCCTTCGCCGAGGGGCTGCGTGCGGGCTCGGAGATTTTCCACACCTTGCGCGCGGCGCTCAAAGCCGCCGGCCACAACACCAATGTCGGCGACGAGGGCGGCTTCGCCCCCAATCTGCCCTCGGCCGATGCCGCGCTCGATTTCGTCTTGCAGGCGATCCAAAAAGCCGGCTTCACCCCGGGTAAGGAGGTCGTGCTCGCGCTTGACCCCGCCGCCAGCGAATTTTTCAAGGACGGCGCCTACCGCTACGAGGGCGAGCGCAAGACGCGCTCGAAACAGGAGCAGGCGACTTACCTCGCGGATCTCGTCGCCCGTTATCCCATCGTGTCGATCGAGGACGGCATGGCCGAGGACGATATGGAGGGCTGGAAGATGTTGACCGACCAGATCGGAGCCACGTGCCAACTCGTCGGCGATGATCTGTTCGTGACCAACGTCGCGCGGCTCTCGGACGGCATCAGGAACGGCCTCGCCAATTCGATCCTGGTCAAGGTCAACCAGATCGGCACCCTCACCGAGGCGCTGGCGGCCGTCGAGATGGCGCACAAGGCGGGCTACACCGCCGTCATGTCGCACCGCTCGGGCGAGACCGAGGATGCGACCATCGCCGACCTCGCGGTCGCCACCAATTGCGGGCAGATCAAGACCGGCTCGCTGGCGCGCTCCGACCGCACGGCGAAATACAATCAGCTCCTGCGCATCGAGGAGCAACTGGGCACTCAAGCGAAATATGCCGGCCGTGCCGCGCTCAAGGCGATGCGCTGAGGCTTGGCGCGTGCGCGATTGTTTTCGCCGCCTCTCTTCGGCGAGACCGCCGGGGCAGGCCTGCCGCCTTGCAGGGGACCGATTGTGGGTATCCCCGCGGTTCTGTGATATGAGTCAGATGGTAGTCATTCGCCAGGATCGGACATGGATCAGGCTCTCTTCTTGAGTCAAAGCAATCGCAAACATGCCATCGCAAGCCTGAGCCGGTTTGTGGCCGGCGCGGTCGAGGCCGCGCGCGCGAGCGAAACGCCGTTCCATCATCTCGTACTCGATCGCGTGTTTCCCGATCACGTCTACGCCGCCATGCTCACGGCGATGCCGCTTGCTTCCGACTATCGTCCGATGTCGGGGCGCAGCAAGGACCAGGATCTGACGAACGGCGTCCCGACCCGCGTCAAGATCGATTTGTTCCCGGAATATGTTCGCAGATTGCCGCCGGAGAAGCGTGCGGTCTGGGACGTCGTGGGACGCACCCTGTGCTCGCCGGACGTGAAGGGGGCGTTCGTGCGGCGCCTTGCGCCGGGCCTGACGCGGCGGTTCGGCGCGGATTTCACCAAGGTCGGCATGTATCCGATCCCAATCCTCACGCGCGACATCCCCGGTTACAAAATCCCGCCGCATCCCGATACGCGCTGGAAGGGGATCACCGTCCAACTCTATCTGCCGCGCGACGACGGGCTGGCGCATATCGGGACGATTTTCCACGAGCGGTTGCCCGACGGCAGCCTGCCGAAGCGGGCGCAAATGAAATTCTTGCCCAATACCGGCTATGCCTTCGCGGTCGGGGACGATACCTGGCATTCCGCCGATACGGTCGGACCGGAGGTCGAGACGCGGGATTCGATCCTGCTCACCTATTTCGTCGATGCCGGGCCGTTGCGGTTCCTGCGCAATCGCAGCAAGCAAATCGGCAATTTCCTCGGCAACGAGATTCGGTACGCGACGAGATTCGCAGCCCTGTGAAGCAGGGCGTGGCGGGCCTGAGTCCGTGCGCGGACTCCGACGCATTAAAGCCGTCTTAACGTCGCCCCGTCATGGTCGCGGCATGGTTACCCGCAAGCGGTTCCGTGCCGTTCTCCACGCGCTCGCGCTTTACACCATTGCCGCGTTGGTGATCGGCTATTTCGGCGTCAACGCCTATTCCGGCAACCACGGGCTTCGGGCGAAGCAAGACCTCGACCAGCAGATCGCACAGCTCAGCGGCGAACTCGCCACACTGCGAGCCGAGCGCGCCAATTGGGAGCGCCGCGTCCTGCTCTTGAAACCCGAGAGCATCGATCCCGACATGCTCGACGAGCGTGCCCGGGTGCTGCTCAACTACGCCGATCCTCGCGATCTCACCCTGCGCCTCAAGCAACCCTGACAGCCGTCGGCTGTCCTTCTGCGCCGGTTTGCGAAAACCGTTGAGCCCGCCTATCTGCTGTCGCAGAAGGAGGCGCCCGCGCGTACCCCGGTGCGCTTTCGCCGTGCGGTGATTTCGGCTATTGGGGAGCGGTCGCCTCATCGACGTCCAGCCCATCCCCGAGGAGAAAAATGGCCGTTGCCAGCAATAAACCAGCGGCCCAGCCTGCCGCAGCGCGCCGCGCATCTGAGGAACAGGCGGCGCAGGTGCCGGATTTCGGCCAGGAGCAGGAACTGCGCGCCTATCGCAGCATGCTGCTGATCCGCCGGTTCGAAGAGAAGGCGGGGCAGCTCTACGGCATGGGGCTGATCGGGGGTTTCTGCCACCTCTATATCGGCCAGGAAGCGGTCGTGATCGGCATGCAGATGGCGATCAAGGAGGGCGACGAGGTCATCACCGGATATCGTGATCACGGCCACATGCTGGCCTGCGGCATGGACCCCAAAGGCGTCATGGCGGAGTTGACCGGCCGGCGCGGAGGCTATTCCAAGGGCAAGGGCGGCTCGATGCACATGTTCTCGGTCGAGAAGGGGTTCTACGGCGGCCACGGGATCGTCGGTGCCCAGGTTCCGATCGGAACCGGGCTCGCTTTCGCCAACAGATACCGCGGCAACGACAACGTCTCGCTCACCTATTTCGGCGACGGCGCCGCCAATCAGGGGCAGGTCTACGAAAGCTTCAATATGGCGAAGCTGTGGAAGCTGCCGGTGATCTACATCATCGAGAACAATCAGTACGGGATGGGAACGTCCGTTGCCCGTGCGTCGGCCACGACCAACCTGTCTCAGCGCGGCCGATCCTTCGATATCCCCGGCGAGCAGGTCGACGGCATGGACATCCGCGCGGTCAAGGCCGCGGGCGACAGGGCGGTGAAATGGTGTCGCGGCGGCAACGGGCCCATCATCCTCGAAATGCTGACCTATCGCTATCGCGGCCATTCCATGTCGGACCCGGCCAAGTACCGCCCCAAGGAAGAAGTCGACAAAGTGCGCACCGAGCATGATCCGATCGAGCAGGTGCGCAGCCGCATGCTGCAGAAGGGCTTTGCGAGCGAGGACGCCTTGAAGAAGATCGACGCCCAGGTGCGCGCCGTCGTCAACGAGGCGGCCGAGTTTGCCACCAACGACGCGGAGCCCGATCCGGCCGAGCTCTGGACCGACGTCTACGCCACCGAGTAGGCCATGGCTCAGTTCGCATTTATCGTGGTCTATTTCGCTCTCGCAGGGGCGCTCGCGAGCTGGATCGTCGGCGCCTGGTTCTATGGGCAAACGCTGCGGGCATTAGCCGCCGAGCGCGGGCAAGCCCCGGTCTCATGGCTTGCCATGATTGCCGCCACGGTCGTCTGGCCGTTCGCGCTCGGGCGGGTCAAAGGCGCGGCCGCGCATGCGGGCGCGATCAACAAGGCGCTCGTCGCCGTTCTCGCCTGTCTGACGCTCGCCGTGGCGGCGACGTCGGTGGCGACCAATCTCGCGCGGGTCTCCCGCTAGGCCGCCAACGGGTGATGCGTCCATGCCAATTCAAGTATTGATGCCCGCCCTCTCGCCCACCATGGAGAAGGGCAATCTTGCCAAGTGGCACAAGAAGGAGGGCGATGCGGTCCGATCCGGCGATGTCATTGCCGAGATCGAAACCGACAAGGCGACCATGGAGGTGGAGGCGGTCGACGAAGGCACGCTCGGCAAAATCCTGGTGCCTGAGGGCACCAATGACGTGGCGGTCAACACGCCGATCGCCATGATCCTGGCGGAGGGCGAGGAGGCCGGCGCGCTCAAGGACGGGGCGCCTGCACGCCAGCAAAAGGCGGCCGAATCCGCGCCCCCCGTGCGGGCCCCGGCACCGGCGCCGCCAGTCAACCGCGCCCCCGCGCCGCCGGCATCGGCGGCTGCGCCCCAGCCCCAGCCGCACGCGCCAGCCGAGCCGGACGTGCCGGAAGGCACCGAGATGATCACCATGACGGTGCGCGAGGCGCTGCGCGACGCCATGGCGGAAGAGATGCGCCGCGACAAGGACGTCTTCGTCATGGGCGAGGAGGTCGCGGAATATCAGGGCGCCTATAAGGTAACCCAGGGCCTGCTGCAGGAGTTCGGCGCCGCGCGCGTGATCGACACGCCGATCACCGAGCACGGCTTCACCGGATTGGGCGTCGGCGCGGCGTTTGCGGGGCTCAAGCCGGTCGTCGAGTTCATGACCTTCAATTTCGCGATGCAGGCGATGGACCAGCTCATCAACTCGGCCGCGAAGACGCGCTACATGTCCGGCGGGCAAATGACCGCATCGGTCGTGTTTCGCGGCCCGAACGGGCCGGCCGCCCGCGTGGCCGCCCAGCACAGCCAGGATTTCACCGCCTGGTACTCGCACATTCCCGGCCTCAAGGTGATCGCCCCCTACAGCGCCGCCGACGCCAAGGGCCTGCTCAAGTCCGCCATCCGCGATCCCAATCCGGTCATCTTTCTCGAAAATGAAATTCTCTACGGCCAGAGCTTTCCGGTGCCCAAGCTCGACGATTACGTCGTGCCCATCGGCAAGGCCAAGATTGCGCGGCCCGGCACCGACGTGACCATCATCGCCTGGTCGATGAGCATGACCTATGCTCTCAAGGCCGCCGATGAACTCGCCAAGGACAATATCAGCGCCGAGGTCATCGATCTGCGCACGCTCAAACCCATGGACATCGCAACCATCATCGAATCGGTAAAGAAGACCGGCCGTGCGGTCACCGTCGAGGAGGGTTGGCGGCAATCGGGTGTCGGTGCCGAGATCGCGGCGAGCGTAACCGAGCAGGCCTTCGACTGGCTCGACGCCCCGGTGACGCGCGTCACCGGCAAGGATGTGCCGATGCCTTATGCGGCCAATCTCGAAAAGCTCGCGTTGCCCTCGGTCGCGGAAGTGATCGCGGCGGCGAAGGCGGTCTGTTATCGGTGAGGGTGCAATGAGCAACAATTACCAGGCGTTGAATATTCCGCCGGCCGCGAACGAGCGCGGCGGCTTTGAAATCTTGCGTTGCGCCCTCGTCGACGGCGAGCTCCACCTGACGCTGCGGCCGGTATTCAACGAACCGAGCGACTGGGGTCGGCTGTTCGCCGAGGTGGCGCGCCAGGTGGCGCGCGCCTATGCGCACCAGGAGCGCTTCCCCGAACCCGAGACGCTCGCGCGCATCAGCTCGGCGTTCGACACCGAAATGAGAAATCCGCCCGACGTCGTGAGTTCGATCGGGCCGACCGGCTAGCGCATGTTCCGGAAAAGTGGGAACCGGTTTTCCGAACAGAACATGCGCAAAATCGAAGAATCTAGAGCGCATCACGATTCGACCCAATCGGGATGCGCTCTAGCGCGCTCTGCGGTTCGCAGGAACGGAAAGCGGCGCAGCCGCATCGCGCTGACACCTTGTGCTACGGCGAGCCCGTTCCATTACGCCGAGAGTGCCATGAGGGCGAGGAATTGATGGCGACGTTCGATGCGCTCCATGTCCCGCCGGCCGCGCTGGAACACGGCGGAGTCGAGGTCTTACGCGCAGCCATCGTAGAGGGGGGTCTGCACGTCGCGCTGCGCCGTGCCTTCGACGACCCGCAGGCCTGGGGCATGCTGATCGCCGACGTCGCGCGCCACGCCGCGCGCATCTTCGCCAACGAAACCAAGCTGACCGAGGCCGAGGCGCTCGAGCGCATCCGCGCGATGTTCGACGCCGAGATGGACGCGCCGACGGATCCCGGCACCACCAGTGCGATCAGCTAGGCAATCGAGAGTCTGTCATGCCGGTCAACATCCTGATGCCCGCGCTCTCGCCCACCATGGAGAAGGGCAACCTCGCCAAGTGGCTCAAGAAGGAAGGCGACAAGGTCAAACCCGGCGACGTCATCGCCGAGATCGAGACCGACAAGGCGACGATGGAATACGAAGTGATCGACGAGGGCACGCTCGCCAAGATCGTGGTTCCGGAGGGCACGCAGGATGTGCCGGTCAATCAGCTCATCGCCGTGCTCGCAGAGGAGGGGGAGGACGTCAAGGCGGCGGCAGCCACCGCGAAGGGCCCTGCTGCGCCAAAGCCGTCGGCGTCTGCGGCGGCGGGCGCTCCGCAAGAGGAGGCCTCGAAACGCCCGCAAGCGAAGATCGTTTCACCTCGTCCCGAGGAGGGCGCGCAAGCGCCCGTCGCGAAGGGCGAGGGAGCCGGCATCGCCGCTCATGGCACGAACCGCATCTTTTCCTCGCCGCTGGCGCGCCGGCTGGCGAAAGCGTCCGGCGTCGACCTCGCCCGCGTCCAGGGCTCCGGCCCGCACGGCCGCGTCATCGCGCGCGACGTGGAGGCGGCGAAATCGGGCAAGGGGCTGACGGTCCCGCTTCCGGCCGCAGCGCCGGCAGCGCCGCCGGCGGCGGCGGTGCCGGCGCCCTCCGACGACAAGATCCGCGCCTTGTTCGAGCCCGGCTCCTATGAGGCGGTCCCGCACGACAATATCCGCAAGGTGATTGCGCGGCGCCTCGTCGAGGCGAAACTCACGATCCCGCACTTTTATCTGACGCTCGACTGCGACATCGGCAGGCTGTTGGCGGCGCGCGAGGAGATCAACGCCGCTGCGCCCAAGGACAAGGAAGGCAAGCCGGCGTATAAGATTTCGGTCAACGATTTCGTGATCAAGGCGCTCGCGCTTGCGCTCCAGCGGGTCCCCGAGGCCAACGTGACCTGGACCGAAGGCGCGATGCTCAAGCACAGGCATTCCGACATCGGCGTTGCGGTTTCGATTCCCGGCGGATTGATCACGCCGGTGGTGCGCCATGCGGATACGAAGTCGCTCTCGGTGATCTCGAACGAGATGAAGGGTCTTGCCGCGCGCGCGCGGGCGCGAAAATTGAAACCGGAAGAATATCAGGGCGGCACCAGCGCAGTATCCAATCTCGGCATGTACGGGATCAAGGAATTCTACGCCATCATCAATCCGCCGCATGCCACCATTCTCTCCGTCGGCGCCGGCGAGGAGCGCCCGGTCGTGCGCAACGGCAGGATCGAGGCGGCGCACGTCATGACGCTCGGACTCGCAACCGACCACCGCGCGGTCGACGGCGCGCTCGGCGCCGAGCTCATTGGCGCGGTCAAGACCTTGATCGAGAATCCCGTGATGATGGTGGTATGAGCGGCCGGCGATGAGCGAGCGCGAAGCCACGGTTCGAACGGTTGTAGTGACTTATTTCCCGATGCAGGGACCGCGCATTAGATCCGAAAGCCCGCGGGCAGAGTGAGCGGAATGGCTGAGACCTCCTTCGACATCATCGTCATCGGCTCGGGGCCCGGCGGCTACGTCACCGCGATCCGCGCGGCGCAGCTCGGTTTTTCGACCGCGATCGTCGAGCGCGACTATCTCGGCGGCATCTGCCTCAACTGGGGCTGCATCCCCACCAAGGCGCTGCTGCGGTCGGCGGAGATCTTCCACTACATGCAGCATCCCGGAGACTACGGTCTCTCCGCCGAGAAGGTCAGTTACGATCCGGCCGCCGTCGTCAAGCGCTCCCGCGCCGTCTCGAAGCGGCTCAACGACGGCGTCGGCTTCCTGATGAAGAAGAACAAGGTCGCCGTGATCTGGGGCGAGGCGGCGATCGAGGCGCCTGGAAAGGTCGCGGTGAAAGCCAGCAAGAGCGAGGCTCCGAAAGGCGCCCTCGGCGCCGGCGCGTATCAGGCCAAGCACATCATCATCGCCACCGGCGCGCGGCCGCGCGTGCTCCCCGGGCTCGAGCCCGACAAGAAGCTGATCTGGACCTATTTCGAGGCGATGGTCCCGGACCGGATACCGAAATCGCTGCTGGTCGTCGGCTCGGGTGCGATCGGCATCGAGTTCGCCTCGTTCTATCGCACGTTCGGCGCCGACGTGACGGTGGTCGAGGTGCTGCCGCAGATACTACCCGCCGAGGACGCCGAGATTTCGGCCTTCGCGCGCAAACAATTTGAAAAGCAGGGGGTCAAGATCCTGACCGGCGCCAAGGTGACCAAGCTCGCCAAGAAAGAGAATAGCGTCACCGCCACCATCGACGACGGCAAGGGCGGCACGCAAACCATTACGGCGGAACGGGTCATCTCCGCCGTCGGCGTCATCGGCAATATCGAGAATTCTTGGGCTCGAAAAGCTGGGAGTGAAGACCGAACGCGGCGCTATCGTGGTCGATCCGCTCAATCGCACCAACGTGCCTGGCATCTACGCCATCGGCGATGTGGCCGGGCCGCCTTTGTTGGCGCACAAGGCCGAACACGAGGGCGTCATTTGCGTCGAGGCGATCAAGGGTCTCAAGCCCCACCCGATGGACAAGCGCCTGATTCCGGGCTGCACCTATTGCTCGCCGCAGGTTGCCTCGGTCGGCATCACCGAGCAGGCGGCGAAGGAGCAGAAGCTTGACGTTCGCGTCGGCCGATTTCCGTTCGTGGGCAACGGCAAGGCAATCGCGCTCGGCGAGGACCAGGGCCTCGTCAAGGTGATCTTCGACAGCAAGACCGGGGCGTTGCTCGGCGCGCATATGGTCGGCGCGGAAGTCACCGAGCTCATCCAGGGCTACGTCATCGCGATGAACCTCGAGACCACCGAGGAGGAGCTCATCCACACCGTGTTCCCACATCCAACGCTCTCGGAAATGATGAAGGAGGCGGTGCTCGACGCCTACGGGCGCGTGCTCAACATCTAAGAAAGCTCAATGCGAGGGGAGCGCGCATGCGAGCGGAACGCGTCGCGCATCGGCGCCGCAACAATCTCAGGTATTGCATACAATAATTTACAATCCTACGATGAGAAAGGATTTGCCGCTCATCGTGGAGGGTGCGATGCCAGCCAAGATTGTCGACCTGTCGGCACGCTCAAGCATCATCGAGGCCGAACCGTTCGGGCTGCATTTTTGGGAATGCACGCCGAAGGAATATCTGGACTACCTGAAAGATCCCCGTGGATTCCTTGCATCCATGGGAGTCAAGCTGCCTAAGAACTGTCGCGTTGAAACGACGATTGAAAACCATGACTGGTTGAGCGCAAACACACGCAAGCTGGCCGCCGACAATGGCCCGGTCATCGTTTGCAACGTTGGCGGTGGCAATGTTGCGGTGACGCGTGATATCTACCGCGTTCTGAGCTACGCGCATACGCATGACGCGATCGGTAAGTTCAAGAAGACCTTGTTGCATTCACGCAACGAGCAGGAACGCAAGTCGAAATAGGCCCGATCGCTCAGCGTCGGAATCGCCGAGCCGGGTTCAGAGCCAGTGGTGGCGATGAACGAAACCGCCCAAAAAGCGCTGGTGCACACCGTCTGCTTGCGCCCGCCGCTCTCGGAGATGATGAACGAGCCAGCGCTCGATGGCGGTGGGCGCAGGCCCGGCATTTGATGCCCATCATCGATATTCACACCCATTGCTCGCAACGTGCGCGGGATGATCCCTTCGGTGTCGCCGAGGCGCTGCGGGGGACACCAGCCGGCAAGAACGCGGTGACGAACTATCGCGGCCTGCCTGCGGTCTCCTACCACGAGATGTTCGATTTCGACCTCCAGCAGCGGGTCTGCGCCGAGGCCGGCATCACCGGCCGCATCATCAGCAATCCGTTTGCGGCGGAGGTGATCTCCGCACTCTCGCAGCGGCCGGCGCTCGATGTCGTCAGGCACGTCAACGATCAGGTCGCTGCGGTGGTGGCGCGGGCAAAGAGCAATTGGGGCCTCGGCACGCTCAATCCGCTCGATGCAAGCCATATCGTCGAGGGCGAGCGCTGCCTGGGCCCGCTTGGCTTCAAGGGTCTGCTGATCACATCGAGCTGGCACGGCAAATTCATCGACGGCGAGGACGCTTTTCCGTTCTGGGAGTGGGCGCAGGACCGCCAGGTGCCGGTGTTCATCCATCCGCCGCGGGTGCCGATCGGACACGACCAGCAGATGGACCAATACAAGCTCGACGAGCTGGTGGGGCGGCCGTTCGATACCGCCATGGCGCTGGCTCGCATGATCCTGTCGGGGCTGTTCGATCGCTACCCGCGCCTGAAGGTCGCGGTCGCTCACATGGGCGGCGGATTGTTGCCGGTCATGGGACGGCTCGAATTCGGCTGGCGTCTGGGCTGCGACGGAATGCCCGAGCGCGCCGTCATCCGCTGCAGGCAGCGGCCAAGCGAGTACCTCGGCAGGCTTTGCGTCGACACCATGGGCTTCTGGGCGCCGCACGTGCGCGAGGCGGTGGAGGTGTTCGGCGTCGATCGGGTCATGTTCGGGACCGATTATGGCCCGGTCCCGATCGATCCCAGCGAGCACGTCGACATCGTCAACGGGCTTGCGATCTCCCCGGCGGACAAGGAAAAACTCCTCTGGCGCAACGCGGCGCGTTTTTTCAATCTGGACGTAGCGGCGTGAAACCCTGACCGCGCCGCAACGGGCCCTGGGCCAGGATTATTCCACCGCCACATGGGCCGTTCTGATCACCGCGGCCCATTTCCGGACTTCGCCTGGCAGCATCGCCGCCACCTCCGCCGGCGTCTTGAGCGCGGCCGGAATGCCCTGCTTGGCCATGGCCGCGCGCACCGCGTCCTTCGAGAGCGCTTCGGCCACTGCGCGGTAGAGACGCTCGATCACCGCGGGCGGCGTCCTCGCTGGTGCGAACAATGCCGCCCAGGCGTCGGCTTCCACGCCCGGAACGCCGCTCTCCGCGAACGTCGGCACGGACGCGAGCTGAGGCAGGCGCTGCGCGCGGGCGACCCCGAGCGCGCGCACCGCGCCCGCTTCGATCTGTTGCCCGATCAGACCCGGCAGCGGCGCGATACTCATGTCCACGCGGTCGGCGAGAAGTTCGGTGAGCATGGGCGAGAGCCCCTTGAACGGCACATGCAACATGTCGATCCCGGCCTTGGTCTTGAACAGCTCACCCGCGAGATGAGCGCCGGAGCCATTGCCGGTGGACCCGAAGGTGAGGCTGCCGGGCTTTGCCTTTGCCATCGCCACGATGTCGGCGATACTCGTGACCGCGAGGGAGTTGCGCACCACCAGCACGTGGGGCATGGCGGCAATCCCCGCGACCGGCGCAAAATCCCTCACCGCGTCGTAGGGGCAATTCTTGATCAGGCTCTGGTTGGTGGCGTGGGTCTGGTTGGTGCCGAGGACGAGCGTATGCCCGTCGGGCTCGGCGCGCGCCACTGCCTGGGTGCCGATGATTCCAGATCCGCCCGGGCGGTTCTCGACCACGATCGATTGATTGAGATCGCCCGCGCTCTCCTGCGCGATCAGACGCGCCAACGCGTCGATGGGTCCGCCCGGGGGATAGGGCACAACGATGGTGATGGTTCGATTCGGAAAGCCTTGAGCGCGGCCGGTGAGCGGAACACCGAGCGCGAGGAGGCCGGCAACTGCGGCGCGGCGATTGAGCATGGACCGTCCGGCGGATATGGCTGCCGGAACTCTATGTCCTCGGGCGTGTTTGGTCAAAGACGCAAGGAGGCCCTCATGCAGGAGCACGTCTACAAGGTCATCGAGCTGGTGGGCTCGTCGGAGACCTCGATCGAGGATGCCGTCAGCACGGCGATCAGCCGCGCCAACGAGACGATCCGGCATCTGCGATGGTTCGAGGTCGTGCAGACGCGTGGCCATGTCGAGAATGGCAAGGTCGCCCACTACCAGGTGACGCTGAAGGTCGGCTTCACGATGGAAGAGGCAGACTGAAGGTTTGCGCGCTTGCTGCGGTGGAGGTTGCTTCGTCATTCGGCCATCGTATTCAGCCGTGCGCGAGCAGCGCCATCCGCTCCAGCAGATCCAAAGCCGTCATCACCGATTGGTAACGCACGACGCCGCGAGCGCGGTCGCCAAAGTTGCGCACCTCGTGCAAGATATGCGCGCCCCGCCGTGCGACCGCGAAATGAACAAGGCCCACCGGATTGCCGTCATCGTCGGGCTCACCAGCCCGTGGTCGATGCGCGTGAACGCAACTCGTTGCTCCACTTCGCCACTCCTCGCCTGTCGGCACGCAATGCGCGGCTGCGCCGGCAATGCCTCGGCGATCTGACAATCCCCGGCGCGCTGGCCCGGGTTCCCCGCGCAACTCCCGGGACTGACGTGGTCGAGGCTACCCGCTCCGGGGCGAGCCGGGCTCGCTCGCGGGCCCGCCCGCGATCCGCGGCCGGGCTGATTTGCGCAAGTGCGGCTTGCGCGGGCGCCGCCGTCTCCGTAAGTAAGCCCCGGAGCTTCCATGACCGTCGTTCTCGACGCCAACAACAGACCGCGCCATCCGGAGAAAGCGCATCGGCCGGACGCGCCCGCGTTGAAAAAGCCCGATTGGATCAGGGTCAAGGCGCCGGTATCCAAGGGCTATGGCGAGACGCGGGCGATCGTGCGCGCGAACGGATTGCACACGGTCTGCGAGGAGGCGGGCTGCCCCAATATCGGCGAGTGCTGGGACAAGAAGCACGCGACCTTCATGATCATGGGGGACACCTGCACGCGCGCCTGCGCGTTCTGCAATGTCAAGACCGGGTTGCCCGGCCCGCTCGACGCAGCCGAGCCGATGCGGGTGGCGGAGGCGACCGCAAAGCTCGGCCTGAAGCATGTGGTCGTGACCTCGGTCGACCGTGATGATCTCGACGACGGCGGGGCGGCGCACTTTGCCGCAGTGATCCGCGCGATCCGCGCGCGATGCCGTGGCACGACGATCGAAGTGCTCACGCCCGATTTCCTGCGCAAGCACGGCGCGGTCGAGACGGTGGTGGCGGCAAAGCCCGACGTGTTCAACCACAATCTCGAAACGGTGCCGTCGAAATATCTCAGCGTGCGACCAGGGGCGCGCTATTTCGCCTCGATCCGTCTACTGCAGCGGATCAAGGAGATCGATGCCACGATCTTCACCAAGTCGGGAATCATGGTCGGCCTCGGCGAGGAACGGAACGAAATTCTACAGGTCATGGACGATCTGCGCGCCGCCGACGTCGATTTTCTCACGATCGGCCAGTATCTGCAGCCGACGCGCAAGCATCATCGCGTCGAGCGTTTCGTGCCGCCCGACGAGTTCATGGCCTACGCCACCATCGCCTATGCCAAGGGGTTTGCGATGGTTTCCGCCTCGCCGCTGACCCGCTCGTCGCACCACGCGGGCGAGGATTTCGCGCGGCTCAAAGCGGCTCGCGATGGGAAGCTCGGGCGCATCTGACGGATCCTTGCGCCGCGTGATGGTCGTCGGCTGCGCCGGCGCGGGCAAGACCACGTTGGCGCGCAAACTGGCCGCAGCGTCGGGGCTCCCCTTGATCCATCTCGATTTTTACTACTGGCGCCGGGGCTGGCAGTTGCCCGACGGCGCGGATTGGCGTGAGCAGGTCGTTGCGCTTGCCGCAGCGCCCGGGTGGATCATGGACGGGAATTATTCCAATACCTACGATATTCGAATGCCGCGTGCGGACACGTTGATCTGGCTCGACTACGCCCGCGCGGTTTGCCTGCGCCGTGTGCTGCTGCGCACGCTCACAGGCTACGGCCGAACGCGACCGGACCTGCCGCCATCGTGCCCGGAACGCTTCGACATCGCGTTCCTTCGCTACGTTTGGAATTTTCCGCAAAAGCATCGGCCGCGGAACGTTAATGAGGTCGAACGATTCGGTGCCCACCTCGGTATCGCCCGGCTCCGCAGCGACCGCGACGCGGACGAACTTCTCGCAACGCCTGGAGCCGATTGATGCCGCAATTCTCCACGATGCGCCGGGTTCAGCATTCCGCCGCCCGCATGTTCGATCTCGTGGCCGACGTGGAGCGCTATCCGGAATTCGTGCCGCTTTGCCGCTCGCTCAAGGTCCGCAAGCACATCCCGGAACCGGAAGGCGTCGAGGTCCTGGTCGCCGACATGACCGTCGCCTACAGGTTCGTCCGCGAGACCTTCACCAGCCGCGTCACGCTCGACCGGCCCAATTTGCAGATCCTGGTCGAATATCTCGAGGGTCC
Source organism: uncultured Alphaproteobacteria bacterium (assembly GCA_963821505.1). Lineage (GTDB taxonomy): Bacteria > Pseudomonadota > Alphaproteobacteria > Rhizobiales > Xanthobacteraceae > VAZQ01. The sequence continues at coordinate 50,086 of CAWGEH010000007.1, forward strand.
CTTCAGCCGGCTCGAAAACCGCTGGACGTTTCACCCGACCGGCGAGCAAACCTGCAACGTGGAATTTTTCATCTCTTATGAATTCAAGAGCCGGACGCTGGGCCTGCTGATGGGGACAATGTTCGACGCCGCCTTCCGGCGCTTCGCCGCGGCGTTCGAGCGGCGCGCCGATGCGATCTATGCGAGGTGAGGGCGTTTTCGCGGGCGAAACGCGTCCCGGCCGCGCCGTCGCCCCGGGCCACCTCAGCCGGACGAGGCGGGTTGCTGCTGGGCGGCAAGTTCGCCCAGCATCGCGAGCGCCTCGATCACGGACGCGTGGCGGACTTGCGCGCGGCCGATGTCGCCGTATCTGCGGTCACGGTGGATCAGCCGGCCGGCGCGCGACGCCGCGGCAAAATGTACGAGCCCGACCGGCTTGCCGGGGGTCGCGCCGCCGGGGCCGGCAATACCGGTGATCGACACTGCCAGGTCGACCGGCGCGTGCGCCAGCGCGCCCCTGGCCATGGCTTCGGCGGTCTCGCGGCTCACCGCGCCATGGCTCGCAAGCGTCGTCGCAGCGACGCCGAGCATCGTCTCCTTGGCTTCGTTGCTGTAGGTCACGAAGCCGCGCTCGAAGACGTCGGAGGAGCCGGCGATTTCGGTGAGCGTCGCCGCCAGGAGCCCGCCGGTGCATGATTCCGCGGCGGCGATCTTGAGCTTCCTGGTTCGGCACAGCTCGAGCAGCGCGCGCCCCCGCTCCAGCAGATCCTGATCCGGCATCTAGCCACTCCAGGGAAGGCGCACCGTCGCGCTGGCGAACGCGGCCATGCCTTCGCCGCGGCCGGTAAAGCCCATCTTCTCGCTCGTGGTCGCCTTCACGCCCACGCGCTCGATCGCGACCCCGGCGATCTCGGCGATGCGCGCACGCATCGCATCGCGATGAGGGCCGATCCGCGGTGCCTCGCAGACGACGGTGACGTCGAGATGCGCGATGCGCCCGCCGCGTGCGCGCGCCCGCTCGACCGCGAAGGCGAAAAACCTGTCGGACGAGACGCCGCGCCAGCGCGGATCGGTCGGAGGGAAATGCACGCCGATATCGCCGTCGGCGAGCGCGCCCAGGACGGCGTCGACGAGGGCATGGAGAACGACGTCGGCGTCGGAGTGCCCGGACAATCCGCGCGCATGGGCGATGCGCACGCCGCCCAGCATGACGTGATCGCCGTCGCCGAACTGGTGGACATCGAAGCCGAAACCGGTGCGCACGTCGCTCAAGGCTGCGAGCTTGGCCGCCTCGGCGCGGGCGAAATCGTCCTCGGTGGTGAGCTTCACGTTTGCTGCCTCGCCCTCGAACGTGCTGACCCTAAGACCTGCCCATTCGGCGAGCTGCGCGTCGTCGGTGAACTCGTTGCGGCCCGCTGCTTTGGCGCGGCGATGGGCAGCGAGCAGGGCGGCGAAGCCGAAAGCCTGTGGCGTCTGCACCAGACGCAGATGGGCGCGGTCGATGGTGCCGGTCACGAAGCCGCCGGCATCGACCGTCTTGACGGTGTCGGCGACCGCAATGACCGGGACCGCCGCTCCGGTTCTTCGCGCCGCGTCGATCGAGCGCGTGATCAGGGCGTTCGACAGGAACGGCCGCGCGGCGTCGTGCACCAGCACGAGATCCGGGCGGTGCGCTTCCAGGGCCTCGAGGCCGGCACGTACGGAGGCCTGCCGCGATGCGCCGCCGGCGACCGGCGGCAGCAAATCCAGGTCCCCGACCGCCGCCCGGAAGAGGGCGTCGTCGTCGACATGGATCACGGGCTGTACCGCGTGGATTCCGCCGTGTCCGGCCAAGGCGGCCAGGCTCGAGCGGATCACGGGCTCGCCGAGAACATGCCGGTATTGCTTCGGCAGATCCCCCCCGGCGCGCAAGCCGCGGCCGGCTGCCACGACAATGGCTGCGACGCTCTCCGACATGTCCGGCTCAAAAAATGACGCGGGCCATGGCTTTAACGCCTCCTGACGAGGCTGCAAGCCGGATTCGTTGTCGCTCTCGACGATCCCGATCGAAACAGGGGATTTTTGCAGTGCAGCACTTGCGGATTTGCCGCGGTTGGCTAAACTCTATGCAGCCGGGGAAAGTCGCCTAATTCGTGTGCAGGGATCCGAAGTGCCGTCGTTGACCTCTCTCCAGCCCCGGCCGATCGCTATTGGCGGCCTGACGTTGCCAAACCCGGCGATCCTGGCGCCGATGTCGGGTGTCACGGACGCCCCGTTCCGGCGGATGGTCGCTCGGCTCGGCGCAGGCTTGGTGGTCTCCGAAATGACCGCGAGCGAGGCGCTCGCCCAAGGCTGCGCCGAGGCGCTGCTGCGGGCGGAAGGCAAGGGCCTGCGCGCGCATGTGGTCCAGCTGGCGGGTTGCGCGGCACGCTGGATGGCAGAGGGAGCGCGGATCGCCGAAGGATCGGGCGCCGCCGTCATCGACATCAATATGGGATGCCCGGCGCGGCACGTGACCGGCGGGCAATCGGGCTCGGCGCTGATGCGCGATCTCGACCACGCCCTGTCGCTGATCGAGGCGACGGCGGCTGCGGTGTCGGTTCCGGTGACGCTCAAGATGCGCCTGGGATGGGACGACCGCACCCGCAATGCGCCCGAACTCGCCCGCCGAGCGCAGGACGCCGGCGTCCGACTGATCACGGTGCACGGCCGTACACGGTGCCAGTTCTACCAAGGCCGCGCCGATTGGGCCGCGGTGCGCGCCGTCAAGCACAGCGTCTCCATTCCGCTGGTGGTGAACGGCGATATCCGCAGTTACGAGGACGCCGCAGCCGCGCTCGCCGACTCCGGCGCCGATGCGGTGATGATCGGACGCGGAGCCAGGGGCCGTCCGTGGCTGCCGGGGCAGATCGGCCGCCAGCTTGCCTGCGGCCGGCGTGAGAGCGCCCCGCCGCTCGCCGTTCAATTCGCGATTATCGACCGGCTCTACGACGAGATGCTCTCGCACCATGGCCGTGCGATCGGGCGCCGGCACGCGCGCAAGCATCTCGGCTGGGCGCTCGATGCCGCGGCCGAGACGGCGGGCGCCTCCAGCGCGCTGCTGAAGGCTCATCGCGAGCGGGTGCTCACGGCCGACGATCCAAGTGCGGTCCGCCGCCATCTGGCCAATGCCTATGCCGCTTTCGGCGCCGCCGGGGTCTCCCGCGAAGGGGAGGCGGCGAAGCTGCGGGGAGCGAGCCAAATGCCATGTGGCAGCGCGAGGAAGGCCGCATGAGCCGGCCCGAGCCCAAGCCCATCCCCATGCCCACGCTCCCCTCCGGCACGGCAGACGCCGTCCTCGACGCGCTGCCGCATCCGGTGATCATGGTTTCGGCCGACGGCCGGATCGCCAATGCCAATGCGGCCGCCGAATCGTTCTTCGAAGCGTCCTTGCCGCTCCTGCGCCGCCATCGGCTGGTCGACCTGGTTCCGTTTGGAAGCCCTTTGCTCGCGCTCATCGAGCAGGTCCGCGTGCGGGGCGCGGCGGTCAACGAGTACAAGGTCGATCTCGGCACGCCGCGCAATCCCGGCGAGCGCCTGGTCGACCTGTACGTGGCGCCGCTGCCGGAGCGGCCCGACCATGTGGTGGTAATGCTGCAGGAACGCACGATCGCGGACAAGATGGACCGCCAGCTCACCCATCGTGGCGCCGCGCGTTCCGTCACCGCGCTGGCGGCCATGCTTGCCCACGAGATCAAGAATCCGCTTTCGGGCATCCGCGGGGCGGCGCAGCTGCTCGAGCAATCGGCCGGCGACGACGATCGCAGCTTGACGCGTCTGATCTGCGACGAGGCCGACCGCATCGTGAAGCTGGTCGACCGGATGGAGGTCTTCACCGACGAACGGCCGATCGAACGCGAGTCCGTCAACATCCACGTCGTGCTCGAACACGTAAAGCGCCTCACGCAATCGGGCGTCGCGCGCCACATCAAGTTCGTCGAGGAGTACGACCCCTCGCTGCCGCCGGTGCTCGCCAACCGCGACCAGCTCATCCAGGTGTTCCTCAATCTCGTGAAGAACGCCGCCGAGGCGATCGGCGACAACGTAGCCGACGGCGAAATTGCGCTTTCCACCGCGTTTCGGCCCGGGGTGCGCCTGTCGCTGCCGGGAAGCAAGGCGCGCGTATCGCTGCCGCTCGAATTCTGCGTCAAGGACAACGGGCCCGGCGTTCCCGAGGATCTACTGCCCCATCTCTTCGATCCGTTCGTCACGACCAAACCGACCGGCTCCGGCCTCGGCCTGGCGCTGGTTTCCAAGATCGTCGGCGATCACGGCGGAATCATCGAATGCGAGTCGCAACCGCGACGAACCATCTTTCGTGTGCTCATGCCCATGTTCTTGGGTGACGACGCCGAGCCGGGCGGCGCTGCCTAAAGAGGGATGCCAATGCCTGCTGGAAGCATTCTGGTTGCAGACGACGATGCGGCCATCCGCACCGTGCTCAACCAAGCTCTGTCGCGCGCAGGTTACGAGGTGCGCTCGACCAGCAACGCCGCGACGCTGTGGCGTTGGGTAAGCCAGGGGGAAGGCGATCTCGTCATCACCGATGTCGTGATGCCGGACGAGAATGCATTCGACCTCCTGCCGCGCATCAAGAAGCTGCGGCCCGAGCTTCCCGTGATCATCATGAGCGCGCAGAACACGTTCATGACCGCGGTACGCGCGTCCGAGCGCGGCGCCTACGAATATCTGCCGAAGCCGTTCGATCTCAAGGAGCTCATTGCGATCGTCGGCCGCGCGCTGTCGGAGCCGAAGGAGCGCACGCGCCCGGCCGCGAAACCGGAAGACTTCGAATTCCATCCCGCTGGTCGGCCGCTCGCCGGCGATGCAGGAAATCTATCGCGTTCTGGCCCGGCTGATGCAGACCGATCTCACTGTGATGATCACGGGCGAGTCGGGAACCGGTAAGGAGCTGGTTGCGCGCGCGCTGCACGACTACGGCAAGCGCCGCAGCGGTCCCTTCGTGGCGATCAATATGGCGGCGATCCCCCGCGATCTGATCGAATCCGAATTGTTCGGCCACGAGAAGGGTGCGTTCACCGGCGCCAATACCCGCAGTTCCGGCCGCTTCGAGCAGGCCGAAGGCGGCACGCTGTTCCTCGACGAGATCGGCGACATGCCGATGGAGGCGCAGACCCGGCTTCTGCGGGTGCTGCAACAGGGCGAATACACCACGGTAGGAGGGCGCACGCCGATCAAGGCGGACGTGCGCATCATCGCCGCCACCAACAAGGATCTGCGCATTCTCATCCAGCAGGGGCTGTTCCGCGAGGACCTGTTCTTCCGGCTCAATGTCGTTCCCCTGCGCCTGCCGCCGCTGCGCGAGCGCATCGAGGACGTGCCCGATCTGATCCGGCATTTTTTCGCCCAGGTCGAGCGCGAAGGCCTGCCCGGCAAGCAGCTCGATCAAGCCGCGCTCGATCGGCTCAAGCGTCACCGCTGGCCCGGCAACGTGCGCGAACTGGAAAATCTCGCCCGCCGGCTCGCCGCCCTCTATCCGCAGGAAACGATCGCCGCCGCCGTGATCGACGCCGAACTATCGCAACCAGCCATGGTTTCCGCCGACGACGAGCCGCGGGCGGAGGAAGGCCTTTCGGCCGCCGTCGAACGGCATCTGGCGTCCTATTTCGCGAGCTTTGGCGACGAATTGCCGCCGCCGGGCCTTTATCACCGGGTGCTGCGGGAGATCGAGCATCCGCTGTTGTCGGTGACGCTGGCGGCGACCCGGGGCAATCAAATTCGTGCCGCCGATCTGCTTGGGGTCAATCGCAACACCCTGCGCAAGAAAATCCGCGATCTCGATATCCAGGTCTTCCGCAGCACCAGCTGAAACTTCTACCGGCACGACCATTTCAATTCATGGTGCCGATCGGCCACACTGGCCCGGTGCGTGCCCCGGAATTGTCGCAATCCGGCAACATTGTTGTATAAAAGCATCAGTGCATAATCCCATCGATTGATTGGGGGGCACCCAAACGGCGTGTGGTCCTCGCGCGCTATGACGGGTTGCCGTTTGGGACGAGACGAGTTGATGACCAACGTCGGCCAAGCCGCCACCGCCGAACTGGTGACTCCTGCCGCGGCGCCTCCGCCGGGATGGCTCCCGCGGGCGCTGGGCTTGGCGGCCGTCGCCGTCGCTTTGCTGTCGGCCCTGGTGACTTTCGTGGTGCTGGCCGGCCTCACGCCGATCCCGCCGACGCACGAAGTGGTGGTCACGCTTCTCCTCGCCAACGCGGTCACGGTATTTCTTCTCGTCGTCGTCATCGCGCGCGAGGTCTGGGGCGTCGTCCAGGCGCGCCGCCGCGGGCGCGCGGCCGCGCGGCTGCACGTGCGCATCGTCGCCCTGTTCTCCGTCATTGCCGCCGTCCCGGCGGTTCTGGTCGCCATCGTCGCAAGCGTGACGCTCGACCGCGGGCTCGACCGCCTGTTCTCGCAGCAGACCCAGACCCTGATCGAGAATTCGCTGATGGTCGCCGACGCCTACGTGCGCGAACACGCCCAGTTCGCGCGCGCCGACAGCATCGCGACCGCGATCGAACTCGCCCGCGCCAAGACCTCTGTTCGATCAGTCGCGCGAGCAGTTCCATCAATTCCTCGCGGCGCAGGCCTCGATCCGCGGGTTGCCGGTCGTCATGCTGCTCGACAAGGATCTCAACGTGGTCGACCAGATCAACTCGCAAATCAGCGAAGCCTTCGTCAAGCCTTCGTCGGATGTGCTCGCCGGCATCAACGATACCGAGCCGCAAGTGGCGATGTTTCTGGAGGCCAACTACGTCGCCGCCATCATCAAGCTGCGCGGCTACAAGGACACCTATCTGTACATTGCGCGCCTGCTCGATCCACGCGTGCTCGCACAATTGCGGGCGACCCAGGCCGGCGTCGCCCAATACGCCGACCTGTCGGCGCGCCGGATCGGCATTCAGATCGCGTTTGGATTGATGTACACGGTGATCGCCCTGATCGTACTGCTGTCGGCGGTCTGGATCGGATTGAACTTCGCCAACTACCTGGTGGCGCCGATCCGTCGCCTGATCGGCGCGGCTCAAGTCGTCTCGACCGGCAATCTGTATGTCCAGGTGCCGACCCGACGCTCCGAAGGCGACCTCGCCCAGCTGGGCGAAACCTTCAACAAGATGACCCAAGAGCTGCGCACTCAGCGCGACGACATCGTGCGCGCCCGCGATTTGATCGACAGCCGCCGCCGTTTCACCGAAGCCGTGTTGGCGGGAGCGAGCGCCGGCGTCATCGGCGTCGATGCCGAAAGCTGCATCAGCATCCTGAACCGATCCGCTGAGCGGCTGATCGAACGCACGGAGGCCGAGGCGCTCGGACGGCCGCTGACCGAAATCGTCCCCGAGCTTGCCGACATGTTCGCGACCGCCCGCTCCGGGGTGCAGCGTCTGGTCCAGGGCCAGGTGACGATCAACCGCAATGGCCGCGAGCGCAACCTGTCGGTCCGGGTGACGAGCGAGCAGTCGAGCGCTGCGGAAGGCGGCTATGTGGTGACGCTCGACGACATCACCGAACTGGTGACTGCGCAGCGCACCTCGGCCTGGGCCGACGTCGCGCGGCGCATCGCGCACGAGATCAAGAACCCGCTCACGCCGATCCAACTCTCCGCCGAACGGTTGCGCCGCAAATACGCCGCCGTGATCAAGGACGACGGCGGGATCTTCCAGCAATGCACCGACACCATCGTCCGCCAGGTCGACGACATCAAACGCATGGTGGATGAGTTCTCGCGCTTTGCCCGCATGCCGAAACCGGTGATGGCGGGGGAGGACGTGGCCGACACGGTGCGTCAGGTGGTTTTTCTCCAGCGCGTCGGCAATGCGGACATCGACATCGATGTCGAGATCGCGCAGGACCCCATGCTGGCGCGGTTCGACCGTCGGCTCATTTCGCAGGCGCTTACCAACATCATCAAGAATGCGACCGAGGCCATCGCCGCCGTGCCGCCGGCCGAGCTCGGTCGCGGCCACATCCGCGTCTGGGCGGGCCGCGAGGGCGACGACGTCGTCATCGACGTGATCGACAACGGGATCGGCTTGCCGAAGGAAAACCGCAACCGGCTGCTCGAGCCCTATGTCACGACCCGCGAGAAGGGTACCGGGCTCGGCCTCGCCATCGTGGGCCGCATCCTGGAAGACCATGGCGGACGTATCGAGCTCGCCGACGCCGCCGACAAGATCCCCGGACAGCGGGGGGCATGGATGCGGCTGCGCTTTGCGGCGGAAACCGCAGGCGCGAACGAGGCCCAACCCGCGCGCCAAACTCACACCCCTCAACTTGCAACGAATGCTTAGATCATGGCCGATGACATTCTCATTGTTGACGACGAAGCCGATATCCGGGAGCTGGTTTCCGGCATCCTGCAGGACGAAGGCTTTATCACGCGGTCCGCGCGCGACAGCGACGACGCGCTGGCGCACGTCGCGAGCCGCAGACCCAACCTGGTCTTCCTCGACATCTGGCTGCAAGGGAGCCGGCTCGACGGTCTGCAATTGCTTGATGCGATGAAAGGACAGCACCCGGAAATGCCGATCGTGATGATCTCGGGTCATGGCAATATCGAAACCGCGGTCGCCGCCATCAAGCAGGGCGCCTACGACTTCATCGAAAAGCCGTTCAAGGCCGACCGGCTGGTACTGGTCGCCCAGCGCGCCCTGGAAACCTCGCGGCTCAAGCGCGAGGTCAAGGCGCTGAAGCAGTTGTCACCCTCGACGCTGGTCGGCAAATCGTCCTCGATGAACCAGCTGCGCCAGACCGTCGAAAAAATTGCTCCCACCAACAGCCGCATCTTGATCGTGGGGCCTGCCGGCGCCGGCAAGGAATTGACCGCCCGCGCTGTCCACGGCCATTCGGCCCGCGCCAACGGGCCGTTCATCGTGATCAATGCGGCGGCGATGATGCCGGAACGGATGGAGGTCGAGCTGTTCGGCGTCGAGCAGCCGATAGACGGGCAGGGGCGCAAGGTCGGCGCCCTCGAAGAGGCGCACGGCGGTACGCTGTTCATCGATGAGATCGCCGACATGCCGCGGGAGACCCAGAACAAGATTCTGCGGGTTTTGGTCGAGCAGACGTTCCAACGCGTCGGCGGCACCCAGAAAGTCCAGGTCGACGTGCGCATCATCTCTTCGACCGGCCGCAATATCGAAGCCGAGATCGCCGCCGGCAAGTTCCGCGAAGACCTCTATCACCGCCTTTCGGTGGTGCCGATTCGCGTGCCGCCGCTGGCCGAGCGCCGCGAGGACATCCCCCAACTCATCGAATATTTCATGGAGCAGATTTCGCTCGCGACCGGCTTGCCCAGGCGCCTGATCGGAGAGGATGCCATGGCCGTGCTGCAATCGCACGACTGGCCGGGCAACGTGCGCCAGCTGCGCAACAATGTGGAGCGGCTGATGATCCTCGCCGGCGGCGATCCGGAGGCGGTCATCAACGCCGACATGCTGCCGCAGGATGTGGGCTCGATGGTTCCGTCGATGCCCGGTGGCGACGGCGGTGAACATCTCATGGGATTGCCGCTGCGGGACGCGCGCGAGGTGTTCGAGCGCGAATACCTGGTGGCCCAGATCAGCCGCTTCGGCGGCAACATTTCGCGGACCGCCGAATTCGTCGGCATGGAGCGCTCGGCGCTCCACCGCAAGCTCAAGGCCCTCGGAATAGACTGAGGACGGACAGCCGACGACGGGAACAGAAAGCCAGACGCCATGGGCAATTCGTCTTCCCTCCTTCGTCGTCAGTCCGCGGTCCGCTGATGTCGCGCATCGCCTATGTGAACGGCCGCTATGTGCCCCAGCGGATGGCAACCGTCCATGTCGAGGATCGCGGCTATCAGTTCTCGGACGGCGTCTACGAAGTCTGCGAGGTGAGGGCCGGCGCGCATCATCGACCAGCGGCGCCACCTGGCGCGCCTGAAGCGCTCGCTCGACGAGCTCGGCATCGCGATGCCGATGTCGCAGGCCGCGCTCGCCATCGTCATACGCGAGATGCACGGATCGCAACCGCGTGCACGACGGCATCGTCTACCTGCAGATCACGCGTGGCGTGGCGCGCCGCGACCATGCGTTTCCGCCCGCCGGCACCCGCCCGAGCATCGTCGTGACCGCCCGCAATCTCGATGTCGCCGGTAACGAGCGGACCGCCGCCGAGGGCATCGCCGTCATCACCGTGCCTGACAACCGCTGGGAGCGCGTCGACATCAAGTCGATCTCGCTGCTGCCCAATGTGCTGGCCAAACAGGCCGCGCGCGAGCAGGGAGCCAAGGAAGCGTGGTTCGTCGATCGGGACGGCCATGTCACCGAAGGGTCATCGAGCAATGCCTGGATCGTCACCAAGGGCGGGAAGGTGGTGACCCGGCCGGCCGACACCGGGATCCTGCGCGGCATCACCAGAAGCGTCCTGATCGACGTCATCAAGGCCCAGGGTCTGGAATTCGAGGAGCGCCCGTTCACGGTCGAAGAGGCCTATGGTGCCCGCGAGGCGTTCCTGACCTCCGCCAGCCAGATCGTCATGCCGGTGGTCCGCATCGACGGCCGTCCCGTGGGCAATGGGGTGCCGGGATTGGTCGCCAGCGCGCTGCGGGCGGAATTCCACCGTCACGCCGAACGGACCTGATGGCGGGACCACTTGCCCCCCGTCAGGGCACCCGCTGCCCCCAACTTATGCTTGCGCCGTCCGCGCACGTGTCTTGTAATGGCAGGGTCCCGGTCCTGTGGAATGTGCAAGGTCAGAAAATGGGCACAGGGACTGGGCAATAAGCCTCGCGGGAAGGGGCCTGCGAGCGAAAAATTGGAACAACGACAATGGCGGCAGACCGCTCACAAAATCTCCAAGACACCTTCCTCAATCATGTCCGTAAGAACAAGACCCCGCTGACCATCTTCCTGGTGAACGGGGTGAAACTGCAAGGCGTAGTGACCTGGTTCGACAATTTCTGCGTTCTTCTGCGACGCGATGGGCACTCGCAACTGGTCTACAAGCATGCCATCTCGACGATCATGCCGGGTCATCCGATCCAGCTGTTCGAAGGCGCCGAAGAGGCGTCGGCCGGGGAAAAGGTCTGATTGGAACCCCGCCGGTTCGATAGCCATAGCGACCGGCTGAGCCCGGGCAGCGGCTCGGAGACGGGCCGCGCGATCGTCGTTGAGCCGCACCTGCGCGGCAGGGCGCCGGCAGTCTTCGCCGGCGCGCAAGGCGTCCTCGCGTTCGCCTGAGGCCAAGCTCGACGAAGCGGTCGGGCTTGCTCGCGCCATCGACCTCGGCATCGTTTCGTCGGGTATCGTCCCGCTCGCGGACATCCGCCCGGCAACCTTCATCGGCAAGGGCAAGGTCGAGGAGATTGCCGGCCTCGTCAAAACCGACGACGCCGGCATCGTGGTGATGGATTGCGCGCTCTCGCCGGTGCAGCAGCGCAATCTCGAAAAGGCCTGGGGCGCCAAGGTGCTCGATCGCACCGGTCTGATCCTGGAAATCTTCGGCCGTCGCGCCCGCACCCGCGAAGGCGCGCTGCAGGTGGAACTTGCACATCTGACCTACCAGAAGAGCCGGCTGGTGCGTTCCTGGACGCATCTCGAGCGCCAGCGCGGCGGGTTCGGCTTTCTCGGCGGCCCGGGCGAGACCCAGATCGAGTCGGATCGACGCATGATCGAGGAGCGTATCGCCCGCATCGAGGCGGAGCTCGACAAGGTCAAGCGCACGCGCAGGCTCCACCGCGACAGCCGCAAGCGCGTGCCGTATCCGATCGTGGCGCTCGTGGGTTACACCAATGCCGGCAAATCCACCTTGTTCAACCGCATGACCCAGGCGAGCGTGCTCTCCGCCGACATGCTGTTCGCCACGCTCGATCCCACCTTGCGCGCGGTCGACCTGCCGCAGGGATTGCGCGTCATTCTGTCCGATACCGTCGGCTTCATTTCGGATTTGCCGACCATGTTGGTGGCGGCGTTTCGCGCGACGCTCGAAGAGGTCATCGAAGCCGACCTCATCCTGCACGTGCGCGACGTATCGCATGAAGACACGGAAGCGCAATCGCTCGACGTCGAGGAGGTCCTGGGCCAACTCGGCGTCGCGCCGGGGAACGGCGCCGGGCTGATCGAGGTCTGGAACAAGATCGACCGGCTCGATGACGACGCTCGCGCCCGCGTCCGCAATCTGGCCGAACGCCAGCCGGAAGAGCGCCATCCGGTGCTGGTGTCGGCGCTGAGCGGGGAGGGGATCGACCGCCTCGCCGCCGAAATCGAAACACGGCTCGCCGCGCGCAGGCTCACTCTCGATCTCGTTCTCGATGCCGCCGACGGCGCGGGCGTGAGCTGGCTCCACCGCCATACGGAAGTGTTGACAAAGACGTTGCGCGACGACGGCGGATTGGCCATCACCGTCCGCGCCGATCCCGCGAGCGCGGAGAGGGTGCAGGCCAAGTTCGGCGCCAAGGTCGCAGGGTCGCAAGTTCCCTCGCACTGACACTTTGCTCCAAGGACGTCCGCGCATGGCACAGTTCGCGAAAGCCGGCATGGGTGCCGCTGTTGCGCTGCTGCTCGCCACTTGCGCAGCGGCGGGAGCTTCCGGCCAGACGCTCACCCTGCGCTACGGCCAGGCGTATTCCGCCGCGCGCAGCATTTTTTCGCTGCCGGTCGCGGTCGCCAAAGGCGAGGGCTTCTTCGTCGCCGAAGGGCTCAATGTCGAACTGCTCCAGCCGATCCCCGGCGGCGCGGACAACCAGATCACGGCGCTGCACCACGACGACGTCGATGTCACCCACGTGGCCACGCCGTTCCTGATCCGGGCCGCCCTTGGCGGCTCCGATGCGGTCGCCATTGCGGCCGAATTCAACAATCCGATCTACAGTGTGATCGCCAAGCCCGAGATCGCGACCATCGCCGATCTCAAGGGCAGGGTGGTGGGGCTGGCGGACGAGTACGGCACCATATCGCTGTCGACCCGCAAGCTTTTCTCGCTGCACGGGGTTCAGCGCGGCGAGTTCGGCGTCCGCGTCATCGAGGGAACGTCCGCGCGCTGGGCATGCCTGCGCCGCGGCGATTGCGATGCCGTCGTGCTCGGCCAACCGCAGGATCTGATCGCCGTCGAGCAGGGGTACCGGCTCATCGGCACCTCGACCGAAGCGGTGCCGGAGTTGCTTTATACCGTCACCGCCGTTCGCCGATCCTGGGCGGAGGCACACAAGGACGCGATGCTGCGTTACGTCCGTGCGCTGGCCGCTGCGTTCAGGTTCATCCGCGATCCCGCCCACCGCGATCGCGTCGTCCGCACGATCATGCGGAGCACGAATTCGTCTGAGACGATCGCGCAACGCACGCTCGCTCTTTTCTTCGAGCCCGAACGCGGCGTTCTGCCCAAGCAGGGCGAGATCGATCTCCGGGGACTCGGACAGGTGATCGCCATGATGGGCGAGGCGGGCGCCGTCAAGCCGCCGTTGCCCGCACCCGAGCGGTTCGTGGACTTGCAATATTTGCGCCGGGCAGGCCTGCAATGAGCCGGTGACGCCCACGCGGCCTAATACTTCTCGATGCCCTTGATGTCCACGACCCGGCTCCAGCGCGCGGCATCACGCTCGATATAGTCCTGCATTTGCTCAGGCGTGGACGGCGTCGGCACATTGCCGACACCGGCGAGCTTTTCGCGAATGTCGGGCAGCTTCAGGATTTCGCCGACCTCACGATTGAGCCGCTCGACGATGGGGCGCGGAGTGCCGGCGGGCGCGGCAAGGCCGAGCCAGGACATGACTTCGAAGCCCGGCAGCGTCTCCGCGATGGCCGGGATCGTCGGCTCCAGCACGAAGCGCTCGCGGGAGGAGACCGCCAGGCCACGCAGCGTGCCGCCCTTGATCTGCGCGAAAGCGATGGTGCCGGTTTCGATCATGACGTCGAGGCGGCCGCCCAGCAGGTCTTGCACGATCTGGGTATTTCCCCGGTAAGGGATGCCGCGCAGCGAGGTGCCGGCTTCGACGTTGATCAGTTCGCCGGTCAAATGATGGACGCTTCCAGGCAGGTTCATCCCGTAGGTTACGTCGAAAGGCGCGGCCTTGGCGCGCGCGATGAGATCGGCAAACGATTTGATCGGCGAATTGGGGGCGGTCGCGACCACCATGGGATAGCCGGACACCAGCGTGATGAAGGCGAAATCCTTGATCGGATCATAGGGAAGCGATTTCGCGACTGCCGCCCGCGCGGAAAAGGCGCCCGTCAACATGCTGACGAGATAGCCGTCGGGCTGCGATTTCGCGACCGTGTTCCACGCCGCCACGCCCGTCGTCGCCGAGTTTTCGACCACCACGGCTTGGCCAAGCCGCTCGCTGAGCTTTTCCGCGATCAGTCGGCTGACGAAATCCGGACTGCCGCCGGCGGGCGTCCCGGTCACGATCCTGACCGTGCGTGTGGGCCATTGTTGGGCGGCCAGCGGCGAGGCCAGCATTGCGCCGAATACTGCGGCGAGAAGAAAGCGGATGAGTCGCATGAGCGGGGTCATTGCCGTGGGGAGCTCAGACGGCACCGACTTGATCGAGTTTCCTGCGCAGATCCGCCGACCAGTCCGCCGCCGGACGCCATGTGGGATCGGCCTGCACCAGAGCCTCGGTCTTGGCGAAAATCACGTCGGCCGGCTCGGTCAGGTCGAGCGGCACGCCGAACGGCTGCCCCACGTACCAGGGCGCGGCGCAGTAGAGCTCGAGCCGATTGCCCTCGGGATCGGGAAAATAAATACTCCAGGCATTGCCGTGGTTACGCGGATCGATCTGCGGTACGCGCTCCGCCACCAACCAAGCGTAGTAACGCCGCAAGTCCTCGAGCCCATTCACCCGAAACGACAGCTGATTGATGGTTGAAAAGGCCGCATCCTCGGGGCGTCCGGAGACGATCGCGATTTGATGGTGTTCGTCCGCGCTGCGGCTCAGGAAGGCGATGTCAAACCCGCGCTTGGAATGACCGCGATCGGTCACCACCAAGCCGAGCACGCGCGTGTAGAACGCTACCATCTTTTCGAGATCGTGCGCGTAGAGGCCGACGTGACAGAGTTGGGCTTCGGGAAGGCTCATGGACGTTCTCCGGAAGGGCCTGGCGCGTGCAGGCTCTTTTGGGCTCGCGCGATGGGCCGCGGCGTTCGAAGCCGATGTTAGCACCGGGAGGAACGGGGGGGACAGGTGCTTCCTGCGCGCCGGCCGCGCGGCCAAATATCCGTCAGCGCGGCGCGCGCGAGCGGGGCTCGCGCTCGGCGGCCTTGGCCTCATTCCAGAGTTGCTCCATCTCCTCGAGCGTTGCGGCCTGTGGAGTCTTGCCACGATCCGCAAGCGCCCGCTCGATTGCGGCAAAACGCCGCTCGAACTTTCGATTTGTGGCGCGCAGCGCCGCTTCCGGGTCGACGTCGAGATGGCGGCCAAGGTTCACCAATGCGAACAGGAGATCGCCGAGTTCGGCGCCGGCAGCGGTGCTATTGCCTGCCGCAAGCTCGGCCTCGATCTCGTCCGCTTCCTCGCGGATCTTGGCCAGCACCGCGGCCGGATCGTTCCAATCGAAGCCGACGTTGCCGGCCTTGACCTGCAGCTTGAGCGCACGCGTCAGGGCTGGGAGCGTGACCGGGACGCCGGCGAGGGCGCTTGCAGGGGGGTCCTCACCGCCACGCCGATGGCCCCTTTGGGCGCGCTCCTGTGTCTTGATGCGTTCCCACAGGCCCTCGACCGCCTCGGGCGTGAGATCTCGCGCATCGCCGAACACATGGGGATGGCGGCGAAGGAGCTTTTCCGTGAGGGTCTCAACCACGTCGGCAAAGTCGAAGGCTCCTTGCTCCTGCGCCATACGGGCGTGGAAGACGACCTGGAGCAAGAGATCGCCCAGCTCATCGCGCAGATCAGCGAGGTCGCCCCGCGCGATGGCGTCCGCGACCTCGTAGGCCTCCTCGATCGTGTAGGGGGCGATGGTCGCAAAATTCTGTTTCAGATCCCACGGGCAGCCGGTGCCCGGGGTGCGCAGCGCTGCCATGATTTCGAGCAGCCGGGCAATGTCGCGGGAAGGGGTCATGCTGGAGCCGGAGGACCGAATGAGAGCCACGGAACGCGGATGCGAGAGGCTACAATTCCTGCTGCCTTCCCGTCCTCTATCATCCGCGTCCTGTGCTCTGAAATGTCGATGGCCGGGAACCAGCCCGGCCATGGCACGCTAAAGGCTGGCGTTGCGCTAGTGGCCGCTGCGCTCCGCGCGGCTCGCCTCGAACAGGAACCAGCAACGCTTTTCGGCCTCGTCGATGAAGGTCTCCAGCAAGCTTGCCGTCGCCACGTCCTCATGCTTGTCGGCGATCTCGTGGGCCTCGCGCATATTGTGGATCTGCGCTTTGTTGTCGTTCATCAGCTCGAGCAACATGTCGATCGGCGCAACGTAGTCCTCGTCGTTGTCCTTGACCCGCTGCAGCCGGGCGATATGCCCGATCGAACGGAGCGTGGTGCCGCCGACCTTGCGCGCCCGTTCGGCCAGAACGTCGGTGCTGGCCTGGAGCTGGTCGGCCTGTTCGTCGAGCAAGAGATGGTAGTCGCGGAAATGCGGACCGCTGACATGCCAGTGGAAATTCTTGGTCTTGAGATAGAGGGCAAACGTGTCGGCCAGCAGCGCATTGAGCGCTGCCGATACTTCGCGGACCGCGTCGTGCGAAAGGTCGGTTGGGGTGTCGAGTGGAGCGGGGGCGGTGCGCGGGTCGAGCTTTCTCACCTTGGTGGTCACGGGGGCACCTCGTGCTTGGAGGAAGTTGGAAATCAAAGCGGCGCCGGTTGGGGGCGCCTTGATATCCGTCAAACGCCGGACAGTCATCAAACGCGGCGGCTCCTGCGCGGTTCCCTGATTCGCATAAGAGATATTATGGAATATTTCTTTGCAGCCACGGCGGACCGGTTGGTTTGCTTCTCTGTTGAAGATAACTTCATAACCTATTGATAGCGCGGGAAAAATAGGCTTATCTCTATCGATCTCGTTCAGAAAAACACGGCCTTCGCCCGGCACTCCCTGTCATCCGGCTTCAGGGCTGCGGACCGCCGGCATTTCGATCGTCAGCCCGTCGAAGGCGGGCTCGACATGCGGCGGCAGTTTCGTTCGCAACTCGTCATAATCAAGGTCGGAATGGAGATTGGTCAGGATCGCTCGCGCAGGTTTGATCCGTGCGATCCAGGCCAGCGCGTCGTCCACGCTGAAATGGCTGGGGTGCGGCCGGTAGCGCAACGCGTCGACGATCCACAGTTCGACCCCGGTCAGCACATCGACGCTGGCTTCGGGCAGGCCGCTCAGGTCGCAGGAATAGGCAAGCGCGCCGAAGCGGAACCCCAACGACGGGATGTCGCCATGCTCCTGGAGGATCGGCAGGGCCGCGATCGGGCCGCCCTCCCCGGTGATGGTGACGCCTAGGCCGGGCTCGAGCCGGTGCTCGCTCAAGATCGGCGGATACTCACTCCCCGGGGGCGACTCGAAGCAATAGCCAAAGCGCGCGCGCAATGCCTTGGACGTGTGCGCATCCAGGTAGGCGTCGACCCGGCGCCGACGGCGGATGAACAGTCCGCGCAGGTCGTCGATGCCATGGGTGTGATCGGCGTGCTCGTGGGTGAAGAGCACCGCGTCCAGCCAGTCGACGTCGGCCTCGAGAAGCTGCTCGCGCAGGTCCGGCGACGTATCGACCAGGATGCGGGTGACACCGCCCGCCTCGCGCCGCTCGACCAGGAGGGAGGTGCGCCGGCGGCGATTCCTCGGATTGGAGGGGTCGCAGGCGCCCCAGCCAAGCGCGGGCCGCGGGACGCCGCCGGAGGAGCCGGACCCGAGGATGGTGAACTTCAGCGTCATGCCATACGAGGTCAAGCTTGCGCAGACCGCGCGAACTCGTCTGCGCCGACCGTCCGGCGCGGCACCTTGTGGAAGAGCCGAAAGAAGTTCTCGGTCGTCTGGCGGGCGATTTGGTCCGTCGATATCCCGCGGGTCTCGGCCAAAACCTGCGCGGTCTCGACCACAAAGCCCGGCTCATTGCGCTTGCCGCGGTGGCGCCCGGGGGCGAGATAAGGCGCGTCTGTCTCGACCAGGATGCGATCCGCCGGCAGGTCCTGCGCAATGGCGCGCAGATCGTCCGATTTCCTGAAGGTCAGAATTCCGGTGAACGAGATGTAGAGACCGAGCGCGATCGCCCGTTGGGCGAGATCGCGGCCGCCGGTGAAGCAGTGCAGCACGGCCGGGAATGCGCCCTTCGCCGTCTCTTCCTCCAGGATCCGCGCCATGTCCGCATCGGCATCGCGCGAATGGATGACCAGCGGCAAGCCGGTTGCACGCGCCGCGGCGATATGACGATGCAACCCCCGTTCCTGCGCGTCGCGCGGGCTCGAAATCGTAGTGATAATCGAGCCCGGCCTCCCCGAATGCGACCACTTTCGGGTGGCGCGCGTGGCCGATCAGATCGTCGACGGCGATGTCGAGTTCCTCGTGGGCGTGGTGGGGATGGGTGCCCACCGAGCAGTAGACATCGGGAAACCGCTCGGCGATCGCGAGCACCTCGGCGTGGCGCTTGACTCGTGTTGAAATGGTGACGATGCGCGCGATACCGGCAGCCCGCGCGCGCGCCACCACGGCATCGAGTTCGCCCGCGAAATCGGGAAAATCGAGGTGACAGTGGCTGTCGACCAATGTCGATCGCGGCGACAGACTGCGGTTTTCGAGGGTGTTTGACGGCATGTGGCGGGTTTGAAGTGGGCTGTGCGGGTATTCGGTCCTCGCGAGGCATCGTTCAAGGATCACTCTGACCACTCTACCCTATCGCGTATGTCATTGCAGGGGTGCCGCTGGGCGGTCGGCGCACTTGCTCTCCTGCGCAAGCGGGCACCGGCGAGCGCGCGGCATCACCGGACGGGTGCGAACACATCGGTGATGATCGTGTCATCGGCGATGCCGCCGCCGGCGGCATTGGGCTGCTGCGCGCCCGACTTCGGCAGGCCATACATCGCCTCGATCGTGCGCAGGATGTTGACGTGGGTGATGCCCCTGCCTTCGGCATATGAACCCGGCTTGATGTGCGCACCCGCGAAAATGGTGACGATCCGATTGCGGATATCGAGCAAAAGCTGATCGTACCTGCTGGCCGGCGGGTAGGTCACACGGCCCACCAGCGGATTGGTGAGCCCGTAGTAGCCGGCCTGGTCGTCGTTCTCGTCGAAGGTCACGATCAGAAGACTGTTGTGCGTCTTGGCCCACTGATAATAGCCGTCGAGGTTCTGGCTAAGCCAGGCATCGCCCGCCGGAATGCTCTGCGCCGGTTGGCCGTTGTGCATGTCGTGATCGAGGCTGGGAATGACGAACGCGACCGTCGGCAGCTTGGAATAATCGCTGGGGAAGTCCGCGAAGCGCAGGTTGGATGACGTCTCGATCGTTGTTCCGTTCGGGACGTTCGCGAAGCTGATCCAAGGCACGTGCTTGCGGGCGTAGACGCAGGCCTCCTTGCGGCAGTTCAGCGGATCGACATCGGCCTGCGAGCCGATAGCGGGCAGGCTTTCCGCATATCCCTTGAATGCGAGCCCTTTCCCGATCAGTTGTGATCCGAGGTTGCTCGCCTTGAACGGGTAGTCGGCATGGTTCGCGGCGCTCGGCACCCGATCGAAAAACCCGACATTTTGGTTGCTGCCGGAGAACAGCCAGAAATAGTTGCCCTGGCTGAAGTGCTCCTCGCCGAACATGCGCGCGAAGCTCGCCCCCTCCGCCGCCAGTTTCCTCAGGTACGGAGCATCGAACCCGCGCCCGAGGATCTGTTCGAAATCCTTGTTCTCCTCGACCACGATGACGATGTGATCGTAGACGGGCAGTGTCGAGGGCCAGGACGCCTGCTCGGCCGCGACAGGGACGCTCGCGCCGCAGGCCACGAGCGCGATGAGGCAGACGCACGATCGCTTCAGCATTTTCTGGTCTCCGTTCGAATAGCTCACCTCGCCGAGTTCGACGCACCAAGCCGGGATGGGCCGGGGACTACGCGAACCGCGGCGCAGGAGAGATAAGCTGGCCGTCGATCAGCGTCAGGTCTGTGCGCTCGCTTCGCTGTCGACATAACGGGGAAAGACCGGAACTGGCGGCGGTAAAGTCGCTCCGGCGGCGATCCGATGCGCCCCGCCGAGCTCGCGGAACTGCCGATCCTCGGCCGGCACCGCGAGCAAATCGAGCAATTTGGCGGCCGAGCTCGGCACGAATGGCTGCGCCAGGATCGCAACCTGGCGGATCACCTCGGCCGTCACGTAGAGCACGGTGCGCTGACGCGCCGGATCGGTCTTGGCGAGCGCCCAGGGCGCCGCGCCGGCGAAATAGCGGTTGGCCTCCGCGACCACCGCCCAGATCGCGTTGAGCACCTGGTGCAGCTGCTGCGTCTTCATCGCCTCGCGGGCCCTGCCGATCATGCCGTCGGCCATGGCCAGCATCGCCCTGTCGGCGTCGGAGAACGAGTTCGGGCTTCGGCAGCACGCCGCCGAGCTGCCGCGCGATCATCGACAGCGAACGCTGTGCCAGGTTGCCGAGGTCATTGGAGAGATCGGCATTGATGCGGTTGACGATCGCCTCGAGGCTGTAATTGCCGTCCTGCCCGAACGGAACTTCACGCAGAAAGAAATAGCGAAGCTGATCTACTCCATAGGCGTCGGCCAGCGCGAACGGATCGATCACGTTGCCGACGGACTTCGACATCTTCTCACCGCGGTTGAACAGAAACCCGTGCGAGAAGATGCGGCGCGGCACTTCAACTCCAGCCGACATCAGAAACGCCGGCCAATAGACCGCGTGAAAGCGCACGATGTCCTTGCCGATCACGTGCAGATCGGCGGGCCAGTAGCGGCGAAACCGCGGACTGTCCGTGTCCGGGTACCCGACGGCGGTAATGTAGTTGGTGAGCGCGTCGACCCACACGTACATCACGTGCTTCGGGTTGCCCGGCACCTTGACGCCCCAGTCGAAGGTGGTGCGCGAAATCGAGAGATCCTGCAGCCCGCCTTTGACGAAGCTCACCACTTCGTTGAGCCGCTCCTTCGGCAGCACGTAGTCGGGATGCCGCTCGTAGAGATCGAGCAGCTTCTGCTGGTAGCCGGAGAGCCTGAAGAAATAACTCTCCTCCTCGACCCATTCGACCGGCGTGCCTTGCGGCCCGACCCGCTCGCCCAACTCGTTGAGCCTGGTCTCCTCTTCGTCGTAGTAGGCTTCGTCGCGTACCGAGTACCATCCCGAATACTTGTCGAGATAGACGTCGCCCGCCGCTTGCATGCGCTGCCAGATGCCGGCGGAGGCGCGATGGTGGCGCTCCTCGGTGGTGCGGATGAACTCGTCGTTCGAGCAGTTGAGGCGCTCTACCATGGCCTGGAAGCGTGGCACGTTGCGCTCGACCAATTGCTGCGGCGTGAGCTTCTCCCTGGCGGCGGTCTGCAGCATTTTCATGCCGTGCTCGTCGGTGCCGGTGAGGAAAAGGACGTCGTAGCCGTCGAGTCGCATGAAACGGGCGATCGCATCGGTCGCGATCGCCTCGTAGGCGTGGCCGATATGCGGCGGGCCATTCGGATAGGCGATGGCCGTGGTGAGATAGTAGCGGGGCTTGTCGGCCATCGATCTGTTCCGCGCGGCGCGTCCTCGGCACGTCGTCATTCCGGGCGCGCGCGAAACGCAGGGACCGAAACGAGCGAAGAGCCACCGGAACTCGGGGCTGGCCGGGGTTGCGCACGTCAAACACCGCAAGTCGGGTCAACCCAAATCGCGGTGACGAGTCCGGCCAAGACGAAGTCCCCCCGCGATAGGTATCAACCGCGCGAAGCCTCGGCAAGCCAGCCGAATACGTTGAACACCAAGGGTTTGCGTTCGAGATTGAAGGTCTCGACGTCGCGCGCGGCGGCGTTGACCTTCTCCCAGGCTTCCGCCATCCGGATAAGGCGCGCGCCGTCGCGCTGAGCGGCGCTCAAGCGGGCGGACAGCCACTCGTTCACGGTGTCGACAAAGGCCGCCAGCGTCGCCGGGTCGGTGCCGTAGAGGCGGTCGCCAAGCGCATGCAACGCGCGCGGATCGACGGCGGGCAGGCGCTCGAGCAGCGCCACGATGGCGTTGCGCAGCTCGAGCGCGTCACCGTCGAGCAGCGCCAGCGCCCGTCGCACGCTTCCGTCGGCGACCGCGGCGGCGGCGGTGATCCGGGGAGCGTCGGGCTCATCTCCGAGCGCGGCAGCGGCCGCGTACGCCACATCGGCTTCGGCAAGTGGCCGCAAGCCGAGTAGCCGGCAACGGGAGCGGATGGTCGGCAGAACGCGCGCGGCCGAATGGCTCACCAGCAGCAGCACGCCGCGCCGGGGCGGCTCTTCCAGCACCTTGAGGAGCGCATTCGCTCCCGAGGGGTTGAGTTCGTCGACCGAATCGACGATGGCGACCCGCCAGCCGCCCTCCCCGGGCGTCGAGCCGAAGAACGCGACCGTGCGGCGCACGTCATCGACACGGATGTCCTGGTACAGCTTGCCGGTCTTTTCGTTGATCATCCGCTCGAGCACGAGCAGATCGCCATGCGCCTGCGCCGCGATGCGCCGCGCCACCGGATGGTCGGCGTCGACGTGAAGCGATGTCGCGTCGTGCACCAGCGGCGCGCGCGCATCGGGATGGGCGAGGATGAAGCGCGCCAGGCGATAAGCAAGCGTCGCCTTGCCGATGCCGGCTGGGCCCCCGATCAGCCAGGCGTGCGGGAAGCGTCCGCTCCGGTAGGCTTCGAGCAATACGGCCTCCGCCTCGGCGTGACCGTAAAGGACGGTGGTTTCCCGTGGAGGCCGCGGCTCGACATCGCCGGTTTCGTCGTCGGCTGCGCTCACGACGCGGCGCCTGCGGGCAATGCCGAGGCACTCGCAGAACTGAGTCGTTCGCTCACCGTCTTCCAGACGCGTTCGGCGACTGCGGACTTCGTCTCGGTGGCGTCGATCACCACGCAACGGGCGGGCTCGTTGAGCGCCAGCCGGCGATAAGCTTCGCGCAAAGCCTCATGAAACGCCCGCGATTCTCCCTCGAACCGGTCGACCGCCCGCTCGCCGCGCCGCTTGCTGGCGCGCGCGAGCCCGACATCCGCCGGCACGTCGAGGATGAAGGTGAGGTCGGGCTCGAGGTCGCCGACGGTCACCCGCTCGAGCGCGCGGATGAATTTAGGATCGAGATGGCCAAGCGCGCCCTGGTAGACTCTGGTCGAGTCGATGAAACGGTCACAGACCACCCATGTTCCCCGCGCCAATGCCGGTTCGATGGTCGCACGCACGTGATCGCCGCGCGCGGCCGCGAATAAAAGCGCCTCGGCTTCCGCGCCGAGCGGCTTCGCCACGCCCGAGAGCAGCACGTGCCGGATCGCTTCCGCGCCCGGCGAGCCGCCGGGTTCGCGCGTGAGCACTACGGCGATGCCCAGCGCCTTGAGTCGATCCGCCAGCAGGGTCGAATGGGTCGACTTCCCCGTGCCTTCCCCGCCTTCGAAGGTGATGAATTGTCCGCGCATTTCGCCACTCGCCGCCGGCCTCGTTATAGCGGCTCCGCCGGGTGCGCAAAAGGCCGCCGCGACGCGTGGAGCAAGAAGCCTCGGCGCGCAATGCTCTGTTCGTTCAGCGCCGGAAGATCGATGCCGCGATCAGTTTGCCGCGATCATGTTTGCGTCGATGTCGGCCGCGGGTGCAGCATCCGCTTGCGCAGCAAAGACTGCACCGGCCTCGCGCCGAATCCTTTCCGTCACGTGCCGGCCCCGCCGCCGGTCGCGCGCTTGAAGCCGGCGCGGACCAGGCCGAGCACGAGCTCGGTGGCGGCATCGAAGGCGCGCTGCGGCATCGAGCCGGTGCTCACGTTGTCGGCCGCGTGCAGTGGCACTTCGAGCGCGACGAAATCGGCGCGCCAGACCTTCAGCGTGCCGATCCTCTGGCCCTCCCGCACCGGCGCGGGGACGGGACCGTCATAGACCACGCGTGCAATGATCTTTTCCCGCACGTTGCGCGGCACCATCAGCCGGACCTCCTTTGGCGCCAGCAGCGGCACGTAGCCGTTGGCGCCGCCATAGACCTTGGCCCGCGCGATCTCCTGGCCGTTGTTAAACAGCAGGGCGGACTGAAAGGTGTGGAAACCCCATTCCAGCAGTTTCTTGGCCTCGTCGGCGCGCTCCTTCTCCGACCTGAGGCCGTTGACGACGACGATCAGGCGCAGCCCATTCTGGACGGCCGAGCCGACCAGGCCGTAGCCGGCTTCCTTGGTGAAGCCGGTCTTGAGGCCGTCCGCCCCGATATTCATGTTGAGCAGCGGATTGCGGTTCTGCTGGCGGATCTTGTTCCAGGTGAATTCGCGCTCGCTGTAATACTTGTAGTACTCGGGATAGGTATCGATGATGTGGCGCGCGAGCTTGGCGAGCTCCCGCGACGTCATGAGCTGTCGCGGATCGGGAAGACCGTTGGAGTTGCCGAAGGTCGATTTGGCGAGGCCGATCTCCCGCGCGCGCTTGGTCATCATTTCCGCGAAGGCGGACTCGTTGCCGGAAATGCCTTCCGCCAGGGCGATGCAGGCATCGTTGGCCGACTGGATGATGACGCCGTGAAGCAGATCGTCCACCGCCACCTTGCTGTGGATCGGAATGAACATGCTCGAGGTATGCGAGGGTGCGCCGCCACGACGCCAGGCATTGGTGCTGACGATGAATTCTTTCGTCAGGCTGAGCCGGCCCTGTTTGATCTCGTTGAACACCACCTCCGCTGTCATCAATTTGGACAGGCTGGCCGGCGGAATGAGGTCGTCGGCGCCCTTTTCGAACAGCACGCTGCCGCTGTCGGCCTCGATCAGCATGGCGTGCGCGGCCGCGGTCTGGAAACCGTCACCGGTTTTCGGCCCCGACACCGGGTTGGGCGCGGCGAAGGCGGAGGCGAGCGCGCAGACAAGAACTGCGGCCAGCCCCCACTTGAGCAAGGGCGAGAACAACACGCTGCCAGCCGGGCGCAGGTTCATGATTGCCGCAAGCCATGCGCGGTCGAGGTCCCGCGCTCCCTTCCCTGCCCCGCCTTTGCCTAGCAAGTTCCGCCTGCCCCGATCAATGCCGTTGCCAGCGCTTTGATGTCGCGTGGATGGCCCGGGCATTCGCCGTCAAGCTCGACCGGTCGGCAGCGGATGCACGGCGCTGATCAGTAAAGTCCGCGACCGCTCATCAATCCGAGCGCGCCGCCCTCCCCGCGCAGGGGCGCAAAACCGGCCGCGGGAGGATTGCTCGGCGGGGCCGGTTGCGCTTGCGGCTCCGCGGCGGAAGCGTAGGCCGGCCGTGCGGTCGACTTCGCCTTCGCTCGATTCGGCGAGGTGGCCTCGCTCGTGGCGACCGGCTTGGCGACGCGGGTCGATGCGCTGCTGAGCGCAAACGGACGCTCCGCCGGCAACGGCGGCGGAATCCGCGACATCCTTCCCGTTTGGGATAAAGGGTTTCGCGGCTGCCACCATCACCTTCGACGGCGCGGGCGCCGGCGAGCCCTCGCGCAGCGTTGCTATCAGCATGGCATCGTCGCTGCCCTCCATCGGAGCGCGGCCGACATATTCGACCCGCACGTGGGCGACCCCCCGGCTGTAGAAGTCCAGCGCCTTGGCCGTCCCGATCGAGAGGTCGATGACCCGGTTGCGCGAATAGGGCCCGCGATCGTTGACGCGCACGATCATGGAGCGGCCGTTATCGAGATTGGTGACGCGTACATAGCTGGGCAACGGCAGCGTGGTGTGCGCCGCCGAAATGCTGTGCATGTCGTAGACTTCGCCGTTGGCGGTGAGCCGGCCGTGAAAATCCCGGCCGTACCAGGACGCCATCCCCTCCGCGCGATACGAGGGATTTTCGGCCGGGACGTAGATGCGGCCGTTGACGTTGTACGGCTTGCCGACGCGGTAGGCACCGCCGCCCTTCGGCACCGGTTCCCCCTCCTCCACGACGCGCGGGCTGTATTCCTTGTTGGCACCCGAGCAATGGGCCAGTGCAAGGCAGCCGACGGCAAGCGCGCCGACGCGCGCCAGCCCGCCCCAAGATATGCCCGTAAAGGGCTGCCCCATGCGACCCCCGTCCCCCCGCGATCATTCACCGTCCCGCGAGCCGTCACCGAACTTCCTCGGCAAAGGCGCAGCACCAAAATGAACGTCGCGGATCGGCCGCGCCCAACTCCATGGCCGCGGCCGCTCCCTATGCGCCATATCGCCGGTCGATCACGGCAGCAATGGGGCTGGGCTGGGCCGTTACCCCCTAAATAGCGGGGTTTGCCCGCCGATGATGCATGCCGGACGCACTCCCACGGTAAGCAAACGGCGGGGGAGCAGGCAGCTCCAAAACGAGGGGGCGGGGGCAGGCGCTGGCAGTTCATGTTCGGTCTAAGGGCATTAGTCGAACATGCTGTCACAACGTCGAATTCAGCTTCACCTGATGAAGGGTTGATCGACGATCGAGCGCGATTTGGTTGGTCCCGGGCGGGCCTGATCCGCTGCAGGCCGGCTGCTACTTGGACTGGTCCGCCGGGCAGCGCTCGTAGTCGTTGAGATCCGTGAAGTCAGCGCCGGCCGAAAGCTGGCCGTCGTCCTTGGGTATGATGATGCGATTCGATTCCGTGATCTGCTCCGGCGCGGCCAAGCTGGAGCAACGCATGTGGGCGGAGTAGATCGGCCCGTGCGCGCCCGCGGTTTCGGTAACCCACTGGATCGCGCACTTCGCCTGCGAGCTCACGTAGCCCTGTGACGACACCACGGTGATGGACTTGTCGTCACGGCAGAGGTTCGCGTTCGGGGCCCACGTTCCCCAGAAGCGCTCCGGCACGCTCAGATGGCGCACGGTATCCGCGAGCGTGGGGCCCGCCAAAAGCGCAGAGCTCAGAGCAATGACGGTGCGCATGGTTTCGTCCCGCACGGCTTGGGCAATTCTACCTTAGCCACCCGACCGCTTCCAGCCCGCGCCGGTGGTCGGGTGGAATCCGGCGGGACCGCTATTGCGGTCCCCTTCCCATCCGCGTTGCGCTATCCTCGGCCAGAACTCGGAGAGCCGCCATGATCGTCGTGCGTGACCCTGTTCTGCAGCCAATCCCCATAATCGACTTGCGTCCGACCCAAATGACCGTAGGCATGCGGGAGGTCGGCGAGAAGCGCGACCATCTGCGCAAGCACGTCGCAAAGAAGATCGGCAAGTTTCTTGGCGGCCATATGATTCCAGTCGTGCTGGGTCCGAAGGCAAAGCACTACATCATCGACCATCACCACCTCGCCTTGGCCCTTCACAAGGAAGGGCTCGAGCACGTCCTCGTCAGCGTTGTCGCGAACTTGAGCGCACTGGATATCGATGCGTTCTGGGTCGTGCTCGATCACCATGCGTGGGCGCATCCCTACGACGCCAAGGGCCGCCGTCGCGGCTTCGACGACATTCCGAAATCGATCACCGGTCTCGCGGACGATCCGTTCCGCAGCCTCGCAGGCGAGCTGCGCCGGGCCGGCGGCTTCGCCAAGGACGTCACGCCATTCAGCGAGTTCTTGTGGGCCGACTTCTTGCGTCGGCGCATGAAGCGGTCTCAAATCGAAAAACACTTTACCGGGGCGCTCGATCAGGCCCTCATCCTCGCGAAAAGCCAGGATGCCCGCTACCTGCCGGGATGGTGCGGACCGAGCGAACCGTGATCGTCGGACATCATTGCCGGGCCCGGCCGCGCGCAAGCCAGCGCGGAGCAATCCCTATGCCGGCCTGCCCTGCTGGCCGACGATCGGGACCATCAGTCGCGAATCGCTGAAGATGCTGTTTCTTGCCTGCAGGCCCACGGTCACGTGGCTCAAGCCTTGCATGGCCAGACCTTCGTCCTGACTGGTCATGAGAAGCCGCAGCCGCTGCCCGGGCTTGAATCGCTGCGCGGTCGGCACGATGGCGATCTCGAACCAGGTCGGCTCTCCCGGCACCAGCGGCTCGGTGCGATCATGCGGATGGTACGGCCGATAAGGCCTGGAGCGAGCGGCGTCCAAGGCGCGATGGCTCGCGCGCAGCCAGCCCTGGGTCAAATCGCATGGCGTTCCATCGGTATCGAGCATTTGCAATTTGATGATCCAGTCGACATCGGTCGCGGTCGAGGCGGCGTGCAGGCTCAATTTGAACGGGCCGATAAGATCGACGGTGTGCTCGAACGGCGCCGTATCCCACGACAGGGCGGCCGGCAGTTGCGGCGGATTGGCGTTTTTCGGCAGGTCCATCGCCTGCGGCAGATGCAGATACGCCCTCGCACCTTCCGGCCCCGGTGCGGCGCTCAATGAGCCGTCCGTCCGCAGGTACCAATCGGTGAATTGGGTTTCCGGCAATGGCCAGCTTTCGGCGGTCCGCCATTCGTCCGCACCTTCGACAAAATAGCGGATGGCAGGGCCTTCCATGATGCCGGTATCGCGCTGCTTCAACCAATGGTCATACCATGCCAACGCCTCGACATGCATGCTCTCCCACGGCCACTGCAGCGAGCCGCGCGGGGTGATCGACATGCGATAGGGAATCGATTTGTCGACGCGATCGAAGACGGCGAAAGGCGTGTCCAGGTGCAGGCAGACATTCTCCCAGTCCGCCCCCAGATACATGGGCATTCCGACATCTGCGATCTTGCGGGACAAATCCCGATATTGCCAGAACTCGTCAAAGAGCTGATGCTCCACCGCGACCTGGGAGAAGATGTCGTCCCACGGGTGGGCATCGTAGGGAAATCTCAGGACCATTTCGAAAACCTTCAAAGTGTCCTTATGGGGTGCGGCCAACCGCTGATGAATTCGCGGCGTTCGCAATATTTTGTTGAGGACGTCAAACGTCGCCGAGCGGAAAAACTTGTCCTTCTTCCTGCTCAGCATGCCGATTGCGGCGAAAAATCGTGCGGCAAACCTGCCGCAGAGCATGCCGCCGTGCCAGAACGCTTCGCGGTAGAGGTCGGTCGAGCCTGAAAACGGAAAGATGGCGCGCAGATGAGGCGGCCGCTGCAGCGCCGCGCGATACTGCTCGATGGCAAAGTAGCTGACGCCGATCATGCCGACTTGCCCATCGCACCAGGGCTGCGCCGCCACCCATTCGATCAAGTCGTACAGGTCGGTTTTTTCGGCTGGTCCCCAGAAGTCGTACGTGCCCTCGCTTCCGCATGTGCCGCGGCTGTTGGCGATCACGTGCGCATAGCCGCGCGGAACGAAAAAATCGCTTTGGCCCGCCTCCACGAAGCCGGCCGGGATGCCGAAGCTCTGCATTTGTCGCGGATAGGGCGACATCGCGACAAGCGCGGGGAACCGTCCAGCGCTGTCCGGCCGGTAGACGTCCGCGCGCAGATTGATCCCGTCGCGCATGGGAACGGGAGCGCTGTTCTCAACAGCGATAGCAAATTCGGGGCTGGAGAGGTTTCGGTATTGCCGGCCCGTCGTCTGGATGCCCGCAAGCTGCCGCTCTCCCGGCTCCGTGCCTGAGCATTGCTTGAGCGCAGTCATGACGTCGGCCCCAGCAATCTTGCCAGAATCCCGTACCACTGGAATTGCTCAAAGCCCTTGACGATGACGCTTTTGGCGGCTCCGGCGGAAACGGCTTTGAAGAAACCGTGAGCGTCCCGGTACCGATTCAAATTCACGGCTGCGATCTTGTCGACCTGACGGACGGCGATGAACTCGTCGGAAACGAGATCGACGTAGTTGTTTGCGTCGTACAAACCGGGCGAGCTCTCGCTGTAGATGGCGATGGTGCCTTGATAGACGAACTCCCGCAGAAATGCCTGCTCCGGGAAGAAATTGAGAAAGAACATGCTGTCCTTCGTCAAAACGTTCTTTTCGCCCGGTCGCCACATGTTGGGCGCGTCGTTAACCGGAAACGCCTCCGGGAACAACGAAATCGAGGGATCAATGCGATAGAGCCCCAGCAACGGGAAATGGGCAAACTTGCTTCGCGCTTGCGCATAGCCCGCCTTGCCCTGCTCCTCGTCGTCAAATCGGACATGATGGACGAAGCATTTCGATCCCGGGGGAACCTTGCGCTCCCAATAATTCAGGCGGGTGTTCGCCACGCCCAGCAACTGCGACAGTTGCGCCGAAAAGCCCTTCTCCGGACTGGACCGCGCGAGTTCGTCGGTCAGCTTCTGTATCTCGGCGGCGCTGATGCGTTCAAAGACGTTGGCGTCTTGCGACAGGCTCGAAAGCGATGACGGCGTCTGCGCAAACTCGATGCCGACGAGCGTTCGAACTCTTGTAGATGCGTAACCGGTCCATGGCGACTCCGATTGGAAAAGCGCGGGCCATGGACGTGTAGGCGGAAACGTTATGCACGCCTATCGGCTGCGGCGACCTAATTTCGCCTAGGTGAATGACCTAGCGCATGTTCCGGAAAAGTGGGAACCGGTTTTTCCGAACAGAACATGCGCAGAATCAAGAATCTAGAGCGCATCACGATTCGACCCAATCGGGATGCGCTCTAGCGAGCGATTGCCGCCGCGCCGGCCGCGGTCCTGCGTCCCGACCACTCGCGGAGACCGACGCAGGCGCCTTCCGGTCTCGTTTGCCTGTCTCACCGCAGGGGTGCACTCCAAAGCCGCCGCCATTGTAAACAACAATAAAAAAACAATGGACCGGCCTGCGTCGACCCCCGCAGGCAGCCGACCCCGACCGCCGCTTTTGTCCCCCTCTGCGCCGGCGCGACAAAAAACCCGGCGCGGTGTCCCGCCCGGGCGTCATGCACAGCTTTGGAGTCTCCATTTTTCATAGGTGATTCTCGTAACGCAGTCAAGCAGAATTCCGCGACTGCGGGCGCGCGCGTGCCGCCGCGTCCGCCTTCCGACAGGAGGTCGAGAAAGAACACGCTTCCCCCTTGCGGATTGGGCTCCCACCCCGCCACGGCACCCATTCGCTCCGCAAGCGTATGCACGATGTAGAGCCCAAGTCCCGAAGTCGGCTCGACGCCGGTCGGACGCGAGCTGAGCTTGGAGAATTTCTTGAACAGCAAATCCGCCTCCTCCCGCGCAATGCCGGGCCCGTGGTCGGTCACCGAGATGCGCACGGCCTCGCCGCGGGGCTCGGCCTTCAGGCGCACGACCGAGCCCAAGGGCGAATATTTGATCGCGTTCGAGAGCAGATTACCCAGCGCATGGCTCAGCAGGCTCGGCTCGGCCAGAGCACGGCACGAGGTTGGTTCGCATACGATGCCGATCCCTTTCTCGGCGGCGGCGGGCGCGGCCGCCGCCGCGGCCTGCGCGAACAGCACAGCCGCATCCACGATTTCCAGCCTCGCCTCACCGACCTCCGCCGCGTGCGCATCGATCAGCCGGGTGATGGTGCCGTGCATGTCCGCGCAGGCGCCGGCGATCTCCTGCAGTTTGCGGCCGTCCGCCGGGGAGGCGTCCGTCACCGTACGCAAGAGCGCGCGGATGCCCGCGAGCGGACTCTGCAGCTCGTGCGCGACGATCGCCACGATCTCGCGGCGCTCGTCGAGCAGGCTGTTGACGCGCGACAAGGCCGCCGCCAGCTCGTCCTTCTGGCGGCGAATGGCGGCTGCGGCGGCGAAGGCCTGCCGCTCGGCCCGGTACTGCAGCGTTGCGACCAGCCATCCCAGCACCACCGCCACCGTGCCTCCAACGGTCATCACGAGGACAAAGGTCGCCGGATGTTCTCCGCTCCAGACCGTGAGCAGGTACAGCAGATGCACGGGCACCAGCATCATCAGCAGGACCCGGCGCGGCCACAGCGGCGCCAGGCAGGCCACGAACATCACCGTGGAGTACGCCGGATTTGCTCCGATGCGCGGGGCCAGATCCAGGCTGAAGACGAGACCGGTGGCGGCTGCCCCCAGCCCGAACAACAGCGGCAGCGTGGGCGTCGGCCAATCCGCGGCCTTGGCGGAGCGGAAGATGAGCGCAAGCGCGAGAAAGTACAGCGCCACGACGAGCTGCACCGCGGCATGAAGCCATAGACGAAGTGAGGGCACGGCGAGGTTGGCGGCGAGCAGCAGTAGAACGACGGCGGCGAAATACCAGGACGCCGGCCGCAGCCGCCGCGTGTTCAGCCGGCGAAGGTGAGCATCGAAACCCGAAGCGCCGTCAATCCATTCTTTCGACATGGAGCAGCGCCTCGCGTTCGAGTTCGGCGGCCGTCGTCAGGCCAAGCTTGGTCTTGATGTGCTCACGATGGGCACCCACGGTCTTGGGACTGAGACCCAATTCCGTCGCGATCTCGCCCGTGGTCCGGCCGGCGCCGATCAAAAGGAAAATCTGCATCTCCCGGTTGGACAGGTCGGAATAGCGTTCGTCCGCCGCGCCCTGCAGGCGGCGGCTCAGGATGCGGGCGTTCATGCGGCGGCTGAGCACGATCTCACCGCGCATGATCGCCGCCAGCGCGTCCACGACACCGTCCAATTCCTCGCCCTTCATGAGATAGCCGTGCGCCCCTGCCTCGAGAACGCGCTGCGCATAGAGGGCCTCGTCATGCTGCGACAGCACGAGAACGCGCGCCGCGGGCGCACGCTTGAGACATTGCGCCACGAAGTCCGCCCCTCCCCGCCCGCCCAGCATCAGGTCGAGGATCAACAAATCCGGGTGCTCGCGTCCGGCAATGTTCAGGGCCTCGGCCGGCGTTCCCGCTTCACCGCAGATGTCGTACTGGCCGGATTGTTCGATCACGGCGCGCAGACCCATGCGCACCACCGGATGGTCGTCGACGATCAAGACGCGCGGGCGTTTCAATACCATGGTCCAGACCTGACGCGGCTCGTCGCTTGCGTCAACAATAGCGCAACGGCCATGCCGGGCGGCGGGGAGCTTTCGGCCGCTTCCACCCACAGCCGCCGGGGTCGCGGGGCAGCACCGCTGCCGCCCGCTCTGTGCTAATCTCGTGCCAGGGTCGCGGCGATTGCCGCAGACCCGTGCTTTCAGGGAGACTTGCGATGCGCACGATATTGATCGCGGCCGCCCTCTCGGCGGCTTTCCTGGCGACCGCGGACGCGAAGGAGCAGCGCGGAATCATCACCGCGCTCGATGCTGCGGCCAAGACCTTCGTCTGCCAGTGGAATAAGAACGAGTGGACCTACAAGACCACGGACAAGACCGGATTCCGCATCGCCGGCAAGGACGGAACGTGGTCCGACCTCAAGCCCGGCGCGAGGATCAATGTCGGCTATCACCTCGCCGGCAAGGAGCGGATCGCCGACTGGGTCATGATCCTGCGTTGACCGCGGTCCGTTATGCGAAAATTCGAACTGCGGCGGTACTCACGGCCTAACGTTGCGCACGGCGGAGTGCGGCGGCATCGCGCTTGATTGGCGAGTTGATGAGCTCCGCTGCGGGCCGCCGCCTTGGGGCAGACGCGGTAACCGGGGCGCGCGACGCTTCACCGAGCGGCGCGCGCTTGCGTATCCGTGCCCGCACGAGAGCCGAGCGCCGCCGACGGCCCACCAACCGGACGGCCACACGCGTTTGGCACCTGCTGTGGCCGACGCGTCACACTAAGTCCGGCTGGGGCTGCTAACTTGGACTCCTAAGTTGTTCGTGGGGGCCCGTGTCGGGGGATGGTGATGAGAAAACTGCTTTTCGCAAGCGTAGCTTTCGTTGCGCTCGCCGGCACCGGGTCGGCGCCGGCAGCCGACATGCCGCTCAAGGCACCGATCGCGCCGCCGCCGGCCGTCAGCACTTGGAGCGGCCCCTATGTCGGTTTGGCGCTGGGCGGCAAATGGGCGGACACCACCTGGACCACGACCAGCACGTCGGACCCGCCCAATCCTCCGCTGATCGTCGATGCGTCCTCGCCGAGAAACTATCGTCCTTCGGGATTCAGGGCCGGGGGATATGCGGGTTACAATTGGCAGATCGCCAACTGGGTGGTGGGGGTCGAGGCCGACCTCGCATGGGCGGATGATACCGCGACGGCGGCGGGTATCCCCGGCTGCGCCATTGGATGCTTCCCCGGAGCGCCGGGGCCCGGCGTCGATGTCGCGTCGGTGCGGATGCGGTGGGACGCGAGCGCACGCGCGCGGCTCGGCTTTCTCCTGACGCCGGCCCTGCTGCTCTACGGCACCGGCGGGGCCGCCTGGCAGAGCATCGAGACGTCGGGAACCTGTCAGCATAGCCTCGCCGACCCGGCTTGCACGAATGCCCCAGGCGCTCCCTTCGATACGCAATCGAACAGCAAGACGCTCACGGGCTGGACCGTGGGCGGCGGAGTCGAAACGATGTTGGGAAGCTGGCTGCTGCGCGCGGAGTACCGCTACGCGCAATTCGACAAGTTGAACGGCGTCCTGGGTTTTCAAGCCCCGGGCGTGCCGCTCGGGGCGGATACGTCGCGCTATAACCTGTCGGTGGACACGCACATCGCGACGGTGGGCTTGGCCTACAAGTTCGGCGGACCGTATTGAGGGAATTGGCGAACGGCATTGCCTATCACTCGCGCGTGGGTGTCGCCAATTCCCCCTCCGAAACACCAGGAGTCGTCACATCCATGGGCTGACCACGGCGCTTCCGTCTGGGTGACGGCGTGGATCGGCGCGGCCTGCGCCGTCGCCGAGTGGCAGATCGTCGTGCCGGGCGCCTCGCTCGTTCTCGTCATTCCGGCTGTTGGCGGACCCTTCGAGAAAGCGATCGCCCGGCGCTGGCCGGGCCACGCAGCAACCGAGTCCGGGCCGGAGATGCCCGACACGACTCGGATGCCCGGCTCGGAGATGTAACGTCATCCGAGCCGACCTCGCGCGACGGGCGAGCCCAAAAATCGATAGTTTGTGATCGCCGTCACAGCGGGACGGAAAGCTTTCGCGGCACGACGTGGACGATCAGTCCAACCGTGCTGACGGCGTCTTGGGGAAGCCGGATCGCCGCCCCTTCCGCCGCAAGGAGGCCGAACGTGAGCAGCCGCTGGTGGTTTCCATTCAATGGAATGGAGGAAATGTCGTTCAAGCGCGTGCCGGACGGCTGGGTCTACCGCGCTCCGAATCCCTGGCTCTTTGGCTCGGGCCGCTACTATCTGCTGAACGAGAAACAGAAGTCCGAGATCACCGGCCGCCATCGTCGGATGTGGCGCTTTCTGTTCTTTGCGATTCTCGCGGTCGTCGTGGCGGGAGTTCCCCTGATACCGTCGGGACTCGATGAGCAGCGCTCCGTCGCGATGCTCGCCGCAACCGTGCTCGTCGAAGTCGTGATCGGATTCGTCTCCAATGCGTATCTTTACCGCGCGGTCCGGCCCATCGTTGCCGGGCTCGAACCAACGACGCAACGGATAACCCGGGGCGAGGCGTTCAAAACGCAGCTCGCGGTGTTCTCGCGCGGCTACATCCTTTTCCTCGGGTTCGCCTCGCTGGCGCTGTTCGCGCTCAGCGCGCTGCCGGCGCTCACATCGGGCGGCTGGGACCTGTGGTCCCTCTGTGGCGTGCTCCTGTTCGGAACGGGCGCGCTCTATTGGTTCGCGCTTTACATCGCCAAGCGCAGGCAATCAGCGGGTTGATTGCACTGCCTCGGTCTGTTCGCATCATAAGCCCGCGACGCAGCGATGGCGCAGAGCCGCGACGCACGGCATGGTCTGCACGTATGCCGCGCGACGGCGGCATTTGACCGGCAATCCGGAGGGGGAGAAGATCGGTTCCGGGCGGCGCAGAGGGACGACCATGCGATCATTGATAAGATGCGGGGGTTCCCGGCTTCGACGTGGCCGCTTGGTTCATGGTCGCCGTGACGGGCAAGACGCCTTCGCCCATCGTGCAGAAACTGCACGACGAGTTGACGGCCATTCTCGCGCTGCCCGAAGTCCGGGAGCGGATCGTCAAGATCAGCATGCTTCCGATGGACAGCCGGTCGGTGAACGAGCTGCAAGGCTTCGTCAAATCGGAGATCGCGCGTTGGGGCGGTGTCGTGAGGCAAGCCGGCGTCGAAGGAAGCGAGTGACAGCAGGGCACCACCGCGCCAAAATCGCCGCACGCGCGTGCTCGTCGCCGCGTCCGCATCCCGTCGAACAGGTCTGTCGGTGCGGCGATGAGCGGGCAACCGGCGCCGACCGAAGCACGGTCTTCGTCGTTAGACCCGCCGCGCGCAGCTGGTTATGATTGGCTGAAAATCCAGAACAGAGATCTAGCATCGTCATGCCGCAGCATCCCGAAGCCATTCTCGAAGGCAAGAAGCGCCCTTTCACCGGCGCCGAGTACATCGAGTCGCTGCGCGACGGGCGCGAGGTCTACATCTACGGCGAGCGGGTCAAGGATGTCACGACGCACGCGGCGTTCCGCAATTCGGCCGCGTCCATCGCCCAGCTCTACGATGCTTTGCATGACGACAAGACCGGGGTGCTGACCGCGAAGACCGATACCGGCTCCGGCGGCTACACGCACAAGTTCTTCAAGGCTGCACGCTCGCGCGAGGACGTCATCGCGCAGCGCGATGCGATCGCGGCTTGGGCCCGCCTCAGTTACGGCTGGATCGGCCGCAGCCCCGACTACAAAGCGGCTTTCCTCAATACGCTCGGCGCCAATGCCGAATTCTACGGAAAGTTCGCCGACAACGCGCGCGCCTGGCACAACAGAGCGCAGGAAGCGGTGCTCTATCTCAACCACGCCCTCGTCAATCCGCCGATCGACCGCAACAAGCCGGTCGAGCAGGTCAAGGACGTTTACATCACCATCCAAAAGGAAACCGACGCCGGCATCTTCGTCTCGGGTGCCAAGGTGGTGGCCACCAATTCGGCGCTCACCCACTACAACTTTCTTGGTCAAAACATGGGCCAGGAGATTACCGATCCGAGCATGGTGGTGATGTTCATCGCGCCGATGAACACGCCCGGCATCAAGCTCATCTGCCGGCCGTCCTACGAGTTCGCCGCCGCCGCGACCGGCTCGCCCTGGGATTATCCGCTCACCTCGCGCTTCGACGAGAACGACGCCATCTTCGTGTTCGATAATGCGTTCATTCCGTGGGAGAACGTCTTCATTCATCGCGACGTGGAGCGCCTCAAGAGCTTCTATCCGCGCTCGGGGTTCTTCAACGGCTTCACCCTGCAGGGCTGCACCCGGCTTGCGGTGAAGCTCGATTTCATCGTGGGTCTGCTCTCCAAGGCGGCGCGCGCGACCGGGGTGGAGACGTTCCGCGGCGTGCAGGCGCAGATCGGCGAGGTGGTCGGCTGGAGGAACCTGTTCTGGTCGCTCTCCGACGCCATGGCATTCAACCCCGAACCCTGGGTCAACGGGGCCGTGCTGCCGAACGCCAGGGCGTCAAGCACCTATCGCCTGTTCATGACCGAAGCCTATCCGGCGGTGCGCGCAATCGTCGAAAAGGTGATCGCGTCAGGCCTCATCTACCTGCCCTCCCATGCGCGCGACTTCAGGAATCCGGAGATCGACAAGTATCTCGCACGCTACGTGCGCGGCTCGAGCGGCATCGACTACAAGGAGCGCATCAAGACCATGAAACTGCTTTGGGACGCCGTCGGCACGGAATTCGGGGCGCGCCATGAGCTCTACGAGATGAACTACTCTGGAAGCCACGAGCTGGTGCGCATATTCCCGCTGCAGCAGGCGCAGGCCTCAGGCGCGCTCAAGGAGATGGAGGCACTGGCCGAGCGGTGCATGGCGGATTATGACGAGCACGGTTGGCGGCATCCCGGCTATCGCGACGGCTCGGATATCTCGGTTCTGAGCAAGGACATGGAATAGCTCAGGACACCGTCGCCTTGCGCTTGGATTGCGTCGTTCCGCCGACGCTCGCAGGCAACCCTTAAACAATCCGCGTCGCATGCGAGCGAAATCGTTTCAGATCGATCGCGATTTCGCTCTAGCAGGCTGCTGAAGAAGTCACCATTTGCGAGCTTTGAAGGCTAATTCGTCGCCGAGATGGAAGCTGATTTCGCCGTTGATCGTACCATCGTCGTCGAGTTCGGCCCATCCATCTCCGGAGACCGGGTCCATCTCGTCGGAGCCTTGCCAAGTGAAGTCGGCGGCAGCGGCAAAGAGGGTGCAATCGAGACCGCTGATCACGCATCCGAACTTGAACTCACCGAGCTCGTTAGCTTGGAACTGGATGTAGTCGGGCTCAACCATATCCAAGTAATCACTGTCCCAGAGCTCCATCTCGATGATCCGCCACTTGCCGATCAGCGCGCTCTTGGCGCCGCGCCGCATGTGGCCTCCAGAAGCTTGGGTATCCGCACGAGATTGTAGGCCAGGATTGCGAAGATGAAGACGGCTTGCACCTTGGCAAGCCCGCGAACTTTGACCTGTGCCAATCCTCCAATCGGCTTGGTCCAGCCGAAGATTTCTTCGATACGTTTGCGGATGACCTGGCTGATCGCGTAGCCGGGATGTCGGGTGATGCGACCGTCCACTGCCGTCCTGCGGATCTTGCCCGTCTTGGTGACGTGACCGTTGATCGCGATGTGGGGCGTCACTTCGCGTTCACGCAGCGCTTCGACAAACTCGACCACGTCGTAGGCTTTGTCGGCGCCGAGCGTGATCCGCTGCTCGGCAGGTCGATGATTGTCGATGAGGGTGAGGGCTGCCTCGCGCTCGGCTGTGCCGGTCGCTTGCGTCACGTCGCCAGCAACTGCCAGACCGTTGCGGTTTTCCATCAGGACATGGCCCATGTAGCACAGCCGACTCTCCTGGCCGTCACCCTTGCGGTAGAGCTTGGCATCAGGATCTGTCGTGCTCTCGTGGGTCTTATTCGATCGTTTCTCACGGTGGAAGTTACGCTCGCCATTGCGGCCGCCCGTGGACGGACCGCCACTCCCGTCCTTCGGCCGAAAGCTCTTCATCGAGGCCCAAGCCTTCAGCAGCGTTCCGTCCACCGAGAAGTGATCGCTCGATAGAAGCCGCTTCACCTTCGGCAGCGACAGCAAGCTGGACAAGAATTCACGCGCCACATCGGCCTCCAGCAGCCGGTCACGGTTCTTCGTAAAGACCGTAGCGTCCCAAACGGCGTCGTCGATCGACAGACCGACAAACCAGCGAAACAGAAGATTGTAGTTGATTTGTTCCATCAACTGCCGTTCTGAGCGCACGGTGAAGAATGCCTGCAGCAGTGTGGCCCGCAGAAGATATTCCGGCGGAATCGAAGGCCGCCCCATATGCGAATAGAGTTCGTCAAACCGATCCGACAGCGCCGCAAGCACCTCATTCACCAGAACCAGGATCGCCCTCAATGGGTGGTCCGGTGCGACCCGCTCCTCCAGCCGGATATACGAAAACAGCCCCTCTGATCCTCGTTGCTCGCCGCGCATCGCAAATCACCCCGCCGTGGTCCAATACAACGGAATCACGATCAGCTCTTGCCGTCGAGAGAGTTTTTCAGCAGCCTGCTAGAGCGTGCCCCGTTCCTTCGGAATCGGGACACGTTCTAGAATTGTTCAGTGGCGCATGTTCTTGGCGGCGAACCGGTACCCACTTCGCCGGAACATGCGCTAATATTTGCTCTCACGATTTCAAAATCTCGGGCGCCCGGCATGGAACTCACCATCGCGATCAACCGCTACGACCGTCATGTTCCATTCTTCAACGGCACGGTCGAGCCGCCGAAAGGCATCACGCTCAAGCCGCTCGAAGTCGGCGAAAGTTCGGTCTACCGCGACGGCACCGATCGCCACGAGCGAATGATGAACGATCTCGCGTTCGACATCGCGGAGATGTCGTTGTCGTCGTTCGTCATGGCGGTTGCGCGCAACTCGAACCTGCCGCTCGTCGGGGTGCCGGCGTTTCCGCGCCGTTTCTTCAGCGCCGGCCAGATATACGTCAACGCCAAAGCCGGCATCGCGACGCCGAAGGACCTGATCGGACGCAGGGTCGGGCTGCATGCGTTCCAGACGACGCTTTCGGTGCTCGGCAAAGGCGACCTCAAGCTCGACTACGGCGTCCCCTGGGAGAACATCCATTGGATTTGCATGCGGCCGGAGTTGATGCCGGTCGAGCTTGGCGGCGACGTCAAGGTCGAAGTCATGCCGGCGGGCAAGGACATGGGCATGATGCTGTGCGAGGGCGAGGCCGACGCGCTGATCTCGCCGCAGCCGCGCCAGTCGATGCTGGCCCGCCCCGACCGCTATCGCCGGCTGTTTCCCGACTTCCACGCCGAGGAGATCCGCTACTTCAAGACCTACGGATTCTTCCCGATCATGCACGTCGTCGTGGTCAAGCGCGAGCTGGCCGAGAAGTTTCCAGAATTGCCGCGTGAGCTGCTGCGGACGTTCGAGCAGGCGAAGCAGCTGGCGCTCGCCTATTACGAAGACTCCAACTATTCGCTCCTGGTCGATGCACGCATGCTGTACGAGCAGCAGAGGAGCGACTTCGGCGCCGACCCGTGGCCCAACGGCTTCAAGGCCAATCGCAAGAACCTCGAGCAGTTCATCGGCTATTCCCACGACCAGCGGCTGATCTCATCTCGGTATCCGGCACAGCATCTGTTTCACCCGTCGACACACGACACGTGAGCGCGGCAATCGAGGTCGCTGGAAGATTCGGAGAGGAGCTCTCGGACGCATTCGATGTTTGGCTCCTGCGGCGGTCGGCCAATTCGGCATCTGCGATGATCGCGAAAAAACCGCGGAAACCGGGACGGAGAGAATTGTGATGACGCCCGCTGCTTATGGCGGCAACTCGATCTTGCCGACGGTCGGGAGTTGAGGTCCTGCATCGATGCAAAAGCTTTTCGACATCGGCGCGCGCACCGCTTTCGGGCTTCTCGTGATTGCGGCTCTGGCGGCGGCGATCCTGACGCGGCCGCCCAAAGGGCTGAGCGACTTCGACCAGGCCTACTACCTGTCCGTCGCCTACGACCTCGATCATTACGGGGTCTTCAGCAACGGCGTGCTCGCCGAGATGGACGGCACCGGCGCGCCGCCGCCGGGCATGTTCTTCGGCCCGCTCTATCCCTGGCTCATCGCCGGCGTGACCAAGCTCGACGGCCGTTTCGCCAGCACGGTCGATTGCGGCGTCGAGGCCTATCGCGGCACGCGGCCCGGGACGGACTGCGAGACCCACGTGCGGCCCATGCATGTCATTCACGCGCTATTGCTGGCGCTCGGCGTCCTGGCGATCGCTCGCGCCGCCGAGGTCATGTTTGCGCGCGGCATGGTTTTCTGGCTCGCCGGCGCGCTGGCGACCGGCGCCTTGCTGGCGGAGGCGGACGTGTTCTCGTTCCTGATGACCGAGAGCGTGACGTTTTCGCTCTACAGCCTCGCGATGCTGGCGATGGTCATGGGCTGGACCACGGCGAAGCACCGATACTTCGCCATGGCCGGGTTTGGGCTCGGCTTGCTCTGCCTGGCGCGCTTCTCGTTTCTGGTGACGGCGCTCGTCATGCCGGCGCTGATCTTTCTCAATGCGCGCTTCGTCATCCGCCCGCGCCGGGCCGGGGCCGCGATCGGCGCGCTCGCCTTCGGCGCGGCCTTCCTCGCGGTCGTGCTTCCCTGGGCCGCTCGCAATGCGATCTCGGTCGGAAAATTCGCCTTGACCGAGGAATACGGCTCGGCCGCGCTCATCGAGCGCTTCGCGTTCGACCGGATGACCGAGCGCGAGTTTTTTCTGGCCTTCCCCTTCTGCCTCCCCGAAATCGGCCCGCGCGTCGTGCCGCACGCGTTCGGGGCGGATGCCATGGCGCGTTTCCAGTACGACCTGCCCGGCAGCTTCTATCAGATCGGCAGTGATCAGCGCTGGGCGCTCGTCGACGCGCACAAGAAGCTCAACTCGGTCATCGGCAAGCTCATCCGCGCGGAAATGAAGGACAACTGGTGGCGCTACATCCTGGTCAGCGTGCCGCTGGCCTGGTGCGGAATGTGGGTGGGCGGATGGTTGAGCCTCCTGCTCGTCCCGATCTTCGCGGTGACCTGCGTCACGGCGCTTCGCCGGTCAAAGCCGCTGTTCCTGCTTTACGCGGCGCCCGCCCTGGTGATGCTCGGCCTGCATGCCGCGATCGCCAGCCACTACACGCGCTACAATCTCATCCTGATCGGTCCGTTTTCCGCCGGCGCCGCCTGGCTCATGGCGTCGATCGGGGCGAGCCTGCGTTCGTACTGGCGGGGTCGGTCGCCGGCAGGGCGACCGGCCCCGTCCGCGCGCCCGGCTTCAGGCGGAGCCTGAGGGAGCGAGCAGCCTCAGGCGGACCATCCGGGCTGAGCAGGACCATCCGGGCGCGCTCCACTCACAACGGGCCTACGGCCCCGAGCCTGAACGCAGCTCGGCCGTGCACGAGATGCTGCTGGTGACCGGCTGGGCCGCCGACCTCCATGCCTTGTCGGGGCGCTCAAAACCTCACATTCTATGCCCGGACATTCGAGCGCGAAGGTGCATGCATGAATGTGAGAAATATTGCAGTTGCGATCGCGGTTTCCGTTTGCGTAGCAAGCTGCGGAGAGGCCCCAAAAGGGGACCCCGGCCCGGCCGGGCCGGCGGGTGAGAAGGGCGAGCCCGGTCCTGCGGGCCCGCCTGGCCCGCCTGGCCCGCCGGGACCGCCCGGTCCTCAGGGCACGCAAGGTCCCGCCGGACCGCCGGCTGCTGCGGCGTCACCCGCCGCTGAGGGCACGGTTCGGGCTACGCGTTCCAGCTGCGAAGCAGCAGCCTGCAGAGGGGAGTGCAATCAGAACGAGGTGCTTGTGATCGCATATTGTGGTCCGCGCCGAAGTCCGATCACCCTTGTCAACGAAAGAACCGTCACTTGCCCAAGGGGCGCGGCCACCAGCCCGCTGGTCATGGTATGTGCGAAGGTGACGCCATAGCGTTTACGCGGGACAACATCGGGTCCTCTGGGCGAAGAAACATTTGCTGCCAAGCAGATAGATAAGGCATCTTCTCCCAGGCAAGATCGGCGATACGTCGATCCGAGACGCACAGCGGAAGCGGGACCGCTTCGCCATTGTCCGCACGCGCGGAAGACCGCATGGGGGCGAAGGATCAATATCGCGTCTGCGGGGTTAAATCGACGGGGTGCGTCTCTGAGGAGAGTCAAAATGCAAAAGCACGCTTTGCTACTCACGACGTCTGCTTTCATTCTGGCGTGTGGCACTATGGCTGCGAGTGCCCAGCAGGGGCCGATGACGCAGCAGCCGGAGCAGCAACAGACGCAACAGCAGCCCACGGGCCACGGCGGCCCTGGCATGATGGGTCCTGGCATGATGGGGCAAGGAGGCATGATGGGCCACGGCATGATGGGCCGCGGAGGTATGATGGGCCCCGGGAGCATGGGGTCCGGCATGATGATGCGGATGATTTTCAGTCTGATGGACAGCGATGGTGACGGGACCATCTCCTTGCAGGAGTTTCAGGCGGCTCACGAGCGGATCTTCAAGGGAATGGACGCCAACAAAGATGGCCGCCTCACCCTGGAGGAGATCCAGGCCTTCATGCGGGGAACCAGGGGGTCGGTTCCGCGGCAGTAGGCCCTTCGCCGATCGGGAGCTGCAGATCGGTCCGGCTGCGCCGCGTGCCGGCCTCTGACCTGCCGACGGGATGACGGGCGGCCTCGGCGGGACGGCTTGCCGGTCCCGCTCTCGATCCTCGCTCAGCCTCCCGGATGGTGGCGGTCCGGGATGACTTTTCTTCGAATCGTCATCCCGCTCTAGCCTATTGTTGGAGCATGATCTTTTCCGAAATCCGGTATCCACTTTTCGGGATCATGCTGCAGGAGTTGCGGCGACGCAGGTGATCCGGAAAATCGAATTCAGCGGAGGCAGGGTGAGCACGAATTCGTTCTGGACCAAGGCGCGCGCCCGTCGGTTGAAATCTCTCTGGGTGCAGAAGAAGAGCACGCGGGACATTGCAGAAGAGCTTGGATGCAGCAAAAACGCCGTGATCGGCAAGGCCAAGCGTCTCGGCGTCCCCGATGTACCACTTGCCGAGCGGCGCCGCCGAAACAGCGAGGCGATGGTGCGAGCCTGGTCGGATCCGAAAATACGCGCCTCGATCAGGAACGGCCGATGGGGCACCCCTGCGTCATGAACGGTTGAGCGCCGTACCGATGAACAGCGGAACGTGACCGGCACGGCGACCGGCTCCGTCCGCAGGCGCGGCCTGAGGTGGAGGCTGAACGAGGCGAGCGGGCTCTTCGGTACGGCGCGAACGCTGGCGAACGCCGGCGGCGTCCCGTTGCAACTTTGCAAACGAGGCCGAAGATTGCAGCAATCGTGAAGCAAAATCCGCTCACCAGCCATAGATTTTTGTCAGAGCTTTCATTGCGAATCCTCCCCACCGGCCTAGCCAGGCGATGGCACCCGCGCCATACCGCTCGATAGTGAACAGAACGATGCTGACGTTCTTCATGTTCTCGAGCATTTTTTGGTCGGCGTTCGTACCGTTTTTGGCCAGCACGGACGCAAGCGCGGCCTTCGCCGTTCAACTCGATGAGGTCGAAGGAGCAGAGGAAGCGGTTGGCATTAACCGTCTGGAAACCATGCTTCGACACGCTATTGCGCATGTCGAATCAGTCCGCTGCTGCGAACATTCATCCCTTCGTGGCCACATTTCCGGCGCCCCAGCCGTGGGACGCGCCCGACCCGATACCGGTAATGCGGCGGGAACTGAAGCTGTTGCTCATTGAAATAAACTTATTGCGCATCGAGGTGGAACAACTGCGTGCGATGG
Organism: uncultured Alphaproteobacteria bacterium; assembly: GCA_963821505.1. Taxonomy (GTDB): domain Bacteria; phylum Pseudomonadota; class Alphaproteobacteria; order Rhizobiales; family Xanthobacteraceae; genus VAZQ01. The sequence continues at coordinate 94,621 of CAWGEH010000007.1, forward strand.
AAGAGGAAGCGTGCAGCACAAAGGAGTTCCTCTCTGCGTCCGTCAACCGGATCATGCAGAGCCGAGATCATTGGCAACGAGAAGCGGAACGCCTCAGCGCATTGATAGCGCAAGTGCCGCCTTGGTCATTATTCTGGCGGCGCTGTCTTGACGCTTTGAGGGCCTGGCGAAAGCCGAGCGACCGGGGGTGGCACACCCTGGCGTCTTAGCTGCGATAGCGGATGCGGTCCAACGACGCGCTGCTGTCGTCGCAAGCGACCCCTTGCCGGCAACAACTGCAGCCCCGACTACAGCTTCTACCAGGTCGGCTCGCGCACGCAGTGGAACCCGGTCCCGCGCCTCGACATCGGCCTCGACGTTACCTACACGGGGCTCAACACCGCGTACAAGGGCCCCGGCATCTACGCCGCGAACAGCACACGGCCTGCCGTCACGCCCTTCGACGACCCGGGGGGTATGGTCGGCGATGGTCCGCTGGCAGCGCAACTTCATCCGTGATCGCCAATTTGGTAGGGTCATTGAGCAATCGAACCACCTTGGCGGAAGGGGTCATGCAAAGAGCTGCGAAGTGGCTGATGGTCGCCAGTGCGGCAATCGGTTTGGATGCCTCGGGATGGGCGGAAGACCTTGATGCGGGCAAAACGGAATATCTGTTGAACTGCGCGCCATGCCACGGCACCGACGGAAAGGGGAACGGTGCGCTCAGCACTAAGCTCAGGACAAAACCAGCCGATTTGACCACCTTCGCCAAGAAGAACAACGGCGTGTTTCCCGTGAGCGCTGTTTATGAGGCAATCGACGGACGGAATGCGACTGGGTCGCACGGCACTCGTGAGATGCCAATTTGGGGTTGTCGACACACACCCTCACGGATTTCGCCAACTAAAAACAAGCGTAAAGTTTACAAGCAGCCTGACCGTTATGAGTCACATCTTGACCTCTCCTGCGATCCAGAGGACGTCATCGGAAACCGCATTCTGTCGGTGATCGAATATCTGCGTCGAATTCAGGAGAAATAGCAGTTGCGTCGGCGTTGCCCCCAGTTGCGACAAGCTGCGGCGCCGCCCAAACAGCGTTCGCGCCGATGGAGTTCGGAGTGCACAAAGCAGCGTGTCAGGACACATTTCACCGGCGCTGCTTGTCGGAATGACTAAGCCTGTCGCGGTCGATCTGCTCAACGTCGTCTGCCAAGGGCGTGCACTCATAAAGGGCGCAGTCATGTCCGCAATTGGGGACACCCCGAAAAACATTTGCTCATTCTAAGCTTTACCGGGTTTGATCCGATCCGGACTCTCGCCCGCTTGGGCCAACAGCAGCAACCTCAATTCAGAACAATTCAGGTCTGCCCCAAGGACCTGCCGCCAGGTTGGCGGGAGATTGAGCTTGCGGCCCAATCCACCAGGTGGGCCATTTGTCGTGGAGGACGGACGATGCCGACCCCTGACGATTACAGGCAGATGGCTAATCGGTCTGCGCAGCTCGCTATCGCGTGCTCTGCCCCCGGCGTCGCACATGCGCTACTCGCGCTCGGGTTGGAGTACAGAGAGCCGGTCCCGCAAATCTGCACAGGACGATAAGTGGAGTTTCTGCCTGACGGCAGGCACGCTGTAGCCTGCGAATCAGGAGCGACCATGACGAGACGAGCGCGCCGGCACCACACGCCGGCCTTCAAGGCGAAGGTGGCTCTTGCCGCCATCAAGGGCGATCGAACATTGGCTCAACTTGCGGAGCAGTTCGACGTCCACCCCAATCAGATCACATCGTGGAAGGCGCAGCTCGAGGGCGGGGCTGCCGATGTGTTCGGTCCCGGCGGCGGCAATGGAGCCGCGCCACCAGCTGTGGATGTGAAGTTGCTGCACGCCAAGATCGGCGAGTTGACGCTGGAGAACGATTTTTTAGAGGGCGCGCTCACCAAGGCGGGATTGCTGAGCGCAAAGCGATGATCGACCGTGAGCACGATCTGCCAATCACCCGGCAGGCAGAAGTCCTGCGCATCAGCCGTGGCAGCGTCTACTACCTGCCGCGGCCGGTGCCGGACGCCGACCTTGCGATCATGCGGCGTCTCGACCGGCTGCATCTGGAGTTCCCCTTCGCCGGTTCGCGGATGTTGCGAGGCCTGCTGGCTGCCGAGGGGTGCAAGATCGGCCGTCGGCATGTCAAGACGCTGATGCGGCGAATGGGGATAGAAACGCTCTATCGGCGTCCACGCACGACCAAGCCTGAGCCGGGCCACAAGATCTACCCGTACCTGCTGCGCGGGATGGAGATCACGCGGCCGAACCAGGTGTGGGCGATGGACATCACCTACATCCCGATGGCGCGCGGCTTCGTGTATCTGGCCGTGGTGCTTGACTGGTTCAGCCGCCGCGTGCTGGCGTGGCGGCTGTCGATCACAATGGAAGCGGCGTTCTGCGTCGAGACGCTGAAGGATGCTCTGGCGCATCACGGCAAGCCGGACATCTTCAACACGGACCAGGGCTCGCAGTTCACGGGCGCGGCCTTCACCAGTGCACTCGCCAGCAACGGCATTACGATCAGCATGGACGGCAAGGGCGCCTGGCGGGACAACGTGTTCGTCGAACGGCTGTGGCGCAGCGTCAAATACGAGGAGGTGTACCTGCGAGCCTACGACAGCGTCAGCGAGGCCCGCGCTTCGATCGGCCGCTACCTGGACTTCTACAACGGCCGCCGACCGCATTCGAGCCTTCACGGCACGACACCCGATCAAGCCTACTTCACCCAGCTGCCCGTCCGCTTGGCAGCCTAACCCCGGCAGAGGCTCCACTTATCGAGGCGGAAAATCTGTTCAGACAACCGGGGCCACCTCAGCAGGGCGCTCGCTGCCAGGCTCGGTCAGCCGGCAGAAATGCAGCAAGAGGCCGCCAGCTTCGGAGATTTAGCTGGCGGGCCTGGGCACACCCCGGCATGGCCGGTTTGTCGAGCAGGTCGCGGCAACGGGAATCCGCTCCGTTCGCCGCGATCAGTTCGTCGCGGCTGAAGGGCCGCGGCAGCGCCCGGATCAAGACGCCTTGGGAGGAGGATTAACTGCGGGCAGCAACGGACCGATCAAGATGGCGAGTATCGCGATCACGACGAGACCGCCGGTCACCCCATCCAGCTCGTCGTCCCGCAGCTCGTCAGTTTTAGTGGTCATGATAGCCCTCCGTTCGCCGATCACGCGGCGGCACCTTGAGCGAGGTTCCATTTGGCAGCCACATTACCCGCAGCGGTGCCATCCGGCTTTTGCTTGCCGCCGCTCACGAGATCGAGTTCATCGTCCCTAAGTTCGCGGACTTCGGGGTTGGCTTCGGAATTGCGCGCGCTGGTCTTGCCCATGATCCTCTCCATCAAGCCGGCGAACGGACCCATCCCATCGCTGGTGCGGCCACACTGGCTCAACGCTCTCGGCGCCGCTGTGACGGCCATCACGAAATGTCGCGGGTGGGGTGAGCCGGTTCACAGAGCTGGGGGCCGACGGCGGTGAGCGAGTGTGCCCGCCGGGCCGGAACGGCAACGCGAGCCGAGCCGCTTCGAGACGATGCCTTCGCAGCCGTGGTGGCTGGCCGCCTCGCCCCAGCGTCAACGTGAGAAAGCTCGCAGAGTTGGCGCGCGCCCCCTCGATCGGCTCGACGTATCGGCTCGACGTGGTGGACCGCGCAACGCCCCCAGCCCTCCTCCGGCTCACGCCTGCCCCGCGGCGCAAGTCGGGTTCTTACACTTGAGCCAAGTCCGCGTCGGCCGAGATGGCATCTTCAGCACCGCTGTTTGCAAACCAGCTGCTGAGTGGAGCAGCCGAGATTGCAAGACCCGCTGATGCCCGCTGGCAAGGCAGTGTTCGCTACCGCAGCGGTGGTCGGAACGCAGGAATTCTGACAGTTCATTGCCTGCGTGTCGCAATTGATCTGACATGTGAGGGTCGTCGTATTCAAGGACGGCGGTATGATGGGCACAGGAGTCACGGTCTGAGTGGCCTGAGCGAAAAGCTCGGTTGCGAACGATGCGCAACTCAGCAGCACGAGGGCCGCCAGCACAATGCGTGTCATCGGACTTCCCCTTCATCTTGCCGCCTGCCGACCCGCCGCCGTGCAGGGTCGCGCTTTGCGGTTGCGGTGATTTCCTGTTTCGAAAGCGTCTTCATGGCTTCCTGCGCGTTGGCTCCCAGCCGCTTATCGGCGGGCAGTCCGCGTCGTGCCGAACTGTCCCGTGGCGCAACAACATCAGCAGACCCGACCTAGGAACGGCAAGCGCGACGCTTGACCGCGCCCACCGGATTGCATTTCGCCTGCAGAGCATACCGTCCGAGCGGCAGACGGATCAGGCCGAGCAAGCTAGAGCGCATCCCGATTGGGTCGAATCGTGACGCGCTCTAGATTCTTCGATTTTGCGCATGTTCTGTTCGGAAAACCGGTTCCCACTTTTCCGGAACATGCGCTAAGGAAGCGCCGTCCGTTGTCGCTTCGTGCGACGCAAGCTCAGCGTGATCTGAGATCACCACACGCACGCCGGCATACCCGCCATCGAGCATATATCACGTTATGACTGGAGGTATCTTGGGCGGCTCGCCGATGGGCTTGGGTGCCGGACACGGCGCATACTTGCACGGTGCCTCAGGCTTCGGCGGCGGACAGCACTTCTCGATTTGCAGTTTCAACGCTTTGAGCCGCTCGCGTTCGAGCGCCGCATCGGCGTGAACAGTCTCGTACATGGCCTCGATGCGATCGAGGTCTTCTTGCATGTCCGTCTGCAGTTTGGTTTGGATCACGGACTGATTGAGCAGCTCGCAGGTATTCTTGGAGATGTGCTCCAGGATGCAGATGATGGTGTCGTTCTGCTTGGCGTTCTGGAAAAGCGCGAGGTTGGTATATTGGCCGAGCGTGACCAATTCACCGAACCCGTTCGTCAGCGTGGCGTTGATGTCGAGAAGACGTCCCTTGATCGCTTCCAGCCGATCGTTGGCGTCCCGGAGCTGTTTGAAGAAATCGTCGGTGGAAGGCATGGCGGCATCCTCCGCGGTTGGTCGAAACTTAGGCTAATCCCCGCCCCCGTTTCCGTGACGGGCATGCTTGACCACTTGCTCGGTCGTAAGCGCGCCCTTGTACAAGGCGACGCATTGAATGTTGCCGACCCAGGGGAAGCGCGGGTCCGGAAGATGGGGCGCGCCAGCCCCGATGAACAGCCTGCTTTGATCGCTGGGCACATAGTCGGTCACCACCGAGGCGTGCTGGTCCCCGTTGACAAAGAGTCTGACAAGGGCGCCGTCGTAGGTCAGGACGATGTGATTGGTCGTATCCAACAAAATGTCGGGGCCGTTTACGAAGGTCGGGCCTGGACCATTTCCGATGAGAGCCTGCCAGGTGTTGTTTCCGCTCGCCAGCAACCAAAAGCCCCGCAAGCCGCCGACCTGGTCGAGCGCCGTCATGATGGTTCTTTCGGCTGCTTGGTCGGTCGCACTCCACCCCACACGAACCCAGGCTTCGAGCGTGAACCCGTCGGCCTTGGTCGGGTTCAATGCCGGATCGTACGGAACGCTGACATACCCGCCGTTGACCTCGATGCAGGTCGTTCGGGCATCGGGGTCGTCAAAGGGAGGCAAGGAATCGCCGGGAACGATGCCGGGCTGTCCGAGCAGAAGCGTCCCGGGCGCAGAAGCTGAGCCGATTGCCGGATCGTCAGGGAACACCTGGCTCAGATAGGCTCCGTTGCGTCCGCCCTTGAGGTCAACCGCGGTGGTTGCTCCTGCCGGCTCGCCCAGCGGCCAGTAGGCGATAAGTGTCGGCTCAGCGAGAATGCTGGAAGTGTATTCCGTGAATAGAGGAGGCGGCGGGTCCACGCCGTGGCCCGAAAACCCGCATCCGACAAAACAAAGGAGGTATATGATTGCCAGTAAGGCCAGAGGAACGGCAACGAGCATCAATGCGCTCATTCCCATCCCCATTTCCGGCCGGGTTGGGCCGTTCTGTCGCCTTCACATGGCCAGCCAAGCGGTTGTGTTGCGTGAAGAAAGTGTACTCCCGTTGGTGGTCGTGTCAAATCGGCCGACCAAACGAAGGCATCTCGGCCGACGCAGTTACCATCAACAATACATCGCCGGTCCGTGCTCCGAGCGTCGCCGCACACGCGATAGATCACGCCGGTGAGCGTCCCAATTCACCAAGACGACAGGACACGCTCTCGTTCCGGGGGTGGTGGCGTATGACGCGGAAGGAGTGTCCGCCTAAAGATTAAAATTGTTGTGCCGTTCAGGTTCTTGGCAATTCGCCGCTGCTATACCCACAAAGGCGCGCGGATTTTCTGCAGCGGCCAGCCAGCGGGGAGAGTAAAGTATGAAACTCTTCGCGGTCCCTGTCGTTCATCCGAAAAAGGAGGGATCAATGACGAACCAAGATGACGAAGAAAAAAAGAATATGCGCATCATGTGGATAGCAAGCGGCGTGGTTGTGCTCTTCATCCTCGGACTGATGCTCACGATCGGCGGACAAACCCCGACCACCGGCCCCGCAACAGATATGAGCGGTCAATCACGGACGGCGCCGCCTCCTGAGTAGCTGCCGATATCGCCGGGGCAGGCCAAGGTCTGTCGCCACCGCAGGAGGCCGCTCAGTTGGCGGCCTCCTGCGGGAAAAGTGATGCTTGCTTTGCTGCCTGCCGACAACGAGGTGCGAGTCATCCGCGCTAGAGCGCATCCCGATCGGGTCGAATCGTGATGCGCTCTAAATTCTTCGATTTTGCGCATGTTCTGTTCGGAAAACCGGTTCTCACTTTTCCGGAACATGCGCTAACGGTCATGCCAATCGATCACCAGCGTGCCACCAAAAACTCGATCGCTCGAGCGACCGCCTTTAGGTTCACCCTACGTTGTCGCTTCCAATTTTCTTTGCATTTGCCCGGCAAATTCAGCAGGTCATCGTTGCCGAGTGGTATCCCGTCCTCCTTCGCCCGGATGCGAAGCTGATCTATCAACTCCGTATGGCCGTCGATCGGGACGTCACGGTTGCCCGAAAAATTCCCTTCGCAAGCCCATGTGATGTGCTTTGGATTTGATCTGGCCAGGCGTGAAGCGTGGAAGCAATGTCACGAGCTCGCTCGTCTGCTGCGCCGTCGAGCAGCGCGCGCGGAGAATTTTGCGTTCCTCCTCGGTCCATCGGGCACCGACGTTTGTCGGTTTTGGCTCCGGATAGCGCAAGACATGCCAAGCTGGAAAATGTGTCAAAAGACCCTGTTTTGATGGGTCGTTTTCGACATGTCAGCGAACGATGGCGGAGGAGACGAATCAACGAACTGGCGGAAGGGGTGGGATTCGAACCCACGAGGGAGCGTAAACCCCCTGGCGGTTTTCAAGACCGCTGCCTTAAACCACTCGGCCACCCTTCCGTACTTCGTAATCATTGGTCTTTTGGATTCGGCTCGCTCGACCGAACCTGATGTGCTGCCCATTCACTACCCGTTGCTACCCGTTGCTACCCCACTGCCGCGGGAAGGCCTTTGCATAGCGTTCCGCAGGCCGTCGTCAATGCGTGTGACGATATTGGCCCCGCCTGTTGAGCATCACATGGGAATAGATATCCATCGTTATCGCACACTCAAATGCGCTTCATCGATGCCGGGATCCATCGCCGAGCTTACCCGTCGTTGATGGATTTGGTGCCCAATTTTACGAGAACTTTGCTTGCGGTCTGACCAGAACTCTCAGCGAAATGCGCCTCATACATCGAAAACGGGAGTCTCCCATGAAGCGCCTGGCAATCCTGAGTTTTGTTCTGGGTGTATGTGTTACGCCCGCCCTCGCTCAAGACCAGAAGCCTGTGACGTTCAACGGCATGGTTTTCGACGCACCTCCGCCCCAGGGCGCCGAGGCCCCGAAAGCGACCACCAAACCGAAGGCGTCGCATCAGGTCAAAAAGCACACCCACCACAAGGGTTCTGCAACATAAAGCCGGCGTTCAGTCAGCCCTGACGCTGCGGGTCCCCGATCCAAGCTCGCATGAGCGGGCGCCCGCCGGGCCGCCTCGGTAATTGGCCCCCCCCCGCGCGCGATCGATCGTGCGCGGGTCGGCGACTATCCGCAGCAGACGCATTTGCCGAGCCGAGCGCTAGAGCGCGTCCCGATTGGATCGAATCGTGATGCGCTCTAGCTTCTTCGATTTTGCGCATGTTCTGTTCGGAAAACCGGCTGCCACTTTTCCGGAACATGCGCTAGCCGCAATAATTCCCGAGTTGGCAGATTAGCCCTGTCCGGTGAATGCACCGCTGCGGGCTGCGTGCTCATCGCCGTGAGGGTCGCAGTGAGGGTCAAAGACCCCTGCACCGCCGCAGGCCGTTGAAATGATCGCTCAACAGCAAACCCGCATTTCGTGCTAGAGCGCATCCCGATTGGATCAAATCGTGATGCGCTCTAGATTCTTCGATTTTGCGCATGTTCTGTTCTGCAAACCGGTTCCCACTTTTCCGGAACATGCGCTAAAGCTGACGCTCCCATCGGGACGGGGCTTGCCGAAGTCACGGGTGCAATATTACGGTACGTTGATGCCATCCGCGGTGTCACCCGGCGCAAGCTAAGGTGCACCGATGCCGCGGAGGCCTGCACCGCCCGAGCACGGTCGAACGCGGGAACCTTCGTCGATCGCAGTTGTTGGAACGCACCAAGACGCGGGGAAGCAAGATGAGGCACTCGGCAACCGCCCTCGTAATCTTGTCCACGGTATTGTTCCTGTATCCCTCGGACGGATTCTCCCAGCAGCAACAAGGAGAATCGCCGGCAGCCCTCCCGAACCCTAACGTTCTCCAAATTCCGTCGGCCGGAGCTCCTGCTCCGCAACGTGGTCCCAGAATTAGAGTCATTGGATCTCCAACAATTCAGCCGTCTGGCGGATTGGGAATAGAGTGCACCCCGGTCGAGCAAGGGATCGCCGGCCTGATCATTGGCCCAACGGACCTTTGCGACCGATAGGGATAACGAGTTCCGTTGGATCATTGCCGCCGACATTGAGCGCGGTAGCCGGCAACCGCCGAAAACGGCTTGCGCTACCCTGAGAACTCCGTGGATGCGTTCGGTTTGAAGGCATCGGCGCGCATCCCCTCCTCGTGATCTGGAGCGAGCGGCGGCGGCACCGGCGATGTGCCTGTGGCTACGCTCGCCCAAGCCGATACCGCCGATCTCAGCCGGCAGATCGAACCCGCGCTCTTCCAGGAAGCCGACCGGACACGCATCACGAGGCCGCCGAGGCGCTTGCGGCCACCGCCGCTCTCGGGTAGCCCCTCGCCATGGAAAATGGAGAACCCACGGGCGATGCCGCGCGCGCGCCGAAGGTGAGTTTCGTCTCGCTCGGCTGCCCCAAGGCGCTGGTCGACAGCGAGCGCATCATCACGCGTCTGCGCGCGGAGGGCTACGAGCTCACGCGCGCGCACGCGGGCGCCGACCTCGTGGTCGTCAACACCTGCGGATTTCTCGACAGCGCCCAGGCGGAATCGCTCACGGCCATCGGCAAGGCGCTCAGCGAGAACGGCAAGGTGATCGTGACCGGCTGCATGGGCGCCGAGCCCGAGAAGATCACCGCGCGCTACCCCGGGGTGCTCGCGGTCACCGGTCCGCAGCAATACGAAAGCGTGGTCGAGGCGGTGCATCGCGCGGCGCCGCCGCGGCACGACCCGTTCGTCGATCTGCTTCCGCCGGAAGGGATCAAGCTCACGCCGCGGCATTACGCTTATCTCAAGATTTCCGAAGGTTGCAACAATCGCTGCAGCTTCTGCATCATCCCGAAGCTGCGCGGAGATCTGGTCTCGCGGCCCGCCGCCGACGTGCTGCGCGAGGCCGAGCGCCTGGTTGCCGCCGGCGTGAAGGAGCTTCTGGTCATCTCGCAGGATACCTCCGCCTACGGGGTCGACCTCAAATATGCGGCGAGCGAGTGGAAAGGCCGCGAGCTGCGGGCCAGGTTTCTCGATCTCGCCCGCGCGCTCGGCGAGCTCGGCGCCTGGGTGCGGCTGCATTACGTCTATCCCTACCCGCACGTCGACGACGTGATCCCGTTGATGGCGGCGGGCAAGGTGCTGCCCTATCTCGACGTCCCGTTCCAGCACGCCGCGCCCGCCGTGCTCCGCCGCATGAAGCGGCCGGCCGCGCAGGAGAAGACCCTGGAGCGCATCGCGCGCTGGCGCGACATCTGCCCCGAGCTGACCATCCGCTCGACCTTCATCGTCGGCTTTCCCGGCGAGACCGACGAAGACTTCCAGCTCCTGCTGGATTGGCTCGCGGAGGCGCAGCTCGATCGCGTCGGCTGCTTCCGCTACGAGCCGGTCGCGGGTGCAGCCGCCAACGACATCGCGGCCGCGGTGCCCGAGGCGGTGAAAGAGGAGCGCTGGCATCGCCTGATGCGGCACCAGCAGACGATTTCGCGCCGGCGCCTGAAGCGCAAGGTCGGCACCCGCCAGCAGGTGATCATCGACGACGTCGGCGCGACGATCGCCAGGGGGCGCACGCGCGGCGACGCGCCGGAAATCGACGGCGCCGTCCATGTGGCGAGCCGGCGCCCGCTGCGCCTGGGCGAGATCGCCACCGTCAAGATCGAGCGTGCGGACGAGTATGACCTGCACGGCACGACAGTGGGGTACTGAGCCGATCGTCAGCGTGACTTCACGCGCCGGCTCGAGCCATCCATCTTGCACCGGAACTCGGGTTCGGCCCGAGGAATCGTCCACTCCGGCGGCGTCACCTCATGGTATGGGCCCGGTCCGCAGGATCATGTGGACGGTGCTGCCCTCGGGCACGAGGTGGCCGGCTGTCGGCGATTGGCTGGATACCCACGCACCCGGGCGGGACACTCCGGTGAAGCTTGGCACGAGCCCGGCGTCATGAACCAGTTTCGCGGCGATTGCCGGCGACATCTCGAAGACATCGGGAACAATTGCGAGCGCATTCGTTGGGTCGTTGATCCGGACGGCGAAGCCTCCGGGCACGGCATCGAGCACTTGCACCTGGATGCCGGTGTCCGAGGTAAACGTCTGTCCCGTCGCGAGTGGGGTAGGTGTGAGAAGCACGACCGGTGCCGTGCCCTGCGCCCATCCGAGCGGGTTGGTCGTCTGGATCCGGTAGACGATCACACCCTCACCGGGAATGTCGGCGTCGAACTGGTCGACCCGCTGGCGCGCTTCGACCATGAGGTACGGCACCTGCGCGCCGATCTTGACCGCCGCCGATCGGCCGGTCGGGGGCGGCTGGACGAGGCCGACCGAGTGCAGGGTGTAGTCGGCCTGGCGGCCAAGGTGTTGGGCGATCGCGGAGGACGGCAGCCAACCGATGGCTGCTTTCGTGTAGGCGGACGGGTGCGTGCCGCAGGCGCAGGCCATCTCGTCGAAGGCCCCCATGTTTCCCCCGAAGGGGTAGAGGTCACCGAAATTGCACAGGCCGTGCATGAACTCCATCGCCCACACGCCGACGCCCTCGGCCATGACGAACCGCGACCAGTAGCCCGAGGTGGTGCCGGCGCCGACGCCTCCGAGCATTACGATCGACGCAGCATCGAACCCCTGGGCCCGCAGTTGCGCGCCGAGCTGTCCCTCGAGAGCGCCCGGCGGCACATCCTGTTGGTCGATGGTCTGCATCTCCATCACGGCTGCATCGAGATCGGCCACGCCCGACGAGACCGTGTGTATATAGGTGCGAAGCGATCGATCTGCGCCGGTCGTCGGGTCCGGATCGAAGAAGATCCGCCGGAGGATCTGATCATTCCAGTCGAGCGGGATCAGATCCGGCGGATGGGCATTCGTTCGGTAGAGCGGGACGAAGGCGAGCTTCTTTCTGCCTATCCAGGTCATGTCTAACACCTCGTCATTGGCGTCGCATTGTCACCCCGCTTCTCGTCACACGCATCGCTACACCCGCCCTTCAAGAGCGCATATGAACTGCTTCACCTTCCTTGGCTGGGCGCACGGCGCGGGAGCAGCGTCAGCCGCGCGTTCCCGCGCCGCCGGCAGTTATCCGCCCGGGCCAGCCCCGTCGTTTCGCATTCTGAGGCGGGATTTCTCGTTTGAGACGCGTTCATGGCCGGCGGCGGGATGACCGCCAGGGTCGCACGCCCCGGCGACGCGCCGGGGATCGACGGCGCTGTCCATGTCGCCAGCCGCCGCCCGCTGCGCCTGGGCGAGATTGCCACTGTGCGGATCGAATGCGCAGACGAATACGACCTGCACGGGACGGCGGTGGGGTACTGAGCGCCCCTCGTCACGAGCACCGTCACCGGCGCTCGCTCACCACCCTGACAACCGCGCCCGTCAATGCGACAAGCTCCTCCTCGGCGATCGTGAAGGCCGGCGTGAGATAGACGATCGAGCCGAACGGGCGCACGAACACCCCTTCCGCCGTGAAGCGCGCGCGCAGGCGCTCGAGGTCGTCGATGCGGTCGAGCTCGACCACGCCGATCGCCCCCTTGATGCGCACGTCCTTGACGCCGTCCACGCCGCGGCAGGGCGCCAGGCCGCGCTCGAGCGCGGCGGCGATGTCGGCCACCTGCCGCAGGCGCGGCTCCTGCTCGAACAGGTCGAGCGAGGCATTGGCGGCGGCGCAGGCGAGCGCGTTGGCCATATAAGTCGGGCCGTGCATCAGCGCATGCATGGGATCGTCGGACCAGAATGCGTCGAAGACCCGTTCGCGCGCGATGGTGGCGGCGAGCGGCAGCGTTCCGCCGGTCAATGCCTTCGACAGCGTGACGATATCCGGCACCACGTCGGCGGCTTCGCAGGCGAACAGGCCGCCGGTCCGGCCGAAACCGGTGAAGATTTCATCGCAGATCAGGAGCAGCTGGTAGCGGTCGGCCGCCTCCCGCAGGCGCCGCAGCACCGACGCATCGTGAAACCGCATGCCGCCCGCCCCTTGCACCAGCGGCTCGACGATGATGCCGGCGAGCTCCTCGGCGTGGCGTTCGAGGAAACGCGCGAGAGCCGCGGCGCTCTCCTCGGTCCGCGGCAGCTCGACGACGTGATGCTCGGGCAACAGTCCGCGGAACAGCGCGTGCATGCCGGTATCGGGATCGCAGACCGCCATCGCGCCTGTCGTGTCGCCGTGATAGCCGCCGTGGAAGGCGAGAAATTTCTTGCGCGTGCGCACCCCCCGGTTCAGCCAGAACTGCACCGCCATCTTGAGGGCGACCTCGACGGCGACGGAGCCGGATTCGGAGAAGAACACGCGGTCGAGATCGCCGGGGAGGCGCGCCGCCAGCCGGCGGGCGAGCGTGAGCGCCTGCTCATGGGCGAGCCCGCCGAACATGACGTGGGGCATCAGCGCGAGCTGACGCTCGACCGCGGTGCGGATATGGGGATGGTTATAGCCGTGGCACGCCGTCCACCATGACGCGATCCCGTCGATGAGCCCGCGCCCGTCGGCCAGCACGATGCGGCAGCCTTCGGTGCGCACGACCGGCAGCGGCGGACGCGCCGTCTTCATCTGCGCATAGGGCAGCCAGACATGGGCGAGGCCGCCCTCGTACCAGGCGGGCGGCGAAGTTCTCCCATCACCCTTTTTTGGAGACATTCGGCGCGTCCAAGGCAAAGGTTATGTGGTCATTTTGCCCCGTATGCAGGTCGGGGTCACTCTCCGACGTCTGGCCGGGCTTGTCCCGGCCATCCATGTCTTGCTTTCTTATGGAGATGGAGATCGAAGACGTGGATGCCCGGCACAGGGCCGGGCCTGACGGTTGAGGTCGATGCGGGGATGCGTTCACTCGATGAATTCGCGACCGCCAAGCTCGGCGAGCTCGAGCGCAGCAGTCTACGCCGCGCCCTCGTCGACACCACCCGGGTGACGGGCATTTGGCTGTTGCGCAACGGCCGCCGGCTGTTGTCGTTCTCCTGCAACGACTACCTCAACCTGACCCACCACCCCGCGGTCAAGGAGGCGGCCATCGAGGCCTTGCGCACCTATGGGGTGGGCGCCGGCGCCTCCCGCTACGTGACCGGCAACCATCCCCTGCTTGGCGCGCTCGAAACGCGGCTCGCACGGCTGAAGGAGGCGGAAGCAGCTTGCGTCTTCGGCTCGGGCTATCTCGCCAATCTCGGCATCATTCCCGCGCTGGTGGGCGTCGGCGACCTCGTGCTCATCGATGAACTCGCGCATGCCTGCCTGTGGGCCGGCGCGCGCCTCTCCCGCGCGGCCGTCGTTCCCTTCCGCCACGCCGACGTGGGCCACGTGGGGGTGCTGCTCGAAGAGCTGCGCCCGCGGCACCAGCGCGCCTTGATCGCGACCGACGGCGTCTTCTCCATGGACGGCGACATCGCGCCGCTGCATGGGCTGGCGGCGTTGGCGCAGCGCCACGACGCCTGGCTCATGTCGGATGACGCCCATGGCCTCGGCGTGGTCGGCGGCGGCCGCGGCTCGAATTTCGTGCAAGCCGCCAAGGCCGACGTGCCGCTGCAGATGGGCACGCTGTCCAAGGCGCTCGGGGCCTACGGCGGTTATGTCTGCGCGTCCGCCGCGGTCGTCGAGCTCATTCGCAACCGCGCGCGCACCGCCGATCTATTCGACCGGGCTGCCGCCGGCGATGGCCGCTGCCGCGATCGCGGCGCTCGACCTGATCGAACGCGAGCCCGGCTACGCCGCGCTGCCGCTTGCGAAGGCGAAGGCCTTTGCGCGCAGCGCCGGGCTGCCGGAACCGGTCAGCCCGATCGTGCCGGTGATCCTGGGCGAAGCCGCGGCCGCGCTCGAGGCCTCGCGGATGCTGGAGGAGCATGGCTTCCTGGTCGTCGCCATCAGGCCCCCGACCGTGCCGGCGGGGACCGCGCGCCTGCGGCTGACCTTCACCGCGCAGCATCCCGACGACGAGATCGAGCGGCTCGCCGAGCTCGTGCGCACGCGCATCCTCGTGCCCGCGACAGCCCGCGCGATGCAATGACCGCCCTCTTCATCACCGCGACCGGGACCGATATCGGCAAGACCTTCGTCACCGCGGGGCTGATCCGGCATGTCCGCGGTGCCGGCCGGGCCGCCGTCGCCATCAAGCCGGTGGTCAGCGGGTTTGATCCCGACGCGTGGCGGGAGAGCGATCCGGCGGTTCTGCTCGCCGCCTTGGAACGACCCATCGTGCTGGAGGAGGTCGAGCGCATCTCGCCCTGGCGGTTCAGGGCCCCGCTCTCGCCGCACATGGCGGCGCGACGCGAGGGCCGCGCCATTGCGTTCCAGGAGGTGGTCGAGTTCTGCCGCCGCTCGATGCCCGGGCGCGGCGGTGTTCTGTTCATCGAGGGCATCGGCGGCATCATGGTGCCGCTTGACGAGCATCGCACGGTGCTCGACTGGATGTCGGTGCTGCGCATCCCGATCGTGCTGGTCGCCGGGAGCTATGTCGGCACCATGAGCCACACCTTGACGTCGCTGGAAATATTGGCCCGGCGCAATCTCGACGTGGCCGTCGTGGCGATCAGCGAGAGCGAGGACAGCGCGGCCTCGCTCGAGGATACCGTCGCGACCGTGCAGCGATTCGCCGACACGATCGACGTGGTGGGAATCCCGCGCCTCGCGCCGGGCGTGAGCGACCATCCGGCCTTCGCACGGATCGCCGGCTTGATTTGAGGCGAGATGGATTGGGGTCGCGACGGCTCAGCACGCCACGAACCCCCGGTGTGCGCCCTCCCCTCGCAACGGAGGACCGCGCAGACTGGGCAAAATCGCCTGACGAACAAGGGCGACGCGCAGTGCTGCTGCGCGCGATTTTGCCCACGCGCGGGCGCAACGCGTGGGCACTGCGCACGCTCGCATCAGATGTGGACGATAGAACGGCAGCGCGCAATGCCCGGCCTCGGCATTCGCGGCGACCGACCATTGGGACCGCTCGATCCGATCAGGGCAGCAGGATGCTCGATCCCGTGGTGCCGCGGCTTTCGAGATCGCGGTGCGCCTTCTGCGCGTCCTTCAGCGGATATTTCTGGTTCACCGGGATCTTGACCGCGCCGCTCGCCACCACCTCGAACAGATCGTTCGCGGTCTTGAGCAGGTCCTCGCGTTTGGCGACATAGGTGTTGAGCGTCGGACGGGTGGCGAACAGCGAGCCCTTGGTCTGCAGGATGTTGATGTTGAACGCCTCGATCGGCCCGGACGCGGAACCGAAGCTCACGAACATGCCGAGCGGCTTGATGCAGTCGAGCGAGGCCGGAAACGTCGTCTTGCCGATCGCCGTCATAGACCACCTCGCACAGCTTGCCGCCGGTGATCTCCTTGACCTTGGCGACGAAATCCTCGTCGCGATAGAGGATGACGTGGTGGGCGCCGTTCTTCTTGGCGAGCTCGGCCTTGTCCTTCGAGCCGACGGTGCCGATGACGTTGGCGCCGAGATGGTTCGCCCATTGGCAGGCGATCAGCCCGACGCCGCCGGCGGCGGCGTGGATGAGCACGTTGTCGCCCTTCTGCACCTTGTAGGTCCGCCGCAGCAGATATTGCACCGTCATGCCCTTGAGCATCATGGCGGCGGCCTGCTCGTAGCTGATCTTGTCCGGGAGCTTCACCGCCCGGTCGGCCGGCAGCATGCGCTCGGCCGCATAGGCCCCGAGCGCCGACGTATAGCCGACGCGGTCGCCGACCTTGATGTCGGTCACGCCGGGCCCGACCGCGATGACTTCGCCCGCCCCCTCGTTGCCGGAGACGAACGGCAAGCCGACGGGCGAGGGATACATGCCCATGCGGAAATAGGTGTCGATGAAATTGACGCCGCAGGCGTGGTTCTTGATCTTGATCTGGCCGGGTCCCGGCGCCGGCACCTCGAACGTCCTCGTAGGTCAGCACTTCGGGACCGCCCGTCTTGTGTACTCGCACCGCTGCGACCATTTGCTCTCACTCCTCTCGTCTCGACCTGCCGCGCGCCGAACCGTCCGGCGGCGGCAATGTCCCTCAGCCGGGCCCGTGGATCAAGCCGTTCAAGCGGCCGGCCGTCGGGCTGGCGGCGGCGCGCGGTTGCGCCGCGCCATGACGTTGAAGGCTTCGACCGCGCCGGCAAACGCCATGGCGAAATAGATATAGCCGCGCGGAATATGGAACTCGAAGCCGTCGGCAACCAGCGCGACCCCGATCAGCACCAGGAAGGCAAGCGCCAGCATCTTGGTGGTGGGGTGCTCGGCGATGAAGGCGCCGACCGGTGCCGCCGCGACATACATCACGATCATGGCGATGACGCACGGCGGCGACCATGACTTCCAGATCCTCCGCCATGCCGATCGCCGTGATGATCGAATCGAGCGAGAACACGAGATCGACCACGACGAGCTGAAGCACGATCCAGGCAAACGCCTGGGTGGTGGAAGAGATCTCGGCTTCGCTCGTCGCGCGCCTCGATCTCGGCGTGAATTTCATGCGTGGCCTTGGCGATCAGAAACAGGCCGCCGCCGATCAGGATGATGTCGCGCCAGGAGATCCCCATGCCGAAGATGGTGAACAGCGGCGCGGTGAGGCGCATGAGCCAGGTCAGGCCGCCGAGCATGATCACGCGGAAGACGAAGGCGAGCGAAAGGCCGATCTGGCGGGCGCGGCGCGCCTTGTCCGGATCGAGGCGGCTGGTCAGGACCGAGATGAAAACGAGATTGTCGATGCCGAGCACGATCTCGAGCACGGTCAACGTGACCAGCGCGGCCCAGGCATTCGGGTCGGTCAGCAGCGACAGGACGTTCATTCAGCGCTTTTCGGTGAGCCCAACGCCGAGGAAATATAGGCCGGTTGCCGCCAGTGCCGCCTGCGACCCATGGTCCGGGATCGAGATTGCGCATGATGGCCGTCAGGGCGAGCAGGGACCAGAGCACCAAGGCGCCGATGGTCACGGGACGCAGCCGCGCGACCCGCATCGGATGGACGAATTTGAACGGCACGAAGGTCAGCACCGCGAGCGCGACGACAAAGGCCGCGGCAAACCAGGGCGCGGGCTTGAACAGGAAAAGATAGAACGCGGCCGCGTTCCACAGCGCCGGAAAACCGCGAAAGTAATTGTCCGCGGTCTTCATCTTCCGGTCGGCGAAATAGAGCGCGCCGGTCATGACGACGACAATGCCGGCCGGCAGCGCCAGCGGCTCCGGCAGCAAACCGCCGGCGGCAATCGCGTAGGCGGGGACGAACACGTAGGTGACAAAATCGACCACGAGGTCGAGCACGTCGCCGGACCAGCGCGGGAGCAGCTCGGCCACTTTGAGCCAGCGCGCGAGCGTTCCGTCGACGCCGTCGACGACGAGCGCGACGCCGAGAGCAGAGGAACATCGCGGCCCATTGGCCGCGCACCGCACAGACCAGCGCGGCCAGCGCGAGCGCTGCGCCGGCGGCGGTGAAGATGTGCACGGCGAAGGCGCGGGCGTGGGCGAGCGGCGGCAAGGCATCCTCGATCGTGCGCGGACTTGACCCGCGCCACCATCATACGGTCTTGCTGCCGGATGTCATTCCGGCCAGGCCGGCATCCGGTGGACAGCGAGGCTGCGACCATGCACGACTGGCCAGACCGGGCAAAGAGCGGTGACTGGATCATCCGCCCGCGCGGGTGATGACGACCGGAGACTCGACCGGATGAGGACGGCGGCGGCATGAGCAGCCTGACGGCCGAGGCGGTGATCGTGGGCGGAGGTCCCGCGGGTCTGACCGCGGCGATCGCGCTCGCGTCAGCGGGGATCGAAACCGCGCTGGTCGCCAAGCGCCGAGCTGCGCCGGACTACCGCACTACCGCGCTGCTCGACAGCTCGGTCAAGGCGCTCGACGCGCTCGGCGTCTGGACGCGGTGCCGAGAGCATGCCGCGCCGCTGCGCGTCATGCGGATCATCGACGATACCGCGCGGCTGTTGCGGGCGCCGGAGGTCTCTTTTGCCGCGAGCGAGATCGGGCTCGACGCGTTCGGGCACAACATCGAGAACCGGTTTCTCGCCGCCGCGCTGGAAGCCCGCGCGGCCGGGATTGCCGCGCTCACGCGCATCGAGGGTGAAGCCGACACGGTCGAGATCGAGGGCGGCCGGGTGACGGTCCGCTGCGATGGCGCCGTGCTGTCGGGACGCCTGGCCATCGGCGCCGATGGCCGGCGCTCGTTGTGCCGCGCCGCCGCCGGCATCGACACGCGTAGCCGCAGCTATCGGCAGACCGCGCTCACCTTCAACCTCGCTCATAGCCGGCCGCATCGCGACACGTCGACCGAATTCCACACCGAAACCGGCCCATTCACGCTCGTGCCGCTGCCGGGAGAGCGTTCGAGCCTGGTCTTCGTGGTCGACCCGGCCGAGGCCCCGCGCCTTTCGGCGCTCTCCGAGGCGGAGATGGCGGCCGAGATCGAGCGCCGCTCCCATTCGATCCTGGGCAGGATCGAGGTCGAGCCCGGCCGGGGCGTGTTCCCGCTGGTGGTCGAGACCGCGACGCGCCTGGGTGCGCGGCGCGTGGCGCTCATCGGCGAAGCCGCCCACGTCATTCCGCCGATCGGCGCGCAGGGCCTCAATCTCGGCCTGCGCGACGCCGCGACCATCGCCGAGCTCGTCGTCGCCGCGCATCGCGCCGGCGACGATATGGAAGGGCTGACCGACCGCTACGAGCAGATGCGCCGGGCCGACGTGATGAGCCGCACGCTCGCCGTCGATCTCCTCAACCGCAGCCTGCTTTCGGATTTCCTGCCGCTGCAGGGCGTGCGCGGGCTCGGTCTTTTTCTGATGGAGCGTATCGGCCCGCTGCGCCGGGCGCTGATGCGCGAGGGCGTCGCGCCGTCGGCGTCGCAGCCCCGCCTGATGCGCGGCGAGGCGCTGTAGGTCGGCTCGAGCCGTGCGCGATCCGGCAATCGCAGATCGGGTCTGGTGACGAGCCCCGGCCCAGCCTGGTTTAGAGCCGCTGGCTGGGCTCGATCCCGAACAGCGCCTGCCCCGCCGATTCGAAATTCGACAGGTGCGCCTGCCCCTGTGCGAGCGCGGTGTGCAGATCGCGAAAGCGCCGCTCGAACGGACTGCCTTCGAAAATCGCGCTGGTGCCGGCGGCGTGATAGGCGAAATCCACGACCTTGCGGGCCTCCGCCATGGCACCGGTGATGGCGATGCGCAGTTGCGCGCGCTGCTCGAGCGAGAACGTGCCCACCGCCGCCGAGGCTGTCCAGATCTCCCGCAGCATCTCGAGCAGGAACGCGCGCGCCGATCGCAGCCGCCCGGTCGCCCGCGCGGCGCGCGATTGGATCACGGCGCTGTCGCGCAGCACGGTGCTCGAGCCCACGCCGCCGCCGGACTTCTTGGTCTGCGCGAGCGACATGAAAGCGGCGAGGCACGCATGGGCGATGCCGAGTGCCACGCCGGAAAAGCCTACGCCGTAGAGCGTGAGCATCGGAATGTTGTAGAGCGGCCCAGCCTCGCGCCGGTCGGGGACGGAGTCGCGCCAGGTGGTGTATGCCTCCGGCACGAACAAGTCGGAGACCTCGTAGTCGTTGCTCGCGGTCCCGCGCAGCCCGATGACGTGCCAAGTGTCCTTGATGTCCGCCTGCTCCTTGCGGAACAGCATGGTCCGGTTGACCGGAGCGCCCTTTGCATCCCGGCGCGGCTGGCCGTCGGCTTCGAAAACGGTGGAGTGTCCGCCCATCCAGACGGCGTTGGCGCTGCCGCTGGCGAACCGCCATTTGCCGCTGACGCGGTAGCCGCCGTCAACGACCACGGCCTTGGCGAGACCGGCGGGCGGCCCCCACGCGACCAGCGCGTCGCGCGCGCCGAACACCTCTTGCGCGATTTTCGGATCGAGAAAACCGGCGGCGTGCGAGCTCGCGACCGCCTGCGCCAGGCACCAGGCCGGGCTGGCATCGGCTGCCGCGACCACCTCGATCACCTGGTTGAAGGTGACGAGATCGGCCGCGCCGCCGCCGAGCGAGGCCGGAAGCAGCATGTGGAAGAGGCCGGCATCGTGCATCGCCGACAGCACGCCGGCCGGAATCCTTCGTTCCGCCTCGGTGCGCCCCGCAGCCGCCTCGATCATGGGCGCCAGCTCGCGCGCCCGCGCGAACCAATCCTGGTTGTTCCTGATCAGCAATGCTCGTCCCCAAAGTCGTCGACGTCTCTAGCATACATGATGCCGCATGTCGGCGCGTACTGGCGGGGGGCCCGCGGCTCAAGTAGCATTGTCCCGGCCACTGGAACGGCTTGAGATTGCGCGGGAGACCGAAAATGCGACGGATCAGGAGCGGTGTCATGGCGCTCTTCGCGCTGATCGCCGTTCTCCCCATCGATAGCGGCCGCGCACAGGACCCGTTTCCTTCGCGGCTCGTGCGGATCGTCGTCCCCTATCCGGCGGGCGGCGGCACCGACACGCTGGCGCGGCTCATCGCCGAGCAGCTCACCCGCAAATGGGGACAATCGGCGATCGTGGAGAATATCGGCGGTGCGGCGGGGAATATCGGCGCTGCCGAAGTCGCGCGCGCGGCACCCGACGGCTACACGCTGCTCCTGGCTTCCCCCGGTCCGATCGCGACCAACAGTTTTCTCTACAAGGACATGGGCTATGACCCCGCGCGCTGGGTTCCGATCGCCTTGCTGGCAACAGGCCCCTACGTGCTCGTGCTGCGCAAGACTTTCGAGGGTTCAACGGTCCAGGATCTGATCGCGCGCGCCAAGGCCAATCCGGGCAAGATCACCGCGGCGACGCCGGGCATCGGTTCGGTCGGGCACCTGTCGACGGTTCAGCTGGAAATGCTCGCCGGCATCAAGACGGTCCAGGTCCCCTATCGCGGGTTGGGGCAAGCCATCAATGACATCGTCGCCGGCCATGTCGATCTGATGTTCGACACGCCGACGACCTCGCTTCCGCTGCATCGCGACGGCAAGATCAAGATCGTGGCGGTGGGCACGACCGAACGCGTGCGCGAGCTGCCGGAGATTCCAACCATTGCGGAGTCTGGGCTGCCGGGTTACCGGGCCGTCACCTGGTACGCCATGGTGGCGCCGCCGCAGACGCCCGCGGCCTTGGCCGACAAGATCAATGGCGACGTCGTCGATATCCTCGGCCGCCCGGACGTGGCGGAAAAGGTACGTGGAATTCAGATGGAGCCCGTCACCAAGACGCGCGCGCAGGCGGCGAAGTTCTTCGCCGACGAGACCGAGCTCTGGGGCAAGGTGATCAAGAACGCCGACATCCCCCTGCAGTAGCCCCTCAACGGAGCAGCAGGGCCGGCAGCTGGTGGGTTTTCACCAGCCATATCACGGTGGGGCGGGCTGCCTACCGGCTGCCCTTGCACTGGCCAATCTTTCTGCCCCTGCCCGCAAAAGCGGCTTGGCCGAGCCGGGGAGTTCCCCGTACCGTAGCGGGACAAAACCGCATGCCGGGGGCAAACGGGGAATTGGGAACGGGCATGAAGCTACCGCGCAATTTCTTCAAGCCGCTCGCGATCGGCGCGCCCGCCCCGCTCCGCGAGCTTCCGGTCAAGCTCGAACGGATGATTCATTTCGTGCCCCCGCACATCGAGAAGCTGCGCGCGAAGGTCCCGGAACTCATCGCACAAGTGGATGTCGTGCTCGGCAATCTCGAGGACGCGATCCCGGCCGATGCCAAGGCGGCGGCGCGCGCGGGTTTCATTGCAATGGCCAAGGCCAACGAGTTCGGTGCAACCGGCCTGTGGACGCGGATCAACGCGCTGAACTCGCCCTGGATGCTCGACGACGTGGCCGAGATCGTCGGCGCCGTCGGACACAAGCTCGACGTGGTCATGCTGCCGAAGGTGGAGGGACCGTGGGATATCCATTACCTCGACCAGCTCCTGGCCCAGCTCGAGGCGCGGCACGCGCTCAAGAAGCCGATCCTGATCCATGCCATCCTGGAGACCGCCGAAGGCGTCGACAACGTCGCGGCGATCGCGACCGCTTCGCCGCGCATGCACGGTATCAGCCTCGGGCCGGCCGATCTTGCCGCCTCGCGCGCGATGAAAACGACACGCGTCGGCGGCGGACATCCCGACTACGCCGTGTTGGCGGATGCAAAACCCGGCGCTGCGCGCGAAAAATTCCAGCAGGATCTCTGGCACTACACGCTGGCGAAAATGGTGGATGCCTGCGCGGCGGCCGGCATCAAGGCGTTCTACGGCCCGTTCGGCGACTTCTCCGACCCTGACGCCTGCGAGACGCAGTTTCGCAACGCCTTCATCATGGGCTGTGCGGGTGCCTGGACGCTGCATCCGTCCCAGGTGCCGATCGCCAAGCGCGTGTTCTCGCCCGATCCCGCGGAGGTCGCCTTCGCGAAGAAGATTCTCGACGCCATGCCCGACGGCACCGGCGCAGTCATGATCGACGGCAAGATGCAGGACGACGCCACCTGGAAGCAGGCCAAGGTGGTGGTCGACCTCGCCCGCCTGGTTGCGGCCAAGGACCCGGAAACGGCGGCACGCTACAGCCTTTAACCCTCTGGCGTGCGCCGCGATCCTGGATTATGTCGGCTTGAGCATGGGCAAGATGCGCAGCGCCAAATTCAAGATCGGGCAGGTGGTTCGCCACCGGCTGTTTCCGTTTCGCGGCGTCGTGTTCGACATCGATCCGGAATTCAACAACACCGAGGAATGGTATCAGTCGATCCCGGCGGAGGTGCGCCCACACAAGGATCAGCCGTTCTATCATTTGTTCGCGGAGAACGCGGAAAGCGAATACATCGCCTATGTCTCCGAACAGAACCTCTTGCCCGACACGTCCGGCGAGCCGGTGCGCCATCCGCAAGTGGCCGAGGTGTTCGAGCAGGACGACAAGGGCAGCTACCGGCCGCGCAACTCGTTGCTGAACTGAACGAGCGCGGGCAAGCGCGGGACATGGAGGCGCGAGCGGGCATTGCCGCGGAAGCCGCGGCGGATGCCACGCCGGCCGACGCCCGCCAGGCAGTGGATGGCGAGGCCGGGCCCGCCGAAAGCCGAAGGGCCAGCACGCCCCCTCCCCTACCCGGCGCGAACTCGTTGCCGCGGCACGGAAATCCCCACCGAGGCGAGCCGGCCGTCTCTTGGTCTTATAAAGAGAGATTCGACCGGTCAGGTCGGACCGCGCGGCAGGCGCGCTTTTCGCCGGCGCCTGATCCTTCACTGGCCCCCGGCGGCGCGAATGCGGGACTATTCGTTCCAGCCAGGTGTTAGTCTTAGGGTATCGCTCGCGATCGTTCTGCCTGCGCCAGCCGTTCGAGCGGGCAGACGCACCGTGTCGATGACGACACGGCGAATGAACGAATTCTCAATCGCGACGTTGAACGGTGGCGCTTTTGTCATTGCGGCGCTGGCGGACAGAAATAGTTGGTTTCGTTTGAATTCTCGGCAACGCGGTCAGTCAATTCGTACGGGAGGGTCCGATGCCGAACCTCGTCATAGGCAACGATGGCGGCAACACGCTGCTGGGCACCGCGGGTGCGGACGTCATTTACGGGTACGACCCGAACGGACCGCAAAAGGACGCCACCAGCATCGTCGCGACCCGGGTGGCCACCGGTTTCAATCAGCCACTGTTCGCCGTCGCGCCACCCGGCGATCCCGATCGGCTGTTCATCGTCGAGAAAACCGGGCTGATCAAGATCCTCGATCTTGATACCGGACAGGTTCTGGCAACGCCGTTCCTCGACGTGTCCGGCCAAATTCTGACCGACAGCGAGCGCGGCCTGCTCGGCCTCGCGTTCGATCCGGCTTACGCCAGCAACGGGCTTTTCTACGTCAATCTGATCAACACGAGCGGCAACACGGAGATTCGCGGCTACCACGTGTCGTCGAATCCGAACGTCGCCGATCCGGCGAGTCTCACGCCGATCATCACCATCCCTCAGCCGCCCGCCCCCAACCACAAGGCGGGCTGGCTGGCTTTCGGACCCGACGGCTATCTCTACGCCGCGCTCGGCGACGGCGGCGGCGGCGGCGACACCTTCCACAACGGACAGAACATCGACAGCCTGCTCGGCAAGATCCTGCGTCTCGACGTGCACGGCGACGACTTTCCCGGCGATCCCACAAAGAACTATGCGGTGCCTGCCGACAATCCCTTCGTGGGATCGGCTGGAGCAGACGAAATCTTTGCGCTCGGCGTGCGCAACCCCTGGCGAGACAGCTTCGACCGCGCGCTTGGCGATTTCTACATCGCGGATGTCGGCCAGGACCATTGGGAAGAGATCGACATCGGCCAGAAAGGCGCCAACTACGGCTGGAATACGTTCGAAGGTCCGGCCCCCTTTCCGGGGGGAGACCCGCTCACGGGTGGGCCGGCGGTCGCGCCGATCTACGCTTATGACCATACCGTCGGGCATTCGATCACCGGCGGCTATGTGTATCGCGGCGAGGGCGAAGCGCTGCAGGGCCAGTATTTCTTCGCCGACTTCATCCAGGACAAGCTCTTCACGCTGCGTTTCGACGGCAGCGCGTGGGTCGCCACGGATCGAACCTCCCAGATCACGACGGACGCCGGCGCGGTGAATAATCCGTCGTCCTTCGGCGAGGACGCGCGCGGCAATCTCTATCTCGTCGATCTCGACGGCGATATCTTCAGGCTGACGCCCATGGGCGTTTCCGCCGATCAGGCGGATGTCCTGCGCGGGCTGGCCGGGAATGACATGCTGTTCGGCGGGTCGGGGAGCGACACGTTCGATGGCGGGCCGGGCGCCGACACGCTGATCGGCGGCCCCGGGATGGATACGGCGGTTTATTCGGCGTCGTCAGCCGGAGTGAACGTGAACCTTCTCACCGGGCTGGGCGCAGGCGGCGATGCGCAAGGGGACATTCTTGGCGGCATCGAAAACCTCGTCGGCAGTGCGCAAAACGACATGCTCACCGGCGACGGCGCAAGCAACATGCTCGTCGGGGGCGGCGGCACCGACATACTCGACGGCGGGCGCGGGAGCGGATACCGCGGATTATTCGTCGTCCGCCGCCGGGGTGAACGTGAGCCTTCTGACCGGGCTGGGTTCGGGTGGCGATGCGCAGGGAGACAGTCTCAGCGGCATCGAAAACATCGTCGGCAGCGCGCATGACGACGCGCTCACGGGCGATAGCGGAGCCAACACGCTCTTCGGTGGCGACGGCAACGACGCCCTTGGCGGCGGCCCCGGCACCGACGCGCTGAACGGCGGCGCGGGGATGGATACCGCGGATTATTCGTCGTCCGCCGGCGGGGTGAACGTGGGCCTGATGACCGGACTCGGGTCGGGCGGAGACGCGCAAGGAGACGTTCTCACTAGCATCGAAAACATCGTCGGCAGCACGCACGACGACACGCTCACGGGCGACGGCGCAGCCAACGCACTCTCGGGCGGCGGCGGCAACGACACGCTGGACGGCGGCCCTGGTAGCGACATGCTCACTGGCGGCCCCGGGGCGGAGCGATTTGTTCTCCGCGCAACTTCCGCCGGTGTCGACACGTTTCTCGACTTCTCGTGGACCGAAGGCGACCGAGTGGTCCTCGATCACGCGGGTTTCCGCGTGGCCGGTACCGGCAACCTCGCCGCGGTCGGGGTGAATTTTGTCCATGGCCTCACGCCACAAGCCGCAGGTCCGACCATTCTCGAAAACCTCGGCGACCTCTATTGGGATGCGGACGGGACCGGCACTACCCCCGCCGTGCAACTCGCCCATCTCATCAGCAGCGGGTCGGTTGTCTCCGTCACCGATCCGATGACGATGGGCTGGAGCGTCGTTGCGACAGGCGATTTCAATCGCGACGGCATCACCGACGTGCTCTCGAGAACGCGTCCAGCGACGCCACCAGCGAATGGCTGATGGCCAATGGCGGCCTCGGCAGCAACCCGGTCACGCCGGGAGCCGCCGGATGGGACATGGCTGCCACCGGGGACTTCAACGGCGACGGCACCACCGACGTGATGTGGCGGAACTCCGCGGGCGTCACCAGCGAATGGCTGATGTCGAAGAACGGCGGCGTCGGCAGCTTGCCGAACACGCCGGGCGCTCGATGGAACGTGATCGCGGCGAAGATTTCAACGGCGACGGCATCAAAGACATCCGTGGCAGCATGCCCTGCCGGCGTCAGCAGCGAATGGCTGATGGCGCCAATGGCGGCGTCGGCAGCTTGCCGGGACCAGGTGATCAGCGGTTCGAACGCTGGTCGCCGCGGCGATGCCGACGGTGACGGCGCTGACATATTTCTTCTAGGAAAAACGCCGATTTCCGGCGCAGCGGCGAATTTCAGGTCAACGGCATGGGCAGCGCCGGGCAACACCGGAGCTCAGGGTTGGAACCTGGTCGCGACGGCGGATTTCAACGGTGACGGCGGCACAGACCTCTTGTGGCAGAACACGTCTTCCGGCGTCACCAGCGAATGGCTGATGTCGAAGAACGGCGGTGTCGCAGCTTGCCGGGCACGCCGGAGCTCAGCGTTGGAACCGGTCGCGCGGCGGATTTCAACGGTGACGGCGTCACAGACTTTTGTGGAAGAACGCGTCTTCCGGCGTCACCAGCGAATGGCTGATGTCGGCCAATGGCGGCGTCGGCAGCTTCCCAGGCACGCCGGGAGCCCAGGGATGGAACGTGATCGCCACGGCGGATTTCAACGGCGACGGTACCAAAGACATTCTGTGGAAGCACGCATCCGCGGGCGTCACCAGTGAATGGCTGATGTCGAAGAGCGGCAGCGTCGGCAGCTTCCCGAGCACGCCGGAATTGCGGGACGAGACGTGGTCGCCACCGGCGATTTCAACGGTGACGGTACGACCGACTTCGTATGGAGCGATCCAACGGGCGGTGCGACCACCACGTCGCTGTTCACTCACCTTACGGAGCAGCACTTTCTATTCGTCTGATACAGCGTGATTTTACCAAGCTCCGACGTCATGTCGTCGGCGTCCCCTGCTGGCGTTCGCGTTGCGCTCTGATTTTGCTGCAGCCGTGCCGCTGCCTTGTCCCAATCTCTTGACGGGCGGCGCCGAGGCGAGACGCGGCGAACAAGCCCAAGCAAGCAAACGGGGCGCGCCCCGATCTCTGCCAATCCGATTTTACCCGTTATCGCGTGGGCGCCGCCGGTTGCTGCTGACCCTCGAGCTTCTTGCGCGCGTCCTCGGCGCGCTTCTGCAGTTCGTCCTGCAGCTGCTTCTGCTGCTCCTCGAACTTCTTGGGATCGGTCGGCGGCCCGTCATAGGCCTTGGCGAAATCCGTGAGCGGGACGACGAGGCTGATGGGCTGGCCTGCGCCATTGATGCCTTGGATGACGAGCCCCTGCCCCTTCTTCAACTTGCCGATCAATTCGCCGCTCGCTTCATAGTCGGCCATGCAGCCATTGTTGAAGCAGATGACGTAGGGCCCGGTCATGGGCTGACCATTGTCGACGATCACGCGGGTGCCGGGCTGGATCGACATGCCGAGCGGCAAAGTGACACGGAGCACCTTTTTCGGGTCATTCTCCGGCTCGATCAGCACGGCCGCGACCACCGGCATGCCGGATTCGACCCGGCCGTCCTTGCCGGTGAAGCAGACCTGCTTGGCATTCGCCTCCTGGCCCTTCAAACAGAACTTGGTCCAGGGCGAAAAGATCAGCTGCGGCTGCTCGCCGGCCGGCGCCTGCGCCTGCGGCTGGGCCGGCGCAGCCGGAGCCTCGGGCTTGTGCGCCGGAGCCGCCTTGGGGGCTGCCTTGGGAGCCGCCTTGGGAGCCGCCGGCGCCGGCGGCGTCTGGGCCAAGACGCTCGACCCGATCACCGCGGTGAGCATGGTCGTTGCCGCTGCAACGGCAAACGCGCGTGCGGCCGGCCGGGCCGGCGCAAATACCAACCGATGATCCATCGAAAGAATCCTCTTGCTTACCGCTCTCCCCAGCGCCCCGCGCCGGAACGGCTGCCCCATATTGAGGCTGTGTCGGCACCAAATGCGGCAGGAGCGTGACGCCTCTCATCTGCGCGATGGCCGAATGGCCGTGTGATAGCCCATTTCCCCTCCGCTATAAAGCCATAACGTCGCCGCGTTATAGTAAGAGCTATCGGCGACCACCGGCAGCGGCGGACTGTCGAATGCAAGCCAGGGACCGCAAGCTTGTTCCCGGCCAGTGCTCCGTTTGTCATACCTCGAGCTCGAGTGGCATTGCCGCCGTGACCGCGCGTTCCTTCCTCCGCCCGCTCTTGCCCCAAGGCGGGTCACCCTGTCCCATCTGGCGCGCTCTGCTGTTCGGCCTTGCCATCTGCAGCGTCTGGGGTGCCTTGAGCGAAGCCCGCTGCGCCGAAGCCCGGCATGGCATCGCGATGCACGGCGAGCCGGCGCTGCCCGAGGGCTTCAGCCGGTTGCCCTACGCCGATCCCAACGCCCCCAAGGGCGGCCGTCTGGTGCAAGGCGTGCTCGGCACCTTCGACAGCCTCAATCCCTTCATCGTCAAGGGAATCGCTCCGCAGTCGATCCGCGGCTACGTGGTTGAAAGCCTGATGGCGCGCGGCTACGACGAGCCGTTCACGCTCTATGGGTTGATCGCCCGCTCGGTCGAGACCGACGCTCAACGCAGCTACGTCACCTTCCAGCTCGATCCGGCGGCGAAATTCTCCGACGGCAAGCCCGTCACCGCCGAGGATGTCATCTTCTCCTGGCAGATCCTGCGCGACAAAGGACGACCCAACCACCGCACCTATTACGCCAAGGTCGCCAAAGCCGAGGCGATCGGCGAGCACGGGGTGCGCTTCGACCTTTCCGGCAGCAACGACCGCGAGCTGCCCCTCATCCTCGGGCTGATGCCGGTGCTCGCCAAGCACGCCGTCAAGCCGGAAACGTTCGAAGAGACTTCGTTCCAGGCCCCGATCGGAACCGGCCCCTATGTCGTCGGTGAGGTCGACGCCGGAAAGAGCCTGACGCTCAAGCGCAATCCCGACTATTGGGGCCGCGATCTTCCGGTCAATCGCGGCTTCTGGAACTTCGACGAGGTTCGCTTCGACTATTACCGCGAGGCGAATTCGCATCTCGAGGCGTTCAAGCGCGGTCTCTATGACCTGCGCAGCGAGCACGATCCGGGACGCTGGCAGACGGCCTACGATTTTTCCGCGGTCCGCGAAGGCCGCGTGATCAAGGAAGCGCTGCCGACCGGAGTGCCGAAGACCAGCACGTTTTTCGTGTTCAACACGCGCCGGGCGGTCTTCTCCGACATCCGCGTTCGCGAGGCGGTCTCGCTGCTCTTCGACTTCGAATGGATCAACCACAGCTATTTCTTCGATCTCTACCAGCGCAGCGCCAGCTATTTTGACGGCTCGGAACTCTCCGCGCATGGCCGGCCGGCCGACCAGCGCGAAAGGGCGCTGCTCGCGCCGTTTCCCGGCGCCGTCCGCAACGACGTGCTCGAAGGCACCTGGTCGCCGCCGGTGAGCGACGGCTCCGGCCGCGACCGCGCCGCGCTCAAGCGCGCACTCGAGCTGTTCGCAGCCGCGGGTTACGAGCTGCGCGGCACCGAGCTCGTCGAACGCAGGAGCGGCCGGCCGTTCACGTTCGAGTTTCTGGTCACGGCGCGCGACGAGGAGCGGCTGGCGCTTTTGTTCGTGCAGAGCCTCAAGCGCGCCGGCATTGCCGCACGCGTGCGCGTGGTCGACGCGGTGCAATACGAGGGGCGGCGTCTCACCTACGATTTCGACATGATCGAGAACCGCTGGGACCAATCGCTGTCGCCCGGCAACGAGCAGGCGTTCTATTGGGGGTCGGCCGCCGCCGACCAGCCCGGCACCCGCAACTACATGGGGGTGAAGAGCCCGGCGGTCGACGCGATGATCGCCGCGCTTCTGGAAGCGGAAAGCCGCAAGGATTTCGTCTCGGCGGTGCGCGCGCTCGACCGCGTGCTGATCTCCGGGTTCTACGTCATCCCGCTGTTTCACCTTCCCGCGCAATGGATCGCGCGTTGGAGCACAATCAGGCGGCCCGCGGCGACCTCGCTCTACGGATATCTTCCCGAAACCTGGTGGCACGAGCCGAAACGGCCGTGATCGTGGGACAGGGGCCCGCAGGGCTGTTGACACGCCGGTAGCAGACAATGGCGCAAGTCATTGAAATAGCTGAGAGTTGGTTTCAAACGACTGCGGCTGGAACCGGCTAAAGCCCAAAGCATCCGGCGATTTGAAACCCCGGACCAGCGCCAGTCCCTTGCCCGGATTCGACGGCGGCCCTCATCCTCCTGCGCAGGGCAGTGAAACCAAACTGCGCCAGCAGCGCACAGGATCAGGTCGAGCATATCCGCAGCCCGGCAAGATACTGCTCATGGCGATTTCGCAGCCCTGAGCCCGAGCGCATCGATGATCGCCCGGTACGCCTTGTCCTGGTTTTCAAGATAGGCCTGCGCCTCCGCGCCGCGCAGAAAGAGGACCGCGGCCCCAACGTCGTTCATCCGTTCGTTCAGTTCGCGGCTGGCGAGCGCGGCCTGCACCGCGCCGGCCACCTTGTCGGTGATCGCGGCCGGCGTTCCCTTCGGCGCGAACACGCCATGGAATGCGCCGATGGTGAGATCGACGCCGTTCTCGCGGAAGGTCGGCGCATTGCCGTAAAGCGGCGAGCGCGCATCGGCGGCGACGGCCAGAACGCGCACCTTCTTTCCGTCGAGCAGGCTCTTGTAAGCCACCGGCACCGCCACGTGGATCTCGATGTGGCCGCCGGCGAGCGCGGTGGCGCCCTCGCTATCGCCCTTGAACGGCACGTTGATCAGGTCGATGCCGGCGGCGCGCGCAAACCCGGCCGCGAAAATCTGCGCGGATGCGCCGGGGATCATCCCGATCCTGAGCTGGCCGGGCTTGGTCCGCGCGTCGTCGACCAGGTCCTTCAACGTCCGCCAGGACGCCTTGTCGGCGACCGCGATCGCCGCCGGATCCGAATTGACGATGGCGATCAACTCGTAGTTCTTGAGCGACATCGGCGTCGGAACCGTGTACTGCGCGGTCACCGCCGAGGTCGAGAAGAACCCGAGCGTGTAGCCATCCGGTTTTGCCTCGGCCACCTCGTTGGCTCCGAGCACGCTGCTGGCCCCCGGCTTGTTCACGACCGCGACCGGCTTACCGAGCGCGGTCTGCAGATGCTGGGCCACGATGCGCCCGACGACATCGGTTCTCCCGCCCGCCGAGAACGGAACGATGAGCGAGACCGGTTTGGTGGGATAGTCCGTCTGCGCCATGGCCGGCAAAGCGGCGGCGAGCAGGGCCGCGGCCGTCAGCAGGATGCATGGTCTGTTCATCATCAGCTTTCTCCGGTCAGGTGACGGCATTGGCGCGGCGCATGCTCGCGATCATGGAGGAGCGCATCAGCACCTCCTTGGCCCGCGCGCGGTCGAGCGACGCGCACCGCATCTCTTCGAGCCGCTGCCTGCGCAGCTGCGGATCGGTCTCCTCCAGCGTGCGCTTGTTGCGGATGGACGCCTCCTGCACGTATTCGATGTTCGCGGCGCGGCGCTGGCGGACATAGAGGTCGAGCGCGCTCTCATCGAGGTCGCCGCGCCAGACGCCCACGAGCTTGTCGGTGAGATTCATCGCGTCCTGCAGCCCGCTGTTGAGCCCGAAACCGCCGAGCGGGTTGTTGAGGTGGGCGGCGTCTCCCGCGAGCAACAGCCGCCCGTGCCGGAAAGTGTCGGCGACGCGCTGGTGCACGCGGTAGATCGTGCGATGCACGGTCGCGTAGCGGCCCGGTTTCGGCACGACCGCCTGCAGCCGGGTTTCGATCGTGCCGTCGGACATCGCCTGCTCGTCCGTTTCGTGCGGATGGCATCCGTAGAGGAACCGCCACAGCCCTGGCGGGCCGGTATCGGGCAGGCGGAAAACCGCGCACCATTCGATCGGATGCGAGATGTAGGCGGTGTCGGAAAAGCCGCGCGCGCCGAGATCGTAAGGCGTGCTGACGAGCGCGAACTTCTCGGGATAGGTGAAGCCGCCGAACCCGATTTCGGCGGATTTTCGAACCACGCTGCCGCCGCCGTCACAGCCGATCACCCAGCGTCCCTCGAACGTCTCGTCACCAGCCGCGGTGTTCGCCGTCACCACGACCCGGTCGGCCGCCTGGACCACCTCGGCCACCCGGTGCGAGAAGCGGATATCCACATGCGGCATCGGCGCGAGCATTTCGAAAACGAGCGGCGTGAGCTTGTGCTGCTCGCAATGCAGTCGATACGGGTAAGGCGTCTCATCCGCGAGCAGGGAGAGCTCGAAGGTTCCGATCACGCCTTCGGTGCGGTCGCGGAGCTGCCAGCGGTGAACGCAGATGCCGAGCTCGTGCAGCTTCGCGGTGACGCCCAGCGGCTCGAGCACTTCCAGCGTCGGCGGATGGAACGAGCCCGCGCGCAGGTCCATGAACAGCTCGGGATTGGCCTCGAGCACAAGGACCGGAATGTCGCGCGCGGCGAGGCTGAGCGCCGAAACGAGGCCGACCGGCCCGGCGCCCACGATGATGACCCGGTCGCGCTCTGCGGGCATCGCCAAATCCCTCGACGCCTCTCAATCCAGCAATGGCGGCAGGCCGTAGCTCGGCCAGGCGTCCCTCACCTTCTGCAACATCTCGCGCGAGGGCAGCGAGCGCGGCGGGTAAGGGTGCTTGCGCGTGGCATCGATGCCGACCTTGCCGGAATAGATCGCCTGCTCCTTCGGCATCGACGGATCGAGCGGCAGGCCGGTGCCCTTTTCCCAGATGGTGTAATCGCGGTCCGGCTGCACCCGGGTGGCGAGGTGCCACGCCACGTCATTGTCGCTGTAGATGTCGCAATCGTCCTCGACCACGATCACCTGCTTGGCGCGGTTGGGGTACGTCGCCCAGCAGCCGCTGTAGACCGCTTTGGCGTGCGAGGGAAATTGCGGCTTGATCTTCACCACCACGTGCGACTGGCACGACATCGGGTGCACGTAGACGTCGAGCACACCGGGAATGCCGCACGCGCGCAGCGAGGACAGCAGGATCGATTCCATCGCGATGTCCTTGATGCAGCTGCCCTCGCTCGGAGGCATCTGCTCCTGAAAGCCCTGATGGATCGTGCCGTTGCGGTAGGTGATGGCGCTCACCTCGATGATCGGCGACTGCGCGGGCGGTCCCATATGGCCGTAGAACTCGCCGAACGGGCCTTCCGCCTCGCGCACGCCGGGCCGAACGATGCCCTCGATCACCATCTCGCAGTGCGCCGGGACGAACAGGTCGACCGTCTCGCACTTCACGACTTCCATCGGGCGGCCGGACAAGGCGCCGGCGACGCTGATTTCGTCGACGCCGTAGGGAACCCGCCCGACCGAGGTCATGCCGAGATAGGGTGGAGGTCCGATCACGATCGCCACCGGCATGGGCGTGTTGGCCGCCTCGTACTTCTGAAAGATCACGCCGGAATGCTTGGCCGGCTGCACCAGGATGCCGATGCGGTTGCGGCCCTTGATCATGCCGCGATAGACGCCGACGTTCTGAATCCCCGTCTCCGGATCCTTCTGCACCACCGCGCCGGCCGACAGATACGCGCCGGCATCGCCGCCCGGCGTCCAGGTCGGGATCGGGAACTTGAGCAGGTCGACGGCGTCGCCCCGCATGACGTTCTCCTTGCAGGGGCCCGTCTTCACCGTGATCGGCTGCAGCGGCGCGGCGAGCGCCTGCACCCACTTGGAATGAATTGCTTCCTTGTCGATCTGCCCGTTCTTCGATGAGACGCCGAGCGCGGTGGCGTAGAGTTCGCGCGAGGCGCCGAGCGTATTGGTGGCCACCGGCGTGTCGAAGCCGGCGACACTCTCAAACAGCAGCGCGTAGCGACGCTCGGGCGGCTGATACATCACCTGCCGCGTGATGCAGGCGATCTCCCAATCCTTGTCGACGGTCGTCGAGATTCGCTGCAGCCTTCCGATCCGCTCCAGATGGGTGAGCAAGTCGCGCAACGATTCGAAAAACGGCTCGTTGGACAGCATTGTGTCGTTTCCCGGTTGTGTCTCTGCGTAGGCCGGTGCGCTCAAAGCGGGCCTGCGGAAACGCAGCAAATTCTGTGCCGCACCGGCATCCGGGCGCTAAATGTTTCATTTCACCGGCGGCACCCAGAAACTCGCCCAAAGAATAGGCGGAAGGGGCCGAAATTCATAGGCAGCCCGCAACAAAACCTGCGGTCGGAAGCGAATGCCCAAATCGGCGGTCCGGCGATGTACGCGTTACGTGCTTCATTTCATGATCTGGCATGCGGCTTGCCAGCCAGCGAAGCGCGGCAGGCCGTTCGTCATTCGGCAAGCGCGCGCGGCGGCGCCCATCCGCCTCGCCGAGGAACGAACGATGGACGTGGTCGCAAACCTCTTTCTCGGCTTCTCGGTGTCGCTGCAACCGACCAATCTCCTGGTCTGTTTCGTCGGCGTGGTGCTCGGTGTGCTGGTCGGAATTCTGCCCGGCCTCGGTTCGGCGGCAACGATCGCGCTGTTGCTGCCCATCACCTATTTCCTCGACACCGTCTCCGCGATCATCATGCTCGCGGGCATCTGGTACGGCTCGATGTACGGCGGTTCGATCACGGCGATCCTCCTGCGCGTGCCGGGCGAGTCCGCCTCGGTCATGGTCGCCATCGACGGCTACGAGCTCACCAAGCAGGGACGCGCGGGGGTGGCGCTCGGCATCTCC
Organism: uncultured Alphaproteobacteria bacterium; assembly: GCA_963821505.1. Lineage (GTDB taxonomy): Bacteria > Pseudomonadota > Alphaproteobacteria > Rhizobiales > Xanthobacteraceae > VAZQ01. The sequence goes on from CAWGEH010000007.1 coordinate 130,065, forward strand.
ATGTTCAGCGCATTCTTCGCCGGGCTGTTCGGGCTCGTCGGGCTGGGGCTGATGGCACCTGTGCTCGCGGAATTCGCCCTGAGCTTCGGGCCGCCAGAATACTTCGCCCTCACGCTCCTGGGCCTCACCTTGGTCGGCTATCTCGCCAGCAACTCGCTGCCGAAGGCGCTCGGCGTGACCGTATTCGGCCTGCTGCTCGGCACCGTCGGCCTCGATCCGGTTCGCAGCACGGCCCGCTTTACCTTCGGCTCGCTGACGCTGCAGTCCGGCATCGATCTCGTTCCCATGGTGATGGGGCTGTTCGGGATATCCGAGGTGTTCATCCTGCTCGAGCAGAAGCTCGTCGCCGCCGCGCCGGTGACCGTGCCCGGGCGCCTGCGCGCGGTGCTTCCAAGCCGGCAGGATTGGAAGGAAGCCCGCCGCTCGCTGGGGCTGGGCAGCGTTGTCGGTTTCCTGGTGGGATTGCTGCCCGGCGGCGGCGCGACCGTGTCGTCTTACGTCGCCTATGCCGTCGCCAAGCGCTTTGCAAAGCCCACGCAGCGGTTCGGAGCCGGGGCGGTGGGCGGCATCGCCGCGCCCGAGGCCGCGGCGAATGCCGCGACCTGCGCGGGCTTCGTTCCGCTCTTGACGCTCGGCATCCCCGACAACGTCGTCATGGCGCTGATGCTCGGCGCCTTCATGCTGCACGGGGTCACGCCGGGCCCGACCCTCATGACACAGCACCCGGAAATGTTCTGGGCAATCGTCACCAGCATGTTCATCGGCAACTGCATTCTGATCGTCACCATGCTGCCGCTCATCGGCCAGCTGGCGAAAATCACGCTCGTGCCGAACAGCATCGTCGTGCCCATCATCGTGCTGGCTTGCCTGGCCGGCGCCTACGGCGTCAACAACAACGCGACCGACATCGTCACCATGACGGCATTTGGCGTGCTTGGTTATCTCATGCGCAAATTCGACTTTCCACCAGCGCCCCTCGTGCTGGCGTTCGTGATCGGCCCCATCATGGAGACCGCGTTGCGCCAATCCCTGATCATGTCCAAGGGCACGTTCGCGATCTTCTTCGATCGGCCGATCTCGGGAACGCTGGTTTGCGTCGCCATCCTGGTCCTGCTGGCGCCGGTCCTCCAGAGGCTTGCCGCGGCGTGCTTGCGCCGGCCAAGCGCCACGGCATCGGAAAGGGCAAAGGCCCTTCCGCTGGTGCTGGCACTCGCATTGGCGACATCGCTGGCGCTCGCAACAGGTGACGCCCGCGCGCAGGCTTATCCGGCAAAGGCGGTCTCCCTTGTCATCCCATATCCACCGGGCGGGCGCACCGATCTCGCCGGCCGAACGCTCGCGCAGTTTCTCAAGGACGAGCTGCGGGTTTCGGTCGCGGTGATCAACAAGCCGGGCGCCAGCGGTGTCCTCGGCGCCCAGGAGGTTGCCTCCGCCGCGCCCGACGGATACATGCTCGGCGTCTTCTCGACCGGCTTCCTGACGTCGCTCTACATGGTGCCGACACCGCCGAGCGCCGGCGATTATTCCCTCGTATCGCTCTTCAATCTCGACCCCGCGGCGATCGCCGTGAACCGCGCGCGCGGGTGGAACAGCCTCAGCGAGGTCGTGGCCTATGCCCGACAGAATCCGGGAACGCTGCGGGTCGGCATCAACGCCGGCAGTTCCGCGCACATCTTCGCGGCCGCCTTCGTCGGCGCAGCGAAAATCGACGTCATCTACGTACCCTTCCGCGGCGGCGGCGAGCGCACGGTCGCGCTCGCCGGCGGCCATATCGATGTCGATTTCGACATCGTCGCGCCGATGAAGCCGTTGATGGACGCCAAGAAAATCGCCGTCCTCGGCGTCGCCTCGGACAAGCGCATCGCCGACTATCCCGACATCCCGACCATGGCCGAAGGCGGCGTGGAGCTCAAGATTTCCTCATGGCACGGCCTTTTCGCGCCGCGCGGCACCTCGCCCGCCGTCGCGGGCCGCCTCGACGCGGCGATGGCGAGGATCACGGCAAATCCGCAATTCGTAGCCCGCATGCGCGACCTCCTTCTCGGAGTGCATTATCTCGACAGTGCCGCCTTCCGAGCGTTCTTCGCCGAGCAGGATCGCGTCAACCTCGGCCTCATCCGCAAGCTCGGCCTCTACGTCGAGCCGCCATCGAAGTAAGCATGGGAGGAAAAGCAACATGGACGTTGCCAATGCGCCCGCGCAGGCCACCAAGGAGACCGAGATCCTGTTACTTCGCCGGCGGCTGGCGAAAGCGCACCGCATCCTGACGGCCGGGGGCATTTGGCCGCTGACCAAAGGGCACGTCAGCGCGCGCATTCCCGGCACCGACCAGGTCCTGATCCTGGGCCATATCCATGCCGACGGCCGGTCGTTGAAGCACACCGACGTGGACGACATCGTCACCGTCGATCTCGAAGGCAACTGGCTGGAAGGCAGGGTCGAGCCTGTGGAGGAGCGTTACCTGCACCTCGAGATCATGAAGGCGCGGCCGGAAGTGATGTCGGTGGTGCATGCCCATTCGACCTACGCCACGGCCTTCGGCATCGCCAACGTCAATATCCTGCCGGTCGGCAACCGCGGCGGGATCTTTGCGCCGCAGGTCCCGATCCTCGAATTCGATCGCCAGATCGACACGCCCGAACGCGGGCGCATGGCGAGCGACGCGATGGGCGAGGCCTGCGCGCTCGTGCTCAAGAACCACGGCACGGCCGTGTGTTCGGATTCGATCGAGAACGCCTGCATCACCGCGTTCGCGCTCGAGGAGACCGCGCAGCTCCATTGGATCGCCGCGCAGCTCGGACCCGTGCAGAAAATCTCGACGGGAGAAGTTCGCAGCGTCATGACCGGCGCACGCAAGGCCGAATTCTTCGCCCATGTCTGGGGCCACTATGCGGAAATGGATCCTTGGGACAGCAAAAGCCGGCCGCAATGATGCGGTCGCGGTCCAGCATTCAAAATCTTGCCAGCAATCCGGCCGGCAGTGGAACGCCCAGCTCGAGAAAACCGAGATACGTCACAGCGACGCTCGGCAGTGCGATCAGCAGCGATAATTTCCACCCCATGCCGCCGTAGACCTTCATCAGCACGAACAGGATTCCGACGGTGCAGATCAAGAAGCCCAAGCGCTCCAGGAGCACGCCATAGAGGAGCAGCATGGCGATCGCCATCGCTACCCCCCAACTCCGCTTCGTGAAGTCGAGTACGTCGGGCGCGGCGTTGAATGCGCGCACGAAAATGACGACGCCGGCCAGGAGCAATCCCGTTGCGAGCGAGCGCGGGAAAAAGCCGGCATCCGGCGCGCTCAGCGTACCGAACGGAAGGTGGGAGGACTCACGAAGAGATATTGCGCCGGCCACGCAGAGGACAATGCCACTGATCCGATCGGGATGACTGACGATGAAGTTCACGGGGCTTATCTTCATGGCGATGCCTGGAGCTTACGCCTGTTGGCGTGAGCCAGACGTCGCAAGATCCATGCCAGGCGCCGATGGTGACGGCCGGTTCAGGCTTGAGTTGGAAGTCCGCTGAACTCTAAACCGCCGCGGAAGCGTTCTTTCTCGCGGGCAGAGCCGATTGCTGCGGCTGAAGCGTGCGCCGAATCTCTTCGGCCAGATCCTTCATGTGAGTGCGCGCTTCGTGTTCGGCCCGGTCCGGGTCGCGTTGCCGAAGCGCCTTGAGCAGCTTCTCGTGATCGTCGCACGATTGCGGCAAGTGCATCGGCATGTAATTGCGTTGAACCCGCATGGCGCGAATCTGGGCCAGGATCGACGTCAGCAGCCGTTCGAGGGTGCGGTTTTGCGCGATCCGAACGATCTGCTCGTGAAATTCCAGCGCCGTGCCGTGATATCCCTCGACATCGCCCTTGGCCAGGCGCTCGCGCTGCTCGTCGATATTGGCTTGCAGGGCGGCGAATTGGCGGTCGGTAATCTTTTCCGCGGCCAGCCGTGCCGCCATGCCTTCGAGCGCTTCGCGCGCCTCATAGATCTCCAGTGCCCGGTCCGGATCGTAGTTGATCAGGTAGACGCCCTGCCGCGGCACGATTTCGACGATGCCTTCCGCCTCCAGGCGATTGATCGCACCCCACAGCGGCGTACGGCTCACGCCCAGTTCGCGGCTCAATTCCTCGACGCTGATCTTTTCGCCCGGGTTATAACGCGTGCCGTTGGTGAACAGGTCCCGGACGAACGCGTAGGCGTCCCCGCTAAGGCTCGATCGGCGCAGCTTTCTCACGACCGCAGCATCCCCTGACCGGTGCATGTTTCATTTCTTCCCGCACTGATAGCACCAAATCCAGGACACTCAAGTGGCTCCGGCGTCGATTGCCGCGATCATCTCGGAGACGAGGGTGTATTTTTCTCGCGGCTTGTCACGGACCTGCCCGCGACCACGCTCCGCAACGTCGATCTTCTGCCATTCCCCGTAGCTCACGATTCGTTCGCCCCGTGCGCAAAGAGCATCCCGCAGTGCGGCGGCCCCTGGCTTCGGCGTCACGCGCGCCTTGGAAAGGTCCTCGAATATCGATTCGACCGTTTCCACGCTGTCGGCACGGTTGGTCCCGATGATGCCGGTCGGCCCGCGTTTGATCCAACCGGTGACGTACATGCCAGGCATCGGATCCTGGCCGATCAGGCAACGGCCCTTGTGGTTCGGGATGATCCCGGCGCGCTCGTCGAAGCTCACCCCGGGGACGGCGACAGCCCTGTAGCCGACGCTGCGCAGGACGAGGCTGCAAGGTAGATCAAGCGTCTGCGCTGTTGCGACCGCGACCTGGGCGAACGGCGGCCCCTCCATGCGGTTCTTGGCGAGGGTCACTGACCGCACCCTGCCCGACCCGTTTATTCGCACCGGCGTCTCGAAAAAACGCAACCGTATTCGCCTGCTGCAGCCCGCCGGCGGTGCCGCGGCAAAAGCCCTCAGAAGCGACATGTTCTTCTTGGCGTCGTCGCTGCGCGCATCCGAAATTTCAGCGGTGCATGCCGCCCCGAGTTCAAGATCTTCGCCGGCCACGATTGCGGCGCAATCGCGGATCTGTCCGAGCTCCTTGAGCTCAACCGGCGTGAACTTGATCTGTGCCGGCCCCCGCCTGCCGACGACGTAGATATCGCGGATACGGCTCTCGGCGAGCGCGGCGAGCGCGTGCTCGGCGATATCGGTCCGGCGCAAGTCGTCGACCGGCGTGGCGAGGATGCGGGCGACGTCTCCGGCGACGTTGCCCTGGCCGATGACCACGGCGCACTCGCCGGAAAAATCGAACCCGCGGTCGCGATAATCGGGGTGTGCGTTGTACCAACCGACGAACTCGGTGGCGGTGTGACTGCCCGCGAGGTCCTCGCCGGGAATTCCAAGGCGCCGGTCGGCGCTCGCACCGCAGGCCAGGATGACGACATGATAGGCGCTGCGTAATTGCTCGATCGTCAAGGTGCGGCCGATCTCGACATTGCCGAGAAAAGCGAAACCGGGAGAGCGCGCGATCTTGTCGTAGACCAGGGTGACTTGCTTGATCTTGGGATGGTCCGGCGCCACCCCGCCGCGAACCAGGCCGAAAGGCGTCGGCAGCCGATCGAACATGTCGACCTGCACGTCAGTGCGGCGGCGCAGCAAGGTTTCTGCGGCATAGAACCCGCTGGGACCACTGCCAACGATTGCCACCTGGAGCGGTTCGGATTGGCCGGCGGTTGTCATCGCGCGAGCTTCGGAGAAATGGACTGGCCGGTCAGTAGCCGAGCTCGGCGCGGCGGCTTTCGGCCGTCGGCAGCGGCGGCTGCTTATCTTCGACCACCGGGAGCGTCTTCGACTTTTCGGCGTTGACCGCGATCCAATAAATCTGGCCCTCCGCCAGATCCTCCTCCGCCAGAATCGCCTTGACCGGACAGACCGGAATGCACGCGCGGCAGTCGATGCAGACGTCGTTGTCGATATAGACCATCTCGTCGTCGGCGTGGAAGCAGGCGACCGGGCAGACCGCCACGCATTCGGTGAATCGGCACAGCCGGCAATTCTCAGTCACCAGGATCGTCATCGTCGTTCCCCATGCAATATCTCCCCCGCCCCGCTCCGGCGCGCGACGCTGGGGTCCCGGCTTCGGTCGAAGACTAAATCGCCCTCCCGCAGAAATCAAACATGAAACATTATATGCTCCCGCGCTCGGCGGATTGCCGCAAGTCGGGGCATTTTGCGCGTTTTTGCCCACTTTCTGAGCACTCTCCCCAGGTTTCATAGGGATAGGCTATGGGTCGATTGACTTTGAAATACCTCGGAGAAATGATGGTGGCATAAAACATGAAAGGCGAGCCGCACTCCTCCGGGCGGCTGGCAGAACCAGGGGTCGCGGAGGGCACAGGAGGGGTCAATGCTCAATGCGTTCGCCGCCCGGCTCGGACTTGCGATCCTCGCATCAGCGCTCGTCGTCGCTCCAACCCACGCCTTCGCCCAGGACCCGATCAAGCTCGGATTCTTCGGCCCGCTCACCGAGCGCTTCGCCGGACTCGGCCTCGATGCCAAGAAAGGCGCCGATCTCGCCGTCAAGCAGGCCAACGCCGCCGGCGGCGTCAACGGTCGACGCATCGAGCTCGTGGTCTATGACGACCGCGGCAACCGTTCCGAAGCGGTTGCGGTGGCGCGCAAGCTCATCGAGCAGGACAAAGTATCGGCCATCATCAGCGGCTCGCTCAGCCTGACCAGCATCGCGGCGGCGCCCATCATCAGCGAAGCGAAAGTGCCGATGATCGCGGCCTATTCGAACGCGGTGGGCGTGGTCAAAGGCAACGACTACGTGTTCCGCTGGGCCAGCGTTGCCGACGTGCAGGGCTGGGTCATGGGCCACCACGCGATGAATGAGCGCGGCTACAAGCGCTTCGCACTGTTGATGCAGGACGAGGAATACGGCCGCGGCATCATCAACGGCGCGGAAAAGGCAATCGCCAAGCTCGGCGGGCAAGTCGCCTACAAGAAAGCGTTCCCGCCAAGCGAACGCGAATTCCGCGCCATGATGACGGAGATCAAGGATCTGAACGTCGACGCCGTGATGGTCAGCGGGCTAGGACCCGTGCTGACCGCGGCCGGCCGCCAGGGCTATGAGCTCGGCGTGTTCCCGAAGGCGCAGCTGTATGTCGGCTGCGACCTCAACGAGATCGATTGGTACAAGGGCATCGGCGAATACGGCGATGGCACCATCGGAACGCTGGAATTCATTATCCCCACCGAACATGATTTCACCAAGCAGTTCATGGCCGCCTTCCAGAAGGAATACAACGAGACGATCATCACCCACGAAGCCGGCCTGACTTACGATGCCGTCCGCCTCATGATCGATGCGATCAAGCGCGGAGGCGTCGATCGCGAAGGCATCCGCAAGGCTCTCGCGGAGACCAAATCCTTCATGAATCTCTCGGGCGTCAACGTCGCCTATACCGAGCTGCGTGAGCCGATGCTTCCGATCGCGCTCGGAACTTGGGACAAGAAGATCAAGGATATCAAGCTGCTCAAATTCGTAACGGACAAAGAGCTGATCGATCCCCGGCCTTGGTATCAGTATTACAAATAGCGGCCCGCACGTGTCGGCGCGCGCTCGCGCTACGGTTGCCCTGTCGCGGGACCCATGACCAGTTCCCTGCACGCGACGGTGATCAGTCAGCAGCTCGTCAATGGGCTGGCGCTGGGATCGATCTACGCCATGATCGCCGTCGGCTTGGCGTTGATCTACGGCGTCCTGCGCGTGCTTCATATCGCCCATGCCGGCGTCTACACGGCCGGTGCCTATCTGGGCCTGTACTTCTACAATCTCGCCGGAAACCTGGTCGTCGCCGTGATCGGGGCGATGATCGTCGCAGGCCTGATCGGCGCATTGATCGAGCGTTTCGTGTACCGCCCGATGCTGCCGAAGCCGCGCATCGTTGCGCTGATCGCCAGCATCGGCCTCTTCATCTGCCTGTCTGACCTCTTTCGCATTCTCGCGGGGCCGCATCAGCTCGCCTTCGACGTGCCGTCGCTCGCGGGACGCGTGGCCGTTGCCGGCGTGACGGTGACCGGCGCCGATTGCCTGATCCTGGGCGGAACCGCCGTCATCTTCATCGCGCTCTGGTTCGTCATCCGGCACACTTCGCTTGGCTTCGCGATCCGGGCGGTCGCGCAAGACATCGAGACCGCCAAGGTGATGGGAATCGACGTCGACCGCAGCGTGCTGGCCGTCTTCTTCATCGGCTCGGCAATCGCCGCGTTCGGCGGCATCATGGTCGCGATCCTCTACAACGCTGTCTACACCAGCATGGGCGACATGATCGGATACAAAGGCCTTGCGCTCATCGTCATCGGCGGATTCGGGAGCATGACCGGCGCCGTCCTGGCCGCGTTCATCCTCGGCATCACGGAGACCGTGCTGACCACCTACGCCGACATCCCGATGTCGCGCGACGCCATCGCGATGTTGCTGCTGGTCATTCTGATTCTGCTGCGGCCCCAGGGATTGCTCGGAAAGACGTAAATCGTGCTCGACGCCTACGTCATCACCATTCTGACCCTGATGGGCATATGGAGCGTGGTCGCGCTCGGCCTCAACGTCATCACCGGGCTCGCCGGCCAATTCAATCTCGGCGTCGGCGTCTATATGGGGACCGGCGCCTATGCGAGCGCCATGCTGACGACGGCCGCCGGCTTCACGTTCTGGGAGGCGTTGCCGCTTGCGATCGCAGCGTCGGCGGCCATGGGCTTTCTCACCGGCCTGCCGGCGCTTCGCGTCCGCGAGGATTCGCTCGCGGTGCTCAGCATCGGTCTCGTTTTCGTATTCGAGTCGCTGATCATCTACCTGCCCTACTTCGGCGGTCCGCTCGGCATCAGCCGGGTTCCGCGCGCGACCTTCGCGGGCGAGCCGGCGACCAACCAGACCTATCTCGTGATCGTTGTCGCAGCTCTCGTGTTGAGCATCGCAGCCGCGCTCTACCTTCGCCGCTCCTGGATGGGCCTCGCTTGGGAGAGCATCCGCGAGGATGAAACGTCGGCGCAGGTGCTCGGCATCGATCCGGCGCGCTACAAGCTTTATGCCTTTACCATCGGAGCAGCCTTCGCCGGCCTCGGCGGCGTCCTCTATGCGCACTTCATCCGCTTCGTGACGCCCTACGACTTCGGCTTCCTGCCGTCGATCTACGTCCTCGTGATGGTCGTGTTCGGCGGCCTCGGCACGGTGCGCGGCGCGGTTTTCGGCGCGTGCTTCCTGACGGTGCTGCCGGAATTGTTCCGCTTCGTGCAGGACTATCGCAATCTGATCTACGGCCTGACGCTGGTCCTGCTCATGCTTTACGAGCCCCGCGGCCTGCTCGGCGATGGCAGCCATGCCTGGCGCGCGCTACGCGCGGGCTGGACGCGCGTCCGGACCATCCTAACCAGTCGGCGCTCGTATGCTGCAAATCCGTAACCTCACGCGGCGCTTTGCCGGGCTCACCGCCGTGAGCAATGTCAGCCTCGAGGTGCGGCCGGGACAGATTTTCGGCGTGATTGGGCCGAACGGCGCCGGCAAGACGACGTTCTTCAACCTGCTGAGCGGGACGATCCCCTGCACCGCGGGCGACATCATTTTCAAGGGCAAGCCCATTCAGAAATTGCGACCCCACCGCATCGCGCGGCTTGGAATCGGGCGGACCTTCCAGATCGTGCGTCCGTTCAGCCAGCTTACGGTCTTGGAGAACGTGCTCGTCGCCATCGGCGTGCAGCATTGCTCCAACTTCTTCTCGGCGCTCGGCCCTAGCCGGAGACGGCCGCATCGCGAGGCGGCGCGGGCGCTGCTGCGGCGGGCGCATCTGGATCGCCACGAGAACGAGGTCGCCGCCAATCTGCCGCTCGGTATCCTTCGGCGGCTCGAAATTGCACGCGCGCTCGGCTTGCGGCCCGACTTGATCCTGCTCGATGAATCGTTTTCCGGACTGAGTCACCGGGAAGCCCTCTCCCTGGTCGACCTCGTGCGCGAGCTGCAAGCCGGCGGCATGACCATCCTGCTGATCGAACACAATATGCAGATCGCCATGAACCTGTGCGACCGCGTCGCCGTGCTCGATCGCGGCGAGAAGATCGCGGAGGGAACGCCCCTGGAGGTCCGCGACGATCCGCGCGTGATTACGGCCTATCTCGGTAGCGACGCATGATCGAGATCAGCGACCTGCATGTGAACTATGGCCGCGTCCACGCTCTGTCGTCGGTCTCGATCAAGCTTCGCCCAGGGGAGATCTTCGCCGTGCTCGGCGCCAACGGGGCCGGCAAGACCACGTTGTTGCGATCGATTCTGGGCCTGACCGCCGCCACGGGCGGGATCCGCTTCGACGGCGTTGATATCTCCCGGCTGTCGGTCACCGAGCGCGTGCGCCGGGGGATCGCGCTGGTGCCGGAGGGACGCCGGCTGTTTCCCGACTTCACCGTGGAAGAAAATCTCAGGATCGGCGCGTTCAATCGCGCCGACCGCGCCGAGGTTGAGGGCGACATCGCCGATGTCTGCGAGATCTTTCCGATCCTGAGGGAGCGTTCCCGGCAGCGTTCACGCACGCTGTCCGGTGGCGAAGGACAGATGCTGGCGATCGGGCGCGCGCTGCTCGCGCGGCCGCGGCTCCTCCTGCTCGACGAGCCTTCGGTGGGACTGATGCCGATCGCGGTGAGCGAGATCTTCAAGATGATCGGCAATATTCCCAGGGCGAAGGCAATCACCGTGCTGCTGGTCGAGCAAAATGCCAGGAAGGCGCTCGCCGTCGCGGATCGTGCCGCTGTGCTGGAATTGGGCCGAGTCGTGTTCGAAGGCGACGTCGCTACGGTGGCCGCGGACCCGCGGGTCAAAGAGGCCTATCTCGGCGGCTGATCACCGGGCTCTGCGTTCGACCGGCGCCGAACAGATCAGTCGCCGAACGTTCCGTAGCTGACTCCGAGCTCCTTCAGCCAGCTGCGATAAGCCACCGCCAGACGGTCCGAGCGCACGTGCAGCTCTTCCTTGAGATCGAGCGGGATGCGCTCGGGATGCTGGGTCTCGACGATCGCGCGATCCTGCTCGAACACGGCGTCCTGACGCCTGAGAATGTCGGCCTCGGTCAGATCGGCGCCGAAATTGATCGCAACGCCGAGCCGGATGACGCAGTTGAACTCGTCCACCGGCTGCGCCGTGAGGAATGTGCAGAAGCGATCATTGTCCGAGCCGCGATGGGCGTTCGCGGGGTCGGCGATCCTCACGTGCTTGTCGAAATATGCGGTGGTCGGCCGCAACACGCGGTAGCGATATTCCGCGTCGACCGGAACCTGGCGATGATCGCCGTAGGGTTGATGAACACGAATACCGGTCGTGGCGAGGCCTTCGGGGGCCTTGGTGACCTTATAGTCGTTGATCCGGTCGGGCTTCGCCATGACCCCATTCAGCCCCGCATGCACGAAGGGAAAGTGCGTGGCATCGATGAAGTTCTCGACCGAGCGGAACGCGTTTGCTCCGAACGGATAGGGGCCGGCGTGAAAGACCCGGAAGCCTTCGCGCCCCCACTCCGGAAACGGCGGCACGTCGTGCTCGGGCTTGCCGAGCGAGCCCCAGATGAAGCCGTAGCGCTCCTCCACACGCTGCGGAAAGGCCCTCGCCTTCAATGGCGGCGGCGTATCCGGATGGGCCGGGATCAGCACGCACTTCGCCTCACAATCGTAGCGCCAGCCGTGATAGGGGCACACCACCGTGCCGTCGACGACCCAACCTTTGGAGAGCTGGGCGCCGCGGTGGATGCACAGATCCTGCCACAGGCACACCTTGCCTTGGTGACGCCACGCCACGAGATCTTCGCCGAGGAGGCGGATGGGAACGAGCTCGCCTTCCTTCACGTCCTTGGAGAAGGCCACGACGTGCCAGTCGTTGACGAGCGCGGGGTCCGGCTTTGCCGGTACGCCCATGACCTGGTTTGCAGGACGACGATGAACCTCTTGCAGCAAGCGGCAGCTCCGCTTTTACGTCGCAATGCCCGGCTTCGCGACTAAACCATATAGCGGAGCCGCGCGGCAAATCTCGTCAGGTCGCTTCCCGCTCATTCCGCCGCGACCCCATGAGCGATTGCATCTTTCCAGCGAGCGGTCACCGTGCGGGCCGGCGCCTCCGCCCGCGAGACGCGGCACAGCATGGCCTTGAGCGGGCTCGATCCCAGCGCGATGTCGCAGTTGTCCAGGTCGTCGTCGACCAGGACATTCGAGCAGACCTCGAACACCCCGTGATCGGGTCCGGGCGCCTCCGGAAGCCACCAGCCGTGGGGAATGGTGACGACCTTCTCATGGGTGAGGTTATTGAGCGTGACCCGCATGCGCAGTTTCCCGCGCACGGTCTCGATCCAGATGTAATCGTCCTTCTTGATGCCCAGCTTGGCCGCGGTGTCGACATGCATCTCGGCAAAGGGCTCGGTATTGAGCGAGCGCAGCGACGGGAGCTGGCGGCCTTGCGAATGCCAGAACATCGGCTGCTTGGCGCCGGTGTTGAGGATCAGCGGGTAATCCTTCCACCGCCCGGGCGTGCTCACCGGGCTCTCGGGCGGCTCGACATGCGCCGGAAGCGGATCGTAGCCCCACTCCTCCATCATCGTGGAGTAGAGCTCGAACTTGCCGGTGGGCGTACCGAAACCATCCTTCTTGTACTTGTAGTACTCGACCGGCACTTCGACCCCGTGGTCTTTCTTCTTCAGATCGTCCCAGGTGATTCCCATCGGCCTGAAGTCCTTCGTTGGCGAACTCCTCCAGCGTCGGGAAGTATTCCTCGAAACCGAGCTTGCGGCCGAGTGCGATGATGAACTCCCAGTCGGATCGCCGTTCGCCGAGCTCGGCCAGCTTGCGCGATACGGTGTCGATGAAGGTCGCCTGCGGGCCTTTGGTCAGCAGGTGGAAACGCGGTTCTTCGCGCTCGAGATTGCCCGCGGCCGGAAGCACGATGTCGGCGTATTCGGCGGTCGGCGTCATGAAGATGTCCTGCACGACGAGCAGGTCGAGCTTTTTCATCGCCTCGATGATGCGGCCGGTGTTGGGAAAGCAGGTGACGGTGTTGTTGCCGACGACGATATAGGCCTTCACCGGATAGGGCTTGTCCGAGAGCATCGCCTGGTAGAGGGCCGGCGGATGCGCATAGGCATAGGGCGTCATGTTCAACGCCTTGAAGCGATCGCCGCCGATCCGCTTCTTCGCCTGTTCCGGCGACAGCTTGTCCCACAGCTCGAAATAATTGAGCTTGCCGGCCGGATAGAAGGCGTTGCCGCCGGGCGCATCGATGTTGCCGGTCAGGCCCATCAGGATCAGCAGCGAGCGCGTGGCCTGGAACGTATTGTTGCCGAGCTGGTCCGTTCCGTTGCCCCACAGCAGGGCTCCGGGCCGGGTGGTGGCGTAGGTCCGCGCCGCCTGCGCGATCAATTCGGGATCGCACCAGGTGATGTCCGCGACCTTGTGGAGCGGATACTCCTGCACGCGCTGTCGCAGCGCTTCGAACCCGTGGCAGTAGTTTTCGACGAACTCCTTGTCGTAAAGCTCTTCGTTGATGATGACGTTCATCCAGCCGAGCGCCATGGCCGCGTCGGTTGCCGGGCGCAACGCCAGCCAGATGTCGACCGGACCGGCCGGCTTGGGCTTGCGTGGGTCGACGACGATATTGATCGGCTTGCGGTTGAGCGCATCGGTCAACGGCGTGTGGCCGATCAGCCCGTGATCGTTGCTGGTCCGCTTCTGCGAGCCCCACTGCACGATGCATCTCGGCTTGCCGTAGACGTCCGGGATCGGCGTCGTGTCCCAGCCTTTCTGGGAGAAATTGCCGCTGGCCGTCACCTTCGAGACGGCGACCCGCGGGCCGTAGCAGAAATAGGCAATCGCCGTGATGTTCGGCGTTCCGAACAGGTTGGCGAGGCGGCTCACGATATGCGTGTTGTTGATGCCGGTGCCGCGGCCGAAGGCGACGGCTTCGGCGCCGTGCTCCGCCTTTATCTTTTGCATGCGCTCGGCGATGTAGCTGATCGCCTCGTCCCAGCTGATCCGGCGCCACTTGCCCTCGCCCCTGGCACCGACGCGCATCAGCGGATAGTCGAGACGGTCGGGATGGTAGAGCTGCTCGATCGAAGCCGTGCCGGCCTTCGAACACAGCGCCCCCCTGTTGATGGGGTTGTCGCGGTCGCCGATCACCTTGCGGATCGTGCCGTTGACGCGCTCGACGATGGTCCCGCAGCCGCCGTGGCACATGCGGCATACGGCCTTGAATTGCTCGACGATATCGCTGCCGATCGAGCGGCCGGAGGCAGGTTGGGGCTGCATTTCCACGGGGCTATTTATCCTTCGGCTTTGACCCTTCCGGCTTTGGCCTGCGATCAGGGTCGAATTTCTTATGCTTCATGTTTAATATCACGCGTCGTTGACCTAGACAATTAGCCTACCGGGAGGCCCCATCCCGGGCCCAACGCGGATCGCTCCAACCTGCTCGCCACGGCTGTTGATCAGTGCCTCCGCAACCAGTGACTCGGCCGCGTCGCGGTCCACCAGTCCCAACGATTGCAGCATGGTCACCATCACGAATTCCGCCGCCCGGCGGGCGCCGTCGTCGATTTTGAGAGCAATTCCCAGGCCAAGCTTAGGGACGATTGCGACGTGAACGCCCTCCGCCCCCATCTTTACGACAAAGCGCGAGTCGCCCGCGGACATCGCACGCGTGTCGAAACGCCCGCTTCCGCCGACGAGCCACGGATGGCCGGTCATCGCCGCCAACAACCGCCCGGCGGCCTCGCCTCGGCGGCCGCCGAGTTGCTCGGGTGATGCAAATTTCGCCATCGCACGAGCGAGGTTGCGCAGCGGCAAGGCATGCGCCGGGATCCCACAGCCATCGACCCCGCTGGGGGTCTGCCCGAGATCCAGCTCCGACAGTTCGCCGAGAGCGGTCGTGACCAGGCGCTGGATCGGATGCGACCGCTCGACATAGGCCGCGAGGGAAAAATTCATGTGACAGGCCGCCGTGAGAAATCCGGCGTGTTTTCCCGAGCAGTTATTGTGCAGCGGCGACGGCCGCCGTCCCGCGGCGATCAGCTGACAGGCGGCGCTCGCGTCGAACGGATCGTGCGTGCCGCATTCGAGTGCATCGCCCTGCAATCCGATTTGCGCGAGCCAGGTTTCGACGGCGCGTACATGTCCCGGCTCTCCGCTGTGCGAAGCGCAGGCGAGCGCGAGATGCTCGTCGGTGAGCCGGAAACGCTCGGCCGCTCCGGTCTCGATCAGCGGCAGGGCCTGGATCATCTTGACCGCGGAGCGCGGAAAGATCGGCCGCACGATGTCGCCCCAGCTCGCGATGATATTGCCGCTGGAATCGGCCATCGCCACAGCCCCGCGATGGCTGCTTTCAACGCCGTTGCCACGGTGGACCTCGACCAGGACGGGGTTGGCCAGCCGCTCGGTGCTCGTCTCGCCGGGGTTGTCGGAGCTCATGGGCTCCGGAGCAGATCGAGCGCGCGCAGGCACATGCCGTCGCGCACGGCGGCGACCAGGCTATGTCCGGTCAACGCGGAGGTCTTCGGATTTGTCGGGGACGCCAGCGCGAGAATTTCAAAGTTGAACCGGCCGAACTCGCCCTCGGCTTCGATGATGCCGAGGGGCCCGCTGACATGCGGGTCCGAGCCGAGCTGAACATGCGTGCGATCGAGACCGAGGCCGGCCAGCGCGATCGTCGCAGCCACGTTGGCGTTCTGTGGAAACTTGGCGGCAGCCTCGCGTGCGCTGCCGCGGAAGAAAATGACGCGTCGCGTCTGCGCGGACTCTTCTGCCAGAACCTCCTGCGCGGGCGTGCCGTTCCACGCCTCCGGCGCTTTCAGCGACGTGTAGGTGACGCTGCGCAATCCCGCGGTGCGCGCCGCCAACAATCCATCAATGCCGGCGACCGCGCCCGAGGCGATCCAGAGTTCGGTGCCCGTGGGCGCCGCCGCGACCAGCGCCTGCGCAAGCTTGCGATCGGCAAGCGCGCCGACGGATGCAATCAGCAGATCCGTGTGTCGGGCAAGCACGTCGGCGCCGAAGCGCGCCACGGCCTCGTGGCCAGCCGCCTCGAGGACGATGGCAGGCTCAAGATCCAGGAGCGCGGGGAGCCCCTCGACCAAGGCGAAGCGGCCCATTGCCTTTTGCCGAAGTCGCGGGAGCTGCTCCGGGCGAACGAGGATGCCTGCAAGGGCCGAAATTTCGCCGCGGGCCTCGAGGCAACGGATGAC
Source organism: uncultured Alphaproteobacteria bacterium (assembly GCA_963821505.1). Lineage (GTDB taxonomy): Bacteria > Pseudomonadota > Alphaproteobacteria > Rhizobiales > Xanthobacteraceae > VAZQ01. The sequence continues at coordinate 146,267 of CAWGEH010000007.1, forward strand.
TTCGTCGGCAATGGCGCCATATCCAATCAGGGCGATGCGCGGGAGCGCCGCTCCAGCCTTACCGATCATGGGCAAGTCGCCTCTCTAAAATGAAACATTTAACATTAGGCCTCTCGGGAAGCCAAGGCTTCGCCGCAGGCCGCGGCTTGGCTTGGGTTTTGCATGAGAGTTCCTGGAGCCGGCCGGGATGACGGTCGCCTGTCGCGCCGGGCGCACGAGCCTGGCTCGCGAATGCTGCTGGCAGAGAATGGATCGAGACGGGTGCGCGGATTGGCAAGCGGCTGTGCTTCATTCCAGCCGACGGGAACGCTCTCATGCGGGCATGATCGACGTGTCGCTGGGAGCGAAACGAAGGGGCGCCATCGATGAGTTGGCCCGGACACGACGATGCGCCGCATTTCCAAATTTCCTGGGAACAGCATCCGCGTGTGAAATGGACGATCGACACGTTAGCCACCTTGGCTCGTCAGAACCGGCGCATCGTCATCATCTTTCTGTCGACGGCGCTCATTGCGGGATTGGTAGCCCTGGGTCCGACGATCAAGAATTCGATCATCCGGACGCTCGAACGCGTCGGCCAATCCGCAGAGCTCCGAGGCCGCGCAATCACCGATATGACGCAGCCGTCCGTCGAGAAATCTCGATCTTGGAATTATGGCGTGAGTGGGAAAGCCGACTGACGCCCCGGATGCGCGATCTGCTTTGCAGGCGGCAACCTGCTTCGCCGCTATTTCTGCAAACCGGACATAGGTCCACGGACGCCGGACTGATCGGCAGCTGCGCGGCGGACGGAATAAGACTGCGGCCACGCGCGCGCCGTGATCGGAGGGAACGCGGGGCGCACGGATTTGAAAACCGGTTGTCAGATTGAAAACTGGCGACCGCTAACGTCCTACAAAATAAAAGAAAACCGAGCACGCCACTTAACGAGACGTTAACAGCCGTCGCTTAAGGATGGCCGGTCTTTCCCGTGCAACCGGCTCGTCGTCATGGCGCTCTTGGGTCCGATGGTGGTGGTCGCCGAGAGCTCGGCGGCCGACGTGGTCGACGTGCTCAGCAAGGCCGGCGCCTTCCCGATCGTCGAAACACGCTGGGCCGACGTGCCGGCGGCCATTGCCGAGATCCAGCCGGTGGCGCTCGCCATCGCCGACCCGCAAGGCGCACCCGCGCCCCGGCACGTGCATGCGGCCGTCCACAGTATCGAGACGCGCGGCGGGCCGGTGATGCCGGTGATCGCACTGGTGGAGGAGGACACCACCCTGCCCATCCCCGGCGCGCTGGCGATCGCGCTGGATGACTCCACCGACCGGTTGATTGCGCGGCTGCATTCGGCGCTGCGAATCCGCACGCTGCATGCGACCGTATTGCGGCGCGCCCGCACCGCGGGTGCCAAACGAGGAATACCGGCATCCATTGCCCCCGACCTGCTCGATGACGCGACCGTGCTCTGCGTCGGACGCGGCGGCTCCTATCCCGCGCTGTCGGTTGCCATCGGCGAACGCGTCGGCCTCATCGGCGCGCTGAGCGTCGAGACCGCCGCCCGCTATCTCAAATCCCGCGATGTGGACGGCGTGGTCATCGGCGAAGGCCTGGGGCGACGCGTGGTCGAGGCCCTGCTGACCATGTTGGCCGAGGACCCGCGCTTTCGCGACCTCCCGGTGGGCGTGCTGGACAACGCCGCAGTGGATGATGAACGGCTGCCCAATCTGATCCGCATCGAAGCCGATCCCGCGCGTCTGGTCGAGCTTCTGCTGCCGTTCGTGCGCCTGCAGGCATTCGAGGGCCAGCTCAAACGCGTGCTGAAGTCGCTCGAGACCGGCGGCGGCATCGATCCCGACACCGGCCTGCTCGGCTCTGAGGCGTTCTGGCGCGATCTCGACCGCGCCGTGCAAGAACGCGAGAAGACCGGCGGCGCCCTCTCGGTTGCGCGATTTACCTTCGAGGGCGTCAGCGATCGCCGCGCCTATGTCGACGCCGCGCGACTCCTCACCCGCCTCGTGCGCAGCGTCGATTTTGCCTGCCGCGAGCAGGACGGATCGATCCTTGCGGCCTTCACCGAGACCGATCTGCGCAGCGCCCACGTGGTCGCGCGCCGAATCGCGAGCATGCTCAGGCAAACCATGCTCTCGCCCGGCCGCGACCGCCGCAGCATCAAGCCGACGATTACGCTGGCCGCCCTCAGGTCCACCGACAGTCTCGGCACGTTGGTGGCGCGGATCGGCGCCCATCCCAAGGTGGCGGCCGAGTGACGGGGCGGGCGAGAGCCCTGTCCTTGCGCATGCTCTATTCGGAAAACCGGTTCCCACGGTTCCGGAACATGCGCTAGTCTGGCACCCTCGCATGAGGATCTGCCATGACTTCAGTCCTGCCGATCGACATGGTTTCCGACGTCGTCTGTCCCTGGTGCTTCATCGGCAAGCGCCGGCTGGAAAAGGCGCTCGCGCTGCGGCCCGATATTCCGGTCGAGCTGCGATTTCGGCCCTATTTTCTCAATCCATGGGTGCCGCGTGAAGGCATCAGCCGGGAGGACTATCTCACCACCAAGTTCGGCTCACCCGAACGCTATCGCAACATCGCGGGGCGGGTCGCTGACGCGGCCGCCGCCGAGGGGCTGACCTACGCGCTCGACGGCATCAAGCGCCAGCCCAACACGCTCGACTGCCATCGCCTCATTCGCTGGGCCGGTGAAGCCGGCAACGCGGCGCGCATGAAGCAGCGGTTGATGGACCTTTATTTCGCCGAGGGCGGCGATCTCACCGACCCCGACGTGCTGGTTGCGGCGGCGGCCGACTGCGGCCTCGATGCCGACGTCGTACGCCGGCGGCTCGCAGCGGACGACGATGTCGAGCGCGTGGAGCAGGAGGCCGAATCCGCCAAGGAAGCCGGCATCGACGGCGTGCCCTGCTTCATCTTCGGCGGACGCCTGGCCGTGCAGGGCGCGCAAGCGCCCGAACATCTCGCGCAGGCGATCGAGCGCGCCGCGAATGAATACGCCGCGCGCGTGGCGGCGGAATAGCGTTCGCGATCAGAACATCAGCCCGCGCGCAAACCGCAACGCCAGCACGAGGATCGCGCTTGCCGCGATCCACGAGCCCAAAATGCGCATGGCGATGTTCGCCGCGAGCGGGCGCGCGCCGCCGAGATAGTGCGTGCAAGCCACCACGAGCGCGAGCGCAAGGCTTGCACCCAGCCCGGTCGCGATCAGCATGATCGTGCCGACGGTGAGCGAAATCGCCTCCGGCGGCGAGTTCCAGTCCCAGCGTCAGGCCGGCGACGGCCGCGAGCGGCTCGCAAACGAGCGGCGGCAACGGACGCCCGAGCGCAAGGAGGAGCCCGGCCAAGCCCGTGGCAGCGAGAAGAACGTCGCCCGCGGGCGTCTGCCCGACCGCGAATGCGATCGCGGCGAGCCCCGCACCCAGCCCGGCGACGAATGCCGCCAGAGAGATGCCGCGCCGCCGCGCGCTCTGTCGGCCGATGAGCAGGCCAAGCGCCAGCAAAGCCAGCGCATGCGCGGGCACCGCCAGCGGATGCAGCAATCCGCCGATAAGACCGCTCATCCGCTTGCGCTGAGAAAAGCGGCGCCAGCCAGCGCAATTGCGCCGCCGGCCGCGCGTACCGCAATGCGCCCGGCCGGCCAGCGCGCGAGCAGACCGAAAGCCATCCCGGTGAGATGCAGCAGCCCGGTCGCAACCACGAAGCCGACGGAAAAGGCGACGGCGTCCGTCCCCGGCGGAAGCTCGGCACCATGGGAATGGCCGTGGAAGATCGCGAACGCGCCTACCAGCACGGCCGCAATCCACAGCGGCGGACATGCCGCCAGCGCCACCATCAGGCCGAGCACGATCGCGGACAAGGCGATGCCTATCTCGACGCCGGGCAGCAGGATGCCGAGGATTCCCGTGACGCCCCCGAGCGCCATCACCAGCGGGAAGACGATCGGCAACAGCCAGAACGCCGGCGGCCCGAGCAACGCGCCCCACAGGCCGACCGCCACCATCGCAACCACGTGATCCGGCCCGAACAGCGGGTGCGCGAAGCCGCCGATGAAGCCGCCGCCCCCGCTGCCGCTATGGGCAAAGGCGGCGGGGCCCGCCAACAGCACCACCAGCATAGTAGATGCTGCCGCGACGGGAAGCGCGTGCCGCCGTTGATCGCTCATGCCCTCAAGCCGCCTTTGCCGGCCGCGCGAGCGCCACCAGGTTGCGCAGAATGGCCGCCGTTCCGCGCAAGCGCGCCTCCGGATCTTCCCAATCGTCGAAGAAGACCACCTTCATGTCGGGCCGCACCCGCGCGCCCGGGCCCTGGTCGCGGATGAAAGCCACGAGCCGATCGGGGTTGGCGAAGGTATTGTCGCGGAACGAAACCACCGCGCCCCGCGGCCCGGTCTCGATCTTCTCCACATGAGCTTGCCGGCAGAGCGACTTGATGGCGACGATCTGCAGCAGATGCTCGACCTCCTCCGGCAATGGTCCGAACCGGTCGACCAGTTCGGCGCCGAAGGCCTCGATCTCGCGCTCGTCCTCGATTTCGGCAAGGCGGCGATAGAGCGCGAGCCGCACCGGCAGGTCGGCGACATAATCTTCGGGGATCATCACCGGCGTCCCGACGGTGATCTGCGGCGACCACTTGTCGGCGACCGGGGCGGTGATGCCGGCCTTGAGACTGGTCACCGCCTCCTCCAGCATCTGCTGATAGAGCTCGAAGCCGACCTCCTTGATGTGGCCGGACTGCTCCTCGCCCAGGAGATTGCCGGCGCCGCGGATATCGAGGTCGTGGGAGGCGAGCTGGAAACCGGCGCCCAGGGTATCGAGCGATTGCAGCACCTTCAGCCGCCGCTCGGCCTGGGGCGTGATCTTGCCCACGGCGGGCAACGTGAACAGCGAATAGGCCCGGAGCTTGGAACGTCCCACGCGTCCCCGCAACTGATAGAGCTGCGACAGCCCGAAACGGTCGGCCCGGTGCACGATCAGCGTGTTGGCGGTCGGAATGTCGAGGCCGGATTCGATGATCGTGGTGGAGAGCAGCACGTCGTACTTGCCGTCGTAGAACGCCGACATGATGTCTTCGAGCACGCTCGCGGGCATCTGCCCGTGCGCGACCGCGACCCGCATCTCCGGCACGTGCTTGTCGAGGAAATCCTTGGCACCGGCGAGATCCTCGATGCGCGGACAGACGTAGAAGGCCTGGCCGCCGCGGTAGCGCTCGCGCAGAAGCGCCTCGCGCACGATGACGGGATCGAACGGCGCCACGAAGGTACGCACGGCAAGCCGGTCGACCGGCGCCGAGGCGATGATCGAAAGGTCGCGCACGCCGGACAGCGCGAGTTGCAACGTGCGCGGGATCGGGGTGGCGGTGAGCGTGATCACGTGAACCTCGGCGCGCAGCTGCTTGAGCTTCTCCTTGTGGGCGACGCCGAAATGCTGCTCCTCGTCGACGATGAGAAGGCCGAGATCCTTGAACTTGATGGTCTTGCCGAGCAGCGCATGGGTACCGACGACGATGTCGACCCCGCCTTCTGCGATTTTCTTCTTCACCCGCGCCAGCTCGGACGGCGGGATCAACCGCGAGGCTTGCGCGATGTGCACGGGAAAACCGCGGAATCGCTCCGTGAAGGTTTTGGTGTGCTGGCGCGCGAGCAGCGTGGTCGGCACGACCACCGCGACCTGCTTGCCGTTCATCGCGGCCACGAAAGCCGCGCGCAGCGCCACTTCGGTCTTGCCGAAACCCACGTCACCGCAAATCAATCGATCCATCGGTCGGCCGGAGCTCAGTTCGCCGAGCACGACGTCGATGGCGGCCTGCTGATCCTCGGTCTCCTCGTAGGGAAAACCTGCACAGAATTCATCGTAGAGGCCGTGCCCGACCGCCAGCTGCGGCGCTTCCCGCAGCTGCCGCTCGGCCGCGATCTTGATCAGCTCGTTGGCAATGTCGCGGATGCGGCTCTTCATGCGCGCCTTGCGCGCCTGCCAGGCACCGCCGCCGAGCCGGTCGAGCTCGACGTGGGCCTCTTCCGAGCCGTAGCGCGAAAGCAGCTCGATATTCTCGACCGGTAGAAACAGCTTGTCGCCGCCGGCATAGTGGATTTCGAGACAATCGTGCGGCGCGCCGGCGGCTTCGATCGCGCGCAGCCCCACGAAACGCCCGATGCCGTGATCGACGTGCACGACGAGATCGCCGGCGGCGAGGCTCGTCACCTCGGCGATGAAATTTTCCGGACGCCGCGCAACCCGCCGCGGGCGCACCAGGCGGTCGCCCAGGATGTCCTGCTCCGCAATGACCGCCGCCTCGGCGGTCTCGAATCCGCTTTCGAGTCCGAGCACCGCCAGCGCGACCTGCGGCTTGGGCAGCCGCATCGCTTCCGGCCACGATCCGATCTGCGCGAGATTGGCAAGCCCGTGGTCGGCGAGCACGTGGCCCATGCGCTCGCGCGCGCCTTCGCTCCACAGCGCGACGACGACGCGCTTGCCGCCGGCCTGCAGGGCCGTGACGTGCGCGGACACCGCCTCGAACACGTTGCGGCCGGGTTCGGCTCGCTCGGCGGCAAAATTATGCCCCTGCCGCGTCCCGATATCGATGACAGATCCCTGCCCTTCCGGCACGGTGAACGGCGTGAGCCGCGCCAGCGCGGCGGCCTCGAGCCGCCCGCGCCACTCCGTTTTGCCGAGATAGAGCCGATCGGGCGGCAGCGGCATGTAGAGCGCGCCCGACCCACGCTGGCCGAGGGCTGCCTGCCGCGCGTCGTAGTAATCCTTGATCTGATCCAGCCGCTCGCGCGCCGCCTCCTCGGCGAGCGGCTCGATCACCACGGCGGAGCCGGGCAGATAGTCGAACAGCGTGTCGAGCCGGTCATGGAACAGCGGAAGCCAATGCTCCATGCCGGGATGGCGCCGGCCTTCGCTCACGGCATGGTAGAGAAGGTCGTCGGGCGCGGGGGCGCCGAACGCTTCGACATAGCCGAGACGGAAACGCCGGATCGTTTCGGTCGTCAGCTGGAATTCCGCCACCGGCACCAGATCGAGCGCCCGCAGCTGATCGGTCGTGCGTTGGCTTTCCGGATCGAAGCTGCGGATCGTCTCAAGCGTGTCGCCGAAAAAATCGAGCCGGACCGGCTCGGCCATGCCGGGCGCGTAGAGATCGATAATTCCTCCGCGCACGGCATAATCGCCGGGCTCGCGCACGGTCGAGGCGCGCACGAAGCCATTGAGTTCAAGCCATTGGGTGATGCCGTCCATGGCGAGCATATTGCCGGGCACGACCGAAAGCGATTGCTGGGCGACAAAGTCGCGCGCCGGCACGCGCTGGAGCGCGGCATTGACCGTCGTGAGCAGCACGGTGGGGCGATCGCGACCCTGCGCGCGCACGAGGCGCGAGAGCGCCGTCATCCGCTGGGCGACGAAAACCGCGTGCGGCGAGACGCGGTCGTAGGGCAGGCAGTCCCAGGCCGGAAACTCCTCGACCGCGAGATCGGGCGCGAAAAAACGCAGCGCCCGCGCGAGCGCGGCCATGCGCGCGCCGTCGCGGCACACCACGACGATGCTCGTCGCCGGCGCGCCGGGGCGCGCCGCAACAGCGCGGGCGAGATCGGCCGCGACGAGGCCCTCGGCGCCGTCGGCGACGCCTGCCAAGGTCAGCGGGCGACCTGGAACGAGGAGCTCGGCGGGACTGCGCGCCATGCCTATCTCGCAGGCTCCCGCCGGTGACTGAAATCGCGCAACCGTCGGAACAACGCGGTGTCGTAGCCCGGCGGCACGTCCGCTTCGCCGGTAATCCAGGCCAGCAGCTCCCGGTCGGGCGCCTCCATCAGCTGCTCGAATTCCGCGAGTTCGTCCGGCGTCAATTGCTCGACGGTGGCGTCGGCGAAGCGGCCCATGATCAAATCCATCTCCCGCATGCCGCGATGCCAGGACCGGAACAAAAGCTGGCGCCGACGGAGATCCAGTCCGTCGCTCGAACGTGTCGTGCCGCTCATCGCTTCCTCGCCGGATCGTTGCGCAATGCCAACGGCCCACACCGGCCCTTTCGCCCCATTCACTTCAATGACGGGCGGAAAGGTCGATGCAGGGTCCACAGTTCAATCGACGGCCTCCTTGCGTTGCCACGCAACGCGACCGCCTCGCCAAGTGAGGCTTCGTATAGTGAGGCTTCATATAGCGACGCGCAGGAGAGATGTCAGCGCCGGAAAACGCGGATCGCGAGGCTTACGACGACGAAGATCGCGGCAGTGAAGATCGCCGACGTGAGGGAATTGCGCCAAAAAGCCGACGCCTGGCCATGGCCGGCAAGCTCGCCGAAGCCGCTGAAGGCGCCGACCGCGCCCTGAACCTCCTGGGGCGTCGAGCCGGAAAGCAAGCCGAGCGTACCGCTGACGCGTCGCTGATGCGTCGTCAGGCTCGTCTCCGCACCGTCCCTGTGCGCAACCGCATTGCCTATCCGGCGCGGCCGCGCGAGCATCGCCGGCGACGAAGCCGGGGTCCCCGAATGCGGCCAAGCCTGCTCAATCCTCTGTTTGCCGCCGTCACGACGCTGCCCGGCATCGGGCCGCGACTGGAGAAGCTCTATCGCCGGTTGCTCGACCGCGAACAGGCGGCGCGCGTCATCGACCTCTTGTTCCACCTGCCCACCGGCGTGATCGACCGCCGGGCAAGGCCGAAGCTGCGCGACGTGGTGCCCGATACCGTGGTCACGGTCGCGGTCACCGTCGACCGCCACCGACCGTCACCGCCGCACCGGCCGCGCGCACCCTATCAGGTCTACGCCAGCGATGAGACCGGCGATCTCGTTCTGACTTATTTCAACGCCAACAAGGATTACCTGCAACGGCTCTTGCCGGTCGGCCAGCGGCGCTACGTTTCCGGTACGATCGCGCTCTACGACCACATGCTGCAGATGGTGCACCCCGACCGCGTCGTCGCGGAGGCGGATCTGGCAAAGCTGCCGCTGGTCGAGCCGGTCTACCAGCTCACCGAAGGGCTCGGCCTCAACCAGGTTGGCAAAGCGGTCGACGTCGCGCTCGCGCGCGTGCCGGAATTGCCGGAATGGCAGGAGCCGAGCTGGGTCGCGCGCGAGCGCTTCCCGCTTTTCGGCGAGGCGCTGCGCAGCCTGCATCGACCGGCGCAGCCGGCCGATGTGCTGCCGGAAGGGCCGGCATGGTCGCGGCTCGCCTATGACGAGTTTCTGGCGAGTCAGTTGGCGCTCGCGCTGGTGCGCGCGCATGTGCGGCGGCCCTCCGGCCGCGCGACGCCGGGCACCGGCCACATCAGGAAAAAACTGATCGAGGCCCTGCCCTATTCGCTCACGCCCTCGCAGACGCGCGCCGTCGCCGAGATCGTCGCCGACCTCGGCAAGCCCGAGCGCATGCTGCGACTGCTGCAGGGCGATGTGGGCTCGGGCAAGACCGTGGTGGCGTTGCTCGCGGCCGCGACCGTGATCGAAGGCGGCCGCCAGGCCGCGCTGATGGCGCCGACCGAGATTCTGGCGCGGCAGCATTTCAACACCATCACGCCGCTCGCCGCTGCCGCCGGCATCAATGTCGCCATCCTGACCGGACGCGAGCGCGGACGCGAGCGCAACGCCATTCTCGAAAAGCTCGCCTTCGGCGATATCCACGTGCTCGTCGGCACCCACGCCGTGTTCCAGGAGGAGGTCGAATTTCGCGACCTTGCGCTCGCGGTGGTCGACGAGCAGCATCGTTTCGGCGTGCACCAACGCCTCGCGCTCGCCAAGAAGGGCGAGGCGGTGGACGTGCTGGTGATGACGGCGACGCCGATCCCACGCACGCTGGTGCTCACCTATTTCGGCGATATGGACGTGTCGGAGCTGCGCGAAAAGCCGGCCGGCCGCCGGCCGATCGACACCCGGGTGGTTCCGCTCAGCCGGCTCGGCGAGGTCGTGGGCGCGGTCGGCCGCGCGCTCGCCGAAGGCCGACGCGTCTACTGGGTGTGTCCGCTGGTCGAGGTCACCGAAAACACCGACCTCGCCGCCGCGGAACAGCGCTTCGCCGCGCTGAAGGAGCAGTTCGGCGCCATGGTCGACCTCGTGCATGGCCGCTTGAAAGCCGCCGACAAGGACCGCGCCATGGAGCGTTTCGCGGCCGGCGAGACGCGGCTTCTCGTCGCCACCACCGTGATCGAGGTCGGCGTCGATGTACCGAAGGCGACCGTCATGGTGATCGAGCACGCCGAGCGTTTCGGGCTCGCACAGCTCCACCAGCTGCGCGGGCGCGTCGGGCGCGGCGCCGAGCATTCCATCTGCCTCCTGGTCTACCGGGGACCGCTGGGCCCAACCGCCAAGGCGCGGCTCGAGGTCATGCGCGCGACCGAAGACGGCTTTCGCATCGCCGAGGAAGATCTCAAGCTGCGCGGGGAAGGTGACGTCCTCGGTACGCGGCAATCCGGCATGCCGGGCTTCCGGCTCGCCCGCATCGAGGCGCACGGCAAGCTGATCGGCGCCGCGCGCGACGACGCCTCGCTGTTGCTGGCACGGGATCCGACGCTGACGTCCCCGCGCGGGCAGGCCCTGCGCCAGCTGCTCTATCTGTTCGAGCGCGACGAGGCGATCAGGCTCATCCGGGCGGGCTGAGAAGCCTTGCATCCGCGCTGGCGGCGCCGGGCAGAAAGGATAGTTCCGGCGTCCGGAATCTGCTAGGAAGGGTGCGGTTGTCCGGCTGCTATCTAAGTCTGTTACCCAAAACGGATTGGATTTCGTGAAACGGATCACGACGTTCGCGGCCCTTGCGGTGTTTGCCTTTCTTCCTGGCTTGTCCTCCGCGGTCGCCGAGCAGAGCAACAGCACGGGTCCGGTTCGCCTGAATGCGCCTCGGGGGCAGGCGCCGGTTCCAGTGATCAAGCCGATACAGGAGAACCGGATTCTGAAGCAAATCCGATCAGCGCCCGCGTCAGGAAAGGTGGGCGCGGGTCAGGATGGGCCACAACAGCGGTCGCGAAGCGACCGCTTTCCTCTCATGGGCGCGGAACACGCCCCAAGCAGCGGCCTCCAGCAGGTGCGTCCTCGCGCCGTGTATCGGAAAATCGTCCGACGCATCAACATCGCCGGCGGCGTCCTCGCGCTCCCGGTGGTCGCATACTATGGAGTTCCGGTCATCCTTGATGTGCCGGGGCTGGGTTACGTCGATGTGCCCGAGGACGAATATGCTCGGCTCTACGAAAAATTGTCATCGTCTAATTCCGAGCAAGTCGAAGAAACAATGTCTGCGTTGCGAAAGACTCAAGGAGGCAGAGGAAGCGGAGGTTGAAGCGTTGCAGCACGCGCCGAGAATGGAACCTGACGACGTAAAGGATCTGAGCGAGCCCATTTTTTTCCACTCGCCGTCGAGCGTGCAACCGCGACGAAAGGGGCTCTATTGAAAAGAGTACGAGCCTGAACCTCCCCCGTTGTCTGCGCTCGGCCCCTCGCGCCGAAAATAGGGGCTGGGACCTTCATTCGGATGCTTGACGCTATTATTCTACCTTGGTGCTCTGTCGGATCTGCGCTTCTGAACACTCATATCAACGCATCCGGAAAGACAGGAGTACCCTCCCCGTAGTCAATCCTTTGCGGGGCGAGGGCCAGCGTCACCATCGTTTCCGAAGTCGACACTTCGAGGGCATCATCAAGATCACTTCCCGGGCTCGTTGGAGGAGTCGGCGGCTCGCCTGCGTAATCCTAAGCATAATCGGGCCGGATTCCGTTTCCAACAAAACGGAAATCGATCTAATATGTCTTTGGATTTGGATGCCTAATCGGGGAGGCTGAGGTGCAGCGGCTTGCTCTCGCTCTGGCTGTGACGGCGATAACGGTATGCTGCGGGTCGGCGACCCGCGCACAAGTGTATCCGGTGGGGCCGACGGTCTGCCAGCCGCTTCCCAGCTGGTATCCGCGCGGTTGGGAATTGATGGTGCGTTATCCCTGCGTCACTTATGTTTATGGATCTTCCTACTATCCAGCGGCTTACTCCCCCTATCCGGGAGTCTACCCGTATCGGCGAGTGTCAACTCATGCCGTACAGCGGGTCCATCGCCGGCCGTATCTGCGTCCCGGCTGGTGGTGGTGAAATCTCGCCGCTAGCGCTTTCGGAGAGCTTCCGATGCCGGCTGAGCGAAAGTTCTTACCAACTCTGCTCCGCCTCGCTGTCGTTCTGGCTCCCCTACTCGTCGCCTCGCTGTTCTGGGCGTTCCACCGATATCATACTTCGTCGAGCGCTCCGGCCAAAGCCGTGACAGCGGCTCGGTCATCGGCTTCGCCATCAAACTCCCAACAGACCGCTCCCATCGATGAGCGATTGAGAAATGCAGAGCGCGCGATCATGTTCTCCATCGCGCCGCTGACGTCGCTGTCCGCGATAATGACGCCGGTAGACCCCGATCCGGTCGCGAGCTTCCGCCAACTCATTGCATTGCCGCGTGGTGCCACGCGTGAAGCGCCTCGAATTGATCCGCGCAGGATACGCATGATCGTTGATCACGGGGTAGTCGAGTACGCGTCTGCCAAAACCGATGGAGAGCGGGCAAGAGGTGCGCACCTGATCTACATTGCCGCGTTGGTGGGCTACCCTCCAGCGCGCAATTTGCTCGCGCGCAACTACCCGCTATCCGAAGCGGTGCGTTCGGTCGTTCCTGCAAAGGATGTCATCCGCTATGCGCTCGGTCCCGTGATCGATGGAGCGGCAATGAACGAAGACTCGAAGCAAATATTCCTTGCGCTGGCGCAGTATTTTGCCCTTCATGAACAGCTGGATTTGTTCGTCACCCGGATCCTCAGTTCACTCCGCGGCGACTCGCGTCCGCAGCTTGGTTATCGAATCGACACCTTACTTGACTTGCTGGCGCGCGTTCCCGGAGCCTGTGGCGCGTTAGCCCACATAGTATCGGGCGTCGGCGAGGCTACCGATCAGGACTGTTCTATCAGCCAAAATCTGCGCAAATACATCGAAACGACTGCGCCGGCCCCTAATGAGGAGGAGGACTCAAAGCGTCGCGGTTTGTTGATGTTTGATCAGCTCGGCGGACACTTCTAGCTCGACGCGCGTCTTCGCAAAGTAGCCGATTGATCAGACGGCAAGGCGAACGGTGTGCTCTTCGGCGCACCTTCTGCACGTGTTCAAGCATAGGCACCACTGATCTCCCCGGCCATCGACCCAAACTGCCCCCGCGCCGCGCGCAGTGACGGAACCGCTATCTGTTACGGCTATCTGTTACGGCTATCTGTTACGGCTATCTGTTGATGCAGATCGCAGTTTGTGTCGCTTTCGCGCGGGCCTCCAGGCATTCGGAAAGACTGTTGTACGGGGTTTCTTGGCCGCCCTCCGGCGTCACCAAGTAGAACTTTGCGATACCTCCTGCCGCCGGGGGCGCAGAAGACGCTGGCGCAGCTAGTTCCACATCCACGCAGTTCTGAAGAATCGAATAGGAGCCTGATCCGCCAAAGCTGGCGATGCGGTCGCAACGTTCCTGTACGGAGGCCGGGATAGACGACCACCGGGACTGCAGAGCGAGCGCAGCGCTCTGCTCCACCTTCAGGCAGCTGCCGTAGATCGAGCGGGAAAATGCGCCGCCGAATCCGGCTACACGTTGGCAGTGCGCGTTGGTGGCGTAAGTCGGGATCGTCTGGGCGAAAGCATCCTGGCTGCCCCCAGGACCGAACGCCGCGAGCCCGCATGCGATCGGCAGCGCGTGCCGAACCCGGCCCCATACGTTAGATCGCATGTCTCCTCTCCCAATCGGGGGCATGGCGCATCGCGGACAATGATCACAACTTGCGGCCGGACGTGCAAGGGAACTGCGGCTGCAGCCACGACCCGCGCTAGCCACATCTGTGCTTCCGGCCAATCCAGAAAATCGCTACCATCCACGCCAATTCGAGGCTCATCCGGGGAATCCCGGGATAATAGAGTGACGCAAGCGACGGGCGGTGAGGCAAAAACGGTATCGGGCCATGTTGGCGTCAGGAAATTTTGGCCACACGCAACCGCTCCCAGCGGTTTCGGCGGTTGCGAAATCGAAATTAGCTAACCTCGGAAGCATGCGGCCGGGGTTGAAGATCGGCGTCTCCATTGCCGCGGTGATACTGCTCGCGGTTGCGCTCATGACCGCCGCAGCGGATGCCCGTGGTGGCGGCTTCGGCGGTGGTCATGGCGGCTTCGGCGGCGGCCACATCGGGGGTTTCGGCGGTGGCCGCACCGGAAGTTTCGGCGGCGTCAGCGCCGCCGGGCCGGAGCTTTCGGCGGCTATTCGGCGGCGCAGGGGCCATCGGCGGAATGGGATTTGCCGGCGGCGGCGTAGGACTGGGAGCCCGCCCCATCGGTGCCGGCGGCGCAGTGCGTTCGTTCGCGGGCAGCCGTTTCTCCGGCGCGCATTTGCCGACCAGCCTGCCGGCGTGTCGGTGGCGCGGGTGCCCGGCGGCCGATTTGCAATCGCCCCATCTCGGACATTCGCGGGGCCGGTGATACGCCCGGTGAACTTGGGTCACGTGGTATTCGGCAATCGCGCCATCGCCAACGCCGCGTTCCGCTCGCACTTCGCGTTTGCCCGCTTCCGCGGCCGCTTCTTCGGGTCGACTTGGCCGTGGTGGTGGGGCGGTCTCGCCGTCGGTTGGATCGGCCCGGTGTTCTGGCCTTACGCCTATGCCGACTTCTCCGACTATGTGTTCTGGCCGTACGCCTATGACGACTTCTGGCCCTATGCCTACGACGACGTCTACTACGGCATCTACGGGCCTTACGCTTTCGGCGGTCCGGGTGTAGGACCTGCCGCCGGTCCAGGCGTCGGCATTCCTGCCCGCGGCACAAGCACAGCCGTACGTCGTGTCGCGAGGACCAGCGGTTCGGAGCGGCGCGCGGCCGAAGTCTGCAGCAGCAACGCCTCGGATCTCACGGACTGGCCGATCGACCGAATTTCTGAGATCGTGCAGCCTACCGACGCGCAGCGTCCGGCGCTCGAGGAATTGCGGGCTGCAAGTTCCAAGGCCATCGACAATCTCAAGGCCGGCTGCCCGACGGACCTGCCGAGCACCCCGACCGGGCGGCTCGCGGCCATGGAGAGCCGGCTGCAGGTCATGCTGCAGGCGGTGCGGACCGTGCGGCGGCCGCTCGATCGCTTTTACCAATCGCTCACTGACGAACAGAAGGCGCGTTTTAACGCCGTATCGCCAGGGGATGAATCCACGACCGGAGAGGACCAGCGCGGCCTCACCAAGTTCTGTGGTGAGCGGACGCCGGGCGTCACCGACCTGCCGATCGATCGCATCGCCCAGGCGATCGAGCCCACGCCGGCGCAGCAGGTCGCGCTCGACGAATTGAAGGATGCCTCTGTGAAGGCCGCGGAAGGCCTCAAGACCAATTGTCCGACCTACCAAACGCTGACCCCCACGGGTCGGGTCGAGGCGATGGAGAAGCGACTTGAAGCCACGCTCGCGGCTGTGAAGACCGTGCAGCCCGCGCTCGCGAAATTTTACGATTCGCTGAGCGATGAACAGAAGGCGCGCTTTAATTCGCTGCGTTCGGCCTCCCGGCCAGCGGGATGAGAGACGAGCGTTCAACGTATGTAGGGCTTGATAGCAAGTCGCCCTCAAGACCTCGCCGGTACGAAGAGCGCCGGCATAAAATTATGTCGCCCTTGCCGCTCAAGATCGCTTCCACTGAAGCCCGATCTCAATCAGCCGCCGCAAGGCCTCTCGGGCAAAGACCCCCGATCCACCCATTGGCATAGCTCTGAGTGGGATTCTTAAAACCCCCCGTAGTCGTAGCTGGGGGGCTTTGCTCATTCGTAATGGTCAGGCTGTCTCCGTCGTATCGCGCTGTAGTTATGTAAGCACACGCGTGCTCAAAATGTACCGACTCTGACGCGAGAGGCCGTGAAGGATTGGAGCTTGCTCCCAGACAATTGGGTCCGAAGAACGATGCACTTACGTCGTCGAGTGGCCGAAAGGCTTCTCGCCGCCAACTATGGACCGCTCCCGCGTACACGGCGCTGATGAGCGATCAAATCGCGGTCCAACGTTGCGGCTCGAAATAGTCATTTTAAATCAATATCTTAAGGAAACTGGCCAAGAAAGCTGATCACTGTAGAGTTTGCGCGCCTTCTCGCGTAGGATTTCTAATCGTTTCAAGCCGTCAGCTAACAAAAGTGACATCCATAACGAGCGCCCCGGCGCAGCCTACCGAAGCCACCACTGCGTGCGTTCAGGTCCCGATGTCCCAAACCCTAGCGGTAATTTCATGCGGCGGGACTCAGATCGGATTAGCGGAGCCTGGGTCCGGCGACGAATCGCACGGATGACGCGCTGCCGGTGTTAAAATCGCTGTTGCTCGTGGGGATAACAACGATCATGCTGCTGGTATTGGAGCAGTTTTTTTCTCTGCGGCACTTGATTCTCGTCTATCTGATCCCGGTCGTGATCGCGGCGACGAAGTTAGGAATAGTGCCGGCGGTCATCGCCGCAATTGCGAGCGGAGGCGCGACGGTATTCTTTTTCTATCCGCCGATCTACAGCTTTTTGATCGAGGACCCGCAACATCTGATCGAACTCTCGCTCTTCGGCTTTGTCGCGATCGTCACGGGTCATCTGGCGACCAATCTCAGGCGACATGCCGATCTCGCAAGTCGCCGTGAAACCGAAATGCGAGAACTTTATACGCCTTCTCGCGGCGGCTGATCGGCGCCCACACAACAAGGGACATCTACGCCGCTATTCGCGAGCACCTGACCTCGATCACGGGCTATCGAACAATCCTGTTCGAAACCTTAGCGCGAGGCGGAAGCGGCACTACTTTATCCAACGAGGGGCAGGTGCCGGAGCAGGTCAAGCGTGCGGCCGAGGTGGTGGCTGAAGGGGACAAGGGATCAGGCAACGGCAGCGTCGTCGAGGATGGCGAAGGTCGCATCTGGCTCGTTCGAGCCATTTCCGGGAAGGCGGGCGATTTCTGTGTCTTGGCAGTCGATCTTGGCCCGCAGGTGGGGAAAATGGTTGACACCATCAGGGAGCGGGTCGATGCCGTTCTGGCCGACGCGACGGGAATGCTGGAACATCTCGATCTTGCACACGCCCTCAGCGACGCGCGGGTCCGCTCCGAGACCGAAGCGTTGCGCGATGCCCTGATCGGCTCGGTTTCGCACCAATTGCGCACGCCGCTGGCCTCGATCCTCGGCACGGCAACGGTGATCAGCCGGGCGCCGGGCAACAGCGGTGACCCGCGGCTCGCGTCGCTCGCCGAAATCTTACGCGACGAGGTCGATCGACTCAACAATGGCGTGCAAGATCTGCTCGATGCTGCCTTGATCTCCAGCAAGGGCGTTCGGATGGATTGCGAGTGGGTCGAGCTGGCTGACATCGTCAATGCGACGGTCGATCGGCGGCAGCGGTTGCTCGCCGGCCACCGAGTCCACTTGGATACTGCGGGTGAATTGCCCCTTATCTATGTTGACCCCATCCTGCTTGAACAAGCATTAGGACAGATCGTCGACAACGCGGCGAAGTATTCACAGCCGGGTTCGACGATCACCGTTGCCGCCAGAACTGAGGGTGCCTCGGTGGTGCTGTCAGTTCAGGACGAGGGTATCGGCCTTGTGGGAGAGGAGCGGACGCGTCTGTGGGAACGCTTCTTTCGAGGGGAACGGCGCGCATCGAACGTGTCCGGATCGGGTCTCGGCCTGTGGATCGCGAAAGCCTTCGTGACCGCAAATGGCGGCGAGATCGAAGCTTCCAGCGAGGGCGCCGACCGCGGTACGCTCGTGTCCATTCGTCTTCAGGCGAAGGAACCCGCAACCTAGCTCTCGCGGTGGGCGACGATGGGTAATGCCACCATCCTTGTCATCGATGACGAGTTCAATATTCGGCAGTTGCTGCGCGCGGCGTTAGAATTCGAGGGATTCACCGTGCGGGAGGCGAGGGATGCGGAGGAGGGCATTCGCTCGGCGACGCTGAAGCCGCCGGACCTCATCATTCTCGATCTTGGCCTGCCGGATCGGGACGGCTCCTCGATTATCGAGCGGCTGCGATTATGGTCGAACATCCCGATCATCGTGCTGAGCGTGCGCTCGAGTGAGCGTGAGAAAGTCCGGCTGCTCGAACTTGGCGCGGATGACTACGTCGTCAAACCTTTCGGTATAGGTGAGTTGATTGCGCGGGCGCGGGCGGCGTTGCGGCCCCGCGTCGTCGCCACATCGGCGAAGGATCCAGTTATCAGAGCCGGTCCACTTGAAATCAATTTGACCACCTGTTCCGGGACGGTTGACGGCAAACAACTTGTCCTCGGTCCGAAGGAGTATCTGGTTCTGCAAATTCTCGCGCAGCACGCCGGCAAGGTGGTCACGCGTCAGCAAATCATGAAGGAGGTTTGGGGCGGTCCGCACCTGAATGACACGCATTACCTACGTATCATCGTCCGCAAGTTGCGCAAAAAGATTGAGATCGATCCGGCCCGGCCGCGCATTCTGCTGACCGAACTGGGAATCGGTTACCGGCTAGCGCGATAGGATGGCGCCCAACCTTTACTCCCAGTCAACATCCTAAATGCCGGCCCGTTATTGTTGCCAACTCACCCATTTGAAGTCGACCCGACCCCGTTATCGTTGCCAACCCACCCATTTGAAGTCGACTACCGAGCAAGCCATCGTCTCAGCGTTCTCTGAGAGAGTTCCAATTCTGACCCTGACAGTCTTGATCGTTCATTCTCAACGCAGGAACATTCTCATGCGGCAAGTCCCAGCCTTGGCGATCGTCTTTCGCGCTGGCATTGCGTAGGCGGCGGAATTGCCGGATGGGCGGGCCGCGAGCGCCCGTCACCGTTGTACTGGCGCGCATTTCAGAGAAAAGCGGTACCCTTCAACGATCCTATCCGCCCTCGCGGTGTCGCCCTTATATGTTACCGCGTCCCCTGCTAAGACGCCGGTCACCCGGTCTAAGCTGCCAGTCGATATGTCTAATTTGTCGTCTTTGAAGATTTGGCTATCCAAGTAGACCGTCGTCTCGGTGACCTGGACTATTTTGCCGCCGTTCAGGAAGGGGGGCTCCGAACTCTCAACTTTTTCTGCCGTGAAATTAAGAAGGAGGATAGTAGAAAGCTTCTGAGGCTCCGCACCCCCGTACCCAGTCTTCGTGCCTTCGCATGACAGCGTCTGGGGTTCAGCGGCTTGCACCGGCATCGATAGACCGGCAAGGGTCAGGAGCAGCAGCACTGTTGTTGCTTTCATGCTGGTCTCCCCAAATTCGCGCCCTTTCCGCGAAACTGTTTCCGTGAAAAACGTGGTTTTAGTGCGTCGACCGGCCGCCACCGAGTTTTGCTAAATATTACAGGTACTTACAATAGCGCATATAGATAGGTGCTAGGGCTCTGAAATTGACGCCGCAGAACGCGTCAACCGTGAGCGGTACGATGTCGTTGACGGGGAAGCCGCCAGACTGTCCGCCGGCCGCGGTGGTCGGGGCGAGATACTCACAGACAATACGTTCGAGCACGCCCCCTTCGTCGATCCGGCTTCGCAGTTGATGAGCGGGGGTGGCTCGCCAGCCCAATCCAGAAATCCCAGATCTATGGGGTTCTAAGCGGTTCTACCGCGTGAGCTATAACAAGACGGGTCAAAACGACGGCGCACGAGAGGACAGGTCCTCTGCGGTCAGCGAAACGGTTGATGCCGGAATCTGCAAATCATGAAAGCCCATCAGCCCGCGCAGAAAGAAAAATTGAAACGGCAAATGCTGTAGCGACACAGTGATCGTTGGCGTCGGCCCCCCGGGACGGCCCGCATAGCCGAGCCCCGTTTGCGCATACACGATCTTCACATTGGCAGGCGTGATCCTTGGAAAGATGTCGCACATGCCCACCCCATCACCAGATTTGGCATCAGAACAGGACGAACTGCCGCGCCCAAAGACGATGGTGTTCATTGCCGCCCCATCGTAGCCCTTAATTCCCCGGCAGGCATTGACGCCGTTGCAGGTACAGGTGGCGGTGCGGCCGTCGCAGGTGACGACGAAATTCGGCATGGCAGCACCGGGAGCGACCGAGGCACTCACAACCGCTTGACTGATCCTGTTAAGGCCTGACGCCACTGGGTCCGAGACCGCAGCAAGTCTGGCCCCAATCTGGACGGCCTTGGCTGCAGCATTCCACTGGTAAAAAAGCAAGAGAAAGTCGATCGCGCCGAATACCAATATCAGCGTGATCGACAACATGATGGTCACTTCGACCATCACGGCGCCATGTTGATCGCGCAAGAAATATTTTGCGGACATTACCGGTCCTCATCTGCCTCCAATGGCGCGCTCCGAATACGAGGCAGAAATGACTGGTGATTTCAGGTGGAGAAGACTGAGAAATCCCAACGACGGGTAGGTGAATTGGGTGGAGGCCGTGACAACGTAGACGGATGCACCGCGAAACCTGCTCAGTCCGTTGCGTTCGACGGGATTATCGATTTTCGAACATTTAGTCGTCACCATTTCGGCAGTCCACCCACGGACGCGCGCCGCACCGCCGGTGAGCGAGCCGCTGGTCGCGAGATTTTTCGCATGCTGTTGTTCGGTCTTCCAAGTGCGCGAAACTGCGTTGCAGGGATCCGATGATCGAGCAAGATAGTCCACCGCATCGTGCAGACCGATCGCGACCAGGTGCTGTTGGTAAAACAGCCATGAGAACTCAAATACGCCGAACACGAGGGCGATCAGCAACGGTAGCAACAAGGCACCTTCGATCAGTGCCGATCCTCGCTGGTCCCGCCAGAGCGATGGCTCTCGTCGCGCAGACATGTCGCGTTCAGGCGCTCTCACCGATAAAGTTGAACCACGTCGAAGCTGACGCCATCGCCCGGCCGGACGAGCCCGACCATCTCGACATAGAGGTCGGTCTGCGATCGCTCCAAAGGCAATGTGAGGAAGAGCTTGCCGAAGGCTGCTACCGGGACATTGAACTGCTCTTCCCCCGCCAACTGCAGGCTCTGACAATTGACAATGGCGGCATGGAGGATGCGGCGATCCGGCGTCCCGGGCAAATCGCCGCCGCTATAGCAGGCGGGCGCCCCCAATTCCCCACCGATGGATACATCTGCGACACGGCCTTGTTCGATCTCGTAGCGGTAAACGCGATATCGGCTCGGCACATCGGCATTGCTCGCCGCTCCACCGTTGAGACTTTGCGGGGGTTCAGAGTCGCCGTGATTGACCTGCCAATAGCTATCGAAGTCCCAGTTTCCTTCGCCCATGCCGTCGATAGGCCAGCTTCGATCGAGCGGGAGCCCCGTGACCCGGTTCGGACCACTTCCGATCGGCCAATTGGCACCCCGTCGAGCAGCGCAAGCGTTCTGATTTTCATCGCCGCTGGCGAGGACATACCCTTTGCGCACGTTCTGCGCCGGACGGTAATTGCTGTCGTTGTATTTTTCGCTCATCGCCCCTTCGTAGATGTCGAAGCGAACATTGAAGCCCTCGCGCGCGGATCGCACCAAGCCCGGCCGGAAATTGACGCCCCGCTGCAGGAAGCACGCCGCTGGTCGGACGACGGCGAGGGAATCGATCAGGCTCATCTCGTCGCTGCCCAACGTCGGCGAACTGAGGAACCCATAATCGTCGGCATCGTAGGATGCATTCCCGCCATATTGGCGCAGCCGCATGAGGCGCCCTTGGTCCGACGGATTGGCCGCTGCGCGCTGTAACGCCTCGGTCGCCTGATCGTAGGTCATGCCCGCAGTTTCATAAGGGTTGCAGACGTAGATCGGCGTGACTCCGCAGACCACCTGATCAAAGCCGGCGACCGCCGAAGCGGCGGTGGTGACCGTGTTCGCCCCGCCGAAGAACGCTGCTGGAAGGATTGTCGGGAGGGTAACAGGTCGCACCGAGACCGAGACAAAGCGCGCATTGCCGGGACTGGTCGCGGGCGTTCCCGCCGACATTGGGCTCGCATCGTTCGCCGGCAGACGGCTGTAGAACTTGATGTTCGAGACCGCGATGGTCCTACTGGCCCGCGAGCCAAACAAGGTGGAGTTGGTAAGCAAGCGTTCGATGGCGGTACGCGCACGCGTCTCGGCATCCGGCAAGCGATCGAGCTCCGCCGCACCCGCGAGCGCCAACGCATCTGCGCCATTTTGCAGTTGCGTTTGCAGGCTCATGAGCCTCGCCCCGTCGAGCGCCAGCACCGACAGGCCGACGATCACGACCAGCATGACCGTCACGTAGGGCAGAATAACTCCGCTGGTGTCATTCCAGAACGCCCTAGCGGACTGCTGCCCTTTTTGAAGGCAGGCCAACTTGGCGTCATCGAGCACATTCCATTGTGCTTAATGCGTGTTAGTTGGTGGCCGCTCCGGCACGGTTCTGGCGCCTACCCTGGGTGGCGGCATCAACAGTGCGCGTGACAGAATACTCCTTGGTCTCCCCATTTCGCACGATCGTCACCTTCGCCAAATTCGATGGCGGCGGTGGTGCCGCTACAACGGGAACTGGCGCGGGAGGCGGTACCGGCCGCACCGGCTCGGGGATCATCCGACCGATATCCCGCTCGCCGATACGACGATTTGGATCCCGACCCGATTCGATCGGTCGGCCGAGAAGCAAGGACAGTTTGCCGATATTCGTCGCCAGCAGAATTTTTTGCGCCTGTTCCTTCGTGACTTCCAGCGTGACTGCTTGGGCGACTTTCGGCTTTTCTTCTCCTTCGCTCGCGATCTGGTCGATCGCAAGCACCTTTACGTGCTCCAGCAGAATGTCGGAATAGCTCTGGTGCTTGCTCGATACTTCGTCGGCGATCATGACGATATCGACGAAATCGCCGGGCAAGACGAAGCCGGCAACGCCACGCACGTCATCGACGCGCACCGTCACCGCGCGTTTGCCGTCTTCAAGAACCGCAGCGAGCGAGGCGCGCTGGCCAGGACCGGTAACCTTTGACCGCAGCACCGGTTCGCCCTGCTTCAGCGGGTAGAGAACGGTGCGGCGGCCGCCATTGAGCAGATCATCCTTGCTCGCAAAAGCGCCCTCGGGCAGCATCTTCGTGAACCATGGGATCTCGGTGACATTATCGGAAGTCAGGGCCGCGCCGTATGCGAGGGGTTCCGCCGCTATCACAACGTGAGTGGCTGGTTGATGGGCGGCCGAGGCGTCCAATTGACCCTGAAGCCAGCTGCGCGCCAAATATGCCGCGCCTCCTCCCATCGCGATCGCGACAATGATCATGATGACATTGTTGCTTCGCATTGTTTTGTTCTCCTCCCGATTTGCCTTGATCCACGGAGCGGAACATCAGGCAGGAAACTCATCGCACGCCTCTCGTGCGCGAAGATAGCAGATGCGGGCACCGGTCTCTACCGAGGCCCGCATCTGATGGGAGACAGTCATACGCTCGTTCAGAACCTGGCACGAGGGCCCATCATGGCGCCTGGACCGCGTCCATGCTCCGGGCCCTCCGCCCTGCGTCAGTCGCAGCTGCCCTTCAGCTGCTTCGCCTCGCCTCCTGATACTTCCATGACCGGCGCGCCCTGGGCGACGCAATTTTTGGGGCCCTTACCTTTTTTAGCAGTCGTAGTGGTAGTGGTATCATCTGCCATCGTTCTGGCCGTTGACCACGAGGATGCATCCCTTAGTGTTGCTTCCGCCGGCGTTGCCGCAGGCCAGGCAGAGACCGTTGGATCGTTCGGACGGCCCCCGGAATCGGCAAGAAACGTCTTGCCCGTAACGGAGTTGGCCGCAACCGAGTGGGCACTCGGGTGCGACGCACTTCGGGTCGGCGTTAGTTGGGAGGGGGCGCGGTGTTTGACACGGCGGCGACGTATCCGCGTCCCGTTGACTTTACCGACGTCGTTAATGCCCGTATCGTGCACCCTGTCCCGGCGTCGATAATCCCGAGCGCTGCTGGCCACCGGCCGCTATGAGCGCGCCAGGAAGTAGTGGTTGTTGCCGGGATTGAACCACACCTCGTCGGGGCCCGAACTCGTTGGCGACCGTAGCGAGGATATTGCCATTTCGCTCGTCGATGATGACCGACGATTGGGTCTGTCGACCGTCACTTCCGTTGCAGCCGATCAGGATGTCGTGGGCCGGACCAACCGCCATGCCCTGCGGCGTGTCGCAGTTGGCCAGTGGAATGTCGAAGGTCGTCTGCACCGCGAAGGTCGCTGGATTGATCACCGCGACCTGAACCGTGACCATTATCCGGATTTTCGATCCCGGGAACGGTGATATAGAACAAGCCCGTCCGCGGACTCCACTGGCACTGCTCGATGCCATTGGTGGACTTTGGCGGGAACGTGAACTTTTTGACCATCGGCACGTAGAAGCGATGGTCGAGATCAGGGTCGCGAACGGCGGACTTGCCGCATTGTTCGCCACCAGGATCAGCTGATCGACTGGGTCGTAGCACATCTCGTCCGCGCGGTTGTCCGCCGCGAGCCGGTGGGGATTGTATGCTTGGGCGTTGTGGTCTCGCTCGCAGCCGGCTACGTCGAATACTTTGACGGTGCTGTTGCCGTCGCCGGCCCAGATTTCACGACTATCTCGGATCAGCACGCCATCGGGGCCCGGACGTATCGTTGTTTCCCGTGGCGCCCGTGAACAGTCCCTGGCCGCAGAATCCCAGGAATGTGTTGTCGTGGGTATCGACCAAATCGACCGCATTGTTGGTGCGGTCGCCGAGGGCGTACAGACCGATCGCCGGGATCGACGAAGCTGATGTCGAATGAGTTCAATGGCTTTGCGGTCACGCCTTCAAGCATTCCCAATCGTAATCGCCGCCATGCCAGCCAAATTGATCGGTGTCCTGCGCCCCACCGCCGACGTCAGCAGCCATGGTGCGAGCAGCGCCGTGGAAAACGTCAGTAGCTTGCTCGTTCTCGACATGTTGCACTCCCTGGTTAAGTTTCCCTGATTCACCGCTGCCGGTTGCTCATCCGTCTTAATGCTGTCGTGATCTCCCGATCTCATGGGTCTCTGTCTCTGCTGTCTCTGTGGATCTCCTCTGTCTCTGCTGTCTCTGGATCTCCCCAGTCTCTGGATCTCCCCTGACTTAAATCTCGACGCCGACTAAAACGGCGGCATCGGCGATATGATGTGAAGAGTGGAACGCAGGCCCCGGGGGCGCCCCTCTAACTTCGCATCCGACTAAAGGTTCCCACTTACGTTGAAGAATGACAAGAAATTTCTTTTCTGGGTGCAGGCGCCGCGGCTGGGTTAGGCGCCGTGAGGTTAGGAAAGGAGGTGAGTTAGCGCAGGATGGAAGAGATTCGTGCGATCAACACCCGAGGTCGAAATCACCCAGCGCAGCGTGAAGGATGCTTTGTCTGTTCGAGTTCCAACTCTAATTTGCGCGAAGATTTTCCAACTCTAATTTGCGCGAAGATCATGTCGCTCTGCGTTGCCGGAAGCTGAGAATCGGACTTTTGCCGCGGCTACGAGTTCCCAATCCGGGTCAGAGCGCGCACACCAATCATAAGCGCGGGCGTATCTTTGTAGCATCCGGGCGTAACTTTTCTGTAAGCGCATGCCGCACCCAAGAACATGGCCATGCCCATGCATTTCGGCGCAAGTCTCACGTAAGCTTCGCGTAAGGTTCGAGATTATTGGTTCTCATTATGCGGCATCAGGGACCGGCTACCCACGCGAGCCAGTGATCGCCGCCTCCGCCTAGGGGATCGGGCGGAATGGGCAGACCCTGCCGCATCTTCATGAGTGGTTCGAAGGAGGTAGCCAATCGCGGCGATTGTTGGCGAGACGTGCTTTGGCGGCATGGCAGCGGTTTGCGATGCGACCGAGGGCATATTTGATCGGCAGTTCGTCGAACGTATCGGGATCGTAGTCGCCCGCCCATTTTTTGGCATGGGCATGGCTCGGGTGAGCAGGGTCTGCGATCGCTTCGAGCAGTTCGTAGAAGCCCGGGATGCCGCCGCAATCCTCGGGCGGCCCGTTTCTTTCGCCGCCGATATAACGCGGATAGGAGATGCCCGGCTCGCCGGCGCGGATGTCGGTGACGGTTAGCCGATGCTCCCAGCAGTCACCGAAGTCGTAAGTGTAGTCGATGACGGTCTTTATCGGCTTGAGCACGTCGCGCAGGCGCACTTTGCTGGCCGCGATGCGCGGCTCGGTGCCCCAGTCGTCATCCATCGGCAGGCCATATCTCTGCTTGCCGATGGTGAACTCCCAGAGGTGGTAATCGAACCATCCCATGACGGCCTGGATGATGTCGTGCAGGACCTTGAGCGTGATCGAGGTCGGCATCTCGACCTGGCGCCAGATCAGCGGATCGGTGTATCGCAACTCGATTCGGACGGTAGCGATCTCGTTGCCGCTGTCGGATGCGGCGTTCTGCCTGGTCGGACTCATCATGCCGCCAGTCTGGCAGGCTGGGCCTTCCAATTCCAGGGCAGCAACTAATCGAGACTGTGGATGTTGTGATCATTAATGCGCGCGAGGGCGTCGGCGAGCCAAGCCTGGGGGATCGGTGCCACTCGGCCGTGCGGTCTGGATCAGCGTGTACATAATGACGGCGCGCTCGTCGCCGCGGTCGGAGCCGGCAAACAGCCATGATGTTCGGTGCGCTCATCCGCGCTGCAGAAAGCTGGGCGCTGCTAGCGCTTCACCGAATTCGAAACTGCGTAGCTCGACGCCGTAATAAAGGACCTGGACACCGAATACCAGACCTCTGTCGCCCACCAGAAAGGCAACGCCAACCGCGCTTTTCCAGCAAATCCTCGCGTTGACCGTCGTTGAGGGCCGCAGAAAATTCAGCCGCGAGAAGGAAAATCGCGTTATTCTCGCCGATGCGGTAGTCCTATGAATCGCAAACAACGACGAATGGCGGCGAAACAAGGGAGAGCAAATCCCCATTCCTCGGCGCCCGGCGCAGCTAGCGACGCCTCGCATCAGATTGCCGAGCTGTTGGACACGGCGCTGCGGCATCATCGAGCCGGCCGACTTGCCGAAGCTGAAGGCTGCTACAGGAAAATCCTCGCGATCGATCAAAATCACGTCGATAGCCTCCATCTCCTTGGCGGTCATCGCCCACCAGGTCGGCCGCTACGAGGTGGCAGTGGACTTGATTGGCAAGGCGATAGCCCTGAACGATCGGATTCCCGCTTTTCACAACAACATTGGATTAGCCTTGGACGCCCTTGGTCGCACCCAAGATGCCGTTGTCCATTACAGACGAGCCATAGCCCTCAAGCCGACTTACGTCGAGGCGCACAACAACCTCGGCACTGCGCTCCAGGCCCAGAGCAAATTGGACGAGGCGGTGGCCCAGTATCAGCGGGCGCTGGCCCTCAAGCCGGACTTCGCCGAGGCGCACAACAACCTCGGCAATGCGCTTAAAGAGCAGGGCAAATTGGACGAGGCGGTGACCCGGTATCAGCGGGCGTTGGCCCTCAAGCCGAACTTTCGCCGAGGCGCACAACAACCTCGGCAATGCACTCAAAAACCAAGGCAAATTGGACGAGGCGGTGGCCCGGTATCAGCGGGCGCTGGCGCTAAAGCCGAACTATTCCGAAGCACACTACAATCTCGGCAATGCGCTGAAAGAGCAAGGCAAGTTGGACGAGGCGGTGGCCCAGTATCAGCGGGCGGTGGCCCTCAAGCCGGACTATGCTGAGGCACACAACAATCTAGCCAACGCGCTCCAGAAGCAAGGCAAATTGGACGAGGCGGTGGCCCAGTATCAGCAGGCGCTGGCCCTCAAGCCGGATTTTGCCGAGGCCCACAACAACCTCGGCAACGCGCTTCTGGAGCAAGCTAAAGCGGACCAGGCGGTGGCGCACTTTCGCCGCGCGGTGGCCCTCAATCCCGGCCATGCCGAAACCCACAACAACCTCGGCACTGCACTCCAGGAGCAAGGCAAATTGGACGAGGCGGTGGTCCAGTATCAGCGGGCGCTGGCACTCAAGCCGGACTTCGCCGAGGCCCACAACAACCTCGGCACTGCGCTCCAGGATCAAGGCAAAGTGGCTGAGGCGGCAGCTGCAATATCGCCGGGCGCTTGGCTCTCAATCCGGGATATGCCGAGGCACGCGGCAACCTCGGCAAAGCACTGATGGAGGCGGGAGACCTGACTCTGGCGCTGAGGGCTCTCCAACGGAGCATTGAAACCGGAGAGTCTGAAAACGCCAAGATTCTGTTCGTTCAGTGCGTGCGGTGTCTGGACTTCATTCCGCACGGGGTCGATCTCCGCGAAAATCTAATTCGAGCTTTGTCCGAGCCGTGGGGGCGACCGATCGACCTTGCAAAATTCGCTGGCAATCTCGTCAAGCGCAACGACGCGACCAGCATATGCATTAGCCGGGCGGCACAGCGCATGGCCCAAGCGTCTGCCGGCGCAAGAACTATTCAGCCCATCCGAGTTCGCTGAGGTTTGTGATGATCAGTTGTTGCGCTGTCTTCTGGAATCAACTCCTGTCTGCGACATCGAACTGGAACGATTTCTAACCGCAGTCCGCTTCACGATGCTGGAAGCGGCGAGTGCTGGGCTCGATTCGCACGAAGTCGAGGAAAACGCGTTAGGGTTCTTCTGTGCCCTGGCACAGCAGTGTTTTATCAACGAGTACATTTTTGCCCATACAGATGACGAAATAGAGAAGGCACAACGCTTGCGGGCGCTGCTGGTCGAGGCGCTAGCGTCCGGGACTTCCATTCCCGAGCTTTGGCTCGTGGCTGTTGCGGCGTATTTTCCACTCGCATCTCTTCCAGGGGCGGAGTTGATTGCTGACCGACCTTGGTCCGCCCCCGTGGCTGCGCTCGTGGCACGCCAAGTGCGGGAGAGTGAGGAAGAGCGGCAACTACAGACCTCAATTCCGCGCCTCACCCCTATTGAGGACGGGGTGTCACTTCTGGTTAAGCAACAGTACGAGGAAAGCCCATATCCGCGGTGGATGAAGGCGGCGCCTGTCGGCAAAGCCACGACAATTGACGGGTACCTGCGACGCCAATTTCCTTTGGTCTCTCTCCGCAACGTTGCCAAGAAGAGCAGTATCGAAATTCTGGTAGCTGGCTGTGGCACCGGCCAGCATTCGATCGAAACCGCGCGACAATTCACAGGGGCGCAGGTGCTTGCCGTCGATCTCAGTCTGACCAGTCTCTGTTACGCTAAGAGAAAGACGCGCGAGCTCGGATTGAACAATATCGAGTACGCGCAGGCCGATATCCTGCAACTCGGATCGATCGGCCGCGCCTTCGACGTCATTGAGGCCAGCGGGGTGTTGCATCACCTAGCGGACCCGTTCGCTGGCTGGCAGCTGCTGCTCTCGATGTTACGACCGGGCGGCTTCATGCGTCTCGGTCTTTACAGCAAGCTGGCACGGCAGGACCTCGTTGATGCACGCAGGTTCATTGCCGAGCGCGGCTACCGCCCATCAGCGGAGGATATCCGGCGGTGCCGGCAGGAACTCATAAGCTTTGGCGATGGCACGCCGCTCAAGAGGGCAACAGAGTGGTCGGATTTTTTCAGCACAAGCACGTGCCGCGACCTGCTGTTTCATGTTCAAGAACACCAATTCACACTTCCCGAGATCAGTGCCTTTCTAAGTCAAAACCGGCTAGAATTTCTCGGTTTCAACCTACCGGGTCATGTGCTGCAGAATTTCCGACGGCGCTTCCCCGGCGACAAAACGATGACTGACCTCAATCATTGGCACAGTTTTGAGACAGAGAATCCGATGATTTTTGCTGGCATGTACCAGTTCTGGATTCAAAAACCATCCTAACAATGAAAAGCAAAATTAGTGATTCATGCCGACGAGCTCCAATTTGGCCGGGGCCATTCAACTCTCGGTATAGGAGTGGGAATGCCATCAATGTATCGCGACAGCGTATCTTCGTCGGCTCGAGCCGCCGCCTAAATCGCGGCGCGCTATCACGGGTATGCCGGCCTGGTGTGCCTCGGCCCAGCCGAAGGTGATGTCGCACCTGATCTGGCGTTCGGTGATCGTGTCCGGTCAGGGCCGGCTTGATTACGATCGGCCCCCGCGTACTCAATGTGACATCGGCTGCAGGCAGCCCAAAATGAAGCATAGGATCAGTGCTGCCGCGACCGACGGCGCTAGCGGGATGCGCTTCTTACCGTCGACCTGCTGGACCTCGGCCCACCCGAGCTTGGCCGCAACGACGTGCACACCCGCGAAGATTGCGAGTAGGACCGCGAAGGGGAGTGCACAAAGAAAGCCGACCCAAAGGAAGGCGACCGTCAATAT
This sequence comes from uncultured Alphaproteobacteria bacterium, assembly GCA_963821505.1. Lineage (GTDB taxonomy): Bacteria > Pseudomonadota > Alphaproteobacteria > Rhizobiales > Xanthobacteraceae > VAZQ01. The sequence continues at coordinate 176,416 of CAWGEH010000007.1, forward strand.
CTTGACGTCGCCGCCGCCCATCAACTTCTGCGCATAGAAGTACAACATGACGCAGAACATGAGCGCGGCGAAGGCCAGGTTCCAATGTGCGCTCACCCAGCGGCCGGACAAGATCGCGTGGACGACGAATAACCCGGCAAGGACGAGGATAAGCTCGTTGCGGATCTTGAATTGCTTGAAATCGGTCAGCGCCACATAGAACAAGACTGCGGCAGTAATCACCAGCACAACGTGGGACAGTGGCGCGGAGAACGCCATCCGGTCCTTATTGCGCAGGGGCCCGCTGAATGAACCTGGAGCTCGAGTTCAGCAGTTGAAGGTTATTAGCAATGGTCGGATTATTGGGCTCGCGTTCATAGGCCTTGAGGAATTTCTTACGCGCGTTCACCAGGTCGCCACGCAGCATGTACGAGTAGCCCTGGTTGTTCAGAATCTCCGTGGTCTCCCCCGCAAGCCTGATGGCGTAAACATAGGCGCGATCGGCAAGATCGAAGCGCGCAAGACGGTCATAGGCCGCCGCCAGGCCGATCCAGGCGGTGGGATCCTTCGGAGCCTTTTCAGTCGCGTCGCGGAAATAATGTTCGGCAATTCCGAAATTGCCCCGATTGAAGTGCTCGATTCCCATGCGCAAGGGCTCGTCGGAGCGGTAGTACTTGACGTCGTCGGGATCCTGCACCTTGGCCGTCGTAGGTGGGCCATCGGCGACAACGGGTATCGCGGTCGGGGCACAATCAGTGGTTGAGCAACAACCCGCGACCGTAATTAGCAAGGCGCCAAAAGCAAAGACCGCGAAAAGGGGTCGCACGTTGCAGCCCCTTCCTCGGCTCAATGAACTCAATGAAGCTGCGGTGCCCATGTCACATCTTACCCCAATGGTGGGCTCAACAGTGTGGCCGGGACGTCACGCGAGAGAAAAAAGCCAAGGCGAGAGTTAGAGGCGAAAGTGGCGAAAGTTAGCGGGCGCCGCCGCGTGAGCGGCGCTATTCGCAATCCGCCTGGCGCTTCCTTCGCTAAAAATGCGGCGACAGCCCTCGATGCCGCGGTTGGTGCTATTTTAGCACCGTAAGCAGCCGGATGATCACCGGCACCATCGCAATGCCGAGAATAACTGGAAATATGAACAGGCCCAGGGGGCCGACCATTTTCACAGGAAGCTTGTTGGCGCGCTCCTCAGCTCGCATTAGCCTGCGATCGCGCATGTCATCACTGAAGACGCGCAAAGCATCCCCGACGTCGGTGCCGAGCTCGATCGACTGCCGCAACATGGCGGCCAGCGAGCGCGCCTCGTCCAGTCCCAGCCGATCTGCGAGCGAAGCGAGTGCATCGATGGTGCTGCGGCCAGCGCGCATCTCGGCTCCCATGATCTGCAAGTTGGCGCCGAGATAGCGGTTCTGCTGCCCGACCTCACCACTGATGCGGCCCAAGGCGGCTTCGAGACTCAGCCCAGCATCGATACATACGACCAGAAGATCGAGCATGTCGGGAAAGGCGATCCGATATCCCCGGTGCAATACCCTTTTGCGGCGCGCGATGTAGGCATCGGGCCCCACCACCGCGAGGAGAATGAGGACAGCCGCCAAACCGAGCTTCAAGTACCAATTGAACAAGAACTGTGCGGCGAAGAGCGCCACGATGCCCAAAAGGACGACGCTCGCCACTCGTGCGAAGATGTAGTACTTGATGGCATCAACTCGAAAAAACCCCGCGCGTATCAGTTCGCGTCGCAGCTTCGTGCGCACCGAACCTTCAACGCCGAAACGCTTCTCATCGAAAATAGTCGCGACAAGCGCATCGAACCCCGATGCCAAACCCGGTGCAGTGTCAGCGTCCCGCCTCTGAGCTGCGTCCTGGCTCTGGGCCGCGACCCGCTGGTGGACGCGAATCTGAACGGAGAGGAACTGCCCGATCGCGTACACCCCGATCGCAACCGCGCCGAAGGCGAGAATCGTGATTAGCTGGACTGAGAGTTCTTGTGACATTAGAACCTGAAGTTTACCATTCGATACAGGATGACGTTCCCGATGAGCAACATGAGCCCACCGACAACGAGGGCGGGAATAGCGATCGGATGATCCTTGACTCCGAAATAGTAATCCGGAGCTATCAGCGTAATGAGTGCAAACAGGATGAACGGGGTCAGCGACAGCGCGATCGCCGAGAGTCGTCCTTCAGCACTCAACGCCCGTATCTTCAAGCGCAACTTCAAACGACCGCGCAGCATCCCCGAAAGCCGACTGAGGATCTCCGCAAGATTACCGCCGGTCTGATGCTGGATATTCACCGCGGTTGAAAAGAATGAAAGATCATTGTGTCCGACCCGGGGAGCAAGGTTGGCCACCGCGAGGGACTGTTCGAGACCAAACGTGATTTCATCCGCGACAATGCCAAATTCGGATCCAACCGGATCGGGCATCTCACGGGCGACGAGGCCGATCGCGACCCTGAAAGGATGTCCGGCGCGCAAGCCGCGCGCGATCACGTCCAACGCATCGGGAAATTGCTCGCTGAAAGCGGCGATCCGGCGCCCGCGCGCCCTTGCTAGGAACAGAAAGATCGATGCAGCCGCGAGTGGACCCGCAAGCACGATTGCAAGAAAACTTGATCCGGTCGCCAATCGGAACAAAAGGAAAAATAGCGCCGTCGGGATGGCGACCGCCAGAAACACTTTTGCGCCGGTAAACCGCACGCCGCTTTGAACAACCAGCTCTTTAAAGCTTTGCAGCGACGGAATGTGGGCAAGGACATCGACGCCCCTTTCCTTGCGCAAAATCTGCAGGACTTCCCTGGGGTTGGCGAGTTCGGCAGTCAATGCCAGGCGTCGGTTGATCGTCTGCTTCTCGCGGCGCTCCTTGAACAGCACCCAGTAGATGCTCTGGAAACCCAACAATACCGCCCCGAAGACGAGGGCATAGATGAGCCAAGGTTCGTTCGGGATCATGGCTGTCACAAAGCTCGATTGGGATCGAAGTGGCTCTGCGGAAGGTCGACTCCCATATGCTTCAGGTCGACGAGGAAACTAGGCCGGTTCCCGGTTGCTCGAAACGTTCCATAAATGTTGCCTTTCTCGTCCGTGCGCTCTTTCACGAAGTGAAAGATTTCCTGCATCAGAACGACTTCGCCTTCCATCCCGGTGATTTCTCCGATGCTGACCACCCGGCGTTGGCCATCGGGCAGGCGCTGCACCTGGATCAACAAGGGGATCGCAGACGCGATCTGGCTTCGGATGCTCGCAGGGCTAATGGACATGCCGGCCATGCTCACCATCTGCTCCAGCCGCTTGATCGCATCACGCGGTGAATTCGCGTGCACTGTTGTCATCGATCCTTCGTGGCCGGTGTTCATGGCCTGAAGCATGTCGAATGCTTCTTCACCTCGGCATTCGCCGATGATGATACGATCAGGACGCATCCGAAGGGCGTTCTTCACGAGCTCGCGTTGGCGGATCTCACCTTTGCCTTCAGCGTTCGGAGGCCGAGTCTCCATTCGCCCAACATGCGGAAGCTGCAGCTGCAATTCGGCGGCATCTTCGATGGTGATAATTCTTTCCTCGGGGGGAACGTAACTCGACATAGCATTCAGCAGGGTGGTCTTGCCGCTGCCGGTGCCGCCCGAAATGATAAATGATATTTTTCCTTTTACAGCCGCCTTCAGCAAGTCTGCCATCACAGGTCGAAGCGCGTTGAGCTCGACAAGGCGATCCATCGAGAATGGTGTTTTAGAGAATTTTCGGATCGAAACCAGCGGGCCATCCACCGCGACCGGCCGGATCGCGACATTGACGCGCGATCCATCGGGCAATCGAGCGTCGACGGTTGGGGAGGATTCGTCAACCCGGCGTCCAACATAGGCAACAATTCTTTGCACAATGCGCATGAGATGCGCTTCATCTTTGAAATGGACGCTGGTCTCTTCCAGCTTTCCGAAGCGTTCCACAAAGCATTTCTTGTGCGTGTTAATCAGGATGTCGTTGACGGTCGGATCCTTGAGCAGGGGCTCGATCGGCCCGAAGCCCGTCATCTCGTCGACGATTTCCTCCGCGAAAGCTTGCAGCTCTCTCTGATTGAGGGAAAGCCGCTCCGTCCGGACATATTCGCCGAGATAGGCACGAACCTCGCGGACCAGGTCCTCGCGCGGAAGCTTTTCGAGGGACACGAGATTGAACTCGTCAATGATCCGCTCGTGCAGTTTGAGCTTCTCGTCGAGCAAGGCAGGCCGTTGTGCAATCAACTCGCTATAGATGTGCTCTTTTGCGACCGGGGCGGGCTCGCGCGCGATGACTTCGGCGATCGGCTGTGCCCGCGTTCGCGGCGTAACATTGGAGAAAAAGCTCATTTTCTGCTCATATTTTTCGTATTTCTCGTTTAGTCTACAAGATCTTGGCCGTGGTGTCATTCAATTCGGCTGTGCGGGTAACGGCTCAAGTTTTATGTGAAGGTCCTGCTTGAACGGTCCGCGCCTTCAATCCAGACACCAGCGACGCCAGGGCGCGAACATCCTTCGTGATCCTGCTCGAGCGGCTTGTGATCGAAATGGGAACGCCGGTGTTGAGGCTGTGATTGGCGGTGGCGGTATCCTCGCGAACATAGATAACCGTTTGGTCTCCCAGAGCCCGATTTACATGTCCTCGGTGCGCAATCCCTCCGACCAGACCGGACTCGCATCGGTTAAGGGCCACAACGATTTGAGGCGGAACGCGCTCTGCACTTTTGACCTCTCGAAGGGTCTCGGCAATCTGACGCAGCCCCGGAACGTTATTCAACCCGGTGACGATAGCCAGATCGCAGACCCCGAGGATTTGATCCGTCCAATCAAACCATGCCGGCGGCATATTGACGATCACCAGATCGTATTGCTCTGAAATGAAGCGAAAGAGAGCATCGAGCGCAGCCATGTTCAGCTCGACCGAAGCCCTCCTGTTTCGCGGCATTGCGAGTACGTCGACACCGCTTGCCGCGTGACGGCTGACAAAAAGATCAAACAGTTGCGCATCGAGGCGATCGGGGTTTTGGACGATCTCCTCGATGTGGAACCGTGGCTCGATGTCGAGGTAATCGCAGACATGACTGGCTCGCAAATCGAGATCCAGCAAGCAAACCCGCCGACTGCGCGTTTGCTTGGCGCGTTTGATCTGCACGGCGGTTTCGATTGCAAGCGTGGCGTTGCCGACCCCGCCGCTGCTCGGCACAAATGCCACGATGGCAGGTCGAACCTGTTCATCGTGGCCGGGTCTGACTCCCGACCGACCGATGCGAGAAATGATGTCCAGAATTTCCTGCGGAGCGCCTTGGATCGATACCCAGTCCGCGCCGCCGCTGCGGACTAATCTCTTGTAGTCGCTGGCCGAGATCTCGCTGCTGACGAAAATGAAGAAGATACCGCGATGTTCCTGCTCCGCGATGTTCGCCATGCGGTCGAATGACGTGCCAGTCAAAACCGGAATAATGATGCAAACCTGATCGTGGTTGGCGCTCGCGCCGTCCTGACTGCGCGTGCCAGTCACCGCGTCGAGATTTGCGAGCTTACGCAAACTCGGCACAGTGCTTCTGATTCGGCTTTCCAACTCGTTCAACTCGCTGGATTCAGTGCCGGCAGTAAAAAAATAGATTTGCATCAGACCTAGTGGTTGCGCGTTATGGACCACTCGACGAGAAATCCTCGCCGGTTATGGTCGTGAGTCATGAGCGGCATTGCAATATTGCCAAATCCCGAGAGCTCGCCCAAGAACAAAAATGGAAGGCTCTGACAGTGCAAATCTGACACTGCGATGCCGCGCCGTGCGGTGGGCATCTCACTCTCGGTCAGTCAAACGTTGTGCCCCCGACCTTGCTCCTCAAATCTATGGTCCTATGGTTCCCGCGTTCATTATCTTAGCATCGAAATCCGGCCGCAAATCGATTCGGCTTCATTGTACCGGCCCGCCACCAGTGGCCCCACCGCCGCCACCCGCACCGCCGCCGCTCGGAGCACCACCGCCGCCGCCGCCGAGACCGCCGCCGCCGCCGAAACCGCCGCCGCCGCCGAACCGCCGCCGCCCGCACCGAGCCCACATACGGCGAGATCGGCGGCGCTGGCTGCCTGTACGATCCCTGGCGGTAGCGCTCGACCGCGCGCGACAGTCGATCGCCGTTCCCCGGAATTCGCCGGTTGCCAACATAGCGCGGCCACGGGTCGATGACGTGGGTAGCGGCGTTCACTGCCTTAGCGTCGCCCTCCCCTAGGGTGATTTTGTCGCTGCGTTGGAAGTACATCGCGAAGGGATCCTGGTCCCAGGCCAAGGCGGCGGAGCCTGCAAAGCTACCACCGACTAGGACGACGAAGGCGACGATGTGTCTGGTTCTCATGATCGTAGACCTTTATTCTTCAATTCTTCACCGAGACCACCCCCGAGCCCGGCGGGCCGACGACCTGCTGGCCAATGATATGACCATATGGGCCCTGGATGTTGCCGCCGCTGGTGAGGTAATCCCTGAAGGCTTTCCGCTGCTCCATCTCACCCATCAGGAAAAAATCGACGTCATTGCTAGGAATGGCGTTATCGAGCGGAGTTGCCAATCGCTGCCCAGGCACGGCCGGAGCGACGAGATGGGGCGTGACGATGACCACCAAGTCCGTGTCCATGCGCCACGAATGACTTGCTGCTGAACAGCGCGCCAAGGACCGGCACCGAGCCAATCCAGGGAAGTTGCGAGACGTTGCGCCGATTGTCCGTCTGCAGCAGGCCGGCGATCGAGAAGCTCTGGCCGTCACGCAGCTCGACTGTGGTGCGCGCCTCGCGCTTGTCGAGCGATGGGATGTTGAAGCCGTTTGCGTTCACGGCTACGCGCAAAGTTGAGCTCGCTCACCGACGGCGCGAGGCGCAGATTGATGATGCCGTTTTCCAGGACCGTCGGAGTGAAAGCCAATTGCACACCGAACGGCTGGTACTGGACGCTAATGACCGGCACGCCACCGGTACCTCCTGGCTGTACCACGCGGCACCGGATATTCGCCGCCGGCGAGAAACGAGGCGGTATCGCCGGAGAGCGCGATCAGATCGGGCTCGGCCAATCGGCGGACCAATCCTTTCGTTTCCAAGGCAGTCAGGAGTACATCAAGGGTGGCACCCTTGCTGGCAAGATTTGCCAGCGCAACACCGAAAGGCGGTGCGCCGGAGAGCAACGTGCCTGCAGTCGTAAATATTGGAAGGCCCAGTGCACCGCTGCCGGCGGGCGAACCGGGCGCGGGTACCGGATTTCCGCTTGCGTCAACACCCGTGATGGCAGGCCGGCCGCCCGGCTGCGTCCGGTTGGCGGTCAAGCCGCCTATACCGGTGGCAAAGCCTCGGTTGCCTCCATTGTTGGCCCCGAACCAATTCACCCCGAACTCGCGACTTGCGGAGCGTTCGACCTCAAGAAAGCGGACCTTGAGCATGACCTGCTGCGCCGGAGCCACGGTCATCGCGTTCACGATAGTGCCGCCTTCGGTACCATGCTCTTGGCTACCTGAACGGCGCGCTCGGCGGCCACCGCATTGGCGGCGACGCCACTGAGCACGATCTGGCCGTTGCTGCTACTAACGCGGATACCCCTGACTGCCGGTGCTCGCACGGATCTTCTCCTGGAGATTGCCGGTGTCCAGGGTGACCTCCACGTCGATCACGCCGATCAGCTGCATAGTCTGATCGAATACCGAGACGTTGGTGGTCCCGACCTTCTTGCCCTGAATGTACAGCGTACGATCCGACATCGGCAGTGCGTCCACGATATCTGGCGAACCCACCACAGCGCTGGCGAACGGCTTTTCGATTCGCAAGGTGCGCGACTTGTTAACAGTGACCACGATATGCCGTACGGCACCACCACTTTCTTCGTTCTGCGGTTGCGCCTGCGCATGCGGCAGAGGCCCAAGTCCGACCCCGAGCAGCGCCCAAGCGATCATCAGTGGCACGAAAAGCAGATTCCGCAGCCGTGCCGGCCCCAAGCTAATCACCCGCCGCGTGATCCGGCGACTATCTCCTTGCTTGCTCGCTTGCTCATCGTTGTCCCCCCCCCGTCCATTTCCCCGTTCAGTTGGATCGCATAACCGTGTATTCCTCACGCTTCATGTTGCGGATGATCGCGACCGTCGTCGTATCGGAACGCGGCGCTGACGCCGCCACCGGGGCGGGCGCCACGACGGGTTCCGGCCTGCCGAGATCCCTTTCGGTCACTCTTTCGTTTCCCACCTCGCGTAGTAGTTTGTTAAGCTAAAATTATGCAAAAAAATCGCCGAGTAAGAAAAATTGCCGAATAGTGGCAAGCGCGCCACACCACTATCCCTTAATTTGTACAGGGCTGAAAACGCTCGATGCGTTGCGAGTGCCACCCCGCTGTATCTTCCACCGGATGCAGGGGTGCCGGCACTACGGCGTGAAATAGCCCCCAAACCGGCCTTCCTCGGGACCTTTGACCCACGCAGAGCAAGCCGATCAGGCAAGCTGCGCCCGTGGCGCAGGTCCTTGGAAGGACGTCCGGGAGCCTTGCCGTGTCCTCGTTGGTCAGCGGTGCCAGGTGCGGCGGCACCCTGTTACCGTCTGTCACCACGCCGCACGCGGCCAGCACCGCGAGCACGGTTGCCCGAGACGAAGCCGCTCGGCGAGGCCCTCGACGAACACATAGATCAGTGCAAATTCGGACCGATCGCGGCTGGCAAACCCCCCATATTCCGCCCACAGCCGCTCCACGAATTGCGCGGCACCCCAGTGCGGCTCAACCGCGGTTGGCCGCGCGCGTCGGCAAACAGCGCTGTGATATCGTGCGTCGAAAGTCCGCGCGCCTACATGTCGACCGCCAGCGCCTCCAGTTCCTCGGTCCGGCCGCGCATGATCTCGCAGAGTCGGAGATCCATGGGGCGGCGTATTCGATCACGCCCTCCGCCATCTTCAGCCGCTCCGCGCAGTAGCCATTGCAATGGCCGGTGCCCGGCGCTGGGCACGCACAGCTAACACTCCCGCCCCAGCGCGGCCTCGCCCTCCCGGCCCTCCTTCGCGATGCCGAACCCGCAACACGACCGACTAGGACCTCAATCGCTTCGTTCGCCATGGCCTTCCATCAAGGCCTTCAAGCACTCGCGTCCGCTCGGATGCCGGTATCCGCCTTTGTCCACCTCGCCAAGGTGCGCAATCAGTTGAAGCGGCCGCGTCGCAAGCTCCTCGTCAGATGGAGGGCTCCTATGACAGTAACCCCGGGCGCAGCCGGCAAACTTTTTTGCAGCTTCCGTCTAAGAAATGTACTACGCTTGCGGGACCGTAAGTTCCAGTCTGGCAAGGAGTGTCTCATGTCAAATGCTCTGACTCTCGTCCGCCGCCTGGGCAAAGACGAGGATGGCGCCGCTTTGGTCGAATACACGGTGCTTCTGGGCGTCCTGCTCGTTGCGGTCATTGCAGTGATCGGCAGCGTAGGGGCCTGGGTCGGCGGCCAGTGGTCGTCTCTGTGCAAGGCTCTGCCCGGCGCTACCTGCTGATCGCGGGCGGCCAGCTGCTCCGAGCCGCAGTGACAATCAGCGGTATATTATCCAGGAACGTGAGTGTTCTCGCCTCGGCTCGACCAGTTCTGGATTAGCGCGAATCGCAACAGCATCTTCTACGAGTTCGATCGCCGAGATGGCGCCTTGTCCTACTGCGTTGCCGATCGGCATCGCCAACCGCACCGCCGAGTAGCATAATGGACTGACTGCCTCCGCCTATTCGATCGCATTGTCGGCGCGGGCGAGAGGAATTTTCGAACGTCCAGAACGTCGTGGTGCGATCTCACGAACTGACAGTTACTGCCCATTGCAGCGCACGACGTTGACAGAAGTCTCGCCGCCGGCTTCCGACGGAACCTTGAAAGTCTGTGTGCTGCAACTCGGACGCGGTGGCTTCACGGGCCGCTCGTCGGGCCCGACAGTCGACGGATCATAATCTCCGCTATAACGAGGCGCATCGCCCGGCGACACCGCTGGTGTCTCCGCAGCAACGAGGCGCCGATGCCGGAAATGCGCAAAGGGTGCGCCGTTGACGCGCGCAATCGCCGGCTGGACCATCGGCTCAGATTTCGGTTGAGATGGCAACGACAGCGCGGCTTGACGTCCAAGCGAGCCCAATTGGCTAAGTACTACGCACAACGCCACGGCAATAATGGCGACCGTTGCTCCTCGCAGCGGCACCGCGACATCCGACCATCGCAATGAGCGTTTGAGGTTCGGCGACGGACTCTTCACGCGAGCCAAGAAGACTAGTCGATGATAAGTGTCCGCACTCTGAGTCGATTTCTGATTAATGTTCAACAACGGTGGGCGCGGTTCGATCATTACCTCGCTCCGGCCGATTTCCGAGCTTTCGATAAATCGATGGAGGGACTGCAGCGCCCTCAGTTCGTCGCGCCTCGAGTACATAACCTCCACGCCTTCGATCGCGGACTCGAGCGCGAGCTTTGAGCGTCTCACCTCCAGATGGTTGATTGGCCGATTTCGTCGGCAAGCTTCTCTTCGAAGCTTCATACGTGCGAGCTCGTAAACAGCATGTCGCAGCTGAGCGGGGTCATTTTCTATGGAGTCAATGACGCGCGAAAGAACCACCCCAAAGTCAGCCTGAAGTGATCTATCCGCAGAGTTCCTTCCGCTGAGAATTTCCTGAGGCACGGAGGTCATGTCAAAATCCACCCTTCCGCTCACGAACTTCTCGTTACAGAACAGCACGTCGAACGATTTCGCGCGGCTTCACGCCTTCTAAGGTGCCCTGCTCGTTCCAAGAGGACACTGATGCGTATGGGGCACCTCCGCACAAGCCTCGCCCACTCGGTTGCCGTCGACAGCGACTAAGATTTCTTTTTTGGCCGAGGTCACGAAGCTCGATTGGGTCGGCGAGCACGATCCGAGGACAGGGCCGAAGGCTCGGCGAGAGCATTAGGTGTAGACTCGCGGCCGTGATCAATTTCATGCAGGACTTTGGCCATTGTAGTTCCCCCCTTGCGGCCTCCCCAAACAGGCCACAGTCCTAGGGCACGCCTGCACCTTGGCCAAAGCGTGACGACAGACGGTCCGAATTAGGATCAAATACGGGTATCAGCATGAAGACCCGCTCCCATTTTCCGCTCCCGGCCCCTCCTCTGACGCCTCGCCGCTGCCGGCTCGATACGCGTTTCGTAATTGCGTGCTTGCACCAAGACGGAAAGCGATGCGCGCCAGCTTGTTGGCGAGCGCGACCCGTGAAAACGTTACAATGTAAGCGCCGCGCCGTAGCCGTAAGCCACGGTCCAAAGCCATGCTCGGCTCAGCTCGTCGGATGGAGCAGAACGGAACGGGCGTCTTGCACCGACAGTTGGAGTGCATCCGCTGCCTTGCTTTCAGCGGCGATCCCGCATCGTGGCCTATCGAATACAGGTGCGCTCTCGCCTCGTTACGCGCACTGGGCGGGTGACTAAGCCGTAGAGCGGAGTCAGCCGACCTCACCGTTACCGCGCCGAAAACAGCTTCCTGGAAATCATTCCTCGACGGCGGCCGTTTCTACGACGAGCTCTGCCTGCCCAGCGCGCGAAGCTTCGGCTGCTGCCCGGTAGGCCGTTGGGTCATCCGAAAAACCGGCCTGCCACGCTTGCAAGCGCTCGTAAATTCCGCTGAAACCCCATGCTGCAGTTTCCTGCGCATAGCGGCTCCAAAGATGGCCAATCAGCACGGCAACCAGGAAGGCGGTGAGTGCCAGAACTGTCGAGATAGCTAGAATCCGGCCAATCATTCCTTCCTCCCCTAACCCCGTTTGAACATTGTTGGCGGCAAAAACATCGCCCACAGCCTTCGATTTCAAGCTGGCGATAGTCATGAGAAAGCCCCCGAATTGATAGAACGCTGCCACTCGAGCATGAAATCCGAGCGTCAGCATGGGCTCTAAAATAAAATCATAACGTGTTGCAAGAACGTCACAGCGCGGGTCCGTCCTTTGATCCGGCTGGTCCGCGCATGGTATGCTGCGCTGTGAACGCCCACCGCAATCATGAAGGGGTCGTCCGTGGGACATCGATTGATTAGTGCTCTAATATTGCTAAATGCCTTAGGCCTCGTTTTATGCGTGGTGTTGATTGCTGCTGCAGTAAGTAGCGATGAACCAGCCCGTGTCGCACAGGTTAGTGAGGCGGTGAGACTCTGTCTCCGCCTGTTTGTTGCTGGGGCGGCACTTCCCACCGTGGCATGGGGAATTTTAGCCTTCGAATTCGATCGGTCACACTCGAAAAAGAAATTGTTGGAATCTGCGGTCGTCTACATCGTTCTGATTATTTCTTTGTTTGCATTTGTCATTGCTGGATGGCGACTGCCACAAGCGTTCATAACAGGTCTGCAAATTAGCGAATGATTCCGTCCTTGCAATCGAGGTACGGTCGCCACTCTTCGGCAAAATTTCGGGTCTCGTGCGCGATGCAACAACGCGTTGGTTGATGACGTTACGCGGCTTTCCGTTGGTGCTGCAAGCGGCGTCGGACGATGGTCTTGCGTTTGATCCTTTCTCTCTGCAGCTGCCGCGTAGACGTCGGCGGGGGTTAAATTGTTGATGCTCTCGTGGTAGCGGCGGTGGTTGTAGTCGGCCACAAAGGCCTCGATCTGGGGCTTCCAGATCGCCCGGCAGGTAATAGTTCTCCAGCAAAATGCGGTTCTTCAGCGTCTGATGCCAACGCTCGATCTTGCCCTGGGTCATCGGGTGATATGGAGCCCCGCGGACGTGGGCCATGTGGTGGCGCTCCAGCCATTTCGCCAGGTCCTCCGACGGTGCTGGAGACTAAGTCCCGGCCGGAAGGTGCGACCTTTGGGCCCGGGCAAATTAAGGTTCGTTGTCGGAAGCCTTTTTGGCGAGGCGACCGGGCAGCGACATCACGTAGGCGTGTTCCTACCTTGTGAACCGCTAGAACATTTCCCGCGACGAAGGAGTATTGCAGACACCTAATCGGCCGGCCGGGACCGAGTGAGTCCCAGCTGGCACTTATCTTGAGAGGCCCATGTCGTTACAAGTTGAGTTGTGCGAGCACCTCGCCCAGGACTGTCTTCAAGCCGCTGAACGAACGAAGGACCCCCAGACGCGCGAGTTACTTCTCAGGCACTCGGTTCAGTGGATGCAGAATGCGCTCGCAGCATTGAAGCAATCGAGAGCGGCGAGGCGCACGTGCCAGAGCTAGTTCACGTTGGTGGGCGCCGCAAGAACAATTCACGCTAGGCAGTGGACCCTCAGCTCTCGCCATCACGCTGCCGGGGATACAGGAGGGGTTCACAAGACTGCTGTCAGAGGAATTCCGCCGGCGCCATGTCGGGCCACTGGCTTCCGACTTCGGCACCATTGCCAGCTAGTCGGTTCATGCAGAGTTGATCAGACAGGCCAAGCCGGCTCGGACAAAACGCCGATGGTTCTTTGAGCGCTTCGCCAGTCGGCCCATTGAGATAGCCCCCGAACCGACCGGACACGGTCTCCCATTTGGCAAGTGTGAGGCATACAAGCGTGTCTATGACCAATCCTGCGGATCGAGTTGAGATCATCACATCGGTTCAGCGCCGTCGGCGCTGGACAGCGTCTGATAAGGTTCGGATCGTCGAGGAGACGTTCGAGCCGGGCATCGGTCAGTTCTGCGAACTGCTGCGAGGTATGAATACGTGCCGGCCACGTTGGGCGCGGGCGTTATATCGCTCCAGCTCATGAAGGGCCTCACAATGAGTTAAACAGTAAAGCACGTGAACCCACCAGCGGCCGTTTCACGGCCCCGTCCCGAAACTTGTTGCTTTGCGCCACATTTGCTCTAAGGCGCCAATCGCACCAGCGACTTGGCCCAGGATTTCGAGGGGGGCGATGCCGAAAACTAGAAAGTTCCGTTTCCCCGGCGCGGCGGTGTTCAATGCCGAATGTGGCGCCTACCCAGACCGTGCGCTTCCGTGCCAGTTAGCTCCCGCAGGTTCCTCCACAGCCGACGCATCGGCAATGCGTGCTCGGCCGGGCGCGGTCTTGGCCCCCGTCGACGTGCCGAGCCTGAGGACTATGTCCCAGACGATCATTTTCCACAGGTAGGTGACGACCGAAGCGGCGAGCAGCGGGCCGGAGATCGCTGTGTACCAGCGGCCCGTCCCATTCCGACCGTGCCTCGAATCCCCCTATTTCCTCGCCCATCATGGAATTCGTTCCGAAAATTCTGGAGGTCATCATGGCCGAATCGAGAAGCGCTCTTACATTCGCCCTCTGGCTTGCCTCGTGGTTGTTCTCATCTTGTATGGCCTTTCTCGCAGCAGCGGCTATTTTTGTCTCGACCGTCCACGCGCAGGCGCAACAGACACAATCTCCGCCGGGTGGGCGTGTGATCGTGATCGGAGAGGGCAGCGTCAGTGTGACGCCGGATTACGCACAGATCACGAGCGGTGTGACCACCAGGGCCAAGACCGTCAAAGAGGCGGCGGATGTTAATTCGAAGTTGATGGCCGCTGTTAGCAACGCGCTTGTCGAATCCGGGGTCGCGCAAAGGGATATTCAGACTTCGCGATTTTCAGTGCAGCCGGTTTATGCGCCGCAGGAGCCACGCGCCGAGCCGAAATTTGTCGGTTACAGCGTTTCCAACCAAGGTAGGGTGAAAATTCGGCAGATCGACAAGGTTGGCGAGATTCTCGATCGACTGGTCACGGTGGGAGTGACTGATATCGGAAACGTAGAATTTCTGGTCTCGGAGCCATCAAAAGCGCTCGACCAGGCGCGTGATAGCGCAATCGCCGATGCGCGGCGCAAGGCCGAGGTGTATGCGCGTGCATCAGGCGTTCAGCTTGGACGGGTTGAATGGATCACGGAAGACTCTGGATTAGCCCCGCCAGTTCCGATGCGGGCACAGGGCGCGTCGGCCGCGATGGCAGCAACGACAGTGCCAATCGCCGCAGGCGAGGATAGAATGCGGGTGAGGGTCACGGTTGGCTTCGACATTGCCCGTTGATTGTGCTTCGAGGCTTCGACGGCCCATCGGATTGCTCCGCGAGCTAGTTGACCCGGAACGACAATCCTGGCGGCCGCGAGCCGCCGAGGTAGAAGTGATCGAGGTGAAGTGGTGCCGTTTACCTACGTGATCCCCGACCTGCACGGACGCTACGACCTCCTTATGGAGGCGGTGATGAAGATCATTGAGCACTCGAAGGTGAGCCGGTCGGCCACCATCGTAACGCTCGGTGACTACGTCGATCGCGGCCCGAAGAGCCGCCAGATCGTCGAGCGCTTGATGGACTGGATGTCGCCCGACCTGAAGCTCATCTGCCTCAAAGGCAACCACGAGGACATGATGTGGCAGTGCTGTCGCAATCCGATCAGAGTGGGATGGTGGATGGAAAACGGAGGCGGCGCCACCCTGGTCTCCTATGGACAGAGGGAAGGTGAGCCAGTTGACGTCACGGTCGTTCCCGAGCAGCACCTCCGCTGGATGGACGAACTCCCTACGATGCATGTCGATAGGCACCGGGTGTACGTCCACGCCGGCGTCAATCCAGACCTGCCACTCGATGCACAGGATCCGGAGGCGCTTTTGTGGAAGCGCTACAGGGACGTCGACGACCAGCGTGGTCACGGCACGCGGCATGTCGTGCATGGCCATCATCCATTCAAGGACGGCCCGATTACGATCGAAGGCCGAACCAACCTAGACACGCTTGCCTGGCACACTGGCAGGCTGGTTGTCGGAGTTTTCGACGACGACGTTCCAGGCGGACCGGTTTCCCTTCTCGAAGTTCGTGGCGAGCCAGTCGAGACAAAACCGAAGGCTCGGGAACGAGCATGACGCCAATATCACTTGAGCTTAATCAAATGCGTCGCCTGACCTTGTGCTTGATGCGCAACCACCGGCGCAACCGCACAGCTGCGTAGGTGCCGAGCGCCCGGTACGCTTTGGTGACGGTGCCTACATTGAAGTAGTCGCCCATCCGCGCAGCGTGCGGTTCAACTTGCCCACCAACCTTCGCGCAACGCTCGGTACGAAAGGCTTCCAAGTGCCTGTTCCTTGATCGATCAGCGGGGGCGCAGTCCGACGGCATCAGGTGACCTGAAAAAAGATCAAGCATTGAACCGCCCCGGGTTGATCGGAGGCTCCAACTCCTGAGAAGGTGGAGCCATGACGAGCAAAACGACGAACAAGTTTTCTCCTGAGGTCCGCGCCCGCGCGGTGCGGATGGTTGTGGATCACGAGGCCGAGCATACGTCGCGGTGGGCAGCAATTGTATCGATTGCCGCCAAGATCGGCTGCACACCACAGACGCTCAATGAGTGGGTCAAGAAGACCGAAGTCGACAGCGGCAACGATCTGGTGCGTCGTCCGAGATGGTCGATCGGTTGAAGACGCTGGAGCGCGAGAACCGTGAGCTTCGGCAGGCTAATGAGATTCTGCGCAAGGCTTCTGCATATTTTGCCCAGGCGGAGCTCGACCGCCGGTTCAAGCCATGATCGCCTTCATCGACGATCACCGCGGGGCACATGGGGTCGAGCCGATCTGCAAAGTCTTGCCGATCGCCCCGTCAACTTATCACGCTCATGTCGCTCGGCGTGCTGACCCGGCCAAGCGATCGGCGCGAGCCAAGCGTGATGCCGCGCTGAAGCCTGAGATACGCCGGGTGTTCGATGACAACTTCCAAGTCTATGGCGTCCGCAAGGTCTGGCGGCAATTGCGGCGCGAGAACCATGATGTGGCACGCTGTACGGTGGAGCGGCTGATGCGTGATATGGGCCTTCAAGGGGCTATCCGGGGTAAGCCGGTGCGCACGACGGTCAGCGACAAGGCAACTCCTTGCCCGCTGGATCACGTCAATCGTCAGTTCCGGGCGCCGCGTCCGAACGTGCTCTGGGTCTCCGACTTCACCTATGTCGCAACCTGGGCTGGCTTCGTGTACGTCGCCTTCGTTATCGACGCCTATGCACGACGCATTGTCGGCTGGCGGGCATCACGAACGGCGCACGCGAGCTTCGTGCTCGACGCACTGGAGCAGGCCCTGCAAGACCGCCGGCCCATCCATCGCGGAGGCCTTGTCCACCACAGCGACCGAGGCAGCCAGTACGTCTCGATCAAGTACACCGAACGCCTGGCCGAGGCGGGCATCGAGCCCTCCGTCGGCAGCGTCGGCGATAGCTACGACAACGCGCTCGCCGAGACCATCAACGGTCTGTACAAAGCCGAGGTCATCCATCGGCGTGGGCCGTGGCGATCGTTCGAGGCGGTCGAGTTCGCAACCCTGGAATGGGTGGACTGGTTCAACAACCGGCGGCTCCTGGAGCCCATCGGCAACATTCCGCCGGCAGAAGCCGAGGAGCGCTACTACGCCTTGCTGGAGAATCCAGCGATGGCGGCGTGACTCAAACGAAACGGCCTCCGGCAAACCCGGGGCGGTTCACATGGTTTTTTCAACCGTTCTCAAGCTATGAGCACAGAGAAGACAAACCGCAAATCCACGCCACCCGCAATCACCTCATTCTCTCCCGCCCGCAGTGGCGCGTCATCGCTGCGGAAATGCTGACCGATCGGCTGGCCGTTAACGATCGTTCCAAGGGTGCTGCGGAGGTCGTGCACGTAATAGCTCCTGTCGCGCCTCTCGATCATAAAGTGGTTGCGCGATAGCCTGAACGGAACGGTGTCATCGAGCTTGAGGTTTGGGTGCAACGGCGGCTCCCCTCCCCGTGCAACAGGTCCCCGGCCGACGACGAACGGCAGGTCCGTAAGTGCGAGCTTAGCGTCGAACTGACGCTGCAACCACGGGTCTTTGGCAGCAAGATATGGATTATTCGCTGGCACTAGAGCGGTCGGGCTGTCGGCATCGGTAGGGGTTTCGTGGGGACGACCGCTTCGCCTTTCATCTTTAACGATGCGATCATCAGCCTCGCGCAGTCGCTGACTGAGGCGCTAAATCAGCTCACGAGCGGTCTGAGGCGAGCGTGCGATCTGATCGAAGAACTCGGTCGGCGTAAGGATTTCTACCTCAACCTCGCTGGCGGCTCGAACGGCCGCGCTGCGGGAGCGGTTTTCCACAACGCCCATCTCCCCGATAAACTGCCCTGCGTCAACGGAGCCAAGGAGGATGGGCTCGCCATCGATTTCCCGGAGTACGTCAACGGCACCGCTGAGAACGCGAAAAACACAGTCGGATGGATCTCCCTCTCTGAAGAGGACTTGCCCCTCTGCGAGGTGCGTGCGTGTCATTGCAGTCCTCTCAACAGCCAGTGGGGGAACTCGAGGAACTCCTCACGGCTCGCGATAAATCGCGCAACAAAACCTTGCACTTTTTTTGCCCCCCGCGCCTGAACCGGAGCGCGCAACAAAATCTTGCTTTTTTTTGCCCCGCGTCGATCGCCGCTCTCGCGGAAGTCGATGCCCCCGGTCCTCCGGATGGACCGGGGGCGATATGCTCGTGGCCCACAACTAACCGCCGAACAGGCTAGCCGCCGCGATCACAATTCCTGTTATGAACGCGGCCCCACACGAGAGCAGGACCAAGGCTTCGCCCATTGCGGTTCCCCTAGGCCGGGAGCAAACCTAAATGTCCTCATCGCCCCGGCCAAATTCGGGCACGCGCTTCATGCGGCGCGAAAAATGGCCGAGTGTGGTGCTGGCGCAACACACACGAGTAAGCATGGACGGACTGACGCGTGAATGGCAGGACTATTGGATCGGATGATCGAGGTGTTTGTCGATGATTTAAAATCAAATTTTCAAGTTTACTGTTGAAACTGCCCGGCGCCAGCCGGAAATCCGAAATCCGATTCGGGTTCGGGTGGCAAAAAAGGCAAGATTTGGTTGCGCGTTTGCGCGTTGCGGGGGCAAAAAAGCATGAGAATGAAGACGATCAATTCGGCGATTGCAAAACCGCTGCCTGTCATGCGACGCGCCTCATTTGCGGCATCTGCTCAAGCTTTCGCTCGATCGCCTTAAGCCGCTTCTGCAACGGCGGATCGACTGCGTTCTTCAACTCGGCCACTGTTTTCTCGAGATCGCCGACCCGATTGTGAAGCGCTTCGCGCCTCCGAGCACGAGCGCTGACTTCTTCTTTCGCCCAGATCAAAACCGCTCCGACAATGGCGAGCACCAGCCAGACTGGCTGCTTAAGAAAATCCCTCATCGCGTGATCGAGTGGGTAATTTTAGCCCAATTTTCGAGCGGCTGCTTTTGTTGTTGTCGCTGTGGGCATGTGGGCAACGCGCTTGCGTTGTCCATCATGTCCACAGCGAGTGCCTCTCGTATGGACATGATTTGATCGAGGGGGGCGCTGCCTTGCTGATCGCCATCAGCATGACAGACGAAGGTCCGATGGAGTCCTGCGACGCAACTATAGCGCTGGCAGCATGCAGGTGAGAATTTTGAGCCGCAGATACTCCTCGTTGCGCAACCCGTAGGCGCGACGCTGAATCACCCGGATCTTGTTGTTGAGCCCCTCGACGAATCCGAGCGACACCTTGTTCTCAAGCCGGCAGTAGGCGGCGATGCCGTCCCAGTGACGTTCGATCATCTCGGCAAACTTCTCATACGGCTTGAGCCGTTGCCATTTCAGACTCGCGCGCCAGTTCTCAAAGAAGCGGCGTGCCCAGCCTTCGCGTTCGTAGCTCCACAGTTGACCGAAGCTCTCCTTGAGGACATAGGCCGTGTTGAGCCGCTTGTTGGCCGACAGCAGCGCCTTCAAAGCCTTCCTGCCGTCGAGCGTCAGGTTCTCCTTGCGCGACAGCAACGTGTATTTCTG
Organism: uncultured Alphaproteobacteria bacterium; assembly: GCA_963821505.1. Lineage (GTDB taxonomy): Bacteria > Pseudomonadota > Alphaproteobacteria > Rhizobiales > Xanthobacteraceae > VAZQ01. The sequence goes on from CAWGEH010000007.1 coordinate 196,120, forward strand.
GCCCTTGATGTAGCGCCGGTCGCGCCCCGCAAGTCGCCCATATTCGCTCTTGCGAACCGTGATCCAGAGCCTCGCCTAAATGCCGCATGACATGGAACTTGTCGAACAAAATCGCGGCCTGCGGCGCATGCGCCTGCCGTCGCCAGCCGAAACGGCTTCCACATGTCCATCACCGCGAGCCGAATGCGCGAGTTCTTCTTCTTGCCGAGCCAGGCGTAGAACTCGCTCATGCTCGCCTCCGCGCGATCCTTGCCGCCAAACCAGATCGGACGACCACGCAGCAGGTCGCTGACCACGATCCGATAGGTGTGACCCTTCCGGATCGCGATCTCGTCAATGCCAATCACCCGCGGTGAAGGCGTGCCGGCACGCTTGAGCTGGGCCTCCATGTACTGCTGGTCGAGCGTCTTGACCGTGTGCCAGTCCAGCTTCAGTTCCGCTGCCACATCCTTGATCGTCGCCGACCGGCAGCGCCGGCCGACATAATAGGCAAAGCGCTTGGTGTAGAGTGGATTGTCGGCCAAAAAGTCGAGCCGCTCCCGCTTCACCGTGCCGCAACGGCGGCACTCGACCCGCCGCACCTCCAATTCCAGAAATATCCGCGTATCCCCGCACGACAGATCGCGGACCCGGCGGACTTTGCGGTCGTACCAACCCATTTGCACGCGACCGCAGCACCCGCACGCCGTTTTTTTGAGCGTCGTTTCAGCGTAATCAGGCGCGCTTTCGGGTCACCAAAAATGCCGCGCACTGTCGGTTCAGGTCGAAAACCAGGAAACGAATATGTATCCCAAAGCCGCCGTCGACGTTTCGATGCTCGTGCCATCCATCAGTCATGCTCAAATTCCAAATCCCGTAAAATGCAAAATCCCCTCGCAATCCCCAGGTTTCTCGAGTTTTCAACCCAAAAATTACCCACTCGATTCTACGAAGACCCAAAAAAATAAGGCTGGATGTCGCCGTGCCAGACCTCTCCGAGCCGCTCGATGACTGGCTGCAGCCACGCAGAGCCAGCTTTTGGGGATATTCTCCCAGGTTGAGCCCCACGCCGCTGATTTGCACAGTCTGGTTCATGAACGATCTGCCACCATCGTAAATGAAATAGGTGAGCGCTGCCGTCAGCGAAATAAGACCAATGAAGCGAGATAAATGACGAGCCATGTGCGTTTATCCTGCTTGCCCGACAATCCCGACGAGCTTCGGACGGTCGGCGGGGCTGCTAGATCGGGGGTGAGCTATCGGCATAGCCGACCAGGGCAGCCTGACCACAGGCGGTTAGAAAATCGTGAATATTTTATGCAGTCGGTATGTTCTGGTACGTCCAACCCATAGGGCATCAGCTCCTGATCGGTGAGGGCCCAACCTACGGCTATCGCCGCATCACGGCGCTGGCCAACAGAGAACTGGGCAGGACGGGTGAGCCGGTGATCAACCTCAAGCGGATGTTCCGCATCATGCGGCAGGAGGGCATGCTGCTCGCCCGCCACACCGGCCGCAGGAACAGTAGCCTCCACGACGGCAAGGTGGTCGTCATAGGCTCGAACCCGCGCTGGTGTTCAGACGGGTTTAAGATTGCCTGCGGGAACGGGGACATCCTAGCCCGGAATTAAACGCCCACATGGGCCGCTCTAAGTCACCCAGAGTTGCGCGAGCCATGATAAGGCCACGTTGGGTGGGCGTTATTCGAGTCGCCGGATTGAGCCGTCGGGGGGCAAATCATGAAAATGATGACGAGGGAGCAGCTTTTTGCTGCGCCGAAATTGGTGCGTCGGGCCAAGGGGAGGTTCGATCGGGGGATGGAGGCGGTGAGTGCAGCGCGGACACGGGCGACGGAAATCGCGCAGCAATGTTCGGACATCCCCTATTCGCGCCGAGAGGTCACTGCAGCACCGTGGCGAAAAGGTGAAATTTCTTCGAATTAGGCCGTTTAATGCTCGTAACAAAATAATGCTTCTGACTGAAGGATGACAGGTTGCCTCGATGAGAGGAAAAGAGTATTTAAGATTGCGTGGCTGCTCGGGTTAGTGACGTAAGCGCATTCACCCATACACGCAGGCGCTGGATCGGAAAGACGCCGAGCCAGCTGCGAACAACCGGCGCACAACGCGGTTAGAGCCTGATCCGATTTCGGGCTTTGCATCGAAGGTCGTTGCAGAAGCGCGGCGCGTGACATCGTAGTGACCGCGAGCGCGCGCAGCTTTCCGGCCCTGCTGACATATTCGATCGACGTAGTTATATTAGTCGCCCGTAGAGAATTCGGAAGCGGTTGACTGATCGGCTGGATTTGATGTGTGCAAGTAACCGATTTTGCAGAAAGCTGGTGAGACCTGGCAACGCGCGTCTAGCGCCGAGCGATGTGGGTAGCCGAAACAGCCGGGACCGACTGCGTCCCAGCTGGCACTGCACAGAAGTGTGGGGCCC
>CAWGEH010000008.1:0-488543 GCA_963821505.1 uncultured Alphaproteobacteria bacterium
AAATTGTAGCGGCCGGCCATGAAGTCGGAATTGCGGATGTCGCTGGTGCTGGCGAGGAAGCCCGCGGTATTCACCACCGAGCCGGGGCCGAACAGGATGCCGTCGCGGTTGATGAGGAAGACCCGCCCGTTGGCGCTCAGCGTGCCCATGATCTCGGACGGCCCCTGGCCGCCGGTCACGCGGTTGAGCACGACCGACGAGCTCGAGGGCTGATTGAAGCGCACGCTCTCGTTGGCGCGGATGTTGAACGTGTTCCAGTTGATGACCGCGCTGCTGGTCGCCTGGTTGACGATCACCGCGGGGCCGCCCTGGCCCTGGATGGTGGCGGCGCCGCCGACGACCGACGCGCCCTCGGGTCCGGCCGCGGCCGGGGTGAGGCCGAGCGCCAGCAGCGCCCAGCCCGTGCGCAGCAGCTTCGTGAGCAGCAGTTTGGCGAAGCGTGGATGCATCGCGCGTTCCTGCTACAGCCGGGTTGTCAAGATGAAGAAGAACCGCGTGTTCTTGCGCGGGCCGGTCTGCAGCAGACCGGGCACCGCGCCGGTGCCGAGCAGGCCCGCACCTTGTGCGACCTGCGCGACCGACAGATCAGCGGTTATTGCATTCAGCCAGCCCAGCCGTAGCCCAGCTCCCAACGAGGCAGCATCCACATTGCTGAATGTGCCGGGAACCGGGGCAATATTATGGAGCCAGCCGTGGTCGGCGAAGCCGTACAGCTGCGCCTGGCTAAGTGCTTTAAGTTCCAGGGGAATATCGTAACGCAGCTCGGCGAGCACCTCCAGGCAGCTGTCGGAGACGAACTGCGAGGGGTCGAAAGCGCGGCCGAACAGGCGCCCGCCATAGCCGCACAGCTCCGATACCAGGAGCGGGGTCAGGGCATATTGCCCGTAGGCGGCGCCGAGGACGGAGAAGCGGTCGAACAGCGGCTGCAGCCGCGACAGTGTCAGCTCCATCTTGGTGAAATCGACCCGCCCGTTGAAGCGCGACGCGAGATCGCTGCCGTTCTGCGTGCTGCCGAGGCCCTCGATGCCCTGGCTGAACACGAAAAACAGCTGGTTGATCGCGCCGGTCGAATCGGCGGAATCCGCTTCCGCCCGCGCCCGGAAGCCGCGCAGGCGATCGAGCGTGCTCGGCGGCGTGTCCGGCAGGTCGAAAAACGAGCCGTTGTCGTCGCTGGCGAAGAACAGACCGGCGACGGTGAGGTTGCGCTCGCGCGCGCGGATGAGCGGATAGCTCACCCCATTCTCGAGATAGAGGCTCTTGGTCTTGTAGAGCAGGAACTGCTGATCGAGCCCGAGATCGGGGCGCCCGAAGCCGTAGCTGGCATTGGCGAAATAGGTGAGCCCCTCGGCCGTCAGCACCTGCCGGTAGGTCGCGCTGTAGAACTGCAGCTGCTGGGTCTGGAACGCGCCGGCGGCGGTGAGCGTGAGCGCCTCGTTCATGCGCAGCCAGTTGTTGGCGGTGACGCTGCCCAGGAATTCGAGCGGGCCGCGCGCGTGGGTGCCGCGATTGTCCACCCGCCCGAAGAAGTCGACGGGCTTCTGCGTGACCTCGACCACCAGGATCGCCGCGCCCACCTTGGTCGGATGCGGCTTGAGGCTGTTCTTGAACCTGAGCCCGGGCAGGTCGCCGGCCAGCAGGAGATAGCGCTCGATGGTGCGGATGTTCACCGGGCGCTCGCTGGTGATCCTCGCCGCGTAATAGGAAAAGAAATCGCGATAGCCGGCGAGCTCCTTCGGCCATTCGACCTCGGCGACGTATCCCTCCACCACCTGGATGCGGACCACCGCGCCGTTGGGATCGAGCTCCTGCACCGGCACGATGGCGCGCGAGAGCACGTAGCCGTCGGCGCCGTATTTGGCGGTGATGCGCCCCGCGAGATCGTAGACCGCCTGCAGCGTGGTCTTCTGGCCGACGAGGTCGGCGTAGAGCTCGGCGAGCTGGGCGTCGGTGTAGACCGTCGACCCGGTCACGCGGATTTGGCGGATGACCAGCGTGGTCTCGGCCGCGCCGGGCGGCGCTTCGATCCCAGGCACCGCGATCGCGGGACCGCCGGGCTGCGCCAGCGGCACCGGAGGCCGCTCGAATCGTTCGCGTTCCCGGCCAGGCTGGTCGCTGGGCGGGACGATCTGTGCACCGGGCGGAACGGCCTGTGCAATGGCCGCAAACGACATGCTGACCAATGCCAAAGCCGCCGCGATCGCCCGTACGCCGGCGAACATGGCCCCGACCCCTCGAGTGACGGCCTTCCGGTGGAATGTTACGTCCGGGAGGAATATCGAAGCAATCGCTCGCGGCCCCTCTCAACCGAGCCGTTTCTGCAATTTTTCCAGATGTTTCAATAAGGTCACACGGGTTGCGCCGCGCGCCGGCCGCCCCCGCCCGGGCAGTGTCCCCCTACCTCCGGCCCGCGTGCCCGCAAATGCCTGACCCGCGCGCGGAGCCCGGCCGGGCCGGTACCCCGTTCGCCGGAAAACGCTATAAGCAGAGCCATGCTCGAGGCAAAGCATCTGGCGATGATCCTGCTGGGGATCGCGATCGCGGCGGCGCTCGCCGTCCTGCTGTGGTGGCACAATTCGGCCGACGTGCACGTGGGCTACTGCAAGACGCCCACCGACACCTGCATCAATCGCGAGGACGCCGCCCTGGGCGAGCCGTGCGAGTGCCACGGCATGGGCGGCGGCGTCTTCGGGCTCGATTCGACGGGAGTGGTCGTGCCCAAGGACACGAAGTGAGGCGCGGCGAGATAACTTGTCGCATAAGCGCAGCTCCACGTGGAATCGGCACGATGGCGATGACCATTTATCAAAGCCTCGGGACTAGCGCATGTTCCGGAAAAGTGGGAACCGGTTTTCCGAACAGAACATGCGCAAAATCGAAGAATCTAGAGCGCATCACGATTCGACCCGATCGGGATGCGCTCTAAGGAGGAGAAACGGGCATGAAGAAGGGCGGGTCGCAGAAAAGCAAGTCTCCTTCTCAGCTGATAGACGCGAGAATCAAGGAGCTAGGCGACTGGCGGGGCAAGATGCTCAGCCGGCTCCGTACCTTAGTCAAGGAAGCCGATCCCGAAGTCGTCGAGGAGTGGAAGTGGAGAGGGGTTCCGGTGTGGTCGCACGACGGATTGATCTGCACCGGCGAGACTTACAAGAACGTCGTGAAGATGACGTTCGCCAAAGGGGCGGCTCTGAAGGATCCTCGGGGCCTCTTCAACTCCAGTCTTGAGGGGAACACAAGGCGTGCCATCGACTTCCACGAGGGCGAGAAGATCGACGAGAAGGCGTTGAAGGCTCTCGTTCGCGCCGCCGTGACCCTGAACAAGTCCAAAGCTCAAAGCTAATCCACGGAATCAAACGCTCGATGCGGTTGCGCTCGCGATAGATGCGCCTGTTCCTGCGGATTTTGGCCTTGCGATTGGATTTGGGCGGAATTCAAATTGCAGGCGCTTTTTGAGTGCGGGTCCTCTCTTTGCGATGCCGTCGTCTCGGCGCGGGATATGCCAGCGGCAGCCGCGTCGATTCAGAACGATTCAGGCCTGTCCCAGGACCGGCCGCTTCGGCTGCGCTAGGGTCGGACGTGCGGCGGCGCTGCTCGCCCGCGCCGAGGAGGTGATCGAATGAAGCGGCGGGAATTTCTCGGCCTGCTCGGCGGCGCGGCCGTGTGGCCGGTGGCGGCGCCGGCGCAACAGGCAGGAGCTCCGAAAGTCGGGGTGCTTTATCCCGGTCTCGCCGCATCGGCGGCGCCGCGCGCGGCAGCGTTTCGCGCGGGCCTCCAGGATGGCGACATCGCGCCGGCCGACGTCGATGTGATCGTGCAGTCCGCGGACGGCAACCCCGACCGGGTTGCACCGCTCGCGCGCGAGCTCGTCGACCGCAAGGTCGATGTGCTGGTGCCGATCAGCGCGCTCGCGGTGAAGGCCGTGCGTACGGTCGCCGGCATTCCGATTGTCGCGTTCGATCTTGAAACCGATCCGGTCGGAAGCGGCCTCGTCGCAAGCCTTTCGCACCCGGGTCGCAACGTCACCGGGCTGTTCTTCGACTTTCCCGAGTTCAGCAAGAAATGGCTGGAGTTCCTGAAGGAGGCGGTGCCGGGGCTTGCCAGCGTCGGCATTCTGCGCGATCCGGCGGCCGGCCTTACGCAATTGACCGCCGTCCAGGCCGCGGCGGCATTGCTCAAGATCCGGCTCGAGATCGTGGAGGTTCCGGGAATCGCCGAGCTCGACGACGCGTTTGGGCGAGCGAGACAACGCGAGGTCGGAGCCGTGATCATGCTGTCGTCCCCGATGTTCGGCACCAATCCCAAGCGAATTGCAGACCTGGCCTTGCGCTACCGGCTTCCCGCCATCACGGTGTTTCCGTAATTCGCGCGTGAAGGCGGATTGATGGCCTATGGCGCGAACCTTCTCGACGCGTTCCGCCAGACCGGCGGCATGGTCGCCAAGGTTTTGAAGGGAGCCAAGCCCGCCGAGCTTCCAGTCGAACGGCCCACGAAGTTCGAGCTGATCGTCAATCTCAGGACCGCCAAGGCGCTCGGCCTCAAGGTACCGACCTCGCTCCTGCTGCGCGCCGACGAGGTGATCGAGTGAACGGGCCGAGGTCCTGAGTACTCGCTAGCGCATGTTCCGGAAAAGTGGGAACCGGTTTTCCGAATAGAACATGCGCAAAATCGAAGAATCTAGAGCGCATCATCGCTTACTGCGGCAAGTCGCATTGCTTTCGCAAGCGATTTTGCCCACGCGAACGGAACGCGTGGGCATTGCGCGCGCAGCGGCACGGATAGCACCGCAGAACGCGCAATGCCCACCCTACGGATCACTTAACCGGAGCGTCCGCTAGGGTGTATCCCGTTGGGCTGGACCCAGGATCGCCGCGCACTCGGTGTGCTCCCCTCCCCCTTGTGGGGAGGGGTTGGGGGTGGGGGTCGTCGTTATCGCGCTGAGAATGTCCTCAAGCACGCTATCGATATGCGACAGCACGTCGTTATTCCAATAACGCAACACGCGGTAGCCATTCGCTTCGAGAACCTTCGTGCGTTCTTCATCGGCCGGCGATCTACCGTGCTGGCCTCCATCGACCTCGATGACAATGCGCGTCGCGTGACAGGCAAAATCAGCGATGTAACGGCCAATTCGAGCTTGGCGACGGAAATGCGTGCCGGGCTTACGAATTCGGTGGCGCAGGTGCCACCAGAGCTTCCGCTCGGCTTCCGTCGGAGCAGCGCGCATCCCACGGGCGAGACGACGCTGCGGTGGCACGATCGCACGATCGCGTTTCGCCCAGACTCGCAACTCGTCCCCTGCGGACATGGCAATCGTGTCCTTACTGCGACCCCCACCCCCAACCCCTCCCCACCACAAGTCGGGCTTGCCCGACTTGTGCACTCAAACGCGAAACCCGGGCAGGCCCGGGTTTCGTGGGGAGGGGAGCACACCGAGCTTGCCCTTGCGCTGATTCGATTTCAACGGGACACGCGCTAATAGCTCAGCTGCACCGGCACCTGCAGATTGCCGCCCTTGTACTGGAACGCCGCGCTGGAAAAGCTCGGCGGCCCGAAGGTCGACGACGGATTGTTCGAGAAGCCGTAGCCCTGCTTGGGCTTGCCGAACAGGCCGGTCTCCATCCGGGTCTCGTTGTGCTCGGCGTGGAACACGGCGACCGCGTAGGTCCCGGCCGGAAGCGCGTTGAACACGCACGTCGCCTGGCCGTTCTTGATCGGCGCCACCGCGCCGCATCTCGCGCCTGGGCTCGCGGAAGCCGTCGGCCGAGGCATAGAGCCCGCAGCGCACGGGGCCGGCGTCGTTGCGTACGCCGGCGACCGACACGCTCAGTCGTCCCGCGGATTGCGCGCTCGCCGCGGTCGCGGAGACGGCAGCGAGAAGCGCGACGATCGGGAAAAGCAAAATCCGCATCGGTGTCCCTGTGAGGTGGTTTCAGCCAAGCCGCGAACTCGGTCTACTCCCTCGCCCTTATGGGGGAGGGGGGGCCTGCCCGACTTGCGTACCTAGAGCGCATCCCGATTGGATCAAATCGTGATGCGCTCTAGATTTTTCGATTTTGCGCATGTTCTGTTCGGAAAACCGGTTCCCACTTTTCCGGAACATGCGCTAATGCGCAACCCGGGCGAGCCCGGGTTGCGTGGGGAGGGGAGCGCACCGAGATAGCGGCGCCGTTCTACATCGAGCGCGAACGAATGCGCGGTGATCGCGTCACTTCGCCTTGTCGAAGGCGAGGCCGAAGCCGAGCAGCGGCAGCCCCATCTCGACCGGCTTCTTGTTGGCGTCCTGCACGATGATCTTCAGGTCGGTGCCCGCGCGCATGGCGGCGATCATCTTGTCGTTCAGCGTCATGGCGACGAAGCATCCGATATTGGTGCAGGTCTGGATCGGCTGGCGTTCGGTGGCGCCGTTGTCGACCTTGATGGTGACCGGCTCGGTGAGGTTGAGGCCGAGCGGCAGCGTCATCACCAGCGCGCCGGACTTGCCGTCGGCGGCCGGCCGCACCGCCACCGCCACCACCAGTTGCCGGGTCTCGCGCTGGAACACCTGCTGGACCGCGCGGCAGTCCAGCGTCTTGCCGTCGCCCGTGCATTCAACGCGCCACGCGGCCGGCGCGCCCTCGGGCGCCGGCGCCTGCGCCTGGGCCGGAGCTGATTGCGCCGCAGCGGTGCCCAACGGGGTCCATGCCACCACCGCGGCCGCCAGCAGGACGCGCGCGCTCACGGATGAGGGATGTCGGCTCGCAGGCATGGAGAACGCTCCTCGATTGTGGCGCGCGGCGGCAACACGCAAGCGCGATCGGCGACCCGCTTAAAGCATGCCGGTCGCGAAAGCGCCACGGTGTGCGCGAACTTCGAGTTCGGGGCATTAGACCGGGCTCGCCGCCGCGCAGGTGGGCACGCGCGCGGCGGCGATCGCCCGGCCGAAATGCCGCGCCGCGCAACGGCTTATGCTCTCCTGGCGGAGCAGCAATTTCCCCTCATGCGTGCAGGACCGTTGCGCGCCGGGAACGGCCTCAATAGAGTGTGGGCAAACAACCGGAACCGGCGAATCCGCACGCGTCCGGGCCCAGCAACGCAGGGTGGAAACATGAATATCCGCGAGACCGCGCCCCGGATCACCGAGCTGGAAAAGATTTCCACGCGCACCGACACCCGCGACTATCTCGCCAAGGCCGGTCCGGTCACGGAGAAGCTCAAGGACTGGCTGGTGGTCGACGTCGACGCCCACGTCAACGAAACCGCGTTCTGGTCGGAGATCACCGACCGCATCGACAACGAGGTGCTGCGCTACATCGCCGAGGCGTTCCGCGACCGCGGCCCGGCGCCCGGCCTCCTCAACGCCAACGGTCCGCTCTACCAGGACGTCGCCGGCCGCATCATGCACCAGCAGAAGCTGGCCGAGCCGACGCCGCCCGGGCTGCATCGCCAGGTGCAGCTCACGCAGCGCGCCATGGATGCGCTCGGCATCGACTACATGGTGGTGTTCCCGACCCCGATGCTCTCGCTCGGCATGCACCCGCAGGTCGACGCCGAGGTGGCGCTCGGCAACGCCTATAACCGCTGGCTGATCGAGCAGATCCTGCCGCAGGATCCGCGCCAGAAGGCGCTGCTCTACCTGCCGTTCAACGATCCCGACGCCTGCGTGGAGACGGTCGAGCGCTTCGCCGACGCGCCCGGCGTGGTCGGCTTCTCCGTCACCTCCACCCGCCACAAGCCGGTCTGGCACAATTCCTACATGCGGCTCTATTCCGCGCTGCAGGAGGCCGGCAAGCCGCTCGGCTTCCACGCCGGCTTCAGCTGGTCGGATCCCTCCTTTGCGCAGCTCAACCGCTTCATCGGCATGCACGCCTTGTCGTTCGTGCACTTCAACATGATCCACATGACCAACTGGGTGCTCAACGGGCTGCCCGAGCGCTTCCCCAAGCTCAAGGTGATCTGGATCGAGTCGGGGCTCGCCTGGATTCCGTTCGTCATGCAGCGGCTCGATTCCGAGTACATGATGCGCACGTCGGAGTGCCCGCTGCTCAAGCGCAGGCCGAGCGAGTACATCCAGGACATGTACTTCACCAGCCAGCCGCTCGAGCGCAGCAACATGAAGCTGACGCAGGCGACATTCGAGGCGATCAAGGCCGACACCCAGCTGCTTTACGCCTCGGACTGGCCGCACTGGGACTTCGACGCGCCGAGCTCGATCACCAAGCTGCCGTTCCTCAACGAGCAGGCCAAGCGCAACATTCTGGGGCTGAGCGCCGCGCGGCTGTTCGGCCTCGAGGTGCCGCCGGCAAAATCCGGCAAGAAGGTTGCGCCGCAGCCGCAGCCGCAGCCGCAGCCGGTCGCGGTCCCGGCCGAATGAGCTCAAGCGCGGCCAGGGACGACGTCGCCGATGGCGTCGCGGCGTTTTGCGCGCGCGCCGACGGCGCGCTCGCGCGCGGCAAGCCCGACGACGTGCCAGACGCAAGCCTGCAGCGCGTGCTCTCCGCCGCGGTCAGGCTCTACGCCGCCAAGGCGGAGGACCGCGCGCAGGAGCTTGCGCCGTTCGGCGACCGTCCGGTCAATGCCACCGAAGCGGTGACCGCGATCTGCGCGATCATGCGCGCGGCCGACCTCAACTTCTTCGATCTGCAGATGTGGTACCGCCGCGGCCAGCACGAATGATGACGATCCAGGTTCAGATTGGCGCTCTGCATCACAATAGGCGATACGGCTTACTTGATCGTCATGGCCGGGCCGGCCGAAGGCCAAAGTCCCGGCCATCCACGTCTCGCGGGCGCGCAGAAAGACGTGGATGCCCGCGACAAGCGCGGGTATGAGGCGGAGGTCGATTCAACTCGGTAAACGGGTAAGGGGTGAAGCGATGAACGAGATCATGGTGGGCGAGCTCAGCGAGTTCGCGGAGGGCGGTTACCGCGTGCTGCGGGTCGACAGCTTCGAGTTTGGCGTCTTCCGCCAGGGCGACCGGCTGATCGCCTACGAGAACCATTGTCCGCACGACGGCGGCCCGGTCTGCCAGGGCAAGGTGATCCCGCGGGTGGAGGAAGAGCTCGCGCCCGACCAGTCGAGCCGCGGCCTGCGCTTCTCCGGCAAGCGCAACATCGTCTGTCCCTGGCACGGCTGGGAATTCGACATCGAATCCGGCCGCCACTGCGGCGATCCCAAATATCGCCTGCGGCCGGTCGACGTCCGGGTGCGCGACCAGCGCGTCTATGTGAGCGTGCCCGCCGAGAATTGACCTCCGCTTCTTCTTCGCCCTCATGCTGAGGAGCCGCGCATCGGCGCGGCGTCTCGAAGCATGAGGCCCACGGGCCGCCCCATCCTTCGAGGCGCTCGCTGCGCTCGCTCCTCAGGATGAGGCGGATCGGCCGCTGATCGACCTCGCTACGGATTTATCTCCCATGACCGCTCCCCGCCTCGAGCTGAGCATCGCGCTCTCCGACAACGAGCGCACGCGGCCGCTGATCGAAGGCCGCGTCGTGCCGCAGGGCATCAAGCTCGTCCCCACCATGGTGCATCCGTCGGAGATGTTCTGGCGGCAGCTGCGCTTCGCCGAGTTCGACGTTTCCGAAATGTCGATGTCGTCGCTGATCATCTCGGTGTCGCGCGGCGACACCCGCTGGGTGGCGATCCCGGTCTTCACCATGCGCAAGTTCTTCTACACCAGCATCATCGTGCGCACGGATTCCGGCATCGCCGCGCCGGCCGATCTGCGCGGCAAGCGCATGGGCGTGCCGGAATATCAGCAGACCTGGGCGATCTGGTCGCGCGGCATCCTGCAGCACGAGTTCGGCGTGCATGCGCGCGACATCGAGTGGTTCATGGAGCGCAACCCCGACAAGAGCCACGGCGGCGCCACCGGCTTCACCGCGCCGGCCGGCGTGCGCGTCAACCAGATCCCGCCGACCACGAACATGGGCGAGATGCTCGTCCGCGGCGAGCTCGACGGCGCCCTGCACTATCTCGTCGACAGGAATCTGGTAGACCGCAGCACGGTCGATGTGTCAGGCGTCACGCGCGACCTGTTCCCCGATCCCGCCGCCGAAGGCCGCCGCTTCTACGCCAAGACCGGGCTCTATCCGATCAACCATACCGTGGTGGTGCGGCGCTCGCTCCTCGAGAGCCACCCCTGGATCGCGCTCAACCTCTATTCCGCGTTCGTGGCGGCGAAAGAGGAGATCGCGCGCTACGGCCGATCGTATCTGCAATGGTATTTCGAGACCGGGTTGCTTGACGGCGGCGTCAAGCGCACGCTCGCCGAGCACGATCCGCTGGCCTACGGCTTCAAGGCGGCGCGGCCGGTGCTGGCGACCGTCGCGCAATACGTGCACGAGCAGGGCCTCTCCGCGCGCCGCGTCGAGCCCGAGGAAATTTTCGCCCCCAGCACGCTCGACGTGTGATGCGGCGTGTGATCCGCTGATCGCGCCGCCGCTCGGACAGGGGCTATGATCGGGAGATCTCGCGCGTGAAAACAGGCTACGACTACGTCATCGTCGGCGCCGGCTCCGCCGGCTGCGTGCTGGCCAACCGGCTGAGCGAGGACGGCGCCGCGAGCGTTCTGCTGATCGAGGCGGGCGGGCGCGATCTCAACCCGCTCATCCACATCCCGCTCGGCATGGGCAAGATGCACGAATACGACATGTTCAACTGGGGCTATGCCACCGAGCCCGAGCCGAACATGAACGGCCGCCGGATCGAGGCCATGCGCGGCAAGGTTTTGGGCGGTTCGTCCTCGATCAACGTCATGGCCTATACCCGCGGCAATCGCGGCGACTACGATCGCTGGGCGCAGAAGGGCGCGCGCGGCTGGTCCTATGCCGACGTGCTGCCCTACTTCAAGCGCTGCGAGACCTGGCAGGGCGGCGAGAACCGCTGGCGCGGCGGATCGGGGCCGATCGGCACCGAGTTCGCCAAGACCCGCGATCCGCTCTACGACGCCTGGCTCGAAGCCGCGGCGGCGGCGGGCTTTCCCGTCACCGACGACTACAACGGCGAGCGGCAGGAAGGCTTCGGGCGCGGCCAATACACCATCCGCGACGGCTACCGCTCCTCGGCCGCGACCGCCTATCTCAGGCCGGCGAGGAAGCGCCGCAATCTCGATGTCGCGACCGGCGCGCATGCCACCCGGGTGCTGATGCGGGGCACGCGCGCCACCGGCGTCGAATATGTCAGGGGCATCCGCGAGACCGTGCGGGTCAACGCCGACCGGGAAGTCATCCTCGCCGGCGGCGCGTTCAATACCCCGCCGCTCCTCATGCTGTCAGGCATCGGCCCGGCGGCGCATCTGCGCGAGCTCGGCATCGCGCCGGTGGTCGATCTGCCGGTCGGCAAGAACCTGCAGGATCACCTCGCGGTCATCATCTTTTTCGAGCGGCTCACCGAGAGCGCGTTCCGCCGCGACATGCGCTTCGACCGCATGGCGGTCAGCATGATCCGCGCCTACTGCTTCGGCACCGGTCCCGGCACCGTGGTGCCCGGCGGGCTGCACGCCTTCGTCAAGACCCGGCCCGAGCTGGCGGTGCCCGACATCGAGTTCATGTTCCGCGGCGCGCCTGCCGACACGCATCTCTGGTTTCCGCTGATCCGTCCGCCCTATGTCGACGGCTACGGCATCCGCCCGACCCTGCTGCATCCGGACAGCCGCGGCGAAATCCTGTTGCGCTCGACCGATCCGCGCGAGCCGCCGCGCATCGTGTACAATTTCTTTTCCGCGCCCGACGATCTGCCGCGCCTGCGTGAAGGGTTCAAGCGCGCCCGCGACGTCGCCTACCAGAAGCCGATGGCGCCCTATCGCGGGACCGAAACGTCACCCGGTGACACGGTCAAGACCGACGCCGAGATCGATGCGTTCATCCGGCGCACCGCGATCACGGCGCACCATCCCTGCGGCACCTGCGCCATGGGGATCGGACCCGACGCGGTGACCGATCCGCAGCTGCGCGTGCGCGGGGTCGAGCGCCTGCGCGTGGTCGACGCTTCGGTCATGCCTGATCTGGTCTCGGCGCATATCAATGCCTGCGTCCTGATGATCGCGGAGAAAGCCTGCGACCTCATCCGGAGCAAGACACCGCTCGCGGCCGCCGACGACGCCTGAAGGCGCTTGCGAGTTGTCGATCAATTTATGCCCTGGACGCAACCAATGCGGGCATAAACCGCCCGCCTGTTTTCGCGCCGCATTAATTCCGCGTAAAGCCAGATTATGCAGATAAGCATATGTGGCTAAAAGACTTTTTGATGGCATCCGGGTCGCGCCGGAGTCAAAATATTGTGCATTGCAGCTCTACCGCGGGTTGCCCAAATGGAGGTGGGGACAAAGCCATGTCCCACGTCAACACTTCGGAGAACAAAGAATGAAGACGCTCGTTGTTGCGGTGGCGCTCGCCGCCGCTGTCGCTTCGCCGGCTCTGGCGCAGACGCCGTCGCGCCGTGCGCCGGTCCAGCAATACCCCTCGCAGTTCGACCAGAGCTATGGACGCACCGAGCAGCCGCGGTCGAACTATACGGGCCATGACGTCTACGAGAACGGCCGGTATCTCGGCGCCGATCCCGATCCGAACGTCCGCCTGGAATTGCGGCGCGATTTCGAGCACCGCGACTTCTGATCGTCGCGACGCTATCGCACGCCAAATCGAAAGCCCCGGGCAAACGCCCGGGGCTTTGTTTGCTGAGGGGTTCACCGATTGGAATGAATAGTTCCTGGGCTCGGCTTGACGAACGGTTGTAGAATTTCAAGAATGATTTGCATGACGGTCCGAGCCGGGTAACGTGGCTTGCCCTGAGAGGGAAACTTTACGCCATGAACCGACATGGCATGCTCACGATCCCAATTATGGCGCTGCTCCTTCTGGGAATTGCGCACGCTGCGGTCGCTGCCCGCACCACCCGTCAATATGACCACTGCTACGGCTTGTGCGAGGCGAAATGTGGCATCCAATACGGGTGCGAGCGCGCCGCTGCCAGCAGGAATTGCTTCACCAATTTCAATAAGTGCAAGGCTGTTTGCCGGTCTAGCTGTTCGCGCTAGCATCGACGCCACTGCATCGCGCCCCGGGCAAGCCCGGGGCTCGTGGGGGAGGGAGCAGACCAAGTCTGCCGCGCGGGCGCAGCAAAACCTCCAACCCTCGCACGAAGCGATCTATCGCCCGAACGCGAGCTTGGCGCGTTCGCGCACGGCAGCCGGGACGTTGAGGGCGCGGATGACGAGCTGCTCCACCTCCGCGCCCGGCAACGGGTCGAGCTCGACGTTGGTGCGTTGCAGGTCCGCGACGAATTCCGGATCCTTGACCATGGCCTGGAACGCGTCGCGCAGCGCGTTCACCCGCTCGGCCGCGATCCCGGGCGGAGCAAGCACGGAACGCCCGATCGCGCTGCCGCTGGCGTAGAGCGCGAACACCTGCTTGTCTGCCGTCGTGTCGCCGATCTCGCCCAGGCTCGGCGTGTCCGGCAGCTCGGCGATCCGGTGCGGCGTCGTCTGCAGGATGATCCTGATCTTGTTCTCGCGCAGCCAGGGCTGCTTTCCCACCTTCACCGCCGCCCAGGACGAGGAGGCGCCGTCGACCTCCCCGCGTTCCATGGCGAGCATGGCTTCGGTCGAGGCGGGATAGCCGCTGATGAGCTTGAACCTGGTGCCGACGAGCGCGTTGAGCAGCCGCGGCACGGTTTCGGCGATCGAGCCCGGGCCGGTGCCGGCGAGCGTGCTCTCCATGCGTTTGGCGTCGGCGAGCGACTGCACCTTGGCGGTGTGCCACTGCATGAAGATGTTGTTGCTGGTGGCGACGCGGCCGAGATAGGTGAATTTCTCGGCGTCGTATTGGACCGCGGGATTGGCCAGGGCCTGCTCGAGCGCGGCCGATTCGACCATGATCCCGAGCGCCGTTCCATCCTTGGGCGCGACTTCGTAGAGATAGTTCGCGGCCTTGAGGCTGCCCGCCCCCGGCATGTTCTGCGCGATGACCGTCGGTTGCCCCGGGATGTGCTTGCCGAGATGGCGCGCCACCATGCGGCCGTAGAGGTCGTAGCTGCCGCCGGCGGTGTAGCCGATGGTGATGATGACGGTCTTGTGCGCAAAGAATTGCTCGACCGGCTGCGCGGCCACTTCGCCCGCCGCCGCCAACAGCAGCACCGCCATGGCAAGTGGCCGATGCAATAGAGGGCGTCCCGTTCGGTTTGATGCAGAACGGTGCGGCATACTCGGTGCGCTCCCCTCCCCACGAAACCCGGGCCTGCCCGGGTTTCGCGTTTGAGTGCACAAGTCGGGCAAGCCCGACTTGTGGTGGGGAGGGGTTGGGGGTGGGGAGATTGATGCACTCGCGTTGCCATACGCACTACCCCCCTCCCCAGCCCTCCCCCACAAGGGGGGAGGGAGCAGACCGAGTCTGCCGCTCGATTGTTTCCAACTCATCGGGATGCGTTCTAGAAGCTTGTGCAATGGAGGCTCGTGCAACACCGGCATGCTCCTCTCAAGCGCTGTGCGCGCGGTTGCCGACGCCGCGCGTGGCGCCGAAAAAATCGATGAGCGCATTCGCGGTGGCGTCGGGCTCTTCGAGCGGCGCGGAATGGCCGGCTCCCGCGATCAGCCGCAACTCCTCGGCCCCCGGCAGGCCCGCGACAAAGGCCTCGCCGTGCGCGCGCGGGACCATGCGATCGCTCGCGCCCCAGATCACCGCGGCCGGCATGGCGGCGCGGTAGAGGCGGCCGCGCAGCGCGCGATTGTAGAAGTAGGGCGGCTTGAACCCGACGAACGAGCCGAAGCGCAGCATCTGGTAGCGCCGCATCTCCTCGTCGATGTCGCCGCGCGCGCTGGGAAAGAAGCGCAGCCCCGCCGGCGCGTTTTCATCGGCGAAGAGGAGCCGCCGCAGGCTCTTAAGCTCGACGCCGCGCTCCGGCTGTGAATGCATGAAGACGTCGCCGATGGGCGCGCCCGGCACGAACAGTCCGCAGGCGCCGATCAAAGCGAGCCGCCGCACCCGTTCGGGATGGCGCACGGCCAGCTCCGCCGCGATCCAGCCGCCGACGCAGTGGCCGACCAGATCGAACTGGCGCAGGCCGAGCGCGTCCAACACTTCGAGATAATGGAAGACGACGTCGTCGATGCCGTAGCCGTCGCCGAGCTCGTCGCTCCCGGCGCAGCCCGGATGCGCCGGCGCGATCACCCGGACGCTCTCGGCCAGGCGCAGCTGGAACGGTTGCAAATCGCCCGCGACCCCGTGCACGTCGGCGAAGCCGTGGAGATAGACGAGCGGCTCGCCGCGCCCGCGTTCGATAACCGCCACCTTGCGGCCGCGCAGGTCCAGCACTCGCGGACTCATGCGGATGATCTCCGAGTTTCCACGCCGTCATGGCCGGACTTGTCACCGCAAGTCGGCGGTAGCCGACTTGCGGCACTTGATAGCGCGGAACTCGGGCAGGCCCGAGTTCCGATGCCATCCACGACTTGTTTCGCGGAGCAAGACGTGGATGCCCGGGGCAAGCCCGGGCATGACGAAGGAGGGACCCAGGTCATCTTGCTCACTGCGCCAGCTCCGCGCTGCGTTCCATCTCGGGGAAGTGGCGCGCGAACAGCTTCGCCGAGCTCTCCTTCAGGCGCGGCGCCACCTCGTCCATGAACAAAGTCATGCTCTTGCGCACCAGCGCGTCCGGCATGTTGCCCATGTGGAACTGGATCAGCAGATGGCCGCACTTGGCGTGCTCGACGATGTCGAGGATGCGGCGATAGACCGTCTCCGGCCCGCCGACGATGATCGATTGCGTGCGCTCGAGATCGCTCCAGTCCTCGGCGTCGCCGAGGAGCGGCGCGGTCGGATCGGCGAATTTCAGATAGCTGCGGAACTCGGACGGCGGAATGTAGGGAATGCCCGGGCCGGCGGTGAGCATGCGGCCTTCGCGCCGCAGATGCCCCTTGAGGCAGTTCTTGAGGAAATACCACACGCCTTCCTTGGCCTCGACCTGCGCCTGCGCATCGGTCTCGCCGACATGGGTGGACATCAGGATGCCCATGCGGAACGGATCGAAGCGGCCGCCGTGCTCCTCGAGGATCCTGGCGAATTGCGCCTGCGACTTCGCGGTCTCGCTGCCGTGGCTGCGCGAGGACAGGAAATAGCAGTATCCGCGCTTGGCGATGTTGGCCAAGGTTTCGGTCGAGCGCGAGCTTGGAATCCAGACCGGGGGGTGCGGACGCTGGGTCGGCCGCGGCCACGGATTGACGTAGCGCATGGGATAGTGGCGGCCTTCCCATTCGAACGGGCCGTCCTCGGTCCAGGCGCGATGGATGAGATCGACGGCTTCCCAGAATTGCTCGCGCGAGGGCGCCGAGGGCACGTCGTAGTTGAACGTCTCCGGCCCAGATCCCGGCGCGAAGCCGGCGATCAGGCGGCCGTCCGACATGTTGTCGAGCATGGCGTATTCCTCCGCCATGCGCAGCGGATTGAGATGCAGCGGCAACAGATTCCCAAGGATGACGATCTTGCCGCGCCGGGTCTTCTGCGAGAGCGCCGCCGCGATCAGGTTGGGGGACGGCATCAGGCCGTAGATGTTCTGGTGGTGCTCGTTGAGCACCATGCCGTCGAACCCGATCTCGTCGGCATAGGCGAGCTGGTCGATATATTCCTGGTAGAGGCCGCGGCTGCGCTCGCCATCCCACAAGCGGTTCGGCACCGTGACCCAGCCGCTATCGTATTTCGCGTCGAAGTCGGCGGGCAGGTACGGATAGGACATGAAGTGCCAGCAATAGAGCTGGACCGGCTTGCTCATGCATTGCTCCCGGAGCGAGACAGGTTGGAATTGTTGCCGTGCCGACGTTCCGGCGCAAGCGCGGACTCTGCGCGCCAACGGCATCGACCGACCCGGCGGCGGACGCCGAGCGGATTGTGTCATACGTGGTCGAGGAACGCGCGATCAAGCACTACGAGCCTCCCGCCGGGATGCACGGCACGCCGACGATGCGCTCGAACCGCCGAACCCGCCCCGTCGCAATGCCTGCGCGGAGTCGGAAAAAATCAGCGTCGTTGCGCGGAGATCACAGCCTTTGCCTGCGCTCGGGTGTACGCAGGGGCGAGGGAAACATCTGGCCTCGGCATCCAGATTGCCGGCGGCAGCTGTGCCAGCCGTAGGCCGTCTGGTCCCTCTGGGGCGAACAGATGTCGAAGCGGACGCGTATCGCTCGCAATGCGTCGAGCGCCGACCCGATCCTCACGCCGGGAGCCGGCAAGCACCTCTTGTCTCGGTCGCGGTTGTCTTGGTCGCAGTTGTCTTGGTCCCGACTGGGCGGCGGTGTTCTCGCCCTCGCTCTGACTCTCGGCAGCGCGGCGCCGGCCGCCGCCTTGCTGTGCAGCACGGCGGACCCCGCGGTCATCCCGGGCGGCACCGTCCTGAACAGCACGGCTGCCGACGTTTTTAACAACATTCTTGTCCAGACAGGCACAAACACCCCGAGCACCCTGTCTTTTCTATCGGGCAGCACCGCTTACACGCTTTCCAACAATCAACCCTTCCTCGCCGGCCGCACATTTCTCTACGACCCCAGTAAGCCCGAATCCAACGCGCCCGGCTCTTTCCTCCTGCCGCTCGCTCAGTTGCGCGGGCTGACGCGCGCACAGTACAACGACCTCTTTGCTCTGCCGAACCAGCCGCCCACTCCGCGCAACAACGCCATCGCGTTGGTTGTCGTTCCGTCCGGGACGACGATGTGGAGCGGCATCGCGGGTCCCATCACAGACGCGAGCACCGGCTTGTTCTGGGGCAACGGCGGTGGGACACAGTACTTCGTCGGCAGGCCGGTGACTGGCAATTTTCAGGTGCCGCAAACCAACTTTATCCTGCCGACCCCGGACAACGGCGGTCCGGTCCTGGTCTACGGGCCGCGTCTGTCCGGCAACGCGGCGGCGATCGGCAACTATCTCGATCAGCGATGCGTCGCGGCCTACAGCGATCTCGACCGGGTGCTGACCTCGCTCGATGTCCTCAATCTCGCCAACCCGACCAACGCCGGACCGCTGGCGGCCGCGGTCGGCCAGCTCAGCCCCGATCGCTATGGCGCGCTGCCGTTGATCATCGGCCACCAGCACAGCCTGATCCTCGACGCCTTCGGCGGACGCATCGACGCCACCCGGTGGCCCTACGCCGATCCCGACGCGAGCCAGCACGCGATCGCTCCCGGCGTCACGGCGTGGGGGCGTGTGCTCGGGGACTTCGGCAAGCGCGACGACGCCAGCACGATGCCGGGCTACCGCACGAACACCGGCGGCGGAACTCGGCGGGGTCGGCTACGAAGACGGCGACGGCCTGGTGCTCGGGATCGGCGGTGGCTTTCTGACCAGCAGCACGAACTGGAACGATCTCGGGGGCAGCACGGGCGACGTCCGGACCGGCGTGCTCGGCGCTTACGGGGGCACCACGCTCGGCCGGATGCTGATCGACGGCGCGGTGGCCGGGACCTACTCCTCGATCAACGTCAACCGGCAGATCGCCATCCCGGACGCCGGGCTGGGAATACCGGGACTGTCGACGGCCATATCGCGGACCGCGAACGGAACGACGCAGGCGCCGGGCATCGCGGCCCGGCTGGATTTCGGGACCAACCTGCAAGCCAACAACAGGGCTGCCGTGAAGCCCTTTGTCGGCCTGTCGTACAGCTGGCTCGACCGGCGCGCCTTCACCGAGACCAATGCCGGCAGCATCGACCTGGCGGTGGACGACAAGGTCAGCGACGGCCTGCGCTCGCGGCTCGGCGCAGTCGGCTGCTACGAGTTGATCGCCGCCGGCCCGCTCGCTTGGGCATTGCAGGGGAATCTTGTTTGGACCCATCGCCTGTCGGCTTCGTCGGGCGACATCACGGCCGGGCTGGTGGGCCAGCCCGGAAGCTTCACGATCGCGACCGTGCAGGACGACCGCGACAGTCTCCAGCCCGGGCTGGCGGTGATCGGCCGCTCCGCCGGGGCGCGCGTGTTCGCCCGCTATGACGGGGACTTCCGCCAGGACTTTCGCGCCCACACGGTCACCGCCGGCGTGGCGTTTAAATTCTGACATGACTTCGCGACGGCGCGGCGAATGCCGTGGTAAAGCCCCCCATTGGCTCTCGAACGCCGATGCCACGAGGAGACATCGATGATGTGAATTACGTGGCCACCCCGACCAACACTTCTCGGAAGTGGCCGAACGCAGCGGCTATGTCTGCTCCTGGGAGCAATCCGGACTGAATATACTCACTGCGACGTGCGGCACGGGACGGCCCGGCCGCATCCATGCGCCGTTGCATGATCGGAGCCCTGCATCCTTCGAGGCTGGCCGCTATCGCGGCTCGCACCTCACAGGATGACGGAACGAGAGCTCGCCCCGGAGCACAAGAGGATTCAATTCACGTGCGCGCCGGAGAACTGCACGACCTTGGCCCACTTCTCGGTGTCGGCCGCGATAGTTCGGCCGTAGTCCTCCGGCGAGCCGGGTAGCGCGACACCGCCAAGGCTGGCGATGCGCTCCTTGATCTTCGGATCGGCGATCGCGAGGTTAACCTCCTTGTTGAGCAAGGTGATGATCTCCGGAGGCGTTCCTTTCGGCGCACAGAGGCCGTTCCAGGCGTTGGCCCGATAGCCCGGCACCGTCTTCGACAGCGGCGGCACATCGGGCAGGTCGGCCACACGGTCGTCAGTCGTCGTCGCGAGCGCGCGCACTGTGCCGGCCCTGGCGTACTGCAGCGACGAGCCGGTGGTCGAAACCATCAACTGCGCCTGGCCTGCGATCAGATCGGTGAGCGCGGGCGCCTCGCCGCGATACGGCACATGGGTGAACTTGATGCCGGCCATCATCTGGAACAGCTCGGCGGACATGTGACCGGTCGAACCGACGCCGCCCGAGGCGAGGTTGAGCTTGCCGGGGCTGGCCTTGGCGAGCGCGATCAGTTCGGCGGCATTTTTTGCCGCTACCGACGGATGCACGAGAACGAGCAGCGGCGTGCCCATGACGTTCGCGACCGGCGCGAAGTCGGCGATGAAGTTGTAGTTGAGCTTCTGATAAAGCGAATTGTTGATGGTGTTGACCGTGTTCGCCATGAACAGCGTATAGCCGTCTGCGGGCGAACGCGCCGCCATCTCGGTGCCGATGTTGTTGCCGCCACCGGCCCGGTTCTCGACGAAGAAGGATTGCCCGAGCCGCTCGGTCAGCCATTGCGCGATGAAGCGCGCGACGAGGTCGGTGCCGCCGCCGGCGGAGGTCGCGACCAGGATGCGGACCGGACGCGACGGATACGTCTCGGCGACGGCGAAGCGCGATGCCACGGGCAGCGCGGCAAGACCGAGCAGGAGTTCACGGCGCTCCACGGATGCTGTCATCGGAGGGACCTCCCTGACGAAGCTTAGCCCCGGCGTGCGGCTCCTGGGAACAGGCCGTGGGCGGTCAAAAATTCGATCATGTAGCGGTTAAACAGCGCAGGTTGCTCGATCTGGCAGGCATGGCCGGCGCCGTAGAGGATCTTCAGTTCGCAGCCAGCGATGCGCTTCTGCAGCGCGAAGGCGGTCCGGTGCGTGTTGTCCTCGCTGCCGGTGATGATGATGGCTGGACAGGCGACCTTGGCGTGATGGCCCTCGGGCTCGGGCTGCCGATAGGCCTGGAACTGGGTGATGATGGTGTCGACGTCGCCGAACACGTTGCGATCGGCGAACAGGTCGGCGAAGAAATGGGCCATCGGCGTCGAGCGGAAAGCGGGGCTGAAATCCTCAAAGGTGTAGCCCCAACGGTAGCTAATGCCGTGCTCCTTATAAGCCTCGATGCGCGGTGGGATAAACTCCTTCTTCGGGTTGTAGCCGGTGCCGCACATGATCAGCGCCGCGGTCTGCTGCGGGAAGTGGTTGTGCATCCAGATCAGCATCGATGAGCCGATGGAGCAGCCCACCAGGATGGCGCGCTCGTCGGGATAGGCATCGTCGATCGCCTCCCAGCAGGCCTGCGCGATGTCCTGCATGGTGAGCCCGGCGCGCGCCTTCGGCGACTTCCCGTAGCCCGGTAGATCGATAGCGATGCAGCGATACCAGGTGGACATCTGCGCCATCTGGAAGATCCAGCACGACTGGTCCATCGGGTTTGGATGCACGAATGCCATAACCGGGCCGCTCTTGCCCATCGTCTCGTAATAAAGCGGTCCGTCGATGTGCTCGGCCATGCCTTGCCTACTTCAGATTGGGTCGTCGGCTCGGCGCCGCCTGCGTTAGCGCATGTTCCGGAAAAGTGGGAACCGGTTTTCCGAACAGAACATGCGCAAAATCGAAGAATCTAGAGCGCATCACGATTCGACCCAATCGGGATGCGCTCTAGCGCAGCGGCTTAAATGTAAATGTATCGGAATTCGGCGTTCCGACGCAGGGCCCGAAGCCGTCCGGAGGAATCGATCGCGGCTCCCAGGGGCGGATGCAGTACTCGCGATAAAGGCGCATTCGGTCGCGGCTTGAACAGTGCTTCGGAGCTTCCGAACATTGCCAATTTTTGCCAGCTCCCTGATGACACGAATCCACCGCAAGCGGCTCCCCAAGCCCGACCGCCGCCGCGCGCTCGAACTGTTCGCAAGGAGGCTGCACGGAGCGGTGCTGCTGGCGCATCCGATCGTGTTCACACAGGTTGCCGATCCCGTCGGGAACGGGTTGGTCGCAAGTCTGGCACACCCCGGCGGCAATATCACGGGACTCACCTCTGCGGCGTATCCCGCGGGGGCAGACAGAATCCTTGGAGCTGCTCACCAGCGTTGACGGGCCGAAGCCACTCCGTTGCCGCCTTCCATGTCACCGAGGTGGAGCCGAGCTGCCCCCGATTCCTCGCCACGGCCGCCCCCTATTATGTCCAATAAATAGTTCGCATGAAGTGTGACGCCATTCACCTTCGCTCTGATGCGGTGAGCGTAGAGATCGTGCAGGCCACACGAAGAGGAGTCACGGTCATGGTGAAAGGTTTAAAGTTTGCCGCCGTGTCGGCAATCTTCCTATTTCCTTTCGTTTACCCTCACAGTGCTCTTGCACGGACTTATCTGAGTTATCAGGAGGCCGTCTGGATGTGCGGCGCGGGCGACCTCGAGGCGTGCGGCGCCATGTATGCGTATGAGGCCGCCCCTCCTGGGGTCAGGCGCGGACCCATGAGCACCCACGATTTCATCAGGTAGCTGCAGCCACTCGCAGCATGAAAGACCAGTTCAAAGAGTGTGTGTCGCCAAACACGCAAGAGGCAAAACGAGGGCGTGTACTCATAAGTCGCCCAGCTATGTCGGCTGTTGGCACAAGGCGGAAGTGCCGGCGTTACTCGGTTATGTCGGCTATCCGGGGAAAAGCAGACCTAGAGGGCGGACATGCCAAAATCGACGTGAATGACCTGGAGCAGACATTGGAGGTTCGGCCGCCACCTCCAAGGCCTAAATGGCAGTCGCCACGAAGTGCAATCGCCGGCGGACGTTAGGCTAATCGCCATTGCGCTAGAGCGCATCCCGATTGGGTCGAATCGTGATGCGCTCTAGATTCTTAGGATCTTGCGCATGTTCTGTTCGGAAAACCAGTTCCCACTTTTCCGGAACATGCGCTAGCCCCACTCGCTCTTCGACCGGCGAGCTACATGCCCCAGCGGCGCACGAACCACACTTTGACCAAGTGTGTCAGGATTGAATAGGTCACGAGCATGGCGAAAACGAGCGGCCAATAGAGCCCGGGAAGCGGCGTGAAGCCGAGCGCGGCGCCGGCCCAGGTAAATGGAAGCGCTATTCCGACGCAGCAGATGATGATGGTCGTGGCGATGAGTGGAGCGCTCGCGCGGCTCTCGATGAACGGTATTCTCGCCGTGCGGATGATGTGAATGATCAGCGTTTGCGTCAGCAGCGACTCGACGAACCATCCGGTCTGGAACAGCGAGGGATTGCTCCAGCTATCGAACACGAAAAGCATCATGGCGTATGTCGCGTAGTCGAAGATGGAGCTGATCGGCCCGATAAAAACCATGAATTTGAAAACGTTGCTGATATCCCAGCGACGCGGCTGTGCGAGGTACTCCTCGTCGACATTGTCGGTCGGAATCGCGGTCTGGGAGAAATCGTAAAGCAGGTTGTTGGTGAGGACCTGGATCGGCGCCATCGGCAGGAACGGCAGGAATAGACTGGCGCCGAGCACGCTGAACATGTTTCCGAAGTTCGAGCTCGCGCCCATCTTGATGTACTTGTTGATGTTGCCGAAGATCTTGCGCCCCTCCGTCACTCCCTCCTGAAGCACCATCAGGTTTTTCTCGAGCAGAATGATGTCGGCCGATTCCTTCGCGATGTCGACGGCGGTATCGACGGAAATGCCGACATCCGCCACCTTGAGCGCCGGGCTGTCGTTGATGCCGTCGCCGAGAAAGCCGACCACGTGTCCCTTGCGGTGCAGCGCCTGGACGATCCGCTCCTTCTGTGACGGGTTGAGCTTGGCGAACACGGTGGTCCGTTCCGCGACGTCCGCCAGCTCGCTGTCGGCCATCCGCTCGAGCTGGGCGCCGAGCAGAATCTCGCCGACCTCGACCTTCACCTCCCGGCAAATCTTGCGCGTGATGACCTCGTTATCGCCGGTCAAGATCTTGACCGCCACGCCTTTCTTGGCGAGGGCGACAATCGCTGCGCCCGCGCTCTCCTTCGGCGGGTCGAGAAACGCGATGTAGCCCAGCAAGGTCAGGCCGCTCTCGTCCGCCACTGAATAGGTCTCCTGGCCTGTGTCCAATTCCTTGTAGGCCACGGCCACGACCCGGAATCCGTCCGAGTTGAGCGCGATCATCTCTTCCTTCGCGGTCGCGAAGTGACCCTCATCGAGCTCGCCCGTCGTGCCGTCGATCTCGAAACGGGTACAAACCGCGAAGATTTCCTCGACAGCGCCTTTGCATATGAGGACATGCTTGTCCTGCCCGTGCGACACGATCACCGACATCCGGCGCCGCGTGAAATCGAACGGAATCTCGTCGACCTTGGCAAAGCTCTGGTCGATCTTGAGGATGCGGTGCAGCTCGACATGCTCGAGCACGGCGACATCAAGCAGGTTCCTCAGTCCGGACTGAAAGTGGCTGTTGAGATAGGCGTATCGAAGCACGCGCTCGGATTCCTCGCCGCGGATATCGAGATGCCGCTTGAGAATGATCCGATCCTGCGTCAGCGTCCCGGTCTTGTCGGTGCACAAGACGTTCATCGCGCCGAAGTTCTGGATGGCATTGAGACGTTTGACGATGACCTTCGCGCGCGACATGGCGATCGCGCCCTTGGCCAGATTGACGGTCACGATCATCGGCAGCATTTCCGGCGTGAGACCGACTGCGACCGCGACTGCGAACAGCAACGCCTCCAGCCAGTCATGCTTGGTCACGCCGTTGATCAAAAAGACGGTCGGTACCATCACGATGATGAAACGGATCATCAGCCAGGTGAAACGGCTGATGCCTTGGTCGAAGGCGGTGGGCACGCGCCGCCCCGCGATTTCATCAGCGAGCCGTCCGAAAAACGTATGTGCTCCGGTGCGCAGGACGACGCCGGTTCCGTATCCGCTGACGACGTTTGCACCCATGAAACACAGGTTCGGAAGGTCAAACGGGTCATCGATCTGCTGGATGCAGGGATGAGCAAACTTTTCCGCGGGCATGGACTCGCCGGTCAGCGCGGACTGATTGATGAACAGGTCTTTGGTGTCGAGCAACCGCAAGTCGGCGGGGATCATGTCGCCGGCCGACAGCCTGACGACGTCACCCGGAACCAGGGTTTCGATCGGAACTTCGATATAGTCGTTGCCCCCGGCGTCGGCCTCGCGCCGCACGCTCGCGGTCGTCTTCACCATCGCTCGCAAGTGGGCTGCCGCCTCGTTGGATCGGTGCTCTTGAATGAAGGCGGTACCGATCGCCAGCAAGACCATCAAGGCGATAACGATCGCCGCCCGTATGTCGCCCAGGAAATATGAGACCGCCGCCAGAGTGAGCAGCAGTGCGTTGAGAGGATTTCTGGCACGGAGCCATAATTCCTGAAAAATCGTCGGTTTTCGCTCGCGGGTAACAAGGTTGAGCCCGTGAGATCTGAGGCGCCGCTTAGCTTCTTCCGCTTCCAGGCCACCGACGCTCGACTCGACCCGTTTGCAGCAGTCCTGCGCAGGCAGGCGGCTCAGGGCAAACAGCTCCTGCGCATTGGACCGCGATTGCGCTGCAGCCGCCCCATGCCCGGCGCCCAAACGGCGAGAAGCAGAAATATCCATGTCCGATCACGTACTTGGCCGACAGATGGCCCGCTTAGCCGGGCCACATGCCGCTGGCATTGATCGAGCGCAAAGCCGCGCAATTCTGCATCGCCATGCTGCTGGGGTCCATCAAAGGTCGCTCGCGCAGTGCCGGCCGCGCGGCCCTTTGCCAGCCTCATTTGCCGGCGGGGGAAAGCGGGTAGCTGCAGCGTCCGGATTTGGCCCACCGCGTTGGTTAATTCGACGCAGCGATTCGAATCTGCGGTCCATTCGCGCTTCGCTTGGCCGTCGACTTATCCTCCGCGACAGGATGCTGTGGCCACGTCCGATCGATCGCAGTCAGGGCCGGAAGGGCCTTGCCGAAAGATCAGCCCCTCCGTAGAGATGAGCGAGCTGGTTGGGCGCGTGGCTCTCGGATCGAGGCCGACCGTGGATTTACGTTCTTGTCTTGCCGCTGCAATCCTGAGCTTGGGTGCGTCCGCGGCATGCGCCAACGTCCTTATCTCCGTGGACAAGAGCACTCAGCAGATGACCGTTTATGTCGATGGCGCCCCCCGCTACCATTTTGTCGTGTCCACTGGACGCGCCGGATACGGGACGCCGAGCGGCACCTATCAGCCTCAACGGCTGGAGCGGACGTGGTTTTCGAAAGAATATTACAATTCTCCCATGCCGCATTCGATCTTCTTCCATGGCGGGTACGCCATCCATGGCAGCTACGAAATCAACCGGCTCGGCGGGCCGGCTTCGCACGGCTGCATCAGACTCCATCCCCAGAACGCCGCCACGCTCTTTGCGGTCGTGAAACAACAAGGAGCAGGGGCTACGGCGATCGTCGTGTCCGGGGGAACGCCGGCACGGCGACGCTAGAGCATGATCGCGAAAAGTCGCAGACGTTTCGGATAAGATCATGCGACCAAACAAATGCTTGGAGCGAAATCGCGATTTAATGCGAAGCGATTTCGTGCTAGCGCATGTTCCGGAAAAGTGGGAACCGGTTTTCCGAACAGAACATGCGCAAGATCCTGAGAATCTAGAGCGCATCACGATTCGACCCAATCGGGATGCGCTCTAAGGGGCTAATCATACCCCCTGACTGACCTTTGCCGGTTCTGTATCCTCCGATGCGACTGCGGCTGGTGAAAGATCAAATGCAGCTCGAACAATTGAGACGGCGCGATGTCCTCGCTCTCGCCGGCGCTGCAGTTGCCTGGCCGCTCGCCGCACGCGCGCAGCAGCCGGCAATGCCGGTGATCGGCTTCCTTGACCCCACATCGCCCGACGCGGCGACCGCTGACCGCCTGGGTGGGTTCCGTCAGGGCCTGCGAGATGCGGGCTTCATCGAGGGCGAGAACGTGTCGATCGAATATCGGTGGGCCGAGAGCAGAATCGACCGGCTGTCGGTGCTGGCGGCCGCATTCGTTCGCCGCCAAGTGGCCGTGATCGTCGCAATCGGAGGTTCCACTCCGGCGTTCGCGGCCAAGGCGGAAACCGGCACGATCCCGATCGTCTTCACCGCCGCCCAGGACCCGGTCAAGCTTGGGCTCGTCGCCAGCCTCGCAAGGCCGGGCGGCAACATGACGGGAGTCTTCCTCCCGGCCGAGGCGACGGTACGGCGACTGGTGCTCTTGCGCGAGCTGGTGCCCACCGCGGTCCGTATTTCCCTGTTCCTCGATCCGGCCAACGCCACGGATGTCGCCTCGACGTTGAAGGAGATGGAAGCGGCGGCTGGGCGCACCAGCGGACTGCAGATCAAGCCTCTCAACGCCAGTACCGCCGGCGAGATCGACGCGGCCTTCGCAAGCTTTGCGGGCGAGCGACCCGACGCGCTTTTGGTCGGCCCGTTCTCGACCGACCGGCGTGTCCAGTTGGCTCTCTTGACGGTGCTCCACAGGATCCCCGCGGCATATCCCTGGCGCGACTTTGTCGAAGCCGGCGGGCTGATGAGCTACGGAGCGAACCTGAGAGATGCATATCGTCAGGCCGGCGTCCAAGTCGGCCGCATCCTCAAGGGCGCGAAGCCGGCCGACCTGCCGGTCGTGCAGTCGAGCAAGTACGAGCTGGTCATCAACGCCTCGACCGCCCGGATGCTCGGCCTCACCGTGCCGCGCTCGCTGCTCGCGCTCGCCGACCAGGTGATCGAGTAAAAGGCGCCGTGCCCCCCCACCACGGGCGGGCGCGACTATTGCCCGATATGGAACTCGGCTTCCCGCGCTTCAGCCATCAGCGTGTTCCATACCTCCTCCCGCAATTCGGCAAAGCGCGAGAGCCGCAGTGTCTCGCGGCTGCGCGGCCGCGGCAGGTCGACCTCGACAATCTTCTGGATGTTGCTTGGCCGGCCCTTGAGCACGAACACGCGGTCGCCCATCAGCACCGCCTCTTCGATCGAGTGGGTCACGAAGATCATGCTGGTCGGCCGCGTCTCCCAGATGCGGAGCAGCTCGAACTGGAGTATCTCGCGGGTCTGGGCGTCGACCGCGGCGAACGGCTCATCCATCAGCAGGACGTTCGGCCCGATCGCGAGCGCGCGGGCCAGCCCGCAGCGCTGCTGCATGCCGCCGGACATCTGGTAGGGGTAGACGTTCTCGAAGCCCGCGAGCCCGACAAGCTTGATGAACTGCGGCACGCGCTGTGCGATCTCGGCGGCGCTCGCGCCGGCCATGCGCAGCCCGTAGGCGACGTTCTCGCGCACGGTCTTCCAGGGAAACAGGCCGAAGTGCTGGAACACCATCGCCATGCCGGCGACCGGCTCGGTCACGCGCTCGCGGCCGCACCAGATTTCGCCGGCATCGACCGGAAGGAGGCCGTCAATACAGCGCAGCAGCGTGGTCTTGCCGCAACCCGAAGGCCCCACGATGGTGATGATCTCGCGCTCGCCGAGCTCGAAATCGATGCCGTGGAAGACCTCCAGCGCGCCGTAGCGTTTCGAAAGCCCGCGGACCCGGATGCGCGCCACCGGTGCGGTGGGCTGGCCCGGCGCGCCGGCCTGCTCGCGCAGTGCCATCGTGTTCATGCTCGGTCCCTCAGGCGTCCGCCCGGCTCCAGGGTGCAATCTTGCGCTCGACCCATTTCAGCGACGAGGTCAGCCCGACGCCGAGGAACATCAGCAGGATCACCGGCACGAAGGTCTTGTCGGTCTCGAAGATGTTGGCGTAGCGGGTGATCATGAATCCGAGACCGGAGATCGTGGTGTAGAATTCCGCGATCACCATGCCGACCAGCCCGCGGCCGATCGCCAGCCGGATGCCCGCCGCGATGTAGGGAAGCGCGAACGGCAGCAGCACGTCCTGCCACATCCGCCATTCCGGTGAGCGGAAGGATCGCGCCACTTCGAGCATATTCTTGTCGCATTCGCGAACCCCCTGATAGGTGTTGATCAGGATCGGGAATACGGCAAACAGGAACACCACGATAACCTTGGCCTCCATGTAAATGCCGAACCACAGCACCAGGAGCGGCACGAGCGCGACCATCGGCGTCGAATAGAGCGCGTTGATCGGCAGGTCGAGCGCCCAGTCGACCGGCTTGAAGCGCGCCATCATCACCGCCAACGGGACGCCGATGAGGATGGCGAAGCCCAGTCCATAGAGCAGGATTTGCAGGCTTTGAGCGGCGTAATAGGGCAGTTCGCCGCTTACAGTCAGTTCGTAGAAGGCGACCGCGATCTTCGAGGGATAAGAAAACAGGATCGGGTTGATCAACGGGCCGAGCACCTGCCAGAGCACCAGGACCAGGATCAGGAACCCATAGCGGAAGAATGCCCGCTGCCGCCAGAACGGCGTCTTGCGCTCGGACGCGGCCACCGCAGGCCGGCCGGCGAGTCCGCCGGCATGAGCTTCGTTGGCAATCGTCATTTGATCACTCCTGCTGGCGCATGATCCGGAAAAGTTGCCGACGTTTCGGAAACGATCATGCGACCGGATAGATACTTGGAGCGAAATCGTGATTCAATCTGAAACGATTTCGCTCTGAAGCACGATTCCGAAAAGTTGCAGACTTTTCGGATAGGCTCATGCGACCGGTAGATACTTGGAGCGAAATGCGATTTCGCTCCGGACTGTCGCGGTGCCAGCTGCAAGCAGCGCAGCCTGGCGCGAACGCCATGGGGCCAGCACACGGGATTGTCCCGCGCGCCGGCCGGAGCAAGGGCATCAGTCTTCGGACGGGCAGGGCGGCCCCTTGTATTCGCCGAGCTCCTTGATCGCCTCGTTGGCGAACGTCAGGTCGACCATCTCCTCGTACTTGGGGACCTGGCCCTTGGGGATGTTGCCGACGCGCTCCATCAATGCGGCGGTGGCGTTCACCCGCTTGGGGCTGAGACCGTGGTTGCCGTCCCAAATGCACTTCTGCACCATGAAATCGAGCGCCTTTTCGGCGACGTCCGCCGGCAGCTTGGTGTACTTGACGATGATCGGCAACACCTTGGCTTTGTCGGTATAGATCAGCCGGGTCGCCTCGATGTGCGCCTTGACGAACGCCTTTACCGCCGCGGGCTTGTCCGCGATCAGCTTCTCCGTGACGGCCATGACGTTGTACAGGTTTTCCGGCTGGATCTCCCATAGCCGTGCGATGGCGTGCAGGGTCGGGATCTTCTGCTGCGCGATGATTTCCTGCTCGACGTGCAGGATCGCGGTATCGACCTGGCCGGCCACCAGCGCGGGCACGTCCTCGGTCGCGATGCTGACGAAGTTGACCTCCTTGGGGTCGATCTTGGCCGCGCGCAATACGCCACGCGCCAGCACGTCGGCAAAGCCGCCCGGCTCCTGGATGCCGATCCGCTTGCCCTTGAGATCGGCCATCGTCTTGATGTCCTTGTTGACGACCATCGAGGCCTCGAGCTTCGGCATGTTGGCCAGGATCATCTTTGTGCCCGAACCCTTGGCGCGGCCGACGGCCGCAAACGGACCGGACGCGGACGCGACGTCCGCGCTGCCCGCCACCACCGCCCGGAACGTGTAGACGCCGCCCGCCAGCTCGATGACCTTGATCTCCAGGCCGTACTTCTTGAACAGGCCGAGGTCGTTGGCGATGTGCACCGGCATGTGCACGATGTTCGGCGGCGTCGTCGGCATGGCGACGGTCAGTTTTTGTTGTGCGTTCGCCAGGCCCGGCGC
This sequence comes from uncultured Alphaproteobacteria bacterium, assembly GCA_963821505.1. Classification (GTDB taxonomy): domain Bacteria; phylum Pseudomonadota; class Alphaproteobacteria; order Rhizobiales; family Xanthobacteraceae; genus VAZQ01. The sequence continues at coordinate 30,293 of CAWGEH010000008.1, forward strand.
CGCCAACATCGCGACGGCGATAAAGCCGGAAGTGATGCGCGAATAGCTCATCTCGTTGTCCTTCCCTGTTCTCGACCTCTTTAAGCCCGGGTTGAATATCGGCGACTGCGTCAGCGATACTTGCCGGTATCGCCGGGATGAGGAATCCCGGCCCCGCGCCTCAGCCCAAGCTATTGCATGATCCCGAAGTTGCCGACGTTTCGGACAAGATCATGCGACCGAACAAACACTTAGAGCGAAATCGCAATTCGATCGGAAGCGATTTCACTCCAGAATAGCATCGCCATCGGGTCGGGACAGGGCGGGCGGCCGAGCCCATCTGCGGCCTGTGGTCACGGACCGGTTTGCCGGTCGCGAAATCGCGTTGTCCCGGACATCTCCATGTTCACCGTCCACCACAGCACATTGGCGCCGAGATCGAAGCCGCGCTCAGGTCGAGAAATCGATGGCGATGATCAGCACAATCGGCTGGGAGCAGCGTGCGAAAGCTAATCGATCTTGATGCCGACCGACTTGATGACGCTGCTCCATTTGGAGATTTCCGATTTGAGCAACTTTTCAAGCTCCTCGGGCGAAGAGCCCCCAGCCGCGTAGCCGGTTTTTGCCAGCCTGTCTTTGATCGTGGGGTCGGCGAGTGCCGTATTGGTATCGGCGCTGATCTTGCGGATGATTTCAGGCGGCGTGTTGGCCGCAACGAACAGCCCTTGCCACGCCGTCACGTCGTAACCCGGGACCCCGGCTTCTGCGATGGTCGGCACATCCGGCGCGGCCGCGTCTCGTTTCGGTCCGGTGGTCGCCAAAACGCGAACTTGGCCCGACCGTGAGTAGGAAAGCAATGTACCGCTGCCGAAATAGCAGTCCACGCGACCGGGTATGAGGTCTGTGAAGGCGGGCGAAGCGCCGCGATAGGGCACGTGCGTCATCTTGATGTCGGCCATCTGCAAGAACAACATTTCGGCCAAGAACGGCGCACTGCCGGTGCCGGGCGATGCCATCGTGAGCTTGCCCGGACGGGATTTTACATAGTCGATGAACTCCTTGACCGAATGTGCCGGCGAGGAGTTCGGCACGAACATGAAATAAGCCAGCTTGGTGGCAAGCGAGACCGGCGCTAAATCCGCAATCGGATCGTAGCTGAGCGAGCGATAAAGGCTGGTATTCACCGCAAGAGAAGCGGTGGCAAACAAAACTGTGTAGCCGTCGGGATCGGACCGCGCCACGTATTCGTTGCCGATGTTGGTGCCGGCGCCCGATTTGTTCTCGACCACGACCTGCTGCCCCCACATCTGCGAGAGCTTTTCGCCGAGCATGCGCGCGACGATGTCGGTCGGTCCCCCCGCTGCGATCGGCACGATGAGGCGCACAGGTTTATTAGGGAAATCGGTCGGCGCCTGTGCGCGCGCCGCGCAAACGAAAAGGGTTGGCGCGACGACCTGCGCGGCGGAGAGTGCAATCAAGCGGCGACGCGTGAGCATGATGGACCCCGGCTGTCGCGATATTTGATATTATCGCTCAGCCCAGGCCGGTCATATTCGGCGAAAGGTCGCGCCTGCCGATCCTCTCTCGACCTGGCCAGGTTCACGCAGCCTCTGCAGGAACCCGCCTAAAAGGCACGCTTCCAGCGACGCGGGGCTCGCCGCACCACAGCGAGCGCCCTTGCCTGCACCCCTGCGCCGACGAGGTGATCGAACAACGACACCCCTTGCTGCAGTGCACGAGTGGGCAATCGGCACCGGGCCGACCCCGTGCGCTGTCCGCTCTTCGGTTGCCGGCGAGGGGAAAGCCGGCATCGCGCACGCCGCTCTCGGCCAGCGCGATTTTATGAGTGCGCGGCCGATGCGCCGCCGTGGTCACAAGGGGTGAAGGGGGGCGAAAAGCGGAATATGATGGGAGAGACATTAGTCTCGGATTTCGGCCATGGTTCCAGCCAAGCCAGGCAAGGCGGTGATCGCCGGCGCACGGCAAATCTGCGATCCGCGGATCGAGGATCTTGTTCGCGCCGGCGAGGTTCGCGTCGCGTTGTTCCCTCCACAGTACAGCAAGGATCGGGAAACCGGTGAGTTAAGGGGTGTGTGGGTAGAGATCGCTCGCGCACTCGCAGCGCGCATGGGGATTGAGCCTGTGCTCATGGAATATCCGACTCCTCGCGAGGCCGTCGACTGCCTCAACGCCGGCGCGTGCGATGTTGGCTTTCTAGGCTTCGACCCGTCTCGGACCGCCCAAGTCGGCGGTTTCTCGCCGCCGTTCATCCAAGTGGACTACACTTATCTGGTGCCGGCCGGGTCCACGATCCGCGGTGTCGCCGACGCAGACCGGCCCGGGATTCGCGTCGCGGCGGTGCGCGATCACGCTTCGACCTTGGCGCTGAGCCGCATGCTGAAGCAAGCCGAACAGGTCGGCGCCGACACCCCGGACATCGCATTCGAGCTGTTGCGCACCGGACGGGTGGACGCATGGGCATCGATCCGTCCGGCGCTTCTGGAGTATTGCGCTCGACTGCCCGGCTCACAGGTGCTGAAGGACCATTATGGGGCCAACCTCCCGGCGATGGTGGTTCCGAAGGGCAAGACCGCCGCCCGGCTCGCCTATATCAGCGAGTTCATCGAAGCGGCCAAGTCGTCGGGGTTGGTGCAACGGGCAATCGAGCGTGCAGGCCAAGTCGGCTACCGGGTGGTACCGTAAGGAATTCCAACCGAGCATCGTGAACCGGGAGGAAAACGCCATGAAGCTTGCGCGCCGCCAATTTCTGCATCTGGCAGCGGGTGCTGCCGCGCTGCCGGCCGTCTCGCGACGAGCGACCGCGCAGGCTTATCCCTCGCGCCCGGTCACGATGATCGTGCCGTACCCTGCGGGCGGCGCGTTTGACACGATCGGGCGCATAATCGCCGACCGCATGAGAGCATCCCTCGGTCAAACTATCGTGGTTGAAAACGTCCCTGGGGGAGGCAATGGAACGGTCGGCGTCGGCCGAGCCGCGCGCGCCGCGCCCGATGGCTACACCCTCATCCTCGGCAACTGGGGCACGCACGTCGTCAACGGCGCTACTTACTCGCTCCAATACGACCTGACCGAGGATTTCGCGCCGATTGCGCTGATCGTGACAGCGCCTCAAGTGATCATCTCGAATAACGCCGTGCCGGCCAACGACCTGCGGGCATTGATTGCATGGCTGAAGGCGAATCCGGACAGGGCGACGCTGGCCACCGTCGGCCCCGGCAGTCCGCCGCACGTCGCGGGACTCTTTTTCCAGAAGCTGACCGACACCCGTTTTCAGTTCGTGCCCTATCGCGGCGCCGCCCCGGCCATGCAGGACCTGGTCGCCGGGCATGTCGAGCTGAGCATCCTCCAGGCGGCCGTCGCCCTGCCATCCGTGGGCGCCGGAAAGATCAGGGCTTATGCCGTTACTGCCAAGACGCGCCTGGATTCCGCGCGCGACATTCCGACGGTGGACGAGGCCGGCGTGCCGGGACTTTATGTCTCGGCCTGGTCCGGTCTTTGGGCGCCCAAGGGTACAACGGGCGATGTCATCGCCAGGCTCAATGCCGCCGTCCTTGCCGTGCTCAGCGATCCGGAGAGCCGGCAACGGCTCGCCGCGGCCGGGCAGGAGATTCCGCCGCCCGAGCAGCAAACCCCGGAGGCGCTCGCCGCCCTTCAGAAGGCCGAGATCGAGAAGTGGTGGCCGATCATCAAGGCGGCCAACATCAGGGGAGAATAAGGGCGTCCAGCTGTCCCGGCGCGGACGCTGCGCGCCGAGACAGGCGGTGGTTCGGTGCCTTACTCCGGCTGGATGCCGGCGTCCTTGACCATCGTGCCCCACTTGCCGAGCTGGACCTGGACGAAGTCTTCGAACTCCCTGGGCGAGCTTGAAAACGCCTCGAAACCCACGTTGCCGAGCTTCGACTTCACGTCCGGGCTGTCGATGATCTTGCGCAGCTCCGCGTTGAGCTCTTTCACGATCGCCGGCGGGGTATGGGCCGGCGCGACGATGCCGGCCCAGGAATCCATGTCGAAACCGGTCACCCCGGCCTCGTCCAGCGTCGGCAGTTCCGGGAACAGCGAGCTGCGGTGCAGCCGCGTCACCGCCAGCGCGCGCAACGCCCCGGATTCTGACATGCGGCAGGCCGGTCGTGAGATCGGTGAACATCATCGACACGCGGCCGGCGAGCACGTCCTGGAGCGCCGGCGGCGAGCTCTTGTAGGGCACATGCAGCATGTCGATCTCGGCCCAGCGCTTGAGCGTCTCGCCGGCGACGATGCCGGAGGTGTTGGCGCTGGCGAACGACAGCTTGCCGGGATTGGCCTTGGCGTATTCGATCAGCTCCTTGACGGTCTTGACCGGCACGCTCGGATTGACCACCAGCATCAGCGTGAAGCTTCCCACGCGCGTCACCGGCGCGAAGTCCTTCACCGGATCGTAGCTCACGTTCTTCATCAGGAACGGCGCGGCGGACAGCGGCGAGTTGGTCGCCATCAGCAGCGTGTAGCCGTCCGGCTCCGCGCGCGCGACGTAAAGAGCGGCCAGCGCTCCATTCGCTCCCGGGCGGTCTTCGACGACAACGGTCTGCTTGAGCGCGACACCGAGTGGCTGGGCGATCACGCGGCAGATCGTGTCGCTGGCGCTGCCCGGGCCGAACACGGCCACGAGGGTGATCGGCTTGCTTGGATAGTCGTCGGCGCGCAGCGCCGGGCCGAACAACGCCGCCCCGGCGGCCACGAGAATGAGAAGCAACTTTTTCATGCGTGGTTCCTCCTTGGCTGTCGCGAGTTATGTTTGCTGGCGCGTCGGTCCCGCGTGGGCGCGCGCCTTGTCGACCTGCGCGGCCGAGGATAGCAGATTTGCTCCGTGTGCGCTTAGGGGATCGCGGAGACCCGCCTTTCCATCGCGCGGGGGCGGCGTTAAGATCATTCTATCAGTTCACAAAAGCTCGAGTTAGCCGGCTTCGCCCGCACATCCCCGTATCGGGCGCCGCGCATGCCAATCAAGGAGAAGTCCATGACCCGAAAAGATCCGCGTCCTGAGGTGAGCCGGCGCAAGTTCCTGGCCGGCGTTGCGGTGGCAGGTGCGGCGACGGCGGTGACACCTCCGGTTGCGAACGGCGCGACCCCCGCGACCTCCCCGGGCGCGGCGCCTGCACCGCGGCCCTCCGCGCTGCCGCCCACCATGCAGGTCGCGGCGGCCGAGACCGGAACGCCCAAGGAACCGTCGCGGATCGGCGGCGTGCCGGGTTCCGACTTCATGGTCGACGTCATCAAGACGCTCGACATCAAATACCTGCCGGCGAATCCCGCCTCCAGCTTCCGCGCCATCCACGAGTCGCTGATCAACTACGGCGGCAACAAGATGCCGGAGTTCCTCACCTGCACGCACGAGGAATCCGCGGTCGGCATGGCGCACGGCTATTTCAAGGTCGCCGGCAAGCCGCTGATGACGCTCTGCCACGGCACCGTCGGCCTGCAGCACGCCTCCATGGGGATCTACAATGCCTGGTGCGATCGCGTGCCGGTCATCGTCGTCGGCGGCAACGATCTCGACGCCGCCCACCGGCCGCCGGGCGTGCCGACGATTCACTCGGCGCAGGACATCAACGCGCTGGTGCGCGACTTCACCAAGTGGGACGACACCCCGGTCTCGCTGCAGCACTACGCGCAGTCGTTCGTGCGCGCCTACAAGATCGCGATGACCCCGCCCTACGGACCGGTCGCGATCTCGCTCGACGCCGGCCTGCAGCAGGAGCCGATCCGCGACAATGGCGAGAAGCTCTACATTCCGCGTTACGTGGCGAGCGCGCCGCCGCAGGGCGATTCCGGGGCGGTGCGCGAGGCAGCGCGAATGCTGGCCAACGCCGAGCGCCCCGTGATCGTGGTCGACCGGGTCGCCCGCACCGACAACGGCATCAGGCTGCTGGTCCAGCTCGCCGAGCTCTTGCAGGCGCCGGTGGTCGATCAGGGCGGTCGGATGAACTTTCCGCGCACGCACTACCTCAGCCGCCCGCCCGCCGTGATCAACAATGCCGACGTCATCATCGGCATGGAGCTCTCCGACTTCTGGGGCGTGGTGAACTCCTATATCGACAATGGCCAACACGGCATCGGCCACAACCAGTCCAAGATCAAGCCGGACACCAAGCTGATCAGCATCAGCTCGGTCGATCTCATCACCAAGTCCAACTACCAGGACCTGCAGCGTTTCCAGTCGGTCGACGTGTCGATGCCCGGCGACGCCGAGGCAACGCTGCCGGCGCTGATCGAGGCGGTGAAGGCGGCCATCCCCAACGACCGCAAGGCTGCGATCGCGAAACGCGGCGAGGCGATCAGGAAAGCCGACGCCGAAGCGCGCGAGCGCACCAGGCAAACGGCGGCGCTCGCCTGGGATGCGAGCCCGATCAGCACGGCTCGCCTGGTCATGGAAACTTACGCCCAGATCAAGGACCTCGACTGGTCGCTGGTGTCGTCCTCCGGCAATGTCAGCAATTGGCACCGGCGGCTTTGGCCGATGGAGAAGCACTACCACTGGCTCGGGGCATCGGGCGGCTACGGGGTGGGCTATGGCGCGCCGGCCTCGATCGGTGCCGCGCTAGCCAATCGCGATCTCGGCCGGTTCTCCGTCAGCATCCAATCCGACGGCGACCTGATGTACGCGCCCGGCGTGCTGTGGACCGCGGTGCGGCACAAGATTCCGCTGCTCGCCGTGATGCACAACAACCGCGGCTACCACCAGGAGGTGATGCACGTCCAGCGCCTGTCCAACTTCCGCAATCGCGTCGCGAGCCTCGGCAACGACATGGGCCCGATCGGCACCAGCATCGAGAACCCGGACATCGAGTATCACAAGCTAGCGGAATCGATGGGCTGGTGGGCCAAGGGCCCGATCAAGGATCCGGCGCAGCTCGGGGCGGCAATCAAGGAAGCAGTCGCGGTGGTGAAATCCGGCCAGCCGGCGCTTCTTAATGTCTGGACGCAGCCGCGCTAACCCGTGTTGCGGAAAAGCTGGGACCGGTTTTCCGAATGGAGCATGCGCCGGAACAAAAGAATCCAAGGCGCATTCCGATTGAGTCGCGTCGGAATGCGCTTAAGACCGAAACCGCTTCGAATTGCGATTTCGTTCCAAAACATCCGTTCGATCGCATGATCCGAACTGCAACGGTTCGGGATCGTGCCAGGGAGGTCAGTCAATGCGTTTGGTTTGCGTGTCTGCGCTGGCGGCGGTGGCCGTCGGCCTGCTTCTCGGCTGCGGCGGGGCGTACGCGGCTTCGGCGGAGAAAGGCAAAGCCGCCTTCATCCAGCACGGTTGCTGGCAGTGTCACGGGTTCCAGGGGCAGGGCGGCATTGCCGGCCTGAAGCTGGCGCCTGATCCCATCGCGTTCGAGGCCTTCGTGGCCTTCGTGCGCGGCAGCAATCGCTTCATGCCGCCCTACCAGGAGACGATCCTGTCCAACGACGATCTCGCCGATATCTACGCCTATCTGCAGTCGATCCCGAAGCCGGCCGACTACAAGGGCATTCCTTTGCTCAACCAGTAGACGGACGGCGGACGACAGAGGACGGATAAAGGCCGCTTCTCCGCCGTCGGCCGTCCGTCCACCGTCGTCCGCGTTTACAGATCGAGCACCAGCCGCTCGCTCTTGCATCCGGCGCAGCAGATCATGACCTTGGTGTTTGCGGCCTGCTCCTCCTCGGTGAGGATGGCATCGCGGTGCTCCGGGGTACCGGAAATCACCCGCTGCTCGCAGGCCCCGCAGATGCCGAGCTCGCAGGAATAGTCGACGTCCACGCCGGCATCGAGCAGCACCTGCAGGATGGTCTTGCCCTCGGGGATGACGAATTCCTGCCCGGAGCGGGCGAGCTCGACCACGAAGCCGCCCTTCTTGTCGGCTTCCTGCTTGGGCGTGAAATACTCGATGTGGACCTGTTCGCGCGGCCAGTCCGCGGTGGCGGCCTCGAACGCGTTGAGCATCGGCGTCGGCCCGCAGCAATAGAGATGCGCGTCTTTGGGCGCGTCGGCGACGATCGACGCGACGTCGAGGAACCTGCCCGCGCTCTCATCGTCGAAATGGAAGTGCGCCGGGGCCATGGCTTCGAGCGCGTGGAGGAAGGCCATGTCGGGCCGCGAGCGGCAGGCATAGTAGAGCGTCCAGGAGCGCCCGAGCTTCTCCAGCCGCTGCACCATGCACCAGATCGGCGTGATGCCGATGCCGCCGGCCAGGAGCACGACGTGGGCGGCGTTCTCCACCAGCATGAAATTGTTGCGCGGCGCGCTGATCTTGAGCGTCTTGCCGACCCGCAGCTCGTCGTGCACGTAGCGCGAGCCGCCCCGGCTCGCCGGATCGCGCTTGATGCCGACGGTGTAGCGAAGGGGATCGGGCTCGGCCTCGATCAGCGAATATTGCCGGATCAGTCCGTTGGGCAGATGCAGGTCGATATGGGCGCCCGGCGCGTAGCCGGGCAACGGCCTGCCGTCCAGCCGCGTGAATTCGTAGAGGTGAGTATCGCGCGCGGCGTAGCGGATCGCGGTCACGCGCACGTCGATCAGTCCGTCCGGAACCGTTGCCGGCATGACCTCGGCGGGCGTGGCCGTCACCATATTCACCAGTTTGCCTCCTGCGGCAGCGCAAGCGTCATCGGGCACCAAAGCCGGTTTGTCAATTATCGGCCATGAGATATGCTTGCGGCGTGCCCAATCCAACCGGCGGAAAAGCCAGAAGGATTTCGCGCGCGGCCGGCGCGGCGCGAGCCGTCGTCGGCGCGACGCGGTCGCCGGCGGCGATGACCGCAGGCGCAAGGATCAAAACGCGCCGGGCTCGAGCGGCGGCAAAAGGGGGATGACGTGAGCGGCTTGGCAAAAATCCCTTCTGCCGCGGCCGGATTGCTCGCGCTGTTGCTGGCGCTCGTTGCATCGCTTGCTGCTGCTCCCGTCTGCGCGCAGGCGGCGCCATCCGGCGGGCCGCCGGCGCCGCCGTGGCTCGATCCGGCGCTGCTCCCGGCGGCGAAGGCGGAGGGTTCGCTCGTGGTCTATTCGTCGACCAACGAGCAGGAAGGGCTGCCGCTGTTCAAATTGTTCACGGACGCGACCGGCATCAAGGTCGAATATGTTCGCGCCTCCGACGCGGTGCTGATGTCGCGCATGGCCATCGAGTTCCGTGCCGATCAGAGGTCGTATGACATCGTGCAGGACGCAACCATCAACAAGATGCCGTCGCAGATGCTGGCCGCTTACGAGCCGCCGGAGGCGAGCAACATTTCCCCGGAGGCCCGCGACCCGAACAAGCGCTGGTACGGCGTCTATGCCAATTACAACTCGCCCGCCTACAACACCGACAAGGTCAAAGTCTCGGAGCTGCCGAAGAGCTACGAGGACTTCGCTCGGCACACGGAATGGGCCGGCAAGGTCGCGATCGACGGCACCGATAACGAATGGCTCAAGGCCATCGTGCAGTATTACGGTGAACAACGGGGTATCGAACTCGTGAAGAACATCGTGGCGGCACTGCGGCCGGTGGTCACCGACGGCCACCTCGCGATGGCGCGCGCCACCGGGGCGGGAGAATATTGGGTGTCGCTGAACAACTACGTGAACCTGTCGATGAACGTCAAACTCGCCGGCAGCCCCATCGACGTGTGGGCGCTCGATCCGGTCACGCTGTTCTTCGGCCAGGTCGGCGTGAACGTGAAGGCGCCGCACCCGAACGCGGCCCGCCTCGCAGCCAATTTCATGCTGAGCCGGGAATGCCAGCAGTTCCTCGCGAAATTCGGACGGCTGCCGACGCGCAAGGACGTGCAGTCGAATCCGCCGGGGGTGGTCGAGATGCTGACGCAGAAGAAGGTCATCACGGTGCTGATGAGCCCGGATGAAGAGCGCAGGTGGCAGCGGCAGTTCGATCAGTTGTTCAAGGGACGGTAAGCCGAGGTCTCGTGCCTGCGGGGATCATGCGCGCCCTTGACGCGCGCATCCATCCTCTCCGGAAGATTCATTTTGCTTCGATGGATCGCAACGGGGATCGGGCGTGCCCGAGTTCCGCAATACGAAGTGCCGTGAGGCGCGCAGGCCCGACTTGCGGCGTCAAATCCGGCAATGACGACGAGGTTGCTGAGTGACTGTCGCCAACAGTCGTCTGGACGGGCTGCCGGCTACGGCCGCGATCAGCCGGGCGGCTCGTCTCGTGTCGTGGCCCAATCTCATGCTCGTCGCCTGCGTCGTCACCGCAGTCTGGCTCGTGTTCGTTCCGCTCTGCGCGCTCATCTACAATGCCTTCACCGAAGACACCGGATTCGGTCCCGGCGCGTTCTCGCTCGACAATTTCGTCGAGGCCTATGCGAGCTGGCACATCCTGCGCTTGTTGTGGAATTCTCTGGTGTTCGCGGTCGGCACCGCGCTGACGACCTTCGTCATGGGCGCGGTGGTCGCCTGGGTGGTCGAGCGCTCGGATGCGCCCGGCGGCGCGCTGTTTCACACGCTGTCGCTGCTGTCGTTCGCGGTCCCCGGTCTGCTCATGGCCATGGCCTGGATTTTCGTGTTCAGCCCTAACATCGGCTGGGGCAATGCCGTGCTCAAATCCGCGTTCGGCCTCGCCGAGGCGCCGGTGAACATCTATTCGATGGCGGGGATGACCTGGGCGCTGTCGAGCCACTATTTCCCGCTCGCCTATCTGGCGCTGGGGCCGGCGCTGCGCGTGCTCGACGTGCGCATGGAGGAGGCCGCGCTGATGTCGGGCGGGAATCACGCGCAGGTCTTCACCCGGGTCACGTTGCCGCTGTTGCGGCCGGCGATCCTGTCCGCCTTGCTGCTCCTGTTCGTGATGGGGATGGCCTCCTACGAGGTGCCGCGCCTCATCGGCCGGCCGGCGCGCATCGACGTGTTCACCACCGACATCCAGGGCGCCGTCATCTCGACGCCGCCGGCCTTCGGGGTCGCGAGCGCGCTCGGCCTGACGCTGCTCGCGATCTGCATCGTCGCGGTGTTCTTCTATCGCCGTGCCACCCGGCACGCGGAATCCTTCGCCACTATCACCGGCAAGGGCTACCGGCCGACGCGCGTCAGGCTCGGGCGCTGGCGCTGGCCGGTCACGCTCGGCATCGGCGCGATGTTCGCGCTCGCGCTCGGCTTGCCGCTGGTCACGCTGGTCCGGCAGTCGTTCTTCCGCAATCTCGCGCAGCCGTTCTCGTCCTCGGGCGCACGGGCGACGCTCGACAACTACGACTTCATCCTGCGCTATCCGATCTTTCTTGCGGCGGTGAAGACGAGCGTCGTGCTGGCGGCGATGGCGGCGACCATCGTCGCGGGGCTCACCTTCGTCATGGCCTGGATCGCGCAACGCTCGATGCCGCGCTACGGCTTCATCCTCGATGCGCTCGCCTTTGCCCCCATCGCGATCCCGGGCGTCATCGTCGGCGCCGGCATCCTGGTCGCCTACCTCATGCTGCCGATTCCGATCTACAACACGATCTGGATCCTGCTGGTCGCCTACGTGACCCTGTATCTGCCCTACGGCATGCGGTTCGCGGCGAGCGGGATCGCCCAGATCCACCGCGAGCTCGAGGAGATGGCGGCGGTGTCCGGCGCCGGGCTCGGGCAGATCTTCGGCCGGATCATGCTTCCGCTGCTGGCGCCGGTGCTGCTGGCGGGGTGGATCTACGTCTTCGTGCTGGCGGTGCGGGAGCTCGGCGCCTCTATCTTCCTGGTCGGCCCCGGCACGCACGTGCTCGGAACCATCAGCCTGACCATGTGGGAGGAGGGCGGCAGCTACGGCGCGGTGGCGGCGCTCGGAGTCGTCCAGATCGTTCCGCTCGTCGTCATCGTCGCCGCACTGCGCGCGATCGAGCTGCGCATCCAGCGCCGCGCGCAACGGCGCTAGCGCACTTTCCACATGAGCCGCGGAATTCAAAACCGCCTCCCGGAGCGATCCGGGAGGCGGCGAATGGGTCGGCGTGGTCTGCGGTTCAGGCCGCGGCGGCGAGATTGCCGAACTTCTTGAGGTTCTCTTTCTGCTTCTCGTTGCGCGGCGGCAGCTTGAACAGGCGCGCCGCGGTGCCTCCGAGAATGTTGTGCTTGGCCTTCTCCGAGAGGAAGGGCAGGTCGTAGATCGTGCTCGGCAGGTCGAAGTCCCAGTGCGGATAGTCCGAGGAGTAGAGCAACTGCGTCTCGGCGTTGATCATGCGGAAGGTGCACTCCATCGCCTGGCGGTCCTGAACCTCCATCGGCTGCGAGGAGTAGTACATGTCGCGCATGTAGTCCGACGGCTTCTTCTTCAGCAGCGGAGCTTCCGACGGCCGCATCATGTATTCGTGGTCGAGCCGCTGCATCAGGAACGGCACCCAGGCGAGGCCCGACTCGATCCAGATCACCGGCAGCTTGGGGAAGCGCTCGCCCATGCCGTTGATGACCCAGTTGGTCAGATGCAGGATGTTGTAGAAGGTGAACCCGAGCGCGTGCACCGACAGGAAGCGGTTGCAGGCCCGGAACACGGGCTCGTTCCAGTTCGGCCCGGAATGGAACGCGAGCGCGAGGCCGCGCTCCTCCATGATGCGGTAAAGCCGCATATAGGCGTTGTCGTTCACCTGCAGGTGCCGCACGGTCGTGACCATGAAGCCGGTCACGCCCGGTCGGCTGCCGAAGGTCTCGACCTGGCGCACGCAGGCGGCCGGATCGGAGAACGGCAGGCACAGCATGGAGTACATGCGCCCGCCCGCCTCCGGCAGCACCTTCTCGGTGACCCAGCGGTTGTAGGCCCAGCAGAGATCGACCTCCATCTCCTTCTGCGGATGCATGCCGATGTTGAGCATGCCGGTCGGGAACAAGCAGGAATAATCGACGCTCATCGCGTCCATCCAGCGCTCGCCGAGCTGCACGTCGCGATGCTTGCCGCCCTGCTCGGTCTTCTCGGACCGGCGCAGCGGATAGCGCGTCACGCGCCCGCCCATGTCCTGGATGAACCCGGCATTGGTCGGCACGATCGAGCCGCGATCGGTCTGGCCGCGGCCGCCCATGGTCCATTGGCGGAAAACATCGTTTTCCATGTACGGCAGGATGTCGCTGTAGTGCTCGTTCTCGTAGTGGTGAGCGTCCACGTCGACGATCAAGATGTCGTCGAGCTTGCGCTGAACCGCCTGCTTGCGGGCGTGGGCGAGCAGCCTGGTGGTGTTCAGCTCGTCGACAGATACGCGTCGGCCGCGTTCAGCGAGGAGGTCCATGTTCGTCTCCTGACGTTTCCAAATGACGTTGCACAAATTCCCGGCGGGCGAACCCGTTGGTCCTGGCCTTCGGCGCTGTTCTTCCCGGCGAACCGGCGTCCGCTTCGCCGGAAAGCGCCATCGCTCAGCGGCCGGTCCAGCTCTGCCACATGCCGAGCTCGAACACCGCCAAGTTCGCGGCCTTGAGCAGGCCGCTGGCCGTAATCATGACGTCGGTAGCGGTGACGCCGCCGCGCGCCGGCAGCGGCAACAGCTCCTCGCCTCCTTCAACCTGCGCCGCATAGGCCTTGCACACCGCGGCCATCAGCGCCTGCAGCGCTTCCGTACTGAGGATATCGCGGCGGCCGCTGGCGAGCGCGCGCTCGATCTCCGCCGCCAGCCGCTTGGCCTCCGCCGAGCCGACGGCGTCATTTGCGGCGTTGCTCGCCGGCGTGACGAGGGGTTGGGCCGGCACCGGCTTCGCATGCGCCGACTTCGCCGCGGGCCTGGTCGACGCCGGTTTCGTGGCCTTCGCCGCCGGCTGCGCTGGCATTGTCGAGCCTCGCGTGGTCTTGACGGCTGCCTTGATGGCTGTCGTGGCGGCGGCGGTCTTAGGTGAGGACATAGACCTCATCCCCTTTCTCGACCACTTTGTACTTGCGCAGCTTGAGCTTGCGGTCCGACACGCATTCGCCGGTCTTCATGTCGTATTCGTAGCCGTGCCAGGGGCACACGAAATGCATCTCGTTGTCCGAGAAGTAGAGCCCTTGCGAAGTCTTGTCGGGCAGCAGCCGCTCCTCAACCTTGGCGATGGTAAGACCTTCGCAAGCGGGACCGCCCTGATGCAGGCAGAAATTGCTGTAGGCGTAGAACTGACCCTCGTGCCGGAATATGCCGATCTCGTTGTCTCCGGCGAAGATGATCCGGCGGTCGCCGTCCTTGAACTCAGCGGTCTTACCGACGTACTGCTCGGCCATGCTGCCACGTCTCCCTGAACTCTCGGTGTTCTGAAACTGAACGTTCTGTTCTGTGGAACGCCCGAGCCGTCCTCGCGGCCTCGAAATCGGCGCTCCTTGGCATTTGTATAATACAATTGTTTGAATGCAACCAGCGGCAAGCGTTGGCCGGACATTCGCAATGACATGCCTTGGAGCTTGGCTTGCCGGCGCGGCGCACGCTGGAGAAGCGTTAACGCCGCGTAAATCAAGCCATCTTGTTGGTGAGCGTTCCGATTTTTTCGATCCAGATCTTGACCACGTCGCCGGGCTTGAGGAATTCCCCGCGCGCCGAGCCGACCCCGGCCGGCGTGCCCGTGAGAATCAGGTCGCCGGGGTGAAGCGTCATGCCGCTCGACAATTGCGCGATCTGCTCGGCCAGGTTGAAGATCATGTCCTTGCTGTTGGAATCCTGCTTGAGGACGTCGTTCACCCATAGCTTGAGGCCGAGGTTTTGCGGGTCGCCGACCTCGCTCGCCGGCACGATCCACGGGCCGAGCGGGCAGGAGCCATCAAAGCTCTTGTGCTTGGTCCAATCGGCCTTGAACGGGGAAGTCTCGCTGATGTTCGGCCGGCGCCCGCGGTCGCGCGCCGAGAGATCGTTGGCCGCGGTATAACCGGCGACGTAGTCGAGCGCCTTCTCCTGCGAGACGTTCTTCGCCGCCCTTCCGATCACCGCCGCGAGCTCCACCTCCCAGTCCACCTGCTCGGAAACGCCGGAGATCTTCACCGTCGCGCCGGGATCGGCGAGCGCGCGCGGCGCCTTGATGAAATGCCAGGCCTTGAGACCCTGGCTGTGCGGATCCGGCTCCATCGGCCGGTTCATGCGGCGGGCCATTTCGGCGGCGTGGTCGGCATAGTTGGCGCCGGCGCAATAGATCGCCGAGGGCCAGCGCACGGGGGCCAGCAGCTTGGTGCGCGCGAGCGGCAAGCCTTTGATGCGGCTTTTTCCCGCCGTCGCGGCCGCTTTCTTCAGGACGGCTTGCGCCGCTTTCCAGTCCGCGAGGATGCCGAGCACGGTCGCATAGGGATTTTTGCCCGTGAGCTTGGCGGCATCGAACACCTTGTCGCCGATCACGAGGCCGGCGCGCGGGCCGTCCGCAGTGTGGTAGGTCGCGAGCTTGTAGCCGGCCATGTTCGTTTGCTCCCTGCGTGGCAGTCATACTGATTGCGAGAGGTTTCGCCGAAACACCCGACCTTGTCGAGTGCGTTGGAGCGGGCGCGCAGGGGCGGCGGGCGATGCTGAAAGCGATCGAGGCCGGCCCGAACCCGCGAAATTCGATGGGTTCGTTGCGCTCAACCCATCCTGCAAACTGAGCTATAGTGCCGCCGCAGCCGTCAATTCACCGGGACCCGCGATGAATTCATGCCGCGCAGGCCTTGAAGCGCTTGGATGGAGCGACCGCGGTCGGGAAGGTGGTCGATGCGTCATTCCTGGGCGGGGCCGCGTGAATGGCCTTTGAGCTGATCGTCGAGCGCATTCACCATCAATACGGCGCGCTATCCGTTCTCGAAGACATCAGCTTCAACATTCGGCAAGGCGAAATTCTCGCGATCGTGGGCCCTTCCGGCTGCGGGAAATCGACGCTGCTCGGCATCGTCGGTGGGCTGTTGCGGCCGACCTCCGGCATGGTGTCGGTGCATGGCCCGATGCCGCCCGACAGCCTCAATCCGTTCACCTATATCTTCCAGGATTTCGCGCTGCTGCCGTGGCGGACGGTCGCCGGCAACGTGCGCATGCCGCTGGAGCACCATCCGTTGTCGCGCGCCGAGCGCAGCGCACGCGTGAACGATGCGCTCGCCCGTACCGGGCTCACCGAGTTCAGCCAGGCCCTGCCCAAGCAGCTCTCCGGCGGCATGCGCCAGCGCGTCGGCATTGCGCGCGCACTGGTGGTGCGGCCGGCGGTCCTGCTCATGGACGAGCCGTTTTCCGCGCTCGATGCCCAGACCCGCGATCTCCTGATGGACGATTTTGAAGCGATCTGGGCGCGCGAGAACACCACCGCCGCCTACGTCACGCACAACCTGCACGAGGCGCTGCGGATGGCCGATCGCGTGATGATCCTGCGGCGACGGCCGGGGCGTATCCGCCAGATCGTATCGGTGACGATCCCGCGCGCCGACCGCCGGCAAGCGACGGCGCGGCAGGAACTCGACAGGCTCCACGAGCAGCTATGGTCCCACATTCGCCAGGAAGCGCAGATCGCGGACCGGGAGATGACCGATGGTTGATACGTCGATCGAACGCAGCGCGGACGCCCGCGTCCGGTTCCGCGGCGGCGGCTTCGAACCGGTCGCGCGCAAATGGGTGTCATGGGCGTTCTTCGCTTTGCTGCTGCTCGCCTGGGAGATGGCGAGCCGCGCCCGGCTGATCGATCCCCTGTTCCTGCCGGCGCCGAGCCAAATCTGGAAAGCGCTGGAGGCAATGACCGCGAGCGGGGAACTCGCGAGCCACCTCGCGGCATCCTTGCTCAGAATAAGCGCCGGCTGGCTGATCGGAACGGCTGCCGGGGTCGTCCTGGGCGGCCTGATCGGGCTCTCCTGGCTCGGACGCTCGACCGGGCTGCCGTTCATATCGGCGTTGTTCCCGGTCCCCAAGATCGCGCTGCTGCCGCTGCTCATTCTCTGGTTCGGCATCGGCGAGGCCTCCAAGATTGCGACCATCGCGCTCGGCGTGTTCTTCCCGATGGCGGTTTCGACCTATGCGGGTATCGACAATGTGCAGCGCAATCTGATCCGCATGGCCCAGAGCTTCAACGTGCCGTTTGCCAAGATCATCGTCGACGTGGTGATACCGTCCATGCTGCCGTCGATCTTGTCGGGCTTTCGGATCAGCGCTTCAATCGCCTTGATCCTGGTGGTTTCGGCGGAAATGATCGGGGCCAATACCGGGATCGGCGCGCTGCTGCTCACCTCCGGCAATCTCATGCAGACGGATCAACTGATGGCCGGCATCGTCGCCATCGCCATCCTCGGCCTTCTGATCGGCGCCTTCATCAGCTGGCTGGAACGGGTGCTGCTGGGCTGGCGATGACGGCGGCGGACGGCGTAGGATGGCTTGAGCCCGGGGGCGCTGACGGCCTCGAGGCGGGCGATGGCGAAACCCATCGCAGCAGAGCGAACTCGAATCCGGAAATCGGACCGGCGACAACAGGGATGACGGAAACCATTTGTGCAAGGAGGGATGGGCTTCGGTGGGCTCAACCCATCCTCGGTGGGCTTCTCGCCGCGGCGCTGCTGCTCTGCGCCGCGACAGCCCAGGCCGCGGACAAGGTCGTCGCGGCAGGCAACCGGCTCTCGGCCATCGCTCCCCTCTACATCGCCATCGAGAAGGGATTGTTCGCCGCCGAAGGCCTGGACGTGAGCCTCGTGCATCTGACCTCCGCCACTGAGATCGGCGCGGGGATAGCGTCCGGCAGCGCCCAGTTCGGCATGACCGCGTTCTCCGCCGGCATCTACACGCTGGCCGGCAAGGGCGGGCTGAAGGTGATCGCGGGCGGATACGAGGAGCATCCCGGCTTTCACGGCGTGGCGCTGGTCGTCAACAAGGCCGCGTATGATCGCGGGCTGAAAAAGCCGTCCGATCTCGCGGGCAAACGGGTTGCGATCACCACCGTGGGCTCCGGCAGTCACAACCAACTGGCGCGGCTGGCGAGGAAATACGGCTTCCGGTTCGAGGACCTTCAGATCGTGCCGCTGCAGACGCTGGGCAACGAGGTCTCGGCGGTGAAGGGCGGCCAGGTCGACGTCAGCCCGCTTCCAGCGACATTGGCCCAGCAGGTCGAGGCGACCGGCGCCGGCAAGATCATCGCCTGGATGGGCGACGAGGTGCCGACGCAATTCGGCGGGCTATTTGCCTCGCCCGCCACCATCGCCAACAACCGCAACCTCACCGCCGGCTTCGTCCGCGCCTACGGCAAAGCGATCGCGATCTACGATCGCGCCTTTCAGCGGACGGGGCAGGAGGGCAAGCCGATCAAGGGCGAGAATTACCACGAGCTGATCAAGATCATCGCGAACCGCACCGGCGAGACGCCCGCCGCGCTCGAAAGCGCGCTGCCCTATTTCAACCCCGAAGCACGGCTCGAGATCGACGACATTGCCGAACAGATCGAGGTCTACAAGTCCTTGAAGCTCGTCGACCAGTCACTGCACGTCGACGCCGTCGTGGACCGCTCGTTCGTCCCGTCGGGAACCAAGTAATGTGTAGACCGATCAGTTCCGGAGCCGAGCGCCGGATGACGACAAGGAGAAACCACCCATGATAAAACCGAAGCGAATCGGACACGCCACCTTCGAGACGCCGGATTTGGAAAAGGCGATCGCGTACTACGAAAAGTTCATGGGGCTGATCCTGGCCGAGCGCGAAAAGGATCGCGCCTTTCTCGCCACCAAGATCGGACAACTCGTGATCCAGCTCAACAAGGCCGATAGGGCGCACTGCATCAAATTGTCATTCGAAGTCGCGCCCGGTTCCGATTTCGGCGAGTTGGCGCGGGAGCTTTCCAAGGATGGCGTCAGGAGTGAATTGCGCAACGATTCCATTCCCGGCATGGGCCAGGTGCTGGCGTTCAAGGACGACAAGGGAACGACGATCGAGCTGTTCAAGGACTGGAGCTATCTCGGCAAGCACGAGCAGGTCGCCGGGATCGGGCCGCTCAAGCTCGGGCATGTCGCGTTCTTCACGCCGGATATCCAGCGCACCGTAGCGTTCTACGAGAAGGTGCTCGGCTTCCGCGTCTCCGACTGGATCGGCGATTTCTTCTGCTTCATGCGCTGCAATTCGGATCATCACACCGTCAACTTCTTCACCGGCCCGACGGCGAAGCTTCATCACATCGCGTTCGAGCTCAAGGATTTCATGCATTTGCAGAATTCGTGCGAAGTGATGGGCCAAAAGCAGCTCCCGATCATCTGGGGCCCGTTGCGGCACGGCCCCGGGCACAATATCGCGACCTATCATCGCAATCAGGACGAGCAGGTGGTCGAGTTCTTCTGCGAGCTCGATCAGATGGTGGACGAGGAACTCGGCTATTTCGAACCGCGCCCCTGGCACCACGATACCCCGCAGCGGCCGAAGCTGTGGACACCGGGCAAGACCACCGTCTGGGGGCCGTCCCCGGAGGACGATTTCCACCGCACGCAGGTTTGACGCCAACGGCCGCTGTCACTGAGATTCGTCATGCCCGGCCTTCTGCGGACAAGCCCGGCGATGACGGCGGATGGGTCAGTGACAACCGCCCGGCATGCCGTGGGCCCACGGGCATGACGAGGCAGAACTTACGGCCGAACCGCCGGGGTCTCGAGCTTCATCCCGCGCGCGCGCCACATCAGATAAAGCTCGAGATCGACGTATTCCGGCGCGCCGTAAGCAGGAGATACCGCGCGCATCCCGAACAGGCAGTTGCGCAGCCGCCGCTGCAGCGACCCGAGCGTCTGCCATTCGAGCCGATAGAGCGGGTAGCCGGTCGGGTGCCCCTGCGGGATGGCAGCGCCCGCGAGCTTCTGGCCCCAGTTGTCGTCGTGGCACTGCGCGCAGGAAAGGTTGAGCTGTCCCTGGCGTCGGTTGAAAAAATCGCGCCCGGCTTGCAGAAACGGCTTGGTGTGCTCGTCGTCTGCGATGTCGATCGGCATGCCGCGGGACTGCCGTCCTACATAGGCGGCGAGCGCCAGCAGTTCCTTGCTTGCGAAGGCGAACGGAGTTGCGCGCTGCCGGTCTGTACGGCACATGTTAATCCGCTGTTCGAGATCGATCGGCCGCCCGAGCGCCGCATTGAATGCGGGATAGCGCGCCGCCACGCCTTTCATGCTCGGGCGTGCGTCACCGTGGCAGTCGGCGCATGATTTCCCCGCATCGCCGTCCTTGCGCGCCCACAGCGCCTCGCCGTCGAGCACCCACAGCATGCCGGGATTGACGGTGTCGTCGTCCTGCATGGCGCGGATCTCGCCGCCCATGAACTCGGAGCCGGATTTTCGCTCGGCGGGCGGGATTTCCGCGGCGCGCGCACCCGCACCCAGCAAGGCGGCGGTCACCAGAACAACAGCCGCCGCCAGCCTCATTCGACGGCGATTTCGGCGGTTTCGGTCGCCGTAAAGCCGTTGTCGCCCGTCCATTCGAAACTCAGCGTGCCGCTCCCGGTTGCGATGGTGGAGAATGTGAAGAACGGATTGGCGGCAATCGCCGGAAACAGCTCGGCGCGGAAGATTTCCTCACCGTTATACTTGCAGATGAATTCGGTGATGATGTCGCGCGGCAACGGCTTGCCCGTGTTGTCCGGGCGGAAGCCGGTCTCCATGTTGTGGGAGATCAACGTCTTGATCTCGATGATTTCACCGCGCTTCGCTTTCGCCGGCACATTGATGAGGGCACGTGCCATGATCAGACTCCCTCGAGACAAGCCGCGAGGGTCACGACGACTTCAAGCTCATCGGACCAGAACGAGCCATCGCTCATTTGTGCAATGGCGACGACCTTCTGCGAATCCGCGAGGCGGATGCGGGTCGCGACGCGAGCTCGTCCGGCACGCGGGCCAAGGCGAATGCTCACCACGTTCGGCTGCGGATTTTTTTCGGTGAACACATGAATTGCCTTGACGTGATCGTCAGCCGTCATTGGACTCTCACACGACAGCGTCAGCGGGACCGCATTGCCGTTTTCGATCAGCGGAGGCAGGTCGATCTTCACCCTGCCTTTCGTGACCGGCGCCTCGCCGACCACTCGCCTGATCGCCGTGCGCATCGACGCCGGCGTCGTCGACGCGGGCGAGACTGCGATCGAGAGTCCGAGCCCGGCGGCGCCGGTCAGGGCCGCAGACTCGATCAGGAAGCGGCGCCGGGTCGTATGCAGCATGTCGTCATCCTGGGTCATGGTGTCCGCTCGTCGCGCAGGGTCGCGAGATAGGCGACCACGTCTTCGATCTGCTCTGCCGTGAGCACGGGCTTGCCTTGAAAGGCCGGCGCCACGCGCGTGAGACCTTCAATTCGATAGTAGGGCGGCATGATCGTGTCCGGGTTGAGACGGCTTGCGTCCACGATCCTCAGTCGCAGCTGGCCCTCCGACCAGCGCGCTCCGGTTCCCCTGAGGTCGGGAGCCAGTGTGCCCTGGAATTTCACCTCCGGGAAGGGCCCGCTGTGGCAGAGGAGGCAGAGGCCCACCTGCCGGTTAACGACGATGCTGCGCCCGCGTTCCACATCGCCCTTCGCACCGGTGAGCGATGCGGGAATGGCATCCCCCACGACGGTATAGGGCCGGAGTGTCTCCCCGGCCTGCGCTCCCGCCGCGAAGCTTGCAATCACCGCGGCGAGGGCAACCGCAGCGGTCAGCGCGCCGCGGCGCTCAGCCGAAGACTTCTTGTGTGATCGTCTTGAACCAGTCATTCGCGAGAGTCGCTTCGAGCGCGCGCGTCGAGCTCGGCGCATCCACGGCGCTCACGCCGCCCGAGCCTTCGACCTCCTTGATCTGACCGTCCGCCGGCCGGTAGACGCCGCCGACCGAGATGGCGTAATCGGGCGCCACCAGACTGTAGCAGGTGTTGACGAGCTTGGGCTCGTCCGGCTTGCCGCCGGCCAGGAGCTTCGCCACCGCAGCCGCGCAGATCTTGCCCTCCGCATTCGCCGCGAAAGCGGATTTCGCCAGCGCGCCCGAGATCGCGGCATCGCCGATGACGTGGACGTTCGGCACCAACGCGGATTCGAACGTGGCGGGATCGATCGGGCACCAACCGGTGCGGTCGGCGGCCCCGGCAGTCTCGGCGATGCGTCCAGCCTTCTGCGGCGGAATCACGTTGGCGACGTCGGCTTTTTGCCGGCCGAAATCGGTGACGAGCGTCATCGCACCGACGTCGACCGAGGTGACCTTGCCGTCATTCGAGAGCGACACCCATTCCAGATTCGGATAATGCGCCTTCCAGGCGTTCTGGAACAGGCGCTGCTTGGAGAAGGTGTCGTTGGCATCGAGAATGATGACTTTCGATCTCGGTTTCTTGTTCTTGAGATAATAGGCGACCAGGCTCGCCCGCTCGTAGGGTCCGGGCGGGCAGCGGAAGGGATTGGCGGGTACCGAGATCACCACGGTCCCGCCGTCCTCCATCGCTTCGAGCTGGCGGCGCAGCAGCACGGTCTGCTCGCCGGCGATCCAGGCATGCGGCATGCGCTCGGCGGCAGCCTCGGTATAGCCGGGCAATGCGTTCCAGCGGATGTCGATGCCGGGCGCCAGCACCAGGCGGTCGTAGGGAAGCCGCGTACCATCGCCGAGCGTCACGGTGCGGCCCTGCGTATCGACCGCGGTCCCCGGCGCGATATGGACGGCGACCTGGTCGGTGGCGAGCTTGTTGTAACCGAACTCCTGCGCCTTGATGTCGCGAAGGCCGGCGATGACGCTGTTGCTGAACGGGCAGGCGACAAATATCGGTTTGGCCTCGACCAGCGTCACGGTGATGCGCGGATCGATCCGCTTGATGAAGCGCGCGCAGGTCGCACCGGCAAAGCCGCCGCCCACGACGACCACACGTCCGCCGGCGCCCTGGGCGTGGGCGGGAAGCGGCAGCATGGCTGCCGCTGCGCCCGCAGCCGCGGTCTTGAGAAAAGCGCGCCGGCTGCGCGTTGCAGTCATGATCGGCCTCCTTCCTCAATCCTTTGACGCGCCGTACCAGGCGGCGATGGCTCTGACTTCGTCCTCGGAGAAACCCTTGGCGATGCGGCCCATGACGGTCGATGGACGTTGCCCGGACTTGAACGCTTGCATCGCGGCGACGATGTCCGCGGGATTGCGGCCTACCAGCCGCGGCACCATGCTGTCCACCCGGCCGGCCGGATGGCAGCCGGAACAGGACAGGGCGCCGGGCGGAGCATCCGCCGGGCCGGCCGCCGAAGCGTGACCGATCAGAATGAAGACTAGGGCGGCGGCGGTCACGATGCGTGTGGCACTCATGTCTGGCCTTCCGAATACTGGTCGGTGCCGATGGCCGCCGTTCGTTTCCGGTTATGCGTTCCTCAAATCGTGGTTTTTGAGCGGCAGAGAACGGATGCGCTTGCCGGTCGCCGCGAAAACGGCGTTGCACAAAGCAGGCGCGAGCGGAGGCACGGGCGTTTCCCCGACGCCACCCCAGAACCCGCCGCTCGCCAGGATGACGGTCTCCACCCGCGGCATCTCGGCCAGACGCAGCATCGGGTAATCGTGGAAGTTCGACTGCTCCACCCGGCCCTGCGTGATGGTGATTTCCCCGTACAGCGCCGCGGTGAGCCCGTAGACGATCGCGCTCTCGGTCTGCATTTCGACGGTCAGCGGGTTGACCACATGGCCGGCGTCGATCGCCGACACGACGCGGTGCACACGCACTTTACCGTCATCGCCGACCGAGGCCTCGACCACCTGCGCACAAATGCTGTTTTGCGAGCCATGGAGCGCGATGCCGCGAAACACTCCGTTCGGCAGGGCCGAGCCCCATTCTGCGCGCCGCGCCGCGGCGTCGAGCACCGCAAGCTCTTTGGGCTGTTTTGCCAGCAGCTTGCGCCTGAACAGATACGGGTCGGTGCCCGCCGCATGCGCCATCTCGTCGACGAAGCTCTCCTTGAAGAACGCGTTCTGCGAGTGGTTGACGCTGCGCCAGACGCCAACCGGTACATGCGTGTTCCGCATGGCGTAGTCGACGCGGTAGTTAGGCACGTCATAGGGCATGTCTTCCAGCAGCCCTTGCAGAAAATTCCGGTCGACCCCGAACTGCATGACGCGGGGCGAGACCGCCGCGATGATGGATTGGCCCGCGGTCCGGATCGTCCAGCCGATCGGCATGCCGCCGGCGTCGAGGCCGGCCGTCATCCTGGCGGCCGCCACCGGCCGGTAGAAATCGTGACGAATGTCCTCCTCGCGTGTCCAAACGAGCTTCACCGGCTGGTCCACCTCTTTTGCGATCAGGACGGCCTGCCGGATGAAATCTTGAAAAATTCCGCGCCGGCCGAAGCCGCAGCCGAGCATCATCTTGTGAACCACGACCTTGCTCGGCGGCACTCCGGCGGCGTCGGCTGCAATCGCAAGCGCTGTCTCGCCGTCCTGGGTCGGCGCCCAGATCTCGACGCCGTCGGCCGTCACATGCGCCGTGCAGTTCTGCGGCTCCATGGTGGCATGACCGAGGAAGGGGACCTCATAGTCGGCTGCGATCCGCTTGACCGCCTGCGCCAGTGCGCGGTCGCAGTCCCCGTCGTTGCGGCCGATGCGTGCGTCGCTGGCGGCGAGCCCCCCGTGCAGGTTCTGTTGGATGGTGGCGCTGGAAACCTCGCGGTCGTCACCACCGGCGTCCCAGGTCACGGCCAGCGCGGCCGCGGCCTTTTTCGCCCGCCACCAGCTGTCCGCCACCACGGCCACGGCGTCCGGCTGCTTCACCACGCGGTGGACACCCTTCATGCCGGCGAGCGTGGTCGCGTCGACAGCCTTCAACCTGCCCTTGAACACCGGGCATTGGACGATGGCTGCGTACAGCATATTCGGCAGGCGCACGTCGATGGCGTAGATCGGCTTGCCCGTGACCTTGTCGGGAACGTCGAATCGCCTTTGTCGGGTGCCGATCAGGGTCCATTCCTTCGGATCCTTCAGCTTCACCTGCGCGGGCGGAGCGACATCGGCGGCGGCGGCGGCGACGCTCCCGAAACTGACGGTACGGCCGCTCGGAAGGTGAGTGATCGTGCTGTTGGCAGCGGTGCACTCGGTCCTGGGCACGTTCCAGCGCGCGGCCGCTGCTGCGATGAGCATCGTACGTGCGATCGCCCCGGCGCGGCGCAGGTCCTCCTGCGATGCGCTGATCGAACGGCTCGCCCCGGTCGACATGTTGCCCCAGACCCGATCGCGCCTGCGGTTCTCATGCGGCGGCGCGAATTCCGCCTCCACCTTGCTCCAGTCGCATCCGAGCTCTTCCGCCACCAGCATCGGCAGCGCGGTGAAGCTGCCCTGGCCCATCTCCGATTTGGCGACCCGGATGATCACGCTGTCGTCGGGCTCGATCACGATCCAGGCGGTGATTTCCCGAAAGGACGCGGATGCGTGAGCCGGCTGCGAGCCGAGCGGGATTTCGAAGCCGAGCGCAAGCGATCCGCCTGCCGCGGCGACGCTGACCAGGAATGAGCGCCGGTTGACCTGCGGGCCGACGGTCATGGGGATGTCATCCCGCTGACGCGTCGGGCCACCGCAGCGTGAATGGCAGCGCGGATGCGCTGGTAGGTGCCGCAACGGCAAATATTGCTGATGCCGGCGTCGATCTCAGCGTCGCTCGGATTGGGTTTCTCCTTGAGAAGGGCCGCGACCGCCATGATCATTCCGCTCTGGCAATAGCCGCATTGCGGAACGTCGAGATCGATCCACGCCCTCTGCACTGGATGAAGCGTGCCATTCCGCCCCAGGCCCTCGATGGTGGTGATCTGTCTATCCACGATCGTGCTCACCGGCAGCGAGCAGGATCGAACCGGCCTGCCGTCGACGTGCACCGTGCAGGCGCCGCATTGGGCAATCCCGCAGCCGAATTTGGTGCCCATCAGGCCCAGTGTATCCCGCAGCACCCACAGCAGCGGCGTGTCGGGATCGACATCGACGTCGTAGGCTTGCCCGTTGACGGTAAGACGCGTCATCCCCCCTCCTTGACCGCACCTGCCACGCCTCCAAACCGGGCAGGATGGTCGCCACCGAACTTAGTTCAAAAGGACAATACGGGCAAAAAATAGCCCGTGCAGGCGCCCGCGACCATGACGCCAGCCGGTTTCGCCCGCGTTAACGCTGTAACAATGAAGCGGCGGCCGTTGCGGCCGCCGCTCCGGATGGTCTCACGCCATCTGGATGTTGTGGTTCCTGAGCGGAAACGACCGGATGCGCTGGCCCGACGCCTTGAAGAACGCGTTGAGCACCGCGGGCGCGGCCACACAGATCGTCGGCTCGCCCACGCCTCCCCAGGGATCGGTCCCTCCGGATGGCATGAGGATCAATTCCACCTTCGGCATTTCGGCGATGCGCATCGAGTTGTAGTTGTCGAAGTTGGTCTGCTCGATGCGGCCGTCCTTGACCGTGCACTCCTGATAGAACAGGGCGGAGAGGCCATAGACGAACGAGCCGGCGACCTGCCGGTCGATCTGCGCCGGGTTGACAGCATAGGTCGGATCGGTAGCGCCGACGATCCGGTGGACCTTGATCTTGTTGCCGCCGGTGACGGAGACCTCCGCCGCCGCCGCCACGTAGGCGTTGAACGCCTTCATGTGGGCGAGCCCGCGGAAGACGCCTTGCGGCGCGGGCTTGCCCCAGCCGATCCGCTCGGCAACCGCATTGAGCACGGCAAGGTTCCTGGGATGCTTGCTCATCAGCTTGCGGCGGAATTCGAGCTCGTCCTGGCCGACCGCTTGCGCCAGTTCGTCCATGAAGCACTCGAGGAAGATGGCGTTCTGGTTGATGTTCACACCGCGCCAGAAGCCCGGCTTGATGTGCGGATTGCGCATGGCGTGATCGATCATCAGGTTGGGGATCGAGTAGCCGAACGCGTGCTCGGTGCCGGCGGGCATCAGGCCCTGGAACGTGAGCGGATCCTTGCCCTTGTCGAGGTTCTGCGGGAAAACGTCCGCCAGAATCGACTGCCCGGAAAGCCGCATGTGCAGGGCGGTCAGGTTGTTGTTGGCATCGAACCCGCCGACCAGCTTGCTCTGCATGACCGGGTGATAACGGCCGTGCGTCATGTCCTCCTCGCGCGACCACAATAGCTTTACAGGAGTGCCGGGCATCTGCTTGGCGATGAGGACGGCCTGGGTGGTGTAATCGTGGAAGGCACCGCGTCGGCCGAAGCCGCCGCCGAGGTGGATCTTGTACATCTCCACCTTGTTGGCGGGCAGACCGGACGCCGCCAAGGCCGCCGCGAACGCGGCTTCGCCGTTTTGCGTCGGACCCCACACCTCGCACTTGTCGGGCGTATAGAGCGCGGTGGCGTTCATCGGCTCCATGCACGCATGGTTCTGGTAGGGATAGGCGTAGACCGCCTCGACCTTTTTGGCCGCGCCAGCGAGCGCCGCCTTGGCGTCGCCGTTGGCATTGCCGACGAACGCCTCCGGGGCGTCGAGGCCGGCCTTGAGCCACTCCGCAATGGATGCGCTCGAGACCTTGGCGTTCTCGCCCTCGTCCCAGACGACCGGGAGCGCGTCGAGCGCGGTCTTGGCTTGCCACCAGGTATCCGCGACCACAGCGACGCCGGAATCGCCGACCTGCACCACTTTCTTGACGCCGGGCATGTTCGCGACCTTGGCGGCGTCGAAGCTCTTGATCTTGCCGCCCTGCACCGGGCAGTCCTTGATCGCGGCCGTCAGCATCCCGGGAAGCCTGAGGTCGGCGCCGTAGACCTGCTTGCCCGTGATCTTGTCAGGGGTGTCGAGGCGCTTGAGTGGCTTGCCCGCGATCTTCCAGTCCTTCGGGTCCTTGAGCTTGATGTCCTTCGGCGGCTCCACCTTGGCGGCGGCTTCCGCAACCTTGCCGTAGGTGGTGGTGCGGCCCGACGGCGTGTGGGTGATCACGCTGTTCGACGCGCTCACCTCCGAGACCGGAACCTTCCACTCGTTGGCCGCGGCTTGCTTGAGCATCTCGCGCGCCGCCGCGCCGCCCTGGCGGACGTATTCGTGCGACATCCGGATGCCGCGGCTCCCGCCCGTCGACATATCGCCCCAGACGCGCTTGCGGGCGACGTTCTGTCCCGGCGTGGGATATTCGGTCGTGACCTTCGACCAGTCGCAATCGAGCTCTTCCGCGACGAGCTGGGCGAGCCCGGTAAGGGTACCTTGGCCCATCTCGGAACGCGCAATGCGAATGACGACGGTGTCGTCGGGGCGGATCACCACCCAGGCATTGACTTCCGGCGTGCCGTCGGCGGCGCGGATCACCTGTGGTCCGCCGAACGGGATGTCGAGGCTGAGCGCCAATCCGCCGCCGGCGGCGGCCGCGCTCACGACGAAGGTGCGGCGATTCATTTTGGGCATGTAATTCATGGCTGCCTCCCTCTCACGCGCTCGCAGCGGCGTGGATCGCCTCGCGCACCTGCTGGAAGGTGCCGCAACGGCAGATGTTGGTGATGTTGGCGTCGATGTCGGCGTCGGTCGGCTTCGGCTTGTCCTTGAGCAGCGCCGCCACCGCCATGATCATGCCGCACTGGCAATAGCCGCACTGCGGCACGTCGTGGTCGAGCCACGCCTTCTGCACCTTGTGCAGCGTGCCGTTCTGCGCCAGTCCTTCGATCGTGGTGATCTTCCGCCCTTCGACCGCGCTCAACGGCACCGAGCACGAGCGCATCGCGATGCCGTCGACATGGACGGTGCAGGCGCCGCACTGGGCGATGCCGCATCCGTATTTGGTGCCGGTCAGTCCGATATTCTCCCGCAACACCCACAGCAGCGGAGTGTTGGGATCGGCATCGACCTGATGCGTCGTTCCATTCACGCTGAGAGCAGCCATGTGCAGTCCTCCCAATGAGTCGCCAAGCGGCGATGTTTTCGACGCGGCGGCAACCCGTCGGTAGCGCCGCGTACGCTGTCCTGATGACGAGCTTGGTTTCATTCTAATATGGAAACCGCGGGTCCGCGAGGTCGAATCGGCACCGGACCGCGCGGCGTCGCCCACGCACGCGGGCAGTCTATAAATTGGGCCTGCTATTCAAGGGTTAGTAGTGCGCCGGCTGCGAAACGCCGACCGGCTGGGCCCGAGCCGCACCCGCGCGAGATGACGTGGCGGCGTTGAATTCGTTTTCAAAAAAGCGGCGCGGCAGCCGAAGGAGGCTGCCGCGCCGCTTTCGTTACGCGAACGAGATATCGTGGTTCTTCAGCGGGATTGAGCGAATGCGCTTGCCCGTCGCGGCAAAGTAGGCGTTGAGCACCGCGGGCGCAGCCACGAAGATCGTCGGCTCGCCGACGCCGCCCCAGAAACCGCCGGACGGCATCACGATCGGTTCGACCTTGGGCATCTCGCTGATGCGCATCACGTTGTAGTCGTGGAAGTTGGTCTGCTCGATGCGGCCGTCCTTGACGGTGCACTCGCCGTAGAACAAGGCGGAGAGGCCGTAGACGAACGAGCCTGCGACCTGCCGCTCGATCTGAGCGGGATTGACCGCATAGCCGCAATCGGTGGCGGCGGCGATGCGATGGATCTTGATCTTGTTGCCGCCCGTCACCGAGATTTCCGCCGCGGCAGCGACGTAGCTGCCATAGCCCATCTGCTGTGCAAGGCCGCGATAGATGCCTTGCGCGGCTGGTTTGCCCCAGCCGATTTTTTCCGCCACGGCATTGAGCACGGCGAGATGTTTGGGATGTTTCGCCATCAGCTTGCGCCGGAATTCGAGGGGATCTTGGCCGGCTGCATGCGCCAGCTCGTCCATGAAGCACTCGAGGTAGATGGCGTTCTGATTGTTGTTCACGCCGCGCCAGAACCATGGCGGGATCGGAGGGTTGACCATGGCGTGGTCGATCAGCAGGTTCGGGATGGTGTAGCCGATCTGGCCCTCGGCGCCGCCGGGATTGAGGCCCTGGAACACAATCGGATCGCGCCCGCCCTCGGCGAGGCGTGCCGGGGCGATCGCCG
Organism: uncultured Alphaproteobacteria bacterium; assembly: GCA_963821505.1. Lineage (GTDB taxonomy): Bacteria > Pseudomonadota > Alphaproteobacteria > Rhizobiales > Xanthobacteraceae > VAZQ01. The sequence goes on from CAWGEH010000008.1 coordinate 60,029, forward strand.
CCAGGATCGACTGGCCGGAAATGCGCATGTGCAGCCCGGTCAGATTGTTGTCGGCGTCGAAGGCGCCGGTGAGCTTGCATTGCGTGATCGGGTGATAGACGCCGTTGGCGGTGTCGTCTTCGCGCGACTTGATCAGCTTGATCGGCGTGCCCGGCATTTCCTTGGCGACGCGGACGGCATGCGAGACGTATTCGCTCCGCGCCCGCCGGCCGAAGCCGCCGCCGAGCAGCAATTTGTACACGTCGCACTTGCCCACCGGCAGGCCCGCCGCTTCGGCGGCCGCCGCGAGCGCCGCTTCGCCGTTCTGCGAACTGGTCCAGACCTGGCACCGGTCCGGCGTATAGAGCGCGGTGGCGTTCATCGGCTCGAGGGCGGCGTGATTCTGAAACGGATAGGAGTAGACCGCTTCGACTTTCTTCGCCGCGCCGGCGATTGCCGCCTTCGCGTCGCCCTGCTGATTGCCGACGAACTTTGTCTCGGCATCGAGGCCGGCCTTGAGCATGTCGGCGATGGTGGCGCTCGAGACCTTGGCGTTCGGCCCTTCGTCCCAGACGATGGGCAAAGCCTCGAGGGCGGTCTTGGCGTGCCACCAGGTGTCGGCCACCACCGCCACGGCGGCATCGCCGCTCTGAACGACCTTCTTGACGCCCGGCATGGTCATGACCTTGGCGGCGTCGAAGCTCTTGAGCTTGCCGCCGAAGACCGGGCTTTCCTTGACTGCCGCGCACAGCATCCCCGGCAGCCGGATGTCCATGGAGTAGACCTGTCTGCCCGTGAGCTTGTCCGCGGTGTCGAGCCGCTTGAGCGGCTTGCCCGCGATCTTCCAGTCCTTCGGGTCCTTGAGCTTCACATCCTTGGGCGGTTCGAGCTTGGCCGCCGCCTCCGCAACCTTGCCGTAGGTGGTGGTGCGTCCCGACGGCTTGTGCGTGATCACGCCGTTCGACGCAGTCACTTCCGAGACCGGAACCTTCCACTCGTTGGCGGCGGCCTGCTTGAGCATCTCGCGCGCCGCCGCGCCGCCCTTGCGCACGTAGTCCTGGGACTCGCGAATGCTGCGGCTTCCGGTGCTGGCATAATCGCCCCACACGCGCTTGCGGGCGACGTTCTGTCCCGGCGTAGGATATTCGGTCGCCACCTTCGACCAGTCGCAGTCGAGCTCTTCCGCGACGAGCTGGGCAAGCCCGGTGAGGGAGCCTTGGCCCATCTCGGAACGTGCAATGCGAATGATCACGGTCTCGTCCGGGCGGATCACCACCCAGGCATTCACTTCCGGCGTGCCCGCGGCGGCGTGTGCCGCGTCGGGACCGAACGGCAGTCGCAGCCCGAGGCTGAGCCCGCCGCCGACCGCGGCGCTGCCGACCAGGAACGAACGGCGATCGATCTTCGGCATGTAATTCATGGCGGCCTCCTTCTCACGCGCTCGCAGCGGCGTGGATCGCCTCGCGCACCTGCTGGAAGGTGCCGCAACGGCAGATGTTGGTGATGTTGGCGTCGATGTCGGCGTCGGTCGGCTTCGGCTTGTCCTTGAGCAGCGCCGCCACCGCCATGATCATGCCGCACTGGCAATAGCCGCACTGCGGCACGTCGTGGTCGAGCCACGCCTTCTGCACCTTGTGCAGCGTGCCGTTCTGCGCCAGTCCTTCGATCGTGGTGATCTTCCGCCCTTCGACCGCGCTCAACGGCACCGAGCACGAGCGCATCGCGATGCCGTCGACATGGACGGTGCAGGCGCCGCACTGGGCGATGCCGCATCCGTATTTGGTGCCGGTCAGTCCGATATTCTCCCGCAACACCCACAGCAGCGGAGTGTTGGGATCGGCATCGACCTGATGCGTCGTTCCATTCACGCTGAGAGCAGCCATGTGCAAATCTCCGGTGGTTCGCCGCTTGAATTGGAAGCCATAATGCTCATGTGGCGGTGACCCATCGGTCATCCGCGCGCGGTGCCGAACAATAGCTTGGTTTAATTCTAATAGGGAAATCGCAAGTCCGCGAGGTGGGTTCGCGCGCAAGACGCATGTGCGGGACGCTGCCCACGGACGCGTGCATTCATTTCACGGCCGCCACGGCTGCAGGAGCGGCGCATCCCCGGCCAAAGCGATAGCGAGTTCAAGGGAATAGGCCATCGGCCCGAACCGAGCGCGTCAGGCGTTCTGTTCTCGCTCGAGAATCCTCCGGGCGAGCCCGGTCAGCCTGTCCAGTATCCCGAAAAACTGCATCCTCTCGGCCGCGTCCATGCCATGGAGCAGCACGCGGTTGCGCTCGAGCGCCGACGTCATCAGCTTACCGTAGATTTCGGCTCCACGCGCCGTAAGCGTAATTCGTACGCCGCGGCCGTCGCGCCGGTATTCGCGCAGCACCAGGCGCCGGGCAACGAGCACGCTCACGCCGCGACTGGTTTGGCCCTTGTCGAGGCCCATCTGCTCCGCAAGGGCATTGAGCGACACCGGGGCATGTTCTCCGACCAGGGCAACGATGCGCCATTCGACCTGCGAGAGGCCGAACTTGCGGCGATAGACCAGGGTCGAACTGCGGCGAAGCACGTTCGCAAGCCTGATCACCTTCGAGGACACGAGATCGCTGGGCTTGGCGCCGACCTCGGCGCCGCGCGCGCTCGAAGGACGTCGCGCAAGGTTGCTGTTGCCGCGGCGGTTGGCTTGAACTTTTCCCATGGCAGGTCTCTATCGCAACCGGAAAGGTCCAACCAGCTCGAGTTGACTTTGTCAAATTTAGGCTCATTCTCAACCGGCAGAAGCGGACAACAGAATGCCGGGAGGACGGCTTCCCAGGGAGGCGCGAGATGGCGACCCAGCCCACCGACGTCGGCACGGGGTATACGCGCAAGCCTTCGACCCACAACGCCGCGCTGACCGAAGTCGGTCGCGGCAAACCGATGGGTGAATTGCTGCGGCGTTATTGGCATCCGATCGGCCTCGTGGCGGATGCCGGCGCCACGCCCAAGCCCGTCCGCGTGCTGGGCGAAGATCTCATTCTGTTTCGTGACGGCCGGGGCAAGGCGGGGCTGTTGGAAGCGCGCTGCTGCCATCGCGGCACCACGCTCTATTACGGCCGCATCGAGGAGCGCGGCATTCGCTGCTGCTATCATGGCTGGCTGTTCGACACCGAGGGATACTGCCTCGAGCAGCCTTGCGAGCCCGAAGGCGGCCTCAAGCGCGATCGCGTGCGCCAGCCCTGGTATCCCGTGCAGGAGCGCTACGGGCTGATTTTCGCCTATATGGGGCCGCCGGAGAAGAAGCCCGTGGTGCCGCGCTATGAGTGCCTGGAAAAGCTCGAGCCGGGCGAGATGGTCGAGGCCGACGACAGCAGCATCGGCTCAGGCGGCGGCACGATCGTGCCCTGCAACTGGCTGCAACATTACGAAAACGTCCCGGACGCGTTTCACGTTCCCATTCTGCATGGCGCGTTCAGTGGCGTGCAGTTCGTGGCGCAGATGGGGATCATGCCGAAGGTGAAGTGGGAATATTCGCCGATCGGGGTGAAGACCATTTCGGCGCGCGTGCTCGACGACGGACGCGTCCACTACCGGGTAACGGAAGCCGCGCTGCCGACGCTGCGTGTCGTCCCCAATCCGCGGGTCGAGCGCTACGTAGGCGTCGAATCTCTTGGTTGGACGTTGCCGATCGACGACACCCATTTCCGCATCTACGTGGCGGGCAAGGTCAAGACCAAGGGTGAGCTCGGCGCCAAGCGCTCGCGCATGAACGGCAAGCTCTGGGCGGACCTGACGCCGGAGGAGCATCAGCAATTCCCCGGCGATTGGGAGGCGCAGGTCGGGCAGGGGCCGATCACCTTGCATTCCGACGAACACCTCGCGACCAGCGACCAAGGGGTCGTCATGCTGCGCCGTCTGCTGCAGCGCCAAGTCGAAACGGTCGCGGCGGGCGGCGATCCCGCCGGGGTCAGCTTCGATCCGGCGATGCCGCCGGTGGTATTCGAAGCCGGCAACTACATCATGCAAAGAAACGACGCCAAGGCCGCCGAATTGTTGGACGCCTGATTCGACGAACGACGGAGCAACCGTCGCATATCGATCGAGGGGAGGATGACCATGGCACGCCTCGGGTCCGCAATCGTCCTGTGCGCGGGGAGCGCACTCGCAATGGCGCTTCTGTCCGGCGCTGCCTCGGCGCAATCACTCGATCCCCCCAAGGTGCAGGAGCTCTACGCAGCCGCCAAGAAGGAAGGCCAAGTCATCATCTGGGGGACGCAGCGGCGCGAGGTCGAGTGGATTCCGGCGGCGTTCGGAAAAGTATTTCCCGGCATCGATGTGCAGTTCCTCGGCGACAACGATATTGCCGTGAAGGCGATCGCCGAAGCGCGCGCCGGCCGCCACCAGGTCGATGTCTATCAGAACTCGCTGACCGGGACGTTGCCGGTGATGCAGCGGGATTTGCCGGCGCGCGTCGATTGGTCGCCGTTCGGGATCGACAAGCGCAACGTCGCCTTCGACGGCAAGACGGCCTACACCAGCAACATTGTCTACACCGTTGCCTACAACAACAAGCTGGTGAAGGAATCCGATACCCCCGATCACTGGATCGACATTCTGAATGAGCGCTACCAGGGAAAGGGTGCGTCCAGCACGTTCCTTCTGCCGCGCCTGATCGGAGGTTTGAGCCTGGCGTGGGGGGAGGAGAACGCCCTGCAATTCGCGCGCGACATCGTCGCCAAAATGAATCTTCTGCTCACGCGGGCGCCGCGCGAATCCCTGTTGCAATCGGGTGAGCGCGTTTACGCGTTCGGGGAGATCGATTTGCTGATACGCGCCGTGGCCGCCGAGGGCCTGCCGGTGAGTCAGGTGGTGCCGGAGCCGGTCGTGGTCGGCCAATTCGGTGTGACCGTCATGCGAAATGCGCCACATCCGAACGCCGCCCGCCTGCTCGCGGGTTTTCTCGCCACCGCCGAGGGCAAGGCCGCACGTTTGAAGATGACCTCGCAGGCGGATTACGGTCCGACGTCGGACAATGAGCTCGCCAAAAAGCTGCACTCGGGCAAGCTGCAAGTGGTGTGGGACACGCCCGACAACATGACCGCACGCGAGGCGCTGTTCGGCCGAGTGGCCGCGATCTTGACCGGACAAACGCGCTGAGCCCATTCAGGTGACAGTCGTCGGAAGGTCAGCAATCGGAAAGTCATGAGCCGCGTCCTGAGGATCGACCTCTGATAGCGCATCCCTGAAAGCGCTGCGCCGTATCCGGGACAGGGCATTAGCTCCATGCAGCGAGTTGACAACCTCGACCTCACCGCCAAGCTGGTGCTCGCCGTCGGCACCGGTGCCGCGATCTATCTGATCGCGGTGCCGCTGGCGATGCTGCTGTTCGCCGCCTTTCGCGGCCCGGCCGACTATCTTCCGTTCGAGCCCGGCGCGCGCTGGACGTTGGAACATATCCACGCGCTGTTCACCGATCCGGTCATCCACACGCGCATCCTGCCCGATACCTTCGTGTTCGTGGTCGGCACGGTCGTCGTCGTGTTCGCGATTGGTTTAGGCTTGGCGTGGCTGGTCGAGCGCACCGATCTTCCGGGACGCGAAATCTGGTTCTCGCTCATCCTGTTTCCTTTGCTGGTTCCAACCCCCGTTCTCGCCATCGCCTGGATCTTTCTGATGGGGCCGAACGCGGGTTGGCTCAATCTCGCGATCCGCGCGGCGCTCGGCATGGAAGGTTCCGGGCCGATCAATATTTTCAGCATGGGCGGCCTGATCCTGTGTCAGGCGCTGGCCTCGACGCCGTTCGTGTTTCTGCTGCTCACGTCCACGCTGCGCGCCATGGACCCGGCGTTGGAAGAAGCGAGCGGCACATCCGGCGCCTCGCCGCTGACCACGTTTCGCCGGGTCACGCTCCCGGTTCTACTGCCGGGGCTTCTCGCCCCCTTGATCTTGGTCACGCTGATTACCGCCGAGCAGTTCGAACTGCCGCTGATCGTCGGCTTGCCGGCGAAGATCAACGTGTTCAGCTATCGCATCTATTTTGAGCTCAACCCGCTTTCGAGCCTGCCCAATTACGGCGGTGCCGCCGCGCTCTCGCTGCCGTTCGTCCTGCTCGGGGTGCTGCTCCTTCTCATCTACAACCGCTTGATCAAGCGCGCGGACAGCTTCGTCACGGTGACCGGGAAAGGCTACCGGCAGCGGCGTCTGCCGCTCGGCTCTTGGCGGTACCCCGCGATCGCCTTGGTGAGCATCTATATTGCCCTTGCCGCCATCCTCCCCGCCGCCGTGCTGCTATGGACGAGCCTTTTCGGCTACGCGCTGCCGCTCTCCGCGACGGCGGTCGATTTCAGCCTCGAGGCCTATCGTCAACTCTTCGCCAACCGGGCGTTCTGGATCGGGCTGAGGAACACCTTTCTCGTTGCGCTCGCTTCCGCCCTGATCGTGACGGCGATCGGCACATTGCTCGGCTGGATCATCTCGCGTTCGCACATCAGGCTTCGGCACGCGCTCGATTTCGTCTCGGTCCTGTCGGTCGGAATCCCGGCCGTCATCGCGGGGCTCGGCGTGATGCTTTTCTATCTGTCGCTGCCGATAGGCCTCTACGGAACGGTTTGGATCTTGGTCATCGCCTATTCCTACCGTTTCGCCACCACCACGCGGCTTGCGCGCGCTGGATTCCTGCAGATTGACAAGGAGCTCGAAGAGGCCTCCGCCGCCTCAGGCGCGCGCTGGATCGCGACCCAGCGCCGTGTCCTCATCCCGCTCATGCTGCCTGCTCTCTCCGCTGGCTTTATTCTTCTCTTCATCGTCGGCGTGCGCGAGTTCACGCTCCCGCTCGTGCTTTACAGCCAGGACAACGTGGTTCTGTCGGTGCTGTTGTGGCAGTTGTTTCAGTCCGGCCAGCCGGCGCCCTCCGCCGCGCTCGCAACGATCATTGTCGCGGTGGTGTTGCCTGTCGTCTTCGTTGCACGGCGTACGCTCGCGCGGCGCGCGCTCGCGGAATAACCATGCTGACTGTGACCGGGCTCGCGAAATCTTTCGTCACCGCCGACGGCGCGGTCAAGGCGGTCGACGACGTGAGCTTTTCCGTGGCGCAAGCGCAATGCTACGCCCTCTTGGGGCCAAGCGGTTGCGGCAAGACCACGATTCTGCGCTGCGTCGCGGGTCTCGAGCAGGCCGAGCAAGGCGCGATCGCGATCGGGGGGCGCGTGGTCTCGGACGCGGACATCTTCGTTCCAGTGCACGAACGCTCCATCGGGATGGTGTTTCAGTCCTACGCGATCTGGCCGCATCTCGATGTCTTCGACAACGTCGCCTATCCGCTCGAAGTCGCGCGCCCGCGCGTCGCGCGCGCCGAGATCGACAAACGAGTCGCGGACGTGCTCGCGCTCGTGGGCATGCAAACCATGGCGCGCCGGTCGGCGTCGCGGCTCTCCGGCGGGCAACAGCAGCGGGTGGCGCTGGCGCGGGCGATCGTGCGCCGGCCAAGCCTGCTCTTGCTCGACGAGCCGTTGTCCAATCTCGACGCCCGGTTGCGCGACAGCATGCGCCGGGAGCTTGCAACGCTCATCCGCCAAATCGGGATCACCGCTTTGTTCGTGACCCACGACCAGGTCGAGGCGCTCTCGCTCGCCGACCGCGTGGCGGTGATGGATCAGGGCCGCATCGTCCAGGAGGGCGGGCCGGCCGATATCTATGACCGGCCCAAGAGCCTGTTCGTCGCCAGATTTCTCGGCGCCGCGAATGTGCTTTCGGGCAGGGTCGAGGAGCGTGACTGCCAGGGCAGGGTCAGGATCTCACTCAAAAGCTGCGGACATCACCTCGTGCTGGTCACGGAGCACCGGCCGGGCACAACGGTCGACGTGGTTCTGCGGCCGGAAAACCTGACGATTGCCGCGCGGCGGCCCGGCGACGAGCTCAACACGCTCCCGGGTCGGATTACCGCCTTGGCCTTTCAAGGCAGCAACGTCGAATACGAGGTCGATGTCGGCGGCGGCAGCGCGCTGCGCGTGCTCGCCCGCCCGCAAGCCGATCTCACACGCGGCACGATCGTGTGGATCGGCATCGACACGCGCCGTATCGCGGTATTCGGCAATCATGAGCCCGGCGCGTTTTCAGGTTGAGGGGATGGGCGGTCGGCATGGCTTGGGGATGTGCTTTAACGGGAAAAACCTTCGGAGGCTTCCATGAACGACGAAAACCAGGTGCGGTGTTAAACGCCCATGTGCGCGCCGAGCTCGTCGGGCGCAGCGTTTGCGCCGACCGCAAGGTGATCCTGCCGCGCGTCGTTGTGATGGGGCATCGCGGACGGCAAGGTCGAGGCGCAAGACGCAACCGGAGATCGGCATCGTGCCCCGAGAAAATGTTTGAGCGGCGTGCCGACCTCTCCTACCCTTTTTGAGGGCGAACCGGGACCGCAGGGTGGACGATGGCATTTGTCAGGCAGACGATCGAGCTCAGCGGCTGCAAGCTCAGCTTTGCGCGCGACGGCAAGGGCGTGCCGTTGCTCTATCTGCACGGCACCGACGGGCTCGCGGAATGGCCGGCGATCCTCGATACGCTGGCGGAACGCTTCGACGTCGTCGTTCCCGATCACCCCGGCTTCGGCGCCTCCGAGGTGCCGGCCTGGATCGATGATATCTCCGACGTGGCCTATCTCTATCTCGATGCCATGGAAGCGCTCGGGCTTTCCGGCGTTCACGTCGTCGGGCAGTCGCTCGGCGGCTGGATCGCGCTCGAAATGGCGGTGCGCTCGACGGCGCGCCTGCGCAGCCTGACCTTGATCTCCGCCGCCGGCATCCACGTCAAAGGCGTTCCCAAGACCGACATTTTCATGATCGACCCGGAGGAGCAGGCGCGCCTCGCCTACGCCGACCCCAAGATCGGCGAGGAAGCGGCGCTGCGCGCCGGCGCCGACAAATACCAGGACCTCGCCATTCTCAACCGCATCGCCAGCGCCCGCTTCGGATGGCAGCCGCGCTTCTTCAATCCGCGGCTGGAGCGCTGGTTGCATCGGGTCAACGTCCCGACCCACGTCATCTGGGGCGAGCGGGACCGCATCATTCCTCCGGCCTATGCCGAGGCGTTTCACCGCCTGATTCCGGGATCGACGCTCACCATGATTCCCAACGCCGGTCATCTGCCGCACGTCGAACGTGCAGGTACGGTCGCGGAGGCAATGCAGACGTTCCTGCGCAACTGAAGGCGGCCCGTCATGAAGGTGATGAGCTTTCACCTGATGCCCTATGCCGATCTCGATCCGGGCGTGAAGGATACGTACCGCACGGTCTGGATCGTCCTTCCCAACAGCTATTACGATCCGCACAAGGGCCACGCGCTCTACAACCGCTATCTCGACGAGCTCGAGCTCTGCGCCGAGCTCGGCTTCGACGGCGTATGCGTCAACGAGCACCATCAGAACGCCTATGGGCTCATGCCGTCGCCCGTGGTCATGGCTGCGGCGCTGGCGCGGCGCACGCGCGGCTGCCGCATCGCCATTCTGGGAAATGCGTTTTGCCTGCGCCAGCATCCGCTCACCCTGGCCGAGGAGCATGCGATGCTCGACGTCATCACCGGCGGGCGGTTGATCAGCGGCTTCGTGCGCGGCGTCGGCTCGGAATATTTCTCGTTCGGCACCAACCCGGTCTACTCGCTGGAGCGGCATCAGGAGGCGCATGATCTCGTGGTGCGGGCGTGGACCGAGCCTGGTCCCTTCGCTTTCGAAGGAAAGCACTATCACTGCGAATACGTGAACGTGTGGCCGCGGCCGTTCCAGCAGCCGCATCCGCCGATCTGGTGTCCCTCGATGGGGAGCGTCGAGACCATCGAATGGGCCGCCCATCCCGACCGCAAATACGTCTATCTGCAGAATTACAGCCCGGCGGAATCGGTGGCGCGCTATCTCAACCTCTACCGCGAGCTGGCGCAGCGCCGTTACGGCTACGAGGCGTCCTCCGACCGCATCGGCTGGTGCGCACCGGTCTACGTCGCGCAGACGGATGAGCAGGCTGTGGCCGAGGCGCGCGAGCACATCGAGGCGTTGTTCAACATCTTCCTGCCCAAGCAGTCCGAGCTGATGTTCTTCCCGCCCGGCTACATGTCGCCGGAATCGCTCAAACGCGCGCTCGCGCACAAGCGCGGTCACAAGGGCGGCGTGAAGATCGAGCATCTGATCGAGCGCGGGATCATGATCTGCGGCAGCCCGGACACGGTGCGCCGCCGCATTTGCGAGTGCCACAACCTCATGGGCTTCCAGGAATTCATCTGCATGCTGCAGTTCGGGACTCTGCCGGGATCCCTCACGGAAAAGAACATGCGGCTGTTCGCGTCGGAGGTGATGCCGGCGATCAGGACGCTGACCGATCGGGACTATCGCGGCTTCGAACCGCCGCGGGTCGCGGCGGAATAGGGCGCGCTGCCAGCGTCGGGACGCCGAGCTTGCGGCGCCCCGGCTGATATGGTCCATGCTGATGGCGACGATCCCAGCGTCTTTGCATCAGGGCACGGCAGACCGGCGCTTCGTCCGCCGCAACTGCTCGACCTGAATTGCCCCGATCGATAGAATTTCGCTTGAACCAATGTGAGGAGACAACTGTGACAACGAAGAAATACGAGACGGTCCTGATCGAGAAACAGGACGGCATCACCTGGCTGATCATGAACCGGCCGGACAAGCGCAACGCCATGAGCCCGCAACTCCATCTCGACATGGACGATGCGCTCGACGAGCTGGCGGTCGACAGCGAGACGGACGTTTTGGTGCTGACCGGGGCGGGCGAAGCGTTCTGCGCCGGCCAGGACATCAAGCTTTATTTCCGTGGCGGCGACGCCGATCCGGTGCTGCGCCGCAAAGCCAGTCGTGCCTCGAACCAGTGGCGTTGGCAGAAGCTGTCCACCTTCCCGAAGCCGACCATCGCCATGATCAACGGCTATTGCTTCGGCGGCGGCTTCACGCAGGTCTGCGCCTGCGATCTCGCGGTGGCCGCCGACGAGGCGGTGTTCGGCCTGTCCGAGGTGAACTGGGGCATCCTTCCCGGCGGCATCGTGTCATGGAACGTGGCGCAGACTCTGAACTTCCGCGACGGCATGTATTACGCGCTCACCGGCGACACGTTCGACGGCAAGAAGGCGAAGGAGATCGGCTTCGTCAACTTTGCCTACCCCAAGGCGACGCTGAAGGAAGAAACGATCAAGCTGGCGAAAAAGCTGATGGAGAAGAGCCCGGCGGTGCTGCGCTATACCAAGGAGGCGCTGCGCGCGGTGCGCTTCATGAACGAGCCGCAGGCGTCGGACTACCTCAACGCCAAGAGCGATGCCTTGCGGTTTGTCGACAAGGAAGACAGCCGTGGTCAGGGCATGAAGCAGTTCCTCGACGACAAGAGCTATCGGCCGGGCTTCGGCGCGTTCAAGCGCCAGAAGGCGAAACGGGCGTAGGCAGTTTGGGTCCCGGGCGCAGCGCAGCATGAAGCCTTGAGGCGTCTACCCCCGTCTCCGGCCATGGCGAATGCTGCGCTGCAGACCCGGGACCGTTCCGGGCTCGGAATTCGTTACGATCCCCGATCCGGCGGCGCCCCACCCCGGGCCAAGGCGCTACGTGCCGTGCTGCGCCCGGCAAACGGCGGAGCAGTTCATCCCCCTACGCTCGGGCGCCAGCGCTCGAAGCGCCGCTCCACCAGGCGCAGCAACCCGGTCAGCGCGATGCCGGCCGTGGCGATGATGATGATGCCGACCATCACCTGGTCGGTCTGAAAGCGCGCGCCCGCCGTGGCGATCAAAAAGCCTAGCCCGTGGGTGGCGCCGTACATTTCTCCGACCACGATGCCGACCAGGGCGTGTCCGAGCCCCAGACGCAGGCCGCTCAGCAGCAGCGGCACCGAGGACGGCAGCGCCACCGTGAGGAACATCTGCCGGTCGTTGGAGCCGAACGAGCGCGCGACCTTGACGAAGTCGGCGTTCACGGTGCGCATGCCGGTGATGGTGTTCACCAGAATCGGGAAGATGGCGCCGAGAAACACGATCGCGACCTTGGACATCAGGCCGATGCCGAACCAGATCATGACCAGCGGCAGGAGCGCGATGCGCGGGGTGGCATAGAGCGCCGACACGAACGGATCGAGCACGGCGTCGACCCGGCCGTACCAGCCCATGAGGATGCCGAGCGGCACGCCGATGACGACGGCCGCGCCGTAGCCGACGATGAATTCGTATCCCGACACCTGCATGTCGACGAGAATGCTGCCGTCGGCGAACATCTCGATTGCCGTTCGCACGATGCGGGTCGGCGAGCTGGTGAACAGCGGATTGACCCATCCGAATGCGACCGACGCTTCCCAGAACGCCAGGAACACGAGCATGGAGATGGTGCCGAGCAGCCCGTGCTCGTGCCGCTTCCTGAACGATCGCGCCGCGATTGGCCTCGGTCCGGCCGCGACGTGCTTCTCCTTCGTTGTGGTCGAGACGTCCATGCTCGATTTCACGCCACCGTCAGCATGCCGGTCGCGGCGGCCTCCTGCTCGATCAGCCGCCAGATGCGCTGCTCGAGCTCGACGAAGGCCGGCTGATGCTTGAGCGTCAAAGAGCGTTCCGGCGGCAGGTCGACCGCGATGACGTCCTTGATGCGGGCGGGCCGCGCCGAGAATACGACGACGCGATCGGAGAGAAACACCGCCTCGCTGATCTGGTGGGTGACGAACAGCGCGGTCGTTCTGGCGCGCGCGAGAATTTTCAGCAGCTCCACCTGCATGAATTCGCGGGTCTGGGCGTCGAGCGCCGCGAACGGCTCGTCGAGCAGCAGGAGTTGCGGCTCCACCACCAGCGCCCGCGCGATGTTGACCCGCTGGCGCATGCCGCCGGAAAGCTCGTGCGGATAGTGCTCGGCAAAGCCGGCGAGCCCGACCAGTTCCACCAGCGCCCGCGCGCGCTCCCGCCGCTCGGTCCTGGCCAGCCTGCCCTGCAGGTCGAGCCCATACATTACGTTCTCGAGCACCGTGCGCCAGGGAAACAGACTGTCGTGCTGGAAGACCATCGCGCGGTCCGGCCCCGGCCCGTCCACCGCGCGGCCGTTGACCAGGATCGCTCCGGACGTCACCCGGATGAGACCGTCGACGGCGTTGAGGAACGTCGACTTGCCGCAACCGGACGGTCCGACGATGGAAACGAGCTCGCCTTCGAACACCGCAAGGTCGATGTCGGACAGGACCGCAAGCGATTGCCCAGTTCGTTCGTTGTCGAGATCGAGCGAAACGCGGCGTACCTCCAGCTTCGCTCGGCCCGTCGCCTCCATAACATGCCCGTCAGTTCGCCGCCCGCAGCTTCTCGAAGAAGCCTTCGCCGGCGAGCTCATCGAGGGCGCTGGTGTCCACGAACTGCTGCGGCGTCATGGTCGCAGCCTTGGCCTCCTTCTTGGCGATCTCCTTGAGCACCAGCGCGATGCCGGCAAGCGAGGGCTTGAGGTCGTCGGGATAGATCTTGACATAGGCGTCGTACGCCGCCTTCGCATTCGCCGCGTCCTTCACTTGCAGAAACTTCTGCGAGAGCGGGATCGCGACCGCGGGATTGGTCTTGTATTCGTGCACCGCCGTCGCCATCGCCATCAAGAACGTCTTCACCACATCCGGCCGGCTCTTGAGAAAGCTGCGGCTGGTCACATAGGACGTGTTGGGGTAGTCGCCCGCAATGTCGGTGACATCCACCAGCACGTGGAAGCCGTGCTGCGAAAGCTCCGCGGTGTCGGGATATTGCTCCATGGTGCCGGCGATCTGTCCGCTCATCGCCGCCGCGATGCGCGTGGCGGCGCCGCCGAGCTGCAGGACTTTGACGTCGCTGCGCGTGAGCTTGAGGTGCGCCAGCGCGAAATCCGCCGCCGTGTCGGTCGATGAGCCGTAGCGGCTGATCGCGACGCTCTGGCCCTTGAGCTGTTCGGCGCCGGCAATCGACGTCTTGACCACGAGCTGGAACGGCAGCTTGTTCGAGATGCCGCCGACGATGACGATGTCGGCGCCTTGCACCGCCGCGGAGAGCGCGGGGGTATAGCCGTTCTGCGCGATGTCGACAGAGCCGCCGACCACCGCCTGCGTGAGCATCGAGCCGCCGCCGATGAAGACGGGCTCGATATCGAGGCCGAATTTCCTGAAGATGCCCTGCTTGTCGGCGTAGATCAGCGGCCCCGACGTCATGGAGAAACCGTCATAGGCCACGCGGACCTTGGTCATGCTCTGCTGCGCCGCGGCAGCGGTCGCGGCCAACATTGTGATGGCAATCGCGAAGATCAGCCGTCTCATCATTGCCGCTCCATATTGCCGCTCCATTGCTTTTCCCGCGATACGACGGCGTCGCGGACCGCTCACGACAGCAGCGCTTTCATCTTGTCCTGATTGATGTGCTTCATCAGTTGATCGACCAGCGCGGCGAGCGGCATCGGCACCTTGGCGTGATGCGCCAGTTCCAGCGCCACGTCCATGTCCTTCTCCGCCCATTTACCAGTGCTTTTGCCCCAGCGGGAGAGCGACCAATTGGCGCCGCTGCCGTGGCCGAGCGCCTCGACCAGACGCGGAATATCGGCGCCGAGCTGCTTTGCGAGGGCGAGCGATTCGAAGTTTGCCGCCATGCACGCCCACAGCAGCATGTTATTGACGGTCTTCGCGATCTGGCCCGTGCCGACGGGACCGAGATGAAGCACCTGGGCACTGAACGCCGCCAGCGCCGGCCTGGCGTGGGCGAGCCAGCGCTCCTCGCCGCCGACATAAGCGGTCACGGTGCCGTTATTGGCGGCCTCCTGTCCCAGCACGACCGGGCAGTCGAGCACGCCGATGCCGTGCACGGCGGCGATCTTCTCCATACGCCGGCAGGTCTCCGGTGCGCAGGAGCTGGCAATGCAGACGACGGAGTCGCGGCCGAGATGATCGAGCAGGCCGGATCCGCCGATGACGTCTTCCACCTGCTGGTCGGTCGCCACCATGACGATGACGATTTCGGCATGGTCGCCGACCTGCGCCGCGGAGAGGCACGTCCGCACGCCTTGCTCGGCCGCACGCCGCATGGCTTCGACGTCGATGTCGTACCCGGCGACGATGAAGCCCTTGCGCGCCATATGCCGCGCCATCTGCGCCCCCATGGCCCCGAGCCCGATCACGCCGGTGCGCCTCACCGGATTGCTTGTATCAGCCATATGGACCTCGGGGGAATTCACATGAGCTTCGAATGATTAGTTCGTTGCTGTCGTCCCCGCGTAAGCGGGGACCCATAACCACCGGCCTCTGGAATATGGGTCCCCGCGTGCGCGGGGACGACGACGCGAAAGGAAAACCGCTCGCTCAGATCTAGAATCATTGCCTCGCACGCATCCGCGCCCGCCGCGCTTGCGTCGCTCCTTGGTCGAGCGCCCATGATTGCCCTTCGCGTCCGATCACGACGCCATAGCCATGCTCGGCCGCCTCCCGCGACACGGCGCCCTCGCGCACATCGGCGAGCACGCGCTCGGCATCGCGGGCGAGCGGATCGCCATATCCGCCGCCGCCCGGTGTGTCGAGCCGGAAGACGTCGCCGGCGCGCAGGGGGTAGTCCGCATAGCGGGTGGGCAGGCGCTTTGCTTCGCTGGTGTCGGGGTTGATCCAGATGCTGCCGGGGCGGCCGCTCGCGCCGCCGGCGCAGCCATTCGGCGGGATGATGTGCTTCATGGAGCGGATCGAGAACCGTGCATCCGCGAGGTTGAGATATTCGCGGCGGATCCCGAGCCCGCCACGGAACTCGCCGGCGCCGCCGGAATCCTGGATCAGCTCGAAGCGCGTGACGCGGGTGGGAAACTCGCTCTCGATGATCTCGATCGGCGCGATCTTAGCGTTGCTCTGGTTGACCGTGATGCCCGATATGCCGTCCTTGCCCGCGCGCGCACCGGCGCCGCCGGCGATGATCTCGTATTGCACATAGCCCTTGCCGGTATAGGTGTTGCGGCCGCCGAGAATGATGGAGCGGCTGCCGCTGCCGTCCGCGCGCACCTTGCCGGGCACGATCCGGCTCATGGCGTCGAAAATGGCGTCCACTAGCGCATGGATGGTGGGGTTGTAGGTGTTGACCGGCGCGGGGAAGCGCGGATTGAGCACGCTGCCTTCGCGCGCCGTCATGGTGAAGCCACGGGCGAGGCCGCTCGACACATACGTGTTCGGATCGATCAGCGAAATCAGCGCGTAGACGCAGGCCGCCTGCACCAACGGCGGACGGATATTGGCCGGCCCCCTGGTCTGGTCGGCCGAACCGCTGAAATCGAAATGGAGCCGGTCGCCGGTCTTCTCGACGACGACGTGGATGCGCACCGGCTGCTCCAGGTCGATGCCGTCGTCGTCGACGAACCGCTCGGCCTCGAAGCGGCCGTCCTTCCATTCGGCCACGGCCGCCCTGAGCTTTCCTTCCGACATCGCGAACACGCGCTCGAAGGCGGCGAGGATTTTCTCCCGGCCGAATTTGCCGACGAGCTCGTTGAGCCGCTTCTCGCCGAGTCGGTCGGCGCCGAGCTGCCCGCGGATGTCGCCCAGCACGAGTTCCGGCGTGCGGCTGTTGGCGCCGATGAGCCGCGCGATGTCGCCGTTCTCGCGATAGCCCCGCTGATAGCGCACGGCGGGAAGGTGCAGGCCCTCGTTGAAGATCTCCCGCGCCTGGCCGGAGCAGCTGCCCGGCACCGGACCGCCGATGTCGCTCTTATGCGCGATCGAGCCGGCAAAGCCGAACAGGGCGCCGTCGACGAACACCGGCGTGATGACCGCAATGTCCGGCGCGTGCGGGCTGCCGCCGTGATAGGGATGGTTGATGATGAAGGCGTCGCCTTCGGCGATGTCGCCGCGGAACGCATCGATGACGGCGGCGGTGCAGGCCGGAAACGCGCCGATATGCAGCGGCAGCACAACGTGCTGCGCCACCACCTCGCCGTTCGCGTCCATCAGCGCGCAGGAGGCATCCTGCGACTCCCGCACGATGGTGGAGAAGCCGGTGCGAAACAGCGAGTTCTGCATCTCCTGCACGATGCCGGAGAGTCTCGCCTTCACCACTTCGAGGTCGATGGCGTCGATGGGCATGGCTACCGATCCTGTCTCCGGCGCCCCGGAGCGACAACAACCACTATCTCGCCTCCTGTGTCACGATCAGGTTCTTCCATTCGTCGACCCGCGCGGTCTGGCCGGGACAGATCACGGTGGTGCAATCGAGCTGATCGAGAATGGCCGGGCCGGTCAAGGTCAGTCCGACATCCAGCCGCTCGCGTTGATAGACGGGGCAGTCCACGTCGTCGCCTTCGAACCGCACCCGCCGCACCTGCCGCTGGGCACATGCGAGCGGGGTACAGGCACGCTCGAATTTCGGCATCTCGACCGGCGGCACCAGGCCGATGCCGCGCACGCGGTAGGAGACGATCTCGACCGGCTCCTCCGCCGCCATATGGCCGAACATGGTCCTGTGCTGGTGGTCGAAGGCGATGCGCAGTTGCTTCAAATCGGCTGCCTGCAACCGTCCTGCGGGGCAAGGGACGGCGATCTCGTATCCCTGGCCGGCATAGCGCATGTCGAGCGCGCGTTCGATGCGGATGCGATCGGGCGCAAAGCCGTCGCCGTGCAATTCCTCGAGCGCCTGCGCCACCAGCCGTTCGAACAGGCCGTTCGCCGTTTCCGGAGTGACCTCGCTCAGCGCCGTCAGCCGGGAGCGGATATAGTCGTGCTTGACGTCGGACATCAGCAAGCCGATGGCTGAAAATACACCCGGATAGAGCGGCACCAGCACGCCGGCCATGCCGAG
The DNA here is from genome assembly GCA_963821505.1 of uncultured Alphaproteobacteria bacterium. Lineage (GTDB taxonomy): Bacteria > Pseudomonadota > Alphaproteobacteria > Rhizobiales > Xanthobacteraceae > VAZQ01. Next base: position 77,754 of record CAWGEH010000008.1, read on the forward strand.
GTCGCGGGCGATGCCGCCGGCATGGACGGGACCTGCTCCGCCAAAGGCGAGCAGCATGAAATCGCGCAGGTCATGTCCGCGCATGGTGGAAATCGCCTTGATCGCCTCTTGCATCTTGGCGTCGATGACGCGCACGATGCCTTCAGCCGCTTGCACCACGGAAAGGCCGAGCGGGCGCGCCACCTCGGCGTCGACCGCGGCGCGCGCGCGCGCGGCGTCGAGCCGCATCCGCCCGCCCAGAAAATTGTCCTCGCCGAGATAGCCCAGCACCAGGTTGCAGTCGGTGATGGTCGGCATCTTGCCGCCGCGTCCGTAGCAAGCCGGCCCCGGCACCGCTCCGGCGCTGTGCGGCCCGACCTGGAGCACGCCGAAGCGGTCGACGGTCGCGACGGTGCCGCCGCCGGCGCTGACCGTGTTGATGTCCAGCATGGGCACGGCCAGATCGCGGCCTTCGATTTTTCCGCGGCTCGCCAACAGCGGTTCGCCGTCCTTGATCAGGGCGACGTCGCAGGACGTTCCCCCCATGTCGAAGGTGATGATGTTTCGGAAGTTGCCGATGCGGCAGGCGAGCCCGCCCGCGATGACGCCGCCGGCCGGCCCCGACAACACGGTGGTGACGGCGCGACGCGCGGCCGCGGCGAATGTCGCCATGCCGCCATTCGACTGCATGATGTATTTCTGCCGTGTCGCGATGCCCGCGCCGGAGAGACGACGGTCCAATCGCGCGACATAGCGCGCCAGGATCGGCTGCAGATAGGCGTTGATGACGGTCGTGCTCAGCCGATAATATTCGCGGATCTGCGGCAGCACTTCGCAGGAGAGCGACACGCTGCAAGCCGGCATTTCCTCGAGCACGATCTCGCGCACGCGCGCTTCGTGCTCGGGATGCAGAAACGAAAACAACAGGCATACCGCGACCGACTCGATGCTGTGCGCCTTGAGCTCGCGCACGGTGTCGCGCAGCGATGACTCGTCGAGCCGGCGCAGCACATTGCCGCGAAAATCCACGCGCTCCTTCACTTCGCCGGTGAGGTGCTCGGGCACAAGCGTTGCCGGCTTGTCGTACATGACGTCGAAGATCGCCGGGCCGTAGGGCCGCGCCTGTTCGCCCACTGGATAGATGCCGCGAAAGCCTTCCGTCACCAGCAAGCCGGTCGCGGCGCCCTTGCCTTCGAGCAGCGCGTTGGTGCCGACCGTGGTGCCGTGGCAGAAATACCCGATCTCGGCAGCTGTTACGCTACCGGCGAGGAGCGCCTCGATTCCTGCCAGGATCGCGCGTGACGGGTCGTCCGGCGTCGACGGTACCTTGGCGATCGATATCTCGCCGGTCGCTTCGTTGAGGTAGACGAAATCGGAAAATGTCCCTCCGGTGTCGACCGTGACGCGATAGCGAGCCATGCGATGATGGGATTCCAGCCGGAGGCGAGCCGCGGCGGGTATAAGGACATGGCCGGCGTCAAAGGACAAGATCGGCGGCAGATCGCGTTGCGGTGCGACGCGGCCCTAAAGAGCGCGATGGCGAGGGAGGGGAACTTGGACAGCGCCGATTTCGACGCGCTCGAGGAGAAAGCCGGCGCCAGGCTCTCGCCCGGCGCCTACGCCTTTGCGGCGGCGGGCGCCGACGACGAGATCACGCTGGCCGCGAACGTCGCCGCTTGGCGGCGGCTGCGCTTGCGTCCGCGCGTGCTCAACGACATCACCGGGACCGACACCGCCGTCAGCGTACTCGGCGCGAGCTGCGCGGCCCCGATCATGGTCGCCCCTTTTGGGCGGCATAAACTCTTCCATCCCGACGGCGAGCGCGCCACCGCCCGCGGCGCCGCCTTGGCCGGAGCCGTCTTTGTTCTGCCGACCACATCCACCGTCAGCATCGAGGACGTGGCGGCGGAACCTGCCGCGCCGCGCTGGTTCCAGCTCTATCTGCCGCCCGACCGCGCGCTGACGGAGCATCTGATCGACCGCGCAGCGGCGGCCGGATTCCGCGCCGTCGTGCTCACGGTCGACCAGCCGGTTTACGGCTCGAGCCCGCGCGCGGCGCGCATGCCGCTCGCGCCGTCGCCCGAGATTCGCAACGTCAATCTGCCGGGCCAACCCATTGCGCAGCATTCCTACAAGGCAGGCCATACCGGTACAGTGACGTTTCCGGCGACCTGGCGCGATCTCGAATGGTTGGTGCGCCGCTCGCCCCTCGATGTGGTGGTCAAGGGGGTGCTGCGCGGCGACGATGCCGCGCGCTGCGTCGAAGCCGGCGCGAAGGCGATCATCGTCTCCAACCACGGCGGCCGCCACCTCGACGGCACCGTCGCCACCGCCGATGCGCTGCCGGAGGTCGCCGCGGCCGTCGCCGGCAGGGCCGAGCTCTATGTCGACGGCGGCATCCGCCGCGGCACCGACATCGTCAAGGCGCTCGCCCTCGGCGCCCGCGCGGTGCTGGTCGCACGCCCCGTGATCTGGGGGCTCGCGCTCGACGGCGCCGAGGGAGTGCGCGCGGTGCTCGATCACCTGCGCGCCGAGCTCGTGCGCACCATGGCGTTGTGCGGGGCCGCGCGGCTCGACGGGATCAGCGCCGATCTCGTGGCGGAGGTGACCCGTTCGGACAGGTTGTAATTGCCGTGCGATCGGGATGAGATAACGGCAGCGGAAGGGATCGGAGTGGACATGTCGGGAGACGTTGCAACACAATCCAGAGCACCAGCGACGGCCGATGTGCCGCGGGTCGCGGCGGCGGCGCTGGCGGCTTTCATCACGCGCGCCTTCGAAGCCGCCGGCCTTGCGTCCGGCGATGCGGAAATCGTCGCCGGACTCATGGTCGAGGCCGACCTGCGCGGCAGCGACACCCACGGCGTGATCCGCCTGCCGCTCTATGTGCGGCGGCTGAAGGCCGGTGGCATCAATCCGCGTGCGAATATCCGCATCGTGCAGGAGAAGCCGGCGACCGCCCTGGTCGACGGCGACAACGCCATCGGCCATCTGGTCATGCGCTTTGCCGCCATGACCGCGATCGAAAAGGCCAGGCGGACGGGCGTCGCCTGGGTGGGTGCACGCATGAGCAACCATGCCGGCCCGGCGGCGCTCTACGCCACGATGCCGCTCGCCCATGACATGATTGGGCTCTATCTCGCGGTCGGCAGCAACAACCATCTGCCGCCCTGGGGCGCGACCGAGAACCTGCTCGGCACCAATCCACTCGCCATCGCGATCCCGGCGGAGCAGGAGCCGCCGATCGTGCTCGACATGGCGCCGACGGTCGCGGCTTTCGGCAAGGTGCGCCTCAAGATGCAGCGCGGCGAGGAGATGCCGGTCGGCTGGATGATCGGCCGCGACGGCAAGCCGCTCACCGATCCCAAGCGGGCGGAAGAAGGCCTGCTGCTTCCGATCGGCGATTACAAAGGCTACGGCTTGAGCCTGATCATCGGGCTTCTGGCTGGCACGCTCAATGGCGCGGCGTTTGGGCGGGAGGTCATCGACTTCGTCAAGGAGCAGGGCAAGGCGACCAATACCGGTCATGCGATCGTCGCGGTGTCGGTCGAAGCCTTCGCGCCGCCGGCCATGTTCAAGCGGCAGGTCGACGCCGCGATTCGGACCATGCGGGAAGCCGAACGGCTGCCGGGGGTCGAGCGCATCTGGCTGCCCGGGGAGCAGAGCCATCTCAAGCGGCAGGATCGTACCCAGAACGGCATCCCCATGCCCAAGCCGCTGCGCGACAGCCTTGACGCGACCGCACGCGATCTCGGCATCGCCCCGCTCGCTTGATTTGGACGCACGCGCTCGTCACTCACTGACTAGCGCGTGCGGCGAAGGCATACGAACGTCGGAACCGGGATATTAGTGCGGCCGCCCGTGACTACGGGATGTCCGCTTGCGCGGGCATGACACCGGAAGCGGCGGGGACACGGAGGAGGGGATGACATCGTGAGGTGCGGCCGAAATGTCTGAACGTCTTCCTGTCGGCCTGATCGGCATCGGCCTCTTGGGCCAGGCGCTTGCGCATCGCCTGCGGACCGCCGGCTTCGAGGTCGCAGGTTTCGATCTCGATCCCGCCAAGACCGCGATGCTTGCCGGCCTTGGCGGCCATCCTGCCGGCTCCGTCGCCGACGTGGCGCGCCACTGCGATCCCATCGTGCTGGCCGTGTTCAGCACCGATCAGGTCGAGGCGGTCGTCGAAGGGGAATTGTTGCCGGCGCTGGGCGATAGTTCCGGCAAGATCGTGCTCTGTGCGAGCACGTGCGACCCCGAACGCATCGCCGCGCTGGCTCGGCGTGTCGCGCCGCGCGGACTGCGGCTGCTGGAAACGCCGATCTCGGGCGCGAGCGGGCAGGTCAGCCGCGGCGAGGGAGTGGGGCTGATCGGCGGCGATCCGCGGGTGGCATCCGAGGTCGCGCCGGTTTTGCGCGCGATGTTCCCGACCTATTTCCATATCGGCAAGATCGGCGACGGCGGCCGCGCCAAGCTCGCCGTCAATCTCATCCTCGGCCTCAACCGGCTGGCCATGGCCGAGGGGCTGGTGTTCGCCGAGCGGCTGGGGCTCGATCCCCGGGCGCTGCTGGAGGTCGCACGCCGCTCGGCCGCCTATTCGCAAGTCATGGACATTAAGGGTTCGAAGATGACCGGCGGCGACTTCACTCCCGAGGGCCGCGTCACCCAGCACCTCAAGGATGTCCACCTGATGCTGGAACAGGCCGAACGGGTCAAGCAGCGGCTTCCGCTGCTTGAAATCCATGCCGAGGTACTGGAAGCATGCGTGCGGCAGGGCGAGGGCGATCTGGACAACAGCGCAGTGATCAAAGAGATCAGGCGGCGCAGGCGTCCCTAATGGCGATCGCTTGCCGGGCAAGATGCCGCTGCCGGCTTGCTTGACCGCGGCGCAACGTCGGCCTTTGATGGCCAGGCGCGGTGCGGGCGATGGCGCGAGCCGCTCGGCCGTCAGCCCCAGATGTCGACCACGCAGATGTCGACCACGGCAGATGCCGACCACGCAAGAGTTGGTGCGAAATTCAACAACAGGGAGCATGGTGATGATCTCCAGGCGATCGCTGCTTTGGATCGGAGTGGTTGCCGGCGCGGCGCTCGCGGGCCCGGCCCAGGCGCAGCAGAAGGTCACCTTCATCGTGGTCAACAACCTGTTCAGCACGCCGGCCTATGTGGCGGCCGAGAACGGCTATTGGGCGAAGCAGGGGCTCGACGTTGCCGTCAAGCTGACCGGCAGCGGCCGGGCGGTGGTACAGGCGGTGCAGGCGGGTGACGCTCAGTTCGGCCACGCCGCGCTCTCCACGACCATCGCCTCGGCGCGCGCCAGCGGCAATATGCTCAAGGGGGTCATGCCCTACTACAACGCCGCCGATTACATCGCCAAGGCGGGAGGGCGCGCCATCATCGGCCGCAAGGATCGCGGCATCGATGCCAACAATCCGAAATCCATGGAAGGCAAGAAGATCGCCTTCCTGACCGGCAGTACCAACGACGTCTATCTGCGCGAGTGGTTCCGCAAGCACAATCTCGATATCACGAAGTCGCAGCTGGTGAGCGTGCCGGTCGAGAACATGCCGATCACCATCTCGCAGGGGCTGGTCGATGCGGTCGCGCCTTGGGAGCCCTATACCGCCCAGACCATCCGCGAGCTCGGCCCCAATGCCGTCGTCGTCAGCCGCGGCGAAGAGGGCCTGGTGACCGATGTGATCGGCGTGGTCGCGCAGGAGGATTGGATCAAGAAGAACCTGGATTTCGTGGAAAAATTCTCGACCGGCGTGGCGGAGGCCACCGCCTTCGTTCGCAAGAACCAGAAGCAATCGGTCGAGATTGCGACGCGCTTCCTCGACGGCCTCAATGTCGCCGACGGGACCGACGCGATGAAGTATCTCACATGGGATCCGCGCCTGTCGGTCTGCACCATGGAAGGGCTGGTGCGCACCGGCAACGAGATGATCAAGACCGGCCTGCTCAAGAAGGACAAGCCGTTCGAGCCGGCGGATTTCTACGACGGTACCGTGTTCGCGCGCGTTGTCCAGAAGCATCCGGAATTCTTCTCCGATCTGCCGCCGCTGCCGAAGACCTTGGCCGATTGCAAGGGTAAGCTCGGCTGAAGGGCCGCAGCCGGACGGCGGGTATCGTTTCGCATCGTCCATGCGTGCGGACGACGACGATGGCAGGGCCTGAAGCAAGCGTGCAAGACAAGATCGTCGTCTCCGGCTTCCGGCATTTCTTCGACACCGCCGACGGGCCGGTGCAGGCGACGGACTACGTCGAGCTGAGCATCCGCGCCGGTGAATTCGTCACGCTGGTGGGGCCGAGCGGTTGCGGCAAGACCACGCTGCTCAAGGCGATCGCCGGATTCATCCGTCCCACCGAAGGGACGATCCAGTGCGACGGCAAGCCGGTGCGCGGCCCCGGCCGCGAGCGTGGCGTCGTCTTCCAGGAGCTGGCGATCCTGCCCTGGCGCACGGTGCGGCGGAACATCGGCCACGGCCTCGAGATCATCGGCATGCCGCGGGCCGAGCGCGGGCAGCGCGTGCAGCGCCTGATCGATCTGACCGGGCTGACGGGGTTCGAGGAGCGCTATCCGCACGAGCTTTCCGGCGGCATGCGCCAGCGCGTGGCGGTGGCTCGCACCTGGGCCGCCGATCCCGACGTGATCCTGATGGACGAGCCGTTCGCGGCCGTCGACGCGATGACCCGGCTCACGCTGCAGGAGGAACTGGCGCGGCTCTGCGCGGCGACCAGGAAAACCGTGTTCTTCATCACCCATAGCGTGGACGAGGCGGTCTTCCTCGGCAATCGCGTGCTGGTCATGACCCGCCGGCCCGGCCGCATCAAGCGGGAAATTCCGATTCCGCAGCGCCACCTCGGCGGCCGCAGTTGGGAATCCTTCAAGATCGACCGCGAGATGCAGGCCATCGTCGAGCAGGTGCTGCTGCTGGTGCGGGAGGAGCGCGGCGCTGCGGCAGCAAGCGCTGCGCAACCCGCCGCGCCCGCCGAGGCGCGCGCATGAGCGGGCGGTCGCGCGTGCGCCGTTGCAAGGGCGCAGTCATGACCGTGCCGTCATGAGCGTGACGGTGGCGCCATCTCCCGCGACGCGGCTGCCGCGGCCGGGCTCGGGTCTAGCTGTGGCATGGCAAAGCCTGCGCGGGTTGAAAATCCTGCTGCCCTTCGCCGTCCTCGTCGCCATCTGGTGGGCGATCAAGGCGAGCGGCGATTATCCCGACAACGTCTTGGTGTCGCCGCCGCAGGCGTGGGACGCTTTCGTTCACCTAACCACCCACGGGGTATTGGCGGAATACGCCAGCACCAGCCTCACCATGATCGGCATGGCCGCGCTCATCTCCATGGCGGTGGGCGTGCCGATCGGATTCGCGGTCGGCACCAATCGCTATGCCGCGCATTCGCTCGAAGGATTCCTGCGCTTCCTGCAGAGCATTTCCGGCATCGCCTGGTTGCCGCTCGCCATCATCTGGTTCGGCTTCAGCCACGTCACCACCCTCGTGATCGTGGTCTATTCGCTGATCGTCCCGATCATCTTCAACACCATGATCGGCGTCCGCGCGATCCCCGAGAACTACACGCTGGCGCTACGCTCGCTCGGTGCGCACCGGCTGCGTCTCGTCACCGACGTCTATCTGCCGGGCGCGCTGCCGAGCATCGTCGTGGGCTTGCGGCTGGGCATGGGCTACGGCTGGCGCGCGCTGATCGCCGCGGAAATGCTGGTGCGCAAGGGCGGCCTCGGCGACCTCATTTTTGGCGCGCGCACCTTCGGGCAGATCGACCGCATCATCGTCGGCATGATCGTCATCGGCTGCCTCTACATCGTCATCGATCGCCTGATCGTTCAGCCGATCGAGAATCTGACGGTGGCGCGCTGGGGGATGCTGCGCAAATGAGCCCGGTCGCCAGAGACAGGTTGCCACCATGAGCCTGCCAGCAACCCCGGCCCGGGAAGGCGCGCACGATCGCCTCGGTTCGATGGCGTGGCGCCTGCTGCCGTTGAGCCCGTTCGTGCTCGTCCTGGTCGCGTGGATGGCCGGGGACGCCATTCTTCATCCCAACAAGGCGACTCTGCCGCCGGTCAGCGATGTCATCGACGTCGTATGGACGCTTGCGCTCGACGGCGAGCTCATCAGGAACGTTCAGGCTAGCCTCTGGCGCCTGTTCCTCGGAGCGTCCGTCGGCATCGCCACCGGCATCGTCGGCGGATTCATCGCCGGGCTCTACCGCAACGTGTCCGAATTCCTCAACCCGCTGGTCATCTTCTTCAACGCCATCTCCGGCATCGTCTGGCTGCCGCTGATGATCGGCTGGCTCGGCATCGGCACCGCGCTCGCCGTATTCCTGATCTGGAACACGGTGTTTTTCATCGTGTTCCAGAACACGGTGCTGGGTGTGCAGCTGGTGCCGGAAGTATTCGAGCAGGGGGTGCAGGCGCTGGGCGGGGGGCGCTTGGAGACCATCCGCAGCGTCATTCTTCCCGGCGCAATGCCTTACATCCTCACCGGCACGCGCTCCGGGCTCGGCTTTGGCTGGCGTGCGCTGATCGCGGCGGAGCTCGTTGGCACGCCTGACGGCCTTGGCCAGATGATTTTCGCGGCCGCCGAATACCACCGTTCCGACATCATCATCGCCGGTTGCCTCATCATCGGCACCATCGCCATTGCCATGGATCGCTGGCTGCTGCTCCCGATCGAGCGCCGCACCATCGAGCGCTGGGGCCTGGTGACCGACGCCGCCAAGGAGCAGCCGTGAGCGCCGCCGCGGACATCGTGCCGCGCGACCATGGCGCCCCGCGCCGGTTGCTGCTCGGGCCGGACGGCCGCAAATTCATCGCCGGCATCGTGCTGATCGCAGCGGTGCTGTGGGGCCAGGAGCTCTACGGCTGGGCCACCGCCGCGCACCGGCTCGATCCATCGCTGCGCGATGCCGCCGGCCCCAGCAATGTGGTCGTGGTGCTCGATTTCATGCCGGATCGCTTCCACAGCGAGCGGATCAGGGACTACGGCATGTTCGCCGGACGCGACGGAGCGCTCAACCGCATGCGCCTGCGCAATGTCAGTCCCGACAATTTGCGGGGCCTCGCCAACATCCCCTGGGTCGCGCACATCGAGCCGATGAAGTGATGTTGACGCGCGAACTCTCTCGCCCGCATGGTGAAGAGGCGCCGTCTCGAACCAAGCAGGGCGCGGGGGCCGCCGTCATCCTTCGAGGTGGTCGCGCTCCACAGCCGAGCCGGGGCAGGCTGCGTATACTTACCTGCGTGCGGCCTCGTCAGGACGAGGCGGAGCGAGCGCGGAGGTCCCATGACTGACGGAGAGGTGCGCTACAGCCGTGACGGTGGGGTTGCCACGGTGATCTTCGACCGGCCGGCGGCGCGCAACGCCATGACCTGGCGCATGTACGAGCAGCTCGGCGAGGCCTGCGCGCGCATCCGCGAGGACGACGGCGTGCGCGCGGCGGTGTTTCGCGGCGCCGGCGGCAAGGCCTTCATCGCCGGCACCGACATCGCCCAGTTCCAAGCCTTTCGCGGCGGCGACGACGGCATTGCTTATGAGGTGAAGATGGAAGCCTATATCGGCGCCGTCGAAGCGCTCCCGCTGCCGACGCTGGCGGTGATCGAAGGATTTGCCATCGGCGGTGGCCTCGCGATCGCGGCGGCATGCGATCTTCGCATCGCGACACCCGGCTCGCGCTTCGGCGTCCCGATCGCACGCACGCTCGGCAACTGCCTGTCGATTGCGAATTATGCGCGCCTAGTCGCGGCGCTGGGGGCATCGCGCGCCAAGCGGATGTTACTGCTGGCGGAAAATCTGTCGGCCGAGGAGGCGCTGGCGGGCGGGTTCCTCAGCGAGATCGTGGCGGCGCCCGACCTCGACCGGCGCGTTGCCGAACTGACAGCGCGCCTTGCGAGTCATGCACCTGCGACCATGCGCGTGAGCAAGGAGGCGATCCGCCGTATCCTGCAGGCCGGCCTGCCGGACGGCGACGATCTCGTGCGGGCATGCTACGACAGCGACGACTTTCGCCTCGGCGTCAACGCCTTCGTGGAAAAGCGCGAACCGATATGGACGGGGAAGTGAGGCGCTCGTCGCGCCGTGACGGATTCAGAGATCACAACGCGAACGCGATAGGAGCCCAGACGAATGGTCCCGTTCGACAGGCAGACGGTCACCGTGGTGCGGCAGAACAAAGTCGGCGTCGACACCACCTACGAACCACCGCTGCGGGTGGGCTTCGGCATCAGCGACAAGACCGTGGACCTTGCCAACGCAGTCATGGGACGCACGGTGCTCGTTCCGGGCGCCGGACCCAACCCGACCCATTACCACGCCAACAACGACGTCTGCTGGTACATCATGTCCGGCAAGATCCGCTGTGTCCAGGCGCGCAGCGACTGCAGCGACCGCAAGGAGATCGTGCTGGAGGCCGGCGATTTCGTCTATGTCCCGAGCGGCGCCATCCATGTCATCGCCAATGCCTCGCAGACCGAGGAGGCCTCGCTCATTTTCTGCTATATCGGCGTGCCGAGCGTGGAAGCCTCCGGCAATGTCTGGCTGACCAAGGAGCACGATGCTTTCGTGACGGCCAGGCTTTGAGCAACCAGGCCGCGAGCAAAGCGCGAGCATGAGCACCGCGAGCAACGACAACATGATCGACGCGCATCATCATTTTTGGTGGACGGGCCGGCGCTCCTATACCTGGCCCGATCTCGTCGGCGACCGCTTTGCACGGGATTTCACGCCCGACGACCTGCGCCCGGAGCTCGCGCGTTGCGGCATTAAGGGAACGGTGCTGATCCAGGTCCTGCATCAGGTCGGCGGCGAGACCGAGGAGTATCTCGATCTCTGCAGCGAGGTCGATTTCGTGCGCGGCGTGGTCGGCTGGCTGCCGCTCGAAGATCCGGAGAGCACATCGCGCGCGCTCGAAGGGCTGCGCTCCCGCGGCGGCAAGCTCGTCGGCGTGCGCCATCTCATCAGCAACGAGCCCGATCCGCGCTGGTTGCTGCAGGATGGCGTCGTCGAATCGCTTAAGCTCCTGGCCGCGGCGGATATCGCCTTCGACGCCATCCCGGTGAACGCCGCGCAGTTCGAATCCGTGCTCGACGTCGCGCGCCGCCTGCCGAAGCTCAAGATCGTGATCAATCATCTCGGCCGGCCGCCGATCCCGGAGCAGGGTTGGGAGCCGTGGGCGACCCAGATCGCCCGTGCCGCCGAGCACCGCAACGTATCCATGAAACTCTCGATCGGGCTCGACATCATCATGCGCTGGCGCTGGTCGACCGACGCCCTCCGGCGCTATTCCGATCACGTGCTCGACCTGTTCAGTCCCGATCGCGTCATGGCGGCGAGCAACTGGCCGGTGATCCTGCTGGGCGCAAGCTATGCGGAAACGTGGGATGGCATCACCGATCTGGTCGCGGGCCTTTCCGCCGACGAGCGACGCGCAGTGCTGGGCGGGACCGCGAAACGGGTCTATGGCCTGTAGGCCGGCTCGGCGCGCTCGTGCGCGCGCATTTGTGCTTTGAATGGCTGCAGGAAGGAATCGCAGGCCTGCCGGGCCAGCTAACCCAACCTGCGGGCTGCCACCGGCCGCGGAGCGCCTTGCCACTCCATGCCGGGCGCCGCGCTCGCCGGGAAGATCAGCGACTTGATCACGACCGGCACGGCGCCGGAATTCGGCAGCATGGCGCCGACGTCGATATAGTCGAAATCCTTGAGTTCGAGGCCGTCGACCGAAATGATCGCGTTCTCGATCTGCATTTCCTCGTGCAGATGAATGCCCATCAGTCCGCCGATGTCGCCGTCGCCCGCCAGTACCAGCGGATGGCCCTCCGCCAGGATCGGCGCGAGGCCCTCGACCACGCCCTGACAAAACCCGTGGAGCCGCTGGAACGTTGCCGAGCCGACCCACGGCACGAATACCGCCACGGGCGTATCACCCTCGCCGAGATCAAGGCGCTTGAGCAGGGCCCTGATCGCCTCCGCCACGACCGCCGAGTCGATTTCATCGGCTTCGAGCGCGAAGGCCGGCGCGATCACCGGCACGTTGCGCAGCGGCAAGGCGTCGAGCGGCGAGACGTAGATGGTGCTGCCGCTCACCTGCGTGGTGTATTGCGACGCGCCGATCACGGTCGCCCGGATGCCTTCGTTGGCGCGCTCGAGCCTCGGTCCCCAGCCCTCGACGCGGGCGCGAATTTCCTGCGCGAGCAGCATGCCGAGGTCGCCGTAGGCCTGTGCCTCGCGGCCGTAGATGTATTCGGCGACACCGCCGGAGAACGTCACTTGGTCGATGCGTGCGCGCGACGACAACGGATCGAGGCGCAGGAGCCTCGAGCCGCCGGCTGCGGGTGATCCTCCCTCCATGGCTTCGAACAGGCGATCGGCCATGCACGCCGCCACGGCGCGAGCGCTCGCGGGCGCAAGCGGCGCGCCGACTTCGAGGCCGATGCCGAGCTCGGCACCGAAACGGCGGCCGGCCTCCTCCATGCGCACGATGCGACCGGCCGGGTCGAGGCAGATGAGGCGCGCCCCCACGTCGAGCGCGGTGAGGTCCGTGACCCGCCCGTCGCGGCAGGTCGCGATCTTCGAGGTGCCGCCGCCGACGTCCACGTTCATGACCGTGGCCTTGTCCCGGATCGAGCGGGCCGCCGCGCCCGAGCCGTGCGCGGCCATCACCGTCTCGAGGCTGTCGCCGGCCGAGACCGCGACCATCTTGCCGGCCTGACGCGCGAAAAGCTCGCCGATCTTGCGGGCATTGCGGCGGCGCACCGCGACGCCGGTCAGGATCAGCGCGCCGGTGTCGATCTCGTCCGGATCGACATTGGCGTTCTGGTACTGACGCTCGATAAACGCGCCGAGCGCGGTCGCGTCGATCTCCTCCTCGGCGGCATAGGGCGTGAGCAGGATATCGGACTGGTAGAAAGCCTCACGGGTGGAGACGACGTAGCGGCTATCGAGCCGTTCCAGAACGATGCGCGAGAACACGAGATGCGAGGTGGAGGAGCCGATATCCACCCCGACGCTGAGCACGACGATCTCGTCCTCGTCGACCAGCGAGCGTCCGGTGCTGGAGAAGAAGATGCGGCCGCCTGCCTCGTCGTCGGTCATGTCCGCGTCCAGAGAGTTGGCTGCCGGTCGGGCCGTGGACTCGGTCTGCTCCCTCTCCCATAGGGAGAGGGGTGGGATGAGGGGTTAAGGCCTCTCGATAGGCCTCGAACCCCCTCACCCCAACCCTCTCCCCAAGGGGGAGAGGGAGCACACCGAGTTTCGTGCATATTCAGTGATCCAGGCGGGAGAGCCGATCGCTTGTGCGTCTCGTAGCAACCCGAGCAGGCGCGACGTCTGTTACGCGCCCGCGAATTTCGGCACGACGGTCCCCTTCTTGTAGAAATCGGGCTCCATTCGGCTGGGCACGCCTTCCGCCTTGAGCTTGGCCTCGTATTCGGCGCTGATGAAGGGGTCTTCCATCCAATACGGGATCGCGGTGCCGCCTTCCGGGATATCCATGGCGGTGTAGTCGGTGTGCTTCTCGCCAGGAGGTCCCGGCTCGCGGCCGGGATTGTGCGGGCCGAACCAGGCGGTCAGCCGCAGCGGGTCCTTGGACGCGCCGAAGTGCTGGTGATACCAGCGCGCGCCGCCCGGCGCCGCCGACACCATGCCGACGGGCTCGTAGTCGACACGCTTGATCTTGTCGGCGTGGCCGTCCTTCCACGGCGTGACGCCGTAGCGTTCCGGCCAGGTGTAGGTGTAGCCCTTGCCCTTGAGGCAGATCAGCACGGCGGCGGAGGTGTGCGCATGCGCCTTCGAATAGCGGCCGTTCTCGTGCTGGCCGATCCAGAGATAGAACGTGTTGCCGGTCATGAACGGCTCGACCCGGCGCCAGCCGGGCGAGCGCCTGTTGTCGAGCGGCAGGTCGCAATTGACGACGTCGGGGACGAAGTTCGTGCGCCGCATGGCGAGTCCGCGAACCGGATCGGGCTCGATGTCGTCCTTGTATTTGTAGAAGTCGTCGGCGCCGCTGAAGCGATCGCGGAATTCATATGGGCAATTGAACATCACCTCGACATTGTTGATCAGGTTCAGGAGGTTGGGCGCCGTGGTGCCGGCGAGGAGCAGCGCCGGCGCGGAGCTGGCGTTGACGATGCGGTGCCAGGCGTTCACTGGGATCGAGAACAGCGAGCCCTTCTGCCATTCGAAGACGTGGCGCTTGCTATCGTTGTCGAGCCACACTTCGGTCGTGCCGCGGCCCTCCACGACCAGATAGACTTCCTCGTAAAGGTGCTTTTCCGCATTGAGTGCGCCGGCGCCGGGCACTTCGACGACGTAGCTGCCCCATTTGCCCTCGGTGCCGTGGAGCTGGATATAGGTGCCCTTGCCTCCCAATCTCTTCCATGGCGCAAGCGGCAGGTTCTGCACCTTGCTGACACCGATATCGCGGTGGATCGGAATGCCTTCCAATTCCATGAACAGGTCGTAGGGTGTCTTCGGCCGGCCAAACTCCCCGAAACCCGCTCGGTTGCTGCCGGTCGGTTCATGCCAATGCGTCCTGCCGGTCAATTCATGCATGGTGACGTCTCTGATGGTGACGAGAACAGCAGCCGGATGAATGCTTTACTGCCGCGGCTCGGGCAAGGCAAGGCGCCGGCGAATCGCAGCCCGCAGGCAGCGCAGCGCAATGCGGGGACGGCCTCGTCCACGGCACGAGCCCCGGATCCCGCTCGCGCTCCATCCCGGCTGCGCACGCCCGCCAAGAGGCGAAAACGCCACGGCTGGGAGGGCTTTTGGGCCGGACACCGATCCACTAAGATCGCGCAAAAGACTTCGCCAGCATCCATCTTGCCAGCGTCTTGGAGGACAGCAGACATGAAAAGGCTTCTCATGGGAACGGCCGCTCTGGTCGCGTTCGGCGCGGCGCCGGCCGGGGCCCAGCAATCCGTGAAGATCGGATTCGTCAGCACGTTCAGCGGCCCCACCGCCGTGATCGGCAACGACATGCGCAACTCGTTCGAGGTCGCGCTCGAGCATCTCGGCCGCAAGATGGGCGGCAAGCCGGTCGAGGTGATCTACGAGGACGATCAGCAGAAGCCCGAGGTCGGCGTGCAGAAGTCGCAGAAACTGATCGAATCCGACAAGGTCAACTTCGTCGTCGGATTCATCTGGTCGAACGTGCTGCTCGCGTCCCTCAAGCCGATCGTGGACTCGCAAACCTTTCTGATCGGCGCCAATGCCGGCCCCTCGCAGATCGCCGGCGAGCAGTGCTCGCCCTACTTCTTCTCGACCTCCTGGCAGAACGACCAGACGCCGCAGGCCATGGGCGAATACATGAACCAGAAGGGCGTCAAGACGGCGTTCCTGATGGGCCCCAACTATGCCGCCGGCAAGGACATGCTCACCGGCGTGCGCTCGACCTTCAAGGGTCAGATCATCGGCGAAGAGCTGACCCGCTGGCCGGACCAGCTCGATTTCTCGACCGAGTTGTCCAAGGTGCGCGCGGCCAAGCCCGAGGCCGTGTTCGTGTTCTATCCCGGCGCCGCCGGCGTCCAGTTCCTGACCCAATACGTCCAGGCCGGGCTCAAGGGCCAGATTCCGCTCTATACCGCGTTCACCATCGACGAGACCACGCTGCCGCTGCAAAAGGACCTCGCGCTCGGCGTGCCCGGCGCGCAGGAATGGGTCAATGATCTCCCCAACGCGGCCAACAAGAAGTTCGTCGCCGACTACCGGGCAAAGAACGGGAAAGGCCCCTCGTTCTACGGCGCGCAGTCCTATGACGCGGCCAACCTCGTCAACAGCGCGGTGGTGGCGGTGAACGGCGACCTGAGCAAGAAGGACGCCATGCGCGACGCCATGCGCAAAGCCAACTACGCGTCGGTGCGCGGTCCCTACAAGTATGGCAACAACCAGTTCCCGATCCAGAATTTCTACCTGCAGGAGGTGGTCAAGGATGCGAGCGGCAATCTCGCCCTCAAGACCATGGCCACCATCGTCAAGGACAGCCAGGACCGGTTCCACGAGAAGTGCCCGATGAAGTGGTGAGGCCAGACGACGGAGAACGGAAGACAGAGGATGGAAAACGGGGAAGATTAACGGCAAAGCCGTCCGGCCGTGCTCCGCCCTCTGTCCGCTGTCGTCCGAGTCCCGATGCTGCTCTTGATCGAACAGTGCCTCAACGGTCTGCAGTTCGGGCTGCTGTTGTTCCTGCTCGCCGCCGGCCTGACGCTCGTCTTCGGCATCATGGACCTGGTGAACCTCGCCCACGGGTCCCTCTACATGCTGGGGGCGTATTTCGCCGCCACCTTCGTGGCCTGGACCGACAGCTTCATCGCCGGCGCGGTGCTGGCGCTCGCCGCCACGCTCTTGGTCGGCATGGTGCTCGAGGTCGTTGCGCTCCGACGCCTCTACGGCCGCGACCATCTCGACCACGTGCTCGGCACGTTCGGTTTGATTCTCTTCTTCAACGAGCTGGTGCGTATCATCTGGGGTCCCGCGGGATTGAGCCTGTCGCTGCCGATGTGGCTCATTTCCCCCATTGAAATCCTGCCGGGGCTTTTTTATCCGACCTATCGCATCACCATCATCCTGACGGCGTTGGTGGTCGCGCTGTTTCTCTACATCCTGGTGATGCGCACGCGGCTCGGCATGCTGATCCGCGCTGGCGCCTCCAATCGCGAGATGACCGGCGCGCTGGGCGTCAACATCAACCTGCTCTACACCCTGGTCTTCGGTCTCGGGGCGGCGCTCGCGGGCCTTGCCGGCCTGATGCAGGCGCCCATTCTCACGGTGCAGATTGGCATGGGCGAGAACATACTCATTCTCGCCTTCGTGGTGATCATCATCGGAGGCATCGGCTCGATCCGCGGCGCTTTCATCGCCGCCGTTCTCGTCGGCCTCATCGACACGATCGGGCGCGCGTTCCTGCCGGATCTGCTTCGGCTGGTTCTGAGCTCGCGCGGAGCGTCCACCGTTGCCCCAGCCATGTCGTCGATGATGATCTACCTGCTGATGGCGATCGTCCTGGTATTGCGGCCGGAGGGTCTGTTTCCGGTATCGAGCAAATGATGTCGTTGCTCACGCTGCGCAATGCGGTGGTCGCCTTCCTGCTCTTCGTTCTTGCCGCCTTGCCGCTCTATGCCCTGGCAACGGGAAACGTGTTCCTGGTCACCCTGTTCACGCGCATTATCATCCTCGCGATGGCGGCGACCAGCCTCAACCTGATCCTGGGCTATGGCGGCATGGTGAGCTTCGGGCACGCGGCCTATCTCGGTATCGGCGGCTACGCCGTCGGCATCCTGGCCGCCGAAGGGGTGGCGTCCGGCTTCTTGCAGTGGCCGGTCGCGCTCCTCGCCAGTGCGCTGTTCGCCCTGACCGTGGGTGCGCTCTCGCTGCGCACGCGCGGCGTCTATTTCATCATGATCACGCTCGCATTCGCGCAGCTGCTGTACTATTTCGGCGTCGGTCTCGACCGCTACGGCGGCGACGACGGGTTGAGCATCCGCCAGCGCAGCCAATTCGCCGGCCTCATCGATCTCTCCAACCGGACGCAATTCTACTATCTCTGTTTCGCGCTGCTGCTCGCAACTATTTACGTCACCTGGCGGCTGGTGAACTCGCGTTTCGGCATGGTAATCCAGGGGGCGCGCTCTAACGACCGACGCATGCGTGCACTCGGCTTTCCAACCTTTCGTTATCGTCTCACCGCCTTCGTCATCGCCGGCGCGACCTGCGGGCTTGCCGGCGCGCTGCTGGCCAATCACACCGGATTCATCAGCCCGGCGACGATGCACTGGACGCGCTCGGGCGATCTCATCGTCATGGTCGTGCTCGGCGGCATGGCGTCGTCGTTCGGACCGCTGATCGGCGCGCTCGTGCTGCTGTCGCTGGAGGAGGCGCTTCCGATGCTGATCCGAGCGATGGCATCGCCGCTGTTCGGGGGAGATGCCGCCACGCGCATGGCCGAATACTGGCAGATCGTGCTCGGCCCCATGTTCCTGCTGGTCGTGCTGTTCGCGCGCCGCGGCATCGATGGTTTGCTGTCGGGGGCGCGCCGTGACTGATGCGCTCCTCGAAATCGACCGGCTGAGCAAGCGTTTCGGCGGTGTCGTCGCATCCGACGGCATTACGCTCGACATACCGCATACCGAACTGCACGCCATCATCGGCCCGAACGGCGCCGGCAAGACCACGCTGATAGGCCAGCTCGCAGGCGAGATCGCTCCCGATGCCGGACACATCCGCTTCGAAGGCCGCGACGTCACGGCGTTGCCGACCTATCGCCGCAGCCAGCTCGGGCTCGCCCGCTCGTTCCAGATCACCTCGCTGTTCCCCGATTTCACCGCCCTCGACAACGTGGCGCTCGCGGTGCAGGCGCATGCCGGTCACTCCTTCCACTTCTGGCGCGCCGCGCGCAAGGAGGCCGACCTGCGCGCGCCTGCGCATGCCGCGCTCGCGCGGGTGGGGCTTGCCGGGCGCGGCGAGGTGCTGGTGTCCAATCTCAGCCACGGCGAGCACCGGCAGCTCGAGATTGCCATGGCGCTTGCAACGGCCCCACGCATGCTCCTGCTCGATGAGCCGATGGCCGGCATGGGGCCGGAGGAGAGCGCGCGCATGGTCAAGACGCTGCGCGAGCTCAAGCGCGAACTGACCATCCTGCTGATCGAGCATGACATGGAAGCGGTGTTCGCGCTGGCCGACCGGATCACGGTCCTGGTCTATGGCCGCATCATCGCGTCCGGCACCCCCGAGGCGATCAGGGCCAATGCCGAGGTGCGGCAAGCCTATCTCGGCGAGCAGGAGCAGGTGGATGGCTGACCGTCACCTGCTCGAGGTCGCGAGCATCGAGACCTGCTACGGCCTGAGCCAGGTCCTGTTCGGCATGTCGCTCGCCATCGCGCCCGGCGAGGTGGTGACGCTCATGGGCCGCAATGGCATGGGCAAGACCACAACAGTGCGCTCGATCATGGGGCTCACCCGAGCGATGACGGGCTCGGTGCGTTTCGACGGCCGGGAAATCCGCGGCCTGCCCCCCTTTCAGGTCGCCAAGCTCGGCATCGGGCTGGTGCCGGAGGGCCGACAGATCTTTCCGAACCTCACCGCGCGGGAGAACCTGATCGCCACCGCCGCCAACCGCAGCGGCGCGGCCGAGCCTTGGACGCTGGACAAGGTCTGCGGATTGTTTCCCCGCCTCGCCGAGCGCATCGCCAACATGGCAAACCAGCTCTCCGGCGGCGAGCAGCAGATGCTGGCGATCGGCCGGGCGCTGATGACCAATCCGCGCCTGTTGATCCTCGACGAGGCGACCGAAGGGCTGGCCCCGCTCATTCGCGCCGAAATCTGGCAATGCCTCATACGGCTCAAGGCCGCCGGCCAGGCGATCCTGGTGATCGACAAGAACGTCGAGGCGCTGATCCGCATCGCCGATCGCCACTACCTGATCGAGCGCGGCAAGGTGGTGTGGAGCGGCAGCTCGCGTGAGCTTGCCGCCGCGCCGGCGGTGCAGCACCGGTATCTCGGAGTTCTGATAACTCTATTTGCAGATACGGCCGAGGCGGTTCGCCGGCAACGCGGCATCCAACCAAATCGTAACCGATTGGTAACCGCCATGGTTTCCAATCCGCCGGCGCATTGGGGACCTTCCATGGATCCGCACCATAGTATCAAGGACAAGCCGAAGCCTGCGTCGTCCGCCGAGGCTGCGACACCGCCGATGCCGCCGGCCGGCATGGACGCCGCTCCGGTGCCGAGGATGGCCCTGGCCGACCTGCCCAAGATCGAGACCCCGGAGACCACGACCCCGAAGATCGCGCTCGCCAGCATCGAGGCTCCGAATATCGCGCCGGACATCGATGAGCTAAAACCCGCACCCGGGGAAGCTGCGGCGGCAACGGCCGCCGACGATGCAGCCCCGCAGCCGGCCGTCGCGCGGGCCGCGCCCTATGTCAATCGGTTCACGCTGCTGGCGGCCACACTGGCGCTGGCGGCCGCGCTCGGCGGAATGGCCGGAGCGCTTGCGGCCTACGGGCTGACCCGGCCCGCTTCGGCGCCGCCCGCAGTCGCGGCGCAACGGCCGGGGCTCGGTGAAATCCAGGCCCTCAAGGAGAACGTGCTGCAGGCGCGGGTCGATCTGGCTGCACTGAAGGTGAGCATCGAGTCCGGCAACCGCAATGTGAGCGCCCAATTCACCCGCATGGGCGAGCGGATCGATCGCATCGAGCGTCTCCAGTCCGAGCCGGCGGCCAAGCTCAACAAAGCCATCGAGACGCTCGAGCGTCTTTCGCGCGACGCCGCCGCTGCGCAGTCGAAGGATTTGACGGGCTCCATCGCGCCTCCGCCGCCCGCGGGCGGACCCAATCAGCTCGGCAAGCTCGGTGTCGAGGGATGGCTCGTGCGCGATGTCCATCGCGGCACCGCGCTGATTGAAGGCCGCATGGGAATCATCGAGGTCGAGCAGGGCGACATCGTGCCGGGGCTTGGGCGCGTGGACGCGATCCGCAAGCAGGACGGCCGCTGGGTGGTGGTGACATCCAAAGGTGTGATCCTGTCGGCGCGCTGAGCAAGCGATCTGCAATTCCGGCCTGCGTCGTGGCCGGACGTGTTCGGACCTGTTCCCCCCACTCATCGCAGCTGCGCCAAACAAAGGCGCGGATGTCACGCAGCTTCGGCGTGCCCACGTTGCGCAGCACGAAGTGCTGCGAGACGGGAAACCAAACCCCACGTGCCGGGACAACCCTAGAGCATGATCCCGAAAAGTTGCAGACTTTTCGGATAAGATCATGCGACCAAACAAATGCTCTAAGGACGGCCTCGGAAAAGGCCACTCGCACCTCGCCGCCCAGGTGGCGCCCCGGACGAATTCGTGGCAAATCTTGCAATGCGTGGGGGTGCCAGGCGCGTCGGCTTTCGGGCCATGGCCCCGCCGCGCGCTCGCGCGCAAGGACTTGTCCGCATGCCCGCAATCGTCCCTCTCGCCCGAACCATGCTGGCGGCGCTCGCCGCATTCGTGGCGCTGCCGCTGACACAGCCCGCCGCATTCGAGCGGGTGCAGGCGCCGGCGCCCAAGCCGGAAATGGTCGAGAACTGTCCCGGCCTCGTCGCCTCGGACGCGCCGGGCGTCACTCCGGCCGCATTCCGGCTCGCGCTTAATTCGGATCAGGTTCGCATTACCTATGTCGGCCACTCGACCTTCCTGATCGAGAGCCCTCAGCTCGTGCGCATCGCGACCGACTACAACGACTACGTCCGGCCGCCGCTGGTGCCCGATATCGTCACCATGAACCACGCGCACAGCACGCACTTCACCGATCACCCCGATCCCGGCATCAGGCACGTGCTGCGCGGCTGGGGGCCGAGCCCCGACCAGCCGGCGCGCCATGACATCACGTTCAAGGACGTGCGCGTGCGCAACGTCCCGACCAATATCCGCGACTGGCGCGGCGGGACAGAGCGGCACGGCAACTCGATCTTCATCTACGAGACCGCGAACATGTGCCTTGCCCATCTCGGGCATCTGCACCACACGCTCAATCAGCAGCAGCTCAACGAGATCGGCCGCGTCGATGTCGTCTTTGTCCCGGTCGACGGCAACATGACGCTCGATCTGGAAGGCATGATCGAGGTTCTGCAGGCGCTGAAGGCGCGGCTGATGATCCCCATGCACTTTTTCAGCACGTATACCCTCAATCGCTTCCTCGAGCGGGCGCGACAAAACTGGACGGTGGAGATGAGCGAGATTCCCTCGCTCGTCGTGTCAAAGACGAGCTTGCCAGCCACACCCAAAGTGATGGTGCTGCCGGGACACTGACGCGCGCGCTTGCGAAACGCCGCGGGCCTTCCGGGCTCTGGCATATGCACCAATGGGGAATCGTCGAAAGATCGTGCCCGGACTGCGGCGGGGCGCGGGCGGTGTCGCAGCTAGGCGGCGACGGAGAAAAAGCCGAGCCACAGCGCTCCCAGAATCACCACCCCCAAGGCCAGGCTGACGCATAGAACGACCAGCACCGGACGGTCGAGAAATCCCGCCCGGGCTTCGACCGACGTTTCGACCTTTCTTCCGGCCTCGTCGCGCATGATTTGCTCCAGAGTAGAGGCTTGCGAGGGGAACGCGGCTCGGGTGGGCTGGGTTCCTTGAAAGCGGCAATTTGGGGTTAGGATGCGGCTTCAATTTTTCGCGTCTGCCGGCTGCCCCGTCGTGGCCTCCGGAATCTTGAGCCCCAGATAGGTGCCGGCGCTGAGCCCGAGCAGGCCCATCAGCAGCGTATTGAAGGTTGGCATGGAAAGGTTCTCGTAGACCTCCTTGACGAATATGATGCCTAGAACCAGCGTCCATGCCGCCATCTGGAAACGATGGAAGCTTATCCCGTTGGCGTCGCTCAATATGTCCGTCAGATAATGCTCCGACTCGCAAGTGAGCTTGCGGTAGAGCGAGAGGTTTCGTGCTCGCACCGCGAAGAGGTCGGCGCGTTCCTGCTGGAGCTTCTCCGATGACGCTGCATCGGCCGAGGCCCCGATCTCGGCCTCCTTCGCGCCGACCTTCCGCTGAAAATCATCGAGCCGGCTTTTCAGAGCCGCTGCCTGCTCGCGTTCGGCCTGCACCTCTTCAGGGGTGTTCTTCGATGCGTCGATCACCGCGGAGCCCATCACTGTGCCCGCGCCGATTCCGAGCAGAATGACCGCAGTGCTGTTGATCGAGTCGGTGAAATCACCGGTGACGATGCCGATGAACAGGTAGGCGGCCAGGATGATGAAGAACCAAAAAGCACCTTGTGATCTCGAAAGACTGAAGGTGCCGCCTTTGCCCTTCGCGGAAACCGCCGTGGGCGCACCATCGCGGATGATCGTGCTGTCGCGCGCCAATCTGAAGAATATCACCATCATCAGCACGAAGATCGCGCACCAGAGCAGGAACCATTTGATCGGGATGGTGGTGAGCTTGAGTTTGCCGCTTCCCCCGAGCGCAAATTCGTCCTCGAACCCCACGCCGACTTTCACCTCACGCCGGCCGAAATCCGGCTGCCCAAGAATAGCGTTCCAGGCCGCGCGCGAGTTGTTCGTGCGGCGCAATTCGAACGTCAGGAATTCCATCTTCGTGTCATCTGGCGCAGGACTCGCTCGCAAATCGGGGGTGAGCGACTTGAGCGCACGGCCGTCGAGGAAGAGGACGATCTTCTTGTTCTTGCAGGCGTCGTCGTAGAGCGACTCCAAGTTTTCGACGCGCACCGCGATTTTGTTCTTGAGCTCGACTGTATCCGCCTCGGCTGATGGCGACCGCGCTTTCAACTCCTGGCCTGGCGCCAGCTTGAACGCGTCCGTGACCCTGGATTTCCGTGTGACTTGGTCGCAGCTTTGAGGCGCGGTCGTCTGTTGCGCAGGCTCGGCCGACGCTTCCCTGACATCCGCAAGGCCGCACCCGACAGCCGCCACCAGAACGACTGCCGCGCATTTGAGGCTGCATTCCATGGTAATTGCTGCCCGCCAATACACGTACAGATTGCATAGGCCATGGAGCTGCGCAAGCGATATTCGGTGATGCCGGCAAGAATTGCTTCTCCCGCAGCCCGCAAGAGCGGGTTGAAAGCGCCCGCGGCGCGTGGAGGCATGGGATTGATCGAGCCTCTCCCCTGATGACGCGAACGCCTTGTCGGCGACCGCGAATTCGGTCAGCTTCGATGCGCGCAAAGGTCGCCATTCCCCAAGCTCCAACGCCGGGAACAAGCCTCCATCCATGTTGAGCAGCGAGCAGAATGATCTCATCACCCGCACCGGGCCCGGCACGCCTGCGGGCACGCTGATGCGGTGCTATTGGCAGCCCGTCGCGCTCGTGGACGAATTGTCCGGCAACCGGCCGGTCAAGGCCGTTCGCCTGCTCGGCGAAAACCTCGTCGCGTTCCGGGATGGGAAGGGGCGCCATGGCCTGCTGGAGCGCGCGTGCCCGCACCGCGGGACCGACCTCGCGTTCGGACGACTGGAGCGGGACGGGCTGCGTTGCGCGTTTCACGGCTGGCTCTTCGACGTCGAAGGCCGGTGCCTGGAGACGCCGGCCGAGCCCGAGGGCGGCCGGATGTGCGCCAACATCCGCCAGAGGGCCTATCCGGTGGTGGAGCGGAGCGGGATCCTGTTTGCTTATATGGGTCCGGGCGAGCCGCCGGCATTTGCGCGCTTCGACTGCTTCGTCGCGCCCGCGGCGCATACCTTTGCGTTCAAGGGCATGATCGACTGCAACTGGCTGCAGTCGCTGGAGGTCGGCATCGACCCCGCCCATACCTCGTTCCTGCATCGCTTCTTCCACGACGAGGAGCCGGCGAAAGGATACGGCAAGCTGTTTCGCGACAGGTCGATCGATTCCGATATGCCGATGACCCGAATCATGCGCGAGTTTCCGCGCCCGCAGATCGAGGTCGAGGCGACCGACTACGGCATGCGCGTCGTCACCCTGCGCCGGATCAGCGACGCCAATACGCATGTGCGCGTCACCAACCTCGTCTTCCCGCACGCGTTCACCATCCCGATGTCGAGCGAGATGACGATCACGCAATGGCACGTGCCGATCGACGACCGCAGGCACTATTGGTACGCGATCTTCACCAGCTTCGGCGCGCCGGTGGACAAGGACGAGATGCGGCGCCAGCGGCTCGAGCTCTACGAGCTGCCGGACTACGTTCCGCGCAAGAACAAGAGCAACGATTACGGCTTCGATCCGCACGAGCAGGAGCACGAGACCTTTGCCGGCATGGGCACGGACATCAACGTGCACGACCAATGGGCGTGCGAGTTGATGGGGCCGATCCAGGATCGCACCAAGGAGCATCTCGGGCAGTCCGACAAGGCGATCAGCGCCTATCGGCGCATCCTGCGGGCTGCGATCGAGCAGGCCGGGCACGGCGGCAAGCCGCCGATGGTGCTCGATCCCGCGTCCGCCGCGAAGATCACCGGTCCTGCCGCCATTGACGGCATCGGTCCGACCGAGGGCTGGCAGGCATACTGGCAGAAGACCGACGAAGCCCGGCGCAAGGCGTCGAGCTGGGCGAATGGGCGCTGAGGTGCGGCTGACCCGTCGCGGCATCCTGGCCGCCGCCGCGGTGGCGGCCATGCAGGATCTCTGCAGTCCCGGCCGCGGCGCAAACCTATCCCGGTGCCGGGCCCATTCGCGTCATCGTTCCGTTCGCGGCGGCCGGCCCGGTCGACATCCTGGCGCGGATCATCGTGGATGCGCTGGCAAAGCAGCTCGGGCAGAGCGTCATCATCGAAAATCGCGGCGGCGCGGGCGGCAATATCGCCATGGGAGCGGCGGCACGCGCCAAGCCGGACGGCTACACGCTGCTCCTCACGTCGAGCGTGCTGGTCGTCAATCCTTTGCTGTATCGCAGCGTGCCCTTCGATCCCGCCAGGGACTTCACGCCGATTTCATTGCTCGGAACCTCGCCGAACCTGATGGTCGCGAAGCCCGCTTTTGCGAGCACCATGACCGAGTTCATCGCCAAGGCGAAGGCGCGGCCGGGCGGACTGAATTATTCGACGCCCGGCATCGGCACCAAGGGCCACTTCGCGGTCGAATTGCTCAAGCTCCGCGCCGGAATCGACGTGGTGCACGTGCCCTATGCGAGCGGCGGACAGGTGGTGCAGTCGTTGCTGACAGACACCACGCAGCTCGGCTCGACCGCGCTGCCGGCGGGCGAGCCGCTGGTGCGCGCCGGCACCTTGGCGGGGCTCGTGGTCAGCGGAAAGACGCGCTGGCCGAGCTTGCCCGGCGTACCGACCATGGTGGAGCTCGGCTATGCGGATTTCGTGGCCGAGATTTTCACGGCTTTGGTTGCGCCCGCGGGTACGCCGGCGGAGGTGGTGAATTTGTTGATCGCCGAAGTTGCCAGGCTCTCGAAAGATCCGGCGGTGATCGAGAAGGCCGAGCGTGCCGGCTACGAATGGATCGGAGCGGGCCCCGACGCTCTCAAACAAAAGATGGCCGATGAGGTCGCCCAGTCCCGGGAGGTGATCCGGTTCTCCGGGATCAAGGCGGAGTGAACGCCGCAAGGGCGGTGATCTGCCGGAGCGGGCAATGCGGAGGCTCGAGCGCAATCCCTTCACATTGAATTGCGCGATTTCGCTCTCCGCATTCGTTGGTCGCACGATCTGATCCGAAGAGTTTGCGACTTTTCGGGATCATGCTCCAATCATACATCCACGCTGGCGGTGAGGGCGTTCTGCTCGATAAACGCACGGCGTGGCTCGACCTTGTCGCCCATCAACTCATCGAACAGGATGTTTGCCTCGCCGATCTCCTTGACGCTCACCTGCAGCAGCGAGCGGGCGTTGGCATCGAGCGTAGTCTCCCACAGCTGGTTGGGATTCATCTCGCCCAATCCCTTGTAGCGCTGCAATGACAGTCCCTTGCGGCCCGCAGCGATCATGGACTCGAACAGGGCGACCGGACCATGGATCGGGGTGTCCTCATCCTTGCGGCGCAGCGTGGCCGGGCGCGGATAGACCTGCTGGAGCGTTAGGGCGTGCTCGTCCAGCTTGCGCGCGTCGGCCGAGCCGAGCAGGGCATGGTCGAGGACCGCAACCTCGGCCACGCCGCGCACGCTGCGTTCGAAGCGGAAGCCTTCGCCTTCCGTGAATTGGCTCTGCCACCCGCGCTCGGTTTCCTCCGACAGCGCATCGAGCCGCCGCGCAATGTATTTCGCAGCGTCGACGGCCTTTTGCGGATCGCCGAAAATGTCGGGAGTGAGCACCCCCGCGATCGCCGCCTGCTCGACCACCCGCCGGTTGTAGCGGCTATGCAGACCGTTGAGCACATTGCGGATGGTGCGCGCCTGCTCGACCAACAGCCGCAAATCCTCGCCCGCGCGATGCTCGCCCGAAAACAGCCGAAGCACGGCCTCCTCCAGGCCGGTCCCGATGAGATAGTCCTCGAGCGCGCGTTCGTCCTTGAGATACTGCTCCGACTTGCCGCGGGTGACCTTGTACAGCGGCGGCTGCGCGATGAAGAGATAGCCGCGGTCGATGAGTTCGCGCATCTGGCGATAGAAGAAGGTGAGCAACAAGGTGCGGATATGCGAACCATCGACGTCCGCGTCCGTCATGATGATGATCTTGTGATAGCGCGCTTTTTCGGCATTGAACTCGTCGCTGATCCCGGTACCCAGCGCCGTGATCAGCGTTCCGATCTCCTGGCTGGACAGCATCTTGTCCATGCGCGCGCGCTCGACATTGAGGATTTTTCCGCGCAGCGGCAGGACCGCCTGGAAGGCGCGGTCGCGCCCCTGCTTGGCCGAGCCGCCGGCGCTGTCGCCCTCGACGATGAAGAGCTCCGATTTCGCCGGGTCGCGTTCCTGGCAATCGGCGAGCTTGCCGGGGAGCGAGGTGACGCCCAACGCGCTCTTGCGCGTCATTTCGCGCGCCTTGCGCGCGGCCTCGCGTGCGGCAGCAGCCTGGATGACCTTGCCGACGATGACCTTGGCTTCCGACGGATGCTCCTCGAACCAGTATTGCAGCGCCTCGTTGATCAGATTCTCGACCACCGGACGCACCTCCGAGGAGACGAGTTTGTCCTTGGTCTGCGATGAGAATTTCGGGTCCGGCACCTTGCAGGAGAGCACCGCGGTGAGCCCTTCGCGGCAATCGTCACCAGTGAGCCCGACCTTCTCCTTTTGCGCCACGCCGCTCTTCTCGGCATAGCCCGTGACCTGACGGGTGAGCGCGCCGCGGAAGCCGGCGAGATGAGTGCCGCCGTCGCGTTGCGGGATGGTATTGGTGAAGCAGAGCACGGTCTCGTGATAGCTGTCGTTCCACCACAGCGCGCATTCGATCGCGATGCGTTCGCGTTCGGCCTTGATCACGATCGGGGCGGGAATGAGCGGAGTTTGATTGCGGTCGATATATTTGACAAAGGCCTCGACGCCGCCTTCGTAACGCAGCTCCTCGCGCTTCTCGACGGGATGTCGCATGTCGGAGAGAACGATGAGTACGCCCGAATTGAGGAAGGCGAGTTCGCGCAACCGCCGTTCCAGCGTCGCGAAATCGAACTCGGTCATGGTGAAGGTCTGCGGGCTCGGCAGGAAGGTCACTTCGGTGCCGCGCCGATCACGGGCCGCCCCCACGACCGACAGGGGCGCGAGCGCCTCGCCGTCACGGAACTCCATGCCGTGCTCCTGGCCGTCGCGCCAGATGGTGAGCTTGAGCCAGGTCGACAGCGCGTTGACGACCGAGACGCCGACGCCGTGCAGTCCGCCCGACACCTTGTAGGAATTCTGGTCGAATTTCCCACCGGCGTGGAGCTGGGTCATGATGACCTCGGCGGCCGAGACGCCTTCGCCCTTGTGGATGTCGACCGGGATGCCGCGGCCGTCGTCACGCACCGTGCAGGAGCCGTCCGGATTGAGGGTGACCACCACCTCGGTGGCGTAGCCGGCAAGCGCCTCGTCGATGGCGTTGTCGACCACCTCGTAGACCATGTGGTGGAGGCCTGAGCCGTCGTCGGTGTCGCCGATATACATGCCGGGCCGCTTGCGTACCGCGTCGAGACCCTTGAGGACCTTGATCGAGTTGCAGAGTTGTAGTCGGAGGCAAGGGGCGGAGTCTGGCGGGCGGGTTCGGCCATGGAGGACTTTCGAAGCGGTGCGAAAGGTGCGGAATTCGACGGTTTGGTTTGGCACGAAAAGCGGGTGCCGTACAGGCCAAACTGATCGCCGCTAATATATTGATTCGTCGACAAATTTAAAGGTCGGCGCGAGCAAAAAAAGCGGTCAGAAAATAGCCTCGCAAAAGGCCGGATTGCTAACGCGCGGGAGATCGAAACGGGGGCGGAAAAAGCCGCTCTTGCGGACCAAGGAGCGCCGCGACAGCGTCGTCGGCCGGCGTGGAGATTGGCCGCCGGCCATCCGTCGTGACGAGTTCTATGCGATCCGGACCACGATGTTGCCCATCGCCTTGCCGGCTTCGACCGCCTCGTGGGCGGCGACGATGTCGCCGAGATCGAAGGTCTGCGCGACGTTGTGGATGAGCTCGCCACGCTCGAGCATGCGGTTGATGTCCGCGGTCGCGCGCGCGCGTTCGTCCTGCGGCATCAGGTAGACCAGGAAGAATTTCAGCGTGATGCTGTTCTGCAGCAGGAACTGGAACGGAATCGACGCTTCGGGCGCCCCGCTGCCGTAAATCGCCACCACGCCGTTGGCCGCGAGCACGCCGGGCAACAGTCGCGCATTGGCGGCAAGGTCCATTTCGATCACGGCCTCGACGCCGCGCTTGCCGGTGATCGCCATCACGCGATCCCCCACGTCCTCGCGCTTGTAGTCGATCACGTGATCGGCGCCGGCCTGCCGTGCGATCTCGGCCTTGGCGGGCGAGCTCACGGTGGTGATGACGGTAGCGCCGCGGTGCTTGGCAAATTGGATGGCGTAATGGCCGACAGCGCCCGCACCGGCGGCCACCAGCACGGTCGAGCCCTCTCTGGTGCCCGCGAGGCCCACCGCCTGATAGGCGGTATAGGCGGGGATGCCGAGGCAGGCGGCGGCGTCCATGCCGATATTAGCGGGGAGCGGCACGGCCTGCTCCGCCGGCAGCACGATCCAATCGGCGGCGGTGCCGAAGGGGCGACGCCACTGGCCGTTCCAGACCCAGACCCGTTGGCCCACGCGGGACGGCGGTACGCCGTCGCCCACGGCGTCGATCTCGCCCGCGCCGTCGCTGTGCGGGATCACGCGCGGGAAGGCGATCTTGCGCGTCGCGCCGGCGCGGCTCTTGACGTCGGAGGGGTTGACGCCGGAGGCGAGGAGCCGCACGCGCACCTCGCCGGGGGCGGGCCGTGGCGTCTCGACCTCTCCCAGCCGCAGCACCTCGCGGGCCGTTCCGTTGCGTTCGTAATAGGCAGCGCGCATCACGAACCTCGTTTTCGGATGTGACCTGGGCTTATCTCTAGCATGTCCGCGTGCGCTTCGATGGCGGCAAACGCCGCGACGTCGGCCCCGGTCATCCATGCCTGCGCGCCGAGCTGTTCCAGTTCGGCATAGAGCGCGGCCCGCCGCGACGGGTCGAGATGAGCGACCACCTCGTCCAGCAGGAGCACCGGCGCAAAGCCCGACATGTCGGCAAGGAGCCCGGCATGGGCCAGCACTAGGCCGATGAGCAGCGCCTTCTGTTCGCCGGTCGAGGCTGCCGGGGCGGCGATGTCCTTGCCGGCATGGATGACGGTGAGATCGGAGAGGTGCGGCCCATCGAGCGTGCGGCCGGCGGCGGCATCGCGTCCGCGATTGTCTCTGAGCACGGCGCGATAGCGGTCCTCGACCTCGACGGCGGGATGAAGCAGCAGCTGCTGCTCCATCCAGCCGTCGAGCGCGATCTCGGCGGCGGGAAAGGCCGAGTTCTTGCGGGCGGTCAGCGCGGCCTGCAGCCGGCGGACGGTTTCTACCCGCAGCGCCGTCACTGCGACCGCCAGCTCGGCGGTTTCATGCTCGATGGCGTCGAGCCAGTGCAAATCGGGGCGGGCTTCCTCGAGCAGACGGTTGCGCGAGCGCAGCGCTCGCTCGAGCGCATTGACGCGCCCGCCATGCTCGGCATCCACCGCCAGGACGAGGCGGTCGAGAAAGCGCCGGCGCTCCGAGGCCGGGCCATTGAACAAGCCGTCCATGGCCGGCACCAGCCAGACGACGCGCAGGTGATCGGCGAAGGCGGATGCGGACGAGACCGGCTCGCGATCGATGCGGCATTTGCGCGCGACCACCGCTTCCGCGCTCGCCGGCGGCTCCATCCCGGTTCCCAAGGTCGCCAGGCCCAGCGCGCCATCCACGTCCGCCGACACCGCCCACGACCCGTCGCCTTCGGAAAAGGCGAGATCCTCGAGCACGGCGCGGCGCAGGCCGCGTCCGGGCGCGAGAAACGAAATCGCCTCGATGAGATTGGTCTTGCCGGCGCCGTTCGGGCCGACCAGCACCACCCGCCCCGCGCCGACCTCGATCTGTGCGGCGTGATAGCTGCGGAAATTGGTGAGCGTCAGGCGGCGGATGCGGGCGGAGGCCATGAACCGGACGACGGAGGACAGATGACAGAAGACGCAAGAGACGGCGGCGGAACCATCGACGTCAAGATATCCGTCGTCTGTCGTCCGTCCTCTGCTCACACCCGCATCGGCATCAGCACATAGAGCGCGCCCTTGGTGTCGCGGTCGTGGATCAGGGTCGGGGACCCCGGATCGGCGAGCTTCAACACCGCGGCCTCGCCCTCGAGCTGCGCTGCGATGTCCAGGAGGTAGCGGGAATTGAAGCCGATATCGAGCGGCTCGGATCCGTATTCGACTTCGATCTCCTCGGTTGCGCTGCCTGAATCCGGGTTGGTGACCGAAAGCATCAGCTTGCCCGCGGTCAGCGACAGCTTCACCGCGCGGCCGCGCTCGCTCGATACGGTGGAGACGCGGTCGACTGCCTGTTCGAACTCCTTCTTGTCCACGGTGAGTTCCTTGTCGTTGCCGACCGGAATGACGCGCGCATAGTCGGGAAACGTGCCGTCGATGAGCTTGGAGGTCAGCACCGTGTCGCCGAGCGTGAAGCGGATCTTGCCTTGCGACAGCTCGACGGTGATCTCAGCCTCGTTGTCTTCGATCAGGCGCTGCACCTCGCCGACGGTCTTGCGCGGAATGATGATGCCCGGCATGCCGCTGGCCCCCGCCGGCAGCGGCAGCTCGAACTGCGCCAGGCGGTGGCCGTCGGTCGCGACCGCGCGCAGCGTGGGCGCAGCGGCGGTACCGGCGGTGTGGAGGTAGATGCCGTTGAGATAGTAGCGCGTCTCCTCGGTCGAGATCGCGAACTGGGTCTTGTCGATCAGGCGCTTGAGATCGCTGGCGGCGAGCTTGAACGTGTGCGTCATGTCGCCCGCCGCCAAGTCGGGAAAGTCGCTCTCCGGCAGCGTCTGCAAGGTGAATCGGGAGCGGCCGGCGCGGATCGCCAGCACGGCGCGGTCGCCCGAGGCTTCGATCACGATCTGCGCACCTTCGGGAAGCTTGCGCACGATTTCGTAGAACATGTGCGCGGGGACGGTGGTCGAGCCGCCGGGTCCGACCTCGGCCGAGATCGTCTCCGTGACCTCCAGATCGAGGTCGGTCGCTTTGAAGGCGAGCTTCGATTTCTCCGCCCTGATCAGCACGTTGGCGAGGATTGGAATCGTGTTCCGGCGCTCGACCACGCGATGCACATGGCCGAGCGACTTCAACAGTGCTGCGCGTTCGACGGTGATCTTCATCTTGCAACCCGCCTGCCCGCGTGGGACGTTTCAAGGGGGTAAGGAAAGTGGCGCGTGCGGGCGGTTTTCGCAAGGGCAATGGCGCGTGGCGCCGGCACTTACCCAACGGATTTGACGACCGGTTCCGTCCGGGCCTTCGCCTGGCGTTGCGGGAACGAGGCTCGGCGGCCAACAACACAGTCGAACCCCGGAAGGAGGTGTCAGGGCGGCTCGCCCGCGGGCGCGCCGATGCGGAGCCGCCTTTCAAGGCAAGCCGGGCTCACTCCTGCAATTGCCGCTTCAGCAGCTCGATCTCCTCCGCGAGGGCGGTATCGGTATTCACCAGATTTTCGATCTTTCGCACGGCGTGCAGCACGGTGGTGTGATCACGGCCGCCGAAGCGGCGTCCAATCTCCGGCAGCGAGCGCAGCGTCAGCGTCTTGGCCAGATACATCGCCACCTGCCGCGGACGCACGACATTTGCCGTGCGCCGCGATGACAACAGGTCGGCGCGGCTCACATTGTATTGCCGGGCGACGACCCGTTGAATGTCTTCGATCTTGACCCGCTTGGGCTCCTGCGGGCGGATGAGGTCGCGCACCTCGCGCTCGGCCATTTCGAGCGTGACGGGCTGGCCCGTGAGCTTGCTGTGGGCGAGCAGCCGGTTGAGGGCGCCTTCGAGATCACGGCCGTTGTGGGTTACGGTCTTGGCGATGAACGCGAGCACCGGCGCCGGGACATCGAAGCCGGGATGATGCTGCCTGGCGGCGGCGGCGCGGCATTTGAGGATTTCGAGCCGCAGCTCCTCGCCGAGCGATCCCATTTCGACCACGAGCCCGCCGGCCAGGCGCGAGCGCACGCGCTCGTCCAGGCTTTCGAGGTCGGCCGGCGGCCGGTCGGCGGCGGTCACGACCTGGCGGCCGGCGTCGATGAGGGCGTTGAGCGTATGGCAGAACTCGGCCTGAGTCGATTTGCCCTGGAGGAACTGCAGGTCGTCGATGACCAGGACGTCGATGGTCCGCAGCGCCTCCTTGAATGCCAGCGCGTTCTGCGCCCGCAGCGCCGCGACGAATCCGTACATGAATTTTTCGGCGGTGAGATAGAGCACCTTGCGCTCGGCGCTGGTGTTTCCGGCCCAGGCCAGGGATTGCAGCAAATGCGTCTTGCCGAGCCCAACGCCGGCGTGAACGTAGAGCGGGTTGAACATGACCATGTCGCCGCGCCTGCCCTGCGCCACCTGCTTAGCGGCGGCATGCGCGAGCGTGTTGGATCGTCCGACGACAAAGGTCTCAAAGGTCAAGCGCGGATCGAGGGGGGACCCGCCGAGCGCCTCATGCACCGCGGAGATCGGTCCGACCGTGTTGCGCACATCGCAACCATTGACCTTGCCCTCGCGCAGCTCGCGCGCAACCGCGGGCATCTCCATCGGCTTGACCTTCGGCGCCAGGGTGCGGATCACGGCGGAACGGACCGTGAGCTCGATCCGCGAAAAGCCGGGCTGTTCGGCCTGCCAGCAGGCCAGCACCCGCTCGGCATAATGGGACTGGATCCAGCTCTTGAGAAAGCGCGTGGGCACGGACAGCTTGACGGTATCGCCCTCGCTGCCATCGAGCTCCATGCGCGCAAACCAGCTCGAGTAGATATCGTCGCCGACCTCGGCGCGGAGACGATCCTTCACACGCGTCCAATGGTCCTGGTCCATGTTCGTCATCTTCCCGGGTCTTTCTTGGTCGGGGACAAACCGACGGGGACGCAACACGATTCTTGCAGACGCCTGTCGGCAGGCGCGACGTGACGCGAACGCAGAACCGAAGGGAGAGAGGTGAGGAGGGGAGGTGCGCGCGGGGGCGGAGCCGCCGGCACGTTCCCGGGGCGTTGCGCTAGGTCTCGACACCGAGGCGGCGGCGACCCTCGGGCAGCGGTGGGGAAATGACCGGCGCAGCCGCTGGGTTGGCGCCCAATCGCGCAAGCCGTGGATATCGCACCCGCCTCGCTGCCGTCATGACACTCCCCTGTCCATCGCCGCCACTTTTCGCGGGGCTATGCACACGTTCTGGTTTTTCGAAGTATTTTTGGATTCCCTTCGTGTCGCCAATTACTACAAACTCGACGCCACGAAGCTTACGCTTATGCCCACCTACGCCAAGCTCGCTCGAAATCGAAGTCGAAGCGGAGAACGACTAGGCACGATTTACCCGTCCTCATCTTCGATGAGCTCGAATACGAACCTTGTACTGAAAACCGCCAGTGGCCCGGCGGCAATTTGAAAATAGCACGGCCCTGCCCCCCTGCAACGGCTTGCACGGGCGCAGAACATGCGCGCCGCAGGCAAGCGGGTTGCCGTCGCTGCGGCACGGGACGCGAAGGTTTGTCATAATATTTTGAATTAACTTACATATTCGAGCGGTCGCGGCGGCGGGCCAGAGCCCGCGGGGAGCGCTGATTTTTGCCCCGAAGCAGCGCCGCCCCGATGCGCGGAAATTCGGAAATCGAAGTCCTTATTCCCGCTTTCCCTATAAACCATTCTGCAGACAGCCGTTTCTTTGAGCGGAAATAGAGGGTAGCCTCTGTGGTCCGCTGCTGCTGACACGTGGCAATGAGGCAATAAAATTAGAATACGCAAAAATGCGCGTGCCCACATTATCGCCATTCGTATGACAGTCCTGCAACAAGGACAGCAGACAATCCAATTATCAAAAGGAATTTGATTGGCGCGAATTGCCGTCCATGCGCTGCCGCAGGGCCGATCTATAGGATTGATCGAGGAGCGGGAGGTCGAGACCGCAGGCTACTTGGCGAGCTTTGCAACTCTCTGGGTCAAGCGCGACACCTTGCGGCTTGCGGCGTTGGGATGCACCACGCCTTTCTGCGCGGAGCGCATGATCACCGGCTCGGCGGCCTTCAATGCTTCGGCGGCTTTGCTGCGGTCGCCCGAGGCGATCGCCTCCTCGACGTTGCGTATGAAGCTGCGCATTTTGGTACGCCGCCCCTTGTTGATCGCGGTGCGCCGCGCGATTTTGCGGGTGGCCTTGCGGGCGGAACTGGTGTTAGCCATGCCTGTGCTCGTCCTGCGGGCGGTCGGGTGGCCGGTTCATTGATGGTCCGGCTCGCTATCGAAAAAAGCGAAAGCGAACGGCGGCAAGAAGCCGCCAACGCGCGCCGCTTATAGTCGCCCCGTCCGGGAGCGTCAACGGCGGGCGGAGATTTTGCCCGCGGCCTGCGCCCGCATCGGATCGAAGCGACTGCTGAGGTGGCTTGTTTCACCCTACTCGGGCGTCGTTTGCGCCAATCTCGGACGCACGTGCGCTCCGTGCCCGCAGGCGGTCGTAACCGGCCGCAACCGCGCTTTGCTCTTCCGCGGAAAACGCGCTCAGCGGCGGCTGCACCCGTGCCCAGGCCGGGTCGCGGTGGATATGCGCGATCAGCGCCTTCACCCCGGGAACGAGTTGCTTGCCGTCGAACAGCTTGCGGATGGAGACCGCAGCATCGAGCGCGCCCGCATCGCCATTGCGCCACGCCCGTGCGCACAGGTCGGCGTTGAGGTTGGCGGTGGCGGAAATGCAGCCGGCGAAGGCACCAGCGCGTGCTTCCATCAACACGGCTTCCGTCGAGGGGAACACCTTGAAGCCAGGCGCGACCGTCGTTGCCTCGCGCGCATATGCCATGTCGCCCGACAAGTCCTTCAAGCCTGCGATCCGCGCGCCGAATTCAGCGCGCAGGCGCTTGACCAGGTTGACGTGCCACGGCAGGCCGGACTGGGAGGGGAAGTGATAGAGATAGATGGGGATCGCATTTGCGGCGGTCGCCTTCACGATGGTCGCGACATAGACGACGAGCCCGTCGTCCGGCACGCCCTTGTAGTAGAACGGCGGCAGAACGAGCGCGCCCGCAAAGCCGAGTTCGGCGGCATGGCGCGTCAACGCGACCGCATCGGCGACCGACGCCGCGCCGGCGCCGACCATGAGGCGCTCCAGCGGCAGGCCGGCGTCGCGGTAAGCGGTCATGACCCGCTTGCGCTGCTCGAGCGAGAACGAGGTGGCCTCGCCGGTGGTGCCGAGCACGTTCAATCCGTCGCATCCATTGGCGAGCAGAAAGCCGGCGAGCGCCGCCGAGCGCGCGCAATCCGGCTCGCCCTTTTCGTCGACGGCGGTAGCGATGGCGGCAATCACGCCGTGGAGCTTGTCGGTCATGTCGTTTTCCCGTTGAGGACGACGTGCGGCGGACGACGGAGGATGGACATCTGTGACCGCGTATCCGCCCTCTGTCATCCGTCCTCTGCCGTCGGTTATCCGCTGACGTTGAACGCCGCGAGTGCGGCCATGTTGACGAGCTGGGCATCGTTGGCCGAGAGCGGCACGATCTGTACCGGCCGGTCGAGCCCGACCAGGATCGGGCCGATCACGGTCGCGCCGCCCATCTCCTGCAACAGCTTCGTCGAGATCGAGGCGGAATGGAATGCCGGCATGATGAGCACGTTGGCCGGGCCCGACAGGCGACAGAACGGATAGGCCTCGCGCAGGTCCATATTGAGCGCCACGTCGGCCGCCATGTCGCCGTCATATTCGAAATCGACGCGACGCTGGTCGAGGATGCGCACCGCCCCCTGCACGTGCGCCGCGCGTTCGCCCGGCGGATGGCCGAAGGTCGAGAACGCCAGCAGCGCGACGCGCGGCTCATAGCCGAACCGGCGCGCGACCCCCGCGGCCTCGACCGCGATATCGGCCAAGATCTCGGCATTGGGCATTTCGGTCACCGCGGTGTCGGCGACCAGTACCGTGTGCCCGCGCGCGAGCACGAGCGATACGCCCATCACGCGGTGGCCGGGCTTGGGATCGATGCAGCGGCGGATGTCGGCGAGCGCCACGGAGAAATTACGGGTGACACCGGTCACCATGGCATCGGCATCGCCGAGCGCGACCATGCAGGCGGCGAAATGGTTGCGGTCCTGGTTGACGAGGCGCTGGACGTCGCGCTGGAGAAAGCCCCGGCGCTGCAGCCGCTCGTAAAGAAAGGCGGCGTAAGCTGCGTTGCGCTGCGACAGCCGCGCGTTGATGATCTGGATACCGCCGCCGAGCTCGATGCCCAGCGCGCGCGCGCTCTCGCGCACGCGGTCCTCGCGGCCGACGAGCAGCGCGGTGCCGAGATCCTCATGGACGAAGCTCGCGGCGGCCCGGATCACCTGCTCCTCCTCGCCCTCGGCGAAGACGACGCGCTGCGGCCGCCGGCGCAGCCGCTCGTAGACTCGCTGCAGAACGCCGGCCACCGGATCGCGGCGCGAGCGCAATTGCGCTCGATAGGCATCCATGTCGACGATCGGGCGCCGGGCGACGCCGGTATTCATGGCGGCGGTGGCCACGGCGGGCGGGACGAACGAGATCAGCCGCGGGTCGAACGGCACCGGAATGATGTACTCGGGACCGTATTTCGGCCTTGTGCCATAGGCAGCGGCGACCTCGTCGGGAACGTCCTCGCGGGCAAGCTCGGCCAGCGCCCTGGCGGCGGCAATCTTCATTTCCATGTTGATGGCGGTCGCGCGCACATCGAGCGCGCCGCGAAAGATGTAGGGAAAGCCGAGCACGTTGTTGATCTGGTTGGGATAGTCCGAGCGCCCGGTCGCCATGATGGCGTCGTTGCGCACCTCCGACACTTCCTCCGGGGTGATTTCCGGGTCGGGATTGGCCATGGCAAAGATGATCGGCCTCGCCGCCATCGATTTCACCATCTCCTTGGTCACCGCGCCCTTGACCGAGAGCCCGAAA
The DNA here is from genome assembly GCA_963821505.1 of uncultured Alphaproteobacteria bacterium. GTDB lineage: Bacteria > Pseudomonadota > Alphaproteobacteria > Rhizobiales > Xanthobacteraceae > VAZQ01. Next base: position 115,687 of record CAWGEH010000008.1, read on the forward strand.
AAGACGTCGGCCCCGGCCAGCGCCTGCGCCAAGGTGCGGGCGGAGGTTTTCGCCGCGTGCGCCGACTTCCATTGGTTCATGCCTTCGGTGCGGCCCTGATAGATGACGCCCTTGGTATCGCAGAGGATAATGTTGTCGGGTGTGAATCCGATCGCCTTGAGCAGTTCGAGGCAGGCGATGCCGGCCGCGCCGGCGCCGTTGCACACGAGCCTGGTCGATTTGATGTTGCGCCCGGTGAGATCGAGCGCGTTGATCAGGCCAGCCGCGGCAATGATCGCGGTTCCGTGCTGGTCGTCATGGAACACCGGAATGTCGAGGAGTTCCCGCAACCGCTGCTCGATGACGAAGCATTCCGGCGCACGAATGTCCTCGAGGTTGATGCCGCCCCAGCTCTTGCCGAGCAGTTTGATGCAGTTGACGATCTCGTCGGGGTCTTCGGAGGAGACTTCGAGATCGATGGAATCGATGTCGGCGAAGCGCTTGAACAGCACCACCTTGCCTTCCATCACCGGTTTGGCCGCAAGCGCCCCGCGATTGCCCAGGCCGAGGATCGCCGTTCCGTTGGTGATGACGGCGACGAAATTGCCCTTGGTAGTGTAATCGAAGGCGCGGTCTTCGTCCTCGGCGATGGCCAGCACCGGCACGGCGACGCCCGGCGAGTAGGCGAGCGACAGATCGCGCTGGGTCGCCATCGGCTTGGTGGCCACCACTTCGAGTTTGCCCGGACGGCCTTGGCTGTGGAACAGCAGCGCTTCCTGGTCGGTGAACGTCAGTCGTGTGCCGCGGCCGTCGTTTTTGGAAGACATCTCAACCCCTTACTAAAGCTCGCGCCGGATGGCCGGACGGCCAAAGCGAGCCGCTTGAATGCCCGGCGCTGAAGGCAAAGCAATGAATCTGCAGCCTCGCCCCATCTGCGCCATCATGCTGGCGTCGGCATAGGCTCGTCCATAGCGACAGGTTGTCTGACCCGCCCATAATTGAACGCAGAAGGCGAGCAGGGTAATCGGTAGATGGGCGATCCATACTTCTCCACGCGCAAAATGGCCACGCTATGATTCGCTTTGTTCTTCGCTTCGTCGGTCTTGTGTCGCTCGCCTTGGGTTTCATCTTCCTGGTGCACGACGGCACCAAGTCGATCGCGGACCAGACCTTGTACATCAGCAGCGTGAGCTCGATGTGGGAGAATATCCATCAGAACTCGCTGGCGGCCCTGCAGCCGGTGGTCGAGCGTCTGGTGGGGGTGTGGGCCTGGCAGGGCGTGGTCGAGCCCTACTTTCTCAAGCAGCCGATCTCACTCGTGCTCGCGATTACCGGCGCCATCTTTATTCTGCTGGGACGAAAGAAGAAACCGTTGATCGGATACGCGCGGGATTGAAACATGCGGACCGCCGCGCGCGCGCCGCGGTCCGATTTTGCGTCTTCAGCGGGTGCCTACTTGACGGTATCGGCGCCGGCTTTGCACGCCACCCCGTCCTGGTCGCCGGTGCCGCCGCTGCAGCCGACCGTACCGATGGTTTTGCCGCCTTCGACCAGCGGAAAGCCGCCGTGCGACGCTACCAGCGTCCGGTCGAGGGTGGCGGCGAAGGCGCCGGCCGGCGTCTGCATGATATTCAAGAAGGCGCCCGACGGCCGCCGGAAACGCGCGGCGGTCCGAGCCTTGCCCTGGGCGATCGCAATCGATGCAACCTGCGTCTGGTCCATCTTGTAGAAGTAGACAAGATCGCCATTCGGGTCGACGACCGCGATCGCCATTTTCCAGTTGCGCGGTGACTTCTTGGCCTCCGCCATGACGGCGGCGGCGACCTGCGCGGCATGGTCGGCGGTGATCGGCGTCCCGTAGGGAACGTCGAACGGCATCTGGTCGGGAACCGCCGCGGGTGCCGGCGCTTGCGCCGAAGCCAGCCCGGCCATCGCAACCGCCGCGCCGGCGACCAACAGACTCACAACGAAGCTACGTGTGAATATGTCCGCCCACTTGCTCATTGCCGTCCTCGAAATGGGCACGGCATCGCACGCGACCGCCAGCACAGGGCGTTGCGCGCGCTGGCGAAACCGGCTTGCACGGGCATCGGCGATCGTGCCGAGAGGCGGTCGCGCCGAGAGCCGAGAGATGTGATGGGGCAGGAGGGCAAGGACCTGATGCGGATCGGGCGCGCCGCGCCTATATTGGGCCGGCGATCACGGGAGACGCGACCCATGTTCATGTTCAAGAAGAAGCTCGAAATGCCGTCGGCGGCGGAGGCATTGCCTGGCCGCGCGACCCCGATTCCGACCGCCCGGGAACATTTCATCCTCCACCGACCGCTCAAGGGGCCGTATCCGGACGGACTCGAAACTGCGATGTTCGGGATGGGCTGCTTCTGGGGCGCGGAGCGCAAGTTCTGGGAGCTGGGCGATGGCATCCACATCACCGCCGTCGGCTACGCCGCCGGCCATACGCCCAATCCGACCTATCAGGAGGTCTGCTCCGGCCGCACCGGCCATAACGAGGTGGTGCTGGTGGTCTATGATCCGAAGAAGACCTCCTATGAACAGTTGCTCAAGACGTTCTGGGAGAACCACGACCCGACGCAAGGCATGCGCCAGGGCAATGACACGGGTACCCAGTACCGCTCCGGGATCTACGCCTTCACGCCGGCGCAGCGCAAAGCGGCGGAGGCTTCGAAGGCGATGTACGACAAGGAGCTCAAGACGCGTCGCTTCGACGCGATCACCACCGAGATTCTCGATGCCCCTCCCTTCTATTTCGCCGAGGATTACCATCAGCAGTATCTGGCGAAGAATCCGATGGGCTATTGCGGTCTCGGCGGGACCGGCGTGAGCTGTCCGATCGGCACCGCAGACCGGGCGGCGCAGCCGGCACGAACTTGATCGGGTGAAACGCCGCAATGTGAGCGGGCCGGACGGATGGCGTCCGGCCCGTGCCTTATCGCGGTGTGCCAGGGCAACGTCCCGGCGCGGGCCGTCGTTTACTTCTTCAGATGCTTGCGCAGGAAGTCCATGGTGCGCTGCCAGGCGGTTTTGGCGCTCGCCGCGTTGAAGGACCCGCGCTCGTCGCAGTGGAAGCCGTGCTGCGCATCGGGATAGACGTGGATTTCGCTGTCGCCGCCGCGCTTCTGCTTGATCATCTCGACGTCGCTCATCGGGATCGAGGCATCCTTCTCGCCGAAATGCATCAGCGTTGGGACCTTAGGCTTCTCGTCGGCGTTCTTGGCAATCTGTCCGCCGTAATAGCAGACGGCGGCCGAGAGGCCGTTGAGCTTGCAGGCCGCGAGGAAGGCGATGGTGCCGCCCATGCAGAAGCCCATGATGGCGACTGGGCCGTCCTTCTTGAGCTCGTCGATCGCGGCTTGCGTGTCCTTGAGCATCGCGCCCCAGTCGGGGTTGGCGACGAACTTGCGCGCGTTGGCGATCTCGTCCGGCGTATATCCGCATTCGAAATTCTTCTCCTGACGATCGAACAACGCCGGCGCCAGCGCGGCGTAGCCTTCGGCCGCGAGCCGGTCGCAGACCGCGCGGATATGATGATTGACGCCGAAGATTTCCTGGATGACCACGATGCCGCCTTTGGCGGGGCCGGACGGATCGGCGCGATAGGCACCCAGCTGAAACTTGTCGGCTGACGTGAGCGAGAACTGCTTACCCAAGAGGACCTCCTGTGAATACGGCAGGCCGGGGAAACTCGCGGCCCGGCATCGGACCGGCGCAATTTCACGCTTTCGCCGCCACAAAGCAACTGCCGCCGGGTGCCGGCGGGCCCGGCGGCGGTCGAATGGAACAACGCGCTTCGGGGGCGGAGATTCGAGTTCCCGCATGAACCCGGGACCCGCAACGCGCGACCAAAAGTCGACGGTCGAGCCGAAGCGAACCGAACCAACAACAAGAAGCGCATGGACGCGAATGCGTCGACTGGATCCCCGGCCCCCGCCGGGGTTCATTTTCGTTGCGCCCGCAGGCCAAACGCCTCGGCAAGCAATTCGTAGGAGTGCCGGCGCGCGGCATGATCGTAGATCATGGTCGTGACCATCACTTCGTCGGCCTTGGTCGCCGCGACCATGGCCGCGAGCCTTTCCAGCACGCGCTCCTTCGCGCCGACGAACAGGCGGCTGCGATTGCGCGCGATCAGTGCGCGCTCGGCCGCTGAATAGGGAAAGGCGGCTGCCTCCTCCGGGCTTGCCAGCGGCAGATATTCGCCGCGTCGGCGGCGTACGAAGTTGAGGTCGATGGTGGAGGCAAGCCGCTCGGCTTCGGCATCGCTGTCGCCGCAGACCGCGGCGCAGGCGAGAATGGCATAGGGCGTGGCGCGCACTCTAGAGTCGCCGCGCTGGCCGCTCGCTTCGCTCGCCAGCGCGGTGCGCGCCGCCGAAGGCTTGAACTGGTCGCGGTAGGTCAGCATGGCGTCGGCGGCATCGTGATCGGCGAAATGGTGCGCGAAAGCAAAGCCGGCGCCGACCATGGCGGCGAGTTGCGCGCTGTAGCCGCTCGACCCGAGCAGCCAGATCGGCGGCAGCGCGACGTCTTCCGGCATGGCGCGCACCGAGCGGAACGGATGGCCTTCCGGGAAGGCGTTGCTTTCGAACAGGATCAACTCCTGGAAGCGCTGCAGGAAATCGTCGTCGCCGCCGGCGTCCTGCCGCCGCCGCAGCGCAAAGGAGGTAACGGGGTCGGTGCCTGGCGCGCGACCAAGCCCGAGATCGATGCGTCCGGGAAACAGCGCCTCCAGCACCTTGAAGCGTTCGGCCACCACCAGCGGGGCATGATTGGGAAGCATGACGCCGCCGGAGCCCACGCGGATGCGCTCGGTGGCCGCCGCGATCTGCCCGATCATGATGTCGGGCGCGGAGCTCGCGATCGAGGGCAGATTGTGATGCTCGGCGACCCAGTAGCGCGTGAAGCCGAGGTCGTCGGCGAGCCGGGCGAGGTCGAGCGAATTGCGTAGCGCAACGGCGCCGGACGAGCCGGCGGCGACCGGCGACAGATCGAGAATGGAGAGGGGAACCATGTGGACCCAGCCGGGCGGCCTTCAGAACGGCCACGGGCGGCGCAAGCGCCAATCTTTCTTCCAGCCCGTCAGTTGCCCGTTGCGGAATTGCAACGCGAGGGCGGAGTTGACGGGGTAAAATCCGGGAATCCCCGGTGATCCATAGGCGAGATAGATCTCCGAGCCCTGCCGTCCGGAATAATAGACGAGCGGCACGCCAAGGGCGATCGAGGCCTCGGTCGGGGTCATGCCGAAGGCGAGGGGCGCAACATTGTCGGCGCAATAGGCCGCCCAGCACACCCAAAGCGCCGCAACAATGCGTTTCATGCCAAGTCTCGACTCGCATCCCCCAAAGTGGAATCGCCCGGCGGTGCAGCGCGATTTCGCCCCAAGGATTTGGTTGGTGGCATGATCACTGTCGCAAGCGTCTGCAGCTTCCGGGATCGTGCGCTATCCACCGGGCGCATCTTCGGTCCATTCGCCGGCGCGGGCAAGCCCCGGCCCGGCAAGGCGTCCCGGGCGCAAAGCTGCGTCTTCCCGGCCGAGCCGTCGTCGCGGTGATCGCGTCCACGCCGCGTGTCACCCGGCCGCGATCAGTCGCTGCGACTGATACGGGAATTCGCCCCCCTGCATGGCGGCGGATTGCGCCGGACCGCCCGTATTGGTAGGCGCGGTTGCGGGTAAGCGCGCGGCTTGCGAAAGAATGTCTTAGTCTTGCCGTGCCGTGGGCGAGCGAGTTGCTCACTCGCTTGCGGGCAGCTTCGCCTGCCGGGCGCTGCTTTCGCGCCACAACAGGAACAGGCCGGACGCGACCACCACGGCGGAACCGATCACCAGCGAGATGGTGGGCACTTCGCCCCAGATCGCAAAGCCGAGAATGCTCGCCCAAATGAGCGAGAGATAGAAGAACGGGGCCACCGCGGACGCGGGTGCCAGGTGCAGCGCGCGCGTCCACCAGTATTGCCCGATGGCGTTCGAGACGCCGTTGAACACGATCCAGGCGGCGTCGATCGGGGTGGGCGAGGTCCATCCCAAAGGCAACAGCAGCGCGAAAAATCCGGTGAGCAGGGTCAACTGATAGAGTGTCAGGGTCTCCGCCGATTCGGTCGCGGTCATGCCGCGCACGGCGGCGGTGACCGACCCGTACAGGACGGCGTTCGCCAGCGCGAACAGCGCGCCGATCTGGAACGCCTCCGCTCCCGGATTGGCGACGATCAGCACGCCGCAGAAGCCTATCAGCAGCGCGGCCCAGCGCGCCCAGCCGACCGCCTCCTTGAGCAGCAGCGCCGAGACCAGGGTCGCGAACAGCGGCGAGGAGAAATTGATGGCGATGGCCCCGGCGAGCGGCATCAGGCTGAACGCGATGAGCAGGAACGTCTGCGAGAAGCCCTGCGAAACCGAACGCATGACATGCTGGCCCAGCCGCTGCGTGCGAAACACCGCGAGGCCGGTCTGCGGCATGATGAAGAGCGCGCAGGTGATGAGCGCGACCGCCGTCCGGGTGAACAACACCTCGCCGATGGGATAGCTCGCCACCAGCCATTTCGAGACCGCGCTCGAGGCCGCGAAAACGATGGTGGCCGCGATCATGTAGAGAATGCCGAGCGGAACGTGCTCCCGCCGCGCCGGCTTGGCCGATACGATCAGGTCGGGGCTACTCGCTTCGCTCACGCCATGTTCTCGGGCTGAGGGATTGCCGGTGGGCAACCGGTCGGGCGCGTTCGGCAGAACGGAGGCCCATTTGCGAACGCAACAAATTGCGCGGATCGCATGAGGTTGTGCGATACGCGCTCACTCCTCACCGAGCGCGTTTCGGGGCGGCCGATTCGGCTTGCTCGCGCTCGGGCGGGGTATGCTTATGGCATGACGATGGTCCGACCGGCATTCCCGGAGGGCATGACGGGCCCGCCAATTTGCTCGTTGCAATGCCCGTTCGCGGCCGGGCGACACATCTCGGCGTGCCGCAGGCTTGCCTTCGGCCTCCGGCCGTACCGCCTCGCCCCGGTCGTGGCGCGTCCGCTCATTTCGTTCTGCATCGCGATGGCCGCCGCCAAAGCAGTGCGACCGAGCGTCGCCCCGCCGCGCTCTGGCTTGGCTCTCGGGCCGGGGGCAGAATGACTGCGTTCGGTAGGCGAAGCGTTGTCCGTGAAAAACGGAAGGGGAGCGCGACCATGCACCTTGTAACGTTGCGCCGCAGCGCCGCGGTCGCGATCCTGGCATTTGGCCCGACGTCGGCCGCCCAGGCGGAAAATCCGGCCGACTTCTACAAGGGCAAGACCGTCGATCTTTACATCGGCTACAGCGCCGGCGGCGGATACGACCTCTATGCCCGTGCGCTCGCCCGCCACATCGGGCGCTTCATTCCCGGCAATCCCACGGTCGTGCCGAAGAACATGCCGGGCGCCGGCAGCCTCGTGCTCGCTAACTGGCTTTATAATGTCGCGCCCAAGGACGGCACCGCCTTCGGCACCATCGGCCGCGGCACCGGGTTCGATCCCTTGCTCGGCTCGACCAAGGCTCAGTTCGATGCCTCCAAGTTCAACTGGATCGGCAGCATGAACGACGAAGTCAGCGTGTGCGTCGCCTGGCACACGACCGGCATCACCAAGCTCGAGCAGGTCACGCAAAGGGAGTTGACGGTCGGAGGAACGGGACCGGCGGCCGATACCGATCAATTTCCCAAGGTTCTCAATGGCACGATCGGCACCAAGTTCAAGGTCGTCACCGGATACCCCGGCGGCAACGACGTCGACCTGGCGATGGAGCGCGGCGAGGTGATGGGCCGCTGCGGCTGGTCATGGTCGAGCGTGATTGCGACCCACAAGAACTGGATCGACGAAAACAAGATCAGCGTCCTCGTGCAACTGTCGCTGAAAAAGCATCCCGATCTGCCGAACGTTCCTCTGGTGATGGATTTTGCCGCCAACAACGAGCAGAAGCAGATTTTCAAACTGGTCTTTGCCCGCCAGCCGATGGGGCGGCCCTTCCTCGCCCCACCCGGCATTCCCGCCGAGCGCGTGGCCGCCCTGCGCCAGGCGTTCATGGCGACCATGAAGGATGCGCAGTTTCTCGCCGAAGCTGGGAAAATGCAGCTCGAGATCGAGCCGGTGTCCGGCGAGGCGGTCCAGGAGATCGTCAAAGAGGTCGATCAAACGCCGAAGTCGGTGGCGAGCAAGGTGGCGGACATGGTCAACCATTAGGCGAAATCGCTTCGGATTGAATCGCGATTTCACTCTAGGTATTTGTTCGGCCGCATGGTCTTATCCGAAACGTCCGCGCTTGCGGGGGCACGCTCGGGCGCCACCGTCGGCGCGCTCGAGCGAGCAATGGGGCGACGCTAAATGGGGCGACGCTAAATGGGGCGACGCTATAAGGGATCCAAACGCTGTTGGGAGGACCATATGTTCAAGCTTAGGCGCGGTACTGTCGTCGTCGCGTTTTGCCTCGCGGCCGCAACGCCCGTGAAGGCGGAAGACATACTTATCACGCAGTACAAGGCGGATCCGTCCGGCGCGCCGTACGGGGTCGCCATCGACAAGGGCTTCTTCAAGAAAGCCGGTATCGACATCACCGGCGTGATCTCGGGCGCGGGCGGCGGCACCTCGGTGCGCAGCGCGATCGCGAGCGAGCTCGGCTTCGGCGACGTGTCGCCGGCGCCCGTCATCGCCGCGATCGAACAGGGCGAAAACATCAAGATCGTCAATCTCGGCTCGCGCTCGCTCGCCGACAACGTCGTGATCGTCATGCCGAACTCGCCGATCAAGACGGTCAAGGACCTCAAGGGCAAGAAGTTCGCCATCAGCAATCCCAAGTCGCTGGGAGAGATGACGGCGGTTCTGGTCTTCGAACAGGCCGGCTTGAAGCCCGAGGACGTGCAACGCGTCGCGCTCGGCGGCCTTTCCGGCGCGCTCACGGCGCTGGAGAACGGCGTTGTCGATGCCACCAGCATCCCCGGGATCCTGTTCATGATGCGGGGAGGGGAGAGCAAATACCGCGTCCTGGTGGGACCGAAGGAACTGCCGCTGTTGCCGCCGGCGATCGGAATCGCCACCCGGGATCTCATGCAGAAGCATCCGGACAAGCTGCGCGCATTGCTGGCCGGCCGGCGCGAGGGGGTGAAGTTCATCTACGAGCACCCGCAGGACGCGATCACGATTCTGAGCAAAGTGTACGAGCCGCTTCCGCCGAAGGACGTCGCGACGCTGGTCAATCAGCTGGTGGACGCCAAGTTCTGGAGCGAAGGACAGATCGAGTTGCAAGGTCTGCAGAACGCGGTGCGCGCGATGAAATATGTCGGATCGCTGGATCATGATGTCGATCTCGGCAAAATGATCGACACCTCGTTCCTGCCGAGCGACTTGCAGGCCGTGAAAAAATGAACGGGCGACTTCCGGTAGACGAAATTCATGCGCAATTGGCGGGCGTGACGCGCGTCTATCCGGGAATCGCCGGCCAGCCCCCGGTTCGTGCGCTTGGGCCGATCGATCTGGCTCTGCGCAAGGGCGAGTTCTTCGCCGTGGTCGGGCCTTCCGGCTGCGGCAAGTCTACGCTGCTGGAGGTCCTGGCCGGCCTCCAGCGGCCGACCTCGGGCACGGTGACGTTCGAACGGCAATCCGTGATCGGCGTGGTCCCCGATGGCATCGGGGTGGTTTTTCAGGAGGACGCGAGCCTTCCATGGCTGACGGTCTGGAACAACGCCGCCTTCGGGCTCCGCCGCCAGGGCGCGCCGGAAACGGAGGTCTGCCGCCGGGTCGATGACGCCCTGGCTTTCATGGGGCTGAAGGATTTCGCCCGCGCCTATCCATCGCAGCTTTCCGGCGGCATGCGCCAGCGCGTGTGCATTGCCTGCACCTTGGTGCTGCAGCCGCGGCTCATTCTCCTCGACGAGCCGTTCGGCGCCCTCGATGCGCAGACCCGCCTGCTGATGGGCGACGAGGTGCTGCGCCTGTGGCGGCGCACCGGCGCCACCGTGATGCTGATCACGCATGCGCTCGACGAAGCTGCCATGCTGTCCGATCGGATCGGCGTGATGTCGGCGCGGCCGGGGCGCTTCATCGAAACCGTCGACACCGGCTGGCCGCGCGAGCGCGACAGCGCCATCGTGGGCGAAGCCGCGTTTGGCGCGATCACCGCGCGGCTCTGGGATCGTCTTCGCGGCGAATCGATCAAGGCGCTCGGCCATTCGGGTATGGCGGCGGCATGAGTCGGATCGGCTGGATCAGGCTCATCGTCATCGTTGCAGCCATCGGGGCGCTCGAGCTCTCCTGCCGAACCGGCCTGGTCAATCATCGCATCATGGTCCCGCCATCCGAGATGGCGAGCGCGCTCGTCGGGATACTCGCGTCCGGCAGCATCAACAGCGACATCGTCCGTACCCTGGGCGTCATCATGGTCACGGTGATCGTGTCGGTGAGCCTCGGCTTCGGGCTCGGCCTGTTGATTCATGCGTTCCCGCGCGTGCGCGAGGCGCTCGATCCGTTCTTCGCGACCTATTATGCCGTGCCGATCTTCATCTTCTATCCGGTTCTGATCGCGATCTTCGGCCTGTCGCTTGTCCCGATCGTGCTGATCGGCGTCGCCACGGCGATCGTCGCGATGATCATCGCGACCCTGAACGGCTTGGATCGCGTTCCGCACGTCTTGACCAAGGTCGCGCGCGTGCATCGCATGGGCGCGTTCGCCACCGCCATGCGTTTGCAGCTGCCGGCCGCGGCGCCCTATCTGTTCACCGGGGTCAAGCTGTCGATCAGTTACGGCTTCATCGCGGTGATCGCGGCCGAGTTCATCCTCGCGCCGGCAGGTCTCGGGCGCGACGTTGCCGACGCCTACGCCGACTTCAACAATCGCCGCATGTATGCGCTCATGCTGTTCGTGCTGATCATCGCGACCTTCGTCAACACGCTGTTGCACGCCTGGGATCTGCGCTGGGCACGGCGGCGCGGTGCGGGACCGTCATGACTGCGACGCGGCGCGCCGCCGATACGCTGATCATCCTGATCGTGCTCTTGGTGATGTGGCAGGCCCTGCACCACCTTGTCGGCGAAACAGCTTTGCCGGCGCCCTGGTCGACGCTGTCCTATCTCGCCCGGCTGGTGCCGACGTCCCGCTTTGCCGAGAATGCCGCAGCGACCGCGGTCTCCTTCGCCGGTGCGCTGGTCCTCGCCTACGGCATCGGGCTTGCCATCGGCGTGTGGATGGGCGCGCACGGCTTGTCGGGAGCCGTCGGCGAGCCGATTCTGGTCGTGCTGTACTCGCTGCCGAAGATCACGCTCTATCCGATGATCCTGCTGATCTTCGGTCTCGGGATATCGGGCAAGGTGGCGTTCGGAGCGCTGCATGGAATATTGCCGGTCGCGCTTCTGACGATGGCGGCGATCCGCAACATCTCGCCGGTCTATCTCAAATCGGCGCGGATCATGAAGCTCTCAAGCCCGCAGACGATTCTGACCGTGCTGTTTCCGGCGACGCTCCCGGAGGTCGTGGCCGGCTTGAGAATCGGCTTTACCGTCACGCTGCTCGGCGTCCTGCTGGCGGAAATGTTCGCCTCGAAACAGGGGCTCGGATTTCTGATGATCAACGCCATGTCGCTCCTCCAGACCGAGGAGATGATGGCGATCGCGATCATTCTGTTCGCTTTTGCCGCGGTGGCGAATGCGCTGCTCCTGTGGTTGGAGCATCATCTCTATCGCAGGGTCTGAGCAGCCGGGCCGCGTGCTGTCGCGTCGATCGACTTTGGGTCTTGGGCGCGCCGCTACCGCGTCCCGCCGGCCCGCACGAAGGCGATCCTGGCGCGGTCCGGCGACAATGACGGCTGGGAGCAATTGACGCCGTCGCACTGGCTGACATTCCTCGGCCGCTTGTCGCCTTGTTTGATGAACACATCGCTCCACTCGAGCACGGCGCCGGTGAGCCGGTTCACACCGGTGCGGCGTGCTCGGCGGCCGGGCTGGCGCGCGCAGGGTGGGGTCGAGCGTCCGTGTCGCGTCGGAGGTCGGTCGCGTGGCCTTGGTCGGCGAAGCGCCGGGCCCCGGCGCTTGCCCCAGCTGCGAAGCGGCGCGATACACTGCATTGCGACACAAGTTTGCGCCGGTACGCTCCGAAGCCGGCGCCTGGACAGCTGCGAGGAGTCTCTCATGTTGCGGATGTGGATGGTCGTGCTGTCGTCCTTGGCGGCCTCGGCCGTGGCGGCACATGCGGAAGAAACCTGGAGCTGCACCTATTCCGGCCCTCTCAGCACCGATCCGACTCGCATCCGCTTTCAGGTCGCGGGGACCAGGCTCATCGAAGGCCAGTTTCAGGACGGTTATCGCATTCTGCAGAACAACGAATATGGCCTCGTTGCCACGTTCGCGATCTCGGAAGTCGAGAAGGACCAGCAGCAACCGACCGTCGGCGCGTTTACCGTGGTCATCAACAAGGGCACCGGGGAGTTTTGGCTCGCCACCGTCATGGCCGGACAATCCAGCGCCGTAAACCAGTCCGTCAGTGGCACCTGCATCGGGGGCTAGAAGCATTTTCCACCAGTGCTGACCCTTACGTCATGCGCGGGCTTGACCCGCGCATCCATCTCCTTGGCAAAAGAATTGCGGCAAAGACGCAGTAAGCTATTGCGAAGAATAGATGGACCCGCCGAACTCGGGTTTACCCGAGTTCGGATTCTCGAGTGCGCAAGTCGGATAAATCCGACTTGCGTGGTCAAGCCCGCGGGTGACACCTGTGAACGTACGATGCTGAATCAAACCAGCTAGAAAACGCTGTAGCGGCGCGTGGACTCTGCGCCGGCTTTTTGACTTGCCGTGCCGCGGTCCGACCGATCGCGCATGGATGAGACCCCTTCAACTTCCCGACGATCGCGCGGCGCCTGCTCGACCCGACACTCGAACGCTAGTGTGATGGGGAGCGGGCGGCGATCGCACGCGGCCATTAGATCGAAAGTGCGAAGATTTCCATCAGGCCGCGACGGCCGGCGGGGGTGATGGTGAGGGCGCGGCTGTCGCGCACCGGCTCGATCCATTTCAGTTCGAAGCATCGGGTTGCCAAGGCCGCGCCGACCGCGCCGCCGATATGCGATCGCCGTTCGGTCCAATCCACGCATGGCCGGCAAAAGACGCGCCGCTTTGCGCGCGCGCCGGAAAGATCGACCCCGAGCTTCGATAGGAAATCCGTGCCGGACGGCGTCACTTCGCCGGCCTCGTCGCCGAGTATGACGAACTCGCGCTCGATCAGTCGCTCCGCCAGCCCGACGCCCAGTACGCCGGCGATGTGGTCGTAGCAGGTGCGGGCATGCCGCAGCGTCTCGTCCAGCCTCGACTTCGGCTGAAAGCGAGGCGGCCCGGTCAGCGCAACGTTCATGATGCTCTCGAGCATTTGCCCGACATGCGGCCCCGCCAGTCGGTAGTAGCGATGACGACCTTGTTTCATGAGTACGAGGAGCCGCGCCGCAAGCAGCTTGCCGAGATGACCGCTCGTCGTCTGCGGCGAAACACCCGCCGCAAACGCAAGCTCGGTCGCCGTGAGTGCGCGCCCACCGAGCAACGCGCACAGGATATTTGCCCGTGCCGGATCGCCGACCAGTGCAGCGACCTCTGCCATTTGCGGTGCATTCGACATGCCCCGAATATGTGCCGGAAGGCGCCCCATTGCCACCGCCGATGCTTCGTTCGCGGCCGAAGCAAATCGGCTGGATTCCGGCGACACGCGCACCGATGTTTCGGCCGAACAATGGAGGCGGTCGTGCGCGGCAATTCAGCAGCGTCCAAGCCACGCATATTCTATGGCTGGTTCGTGGTTGCGGCCGCTTTTGCCGTTACTTTCGTGGGCTTCGGGTGCGCCTATACTTTCAGCGCGTTTGTCGGGTCCCTGCAGCACGATTTCGGAGCCTCGCGCGGCTCGGTTTCACTCGTGTTCTCGCTGGCAGGCTGTCTCTACTTCGGCCTCGGGATCGTGAGCGGCCCGCTCGCCGATCGGTGGGGCTCTCGCCGGCTGGCTATCGCTGGAATGATCCTGACCGGGACGGGCTTGGCTGTCGCGAGCACGGCTCACAGCCTGGTGGGCGTCTACGCGTCGTATGGGCTTGGCGTCGGACTTGGCGTCGGCTGCTCCTACGTTCCCGCCGTGGGCGCAGTGCAGCGATGGTTCGTCAGGCGCCGCGGTCTTGCGTCCGGCGTTGCCGTCAGCGGAATTGGTGTCGGCACGCTCGTGATGCCGCCGCTCGCATCGCTCTTCATCGAGGTTGTGGGCTGGCGTAACGCCTACCTCGTCCTCGGCGGTCTTGCCGCTGTCGTGGGCGCGGGAATGGCCCTCATGATCGAGAACGATCCGCGCGATCGCGGGCAGGGTCCCGACGGCGATCCCATGCAATCGAACTCTCCGGCGGGGAGTTCTGTGCGTGCAGCGATAACATCCCGGCGGTTCGCCGGCCTCTATGCGGCCTGCCTGATCTGCTCTTTCGGCGTGTTTGTTCCGTTCGTGCACCTCGTCCCTTACGCGCTGGATCACGGCGTCGCGCGCTCTTCGGCCGCGCTCCTGCTCGGCGCGATCGGCGTCGGAAGCACTGGCGGACGCTTCTTTCTCGGTGGCCTGGCCGATCGGGTGGGTCGAGGGAACGCGCTCGTGACGATGTTTGTGGGCATGGCGCTCACGTTGGCCATTTGGCCATTTGCAACGGATGTCTGGTCGCTCGCCGGCTTTGCGTTTGGCTACGGCATATTCTACGGCGGATGGGTCGCGCTCCTTCCGGCTCTCGTCATGGACTATTTCGGCGGACGAAATGTCAGCGGCATCATCGGCATTCTTTACACGAGCGTGGCGTTTGGCACCCTGATCGGCCCCAGCGCGGCCGGGTTCGCATTCGACGTCAGCCACAGCTACACGCTGCCGATATTGGCCAGTGCCTGCGCCGACCTGATCGCTGCCGGCCTCATGGCGGGCACGTCGAAGGTCGAACGGATGCGTCCCGCTTGATGGCGGCGCTCTCCGCGCGACCGCCGCAGGATCGGCTTGGTCGTGGCAATCCGCGCTACCCGAATGCCTTCGCTACCCGAATGCCTCGAGCCGGTTTTCACCGATCGCGAGCGGCTTGGCGCTGGTGAGCACGAAGGCGATGACGCAAGGCTCGCTCCCGCGGTGGATCCAGTTGTGCACCGTGCCGCGCTGCACGACGACGTCGCCGGCGCGCAGGTGGACTTCCGTGCCATCGAGCTCCATGTCGATTTCGCCGGAAATGATCACGGCATAATCGAGCGAATCGGTGCGATGAATCCGCGGCGCCACCCCCGGCTCGTATCTGACGATCCGAAACACGGTTCCGTTCGGGACCGAGGTGGGAACGTCCCTGGACGCACCGTCGGTCGGGTCCAGATTGTCGGCCGGGAAGCTCTCGGTCGCCCACACGACGCAGCTCGCATAGCCCGGACGCTTCCTGACGATGTTCTGCGCGATCTCGTCGATCTCCACGATCGCGCGTCCGTTCCGGTCGTGGCCCGTTACGACGCGGCGCACCTGTAAGCTCATTTGCCGTCTCCCTGATCCCGATTGCACCCGCCGGCGAAAGCCGGCTCAGTCGTAGACCGACATCCGCAGCGGGGCGACCTGTCCGCCGTCGGCGTCGATCGCCGATCCGTGCAGCCAGCGTCCCTGCGGGGAAACGATGAAGCGCACCAGCGCGGCGACGTCGCCGGGCGTGCCGAAGCGGGTGATATCCAGCTCGCTGCGATGATGCTCGATCGCCGCGGCCTCGTCGAGACCGGTCTTCCGCATGATGATCGCCAGCCGGTGACGGAAGCGATCGGTATCGACCGAGCCGGGATTGACCGCATTGACCTGCACGCCGTCACGCTTGCCGAGATCGGCGAGCGCCTTCATGAACGCGATGCTGGCGCCGATCACCGACGATCCGATCATGTAGTCGGCGACCGGTGCGCGCGCGCCGATCCCCGCGATGAACACGACCGAGCCGCCGGCCGCCTTCAGCCGCGGCCAGGCCAGGCGGCACAGGCGGACATGCGCGAAGAATTTCAGATCGAACCCGTCGCTCCAGTCCTGCTCGGTCAGCTCGAAGAGACTGCCGCGCTTGACGGCGCCGGCATTGTTGATCAGGACGTCCAGGCGTCCGAATTCGCGCGCGAGGGCCTGCATCAGGCCGGTAGGCTCCTCGCTTGCCGTGAGATCCGCGACGTGAACTGCCGCTTTGCGCCCCAGCGCGCGGACATCGCCGGCGACGCCTTCGAGGGCCTTGGCGTCCCGGCCCGTGAGCATCAGGTCGCAGCCGGCCGCGGCCAGTTCGCGGGCGATGCCGGCGCCGATCCCCCGGCTCGCGCCGGTGATCAGCGCGGTCCTGCCAGGAAGATCGACATCCATGCTACATTTCCACCGCGACGCTCTTGAAACGGCGCGCCACGGTCGATGGCCCTATTCATTCGCCGTGCCGCCATGATGCCGGAGCGTGCCCACGCGCTCCAACCGGAATGCTACGACGGACCGCGATTTCCCGCTACGCCTCGTGGCGGCTGACTTCCCGATCTCGCAGCGTGGGTCAGGTTACCCTGCGATCGCAGCCCTGCCGATCAATCCGGGTGGTCGACGCTAGCGCATGTTCCGGAAAAGTGGGAACCGGTTTTCCGAAGAGAACATGCGCAGAATCGAAGATCTAGAGCGCATTACGATTCGACCTAATCGGATGCGCTCTAATGTCCAAATCCCGACTTGTCGCTGGACGGGCGGTCGAGTTCAATTAGGCGCAAGCTGTGGCACCACGGGAGATCACCGATGTCATTCTGGCGACGTATTGGAATGCTCGTCGCGGGGCTGCTGGCGGTGCTTCCGTTTACGGACGGGGTTGCCCAGACAGTACCGGTCATGGGTTATGTGGCCGCTAAGAATGCCAATCCGAAGCGGCTTGAAGTCTTCAAGCAGGGATTGACGGAGCTGGGTTGGGTCGAGGGCAAGAACATCCGCATCGAATACCGCGAGGCCGTCTTGGATGCGGAGTACCACGGCGTGATGGCCGAGCTGGTCGATCGGAAGGTTGATGCGATCCTCGCGGCCAATGTGGCTGCCACTGTAGCCGCCGCAAAAGCGACGAGCACGATCCCAATCGTGATGTTGGCAGTCTTTGATCCGGTCGGCGTAGGAGTGGTCAAGAGTTTGGAGCGGCCGGGCACGAACGTCACCGGCACGACGATGTACGCTCCCCAACTGATCGGGGAACGCGTGCGGATGCTCAAACGCATAGTCCCCAATCTCGACAGAGTGGCGATGGCTCTCAATGGCAACAATGCCAACAACGCCGCCCAATTCGAATTGGTCGTTTTGGAAGCCCGGAAACTGGGCATCGAAGTTCAGTCGCTGGACATTCGCAAGCCTGAGGATGTCGATGCAGGGTTTGATAAAGCCGTCGCGTTCGGCGCGAAGGGGCTCGTGAACGCCGTTGACACCTTCATCAATTCCCGGCGCTTCGCGCTTGCAGCCGGCGCGGCGAAACACAAATTGCCGTTCGTTTATACCGACGTCGAATACGTGTTGGCGGGCGGGCTTATGGCACTTGGTCCAGGTCACAATGAAGGTTACCACGGTGCCGCCAAATACGTGGACAAGATACTCCGCGGTGCCAATCCGGCAGACCTGCCGATCGCAGGCCCGACACAGTTCACATTCAGTGTCAACCGCACGGCACTTGGCAGGCTCGGATTGTCGTTACCTGCCGACCTCTCCACCCGAGTCGATGAATGGATCGATTGAGCGCCGTCGTTACCCGCTTGTATGCCCAAACAACGAAGCGAACGCGTCCATCGCGCCGATACCCGAAGTTGCTCCTCACGCGGGTGACTTCCGGCCTCTACTACGAGCTCATTCCGGGCGGGCAGGCGCCGGTGGGCGCGCTTGGGCGCCCTTGGGCGGCACGTCAATGATCGCCGGCGGCGGCATATTGGCGGCTGCGATCCGTTGCCTTCAACAGGTCTCTGACCGGGGCCGGCAGCTGTCCCGCGGCGAGCCTGCCGGGCGGGCTGTCAAGACGCTCGACCACGGCGAGGCGGGTGACTTCGCCTCTGAGGTAGGCGTTCAGGAACTCTTGATAGTTGCTGAAGGACACGCATCCGTTCGACTGGCCGTTCGGGCCCAGCATGTAGGTGTGGGCCAGGATGCCGGCGCGGCCGTACATTTTGCTGTCGTCGACGGGGTTGAGGCGGATGGCGCGAACCCCATGAAACATTTGCCCGCGCAAAGCGAGATTGTAGACGTTCGGCGGCGTTGCCCCCCGCATCCGCACGTTCACATGGCGGGGATTGTCCATGAGGCCGCCGAAGCCGGAATGGGCCTCCAGCCGGCGGCCGCTCGGCAGGTAGACGGTGCGCGCCGTGATGTCGTAGATCGCGATACGGCCGTCGTCGTCGATCGGCGGCGCTTCCTTGCGCGCTTGCGCGGGGTGCGCGCGCGCTTTGGACACGGCCGGTTTCGGCGGCGCATCGGCTCGCAGGTTCGGGACGTCCCGATCCGGCGCCGATTGCAGGCTGGTCGTCAGCACCGGCACGGCCGACCCGAAGCGCGCGTCGAAGGACGCCGGACAATCATCGCTCGAGGTGAAACGGCTGGCGAAAGACGCGGGACGATCATCCAAAGCGGTGAAACGCTGGTCCAACGACGCGTCCCGGCATGCCGACGCGGACGCGTCCGTCGCCACGCCCCATCCGTTGGACGGGGCATCGAAAGCGACCTGTGGCTCCAGGCTTGCCAGTCGTATCCGACCGGCCGGCTGGCCTGATCCCAGCGGCGCGCGGAAGCGGAAAATGTCGGGGTGGATCGTCCCGAAAACCGAAATACCCGGACTGGGCGATCCGGTGTCTCCCGGACCTGCCTGCGTCCCTGGCGATCTCAGAACGAACCCCAAGCACATCGCGGCGATTCCCAAAGGAATCCCGCGGACCCCCAACTGAACCAATTACGCCCCCACTCCCACCCACGTCGCCCCTGGCACAAGGTGCGAACGGCAACGTACGTCCCCCGACGCGGGCGGAAGAGAACCTGCCGATTGCGGCAAGAATCGTTCGGACCGATCCGCGGTCGGCGGGCCGCGGCAATTGCACACACGCTCCGCGTGTACGAGCGGTCCGGCGCCGCTCACCCCGGGTGGCTTGCGTCAGGTAGCTTGGCACCAGGTGGCTTGGCGGCGTGTCGAACCGCAGCGTCGAATGCGCGCCGCGTGCGTCGACGGACCCATTGCGGACGCCTGTCGAGAGCCTATTGTTGCCGCAACGAGTGCCCCGAACCCGAAGTTCGCGCACATCGCGCGGCAGGTTCAATCGCGAACTTCGGGTTAAAAAGGGGCACAGGAAGTATAGGGTTGCTATTGGTCCTTGGATTCCGAAGTTCGCATCGCAACGTGCCGCGAGCGCTGGCGAGCTTCGGAATCGGACCACGAGGACATTTTGAGGGAGGCGAGCTTGAACAAGGGCATTTTCGGTCGGCGTGACGTTCTCGAGCTGATGGCCGCCGCGGGCGCCACGGGCCTGCCCGCCGTGCGCGCGCTCTGGCCCGGCGCCGCGCGTGCAGCCGGCGCGGTCGCGTATAGTCCCGCCGCCCGGTTCGATCTTGCCGTCAGCGAAGTCGAGCTTCGGCGCAACAGCGCCGGCCGGATGCTGATGGCCCGGATTTACCAGCCGAAAGGGCCGGGACCTTTCCCGACCGTTCTCGATCTGCACGGCGGTGCCTGGAACAGAAAAGACCGCTTCGCCGAAGAGCCGATGGATCGCGCGCTGGCTTCGAGCGGCTTGTTGGTCGTCGCCGTCGACATGACGATTGCGCCCGAAGCGCCATATCCGGCCTGCATACAGGACGCCAACTACGCCGTGCGCTGGCTCAAGGTGAATGCCGCAACCTGGAACGGTGACGCCTCGAAGATCGGCGTCTACGCATCCTCCAGCGGCGGTCACGTCGCAGAACTCTTGGCGATGCGTCCGCGCGATCCGCGCTACAATTCAATTCCGCTTGCCGCCGCGCCGAACGTCGACGCCACCGTCGCCTACGTCGCGATGCGCTCACCGGTCAGCAACACCTTTGCGCGCTATGAAAACGCGGAGCGGCGCCGCAACGAGAGCATGATCAAGAACAACAAGGTGTTCTTCGATCCATGGGAGACGATCCACGAAGGCAACCCGCAGGAAATTCTCGAGCGCGAGGAAAAGGTCACCCTGGTGCCGTTTCTCATCATGCAGGGCGCGCTCGATGACAACGTGTTGCCGGAGATGCAGGAAAAATTCGCCAAGACCTACAAGGCTGCCGGCGGCGACTGCGACTATCGCCTGTTCGAAAACTCCGTTCACGAATGGGTCGCGAAGCCGGGTCCTCAGACCGACAAGGCGGTCGAGGTGGTCAAGGAATTCATCGCGCGGCAGCTGAAAGCTTGATCGTCCGGCTTTCCGGCGGCTGCGCGCAGCCATCGATTGCGGGCTGGCGATTGCCAGCATGACCGACCTCGCAGAACGAGCCGCCGAATAGGCAATCGGCCTGACTGTGCCCTCGTCACAGCACGCGCAGTAATGAAATGATGGAATAGATTTGCCGATTTCCGCTATGGAGGCAAGCCGACGGGCCTCGGTCAGACGTGGTAATTTCCGGTGTTGTGGAGAGCGGACGAGAGAGCGGACATGGCAATATCGACGCGAATGACCCGGAGCTGCCATCCGTCAACAAGATCACATCACTTGTTGCCAGTCATTCCGGCAAGCCAAGCTCGCGCCAAGCCTCGGCAAACGGGACAAACACCGCCGGCTCAAGCTCGACGACCGAAAGCGCACGAGTTGTGAAGGTGGGTTCGCATTCCAGCATGTCCCGCCCGGCTACCTTCGCTTCCGCTGCGAGTCCAACTCGCAATAGTGCGGCCGCCAAGACTCCACGAGCAGGGCCAAAGTGAGGGTTGTAATCGACCGCGTTTTGGGCTGCATCGACGGCGTCCTGGTATCGCCGTCTGGAAAAGCACGCGATGGCGAGCGCGTGGTGCGATCGAAAATTAGAGGGGTCGAACGGGCTCAATCGAATCGCCCGCTCGGCCCGTTCAATGGCAAGGTCAGCTTTGCCCATCCATGCAAGGGCGATGGCGCTCAAGTTCAGAGCAAAGACATTGGAATTGCTGAGCTCCAGTGCGCGATCGAACAGCTTGAGTGCGGTAACGGTGTCATGCTCGAGGTAGGTGATGACGTGAGCCGCGACCGCGAGCGCTGTCGCATCGTCACTGCCGTGGGCAATCGCCGCGCGGGCATGTTGAATCGCAACAATGCGATCCTCCTTACGCAGTCCGCCACGGACGAAACGATGGTGGTAGCACCAACCCAGAAATGCGTAAGCGGCACCGTAATCAGGCTGTAGCTTTACGGCGCTCTCAAGCAGCGGAATCGCGATCTCAGCGTCCTTTGGCACCATGGCAAAAACGAGTGGCAGCGAGCGCAGCACAAGATCGTAAGCATTGAGGTTGCTGGGGCGTTGTCGTTTCACGCGATCGATCTCGGCCTTCCTCAGGCTCGGCTCGATTGCGCTGATCACGCGCATGGTGATCTCGTCCTGAAGCGCGAAGACATCCTCCAGGACTCGGTCATACTGCTCGGCCCAAAGATGCGCATCAGTCTTTGCATCGATGAGCTGCGCCGTGACCCGGACTCGATTCCCCGATTTGCGCACCCCGCCTTCGAGCACGTAGCCAACGCCGAACTTGTCCGCGATCTCTCTTATGGCTACCGGCTTGTTCTTGTAGATGAAGGTCGAATTGCGGGAGATCACGGACAGCCATTTGATGCGCGAAAGCCCGGTGATGATCTCGTCCACCATACCGTCCGCGAAATACTCCTGTTCGGGGTCGCCGCTCATGTTCTGGAACGGCAGCACGGCGATCGAGGGCCTATCTGACTGCCCCGGACTCGATGAGGAACCCGGGCCGCTGCCGCTCGCCGAAAGGTGTGGCTTGAGACCGACCAGCCGGTAGCCCCTTCCTGGCACGGTCATCAGGTGAGTCTGGCCGCTCGTTCCCTCTTCGAGCGCCTTTCTCAGCGCCGAGACATGGACTCGGATCGTGTTCTCGTCGACAACCAATCCAGGCCAAACCCGGGTCATCAGTTCGTCCTTGCTGACCACTTCACCCTTCGCCAAGGCGAGCGCACAGAGGATATCGAGCGCGCGGCTGCCCAGGGGTATCGGCACGCCGTCACGCGCTAGATGGCGCTGGCTCAGATCCAGGCGGAACCGGCCAAAGCTGACCTCATTCTGATCCATCGTGTCCAACCGCAAGGCCGCGGCGTAAGAACAATTAAGCTCGTGAACGATGGACCTTAACCAGCCGCGCCGGTTACGGTCCAGCATCGAGTTGAGCAGAGCCCAACTTCCAACCCAAGAAGCCAAGTCCTGAAGTTCCAAGAGGTTTGAGCATGACGCTTGCCCGTAGAGCATTCCTTCGCCTTGCGGCTGGCGCCGCCGCGCTGCCGGCCCTTCCGCATGTAGCCCAAGCGCAAGCGTATCCGAACCGGCCGGTTCGCATTGTCGTCGGCACTGCGCCCGGCGGCGCGGCCGATATCTTCGCGCGGCTGATCGGCGATTGGCTGTCCAAGCGACTTGGCCAGCCCGTCATCGTCGAGAATCGCACGGGCGCGGGCGGTGTTGTCGCGGCCGAGATGGTCCTACGCTCGCCAGCGGACGGCCACACGCTTTTCTTGGCGATCTCCTCGGCAAGTATCATCAATGGATCTCTTCGCGACGGCCTGAATTTCATCCATGACAGTGCGCCCGTCGCGATGCTTGTCCAAGAGCCGATTATCCTGAGCGTCAACCCCTCGCTTCCGCCGAAGACCCTTCCCCAGTTTATTGCATATGCCAAGGCGAATCCGGGCAAACTCAGCATGGCGTCGCCGGGCAACGGGACAACGCCGCATATCGCCGGCGAACTGTTCAAGATCATGGTGGGTATCGACATGATCCACGTCCCCTATCGCGGGGGTGCGCCAGCGCTGACCGATCTCGCGGGCGGCCAGGTTCAGGTCGCGTTCATGGGGCCCGCGGCATCAATGGGGCTCGTGAGGTCCGGGAACATTCGCGCCCTGGCAGTCACATCGGACACACGCGCGGCGGTGTTGCCAGACGTGCCGACAGTGGGTGAATTCGTGCCTGGCTACGAAGCAAGCAACTGGTTCGGTGTGGTCGCACCGAAAAATACGGCTCCCGATATCATCGACAAGCTCAACAAGCTCATCAACGAAGGTCTTGCCGATCCGCAGGTGAGGGCCCGTCTTGTAGACCTGGGCGGGACTGTCGTTGCGCACTCCGCGGCTGACTTCGGGAAGCGGATTGCCGCCGACGCCGACAAATGGGCAAACGTTATCCGAACTGCCAAGATCACGATTTAGCGGAACGTGAAAGCGGTGTTCGATTGCGGGCGAGCGCGGGCACAACGCGTCATGCAAGTCATTGAAGTGGCCGGCGGCAAATGTCGCCTTCTGTGCACATCGCGTCGATCCCGGGATTGATCGGCATAGCCGCTATCGAAGGGTAACCGGACCACCCTGCGAAATCGGGAAGACCGAGAGGCGTAGCGCAAGATCGCACGCCGTCGCAGATTTGCCGATTGGATCGCGTGGCGGGCCGCGGCATCATAGGGGCACGGCGAAGCAATAGTGCCCATTTCATCGACCGTGGCGCGCCCGACAAGATTCGAACTTGTGACCTCTGCCTTCGGAGGGCAGCGCTCTATCCAGCTGAGCTACGGGCGCGCTATAGCACGTGATTAGCCGATCGGTCCCGGCACGGCAATGCGGGGATGACGCGCAGCGAGGGGAGGAGCCCCATGAGCCCCATGACCAGGCGCCGTCTTCCGGTGGCCGCGGCCGGCGGCCTGTTGGTGGCCGTGGCGATCCTCGGCGCGCCGCCGGCAGCGCGGGCGCAAGGCTTCCCCGACCGTGCCGTGCGCATCATCGTGCCGACCGCGCCGGGCGGCTCGATCGATACCACCGCGCGGGTGGTGGCCGCCAGGCTCGCCGAGCTCTGGAGCAAGCCGGTGGTGATCGAGAACCGCCCGGGCGCGTCCATGATCATCGGCGCGGAAGCGGCGGCGAAGTCGGCGCCCGACGGCTACACGCTGCTGGTGGCGCACGACGGCACCATGGCGATGAACCCGGTGGTCTACCCCAATCTCGCTTACCAGTCGCAACGCGATTTCGAGCCGGTCGCGCTGCTGACCTCGATTCCCGAGGTCCTGCTGGTGAACCAGGCGGTGCCGGCGCAATCGGTCCGGGAGCTGATCGCGCTCGCCAAGGCCAATCCGGGCAAGCTCAATCATGCCACCGGCGGCACCGCGACGCTGCTCGCGCTCGAACTGTTCAAGGCGATGGCGCAAGTCGACATCACCAGCATCCCGTTCCGCGGCGGCGCGCCGGCGGTCACCGGCACCATGTCCGGCCAGACGCAGATGATCTTCGCCGACCTCGCCACCGCCAATGCCGGGATGCAGTCGGGCAAGCTGCGCACGCTCGCGGTGACGACGGCAAAGCGCGTACGCGGGCTGCCCGACGTGCCGACGATCGATGAATCCGGCGTGCCCGGCTACGACGTCGCCACCTGGATCGGTGCGTTCGCGCCGGCCGGCACGCCGAAGACGATCGTCGGCAAGATCGAGGCCGACATCAAGCAGGCGCTCGCTGCGCCCGATGTCAAGGCCAGGCTCGAGGTGCTGAGCATGGAGATCAGGTCGGGCGCGAGCGAGGAGATGCGCGCCATCCTCGCCGGCGACATCGGGAAGTGGGGCCGCCTGGTCAAGGAGAAGAATATCCAGATCGCGCAGTGAGGCAGCGCACGGTCGCCGCGCACGACAGCCGATCGGTTCTTGCGTCCCCTCCCCCGCTTGCGCAGGGCTGTCGCATATGCTGCGCATGGTGCCTCTTGCGCGTGCGCGGCATCGCCGAAAAGGCGGCCCCATCCGCGGCATATGCGATTGCGAGCCCGCAGGCGGGGGAGGGAGCGCACCGAGATCGCGGCACTGGCATTGATCACACGTCTATCGTTCCTTGCGCGAAGAACCGCTTGGCGTAGCTCAACTCGTCGTCGCCGCGCTCCAAAATCCATTGCGCGATCGCATTGTGACCGGGAAAATGCACCTCCGGCTGCGCGCGCAGGAACTTCAGTAGCTTGTCGAACATCGCCGTCATCAGCGGGCGGCCGCCGAAATGGCTGTGGAACCCGATGTGGATCAGGCTCATCGGCTCGTGCTCGCGCAGATATTCAAACGTGTCCTTGTAGACGTCGAAGAAGCTTCTGGGCGTCCCGCGCAGCACGCGGTTGTCGACGAAGTCGCTCCAGGGAAAGGCGACGATGTCGCCGCCCGCCGTCGACTGCTTGCGCGGCAGGCTGATGTCGAGCGCGTCGCCATACCAGCGCACGCCCTCCTGATACAGAAGATCGAAGGTGTGCTCGGTCCAGCTGTAGGCCGGCGTGGCCCAGCCTTGCGCGCGGATGCCGGATGCCTGCTGCAGCGCGTCCAAGGTCTTGCGGATCGCGACGCGCTCCTCGTCCGGCGTCATGTAGCAGAACAGCCCGTCCTGCGTGTAGCCGTGGCCGGCGATGTCGTGGCCGGCCTTGGCGGCGGTAGCGATCACTTGCGGATAGAGCTCGCCGCAGCGTCCGCTGCAGAAGATCGTCGCCGCAACGCCGTGGCGATCGAGCGTGCGGAGAATGCGCCAGAGCCCTTCGTTGCCGCCGTATTGCGCCCACTGGATGGCGCCGCGGTCGATGGTGCCGGCCTTGAGCGGCGTGGTGCGAGGAAAGTAGCTCGGGTCTTTGCCGTCGGACCAGGTCTCGAACAGGATGCTGACCAGGACGGCGATCGGTTTTCCGCCGGGCCAGGACCGGTTGCGAGATGTGCCGCGGGAGACGCGGTTAGCGGACTTTGGGGCTTTCATGCGGGGGGATCCTGTCGTCGGCGAGCCGCAGCCTCGTAACACGGGCCGCGCCGATCGGCGAACCTTTCGACGGCCGCCGCCGATCGTTCGCCGGTGAAGGGCAAGCCTCTTGAATCCCGCGGATGAACGTGGGCATGAAAGGCGTTACCCCCAAGCCCGGGAGCATCCCATGTCGCAGACCGCCGGCAAGCGCGAGCAACGACCCCCGCCGCAGCTCAAGGACGCCGCGTTCAACTGGGAGGACCCGCTCGACCTCGAAAGCGAGCTGACGGAAGAAGAGCGCATGGTGCGCGACACCGCGCGCGGCTATGCGCAGGACAAGCTGTTCCCGCGCGTGCTTCTGGACAACCGTGAGGAGCGGTTCGACCGCGCCATCGTGTCCGAGATGGGCGCGCTCGGCCTGCTTGGCCCCACGATTCCGGAAGAGTACGGCGGCGCCGGCCTCGGCTATGTCGCCTACGGGCTGATCACGCGCGAGATCGAGCGCGTCGATTCCGGCTACCGCTCGGCCATGTCGGTGCAATCCTCGCTCGTCATGCACCCGATCTTCACCTACGGCAGCGAGGCGCAACGCAAGAAATATCTGCCGAAGCTCGCATCGGGCGAGATCGTCGGCTGCTTCGGCCTCACCGAGCCCGATCACGGTTCCGATCCCGGCTCGATGGTGACACGCGCGGAGAAGGCGCCCGGCGGCTACCGGCTCACCGGCACCAAGATGTGGATCACCAACGCGCCGGTCGCGGATCTTCGCGCTGGTGTGGGCCAAGCTCGACGGCGTCATCCGCGGGTTCCTGATCGAGCGCGGCACCGAGGGTTTCTCCACGCCCAAGATCGAGGGCAAGCTCTCGTTGCGCACCTCGATCACCGGCGAGATCGTGCTCGCCGACGCCTTCGTACCGGAGGAGAACCTGTTGCCGAACGTCAAGGGTCTCGCCGGTCCCTTCGGCTGCCTCAACGTGGCGCGCGCGGGGATCGCGTGGGGCGCGTTGGGAGCGGCCGAGTTCTGCTGGCACCGTGCCCGGCAATACGTGCTCGACCGCAAGCAGTTCGGCCGCCCGCTCGCGGCCAACCAGCTGGTCCAGAAGAAGCTCGCCGACATGCAGACCGAGATCACGCTCGGCTTGCACGCGGCGCTCCGCCTCGGACGGCTGTTGGAAGAGGGCAGGGCGGCGCCGCCCGCGGTGTCGCTGCTCAAGCGCAACAATTGCGGCAAGGCGCTGGAGATCGCGCGCCTGGCGCGCGACCTGCATGGCGGCAACGGCATCTCGGACGAGTTCCACGTCATGCGCGTCATGTGCAATCTCGAGACCGTCAACACCTACGAGGGCACGCACGACATCCACGCACTGATTCTCGGCCGTGCACAGACCGGGATCCAGGCGTTCTTTTGAACGGATCCGCCGCCATCATTCCGGGGCACCCGAACTCATAACCACGGGCGCAGGATCCGGATTCCGGCTCTCGTTCGCTTCGCTCGCTCGGGCCGGATGACGAACAATGGACCTGCTGCACATCGCTCTGCTCGTCACCGCCGGGGTCATCGGCGGCGTCATCTCGGCGATCGTCGGCGGAGCCGCGGTCATCACGTTTCCCGCGCTGCTCGCGGCCGGGCTGCCGCCGGTGCTGGCGACTGCGGCCAATACGACGGCGCTGACGCCCGGCCTGTTGCTGGCCGCGATCTATGATCGCTCGCAACTGCCGCCGTTCGATCGCTCGTTCCTCGTCATGGTGCTCGCCGCGATCGCCGGTGCGCTCGTGGGTGCCGTGCTGCTGCTCGTCACCCCCGACCCGATTTTCGCGGCGCTGGTGCCGTTCCTGCTCGGCTTCGCGACCGTGCTGTTCGCCTATGCCGGCCGGATCAGCACGTGGCTCGCCGCGCGTGCCGCCGCCGGCGGCAACAAGCGGTTCTCGGCCCATTCACTCGCCGCCGTGCTGCCGGTCTCGATTTATGGCGGCTATTTCGGCGCCGGCGTGGGAGTGCTGATGCTGGGTGTGTTCTCCGTGGGCACGGGCGGCGACTATCGTTCCGCCAACGTGACGAAGAATTTGGTGACGGCGCTCAACAGCGCGGCGGCGTCCGCCCTGTTCGCGGTCCAAGGCGTGATCTCGTGGCCGGCGACGCTGCTCATGATGATGGGAACGCTGGTGGGCGCTCTCATCGGGGCAAGGCTCGCGCAAGTGATGCCGAACGCCCTGGCGCGCACCCTTGTCGTTTTCGTCGGCGCGCTTCTCACGATCGTGTTCGCCTGGCGCTACTGGTTTTGAGCCTTTTGCGCCAGCTCGGCCAGGCGGCCGACCATGGCGCTTTGAGGATCGGCCAGCGCGTCGATCACGGTGAAATGGTTGGTGCCGGCGATCGCCTCGTAGCGGGTCTGCATTCCGGCCTTGCCCCAGGTCTCGGCAACGCTTCGGCTCTGGCGCAGGAATTCGCTCAATTCCAGGCCGCCGACGACGGCATCGAACAAGCGTCCTTCCGGCACCGGCCAGGACAGCGGCGAGACCCGGCGGGCCTCGGCCGCGTCGAGGCGCAGATCCTGAGCCATGGTGAGTCCGACGAGGGGGGCGAGGTCGAACACACCGGAGATCGAGTAGGCCGCGGGCACCAGGTCGGCCGGCGCTTTCGGGTAGAGCGCCTGCCAATCGGTCGCCACCATCGCGCCGGCGAGGTGTCCGCCGGCGGAGTGACCATAGACCATCATGCGCCGGCCCGTGCGCAGCCACAGGAACAGACACGCGTGCCGGATCTGATCGATGATCTCGGCGACGGTCACCTCCGGACAGAGGTCGTAGCCGACCACGCCGACCGCCACGCCATGCGCGTTGATCCCGCGCGCCATGTGGCTGAACATCGAAGGATCGAGCGAGCGCCAGTAGCCGCCATGGATGAACAGCGCGAGCGGGGCCGTGACGTCCGGCTGCGGCGAAAACAGGTCGATGAACTGACGCAGCGAGGACCCGTACATGAGTCCGAGCTCGGCGCGCCGCTCTTGCATCGCTTGCGCGCGATAGTCCTCGGCCGCGCGCGCCCAGCGCGCGAAGATTTCCGCGTGCTCCGGCACGCGGGCGCGGTTGTTGTATTCGGCTTCGTAGTCGATCGGCATGGGCTGACCCCCTGGCCGCCTCTCTATCATCTCTTCCCGTCTGCGGGGAGAGGGCGCGCGACCTTCGCCGTTTCATGGGCGTCGCGGCTGCAGCCGGCTCGGATCGCTCAAAACGGCCGATCCCGGGTCAAACCCGGGACCGGTGAAAGTAAAACTGGCGCGCGCCGGAGCAAATTCGAGGAACGCTTTTGCCGAACGCGCGCCGGAACCGGTTCCAACGTCGCGGAAGACGCTATATGTCTGGCCCATGCAGGTGGACGGCAAGCATACCCGCAGCATCTGGCTCGAGGCCGACGGCTGGTCGGTCGGCATCGTCGACCAGACCCAGCTGCCGCATCGCTTCACGAGCATCCGCCTCGCGAGCCTCGAGGACGCCGCGCGCGCGATCGCGACCATGCAGGTGCGCGGCGCGCCGCTGATCGGGGCGACCGCGGCCTATGGCGTCTGCCTGGCGCTGCGCTCCGACTCTTCCGATGAGGCACTCGAGCGCGCTGTCGCAACGCTCATGGCGACGCGTCCCACCGCCATCAACCTCAAATGGGCGCTCGACGAGATGGCGGCGAGCGTGCGCAACCGTCCCCGGCAGGAGCGGCTGGCCGCGGCCTATCGCCGGGCGGCCGAGATTTGCGAGGACGATGTCGCCATCAACCGGGCCATCGGCCGCCACGGCGCCGAACTGATCACCGCGATGGCCGCGCGCAAGCGGCCGGGCGAGGTGTTGCAGGTGCTCACCCACTGCAACGCCGGCTGGCTGGCGACCGTCGATTTCGGCACCGCCTTGGCGCCGATCTATGTGGCGCACGACCAGGGCGTGGCGCTCCATGTCTGGGTCGACGAGACGCGTCCGCGCAATCAGGGCGCTTCGCTCACGGCCTGGGAGCTGGGCCAGCACGGTGTGCCGCACACGGTGATCCCCGACAATACCGGCGGCCATCTGATGCAGCACGGCATGGTCGATCTGGTGATCGTGGGGACCGACCGGGTGACCGCGAACGGCGACGTCTGCAACAAGATCGGCACCTATCTCAAGGCGCTCGCGGCGAAAGACAACGGCGTGCCGTTCTATGTGGGCCTGCCATCGCCGACCATCGATTTTTCGGTGTCGGACGGGCTCGCCGAGATTCCCATCGAACAGCGCGGGGCGGACGAAGTCGCGACCGTGACCGGCCGCACCGCCGACGGTCGCATCGAGACCGTGCGGATCGTGCCGGAAGGCTCAGCCGTGGCGAACATCGCCTTCGATGTAACCCCGGCCCGCCTCGTCACCGGCCTCATCACCGAGCGCGGCATTATTGCGCCGAGCCGGGAGGCGCTCGCCCGGGCTTTCGCCGGGCGCGCGCCTGCGGCAGTATCGGAGATCAGTAAGTAGTCGGCAGTCGGACGAATGGTCGGGAGATGGGGCGAACCATACCCTGTCTGAGTGGCCGACGTCTGGCGACTGTTACCCGTGAGGGCTGTAGCGTGCGTGATGTTCGGTTCCGTCGTGCCACGACCAGCGTGCCCCTGCGGGGCCTTCTTCATTCCATGGGCGCCAGCTCGCTCGCCGCCGCTTTGCCCGTCGACGGCCGGCAATCGCCGACCGCGCTTACCGTCGCGCGCGGTACCACGCGGCTGCTGCATTCACTCGGGTTTTGCGTGGTGAGCGAATTGCCGCTGGCCTCTGGCCGGCGCGCCGACCTGGTGGCGCTGGGCAGCGGCGGCGAATTGTGGATCGTCGAAATCAAGTCGTCGATTGCCGATTTGCGCGCCGACCAGAAATGGATCGACTATCGATCCCATTGCGACCGCCTGTTCTTCGCCACCACGCTCGAGGTGCCGTGCGAGATTTTCCCGCCCGATACCGGTCTCATCGTCGCCGACGGCTTTGGCGCATCGATCGTCTGCGAAGCGCCGGAGCATCAACTCCATGCCGCCACCCGCAAAAGCATGATGCTCGTCTTTGCGCGCGCGGCTGCGCTGCGGCTGTCGGCGCTGGCCGATCCGGAGGGACCTTATGGGGCGGAGTTCTAGGGCCTGTTGGGATTCATCGCGAGTTTATCACGGCTGCGACCAGATGGATCATGGAGGCGAAGCTCTGATCGGTCTTGCAGGCGCGCATTGCGATACGTTTGAACTCCTTGAGCTTGCCGAAGAAGTTCTCGATGAGATGCCGCCATTTGTACATCTCCTGGTCGAGGGGGAGAGGCTTTGCGCGACGCGGATGCTGGGAGATCACGGCCTTGGCGCCGCGCGCGTCGAGATCGGCGATGATGATGTTGCTGTCGAACGCCTTATCGGCGATCAGCGCGTCGAAGGCCAATCCCTCGATGAGCGGCGGCACGCCCACCGTGTCGAAGCGCTGTCCCGGCAGAAGCACGAAGCGCACGAGATTGCCGAGCGCATCGGTGAGGGCCAGGATTTTGGTGGTCATACCGCCTTTCGAACGGCCGATCGCCTGGCTTTGGGTCCCCCTTTTGCGCCCTGTCCGTGGCGATGGACCTTGACGATCGTGGCGTCGATCATGGCGTATTCCATGTCGGGATCGTCGGACACGGCGTCGAACAGTCGCTTCCAGACACCGGCCTTCGCCCAGTCGCGGAAGCGCGTGAATACGCTGTTCCAGTGGCCCAGCGAGGGCGGCAGATCACGCCACGGGCTGCCGGTTCGGGCGATCCACAGGACCGCCTCAACAAATCGTCGGTTGTCCTCGCCGCTGCGGCCGGGGTCGCTCCGCTTGCCAAGACAAAGCGGCTCCATCTTCGCCCATTGGGCGTCAGTCAAAACGAATCGGTCCATTCAAAGCTTGAATCACAATCAAGCACGGATGAGAATCCTAAATCCCAACAGGCCCTAGCGCATGTTCCGGAAAAGTGGGAACCGGTTTTCCGAAGAGAACATGCGCAGAATTGAAGATCTCGAGCGCATCACAATTCGACCTAATCGGGATGCGCTCTAATCGGCGACGACGATCTGGCCGTCGCTCACGAGCCCCTTGAGAAGCCGGGCAATGTAGTGCTGGACGACGTCTTCGGGCGTTCCATCCTTGCCCCAGACCGTGACCTTGGCGCGCAGCCGCCCCGCCCGTCCGGACCAGCTCACCAGGTAATCCGAGAGGAGACCGAACTGCTTGGTCGTCTCCAGCCGTTCGAAAATGGCGTCCTGATTCGGATACATGTTTGAAATCTCCAACGATCTCCACCCCCAACGCGCGAGGGTCAGTTTGGTTGCACTGCAAACTCTCGCTTATTTTTTGATCAGCAAGCTCGCAGCAATCTGCCGCATGATACCCACGGCCCGCGCCCCGGCCGCGAGCCGGAGCGGTTTCCGTTCCGTTGGAATCGGAAACCGCTCTGGCGTCTTGCGTTTGACGCGTTTTCTACGGCGAACCGGTTCCCGCTTCTTCTACGGCGAACCGGTTCCCGCTTCTTCTACGGCGAACCGGTTCCCACTTCGCCGGAAAACGCTCTGATCGAGTCCTTGCAGATCGCCGTTGGTATGATTTGCGCGCGCAGCGCCCGGTAAATAACCCGTCGGGCGGGGACGGAAAGCAAATTTTCGCGGTGAGTCAAAAAATGGCATGCGCCGCGGCCGGCATGCCGGCAGGATTGGCCGCTAGCGCATGTTCCGGAAAAGTGGGAACCGGTTTTCCGAACAGAACATGCGCAAAATCGAAGAATCTAGAGCGCATCACGATTCGACCCAATCGGGATGCGCTCTAGCGCCGCTTACTTCGGCGCGCGCTTGGCCAGAATTCGCTGCAGCGTGCGCCGGTGCATGTTGAGGCGGCGCGCCGTCTCCGAGACGTTGCGGCCGCAGAGCTCGTAGATGCGCTGGATGTGCTCCCAGCGCACGCGGTCGGCCGACATCGGGTTTTCCGGCGGCTCGGCTTTGCGGCCGTCGAGCGCGAGCAGCGCCGCAACCACGTCGTCGGCGTCGACCGGCTTGGAGAGGTAATCGACCGCGCCGAGCTTCACCGCATTCACCGCGGTCGCGATGTTGCCGTAGCCGGTGAGAATGATGGCGCGGGCATCGGGACGACGACGCTTGAGCGCCGATATCACGTCGAGACCGTTGCCGTCCTCGAGCCGCATGTCCACGACGGCAAAGGCGGGCGAGGCGCTTTCGAGGTGGGTGAGGCCATCGGCGACTGACTCGGCCGTGGTCACGGCGAAGCCGCGGCTTTCCATGGCGCGGGCCAGTCGCTGCAGGAATGATTTGTCATCCTCGACGATCAGCAGCGAGCGATCGCTGGGCATCGCCGCCGCGACGAGATCGGCCATGGCCATTTGCGCCTCCACGCTGTGGCTTGCCGCCACGATGCTTCGCCATCCGGCGACCGGCGCCGATGCGCTGGCAAGTTTCTCATAGTCTAGGAACATGCCCGATAACCTCAAGTGAATAATCGATAATAAAGCACCGGCGGGGCGTTCGAATTCGGCCGAAAAGTGGTTTGGGACAACGGGTTAACGGCCAGAAGCCGGTTCACAAGGCGAACGCCATCGGGCGTTCGAAGTCGCCGCGTCCCCAGTGCACGCGCACGACAGCGCCGCGGTCCGGAAATGCACGATTCTCGAAATCGAGCTTCGCACCCGAGCGCTCCAGCAGGGTCTTGGCGATGAAGAAGCCCAGCCCGAGACCGCTCGCTTCCTGGCCGCTGGTGTCGGCGTCCGCGCTCTGGCGCTCCCGGCGGCGGCTGGTGACGTAGGGCTCGCCGATCCGGTCCATGATCTCGGGGGCAAAGCCCGGGCCGTCGTCGGTGATGGTGACGGCGACGTCCTGACCGTTCCAGGAGGCGGCGACCTCGACCCGCTCGTTGGCGAAATCGACCGCATTCTCGAGCAGGTTTCCGAGACCGTAGAGGATCGCGGGATTGCGGCCGCCGACCGGTTCGGCGACCTCGCCCGCCGCCAGCGCCACCTTGATGGCCACGCCGAAGTTGCGGTGCGGCGCGACCACCTCCTCGATCAGCGTGGACAGCTTCATGCGGTCGAACGGATCGCCGCTCGAGAGTTCGGTGAGCTTCCCCAGAATGGCGCGACAGCGCTTCGCCTGCTCGTTCAAGAGCCG
Organism: uncultured Alphaproteobacteria bacterium; assembly: GCA_963821505.1. GTDB lineage: Bacteria > Pseudomonadota > Alphaproteobacteria > Rhizobiales > Xanthobacteraceae > VAZQ01. Next base: position 149,739 of record CAWGEH010000008.1, read on the forward strand.
CACGTCGTCGGCATGCTCGGAGTCGGCCGCGATAGCGAGCTGGAGCTCTTTGGCGATCAACGTGATGGTTGCGAGCGGCGTGCCCAATTCATGCGCCGCGGCGGCCGCAAGTCCGTCGAGCTGCGAAAGATGCTGTTCGCGCGCCAGCACCAGCTCGGTCGCCGCGAGCGCGTCGGCGAGTTGGCGGGACTCCTCGGTGATCTGCCAGGCGTGCAGGCCGATGAAGGCGATGGACAGCAGGATCGACAGCCAGACCCCCATCACGTAGACCGCCGGCAATTCGAGCGCGGGCTCGGTGTCCCACGGCAGCGGATCGTGGACGAACACGAGCGCGGTGGCGCAGGCGACGGCGAAACCGCCGAGGACCAGCGTCATCCGCGGCGGCAGCGCGGTGGCCGAGATCAGGACCGGTCCGAGAAACAGGAACGCGAACGGGTTCTGCAGCCCGCCGGTAAAGAACAGCAGCACCGCAAGCTCGGCGATGTCGAAGGCAAGAAGCCACGCCGCCCGGCCGGGTTCGAGCCGCTGCGTCATCGGGAAGCGGATGCGCAGCGCGACATTGAGCCAGGCCGCCAGCGCGATCACCGCGAGGCAGGCCCAGATCGGCAGCTCGTAGTCGAGCCCGAAATACACCACCAGCACGGCGGTGGTCTGGCCGACCACTGCGAGCCAGCGCAGCCGCACCAGCGTATCGAGACGCACGCTGCGCCCGGTCCGGTGGGCCTCCTCGGTGGTTTGCTCGGCCATGTCCCACAATGTACGCTTTCGGCGAACGTCCTCAACCGCGACGGAAGGTCCCCGATCGCTGGCGGGAAGCGCCCCGATCCCAGCAAGCTCATCCCGTCGCCCCTTGCCCCGCGCAGCTCGCGGCGCCACATGTGCGGTCTCGCGCAGCCCCCCGTAGGATATGCCCAAAGCCGTCGTGCCCGCCGTCGCCGTTGACCAGCTGGTGAAGGTCTACAAGACCACCCGCGCGGTCGACGGGATTTCATTCGCGCTCGAGCAAGGCTCCATCACCGGCCTGCTCGGCGGCAACGGTGCCGGCAAGACCACCACCATCGCCATGATCATGGGCCTGGTGATGCCGACCTCCGGCACGGTGAAGGTGCTCGGCGCCGAAATGCCGCGCCAGCGCTATCAGGTGCTGCACGAGATGAATTTCGAGAGTCCGTATGTCGACATGCCGCATCGGCTGACCGTGCGGCAAAACCTCAAAGTGTTCGGACTGCTTTACGCGGTGGCCGATCTGCAAGCTCGGATCGCCTCGCTCGCGGAGGAGCTCGACCTCGTGGAATTTCTCGACCGGCAGACCGGCAAGCTTTCGGCCGGACAGAAGACCCGGGTCGCGCTGGCAAAGGCCCTGATCAATTCCCCGCGGGTGCTCCTGCTCGACGAGCCGACCGCCTCGCTCGACCCCGACACCGCCGACTGGGTGCGCAGCCACCTCGAGCGCTTTCGCAAGCAACGCGGCGCAACCGTGCTGCTCGCCTCCCACAACATGGCCGAGGTCGAGCGCCTGTGCGAACGCGTCATCATCATGAAGCGAGGTCGCATCGAGGACGACGATACCCCGCAGCGCCTTCTCGTCCGCTATGGCCGCGAGACGCTCGAAGAGGTGTTTCTCGACGTCGCGCGCGGGCGCGGCGAAGCGCGCGAGGCCGCGCAATGATGATGACCGGGACCTTCAATCCGGTGGACCGACGCTGCCGCGCGTTCGGTGCGCTCCCTCCCCCGCTTGCGGGGGAGGGTTGGGGAGGGGGCAAGTGCGCATTCATCATCTGGCGCGCGCCCATGCCCCCACCCTGTCCCTCCCCCGCAAGCGGGGGAGGGGACGCTGGAGCCGATCGGCTGGTGCTTCCGTCGGTACTCGCGCAGGTGCCGGCATGAGCGCGCATTCCAGCAGCGCGATCACGCTTGCGCCGCACCGCGTCGGGGCGATGGTCCTGCGCTACCTGTACCTCTTGCGCTCATCCTGGACGCGGCTTGTGGAGCTCATCTATTGGCCGGCGGTGCAGCTCTTCGTGTGGGGATTTTTGCAGTTCTACATCGCCCAGAATTCGGGTTTTTTCGCCCGCGCCAGCGGCGTGTTCATCGCCGCCGTGCTGATGTGGGACGTGCTGTTTCGCGGACAGCTCGGTTTTTCCGTGTCGTTTCTCGAGGAGATGTGGTCGCGCAACTTGAGCAATCTGATGATCAGCCCGCTGCGCCCGATCGAATTCGTTTGCGCGCTCATGACCATGAGCCTGATCCGGCTGGCCATCGGGATGGTGCCGGTCACCTTCCTCGCCATCGCCTTCTTCGGCTTCAACGTTTACGGCCTCGGCCTCGCGCTGGCGGCGTTCTTCTTGAATCTCATTCTCACCAGCTGGGCGGTCGGCATCGTGGTCTCGGGCGTGCTGTTGCGCAACGGCATGGGGGCGGAGTCGCTCGCCTGGACGTTGATGTTCGTGCTCATGCCGCTCACCTGCGTCTATTATCCCGTCAGCGTGCTGCCGGACTGGTTGCAGGTGCTCGCCTGGACCCTGCCGCCCACCTACGTTTTCGAGGGCATGCGAGCGCTCATCATGGAGCACGTGTTCCGGGCCGACCTGATGGTCGAAGCGTTCGCGCTCAACGCGCTCTATTTCGCCGTCGCCGTTGTCGCTTTCCTGCAGCTGCTCAAGAGCGCGCGGCGCGTCGGCTCGCTGCTGCAGGCCGGCGAATAAGGGCGCACCTGCGCGGCGGTTTGATCATGGCAGCTTTGCTGCGGCGCGAAAGCTACAGCCGGCCGCAAATCGTTATGTCCGTTGGACTGGCGAGATGACAAACGAGGGCGCTTATGTTGACTATATGTCAGAAACGCGACAGGATGCTGCAGCGCAGCAAAAGCTGTTGCAGCCAAAGCTAAAGGCCGGGGCCATGGCGATTGGAGAATTCGGCGGCGCGCCGGCCGCAGCGGGCGCCAACGGCCCGATGTATGCGGCGCCGGCCTACTGGCTCTATGAAATGAGCCAGGCGGCCCTCAATCCCTCCCGCGCCCTCGCCGATGCCGCACGGCTGTTCTACAAGAATCCCGCCAATCCGCTGTCCTATACCGCCTTCGGCAAGACCATGGCTGCGAGCCTGGAATTGTTCGAGCGCTCGACGCGGCGATATGGCAAGCCGGAGTGGAATATCGATGCCGCCATGGTCGGCGGCACGCGCGTCCCGGTGCACATCTCCGTGCTTTGGGAGCGACCGTTCTGTCGGCTTCTGCATTTCGAGCGTGCCTTCGAGCACGCGCCACGCCGGCCGCAGCCGCGCCTCCTCATCGTCGCGCCGATGTCGGGGCATTACCCGACCCTGCTGCGCGGCACGGTCGAGGGCTTCCTCCCCAATCACGACGTCTACATCACCGAGTGGGCCGATGCACGGATGGTGCCGGTGTCGGAGGGCGCCTTCGATCTCGACGATTACATCGACTACCTGATCTCGATCCTGCATCTGCTCGGCGGCGACACGCATGTCATCGCGGTGTGCCAGCCTTCGGTCCCGGTCCTCGCCGCGGTCGCGCGCATGGAGGCCGATGACGACCCGCATGTCCCCCATTCCATGGTGCTGATGGGCGGCCCGATCGATACCCGGGTGAATCCGACGGTGGTGAACGTCCTCGCGGAGCGACGTGGCATCGACTGGTTCCGCCGCAACGTCATCACCAAGGTGCCGTTTCCCAATCCGGGTTTCCTGCGCGACGTCTATCCGGGCTTCCTGCAGCTGCACGGATTCATGAGCATGAATCTCGATCGGCACATCGAAGCGCACCGCAATCTGTTCCTCCATCTCGTGCAAGGGGACGGCGATTCCGCCCAGAAGCACCGCGAGTTCTACGACGAATATCTCGCCGTCATGGATCTCGCGGCCGAGTTCTATCTGCAAACCGTCGAGACCGTGTTCGTACGGCATGCCTTGCCCAAGGGCGAGATGGCCCATCGCGGCCTGCGCGTTGATCCTGCCACGATCCGCCGCGTCGCCTTGCTCACGGTCGAGGGTGAGAACGACGATATTTCGGGCGTCGGTCAAACCGAGGCGGCGCATCAGCTGTGCATCAACATCCCCGCTGATCGCAAAGCCCACTGGCTGCAGCCGGCGGTGGGACACTACGGCGTATTCAATGGTTCGCGTTTCCGCGCCGAGATCGTGCCCCGCATCTCGGATTTCGTGCTCTCGAACGATGCCGCCAGTCCGCGCAACACCAGCCGGCGGTCGACCAAGCATAAGGTCAGCGCGAGCGTGGCGAGCGCGGGGCCCGCGCATGCTGCGACGACCGCGCCGGTCAAGGTGGCGACGGAATAGGGCTCCCACAGCGGCCTCCCCCCAGCGCCGTGTCGCACGGCCGCGCACCCGCCTGCACGGCTGCACATGGCTTCGAGCCGCATCCCGTCGAGGTTTTCACGTGATTCGCCATCCCGGCTTTCCGCGTCACTGAAGTTAAGCCATTGATCTTACAGTCGATCTGCCGCCCGTGCCGGGGCTGGAAAACGGTGACGCGCGCTCCCTCGCGGCGCCGAGCCGCCGACAAAGTTATGAAGCTGGATTCGAGCCTTGCTCGGCCCAATATCTGGTAGTTCGGACTGGCAGCGACCCCGGCCCCTTGGGGAAGAGCCTTTATTTCTCGGCGGTCATGCTGCAGGCTCTTGCCATTATGGCAGTATTTCGCCCGGGGTTGCTTCAGGGTGGATTTGCGTCCATGTCGCTGCGCGCATTGCTCTATCGGCGACCGAGCGAGCCGTCGGTCGTTCAGGTCGTTTTCGACAAGTCGATCTACCTTGTGCGCCTGCGCCGTCACCGCCAGGCGCGGCGCTACACTTTGCGTATCGACGCCGCATCGCGCGAGGTTGTTCTCACCATGCCGCCGCGCGGCAGCGTGCGGGAAGCGAAAGAGTTCGCGCAGAAGCACGGCGGCTGGATCGCGGCGCGGCTCAAGCGCCTGCCGAAGGCGGCGCCGTTCGCGCACGGCGTCGAGGTGCCGCTGCGCGGCGAGCCGCATCGCATCGCGCATCGCCGCGGCGAGCGCGGCACGGTGTGGATGGAGATTGACGAGTACGGCGGCCGGTTGCTTTGCGTTGCGGGCGAGCCGCCGCATGTCGACCGCCGCATCAGCGACTTCCTCAAGCGCGAGGCGCAGCGCGATCTCGAGGCGGCGAGCCGGCGCTACGCCGCCAAGCTCGGCGTTTCCTTCAAGCGCATCTGCGTGCGCGACCAGTCGAGCCGCTGGGGCTCGTGCTCGAATACCGGCGTATTGTCGTTCTCCTGGCGGCTTATTCTCGCGCCCTCCTATGTGCTCGACTACCTCGCCGCGCACGAGGTTTGCCATCTCATGGAACTCAACCACTCGCTGCGATTCTGGCGGCTGGTGAAGCGGCTCTATCCCGACGTCGAACGCGCCAAGGTATGGCTCGATGCCAATGGCACCGACCTGCACCGTTACGGCCTCGCCGCCCGCCGCCGCGCGGGCGACATCTGACCCGAATTCTCGGCTCGCTGAGCGTTGCTGCCACCAGAGCGAAATCGCCTCACATTGAGTCGCGATTTCGCTCTAAGCATTTGTTTGGTCGCATGATCTAATCCGAAAAGTCTGCAACTTTTCGGGATCATGCTCTAGCCCCGGACGGCCCGGCCGCGCCATCGGCCCGCGCGCGGCACAGAGCCCGCATTCCGCGCGGAGCGTAGGATTCTCCGCCGCCGTGCCCTAACAAGGCGCGATGCTGCGTCCCGACACTTTGGCGCTGACCGCATTGCTGGCGCTGCTGACCGCGGTCGGCCCCATGTCGGTCGACTTCTATCTGCCGTCGCTGCCGCAGATCGCCCGGGTGTTCGGCGCATCGGTGCCGCAGGTGCAGCTGACCCTGTCGGGCTACCTGCTGTGCTTCGCCGTCGGCCAAATCGTGTACGGGCCGATTTCCGATCATGTCGGCCGCAAGCCGGTTCTGCTCGCCGCGCTCTCGCTCTACGTCGCGGTCTCTCTGGGCTGCGTGTTTGCAACCTCGATCGAGATGCTGATCGCGCTGCGCTGCCTGCAGGCGCTGGGCGTTGCCGGCGCGCCGGTGCTGGCGCGCGCCATCGTTCGCGATCTCTATCACGGCGTCCGCGCCGGCCGCGAGCTTGCCCGCATGGGCTCGATCACGGCGCTGGCGCCGGTGGTGGCGCCCTCGCTCGGCGGCGTCCTGCAGGCGACGTTCGGCTGGCGGGCGAGCTTCCTCGGGATGGCCGTACTCGGCTTCTGCGCGATCCTGCTGGTAAGGCATCTCCTGCCGGAGACGATGAAGCGTCGGGCGCAGGAGCCGATGTCGTTGCGCTCGATCGTCGCGGCCTATGGTGCATTCATCCGTCATCGCACTTATTGCATCTATCTTTCGATCGTCGCCGCCTCGTATGGCGGGCTGTTCGCCTGGATTTCCGGTTCGTCCTTCGTTTTGCAGGATCTCTATGGTCTGTCGCCGCTCGTCTTCGGCGTCGTGTTCGCGGCCGCCACGCTGGGATACGGCGCGGGCACGCTGATGGCGGCGAGGCTGGTCAACCGGATCGGGATCGACCGAACCATCGTGTGCGGAGGCGGCGCGCTCGCCGCCGGCGGGCTCGCGATGGTCGCCGCTGCGGCGATTGGCGCGGCGTCGCCGATCGCCTTGGCGCTGCCGATGGCGATCTATCTCTGCGGGCTTGGCCTCGCCATGCCGCTGGCGATGGCGGGAGCGCTCACGCCGTTTCCCGACCGCGCCGGCGCCGCCTCCTCGCTGCTCGGCTTTTTGCAGCAAGCCGCCGCGTCCGCGGTCGGCATCGTGGTGGGGCAAACGCTCGGGGCGAGCGCGCTGGCGCTGGCGGTGATCATCGCGACCATGGGCTCGCTGGCGCTGGCGCTCGCGCTGATCAAACGGTCAATGCCCGCCGTGTAGCAATTCGTTGCGCGCGGTGGATGCGTGCTGATACTCGCAGCCGACGTGATCGATGTCGACTGGCAGGCGCCACTGGCGACACCTCGCGCGGCGTCAATCCGCGATCTCCTGCCGCCGCCGGCGCACGGCCGGCACCACCATGATCACCAGGATCAGCACGGTCGCGATGATGAAGGCGAGGCTGAGCGGCCGCGTCACGAACACGGACGGGTCGCCCCCCGACATCAGCATGGAGCGCCGCAGGTTCTCCTCCATCATCGGCCCGAGCACGTATCCCAGCAGCATCGGGGCCGGCGGGAATCCGAGCTTCATGCAGAGGAAGCCGAAGATGCTGAACAGCGCGGTGAGATAGATCTCGAACGACGAATTGTTGACGCTATAGATGCCGATGGCGGAGAACGCCATGATGGCGGGGAAGAGCAGCCGATAGGGCACCTGCAGGAGCTTCACCCAGAGCCCGATCATGGGCAGGTTGAGCACCACCAGCATCAGATTTCCGATCCACATGCTGGCGATCAGCCCCCAGAACAGGTCCGGCCGCTGGGTCATGACTTCCGGGCCCGGCTGAATACCCTGGATGGTCAGGGCGCCGAGCATCAACGCCATCACCCCGCTCGCAGGCAAACCCAGCGTGAGCATGGGGATGAATTTGCACTGGGCGTCCGCGTTGTTGGCGGATTCGGGCCCGGCCACGCCCTCGATCGCGCCCCGGCCGAAGCGGGAAGGGTCGGCGGCGAGCTTCTTTTCCAGCATGTAGGACGCGAACGAGGCGATCGCCGGGCCGGTGCCGGGCAATACCCCGAAGAACGAGCCGATCCCGGTGCCGCGCAGAATCGGCCCGATCGAGCGTTTCAAATCCTCCTTGGAAGGGAACAGGTTCGTCACCTCCGCGGTGAAGACGCGCCGCTCCTCCTTGTCGCCGAGATTGGCGATGATCTCGCCGATCGCGAACACGCCGACCGCGACCACGATGAAGCCGATGCCGTCGGAAAGCTCGGTGATGCCGAAGCTGAATCGCTGCACGCCGGTATTGACGTCACTGCCGACGATGCCGAGGAGCAGCCCCACGACCACCATGGCAAGCGATTTCACCATGTCGCCCTGGGCGAGCACCGCGGCGGCGACGAGACCCATCAGCATCAGCGAGAAATATTCCGGCGAGCCGAACTTGAGCGCGATCTCGGCGAGCGGCGGACCGAAGAGTGCGATCAGCAGCGTCCCCACGGTGCCGGCGAAGAAGGAACCGATGGCCGCGATCGCGAGCGCCGGTCCGGCGCGGCCCTGTCGCGCCATCTGGTAGCCGTCGATGCAGGTGACGACCGCCGAGGTTTCGCCGGGCAGGTTCACCAGGATGGCGGTGGTCGAGCCGCCATATTGAGCGCCGTAATAGATGCCGGCCAGCATGATGAGCGCGCCGACCGGCGAGACGCCGTAGGTGATCGGCATGAGAATGGCGATCGTGCCGAGCGGCCCGATGCCCGGCAGCACCCCGATGAGGGTCCCCACCGTCACGCCGATGAGGCAATAGAACAGGTTCTGCAGCGAAAGCGCGACGGTGAATCCGAAGATCAGGTTGCCGAAGAGATCCATGACGGCTTCAGTCGAAGCCCGTGATCAGCGGGTAGGGCAGGCCCAGCGCCCACACAAAGACGGCGACCGACACCGCGGTCAGCCCGACCGAAAACAACAGGATCTCCACGAACCTGAATTCGCTGCTGGCGGTCGCCGCGCCGAAGATGAGCACCAGCATCGCCGGCACGAAACCGCCGTGTTCCATCAGCACGCCGAACAGCACGAGCGAGAGCGGCAAGATGATGAGCGCCCGCAGCGACCAGGAGCCGGCGATCCTTTCGCTGCGGCGCAAGCCGGCCGCCAGGATGACGAGGCCGAACACGATCAGGAGGGCGCCGAGAACGACTGGGAAATAGCCGGGCCCCATGCGCAGCGCGGTGCCGAACGGGTAGTTGCGGGCTATGAGCATCGCCGCTGCACCGATGCCGATGAGCATCAGGCCGGCCCAGAGGTCCTTGTTGCGAAGCTCGAGGTTCATCAGCAGCTCCGTGCCCAATGGTCGATCCGACTCACGCCATCACGGCTGTCATGCCCGCGCATCCGATCCCGGATTACCCGACATCGGGTCCTTGAATACGCAAGTTGGCATTCGGTATCCGCCGCTGTCGAGCTGAGGCGCCGCGGTGCGACATGGCGGTGTGTGCGGGATGCCCGCGGCGGCGGGCGCGATGACGGCAGGGGAGAACGCGTCCAGCTCAGTCGGCTACTCCGCCTTGATGCCACCCTCTTTCACCACCCGCTCCCATTTCTTGGTTTCCTTCTCAATGAAGGTTGCGAATTCGGCCGAGCTCATCTGCACGACCTGCGCCCCCTCGGTGGCGAAATGCTTCCTCACCTCATCGGAGTTCTTGCACCGCCGTGATGTCCTTGTGCAGCTTTTCGACGATGTCGGGAGGCGTACCCGCCGGCGCCACGACGCCCCACCAGTTGACCGCCTCGTATCCCGGCACGCCCGCCTCCGCGATGGTGGGCACGTCCGGCAGGACCGGGCTGCGGGTCGATCCGCCGGTTCCGAGCGCGCGCAACTTGCCGGATCGGATGTGCGGCGTGGTCTGCACCAGCGAGCTGAACATCACCTTGGTGTGCCCGCCGATCACGTCGATCATCGCCGGGCCGCCGCCCTTGAACGGCACATGCAGGATGTTGACGCCGGCCATGAGCTTGAACAGCTCGCCGCCGAGGTGCTGGAAGCTGCCGATGCCGGCCGAGGCATATTGCAACTGGCCGGGCTTGTCCTTGGCCGCCGCCAGCAACTCCTTGACCGAATGCACCGGAAGTTCGGGATTGACGACCAGCACGTTCGGGCCGGAAGCAAGAATGGCGATCGGCGTGAACGCCTTGATGGGATCGTAAGGGAGCTTGTAGAGCCAGGGATTGACCGCGTGCGCGAGCGAGATGATCAGAAGCGTATAGCCGTCATGCGGGGCGTTGGCGGCGACCTCGGTCCCGACCACGCCGCCGGCGCCGGCCCCGCGGTTGTCCACCACCACCTGCTTGCCGAGACGGTCGCTCAGGTGGGTGGCGATCAGGCGGCCGACCACGTCGTTGCTGCCGCCGGGCGGAAACGGGATGATGAGCCGCACCGGCTTGCTCGGATAGTCTTGAGCGGCCACCGCCGTCGTGAGCGCGAGCAACAGGGCGGCGGCCTTGAGCAGCGTGGCGTGCAATTTCGGCATGCGTTACGTCCTCCCGCGAGCTTGTTCTATGCGACCGCCGGCTTGAACGCGGTCATCGATCGGGCACCCGCCGAAGCAGGTCGTCCCTCGCCGTCAAGATACACGGTCCGGGCCACATCTTGCATCATCGCATGGGCGTATCACGTTCCGGCGCCGCCATGGGCCGCATCGGCTGTGCCGCAATGTCCGCGACCGGCAGCGCGGGCGGCACGTGCGCCGAGTTGGGGCCGCCCGTTTCGAGGAATCTCAGCCTGATCTCCCGCACCGCTTTGGCGCGCGCCGCGCAGGCACCCATGAGGAAGCCCAAGTCGGTGCCGGTCGAGACGTAGCGCGCGCCCATCCTGACGAATTCGGCGACCAGGTCGGGGCGCGTGGCGAGCCCGCCGACGCCGCAATGCTTGCCGCGCTGGCGGCAGGCGGCGATGGTCCGCGCATAGGCTTCGCGCACGCGCGGGTGGTCGTACTCGCCGGGAATGCCCCAGTCCGCCAACAGGTCGTTGAGGCCGACCAGCACCATGTCGACGCCGTCGACCGCGATGATCTCCTCGGCGTGCTCGAGCGCCGCCGCGCTCTCGAACTGCACGATGATCATGGTCGCGTCGTTGAGCGCGGCATAGGCCTCCGCCTGGGGAAAGGAGCCAAAATGCAGGTGCGGAAGGCCGCTGACATTCGATCGCTCGCCCAGCGGCGGAAATTTGGCCGTCTTCACCACCTCCTTCGCGGCGTCCGCCGAATGAACGTGCGGGGCGATGATGCCGAGCGCCCCGCCTTCGAGCGCACGGCAAATGTAGTCGGATGTGTTGGCGGGGACGCGCACGAAAGGCGCGATTCCGGCTGCGAGCGCGGCCATGCAGATCTGGCCGCAGCTTTCGAGCGAGACGCTGGAATGCTCCATGTCGACGTAGAGCGTGTCGAAACCGGCGGTGCAGGCGATGCGCGCGATCTCGCTGCTGCGCACGAGCCGGACCGTCATTGATGCCACCACCTCGTCGCGCGCGAGCTTGTCCTTGACGTTGTTGCGCAGGATATCGCTGATCGGCACCGGCAACCCTCCCTCTTACCTTCGCTCGTTGCCGTCTCCTGGCCTCAGCCACGCGCCGGCGCTATGCTGGCGGCCTGACGCAGGGCGCTCCCCGGGCATCGAGCAAGCACGGAAACTATCCATGAATTATACGACCGACTTCAAGTCGATCCGCGGCCAGGTCTCGGCCGAGGAGTGGCAGGCGCGCGTCGATCTCGCCGCTTGTTATCGTCTGGTCGACAAATACGGCATGACCGACCTGATCTACAACCACATCACCGCGCGCATCCCGGGCAGCGCGGACCATCTGCTCATCAACCTCTACGGCATGCTCTACAAGGAGATCACGGCGTCGAGCCTGGTGAAGATCGACGTCGAGGGCGAGATCGTCTGGAAACCCGATACCGACTACGGCATCAACAAGTCCGGCTACGTCATCCACGGCGCGATCCACAAGGCGCGGCCGGACGTTGCCTGCGTGCTGCACACCCATACCCGCGCCGGCATCGCGGTCTCGGCGATGAAATGCGGGCTCCTGCCGCTGTCGCAGACCTCGATCCGGTTCGTCGGCCATATCGGCTACCACGACTATGAGGGGCCCGCGGTCGACCTCGACGAGCGCGAGCGCATCGTCGCGGATCTCGGGCCGCACGATGCGCTGGTCATGCGCAACCACGGCCTGCTCACCTGCGGAGCAACCATCCAGCAAGCCTTCAACACCATGTATCAGCTCGAATTGTCGTGCCGCTCGCAGGTCGACGCCATGGCGGCGCGCGCCGAACTCACCATGCCGGGCGAGAATGTGCTCGCGCACACCGCGCATCTCTATCAGCCCGGCACCCGGCGGCCCTACGGCGTGCTGGAATGGCCGGCGATGCTGCGCCTGCTCGACGCCGAGGAGCGGAATTCCGGCTACCCGCTCTATTGGCATTGAGCGAGACTGGCGCGAACAGCATGGGCGAGGCGGACGGCGTTTCGCTCGCTCCGAGCCACGGCGGCCGATCGTCACCATGACCATTCTCGCGCATCCGACGGCACTGACCTTTCCGCATCCGAGTCCGCCGGAGCCCGGCCGGCCGATCGAGATCGCGCCCGGCATGCTTTGGGTCCGTCTCGCGCTTCCATTCCGGCTCGATCACGTCAATATCTACCTGATCGAAGACGGCGTCGGCTGGGCGGTGCTCGACACCGGCCTCGACGACGCGGCGACGCGCGCCACCTGGGAGGCGCTGCTCGACGGCCCGCTGCGTGGACGGCCGCTCACCCGCGTGCTCGTCACGCATTATCATCCCGACCACATGGGGCTCGCCGGCTGGCTATGCGAGCGCTTCAGCCTGCCGCTCCTCATGAGCCAGACCGAATACCTCGTCAGCCTCAACATCCACCTCGATCCAGGCGCGCTCAATGCCGAGCCGTACCGCAGCTTCTATCGCTCGCACGGCCTCGATGACGGCACGACCGAGCGGCTGCTTACCGGCGGCCATCGCTACCTGCGCATGATCTCGGGCCTGCCGCGCACGTTTCGCCGGCTCATCGCCGGCGAGCTGCTGCGCATCGGCTCTCGCACCTTCGAGGTGCTCACCGGCGGCGGCCACGCACCCGAACAGGTGATGCTGTACTGTCCGGCGGAAAATCTGTTGCTCTGCGCCGATCAGGTCCTGGCCCGGATCTCGCCCAATATCAGCGTGCAGGCGATGGATCCCGAAGGCGACCCGCTCGGCATCTATCTGCGCTCGCTCGCGAGCCTCAAGCGCGACATGCCCGAGGATGTGCTGGTGCTGCCGGGGCACAATCTGCCGTTCGTCGGATTGCGCTCCCGCATCGACGAGCTTTGCGCCCACCACGAAGCGCGTTGTCTCGCGATCGAGCAAGCGTGCCGGCGCGCGCCGTGCACCGCGGCGGAACTGGTGCCGGTCGTGTTCCGGCGCGTCATCGACGATCCCCATCAGATGGGCTTCGCATTCAGCGAGGTGCTCGCCCACGTCAATTACATGCTGCGGGCGCATCGCTTGCGACCGGTGGCGGGCGGCCGCGCAGGCGTGGAGTTCACGGCATGACGGTCCGGCCGGTTGCAACCGGGGTGCTGGCGGCCGCAGCGAGCTTGCTCGGCGCGATGCCGGTCCTTGCCGTTTCACCGCGACCCTACGACGGATACGACCAAGGCGCCAATCTCGCCTATCTCAACGCGCCCGATCCCGCCGGCGACCTGCTGCGGCCGCCGCGCCTGCGCATCTCGTTCGGCGGCCGCAGCTACGACGCCATCATGGATACCGGTTCCACCGGCATCGTGGTCTCGGCGGACAAGATACCGAATATCGACCGCTTGCCGTCGCTCGGGCCGGGCAAGCTTACCTATTCCAGCTCCGGCCGCGTCATGATCGGTCGCTGGGTGGTGACGCCGGCGACCATCATGGGCGGCAACGGCGCAAGCGTGGGCATCGCCCCGATTCCGGTGCTCGCGGTCACCCGGGTCGAATGCACGGAAAGCGCCCGGCATTGCAGGCCGCGCGCAGCTCCGCGCGGGATTTCGATGCTGGGAATTGGGTTCGCCCGCCGCGGCGATCATCAGGCGCAAAGCGGTCCGAGCAAGAATCCGTTCCTCAACGTCGCGGCGGTCAACGGCCGCAAGGCGGAGCACCTGCGGCGCGGCTATCTCGTCACCCGGCGCGGCGTGCAGGTCGGGCTGACCGCGGCCAGCACGCAAGGCGATTTCGCCTATGTCAAGCTGGCGCGGGCGGGCGACGACTGGGCGCCGACGCCGGTCTGCATCTCGGTCGACGGCGCGAGCCCCGCCGCGTGCGGCAGCCTGCTCATGGATACCGGCGTCACCACCATGTACCTGACGGTGCCCGACAGCCAAGCGCCGGATCGGATTCGTACCATGATGGGCCGCTCGCCCACGCTGCTCGACGGGACGAAGCTCACGATATCGGTGCCGAACGCGACGTCGCCGCAGGCGTCCTACGGCTTCACGCTCGGCGAGGCCGGCAATCCGCTCGCTCCGTCGCGGCTCGATCTCGTCGGCCGCGTGCGCGCGCCGTTCGTCAATACCAGCGTGCATTTCCTCAACGGCTTCGACTATCTCTACGATGCCGACGGCGGTTTCGTCGGGTTCCGCTGGAACGGCCATGCCGCGCCGGCGCTCGGGAAGGTGACGCCTTCCCGCGAGACCGGGCGCTGACCTTGTGTGGGCGTTTGAGCGCGAGGCGTGGCGTACGGCCGCGCTCTCGTGTCCCGGCCGAGTGGAGTGAGGCGAAGCCGAACGGAACGAGAGCCGGGACCCAGCGCGACGACTCGCGAAGCGCAATAGGGTTGCCGGCTGCGATCCGTCGTGTCGCCCCTGGGTCCCGGGTCTCGCTGCGCTCGCCCGGGACACGTAAAAATCGTGGCTTAGTCGAAAATTTCCTTTCCCAAGCGTGCGCGGGCGAGGCGCTATAACGAATCCTTGAAGGCCAAACTGCCATGTCGTCATCCGCCAAAACGGCGCCGTACGGCTCCTGGAAATCGCCGATCACGTCGGCTCTCATCGTCGCGCAATCCACCTCGTTGTCGGAGGTGCGCCTCGACGGCGGCACCATCTACTGGCTGGAAGGGCGTCCGCAGGAGCAGGGCCGCAACATCGTGGCGCGCGCCGAAGCCGACGGGCGGCAGACCGACGTCACGCCGCTGCCCTACAATGCGCGCACCCGCGTGCACGAATACGGCGGCGGATCGTGGAGCGTGCACCACGGCGCTGTCTATTTCTCCAATTTCGCGGATGGCCGCCTCTATCGCCAGGCGCCGGGCGCATCGCAGCCGCAGGCGCTCACGCCGGAGCCGCCGGCGCGCGCGCGGCAGTGGCGGTACGCCGACGGCGTGATCGATCAAGGCCGCAACCGCTGGATCGGCGTGCGCGAGGACCACATGGTCGACGGCGAGCCGGTTAACTGCATCGTCGCCGTCGATCTCGACGGCGGCGGGGAGCCCGGCCGCGTGCTCGCGCATGGGCACGATTTCTATGCGTCGCCGCGGCTCTCGCCGGACGGACACCGGCTCGCCTGGCTCGCCTGGGATCATCCCAACATGCCGTGGAATGGCACGGTCCTCTACGTCGCCGACGTCGGCCCGGAGGGAGGGCTCGACGAGCCGCGCCCGATCGCCGGCGGCGCGGCGGAATCGATCTTCCAGCCGGAATGGTCGCCCGACGACGGCGCGCGCCTCGTGTTCGTGTCCGATCGCTCCGGCTGGTGGAATCTCTACGCCTTCGATCTGGCGGCAGGCACGACGCGGGCGCTGGCGCCGATGGCGGCGGAGTTCGGCGCGCCGCAATGGACATTCGGCATGTCGAGCTATGCCTTCGCCGGCTCCGGGCGGATCGTCTGCACTTATTCCCAGGGCGGGCTCGGGCGGCTGGCCGCGCTCGACCTCGCCAGCGGCGCGCTCCGCCCGCTCGCCACACCGTTCACCGAATTCGGCTCGGTGCGGGCAGAGGGCGACCGCGTTGTGTTTCGCGCCGGCGCTCCCGACCACCCCGCCAGCATCGTTTCGCTCGATCTCGGCTCCGGACGGCACGCCGTGCTGAAAAAGGCGACCGACCTTCTCGATCGCGCGGATCTGCGCATCGCGGACTACCTTGCGAAGGTCGAGAGCGTGGAATTCCCGACCACCGACGGGGAGACCGCCTTCGGCCTGTTCTATCCGCCGCACAATCCCGACTGCGCCGGCGTCGAGGGCGAGCGGCCGCCGCTGCTGGTCAAGTGCCACGGCGGCCCGACGTCGGCGGCGTCGAGCACGCTCAACCTCGGCATTCAGTACTGGACCAGCCGCGGCATCGCGGTGCTCGACGTGAACTATCGCGGCAGCACCGGCTTCGGCCGCGCCTACCGCGACCGCCTGCACTTGGCCTGGGGCGTGGCCGACGTCGACGATTGCGTTCATGGCGCGAGCTTTCTCGCCGAGCGCGGACGGGTCGACGGCAAGCGCTGCGTCATCAGCGGCGGCAGCGCCGGCGGCTATACCACCTTGGCGGCGCTCACCTTCCGCGACTTCTTCCAGGGCGGCGCCAGCTATTACGGCGTGAGCGACGCCATCGCGCTCGCGCGCGACACCCACAAGTTCGAGTCGCGCTATCTCGACTGGCTGATCGGACCCTATCCGCTGGAGGAAGCGCGCTATCGCGAGCGCTCGCCGCTCTATCACGCCGATCGGTTGTCGAAGCCGGTGATCTTCTTTCAGGGCGACGAGGACGCGGTGGTTCCGCCGAACCAGACCGAAGCCATGGTCGAGGCGCTCCGGCGCAAGGGCAATGCGGTCGGCTATTTCCTGTTCGCGGGCGAGCAGCACGGCTTCCGCCAGGCCGGCAACATCCAGCGTTGCCTCGATGCGGAGCTCTACTTTTATGCCATCGACGTGTTCCGGACCGGGCTGACGTTCTGATGCACGTTGCGATTGCATCGGCCTCGATCGGTCGGATTGACAGCAGGCCGGGGCGGTTCGTTCCCCTGACTGCGGTCATTGTAAACAACAGTGCGGAAACAAGCCAGGAGGTATCCTGGTATGGGTCATGGTCCGTTACCCCGGGGTACGCCTCTTGGTTGTGACGCGAGGTAAAGTCGAACCGGGCAAACGCGGGCTCATGCGCGCGCAGGACCGCGTGCGGCGTAACCGAACCGGCACAAAGCTTATGGGCGCAATCTTGGAGATTGCGCCATACATGATTCGCGTTACAAAGTCGAGCAGAATTTGCGCGGCCTGGGCGAGGTAACCGTCAGTACCGGTAGTCGTCGATCTTGAGCAGCGGAAACGCGCTGAGCGCGTGCGGCGCGTTGGCCGGCGCGGCGGCGGAGAGATAGGAGCGGTCGAGATCGGCGAACCGCGTGACGCCGAGGAGGCCGAGGCAGCGCTGCACTTCGTCCTCGAGCAGCTCGAGCAGCCGCAGCACGCCGCTTTGGCCGCCGCACGCCAGCGCGTAGCACTGCATGCGGCCGATGCCGACGAGATCGGCGCCGGTGGCGAGCGCCTTGACGATGTCGGTGCCGCGGCAGATCGAACCGTCGACGATGATCCCGGCGCGGCCGGCGACGGCCTCGACGACCTCGGGCAGCGCGTCCATCGAGCCGCGGCCGTGGTCGAGCTGCCGGCCGCCGTGGTTGGACACGTAGATCCAGTCGACCCCGTGCTCGATCGCGATCTTGGCGTCCTCGGCGGTGGCGATGCCCTTGATCGCGAGCGGGATCTTGAACTTCGTCTTGATACGCTCGACCGTGCGCCAGTCGAGGCTCGCCTGCGCCGCGCGGTTCTGCACGCGGCGCCGGCCGGCGGTGACGAAGCGCTTGGCGATGTCGCGCTCGCGCCGGCTGTAATGCGCGGTGTCGACGGTGAGCGCGAAGGCGGCGTAGCCATGCTCGATCGCGCGCGCGACGTGATCGTCGACCCAGGCGGCGTCGCCGCGGACATAGAGCTGGTAGAGCCGCAGCGCCTTGGGCGCGGCTTTCGCCAGATCCTCGAGCCCGGGCTCGCACACCGAGCTGAGCATGTGCGTGCACCCGAATTCCTCCACGGCGCGCACCACCAATTCCGCGCCGGCGGCGTGAAAGCTCTCGAGCGAGCCTACCGGCGCGAGCACGACCGGTAGCCTGAGCTTGCGCCCGAACTGGCTCACCGACGCGTCCACCTTGCTGACGTCGCGCAGCACCCGCGGCCGGAACGCGATTGAGTCGAGCGCCATGCGGTTGCGCCGCAGCGTGGTCTCGGATTCCGCCCCGCCGACGATGTAGTCCCAGTCGTTCTGGTTGAGATTCTGCCGCGCCTTGGCAACGAGCTCATGCAGGTTGTGCAGGTCGCCCGGCGCCGTCGCGGTGTCGTGGACCGAGGCTGGCTGGTCGGCGCGGTCTTGCATGATGAACCATCGGGCTGAAGAGGAGGGGGAGAATTGTCACGCCATGATGCTCATCCCGGCGATCCGTCGTCAACCAGCCGTGCGGCCGTCACCCCTCGCTCCGCGGTCTCAGACGCTGTAGATTTGCAGGTTGGAGACGCCGCGCAGATCGATGCCTAGAGAGTGCGCATGCTGGCAAAAACGGAAACGGAATCCGTCGCGACGACCGTAGACCATTGGCTCGCGCAGTTCGAACGGGCGCTCGCGCAACCTGACGACGTTCTGCTCAAGACCCTGTTTCATGCCGACAGCCATTGGCGCGATGTGCTGGCGCTGACCTGGCACATCAGAACGGTCAGCGGCCTCGACGCGATCGTGAAAGAGCTGAAGGCGCATGTCGGCCGGGCCCGACCGGCCGGTTTCAGGACCGCGCCCGATCGGACCGCGCCCCGCCACGTGATGCGTGCGGGTACCAGGGCGATCGAAGCGATCTTCCAGTTTGAAACCGCTGACGGCCGCGGCAGCGGCGTCCTGCGGCTGATCCCTGATTCCCACCATCGTGACACGCTGAAAGCGTGGACGTTGCTGACATCGCTGGACGCATTGACGGGGGTTGGGGAACAGGCCGGGAGATCACGCTCCCAGGACAAGTCCTATTCGCGCGATTTTCGCGGTCCCAACTGGCTCGACCTCCGGAACGCCGCCGCCGCATACGTCGACCGCGATCCGGCGGTGCTCGTGGTCGGCGGGGGGCAGGCCGGGCTTTCGATCGCCGCCCGCCTCACGCAATTGCAGGTCGATACCCTGGTCGTCGACCGTGAAGCGCGCATCGGCGACAACTGGCGCAAGCGTTATCACGCGCTGGTCCTGCACAATCAGGTGCATGCCAATCACCTTCCCTATATGCGTTTTCCGCCGACCTGGCCGACCTACATTCCCAAGGACAAGCTTGCCGCCTGGCTCGAGGCCTACGTGGAAAGCATGGAGCTCAATTGTTGGACCGGCACCGAATTCGAGGGCGGCACCTACGACGAAGGGGAGGGAAGATGGTCCGTTACGCTGCGTCGGGCCGACGGCATGAAGCGGCAGATGCACCCGCGGCACGTCGTCATGGCCACCGGAGTGAGCGGCATTCCGAGCCTTCCGGATATTCCGACATTGCGCAACTTCAGCGGCACCATTCTGCACTCCAGCCAGTACGAAGACGGCGAAGCGTGGAAGGGCAGGAGAGCCCTTGTCATCGGCTCCGGCACCAGCGGCCATGACATTGCGCAGGACCTGTACTCGAGCGGCGCAAAGGTCACGCTCGTTCAGCGCAGTTCGACCATGATCGTCAATGTCGAGCCGAGCGCGCAGCTTCCATACGCGTTGTACAGCGAAGGACCTCCGCTGGAGGACTGCGATCTCATCACGACTTCCGTCCCGCTCTCAGTGCTCAGAAAAAGCCACATCCTGCTCACCGAACAAGCGAGGACTCTGGACAAGACACTTCTCGATGATTTGGAGCGCCGGGGCTTCAGGCTTGATTTCGGTGAAGACGGAACGGGGTGGCAGTTCAAGTACCTGACCCGCGGCGGCGGCTACTACTTCAATGTCGGCTGTTCCGATCTGATCGTTGCCGGCGAGATCGGGCTGGTGCAGTTCTCCGACATCGCCGGGTTCGTCGCAGCGGGAGCGTCGATGCGCAACGGCGATACCCTCGATGCCGATCTGATCGTGCTGGCGACGGGCTACAAAGGCCAGGAACATCAGGTGCGCGAATTGTTCGGCGAGGATGTCGCCGCCCGCGTCGGCCCGATCTGGGGATTCGGCGATGACCAGGAGCTGCGCAACATGTTCACGCGCACCGGGCAGCCGGGCCTCTGGTTCATCGCCGGCAGTTTTGCGCAATGCCGGATCTACTCCAAGTATCTCGGGCTGCAGATCAAGGCCTGCGAGGCAGGGCTGCTCCCCTGAAGTGCGCGTCGACCGTAGGTAGGGAGGATAACGTGATGAAACGGCTGTCGTTGTCGGGACTTGCGGGTGCGGGTCTTCTGATCCTCGCCGGCGCAGCACTCGCGGCGGATATCCCGGAGGCCTGCAACAGTTACCAGCCCGCCGTGACGGGCGGACCGATGCCCTCACCGGCGTCCGACACCGTCGTCATCCGGTGGCTTGGCAATGCCAATTTCGAATTCGCTTACAAGGGCAAGGTCTATCTGTTCGACGCCTATTTCGACCGTACGCCGCGGACCCATCAGGTTGGCTTCACCGCAGCGGATGTGTCCAAAGCCGAAGCGATTTTCGTATCGCACGCGCATTTCGATCATATTTCCGACATTGGCCCGGTCGCCAGACAGACCGGCGCGCCCGTCGTCGGCGCGCCGATTACGGCGGAGACCGCAAAAAAGCTCGGCGTGCCGGAAAAACAGATCGTCGTTGCCAAGGGCGGCGAAACCATGAAATTCGGCGACGCAACGGTCGAGATCGCGTTGGCGCAACATTCCACGATCCAGCCGGGCCTCACCGACATTTATGCGAGCCTCTACCAGAACGATTCGCCTCCTTACTCAGAGGAGGAGAAGAAAGAGCTTGCCCGCGTGCGGGCGCTCGGGACGTTCGACCCCAAGGTGATCACCGAAGGCACGCTTGCCTACGCCCTCGTCTTCCCCTCGGGCTTCAAGGCCGTGCTCATCGGCAGCGCAGGCCCGATCACGCCGGCGGTGCGCGCGCTCGCCGAAAAGCTCGGTCCGGTCGATGTCGCCATCGTCGCCTATCAGGTGCACGCGGTCGCTGACACGCAGATCGGCTATACGTGGCCCTTCATCGAATTGTTCAAGCCGAAGCTTTTCCTGCCGGCGCATCACGATGCGAGCCCGCCCGCCTGGGTCGATCTCGGGCTCGAGCCGCTGTTCGACAGGATACGCGCGAACATGCCGAACACGGCCTTCCTCGCACCGCTCTATCGTTCGCCGATCTGCGTCGCTGGCGCCGGCTCCGACAAGGGCAAGCTCGTGTCGTTCAAGCCCTGAGCCTTGCGTTCGGGCACCTACCAGAATTGGTCTTCGCTCGCGCACAGCGCGTGCGCCCCCAGCGGCCAGGCCACCGCCGCGCCGCCGAGCAGCGTGACGAACTCCCGCCGCCTCATTCGATCACCTCGTCGGCGAGCGCCAGCAGCCGATCCGGCACATTCAGGGCGAGCATCTTCGCAGTCTTGAGGTTGATCACCATCTCGAATTTGGTCGGCTGCACGATCGGCAGGTCGGCCGGTTTTTGGCCGTTGAGAATCTCGCCGACATAGACACCGGCTTGGCGATAACCGTCCGCATAATGGGGGCCATAGCTGATGAGACCGCCGGCGGCGACGTATTCCCGTTGATAGTAGATCACCGGCATGGAATGCCGCGCCGCCAGCGCGACAAGCTGATCGCGCCGGGTACCGAAGAACGGATCGGTGCCGACGAGGAGCGCGTCGGCATGCTCCTGCACCAGGGTCGCGAAGGCAGCATCGATGTCGCCTTCCTTGTCTGCGAAGAGCACGATCGATCGAACGCCGAGGCCGACCGCCGCCGCCTGAAACTCCTCCGACTGGGACTTGGCCTCGGGATAATTCGGGTTGAAAAGCGCGGCGATCGTGGAAGCCTTCGGCACTAGGTCGCGCAGCAGCCCGAACTTCTTGGCGTCGAGCACGGACGCGAGCAGGCTGACGCCGGTGACGTTGCCGCCTGGCCGGCTAAGGCTCGCAACCAGGCCGGTCCTGACAGGATCGGCCGCGCTGACAAAGACGATGGGGATTTTGGCCGTCGCGGCTTTGGCCGCTTTCGCCGGATCGATGCCGCCGGCGGCGAAAATCACGGCGACTTGACGGTTGATCAGATCGGTCACCAGTGCCGGCAACTGGTCGTAGTGACCCTTCGCCCATCGGTATTCGATCGCCACATTCCGGCCCTCGACGAAACCGGCTTCTTTCAGACCGTCGTGAACCGCGGCGGCGAATTGTGAGAAATAGCTCGGCGACGCGCTGTGAATGAATCCGATCACTGGCATCGGCGCCTGCTGCGCGTCCGCCTGCTGCGCGTGCGTTCCGAGCGGCCACGCCGCCGCTGCGCCGCCAAGCAGAGTCATGAACTCGCGCCGCTTCATTCGATCACCTCGTCGGCGCGGGCGAGCAGCGTCGGCGGCACGTCGAGGCCGAGCGCCTTGGCGGTCTTGAGATTGAGCACCAGTTCCAGCTTGGTGGGGAACTCGATCGGCAGATCGCCAGGCGGCACGCCGTTCAGGATTTTGTGCACATAATAGGCACCGCGGTGAAAACACGCGCGGAGATCGAACTCCATAGCTGATCAACCCGCCGTCATCGACATGTTCCCGATACCCGTAGACGGCGGGAAGCCGCGTCGCCGCGGCGAGTGATGCGATTCTTCGGCGCTCGCTGAGCAGCATCGAGGTTTGAAGCACGACCATCACGTCGATATGGTGATCGGCCAGCGCTCGAAACGCGCCGTCGAGGTCGTCCGGAGTGTGGGCATCGGCCGCGATGACCTTCGCCCCCAATTTTCGCCCCGCCGCCTCGAGCTCTTGCAACTGGGGCGGTGCTTTCGGGTCGCTCAGGTTGGCCAGAACGCCGATCCGGGCTGCCCCAGGCACGACCTCTCGCGCAAGCTCCATCTGCTTGGCGGGCAGTCCCTCCACGTAGGGCGTAATCCCGGTCACATTGCCCCCCGGCCGCGACTCGCTCGCGACCAGCCCCAGATGCACGGCATCGGCGAGCGCGGGGGTCACGATCGGGATCGTGGCCGTTGCCGTCTTCGCCGCCACCGCGGGACCGCTGGCGGGCGCGAGGATCGCGCTGGGGCGGAGTTGGACCAACTCTTGTGCAAACGCAGGCAGTCGCTCGATGTAGCCGTCGGCGAATCGGTACACGATGTCGAAATTGCCCCCTTCGACGTAACCATATTCCCGCATGCCCTGCAGAAACGCCTCGACGAAAACCCAGGAGGCTGTTCGCTCGCCCAGCGAAAGCCAGGCGATGAGCGGCCGCTTCGTCGACGATTGGGCGAGCACCGCATGCGGCCAAGCCGCCGCGCCGCCGAGCAGCGCGATGAACTCGCGCCGCCTCATTCGATCACCTCGTCGGCGAGCGCCAGCAGCCGATCCGGCACGTTCAGGCCAAGCGTCTTGGCGGTCTTGAGGTTGATGACGAGCTCGAACTTGGTTGGCTGCTGGACCGGCAATTCGGCCGGCTTGGCGCCCTTGAGGATGCGATCGACGTAAGGTGCCGCGCGGCGAAACAGATCGGTTAGGTCCGTCCCATAAGACATCAGGCCACCGCTCGCCGCAAAGAACCGATAAGCGTAAGCCGCGGGCAAGCGATACTGCTCGACCAGGGCGAGGATCTGCTCGCGATGGGCCAGGACGAAAACGTCCGGCATGACGATCAAACCGGCGCCGGGCTCGTGTGCAAGCGCCGTCATAGCCGTGTCGATTTCGGCGGCGTTGTGAACAGGCGCTGGAATCATCTTGACGTTCAGTGATGCGGCGGCGGCGTCGACTGGGCGGAGGAAATATGATCCGCCATCGGGGGCCGTCTCCGGGTTGAACATGAGCGCGACCCGGGTGATGCCTGGCGCGACCTCCTTGAGAAGTTCCACCAGCTTGGAGCTCATTGAAGACTCCAAGTTGGTGAATCCGGTGATGTTCCCGCCGGGCTCGGCAATGCCGGCGATGAACCCGCTGCCGACCGGATCGGAGACCTGGATGAATACGATGGGGACGGTCCGGGTCTGTTGCTTGAGCGCGGCGACCACGGGAGTGATATGGCCGACTATCAAATCGGGCTTCAGCTCGACCAACTCCCGCGCGAAGCTTCGGATCCGATCGCCGTCGCCGGCGCCCCAGCGATAGTCGATCCGGATATTGCCCCCGTCGCGCCAACCCAACTTCTGAAGCGCCTGGGTGAATGCCGACACGAACGATTGCTGTGCCGGGTCACTCTCCGCAATGCCCATCAGAACGCTGATGCGCCGCACTCGGTCGGGCTGCTGCGCCTGCGCAGCGAGCGGCCACGACGCCAGGCCGCCGAGCAGCGTGATGAACTCGCGCCGCCTCATGTCGGACATGTGGGCTTCCTCTCCACAGTCGGTCTGCCGCGCACTCAGCCTGCCACAGAGCGGCCGGCGAGTCCTATGGAGGTTCTTAATCGTTCTGAATCGAGGGGCCGCTGGTACTCCACCATGCTCCGACTGGAGGTATGCGGCGCGCGCGACAAGCAGGTTACTTTCGGCCGGCGAGGACGCGCCGCAGCGTCGCGACCAGCCGATCGAATTCCACCGGCTTGGTGTCGAACTCGTCGCATCCGGCGGCGAGCGCCTTCTCGCGGAAGCCGGCCAGCGCATGCGCGGAGAGAGCGATGACCGGGATGTCGCGCGTGTCCGGGTTGCTCTTGAGGCGGCGCGTGGCCTCCCAGCCGTCGATGCCGGGCATCTCGAGATCCATCAGCACGATATCCGGCCGCTCTGTAGCGGCCATCTCGCAGCCCTTCTCGCCGTCCTCCGCGGTGAGCACCTCGAACTCGTCGAGCAGCTCGAGCCGCATTTTGAGCATGTAGACGTTGTCGTCGTTGTCTTCGATGTAGAGGACTTTGATCACGATGCTGCTTCCATCCCGCTGATGGCCGGGGGCCTGGCATGCGCGAGCCGGCGAATGCGCTCGACCAGGTCGGCCGGCCGGAACGTTTCCTTGACCAGAACGGATTGTACTCCCGAGTTCAAGCGCTCGCGATCTTTGGCATCGAGATCGTGCGAGGTGATGACGATGACTGGAATGTCCCGCCAGCCGCCCTCCTTCTGCAAGGCGGCGACGACGGCAAAACCATCCATCTCGGGCATCATCAGATCGAGCAGGATTACGTCCGGCTTGTCCGCTTGCAGACGAGCGAGCGCCTCCCGGCCGTTTGCCGCTTCCTGCACGCTCCATTGCTGGCCTTCGAGCCATCCGCGCACCCGTTCGCGCTGGACTGCATCGTCCTCGACCAACAGGACCTTGGTCGGCCTGGCGGATGCTCGAAATCGCCCGACTAGACGATGCAGCCGCTCCCGATCGATCGGCTTGCTCAGATAGCCAGCCGCGCCGAGGGCGACGCCGCGGCGATGCTCATCCAATATCGTCACCATGATAACGGGGATCTCGGCGAGCTCGCCATCCTGTCGCAGCGCGGCCAACACCGACCAGCCATCGAGATCGGGCATGATCACGTCGAGCGTAATCGCGATCGGCCGCAGCTCCTTGGCGAGCTTGAGCCCCTCCAGCCCGCCCGCCGCGGTCACCACCGAAAAGCCCTCTGCCTTCAATTGATCCGCAACGAGCTCGCGCGCGGTGGAATCGTCGTCGATGACAAGAACGCAGTCGGTTCTCGGCGGGCGGCTGCCGTCGGTCGAGCCGCGTGCCTGATACTCGGCCGCGCCGGGCAGGCGGACGGTGAAAATCGAGCCTTTGCCAGGCTCGCTCGTCACCGTCACGTCGCCGCCCATCATGCGCGCAAGCTTGCGGGTGATAGCGAGTCCGAGGCCGGTCCCGCCGTAGCGCCGCGCGGTCGAGGAATCGGCCTGGGTGAATTCCTCGAACAGCTTCGCCTGCTGCTCCGCCGTCATGCCGATGCCGGTATCGGACACCGCGAACTCGATCCAGTTGGATCCGTCGACCACCTTGCGAACACGCAACACCACCTCGCCTTGCTTGGTGAACTTGCAGGCGTTGCTCAAGAGATTGAGCAGGATCTGCCGCAGCCGCATGGCGTCGACGGTCAGGGGCGCAAGCTCCTCCTGGCATTCGACGATGAGGCGGTTCTTGTTCTGCTCCGCCAGTTGCCGCGCGGTGCCGACGACCTCGTCGATCAGCGGCGCCAAGCTCACCTGCTCGGGGCTGAGCTCGAGCTTGCCGGCCTCGATCTTGGAGAGGTCCAGCACCTGGTTGATCAGGCCGAGCAGGTGCGAGCCGGCGCGGTGCACGCGGCGCAACGGCTCGGCCGCCTTTTCCGTGCCGAAGCGCGCCGCGTTGGTGACCATCATCTCGGTGAGCCCGATGATGGCGTTGAGCGGCGTGCGCAGCTCGTGGCTCATGCTGGCAACGAATTGCGACTTGTGCTGGCTCGCCAGTTCGAGCTGGCGGCCTTTCTCCTCCACCTCCGCGAACAGGTTGGCATTCTGGATCGCCAGCACGGACTGCGCCGCGAAGGTCTGCAGCAGGTCGACCGTGTGCGTGGCAAATTCGCCGGGAGCTTTTCGCCGCACCACCAGCACGCCGATGATCCCGTCTGCATCCAACAGCGGCACGATCAGCAACGCGCGGTAGCCGGCCCGCAACAGAATCTGCTGTACCCCGGTCGACGGCGCCTGGACCGTCAAATCGGAAAACTGCACGGGCGCCCGATGCTCCGCCGCATCCGCGATGGTCTTTTCGCCGAGACCGATGCCCTGCTGGTTGAGCTCGGCAATCAGCTCTTCGCTCATGCCGTGGGTCGCGCGCTGATGAAACTCGTGGGTCGCCGGGTCCGCCACGTAGATTGATCCGGCTTCGGTATCGGACAGCTCGACCGCTTTGGTGACGATGGTCGACAGCACCGTCTGCAGGTCGAGCGTGGAGTTGACCGCCTGCGTCACCTCACCGAGCGCCCGCAGTTCCTCCACCGATTGCCCGAGCTCGTCAGTCCTTGCTCGCAGTTCGGTCAGCAGGCGGACGTTCTCGATCGCGATCACCGCCTGATTGGCAAAGTTCGTGATCAGCTCGATCTGCTTGTCCGTGAACGGCCGCACTTCCTGCCGGTAGATGACGATCGCGCCGATCAGCTCTCCCTCCTTGAGCATCGGCACGGCGAGAAGACTGCGCGCGCCCGCGGCTTCGACGAGGGCGACCGCGGGCGGGTTGCGCTTGAGATATGACTGCTCAGTCGAGTAGTTGCGAATATGCTGCACCGCCTTGGTCTTGACGACGCGAGCGAGCGGCATCTCGGGAAAGTCATCGACGTGAACCACCGGCACCCGCTCCTGCCACTCGGCAAAGGGCGGTGGGGCGCCGTACACCGAGGCCAAGCGGAAGGCGTCGTCTCCCTCGCGCAGGAACAAATTACCGAACTTGGCCTCGCAGAGCCGGGTCGCGTTCGCCAGCAGCGTGTCGAATACGGGCTTCAGATCGCCAGGCGAGCTGGAGATGACGCGAAGGACCTCAGAGGTCGCGGTCTGCTGCTCGAGCGACTCGCTCAGCTCGTGGGTACGCTGCTCCACCTTCTTTTCCAACCCGCTATAGGACTCCTGCAGCTGCCCCGCCATGTCGTTGAACTGATCGGCGAGCAATTCCAACTCGTCGCCGGTCCTGATCACGATGCGCTGGCCGAGGTCGCCTTTGCCGATGCGCGCGGCGCCCGCCCGCAGCGCCTGGATCGGGCCGACCATTCGGCCTGCAAGGAACATTCCGGCGAGTACGGCAAAGCCCAGCGCCGCCAGCAGCACGAAGGCGAGCCGCCTCAAAGCCGCGTAGAGCGGCGCATAGGCCTCCCCGGCCGGCAGCTCGACGAAGACCAGCCAGCCCAGCGGCGCCACCGGCGCATAGGCGGTGAGCACCTTGCGCCCTTCGATGTTTTCCGCCTCCTGCAGGATCTCCGCTGGGGCGCCCGCCGCGCTGGCGCGGGCCGCGCGCACCTGTGCGAGCCGCGACATATCGGTGTTACGCAGCACCAGGCTGATATCGGGATGCGCGATCAGGCGTCCTTGCGCGTCGACGACATAGGCATGGCCACGCTCGCCAACCTTGATCTGCGAGACCACGTCCCAGATCAGCTTGAGATTGACTTCGGCGATGCTCACGCCGGCGTCGCGCCGCGTGCCGGCAATGGCGAGCGTCATGTACGGCTCGGATTCGCGGCGGAAATAGACCGGTCCGTAATAAACCTTGTGCGCCACCGCTTCGGTGAACTTGGGGTCGTTGGAGAAGTCTGTGCCGCTGCCGACCACGTCCATGGCGAGCCGCGACACGCGCAGCCGCTCCTTGCCGGTCGCGTCGACCTGCGACAGCTCGGTAATGGCGGGCACCTGGCGCAACAGCCGCAAGGCATCGAAGCGGCGCTGCTCGATCGACCCCGCCGACCACGGCAGTTGCGTGGTCCAGCCGAGCTGGCTTTCGATCTCCTTGATGAACTGGCTGATCTTGGCGGCGGCGGCTTCCGCCTGCTCGCGCTGGATGCGGATCAGAGACGCCTTGTGCTCCTGATAATAGAACAGGACGTCGAAAACGCCGTTGGACAGGAGCGCCACGCAGACGACCGCGACGAACAACGCAACATATTTGGTGAACAGCCGCCGGCGCGTTTTCGGGACCGGCGCTTCGGCCGGCGCTCGCTGCGGCGGGCTGTCGCCCACCGCCCGGGGGCGCTTCCAGCCAAGAAAGCGCTCAATGAATTCGCAAATCCTCATCCTCTCCACTGTAGCAAGGCCGGCTCGGATTGTATCCCGCACCGGGATGCGTTGGCGCTCATTCGATCACCCGGTCGGCGCGTGCGACCAGCGTCGGCGCAAGCTCGAGACCGAGCGTCTTCGCGGTCTGCAGATAGATGACCAGCTCGAATACCACAGGCGGCTCGACTGGCAGGTCGCCGGGCTTGGCGCCCTTGAGAATGCGGTCGACATAGATTGCGCCGCGCCGGTAGATCGCCGGCAGGCTCGGTCCATAAGACATGAGGCCGCCGGCGTTCACGTAGTCGGAATACTGCGAAAAGATCGCGAGCGCGTGGCCGGCGGCCAGTTGCAGGACCGTCGCCTGCTGGCTCGCCATCACCGGATCGTCGATCACCATGACCGCCGCAACGCGCGCGGCCACCGCGGACGCGAAGGCGGCCTGCAGCGCGCTCGGGTCCGACACCCCGATGTCTTCCAGCTCCAGGCCGACTTGGCCTTTCGAGCGCTCCATTTCGCGAAATACCAGGGCCGCGCCCTGGCTGGGCCGGTTCCACAGCACAGCTATGCGCACCGCATCCGGCAGGACTTCCTTGATCAATGCCAATCTTTTTCCGGTCAAATCCGAAGCGATGCTGCTGAGCCCGGTGACGTTCGCACCGGGTCGCGCGAGGTTCGGGACGATCCCGAGCCCGACCGGATCGGGCACCTGTATGAAGACCACCGGGATCGTGCTGGTCGCCTCCTTGGCCGCGAGAGCGGGCCGCGCCGGGCTGGCCACGATCAAGTCGACGCCCAAACCGACGAGTTCGGCGGCGAGGCGTGGGAGCGCTTCAAGGCTGCCTTCGGAGAATCGCCACTCCACGGCGAGGTTTGAGCCCTCCACCCAGCCGAGCTCGCGCAGGCCCTGCTGGAACTCCCGGAACGTGGGGGTCGGGTGCGCGCCGGCGGAGCCCTGGGACAGCACCCCCAGCCGGCGGACCTTCGTCGGCGATTGTGCGCGCGTCGTAACGGACCAAAGCCCCGATGACGCCGCCGCGCCGCCGAGAAGACTGATAAATTCACGCCGCCTCACTCGACCACCCTGATGTCCAGCCTCGCGTCAACGCCAAGTTCCGCGCCGCACGTCGCGGCCGGGCCGTCCCTCTCCCCTGGTATGGGGATAGGACGCCTGCCAAGTCCTTGGGATAGATCTGAATCGTTCTAAATCGGCTTAATTCGGCGGGCCGGGTCTGCCGCGGCGCTCGCGGCGTCAGCCCAGGCCAACCGCCAGCCGGCGACTATTCTCAGCCATGCCCAACTCGACAGGAGCACCTGCGTACACTCCGGCCGTCCTCGGGGTGAGACGCAGAATGGGATACGGAGCTGCGGCTCCCCGCTCCGGTTCGAATTTGCGCGAATGACGAGTTCGCCGCCCGCGAGGCCGCCGCCTCACTCGATCACCTCGTCGGCGAGGGCCAGTAGCGTCGGCGGAAGCGTGAGACCCAGCGCTTTGGCGGTTTTGAGATTGATGACGAACTCGAACTTGGTCGGCTGCTGGACCGGAAGACCGGCCGGATGCGCGCCCTTGAGGATGCGGTCGATGTATGACGCCGATCGCCGGAAGATATCGGCCGTGTCAGGTCCGTACGACATCAGTCCGCCTTCGACGACGAACTGCCGGTAGACCGATATCGACGGCAGCGCGCTTTGTCCGGCGAGCTGCGCGATGTTCTTGATATTCACGATGGTGAACGGGTCAGGGCCGACGATCACGCTCCCGCCGGGCTCGCGCGCCTGCGCGGCGACGGCGGCCCGGAGCTCATCGGCGGTTTCGACGGTGGTAGCCGCGATTTCGATCGCGAGCGATCGACGGACCGGCTCCAGCGACTTCAGAAAGTTGAAGTAGAAGGGCGCGGTCTTCGGATTGAATAGCAGCGCGGATCGGAGCGTCGACGGTGCCGCCTCCTTGAGTAGCTCCATCCATTTTCCGATCAGTTCGGGGTCGATGAAGGTGAAGCCGGTGACGTTGCCGCCTGGATGCGACAGGCTGGCCACAAATCCGAGGCCGACCGGATCGTTGACCAGGGCACACACGATGGGAATGGAAGCGGTGATTTTCTTCAGCGCGGCGACGACCGGCGTGCTGTTGGCGAGGATCACGTCCGGATTTTGCGCCACCAGTTCCTCTGCATACCGGTTGATGCGGGCGATCTGACCATCGGCCCACCGATACTCGATCCGGACGTTTTGGCCATCGATCCAGCCGAGCTGCAGGAGGCCTTCGCGAAATGCCGCGATGCGCAGTTGGCTGTCCGGATCGTGTTCGGCGACCGTCATCAGCACGCCGACCCGCCGGATCCGATTCGGCTGTTGCGCGCGCGCCGCGGGCGGCTACGCGATCGCCGCGCCTCCCAGCAGCGTGATGAAGTCCCGCCGCCTCATTCGATCACCTCGTCGGCGCGCAAAAGGAACAATTCCGGGATCGTGAGCCCGAGTGCCTTGGCGGTCTTGAGATTGATGACCAATTCGAACTTGGTCGGATGCGGGACCGGCAGCTCGGCCGGCTTGGCGCCCTTGAGAATCCTCCCGGTGTAGAGCCCGACTTGGCGATGCGCATCCGCGAAACTCGCCCCGTAGCTCATCAGCCCGCCGGCAGCGACCGGTTCCGGCGTATGGAACATCGTCGGCAGTCGCTGGCGCAGTGCCAGCGCCGCGATGCGATCGCGCCGGCCCAGCAGGAACGGATCGGGATTGACCAGGAGCGCGCCGATGCGTCGTGGCGGGAAGGTGTCGAAGGCGGCATCGATCTCCGCGTCGGCGCTGGCATTCACGACGAGGAGCTCCTGCCCGATGACGGCGGCGGCCTTGCGCACGTCTCTCGCGTCGGGCTCGGCGTTCTGATTGGTCGGATTGACGAGCAGGGCCATCACCTCGGCCTTGGGCGCCACTTCGCGCAGCAGCTCCAGGCGCTTCGCCCCGATCTCGTTGGAGAGGGCAGTCACGCCCGTGATATTGCCGCCGGGCCGATTGAGGCTGGCGACCAGCCCGTACTGGACCGGATCGGAGCCCATGAAGAAAACGATCGGGATGGTCGCCGTGGCGGCCTTGGCCGCGAGCGCCGCCGGCGGAGCAATCGTAACGATCACGTCGACCTTGCGGCGGACCAAGTCGGCCGCCTGCGCCGGCAGCCGATCGTAGTGACCTTCCGCCCAGCGGTATTCGACCGTCAGGTTCCGGCCCTCGACATAGCCGGCCTCGCCCAGGCCCTTGTGGAACGCCGCAACGAATTTCGCCCACTCGCTCTGCGACGTGAGGCCGAGAAACCCGATCACGGCCTTCGCCGGCTGCTGCGCGCGCGCGACGAGTGGCCAGGCGGCCGCCGCGCCGCCGAGAAACGCGACGAACTCGCGCCGCCTCATTCGATCACCTCGTCGGCGCGGCCGAGCACGGGCGGCGGCACTTCGAGGCCGAGCGCCTTGGCGGTCTTGAGGTTGATGACGAGCTCGTACTTGGTCGGCGCCTGCACTGGAAGATCGGCCGGCTTCTCGCCCCTGAAGATACGATCGATATAGTCCGCCGCGCGCCGATAAAGGTCCCGGACGTCGATGCCGTAGGAAGCCAGCGCGCCGCTCACGACCACGTAGCGGAAAGCGCCGATGGTCGGCAGACGATGGCGAAGTGCCAGCTCCGCGATCAGCGGACTATGGGTACCGCTGATCGGATTCGGCAAGACGATGAGGCCGCTGTTTGGCTCACCTGCGAAGGCCGTCACGGCGCGCTCGATGTCGCCCGCATTGTGCACGCCGGCTGAACTCACCGCGACTTTGTAGGTCGGCCCGGCCGCTTGCGCAGCGCGCACGAATTCAACGTTGGCCGTCGCCTCGGGCAGCAGGAGGACCAGCGCGCGAGTCATCGCGGGCGTGATCTCCTTGAGCACCTCCAACCATTTCCCGCCCATCGCGGGCTCGAAATGCATGAACCCGGTGACGTTGCCCCCGGGGCGCGCGAGACTGGCGACGAAACCGCTCCCGACCGGATCGCCGACCTGCACGAACACGATCGGTATCGTGCGCGTTTCCCGTCTCAGGGCCGCGACCCCGGGGTTGCCGACCACAACGATCACGTCCGGGGCCGAGGCCACCAATTCGCTTGCGTGAGTCTGCCACCGCTCGACGTCGCCGCCGGCACGAAGCTGGATTCGAACGTTGCGGCCATCGCTCCACCCGAGTTCCTTGAGCCGCTGCCTCATCGCCTCGATCCATCCCAGCGACACCACATCCTCGGCGCGGCCCGTCAGCACCCCGATCCGCCGCATGCGCTCGCCTTGCTGCGCGCGCGCCGTGAGCGGCCAAACGGCCGCCGCGCCGCCGAGCAACGTTATAAATTCGCGCCGCCTCACTCGATCACCTCGTCGGCAAGCGCGACCAACGTGGGCGGCACTTCGAGGCTCATCGCCTTGGCGGTTTTCAGGTTGATCACGAACGGATAGCGGATCGGTTGCTCGAACGGCAGATCGGCGGGATTCGCTCCGCGGAAGATCCGGTCGACCAGGGCGCCGGCGCGTTCGAACGATTCCGTCAAATCCGCCCCATACGACATCAAGCCACCGTCGCGGACGAGGAAGTCGTACTCGTAAATGGCCGGCAGGCGTCGCTCGGCGGCAAAATCGAACACCCGCTTGCGGTTGAGCGTGGTGAGCGAATCGGAAACCATGAGAATGGCGTCCGGCGGCTCCCTGTTCATCGCCGCGAACGCCTCGTTGAAATCGTCCGGCGCGCGTACCCCCAGCGCCTGGACCGTGATGCCGATCGATCGCGCGACCTGCGCCGACGCGTCGTAGCGCAGCGACATCCCGCGGTCATCCTTGTTCCACAGCATCGCAACCCGGCGGAGCTGGGGTGACACCTCCTTGAGCAGCGCGAGCCGCTTGGTGGTGAGCGTCGTCGCCACGTCCGAAATGCCGGTGATGTTGCCGCCCGGATGCGCCAGGCTCGCGACAAGTCCGGTCGCAACCGGATCCCCGGCGCCAAAGGCGACGACGATCGGAATTCCGATGCCCTTGGCGGCGAGGGCGGTCGGATAGCCGACGCAGACGATTGCATCCACATTGCCTGCCTTCAATTCCTGCAGCAGTGGAGCAAGCTTCGCCATGTCCCCCATCGCGCCACGGGCCTCGATCCGCAGGTTTTGGCCGAGCGTAAAGCCGTGCTGAGCCAACGTGCCGAAGAGAGTTTTCCCGAACGGGCTGGTGTCGGGGATCGGCGCTCCCGGTGAGATCGTACCAAGGCGATAGATCTTCGCCGACGTCTGCGCGTTCGCCGCGCGCGGGCCGGCAAGTGCAGCGGCGCCCAGAAGCGCAATGAACTCACGCCGTCTCATGACTTCTCCTTCTTACCAACGTCAAGGGGCAAATCGACCCGGCGAATCGCCAACATGGTGATGTCGTCCGAAGGAAGCGCGCCGCCGACGAAGTTGCGGATCGCTTCGGCGACGGATTTCACGATTTCCGTCGTCGAGCAACCCGCGCAGGCGCGCAGGACAGCCTCCAATCTCTGCTCGGAAAACAGCTCATCGCGCGGATCGGCCGCTTCGGTGACCCCATCAGTGAAGAGATAGATGCCGTCGCCCGGCGCCAAGGAAAGCCGCCCGGTCGTATAGACCGCGTCGGGACGAACGCCGAGGATGATGCCTTTGGCGCCCTCGATCGTCTCGACGGCCTTTCCGTTCAACCGATAGGGAGCGTTGTGGCCGGCATTGCAAAACTCGACCTCGCCGGTCGCCGGGGCGAACATCGCGAAGAACAGCGTGACGAACATCATATCGCCGTTGTCCTGGCAGAGCTCGCGGTTGACGCGGGCGACGATGTCCGCCGGCATTGCGGACGCGCCGCCGGGCGAGCGCATGAGCTCGGTGGCGATGCGGATCAGGCTTTTGGCCCGCGCCATGAACAACGCCGCCGGCATGCCCTTGCCGGAGACGTCACCGACCAGGAAGCACAGCTTCCCGTCCTCGGTCACGAAAAAATCGTAGAGGTCGCCGCCGACCTCGCGCGCGGGCTCCATGCTCGCGTACAGATCGACCGGAAATTCCGTGCTCGGCACCGGAAACGACTGCGGCACCATCGCCATCTGCAGCCGGCGCGCCGCGTCGAGTTCCGCTTCCAAGCGGGCGAGATGCGCGTCCACTTCGTCCCGCAACCGCTTCTTCTCGAGCGTGGCGCCGAGGCGCGCTTTCAGCATCACCGGGTTGAACGGCTTGAGCAGATAATCGACGGCGCCGAGCTCGACGCAGCGGACCACGCTGCTCATCTCGTTGAGCGCCGAGATCATGATCACGGGAAGATCGCGCAGCCGCGCCTGATTCTTGAGCCAGGTGAGCACCTGATAGCCGTCGACCTTCGGCATCATGACGTCGAGCAGGACGAGGTCGAAACCGGCCGCATCGAGGCGCGCAATGGCTTCCTCGCCGTCCTGCGCGGTCTCGACGTCGGTGTAGCCTTCGAGATCGAGATAAAGCGTCAGGGTATAGCG
The DNA here is from genome assembly GCA_963821505.1 of uncultured Alphaproteobacteria bacterium. Taxonomy (GTDB): domain Bacteria; phylum Pseudomonadota; class Alphaproteobacteria; order Rhizobiales; family Xanthobacteraceae; genus VAZQ01. Next base: position 184,705 of record CAWGEH010000008.1, read on the forward strand.
GTTGTCGTCATTGTCATCGACGACGAGGATGCGGGGCCTCTCTCCTAGCGGTTGGCTGTCGAGCACTGCTTCTCTTCCGATTGGGGCTGAAGGTGATACTCTAGCATGGATTGGCGCTCCCTGTCGGGTCCTTGGGGCGGGCGTGAATCGTTCTTAAATCTTCTGAGGTGGAATACTGTCGGCATTCCACGGTGAAGCGAACCTGGGTATGACAGCAGGCATGAGCCTGAGGCTGCCGACTGGACGGGGGACTGGATGGAAATCGCCGTCGAGGAACTTGCAGGCGCCATCACGAAGGTTGTTCTGCGCGGCCGCTTCGACACGACCGGCGCGGTCGTGGTTGAGCTGCCGTTCAACAAGATCGCTACCGAAAAAAGTCGGATCATCGTCGATCTATCGGCCGTGAGCTTTCTCGCGTCTTACGCAATTCGCGTGTTGCTGGTCGGCGCCAAGATCGTCAACAGCAAGGGCGGCAAACTGGTGATCGTCTGCCCCGACAACAACGTCGCCAAGGTCCTGAAGACCGCCGGCATGGACGCATTGATTCCGACCCATCAATCTGAAAGCGCAGCGGCGGCGGCGCTGCAATCATGACTGCGATGTCGAGCGTGGAGGCAAGACGGCTGGTCTTACGCAACGATCTTGCAGAATTGGAGCGCTTGGCACGGTGGATCGAGGGCTGGACGCGGCACGGCGTATCGGCGGATGCCTCGTTCGCCATTCAACTTTGCCTCGAAGAATCCGTCGCCAATGTCATCATGTACGGCGTTCCCAAGGGTGATCGGCTGGAGATTGTGATCGAGCTGGAGCGCCATGGCGGAACGCTGGTCGCCCGCATCGAGGACACCGGCCGCCAATTCGATCCCACCGGAGTTCCGCCTCACTCGGCGGCCACGTCGCTCGCGGAGGCGAAAGTCGGCGACCTCGGCATCCATCTCGTACGCAGTTTTGCGAGCGGCATAGATTACGAACGCCGAGACGGTCGCAATCGGCTGACGCTGCGGTTCGTCGAATCGCAGACGACGCCGCGACAGCCGGGGCCACGCCGATGACGGAGGCGTTCGCGTTCGGACCGTTCCGCATGCAGGTGGCGCGGCGCGAGCTCACAGCCCACGGCGTGCCCGTCGCGATGGGCCAGCGCGCCTTCGAAATCCTGCTGCTGCTGGTGAGCCGCCATGGTCAGTTGGTGACCAAGGACGAGCTGATGGCCGAGGTCTGGCCCGGGATCGTGGTGGAAGAAAACAACATCCAGGTGCACGTCTCCGCGCTGCGCAAGGTGCTGGCTACGGCCGGCGACGGTGAGCGCTACCTGCTCACCGTCGCCGGGCGGGGCTATCGCTTCGTGGCGCCCGTGGAATGCGAAAGCGCGGCGCCACAAAAAATGCCGGCGGTGGGCGCGCTCGACCAAGCAGCCGCGGTGGCTCCGGGCACCCTCCCTGCCGGCAACAATCTTCCGCAGCAGCTCACCAGCTTGATCGGTCGTGAAGCTGAACTTGCAGAGATCAAAACACGCCTCATTGGTCATCGCCTGGTGACGCTGACCGGGTCGGGCGGCGTCGGGAAGACACGGCTCGCCATCGAGGCAGGGCGCAGTCTCCTCGAACGCTATCCCGACGGCGTGTGGCTCGCCGAGTTCGCCCCGCTCAGTGACGCGCAGCTGGTCACGTCCATTATCGGCGAGGTCTTGGCTGTGAGCCTCGGCAACCCAACTGCCGCGATCGCGACACTGGTGTCGGCGCTCAAGCACAAGCAGCCGCTCCTGATCATCGACAATTGCGAGCACGTCATTGCCGAGGCCGCGCGGGTTGCCGAGGCGCTGATACGAGGTTGCCCGCGCGTGTCGATCCTGGCGTCGAGCCGGGAGCGGCTGGCGATCGCGGGCGAAAGCGTCATCCGCGTCGCGTCCTTGCCGGCGCCGGAGGCGAGCGCGGCGTTGACCGCCGCGGACGCGCGCCAGTTCGCCGCGGTGCGGCTGTTCGTCGAGCGGGCGAATGCGCTCGGGCTCGGATTTACGCTCGACGACGACAATGCCGCGGCGGTGGGATCGATCTGCCGCCGGCTCGACGGCATCCCGCTGGCAATCGAATTGGCCGTGCCCCGGCTCAAGGTGCTGTCGGTGCAACAGCTCGCGCACGGGCTCGACGAGCGCTTCCGCCTTCTGACCGGAGGAAGCCGCACGGCCTTGCCGCGCCAGCAGACGCTGCATGCGCTGATCGACTGGAGCTACGGTCTGCTGAGCGCGCCCGAGAAGCTCCTTCTCGCCCGCCTGTCGGTTTTCCTCGGCAGCGCCGCGCTGGCCTCGATCAGCGAGATAGCCGCCGGCGGGGAGATCGCGCCGCCGCAGGTCGGCGATCTGCTGCTGTCGCTGGCCGAGAAGTCGCTGGTACAGGCCGACGTTGCCGGCGGCGAGCCGCGCTACCGCCTGCTCGAATCGACCCGCTTTTATGCCGGCGAGAAGCTCGCCGATGCGCGCGGCCTGCGATGGCAGCACGCCCGGCACTTCGTGGCGCGGTTCGCGCAGGCGACGGCGGAGTGGGAGACCACCCCGACGCAGAAATGGGTCGCGCTTTATGGCGAGGACATTGACAATTTGCGTGGCGCATTGGAATGGGCTTTCGGGCCGGATGGAGACGTCGAGATCGGGCTCGACCTTGTGGGTCACAGCCACGTGCTATGGGCCGAGCTCGGCCTGATGTTGGAGCACCGGCGCTGGGTGCTGGCGGCGCTCGCCAAGGTGCGCGAGACGACGCCGGCGCAGGTCAGGGCGCGGCTTTTGTCCTGGCAGGCCGGCGACGTCAGGGAGCTCGACGATCCCGTCGATTACGACGAGGCCATGCGCGCGGCCGCCATCTATCGCAAGCTCGGCGACGGCTTTCACGAGGGCCGCGCGCTGTTGCGCGCGGGCACGGCGCAACTCCTCCCGGACCGCGTCGATGCGGGCGAGCGCCTGCTGCGCAAGGCGCATGCGCTGGTGCGCCCGTTCGGCGCCACCAAGACGCTGGCGCGCTGCCTGAGCGCGCTCGCTTCCGCCCGGCTGTTCGCCGGCGACCCGGCGCAGGCGCGCGCGCTGCACGACGAGACCATTGCGGTCTATCGCGCGGTCGGTGAAGCCGTGGAGGAGCGGCGCGAGGCCTGAGCAGAATAGGAGGTGCCGGCGGCACTTCGATTCAGAACGAATCAGCCGCGTCCACAGGACTCGCCGGCCGCTCCGTGGCAGGCTGAGCATGCGGCAGACCGACCGTCGAGGGGAAGCCCGTTGTTCGACGTGAGGCGACGCGAGTTCATCACGCTGCTCGGCGACGCAACTTGAAAGAGACGCTCCGCGGGCGTGAGGGGAGCTTCGCGGTTTTGCGAACTGAGCCCGGGTTGCCGGGCGACTTGACAAAACGTCGTGCGCTTGGCGTGGCGAGAGACAATCGGGAGGTCATGTCGGCGTTGCAGGTGTGGCACTGGCGCTGACCGCTTGCCGCGCACTGTGCAACGAAGCACGCGGCTATTCGATCACCTCATCGGCTAGCGCGAGCAGCGTCGGTGGGACGGAAATGGCCAGAATGGTCCACGCCCTAATATGCGTAACCCGGGCAGGCCCGGGTTACCTGGGAGGGGGGATCTCGCCTCCGAGATCGGCGGCAGCCTCGGGCTCGCCGCCTCGCTCAACGCCGGCGCCGACCACGCGCTGGCGCAGGCGCAGCACGGCTCGGCGCCCGACATCGCGAGGGCGGACCGCGCCAACCCGGCCTCGCTCATCGGCTCGGCGGCGATGCTGCTCGCTTGGCTCGGCGAGCGCCGGAGCGACGCGCGGCTCACGCGTGCGGCCGCCATCATCGAGGGCGCGCTCGACCGCGCCATCGCCGTCCCGCAATGGCGCACGCGCGATCTCGGTGGTCCGTTGGGGACAAAGGCCTTCGGTGCGCGCGTGGCCGCGTTGGTGGGAGAAGCATCGCGGGCACAAGAGTGAGCAGGCGTCTGGCGCCAGCCGGATATATCGCGGTCATCGCGGGGATCGACGCGCGATTGACGCTACGCGTCATCGACGCCGGCTTGCGCCGCATGCATCTGGGTCATCGATCCGGCAGGGGTTTTCCAAGAAATCGCGGGCATCAATCGGACACGCCGCATGCGAAACTATTATAGATTCAACGTGAGACGATATGCGCGCGCCAGCGCAAGTTTCGCAGACTTGGTCTCATATCGCCAAAGCCGGTAGCCGCTTTGGCTCGGTCCCGCGCCGGTGGGATGGAAGCGCGACGACCGAGCGGCTGCAAATCATTTCGACAGGCCCTGACTCATTCTCGCCATTTCGATATCCTGCGGGGCGGCTTCACACTGAGGGCACCGGATGCGATTTGATCAATTGAAACGGCGCGAGCTCATGTCACATCTCGGGAGCGCGGCGGTCGCGTCCGGGCTTCGCTTCGTCGCTGGCCTGCTACTGTTGCTCGCCGTTCACGTTCCGTCAGCGACCCTGGCGCAGGATGGAAACGACTGGGTCACCGGATTCCCGCGCGAGCCGGTCCAGGTCGCGGCCTGGCCCGACGGCAGAAAGGTCGCCGTGAGCTTCGCCCTCTTCGTCGAGGAGTTCGGGTTCGGCCAGGGCCCGGTGTTCCGCCCGGACCTGGCGACCCGCAGCCCGGACCTGGTGAACGAGGCTTTCCGCCAATACGCCATCGACTGGGGGATCCCGCGCGTCGGCCGGCTGTTCAAGGAGCTCAACGTTCCGCTCAGCGTCGTATTGAACGCCGAATTTCCCGGCAAGCACGCGCCGGTGTGGAAGGAGTTCCGCGCGACCCAGCCGAACGCGCCGATCATCGCCCATGGCATGAACAATACCAGCCACATGCTGCCGCTCGGGCGCGGAGTCGCCGAGCAGAAAGCCTACATCCGCCAAACGCTGGACCTGATCGCCGCTACGACCGGCGTCAGGCCCAGCGGCTGGTCGAGTCCGAGCGTCTATTCCAATGGCGACACGATGCGGGCGATGGCGGCCGCGGGCATCGCCTATACGCTGGACCAGATGGATTCCGACGTCATTTCGCGCTTGAAGACGCCGGACGGCTCGTTGGCCCTGCTGCCCTATCCGGTCGTCACGGTCGACATGGGCCAGCAGCTGGCGCGGATGAAGACGCCCGCCGAGATCGAGACGCTGTGGCTCGATTACGTGCTGGAGCTCGCAAGCGAGGCGCGCGCCGACCCTGCGCGCGAAGCAACGACCGTGGTCATCGGAATCCACCCCTTCGTGATCGGCACGCCCGATGGCGCGGCCGCGTTGCGGCGTGTCCTCTTGCGCCTCAAGCAGGATGACAAGGTCTGGCTGACCGACACCGCCGCCATCCTCACGGCGGCCGGCCTGAAATGACGGGGCAGCGGGTTCGCGCGCGCTATCTGCTGATTGCGGGTTTCGGCGACGACGATGCCGACGGGGCCGGTGAGATTGCGTGCGTGAGCCAAGCATTCCGGCCGGACGCCCGATGCTCGGCGTCGAATTCCTTGTAGGCCCTCAGGTTCAGACAGCCCCTGAAGGTTGCCCGTGACGCCGTCGATCCGGGGCGAAAGCTTGAACCACCTGGGCGGCGGCTACATGAACGATTTCTATGCCCGCGAATTCGGGCGGTTCGTTCTGGTGCAGCAGAAGGTCGCGGAACTGGCGCAGACGGCCGTCGAGTATCCCCCGATGCAGGCGCCGGCCTCCTTCAACCTCGAAGCGGTCAAGAGACAAATCGACGAGGTGATGAGGAGCCACGAGGGACAATAGTCGCTCTGGCGTTCGCTGCGGGCTATTCGCCAGAAACCGGCGGCCTTCAATCTGGACGACGTGATGGCGAAACTCGCGCCGACGAAGGATCAGACCGCGGCAGCCACCACCTGACGCCGCAGCCGTCGTCGCCATGACGCCGAACATGTGGCTCGGATTGGATCGCCCCGGGCGCCGGGCCCGGCTCACCTCGTCCGGCGCGGCTTGCAGAACGCACGGTGCAGGGCCTCGATCACTTCGCGCACCTCCGTTCGCGCCAGCGAATAGTAGATGTTCTTGCCGTCGCGGCGCGCTTCCACCAGGTCGTCGGCGCGCAGACGGGCCAGCTGCTGCGATACCGCCGGCTGCCGCAGGCTGAGGGTCTGCTCGATCTCGGTCACCGACTTCTCGCCGTCGGCCAGGAGGCAGAGAATCATCAGGCGCGCCTCGTGCGAAAGCGCCTTGAGGAACTCGCTCGCGCCGCGGGCGTTCGCCACCAGCGTATCGAGATCGATCCCGGCCTCGGCAGGCTTGATGCGACGCGCGGTGGCATGGGGCTTCATGGGTTTTTCTTCAACCTGCCGCATTGATGATCGGCGCTCGGGAGAATCCGCCGCCGGTCTTCATGGGCGGCGTCTGCAGCAGTCTTTCCAGCATGCCCCAGAAGAAATCCTCGCCCGGATAACCCTCGATCCGGCCGACCTCGCGATCCTCGTCGACGAGGACGAAGGTCGGCGTGAAACGAACGGGACTCTTGAGGACGATTTTCATCCCGCCGACGTGATCCAAATCGATGAGCCGGACTGGAACGCGGCTGCCGACATCGGTCTTGGGATAGATCGGCGCGATTTCGCGATCCCATGCCGCGCACCATGGGCACCCCGCGCGGCGAAACATGACGAGCTCCGATGCCGTCGCAGCGGGGGCGAACGAAACGATCGCCGCCAATAAGGCAACCCATGTCAAACGACGCATGTGCAACCGCATGTCCCTTGTTCGCGAGCCAGCCCACTATAAATATATCACAAATTGAATATGTCGAGAGGCGCGGCGGTGGACATCGATAGCGGGCTGGCGGCGAGCTTCGGCGCGGGCCTCGTCTCCTTCCTGTCGCCTTGCATCCTGCCGTTGGTGCCGCCGTATCTGTGCTTCCTGGCAGGCACGTCGCTGGGCGAGCTCACGGCGGACAGGACCGCTGGGCCCACCGTCGTCGGACGCGCGATCGCGTTCGTCATCGGCTTTGCCTGCGTGTTCGTCGCGCTGGGCGCAGCCGCCTCCACCGTCGGCCAGCTCGTGTCCGACCGCCTCACGCTGCTGTCCCGCATCGCCGGCATCGTCATCATCGTCCTCGGCCTGCACATGGCCGGGATATTTCGGATCTCGCCGCTCATGCGCCAGGCCCGTTTCGAGACGGTGCGGCGCCCGGCGAGCCTGGCGGGGGCGTTCGCGGTCGGGCTCGCCTTCGGCTTCGGCTGGACGCCGTGCGTGGGCCCGGTATTGACCTCGATCCTCCTGCTCGCCGGCACCGAGGCCACGGTCGGCCGCGGGGCATGGCTGCTCACGGCCTATGCCGCCGGCATCGGCGTGCCGTTCGTCGCGGCTGCGCTGTTCACGGGGCCGTTCCTGCGGATGAGCGCGCGCTTTCGCGCCCATCTTTCGATCATCGAGAAGGCGATGGGATTCGTTCTGGTCGGGACCGGAGTCCTGGTGTTCGCGGGTGCCATGCCGGTGATCGGCGGCTGGATGCTCGAATACGCGCCACTCCTGGGCAGGATCGGCTGACCCCGGTACCAGATTTCCAGCATTGGTATCGCGCGGGCCGGATTCCGTTCCTCGAAATGCCCTAGCCGTAGCGAAAGACGAGCAGGCGCTCGAAGGCGCGTTGCTCGATCAGAAGCCGATGGAGATAGGCGCCGTCGCCGCTTGCGAGCGCTTGCGGGATTTGACGCAAGCTTGTCGTCATACCCTCGACCAGTCTTCGGAATTCCGGGTCGCTCCGCACGTTCGCCGGGGCTTCGCGCTCGCAATGTGCAAGCGCGTCCGTCACGCGCGTCGACTGCGCGGCAACCGCCCCGCGCACGGCGGTATCGGCCAAGTCTGGCGGAGACGAGCGATGGCGGTCGAGCGCTTCGTACGCGGTGGTCACCTCGGCGATGCAATCGGAGAAAAATCGAATCCCGTTGGCCGCGCGCCAAGCGCGAAGCGGGACGCCGGCCGCATCGAGCTGGGCAAGCGCGCGCTCGCCGTCGGATGCATCAATGGATTGCAGGCTCGCGGTGATGAGCCTTTCGGCTTCGCCGAGCGCGGCGGCAAGGCTCTCGTCGCCGCCAGCCTGCGCCGCCGCGATGCGCCGGTCGGCGAGCCAGCGTTCGCGCAGCTGCTCGATTTCCATCGCGCCGAGGTCGGTATTGTTGGTCCGCAGATATGCCAGCGCGACCCTGCGATTCTCCTGAAAATGCTCGAGCAGGCTGCGCAGCTCGGTTGCGAGCTCGCGCGCGGCTGCCGGCGCGGCCGTCAGCGCGGCGACGATCACGACGCGTGCGATCCGCAGCGAAATCCCGTTCATGTCGCGACCACTTGTCCGCCGGCACCCCGTTGAGTATACGCTTTCAAAATATTGAATATCAGGAGGCGGCGATGGTGTCGCGGCGCGCTTTCCTTGCCGCATCGATGGCGGGCGGTCTTGCTCTCCGCCTTGGCCGGCGGGCAAGCGCACAGGCGACGCTGACCGACGACGGCCTCTATCGGCAGCCCTGGTTCCTGGAAAGCTTCCTGGAGCTCGCCGACGATCTCGAGGGCGCGGCCGAAAAGGGCAAGCGGCTGGCCGTCATGTGGGAGCTGCGCGGTTGCCCCTATTGCCGGGAAACGCATCTGGTGAACTTCGCCAGGCCCGAGATCGAGGACTTCGTGCGGACACGATTCGATATCCTGCAGCTCAACATCGTCGGCGCGCGCGAAGTCACGGATTTCGACGGGGAGAAAATCTCCGAAAAGCGATTGGCCGAGAAGTACGGCATCCGCTTCACGCCCACGTTCCAGTTCTTCCCCGAGCGCGCCGCTGGCCTCGCCGCGCGCAGACCGCGCGAGCGCGAGGTCGCCCGGGCGCAGGGCTACCTGCTGCCGGAGCATTTCCTGGCGATGTTCAAGTTCGTGGCCGAGCGCGCGTACGAGAAGGGCAGCCTGCGCGACTATCTCAAGGCCAACGGTTGACGCAAAATCTGATCGATCAGCTCATCCTAGGACATCCAGGCAGTACCGAGGCAATCAGTTGGTCGCTCGCTCGGTGTCCGCGCTTCACCCGACCTTGAGATAGGCGAAGCCCTTGGCTTGCAGCTCGGCGACGGTCGCGACCCCGGACGGCACGAATCTGAGAAACGCGTCCTTGCGGGTCTTGGCCGGATCGATGTTCAGGCGCTTGTAGGTGATCTGGCACAGGTATCCCTCGGCGCCGTACTTGGTCAGTCCGACGAATCGCTGGTAAAGCTCGTGGATCGATGTTGTCCTTCTCCCACGGCGTTCCGGTGCGGTCCTCGAGGAAGAACTTGATGCCCGCGCCGTGCGCCACCACGACCAGCTTGAGCTTGAAGGTGTCGAACTCGTAAGCCGAGTAGTGGTTCAGCATGTTCTGCAGCATCTGCGAAAAGCGTTGCGGATCGCCGAAGTCGCAGTGATAGAGGCAGGCGATATCGGTCTCCTTCTTGATCTGGGCGAGGTCGATCGGCACCGGATTGGCGCGTGCGCCGGTCGTCGATGCCAGCACCGCGCCGGAAGCGGCCATGGCGCCGATGATTTCCCGTCTATTCCTCAGCATGGGCGTTCTCCCTGCAGCGTCGGGACGATTTCGACTCCGATTTGCATTTAACCGGCAGCCCGCTCCCGTCACTTGTTGACCGGGCTGTCCGGACTCATCAGCAGCGCCACCAGATCCTTGATCTGCTCGATCGTGAGGACCTTGTTGGTGCCGAACCGCGGCATGTTGGAGCATGCGAAGGCCGCTTGCGAATTGTAGATCTTCTCGTAGGCCGCCTTGGTGTCGGCATCGCCGAATTGCCGGTTCTTGCCGTAGGCGAGCAGGCTCGGCCCGAGCGTGCCGTAGCTCACTTCCTGCTTGGTCATCTGGTGGCAGGCATAGCAATTGCCGCCGTTGGCCGACCGCGGCGGATAGTCGGTGAAGCGCAGGCCGTAGCCGGATTGCGCGATCGCCTCGCCCTTCTTCCAGTCGCCGATGAAGCTTGCCGTCGGGCGGATAGACGATCGTCGCCTTTTCGCGCTGCTGGATCGCCTCGGCCATCGCCTTCGGCGGGCTGTTGCGGTGCGCCGAGCACTGCCGCATGGTTTCGTCCGGCACCAGCCGCGGCTGCCAGTCGGCAGGAGCGGTCGGGAAGGCCGACTTGATCGCGGCGTCGACCCGCGCCGGATCGACTGCGGGCTTCTGCTGGGCCAGAACCGGTGCTGCGTTCAAGGCGAGGACGAGGAGCGCGGCGGTGATGGTTCGCATCATTCCCTCCCCGAATCAGCGCTTGAGCCCGGGAGCGGCGATGTCGCCGCCTTCGGCTTGGCTTGCGAGATAGGAGATCAGCGCCACGCTGACGTCCGAGCCGAGCTCGAGCTCAGGCATGCGCATCTGCCAATAGCAGTCGTAGAGCCGGTGCTGCATCGTCATGACCTGGGTGGTCGATACCCGATAGGCCGGCCACTCGCCGACCACCTTGCGCGCCTCTTCCGGGCTGGACAGATGCGGCAATCCCTGCAGGCGGATGCGCAGACCGGTGGCGTCATGACAGGTCGCGCAGGCGAAATCGAACGGCCCCGACCGCCGGTAGAACAGGGTCTCGCCGAGCGCGACCGCATCCTTCTCCTTGGCCTGGTCGAGCTTGGCAGCGAACTTCATGCCGCTCGATTTGCTCGCCACGTAAGTGGCCATCGCGCCCAGCTCCTTCACCGGCTGCCCGCCGCTGGGATACGGCTTCTTGACGAGATCGGCGCGGTTGAAGCCTTGCAGCTTCTCCATGCACCAGAGGATGCGCGTCTCGAGGTCCATGACGCGGTCGGCGTCGGCGAAATAGCGCGGCAACTCGGCAAAGGCGCCGTCCACCGTTCCCGCGCCCTTGCCGAGATCGCATTGCTCGAGCGAGACGTTTTTCGGTCCGCGCGGCGTCGTCCACAGCGCCTCGCCGCGGTCGGCATCGAGCAATCCCGGATTGCTCCAGGGGTCTTCCTTGAGCATCTGGCGATATTTTTCGATCGCTTTTTCCGTTCCGTCGTCCTGGGCGATCGCAACGGATGCAGCGGCAGCGGCCGCGCAGGCGGCCGCGAACAACGTGCGTCTGATCGTCACTGGAACGTGCCTCCACACTTTTGTTGCTTTCGTTTATTGCTTTTGCTTGGTCGAGCGCGTCGGCAGGATGAGCCTAACGGCTGCGCTGCCCGAACGACAATACATGCATTCATTCGAATGAAAAGAGATGTATTGGTCGCATCGATGACAGGGATGCCAAGCTCCGACAAAAGCGCTTGCAATTGGCGCCGCGCATGTCTAGATACTTGCAGATATATGAATATGTCCTGCGATCGAACGCAGGCAGGGAGCGTCCTTGAACCGCGGCAGCCCGGCCGGCGGCCAGGCTGGGCTGGCGGATTGGCTCGCGGTCGAGCGGCTGTCTCCTGCAAAGCTTCGCATGCCGATGCGCAACTGTGACAAGGACATGCTCGCTTCCGACTTGTACGCTTCAAGACTTGTACACTTCAAGACTTGCACGCTTCGGCGTGCAGCTCAGGAGACCCGAAAATGCCTTTGACCTTGAATCGTCGCCAGGCCTTGACGATCGGCGTCGGAGCCTTGGCGGTCGCGGCCTGGGGCGGCGCGAGCGCGCCCGCGCACGCGGCCAAGAACAATTCCGACGACTTGATCAAGAAATTCACCGGCGGCAAGACGGCAGCGGAAGGCCGCGTGCGGCTCGATCTTCCGGAGATCGCGGAGAACGGCAACACGGTCCCCATGACCGTATCGGTCGAGAGCCCGATGACGGAGCAGTCCTATGTCAGCGACGTGCTGATCGTGTCGGACGGAAATCCGCGCGGCGGCATTGCCACGTTCCACTTCTCGCCGGCGAGCGGGGCGGCCGAGGCCAATGTCCGTATCCGCCTGGCCGAGACCCAGAACGTCATTGCCGTCGCCAAGATGAACGACGGATCCTTTTTCATGGCCAGCAAGCCGATAAAGGTCACGATCGGCGGCTGCGGCGGTTGAGCTCGCGCTAGCCAACGCCCGCCAGCCCGAAGGAGAAGTTCGATGGCCGAAGTGAAGCCCCGCATCAAGCTCGACAAGAAGCAGGCGAAGAAGGGAGACCTCGTCGAGGTCAAGGCCCTGGTCGCGCACGTCATGGAGACGGGTCTGCGCAAGGACGCCAGCGGACAGACCATCCCGCGCAAAATCCTCAACAAGTTCACCTGCACGGTCAACGGCAAGGAAGTGTTCTCGGCCGATTTCGAGCCGGCAATTTCCGCCAACCCATACATCCAGTTCAAGTTTCGGGCGGAGGAATCCGGCCCGGTGGTGCTGACCTGGGTCGATGACGACGGAACGAAGATCGTGGGGGAAGAGTTGATCACGGTGACCTAGCGGCAAGATTTCGAGCGGGTGCGACCGGGCCATGTTTTCGAGGCGCGATTTTCTCCAGGTTGCAGCCGCCACCGCCGCGCTTTCGCCCGGCGGCTGGACGCGGGCCTTTGCGCAACAACGCCTGACCCAGGACGAGCTGCTTCGCTTCGACGCGGTCGGCAATGTCACCCTCGTGCACGTCGCCGACATTCACGGCCAGCTCCTGCCAGTGCTGTTTCGCGAGCCCGCGGTCAATCTCGGAATCGGCGAGGCGAGGGGGCTCGTGCCGCACGTCAGCGGCCAGGCTCTGCTCGACCTCTACAAGATCACGCCGGGTTCGGCGGCGGCCTACGCCTTGACGTCGGCGGATTTCTCGGCGCTTGCGAGAACCTACGGCCGGTTGGGCGGTCTCGATCGCATCGCCACCATCCTCGCGGCGATCCGTTCCGAGCGCGGGGACCGCGTGGCGTTCCTCGACGGCGGCGATACCTGGCAGAACAGCTACACCTCCCTGATCAGCAAGGGCCAGGACATGGTCGATTGCATGGCGCTGTTGAAGCCGGACGCCATGGTCGGCCATTGGGAGTTCACCCTCGGCGCCGAGCGGGTGAAGGAGCTCGTGGGCCAACTCGGTTTTCCGTTCCTCGCGCAGAATGTGCGCGATACGGAATGGAACGAGCCGGTGTTCGAGCCGATGGTCATGCTCGAGCGCGGCGGGGTGCGGATCGCCGTGATCGGACAAGCGCTACCCTATACTCCGATCGCCAATCCGCGCTGGATGATCCCGAACTGGTCGTTCGGCATTCGTGAGAACGATATCAAGCTCAATGTCGAAAAGGCGCGCAAGGACGGAGCAGCGCTCGTCGTCCTGCTGTCGCACAACGGCTTCGACGTCGACCGCAAGCTCGCTTCGCGCGTCAAGGGCATCGACGTCATCTTGACCGCCCATACTCACGACGCGCTGCCGGACGTCGTCAAAGTCGGCAGAACCCTGCTGGTCGCATCCGGCAGCCATGGCAAGTTCGTGTCGCGGCTCGACCTCGATGTCCGCGACGGCGAGGTCAAGGACCATCGCTTCAAGCTCATTCCGGTGTTCGCCGACGCGATCGCACCGGATGCCCGGGTGGCGGCGCAGATCCGCAGCGTGCGTGCTCCGCACGAGGCGATGCTGCGCGAAGTGGTCGGCCGGACCGAGACGCTGCTCTACCGCCGCGGCAATTTCAACGGCACGCTCGACGACGTGATCTGCGACGCGCTCGCCGCCGAGCGCGACGCCGAGATCGCTTTGTCGCCGGGCTTCCGTTGGGGAACCTCGGTGCTGCCCGATCAGGACATCACGCGCGAGGACATCTACAACGCCACCGCGATCACCTATCCGGCCGCATATCGCACCACCATGACCGGTGCGCGGCTGAAGGAGGTGCTCGAGGACGTCGCCGACAACCTGTTCAACGCCGATCCCTATTACCAGCAGGGCGGCGACATGGTGCGCACCGGCGGCGTCGCGTACACGATCGACATCGGCAAGCCGGCCGGCAGCCGGATCTCCGAGCTCAGGCTGTTGCGGACGGACACGCCGCTCGAAGCAAACAAGGAATATGTCGTCGCCGGATGGGCGAGCGTGAACCAGGGCACCGAAGGTCCCCCGATCTGGGAGGTTGTCGGCAGCTACGTCCAGAACAAGCGCGTGGTCGCTCCCAGGGAGAGCGACCGCGTGCGCGTCGTGGGTGCCTAGGGGGCATTCCGTTGGAATGGAATCAGCACACACGCGGCAAATGCGCGGCACTGTCCTGCGTCAACCCTAGAGCGCATCCCGATTGGGTCGAATCGTGATGCGCTCTAGAAGTCTTACGATCTTGCGCATGTTCTGTTCGGAAAACTGGTTCCCACTTTTCCGGAACCTGCGCTAACGGAGCTGCGTCAGGGCGCGCGCGGCGTGCGCAAACCGGCTGCGGAGAAGACCATGGCGGGCGATGATCGCGACGCAGGACAGTCTCGTCGCCGCTTTCTGCGCACGGTCCTGGCGGCGGGCGGCACGACCGCGCTGATCGGCCCGGCCGGCGCCGCGGGCGCCGGCAAGCCGGCCAACCAGCCACCCAATGTTCCGGACTGGTCGCGCGCGCTGGGCGACGGCGTCGCGGTGCGCAAATACGGCAAGCCGTCGAAGTACGAATTGCGTGCGATCCGCCGGGATGTCGAATGGCTTACCGCCACGCCGCAGAGCTCCGTGAGCTTCACGCCCCTGCACGAGCTCGACGGCATGATCACGCCCAACGGCTTGTGCTTCGAGCGCCATCATGCCGGCATTGCCGAGGTGGACCCGGCCGACTATCGGCTCATCCTGCACGGGCTCGTTGACAAGCCGCTGATCTTCACGCTCGACGACATCAAGCGCATGCCACGCGTCAGCCGCGCGTATTTTTGCGAATGCGCCGCCAATTCCGGCATGGAATGGCGGGGCGCTCAGCTCAACGGCGCGCAGTTCACCCACGGCATGGTGCATTGCGTGATGTACACCGGCGTGCCGCTGAAGATTCTGCTCGCAGAGGCCGGGCTCAAGCCGAACGCCAAATGGCTGCTGCTGGAAGGCGGCGACGCCGCCGCGATGTCGCGCTCGTTGCCGGTCGCGAAAGCGCTCGACGATGTCCTCGTCGCCTATCGCATGAACGGCGAGATGCTGTATCCGGAAAACGGCTATCCCGTCCGCATGGTGATACCGGGCTGGGAAGCCAACATGTGGGTGAAATGGCTGCGGCGGATCGAGGTCGGCGACGAGCCGTGGCAGCACCGGGAGGAAACCTCGAAATACACCGACCTGCTCGAGAACGGCACCGCCCGTCGCTTCACCTTCGTGATGGACGCAAAGTCGGTGATCACCAATCCGAGCCCGCAGGCGCCGCTCAACCACAAGTCCGGCTTCACCGTGCTGTCGGGATTGGCATGGTCGGGGCGCGGCAAGATCGCGCGCGTGGACGTTTCGCTCGACGGCGGCCGCAACTGGCAGACCGCCGGGATCGACGGTCCGGTCTGGGACAAGGCGCTGACGCGCTTCTATTACGAGTTCGATTGGGACGGACGCGAGCTCCTGCTGCAGTCGCGCGCCATGGACGAGACCGGCTACGTGCAGCCGACCAAGGGCGAGCTGCGCAAGCGCCGCGGGGTGAACTCGATCTATCACAACAACGGCATTCAGACGTGGCACGTCCACAAGAACGGCGAGGTCGAGAATGTCGAGGTCTCCTAACGCGCTGGCGCTGGCCGCCGTGCTGAGCCTCGGCCTCGCCGGCGCCGGCGCCGTGCACGTCGCGGCCGCGCCAAAATCGCCGGCGGCGGCGCCGGCCTCGCCGCCGTCCGCGGCGGCGAAACATCTCGGCATCGGACGAATTGCGACGCCGGAGGAGATCGCCGGCTGGGACATCGACATTCGTCCCGACGGCCAGGGACTGCCGGCCGGCAAGGGCACCGTCAAAGCGGGCGAGCCGCTCTATCTCGAGCGTTGCGCCGCCTGCCACGGCGAGTTCGGCGAGAGCGCGGGGCGGTGGCCGATCCTGATGGGCGGAGCGGGCACATTGGCGAGCCACGATCCCGTCAAGTCGGTTGGGTCGTACTGGCCCTATGCCTCGACGCTCATGGACTACATCCGGCGCGCGATGCCGTTCGGGAACGCGCAGTCCCTGAGCAATGACGAATTGTACGCCATCACCGCCTATGTGCTCTACCTCAACGACATCATCAAGGACGAGAATTTCGAGCTCAACGACAAAAACTTCACCTCGATCAAACTGCCGAACCAGCCGAATTTCATCGATGACGACCGCGAGGTCGCGGAAAAGGAGTTCTGGCGTCAGGCCCCGTGCATGACGAACTGCCTTCCCGGCGAAGCCAAGGTCATCGGGCGCGCGCGGGCGATCGACGTGACGCCGGAAACCGGAACGGCGCCGAAGGTCGAGTAGCGGCGATGCCGATCGGGACCCTCCATGGTGACCGACGCCCCAACCAATGCTTCGAGTGTCACCAGCCGAAAAAAAACCACGACTACGTCTATTCTACCTCCGTTCTGTGAGGCGGGGGACGAATGCCGCGGCCGAGGGCAACAAGCTGGTGGCCCAAAGCCTGCTTCGGGTCAAACCCGGTAACGCTCAGAACGGGCGCATGCTTTCCGGTCTACCCCCGATCGCGACCGATGAGCGGGGCATCGTCGATTGGTAGCTTCGTGCCAGTGGCGGAAGCGCGCCCCCCACCTCATTCGATCATCATGGCAGCACGCGCCAGCAATGATGTCGGCACTCGTTTGATTCATGTCAAATCGCAGGGAACCGCACGTCTTATGGGGAGCGCTCCCGCGCCTTTGCGAATAGGGAGTTGAAGAATGAACCTGCTCACGCTCGGGAACGCGGTGTTGAGCTGCTGCGCGCGGGCTACCGCGTAATGGCCCAAGGAGGGATCTCCCAATTGCAGCAGACGCAGCAACCAAGCAGGAGCCAGGCGCGCACAATTGGCATCGCCTCGGCCATCTGGGCCGCCTCCATTTTCCTCAGCCGCATTATGGGCCTGGTGCGTGAGCAGATCATTGGCCGCACCTTGGGCGCCAGTCGGCAGGCGGACCTCTATTTTGCCAGCTTCACGCTTCCGGACTTTTTGAACTATCTGCTCGCGGCGGGTGCCTTGTCGATCGTTTTCATACCGATCTTCCTCGAGCATCTCGAACGGGGCGACGACAAGCGCAGCTGGGAGGCCTTCAGTGTCATCGCGAATTTTATTCTGCTGGCAGGCAGCGTCGGGATCGCGCTGCTCATAGTATTCGCGCGGCCTTTGGCGAGCGTCATAGCGCCCGGGTTCACCAGCCCGGCCGAGGTGGACACGCTGGTGCGGCTCACGCGGATCATTCTGCCGGCGCAATTCTTCTTCGTCCTCGGAGGGCTGCTGTCGGCGGTTCTGCAGGCAAAAGACCTGCACCTCCTCCCGGCACTGGCGCCACTCGTGTACTCGGCGTGCATCATCGCAGGCGGACTGGTCGGGTCGCACTACGCCGGACTGGAAGCAGACGGATTTGCGTGGGGCGTGCTGATCGGCGCCATAATGGGGCCATTCGCGCTGCCGCTGTATGGCTGCTTCAGGAACAAGATGCGCTGGTATCCGATGCTTTCGATTCGGAATCCGGATCTGAGGCGCTACTTCTGGCTGTCACTTCCGATCATGATCGGGTTCTCGGTTGTGATCGTCGATGAGTGGATCGTCAAAAACCAGGCGTCGTACCTCGCCGAAGGCATGCTTTCGTATCTGCAGTACGGGCGTACACTGATGAAGGTGCCGATCGGCGTGTTTGGCATGGCGGCCGGGGTGGCGGCCTATCCCACGATCAGCCGCATGATCGCGGCCGGCGGCGTGGTCGAAGCATACGGCCTGCTGTGTCGCGCCGTGCGGTTGATGCTGATCGGGACGTTCGCGGCGCAGGTATGCATGACATTGGCCGGCTTCGAGGCGGCCTACTTGATTTGGGGTCTATTCGCTCGCCACTTCAGCATCGCGGATGCGCAGGCCACGGCCACCATTCTCGGTTATCTTTCCCTGGGCCTTGGCGGCTGGGCGGCCCAGACGGTCATCAGTCGCGGCTTCTACGCTTTGGGCAGCACGTGGCTGCCCACGATCGTCGGTACGACGGTCGCGTTCGTGCTGGTGCCTTTCTATATCGTGATGCGTCAGCAATGGGGCGCGATCGGCTTGGCGATCGCCAGCGCGGTGGCTATCCTTATCTACGTGCTGCTGCTCGGCTGGTTGCAGCACCGCCGTTTCAGGCGCGAAGCTGTCGCCAAGGGCTCCACGCTGGAAAACGTACCCGGCATGCTGGATGCAGCGCTGCGCTTGGCGGCCGCAGCGGCCGTCGCAACCGGCGTGGGGCTGGTGGTGCGTGGTCTGCTGGTGCAGCGCTTGCAAGGCAACGACCTCACGATGATTTTGACTCGCGCCACGGTGTTGTGTGTGGTCGGGCTCAGCATTTACCTGGCTTTGGCAAGACTTCTAGGCATAGGTGAGCTTGCGGAGATAGGAGGCAAGCTCCGGCGCGCACTTAGACTACGGCAACTGACTTGATGAGGTCCCGCATGTTGCGCAACAGGCGCGCCATTTTTGGAATCGTGACAGGACTATTGGTCATTTTGGCAGCAGGCTTTGGATTCGGCGGTGGAGCAAACGCGGACGACCTTCGTCTTGGGGCAGGCTTTTTCCGAAACACGCTCTAAAAATAACCCGCGCTACGGATGAGCATGTAGGTCGCCACCGCGAAGATCACTCCGGCAAAGGCGATGTTCAGCCGGCCCCGCGTCTTGCCGAGCGTCGCGGCGAGTTGCGCACCGGCGATGCCGCCGAGCACGCCGCCGCCGATGAAGATCGCGGCGAGCCACCAATCGACGAAGCCGGAGCGGGCGTAATTGGCCGCGGCCGTGACGCCGAATGCCGCCACCGCGAGCAAAGACGAGGCCACCGCGTTCAAGATCGGCATGCCGGTTGCGAGCATCAGGCCGGGCACGATGAGAAAGCCGCCGCCGATTCCGAAAAAGCCGGAAAGGGCGCCGGTCGCAAGTCCCAGGGCGACGAGTTTCGGCACGTTCTGGCGGTTGAGCCGCACCCCCTCGTTCCCGCCGACCGAGTGACGGGCCAGCATCAGGCTGCCGACGACGAACATCAACAAGGCGAACAGCACGAGCAGCTTCTGGCCGTCGACCATCTTGCTCACGCTCGATCCGGCGAATGCGCCGATCACGCCGGTCGCGGCGAACACGGCCGCGCACCGCCACTTCACCGTTCCGCGCCGCGCGTGCTGTGCGAGGTTGGCCGCTGCATTGACGGCGACCGCGAGCGCGCTCGTGCCGATCGCAACGTGCGCGCTCGGCACGCCCACGAGGTAGATCATCAGCGGGACCGCCAGGATCGATCCGCCGCCGCCGACGAGCCCGAGCGAAAAGCCCACCACGACGCCGGATGCAACACCGAGCGCGTCCTGGATGAGCCATCCCGACATCGCGACCCGGTCATGCGGCTTTACGCGCCGGAGCGCCGGCCACGCGATTCCATGGCGCGCGCTGGAGCAGCAGCGCCATGCCGCAAAATCCGGTCAGGCCGGCGAACAGCAACCCGCCGCCGACAAACAGCGGAATGGCCAGGAACCAGGGCGAAACGGCCAGCCCGAGGACGGTGCCGAGGAATGTCAGGCCGCCGGCGCCGATCTGCACCTGGCGCTGCAGCTCGATCGGCTGGCGGCGGTCCACCACCGTGGGCAGCCCGGCCTTGCGCCAACCCTCCAGCCCGCCTTCGAGCATGAAGACGTCGCATCCCTCGTCGACCTTGGCGGCGAGATCGGCGAAACTATTGCGAGTTCTGGCGCCGGAGCGGCAATGGAAGATCACGGCGTGGCCGCGCGGGGCGGCGAGCTGCGCCGCGTCGAGCTTCGAAAGCGCAAGGTGCCGGGCGCCCGCGATACGTTCGCGCGCGTATTCGTCGCCCTCCCGGATGTCGACGAGGATCGCCCCCTGGTCGATGAGGCGCTTGGCGTCGCGCGGAGCGATGGTGCGCAGGGTCATGATGGCTAGGCTCCCGTCCTGGTTTTGCGCGCGGGGCGACAGAACAGCCGGTGCAGGGTCGCAAGCAGCTCCTCGGTTCTCGCATCGCCGATGCGATACCAGACCGTCTGGGCGTCGCGCCGGAAGGCGACGACGCCCTCCTCGCGCATCTTCGCGAGATGCTGCGACAGCGCGGATTGCGAGAGGCCGACCGCCTCGGCCAACTGGGTGACGTTGGCCTCGCCCCACTCCACGAGCTTGCACAGGATCATCAACCTGCGCTCATTGGCGAGGGCGCGCAGCATGTCCGCCGCTTGAATGGCCTTTTGCTCGAAGGCCGCGCCGTCGAAGGTCTTGGAGCCGATCATGTCCGTCTCCATTATTTCAGGTATTGCTAATGTAGTATATGCTAATATATAAAGCAAGTCCGAAAGCGGGCGACGAGGAGCGTTTCCATGGCAGGCCAGCCCACAATCCGTGCATTCTTCGACGAAGCGACGAATACGTTCAGCTACCTGGTGGCCGATCCGGCGACCAGGCGCGCGGCCGTCATCGATCCGGTGCTCGACTACGACCCCAAGTCCGGCGAGGTCGACACCCGCTCGGTCGAGTCCATCCTCGCCGCCGCGCGGGAGGCGGGATACACGATCGAATGGTCGCTCGAGACCCACGCCCACGCCGACCACCTGTCCGGTTCGCCCTACGTGAAGGCCAAGACCGGCGCCAAGATCGGGATCGGCGAAAACATCAAGGAGGTGCAGCGCATCTTCCGGCCGGTGTTCAACGCCACCGACCTGAAGACCGACGGCAGCGACTTCGATCGCCTGTTCAGGGACGGCGAGCGCTTCAAGATCGGCGAGCTCGAGGTCGAAGTCATCTATACCCCGGGCCATACGCCCGCCTGCGTCAGCTATAAGATCGCCGACGCCGTGTTCGTCGGCGACACCCTGTTCATGCCGGACTACGGGACCGCGCGCGCCGACTTCCCGGGCGGCGACGCGCGCAAGCTCTACAAGTCGATCCGGAGGCTGCTGAGCTTGCCGCCGCAGACCCGCCTGTTCATGTGTCACGACTACAAGGCGCCGGGCCGGGACAGCTACGCCTTCGAGACCACCGTGGGCGAGCAGCGCACCGGCAACGTGCACGTCCACGAAGGCGTCGACGAAAATGAGTTCGTCGCGATGCGCAACGCGCGCGATGCGACGCTTTCCGCGCCCACGCTGCTGCTGCCGTCAATCCAGGTGAACATCCGCGCCGGCCGGTTTCCGGCCGCCGAGGCCAACGGCGTGCACTACTTGAAAATTCCGGTGAAGTTCAGGAGCGGCGAGCAGGCCGCGGCCTGATCGCTGGGCAGACGCGCCGGCCGGCCGCCGCTCGGGCCGGCGTCGGCCGGCAATTGCCTCATTTCGTGGCACGACGGCACGACGGCGGGCGGGCACTGCGAGCGCCGGCCCACGCGAAGCTGTGCGACCGAGCGTCGCCCCGGCGAGGGGGTGCTGGTGGCGGCACGATGCGTGTGTCATCCTTCCCGGCACCGCTGCCACTACAAGAACAGCAAAGCCAGTCGCGTGCGACAAGCTGCCGGCAGACGGGGCGCCGACGACGCCCCACCAGGGAGGAAGACATGAACACAGGCCGACCGATGCTGCTCGCCACCGTTGGCGCCCTCATGACCTGCGGGGCGTTCGCGCTGGCCGTGGCGTCTTGCGCGCACGCGCAGGGCGCCAAGACGTTCGTGATGAAGCTCAGCACCGCCACCATCAACGACACGCAGCACGAGTGGCTGCGGCGGTTCGCGGCGGCGGTCGAAAAGGATTCGGGCGGCCGGATCAAGGGCGAGATCTACCCGGCCAGCCAGCTCGGCCCGATTCCGCGGCAGATCGAGGGCGTGCAGTTCGGATCGATCCAGGCCTGGATGGGTCCGCCGGAATTCCTGGTCGGCGTCGACAAGCGCTACGAGGCGCTGAGCGCCCCCGGCCTGTTCACCAGCCAGGACCAGGCGGTGCGGGTGATCAACGATCCGGCGGTCCAAAAGATGCTGTTCGGACTGGGCGCGAACAAGGGCCTGGAGGGGATCGCGCTCGCTCCGATCGGCCCGTCGTCCATCGCCATGCGCAAAGAGGCGCAACATCTCGCTGATTTCAAGGGCACGAAAATCCGGGTGCTGGCCTCGCCGTTCCAGCTCGAGCTGATCCGGCGCATGGATGCCTCGCCGGTGGCGATGACCCTCGGGGACGTTCTGCCGGGCCTGCAACAAGGGGCCATCGACGGCGCGCTCGCCACCATCACGGTGTTCACGACGTTTCAATACGTCGACGTCGCCAAATACGTGGTCGAAACCGATCAGCCCTACCTGAACTCGCTCACCGTGATGAGCAAGAAGTGGCTGGCGACATTGCCGCCCGACCTGCAGACGATCGTGCGCGACGACGCCGCGAAGGTGTCCAAGGAGATTGTTCCATTCGTGAAGGACTTCTTCGGCAAGCAGCGCGATGTCTGGAAAAACAAGGGCGGCGTCCTGGTCGACCTGCCGGCCCAGGAGCAGGCCGCCATGATGGCGAAGATCTCCAGCATCGGCGAGGATTTGTCGAAGGACAATCCGGAGCTGAACCAGGCCGTCAAGCTCGTGTTCGAATCGGCGCAGCGGAACAAGTAGTCGCCTCCATGGCCCGGGCGCGAATTCATCTTCAGACGATGAAGTCGTGCCCGGGGCAGGGCGGCGGCGCTGCGTGGCGGGCGACAAGAGGGGCGCGTCAATCGCGGGCTTGCCAATGATCGATACGGTGTTGCGGGGCGTGCACACGCTGCTCGCCATCCTGCGCGTGCTCGCCGGCACGCTGCTGGTGGCCAGCGTCGGCCTCAATTTCGCGAACGTCATCGGCCGCTACTTCTTCAACGTGTCCATCTACTGGGCGGAAGAAGCCATGCTTTTCCTGATGGTCGGATGCGTGTTCCTCGGCAACGGCGTCGTCGCCTGGTCGGGTCGGCAGATTCGAATGGACGTGATCGTCATGATGATGCCCGAGAAGGTGCGCGAGGCGCTTCACCTGTTCTCCGAGCTCGTGTTCATAGCCACCGCATTGACGATCGTCGTGTTCGCCTGGCCGGTGATCCGCGATCTGCAGGCCTTCGACCAGCGCAGCCAGTCCGCTGAAATTCCGCTGTACATTCCGCAGGCGCTGATCCCGGTCGGCTTTGCGATCATGGCGTTTCTGGTGCTGGTGAGGCTGCTCACCGGCGGCGAGCGCGAGGCATCCAAGAAATCGAGCCATTGACCGGGCAACGCCGCGGCGGGGGAAGCAGCATCGATGTCGACCGTCCTCGCCTATTTCGTCCTGCCCGCGGTGCTGCTGGTTATCGGATTTCCGATCTTCCTCGTGCTGCTGGTGACCTGCCTGGTCATCGTGCTGTTTGTCGCCGACGTTCCGACCGACACGATCCAAACCTTCCTGTTCAGCGGCCTCGACAACTTTCCGTTGCTGGCGGTGCCGTTTTTCGTGCTGGCAGGCGAGATCATGGCGCAGGGCGGCATCGCCAAGCGGGTGGTGATCTGGGTCATGTCGCTGATCGGCGGGGTGCGGGGCTCGCTGGGGGTGACCACGGTCGCCGCCTCCGAGCTATTCGGCGCGATGGCGCATACCGCGGTCGGCACCGTCGTGGCGGTCGGCCGCATGATCCATCCCTCGCTCAGGGAGAACGGCTACAACGAGCGCTTCGCGGTCGGGCTGATCGCATCGTCGGGCGCCATCGCAGTCGTGATACCGCCGTCGATCGCGATGATTCTCTATTCGGTGTCGGCGCAGCAGTCGGCAGTCGCCCTGTTCACCGCCGGCGTCCTGCCGAGCCTGCTCATCGGCTTCGTCGACGCGTTCTATGTGATGCTCTACGCCCGCGTCAAAGCGGTGCCGCTGACATCGCGCGCGCGCTGGGACGCGATCTGGGCCTCGACCAAGGAGGCGAGCTGGTCGATCGGCACGGTGGTGGTGATTTTCGGCGGCATCTACGGCGGCGTGTTCACGCCGACCGAGGCCGCGGGTGTCGCGGTCATCTACTCGCTGTTCGTGACCATGGTGGTCCACCGCGAGGTCGGCCTGCGCGATCTCTGGCGCATCATCCAGAGCTCGGTGTTCCTGATCTCGCAAATCCTGATGATCGTCACGGCGGCTGGGCTTTACTCCTGGCTCCTCACCACCAGCGGAATCCCGCAGCAGATCATCGGCGAGATCAATGCGCTGAAGCTGCCGGTATGGGCCTTGCTGCTGTCGATCAATATCGTGCTGCTGGTGATGGGGAGCTTTCTCGAGCCGCCCGCGGCCATCCTGATCATGACGCCGCTGCTGCTCCCCCTGGTGCAGGCCGTGGGCGTGAGCCCGATCCACTTCGGCATCATCATGGCGGTCAATCTCAGCATCGGCATGTACACGCCGCCGTTCGGTCTCAACCTGTTCGCCTCCCAGGCGGTCTTCCATATCCCGCTCGGCACGATCTACCGGGGCGTGCTGCCGTTCCTGCTGCTCAATTTCTTGGCCCTGATGGTCATCACCTACGTGCCGGCGATCTCGATGGTGCTGCTCGGCCATTAGCGCATGTTCCGGAAAAGTGGGAACCGGTTTTCCTGAAAGACCATGGCCATGTCGCGGTCCTTCGTCGGCACGTCGTTGACGGCTCGCCGTCGACCGCGATCTCGCCTGCGCCGATGTCCTCGAGCCCGGCGAGCCGGACGCGCCAAGGGTTGGCGTCAGCCGAAGGTGGGCATGAGCGGGCGGGGCGGTGACGGGATCGGCACGGTAGCTACCGTCAAAGCGTGGTATCGGAAAGGCGCCGCGCGCCGACATTCGCGGCGCCGATGCCCGCGGCGAGGAGCTCTTGCCAGGCTCCTTCGGCGTCGTCGGCGAACCGCAACAGCCGGATATCCGCCGGCGAAATCACCCCGGCGTCGCGGAGCATGTCGAAATTGATCACCTGCGTCCAATAGTTGCGGTCGACGCAAACGATGGGGATGGACCGGCCCTTGCGCGTTTGCACGAGCGTGAGGACCTCGAACAGCTCGGCGAGCGTGCCGAAACCGCCGGGAAAGGCGACGGCTGCCGACGCGCGTATCGCCAAATGCATCTTGCGTATGGCGAAGGAGTTGAATTGGAAAGTCAGCTCGGGGGTGGAATACGGATTCGGTTCCTGCTCGCGCGGCAGCTGAATATTGAATCCGATGGACGGCGCGCCGACGTCGTCGGCGCCGCGGTTGGCCGCCTCCATGATGCCGGGGCCGCCACCGGTCGCGATGACGTTGTCGCGCTGGCCGTCGATGGGGGTCAGCGCGCCGCCGCGCTCGGATGCGATCCGGCCGAAGCGGCGCGACTCGTCGTACCAGTGCGCCATGTCCGGTCGCGAGCCGGCGGCTGTCACAGGCGCGGCGCCGACGCCGCCGCGGCGCTCGTGGATACGGGCGCTGCCCAGGACTACGATCGTCGTGCGGATGCCCCAGAGGCGCAACCGCTCGTCGGCCTTGGCGAACTCCAGCAGAAAGCGAACTCCCTGCATGGAGTCGCTCAGGATGAAATCCGGGTCCGATGCGGGCAGGCGATAGGCCGGCGAAAGCTTCTGCAGGTCGTTATCGGACATTGAGCTTTCGCCATTTTACAGACACATGCGGTACTATAGCGTACCGGTTGCCCCGCGTGTGTGACAGGAATGCTGCCAAAATCTCTTAACTCATGGTTAACCATGGGAGCGGCGGCTGCGTGCCGAGTAGTCCTGCCTTTGGCGGTCCCCCGAGACGGCACGTCGCGCGACCAACCCGCTGTGCTCGAGCGCGGCCCAAGGGAGCCCGAAGAAAAAAAAGCCCCGCGACGGGAACGCGGGCGTTCGGAGTCTCCAGCGTCTGCGACTCTGGAGAATTACGCCATTCACAGGCACCGCGTGCCGGGATCAGCCTCGATTGCAAGATGATGTTTAGGCAAAGCTTCTTGCCCGATTCGACCATGCGCGCGCGGCGCTGCGAGAAGGCCGCTAGATCACCCGCCCGGTCGCGTCGTCGATCAGGTGCATATGGTCGAGGCTCGCCGCGAGCCGCATGCGGGCGCCTTCGCGCGCGCCGGCGTCGGGGCTCACGCGCCCGCACACGTCGACGCCGCCGACACGGAAGAACACCAGCGTCTCCATGCCGAGCGGCTCGATCACCTCGAGCGCGGCGTCGATCGTGCCGAACTCTCTTGCGCCATCGGGCTTGGCTTCCGTCAAATGCTCCGGGCGCAGCCCGAAGGTCAGACCGTCGCGGCCGACATGCGGCCGGTAGCGGACGGCGCGCGATTGCGGCACCGGCAACGCCACGTCCTCGCTCAGGCGCACCCGCAGGGCGTCCCCGGTCCGCTCCAGCCGGCAGGGGAGGAGGTTCATCGCCGGCGAGCCGATGAAGCCGGCCACGAACCGCGTCGTGGGGGCATGGTAGAGATCATTGGGAGCGCCGATCTGTTCGATCTTTCCGCGGTTCATCACCACCACGCGGTCGGCGAGCGTCATCGCCTCGACCTGATCGTGGGTGACGTACACGGTGGTGGTGCGCACCTTCTGATGCACCCGCTTGATCTCGGTTCGCATCTGCACGCGCAGCTTGGCATCGAGATTCGACAGCGGTTCGTCGAACAGAAAGACCTTCGGGTTGCGCACGATGGCGCGGCCCATGGCCACGCGCTGGCGTTGGCCGCCGGAGAGCTGCCGCGGCTTCCTTTCGAGCAGCTCGGCGATATCGAGGATACGGGCGGCCTCCTGCACGCGGCGCGCGATCTCGTCCTTCGGGTAACGCTTGAGCCGCAGCCCGAACGACATGTTCTCGTACACCGTCATGTGCGGGTAGAGCGCGTAGTTCTGAAAGACCATGGCCATGTCGCGGTCCTTCGGCGGCACGTCGTTGACCACCTCGCCGTCGACTGCGATCTCGCCGGCGCTGATGTCCTCGAGCCCGGCGATCATCCGCAGCGTCGTCGACTTGCCGCAGCCGGACGGCCCGACCAGCACCACGAATTCCTTGTCGGCAATGTCGAGATCGATGCCGCACACGGCCTCGGTATCGTCGAACCGCTTGACTACCTTGCGGAGCGAGACCTGCGCCATGATCAGCCCTTGGTGGCGCCGGCGGTGAGGCCGGCGATGTAGTAGTCCATCAGGAAGGCGTAGATGATCAGCGGCGGGGCGGCGCCAAGCAGCGCCCCGGTCATGACCTGACCCCAGTTGAAGACGTCGCCCTTGGTCAAAGTGGTGATGATGCCCACCGGCAGAACGAGTTGATCGGTCGAGGTGGTGAAGGCGAGCGGATAGAGGAACTGCGCCCACGACACCGTGAAGGCGAAAATGGTCGCCGCGATGAGCCCGGGAAGCGCAACCGGGATGAACACCCGGGTGAGAATCTGCCGGTAGTTCGCCCCGTCCATCAGCGCCGCTTCGTCGAGTTCCTTGGGGATCGAGGCGAAGTAGCCGATCATGATCCAGGTGCAGAACGGTACCGTGAGCGTCGGGTAGAGCAGCAGCAGCACCCACCAGTGATTGATCAGCTCGATGCCGGTATAGGCGTTGACCAGCGCGAACATCTTGAACAGCGGGATGAACAGCAGCGTTTCCGGGATCAGATAGGTGAGGAAGACCCCGGTCGCGAGTACGGCCGAGCCCCAGAACCGCATGCGCGACAGCGCGAAGGCGGCGGGCACGCTGATCAGCATGGTGATCGTGACGACGATGACCGACACCAACGCCGAATTGCGGAAGAAGGTCAGGTACTGGCCGGAAGTCAGGAGCTCGACGTAGTTGCCCAGGGTCGGATCGCGGACCCACCACGGATTGGTGGCGGCGGAGATCTCCGCGCTGGTCTTGAGCGAGGTGATCAGCATGTAGACCGGCGGCGTGAGGAAGAAGATCGCAAACACGGCGAGGAAGAAGTACGACCAGCGCAGCGCCCAGACCCGGTCGCGGCGCATGCTGCCGTATTGCCGCCTGCGCGCGGGCGTCGCGGCGGTGGTGACGGAAGCGGCGGTCATGACATTTCGCCCGCCCGGCGATGGATGTCGCGCAGGATGAACACGGCGGCGACGGTCAGGATCGGCACCATGAACAGCGAGACGCTGGCGCCGAGCGGAATGTCGTTGCCCTGGATGCCGACCCAAAACGCCCAGGTGGCGAACACGTGGGTGCGGTCGAGCGGGCCGCCCGCGGTCAGGATGCGAACGATGTCGAAATTGGCAAAGGTCACGATCAGCGAAAACAGCGCGGTGATGGCCATGATGTTGCGCATCATCGGCAGCGTGACGTACCACAGGCGTTGCCACCAATTGGCGCCGTCGATGGCGGCGGCTTCGTAGAGCTGCTCGGGCACCGATTTCAGTGCCGCCAGATACATGATCATGAAGAACGGCGCGCCGATCCAGACATTGACCAGGATGACGGAAAAGCGCGCCCAATAGGCATCGCCGGTCCACGGCACCGGGCCCGCTCCGAACAGCGCCAGGATCCAGTTAAACGCGCTGTACGAGGGATCGAACAGCCAGAGCCACGCCAGACAGCTCATGGCCGGCGGAATGACCCATGGCACCAGCAGCATGCCGCGCCACTTGCGCTGTCCGCGGCTCGGGATGTTGTGCACGAAGTGCGCGACGATGAACCCGATCAAGGCTTTGAAGATCACCGCGGTGATGGCGAAGAGGCAGGATTGCCGCACCACCATCCAGAACGTCTCGCGCTTGAACAGGAACAGGAAATTGCCGAAGCCGACGAAGCGCTCCATCGACTTGTTGAGCGTGGCGAGATGGACGGAATAAAGCGCGGGATAGAGCACCAGCAGCGCCACCAGCAGGATCAGCGGCAGCGTCATCAGGAACGCGACGGTCGACTTGCGCGCCATTGCCCGGCGCAAGCCGGAGCGCCGCCGGGCGCCGCCGGCGATCGCAGGTGCTTCCAGTGCCGCGTCGACCATGCGCTACCTCGGTCAATGAGAGAGCAGTCGTCGTCGCTTGCAGTTTGAGCCCTTGCATGTCAGCGGCAGCGGGCGCCGTCACCCGGGGAGGTCGCCCGCTGCCGTGCGCAGCGGTGCCGCCGTCCGGCTTGCCGGCGGTCGGCGGCACGGCGAGCGCAAGCTCAGGTCCGCATGAAGCCTTCGATCTCGGACTCGGCCCAGGCGAGCGTCTGTTCGAGCGGCTCGCCCTGCTTGAAGCGCACCACCATCTTGGTCTGGATCGCCTGGGTATAGATCTGCTGGGCGAGCTGCGGCGGCGCCGGCGCCGCCCCGACCGAAAGGATCTGGTGGTTGTGCGGGTTGGGGTAGTGGTAAAGCGTGCCCTTGGGCGGGCCTTCCTCGGCCCAGGTCTTGAAATCGGCGAAGCTCACGAACGACGGCAGATCGTAGCCGGCGCTCGCCGCCACCATCTTCTCCGCCGACGTGCGCTGCGACAGGTGAACCAGCAGGCTCTTGGCGGCTTCCTTGTTCTTGCTGAAGTTCCAGATGCCCCAGAAATAAGGCAGGAAGGGTGCGTAGCGCCCCTTCGGTCCGGCCGGCATGCCGTGGGTCCAGAGCTGCTCGGCGATCTGCGGCGCGTCGCGCTTGGCGACCGCCCACGCGCTCGGCGGGTTCATGATCAGCGCGCCCTTGCCGGCGACCAGCCATTTGTTGTTCGACGTGTTGTCCCAGGCCGGCGCGTCCGGCGGCAGGAACTGGGCGAGCTTCTTGTAGTATTCCAGCGCCTGGCGCACGGCGTCGGATTTGACCGCGATGTTGCCTTTGGCATCGACCAGGTCGGCCCCGAAGGACTGGAAGATCGCGCCCGAGGTATCGGTGTTGTCTTCGGTCGTGCCGAGCCCGATCCCGAACGGATATCCGGCTTTGTGGCAAGCTTCCGCTGCCTTGAGCATGGCGTCCAAGGTCCAGGCCTCGGCCTTCGGCGGGGCGCCCGCGGGATACATGGCGACCACGTCGATGCCGGCATACCGCTTCATGAGGTCGATGCGCGAGCACGGTCCCTTGATCTGGCTGCCGACCGTGGCCGGCACCGCCAGCCAATGGCCGTTGGCGTGCGCGAGATAGTCGACAGTGGGGTTGATCGGGCCGTTCTGCTTGACCAGCTCCGCCATGACGTCGTCGACCGGCTCGAGGTCCTTGGCGTGCGCCTGCGGCTCCCAGGTCGGGAACGCGAAGATGTCGTGCCCGGATCGTGCCTGCGACTCGGCGGCGATGGTGAGCAGGTTCTTGTTCCCGACCGAGGTGATGTAGTCGATCGAGACCTCGACCTTCTCCTTCGCCGCCCATTCGTTGACCAGCGCCGTCGTCGCGTTGTTGGCGCCGGGGACCCAGTGGTCCCAGAAGCCCATCGACAACTTGCCGGCCGCATGGGCGCCGCGCACATATGGCATGGCGACTGCTGCTGCGGCCGTCGTCGCCAGGAAACGACGCCGCGTCATCCTGCTGTTGAGCATGATGCAATCCTCCGTGGGTTTCCCGCGCGGACGCGCCGGCTCTGTTGCAGCCGTCAACCGCGGTTGACGGCCCGTTCGGCTTCACGTCCGTGACTGGATCGAAGCTTAGAGCAGAATCGCCGTGCTTGTCAGGGGAGATTTGACGCGCCGATGACGCAGGGGGCGCATATTCCCTGCCCACCCACATCCGTCACCCGCGGGCTTGACCCGCGGGTCCATCCACCTTCGCAAATGATTTGCGAAAGGGATGGATTGCCGGGACAAGCCCGGCAATGACGACCCGGTTCAAGCCAGGCGGAAGATGCCTCACGCCACCGCGGCGCGGTCGGGGAGGGCGGAGACCGCGGCCGAGCGGCGGTCGAGCCGAAGCGTCAGGCAGAAGGCCGAGCCGCCGCTGCGCAGGAACGACGGCAGCGGCGTCGTCACCACCTGGTAGCCGCGTTCTGCGAGCTGCGTGCGCAGGCGCTCGCTGGCACCCGACATGACCACGGCATCGCCGAGACAAACGGCATTGGCCGCCAGCCGGCAACCATCCTCGATCCCGATCTCGATGCGGTGCTCCGGCGCGACCCGCGCGCGGATCGCCGCGCGCCCCGCCGCGGTGAGGGCATCGGGCAGATACATGACCTCGCCGCGGGGAAGGGTGGAGAGCGCCGTGTCCATGTGGTAGAAGCGCGCGTCCGCGAGCTCGAGCGCGATCACCTCCTGTCCGAACATGTCAGCGACCGCATGCCGCGCGGCGGCATCGGAACGCGGGCCATAACCCATCCAGAACAGCTTGCGCGTCTCGTCCCAAACGCAGTCGCCGGCACCTTCGAGCACGAGGTCGTGCGGAAGCTTGCGCACGGCATCGAGGAGGCCGCGTGCCTGGAGCGATCGAAACGCCGCCTCGAAATGCCCCTCTTCCCGCTGGCGCTGCGGATGGCGGAAGCGCGCCAACAGCGCCTGGCGGTCGAGCACGACCGCGGCATTCGCGGTGAAGACGAGGTCGGGCAAGCCCGGCACGGGCGGGACGAGCTCGACCGCGGCGCCGAGTTCCACGAGCTTGCGATGGAGCGCGGCCCATTGGCGTTCGGCCGCCGCATGGGCGCGGCGATCGCGCGCCCAGCTCTGCGGGTCCATCCAGGGATTGATGGCATAGCTGACCGCGAAGTGCTCGGGAGCGCACATCAAAAGGCGCGCGCCGCGGCCGTTGTGCGTGGTCATTGGAGTCTTCTCCCGAGGGTGGATTCAAGCCGCGCGCGAGGGACGGCGCGTGCCGTCGAGCTCGTGCAGCACGTCCTCGAAGCGATCGAGCGCCCAGTCGAGATCGTCGCGCGCGATGACGAGCGGCGGCGCCAGGCGAACGACCGTGCGGTGCGTCTCCTTCGACAGCACCCCTTTCGCCAGCAGCCGCTCGCAGGCTTCGCGCGCGCTCGCGATGGCGGGATCGATCTCGGCGCCGGCCCACAGGCCGCGGCCGCGGACCTCCCTGAGCGCCGGGCTCGCGATCGCGGAGAGGCGGGTGAGCATGTGGACCCCGAGCACGCGGCTTCTCTCCACCAATCCTTCGTCCTCGATCACACGCAGGGCTTCGAGCCCTACCGCCGCGGCGAGCGGATTGCCGCCGAAGGTCGAGCCGTGCGAGCCGGGCGTGAACACATCCATCAGCTCGCGCCTTCCGACGAAGGCGGAGACCGGCAGCACGCCGCCGCCGAGCGCCTTGCCCAGAATGACGCCGTCCGGGCGGATGCCTTCGTGCTGGAACGCGAACCAGGCGCCGGTGCGGCCCAGCCCGGACTGCACCTCGTCGAGGATGAGCAGCACGCGGTGCGCGTCGCAGATGCGGCGCAGTCCGGCGAGGAAGCCCGCCGGCGGCACGATGATGCCGGCCTCGCCCTGGATGGGCTCGATCAGCACGGCGGCGGTCTCCGGCGTGATCGCGCGCTCGATGGCGGCGAGATCGCCGAACGGAACCGGGCGGAAGCCGGGCGTGAACGGTCCGAAGCCGTCGCGATAATCGGCCTCGGTCGAGAACGAGATGACGGTCGTGGTGCGGCCGTGGAAATTGCCGGCGGCAACGATGATCTCGGCGCGGTCGCGGGCGATGCCCTTGACGCGATAGCCCCAGCGGCGCGCGGCCTTGACCGCGGTCTCGACCGCCTCGGCGCCGGTGTTCATGGGGAGCGCGGCGTCGAGGGAGGTGACCTTGCACAGCTCTTCGAGAAACGGCCCGAGCCGGTCGTTGTAATAGGCGCGCGAGGGCACGGCGAGACGCTCGGCCTGCGCCTTGAGCGCGGCCAGGATGCGCGGATGGCCGTGGCCGTGGCTCGCCGCCGAATAGGCGCTCATCATGTCGACGTAGCGCCGGCCGGCGGTGTCCCACAGATGCGCGCCCTTCCCGTGCGCAAGCACGACGGGAAGCGGCTCGTAGTTGTGAGCGCTGTACCGGTTCTCGAGATCGATGGCTTTCATGACACGCCTCCGCGCGACTCGCAGTGCCGCCTATCGAATCTAAGCCGCGGCGGCGACCTGTGCGGCGGAAGCGGAGGCCTCGGGCGGCGGAATCGGCGGCCGAGCGAGGCCGGCGCGACCGAAACGGCGGTTTGTTACCGCGTCGTCACGTTGCGGCGGAGCAGCGCATCGGGATAGCCGGCGAAGCGACGGACCGGGCGCAGCGCCACGTGGCTGACGATGCGGGCGACGCCGAGATGCTCGTCGTCGATCAGCGCGCCCGAGAGCTCCTCGTAGGCCGCGAGATCCGCGCACACGAAGCGGGCGATATAATCGACGGTACCGCTCACCTCCCAGCACTCGACCACGTCATCGAGCGCGGCCAGCCGTTTTTCGAAGCGGCCGCGATTGGCATGCTTCTCCAGGATGATCTCGGCGAAGATGTTGACCGGCCGAGCGATCCGGCCGAGCTCGATCACGGCCTGATAGCCGGCGATGACGCCCGCGGCCTCGAGCCGCCGCACCCGCTCGAGCGACGCCCGCGGCGAGAGTCCCACCGTCTGCGCCAGCTTCTGGATGGTCGCGCGCCCGTCGCGCTGGAGCGCCGCGAGAATCCTGACGTCGATGCGATCGAGTGCCGGCGGACGCTTGGCAGCCATGGATGCCTTATACCAGTTCGATTGATCGGTCTCGCTGGAGCGGCTTTCGCTGAGGTGGACGCAAAACGGTGCCGCGGACTCGGTGTGCTCCCCTCCCCACGCAACCCGGGCTTGCCCGGGTTGCGGATGCATATAGTGCGCAAGTCGGGCAGGCCCGACTTGCGGTGGGGAGAGGTTGGGGGTGGGGGTCCTGCGATCGACGCACCGGCGTTGCCAAACGCATCACTCCCCTCCCCAGCCCTCCCCAGCCCTCCCCCACCCGAACTCGGGCTTGCCCGAGTTCGGCACTTAAGGTTGGCCGAAGTCGGATAAATCCGACTTCGGCTGGGGAGGGAGCAGACCGAGTTCGCCGCTCGCGCTGATTCCATTTCAACGGAAACCGCATCGACGAAAAGCTCAGCCAATTATCTAGAATTCATCTCAGCGCGTCGTCCGCGACCGGCACCGTGTAGTTGAGCGCGAGCCGGCCGCCGTCGGCATAGATGGTTTCCCCGGTGATATAGCTCGCGTCCGCCGACGCAAGGAAGACGGCGATCGCGGCGATCTCCTCGGGTTCGCCGATGCGTCCGAGCGGCGTGCGCGCCAGGATCCGGCGCTGTGCCTCCTTGTCGGTCGCCACCGCCTTGAGGATGTCGGTCATGATCGAGCCCGGCCCGATGGCGTTGACCCGGATGCCGACCGGCGCCAGCGCGAGCGCCATCACCTTGGTCAACTGGTCGATGCCGCCCTTCGACACGCAGTAAGGCACGTGGTTCGCGATCGCGACCACCGCGTTGATCGAGCTCATATTGATGATGGTGCCGGCCGGCCTGCCGGCCTTGACCTGCGCGACCATCCGCCGCGCGGCGGCCTGGCCGACGAGAAACGCGCCCTTGAGGTTGACCCGCAGCACGCGGTCGAAATCCGCTTCCGCCAGCTCGAGGAAATCGGCGGCGTGAATGATGCCGGCATTATTGACCAAAACGTCGAGACCGCCGAACGCGCGGCAGGCCTCGGCCACGACGTTCTCGGCCGCCCGCGCATCGCCGACGTCGGTGGCGACGAAGCGGGCATTGCCGAGCGCACTCGCGGCGGCCTCGCCGGCGGCTGTATCGACGTCGGCGATGACGACGCACGCGCCCTCGGCGACATAGCGCCTGGCGATCGCGAGCCCGATGCCGTGCGCCGCTCCGGTGACGATGGCGACCTTGTCCTTGACCTCATGCCGCGCTCCGCGTGCCGGCAGAAATTTACCATACCGAGGCCCGTTGATCAGTTCATGTGACTGTCGTCCCCGCGCAAGCGGGGACCCATATCCCAGAGGCCGGCGTGCGTGGCACGATGGGTCCCCGCTTGCGCGGGGACGACAATGGGTGATGCCGCGCGCGGCCTCAGCGCCGTCCGAACAGCCGGTCGAGGAACCAGCCGTCGATGCCGGGATCGATCGGCTGCGGCTTGACGGCCGGCGCCGCGGCTTGTCCGCCGGCGTGGATGCCGACGGGTGCCGGTGGCATCGGCACATTCGGGACCGCCGAAGCCATTGGCGCGCCGCCCGCCAGTCCGGGCAGGCCCGCGACCGGCACGCCCTGGTGGCCGACCTTCATCAGCTTGCTCCAGATCTCGGCCGGCAGGCTGCCGCCGGTCGCCTTCTTGGTCGGCGAGGAATTGTCGTTGCCGACCCAGACGCCCGCGACGAGATGGGCGGTGTAGCCGATGAACCAGGCATCGCGGAAATCCTGGCTGGTGCCGGTCTTGCCGGCGGCCGGCCAAGCCCCGAATTGCGCCTTCTGCGCGGTCCCGCTCAGGATCGTCTCGCGCATCATCGTGTTCATCATCGCCACGTAGCGCGGCTCGACGATACGGCCGAGGTTTTGCGGCGCGCGCGCGAACAGCACCTTGCCGGCCTGGCTGCGCACGCGCTCGATCACGTGCGGCGTGATCGCGTTGCCGCCGTTGGCGAACGGGGCGTAGGCCGAGGTGAGCTCGAGCAGCGAAACTTCCGACGTGCCGAGCGCGAGCGAGGGGTTGGCGTCGAGCTTGGAGGCGATGCCCAGGCGGTAGGCGGTCTTGGCCACCGCCGCCGCTCCGGCTTCGAGCGTGAGCCGCACCGACACGGTGTTGAGCGACTGCGAGAGCGCCTGGGTGAGCGTCACCGCCCCGTGATATTCGTGGCCGTAGTTCTCCGGCCGCCAGCCCTTGAGCGCCAGCGGCTTGTCCTCCCGCACGCTGTCGGGCGTGAGCCCGCGCTCCAGCGCGGTGAGATAGACGAACGGCTTGAATGCGGAGCCGGGCTGGCGCTTGGCGATGACGGCGCGGTTGTACTGGCTCTCGGCGTAGCTCTTGCCGCCGACCAGCGCGCGCACCGCGCCGTCCGGGGTCATCGCGACGACGGCGCCCTGCGCCACGTCGAGCTTCTGCCCCTTGAGCGCGAGCTCGTCGACCAGCGCCTTCTCGGCCGCCGCCTGCAGCACGGGATCGATCGAGGTCTCGACCACGAGGTCCTGCTCGAGGCGGCCGACGAGATCGTCGAGCACGTCCATGATCCAGTCGGCGACGTAGTTGACGGAGCCGGCGCCCGCCGGCCGCACCGCGCGGGCGGGTTGCGCGCGGGCGGTCTTCATCATGGTCTCGGTGATGAAGCCGAGCTCGGCCATGGCCGTGAGCACGGCCTGCGCGCGGCGCTCGGCGCCGGCCGGATTGCGGTTCGGCGCCAGGCGCGACGGAGATTTCACCAGGCCCGCCAGCATCGCCGCCTCCGCCACCTTCACCTGGCGGGCCGACTTGCCGAAATAGCGCTGCGCCGCGGCTTCCACCCCGTAGGCGCCGGAGCCGAAATAGACCCGGTTGAGATAAAGCTCGAGAATTTGCGCCTTGCTGAATTTGCGCTCGAGCCAGAGCGCGAGCACCAGCTCCTGCATCTTGCGCCAGAGCGTGCGTTCCTGGGTCAGGAACAGGTTCTTCGCGAGCTGCTGGGTGATGGTCGAGCCGCCCTGCGACACGCCGCGACGAAGCACGTTGGCGACCGCCGCGCGCACGAGGCCGAAGGGATCGACGCCGTAGTGGCTGTAGAAGCGGCGGTCTTCGATGGCGATGAACGCCTTCGGCAGATACGGCGGCAGCTCCCTGATCGGCACGTCGGTGCCGCTCATCTCGCCTCGCATGGTGAGCGGCTTGCCGTCGAGCCCGACGATCTCGACCGTCGGCGGCCGCTTGGGCACCTCGAGCGACTGGATCGGTGGCAAGGTCGAGACGACGAAGGCGACTGCGCCGACGGCGGCGATCGCGGTCCACAGGCCGAGCACCAGCGACCAATAGAACAAGCGTGCAAGCACCGAACCTCGGCGCCCGCCGCTTTTTGCGCGGCGGCCGGAGGTCGATCGGCTCTTGGAAGAGCCGCCGTTGTCCCTCGATCCAGCAGCCGGGCCGGCATCGAGCGCGCCCTCGCGACGCGCCTTTCGTCCCCCCATGCCGCCTCCCCTCCGCCGCCCTCGCAAGCACCGTAGATGGGGTGATTTAAGGGGGGGTTACCGGGGCGCTTTGGCCGAAATCTCCGCGCCAGCGCATGTTCCGGAAAAGTGGGAACCGGTTTTCCGAACAGAACACGCGCAAAATATCTAGAGCGCATCACGATTCGACCCAATCGGGATGCGCTCTAAGCCCCCGGATGCGGCAGGCGCCGCCCCGGCCCGCGGAATGCCGCCGCCGCGATCAGCCCGTGACGTCGGCGGCCGCGCTTCTTGCCGCCTTCGCCCCCGCTTCGTGGGTGGGCGAAAGCAGCGCCAGCAGCGCGCGCTTGATCGTCGCCTGGCGGGTCGCCGAGGTGATCTTCGCTCCGAACAGATCGGTGATGTAGAACACGTCGACCACGCGTTCGCCGAAGGTCGCGACGTGCGCGGAGCCGATGTTGAGGTTGAGCTTGGACAGCGTCGCGGTGAGTTCGAAGAGGAGGCCGGGCCGGTCCAGCCCGATCACCTCGACCATGGTGTAGCGGTTCGACCAGCTGTTGTTGATCGTCACCTCCGGCACCACCGCGAAGGCTTTGAGCCGGGCTTTTGCCGTCGCCCGCTTGGCGACCACCTCCGGCATCCGCAGGTCTCCGCGCAACGCCTTCTCGATCGAATCCGTGATCCGCGCCGCGCGCCGCGCTTCGTCGGCGTCGTGTTCGAACTCGCGCGACACCGAGATGGTGTCGAGCGCGCGGCCGTCGGTGGTGGTGAAGATCTGCGCGTCGACGATATTGGCCCCGGCGACCGCGCAGGCGCCCGCGATGATCGAGAGCAGCCAGGGGTGGTCGGGCGCCAGCACGGTCAGCTCGGTCACGCCGCGCGCGGCGGGAAACGAGACGGTGGTGGCGAGCGATTTTCCGGCCTGCGCCGCCGAACGCAAGAACCGCGCGTGCGCGATCTTTTGCGGCAGGTCGACTTTGAGCCAATACGCCGGGTAATGCAGCGCGATATAGGCGTCGACGTCGGCCGCCGGCCAATCCCCGAGCTCGGCCCGAAATTCGGCCTGCGCCACGGCCACGCGCTGCGCGCGGTTGACCTCGGAGAACCCGCCCGTGAGCACCGGCTCGGTCTCGTAATACAACGTACGAATGAGCTGCGCCTTCCACCCGTTCCAGACCCCGGGCCCGACCGCCTTGATGTCGGCGACGGTGAGGATGGTGAGCAGCTTGAGCCGCTCGACCGACTGCACGACGGCGCTGAAGTACTCGATGGTCATGCGGTCGGAGAGATCGCGCGACTGGGCAACCGACGACATCACGAGATGCACTTCGAGCAGCCAGGCGACGGTTTCCGTCTCCGCCGGCGAGAAGCCGAGCCGCGGACAAAAACTGCGCGCCACGCGCGCGCCGGCGAGCGAGTGGTCCTCGATCCGGCCTTTGGCGATGTCGTGCAGGAACAGCGCGACGTAGAGCAGCTCGCGGTGGCGCGGTTGAATTGTCCGCATCAGCTCGTTGGCGAATTTGGTATCCTCGGTGCGTCCGGCCTCGATGTCGGAGAGCACGCCGATGCAGCGCAGGAGATGTTCGTCCACCGTGTAATGGTGGTACATGTTGAACTGCATCATCGCCACGATACGGCCGAAGGCGGGCACGAAGGCGCCGAGCACGCCGGCCTCGTTCATCCGGCGCAGCACGGTTTCGGCGTCGTTCTTCGAGGTCAGGATCTCGAGGAACAGCTGGTTCGCCTCCTTGTTCTCGCGCAGGCTCTGGTCGATGAGCTTAAGCGAACGCGTGGCGATGTGCATGGCGTCGGGATGGAACGCCAAATTGTATTTCTGCGCGAGATGGAAGATGCGGATCAGGTTCACGGGGTCGCGCCTGAAGACGCCCGGGTCGGCGACGTTGATGCGGTTGTAGTCGACGACGAAATCCTCGCTCTCGCTGAGCATGTGGCGCGGCCGCGGCCGGAACTTGGCCATCATCCGGCTCAGCACCGGCATGGCCTTGGCCTGGCTGTCCTCCAGCCTGGCGCAGAGAATGGCGGTAAGATCGCCGACGTCCTTGGCAATCAGGAAGTAGTGCTTCATGAAGCGCTCGACTTCCCGCAGCCCCGGGTGCTCGGTGTAGCCAAGTCGCACCGCGATCTCGCGTTGGATATCGAAGGAGAGGCGCTCCTCCGCCCGGCCGGTCAGGAAGTGCATGTGGCAGCGCACGGCCCAGAGGAAATCGCCGCAGCGGCGAAACCGGCGATATTCGCGCGGGTCGTAGACGCCGTGCGCGATCAGCTCCTCGCGCTCGCGCACGCGATAGACGTATTTGGCGATCCAGTAGAGCGTATGCAGGTCGCGCAGCCCGCCCTTGCCGTCCTTGACGTTGGGCTCGACCAGATAGCGCGACTGGCCGGCGCGCCGGTGGCGCTCCTCGCGCTCGGCGAGCTTGGCGGCGACGAATTCGGCCGCGGTGCCCTGCACGACCTCCTTGTCGAAGCGTGCGACCAACTCATCATAGAGCTTGCGATCGCCGAGCAGGTAGCGGGACTCGAGCAGTCCCGTGCGCACCGTCATGTCGGCCTTGGCCTGGCGGATGCACTCGTTGATCGAGCGCGTGGCATGGCCGACTTTGAGGCCCATGTCCCAGAGGCAATAGAGGATCGTCTCGGCGACGGATTCGCCCCAGGCGGTCTGCTTGTAGGGAAGCAGGAAGAGCAGATCGATGTCGGAGCCCGCCGCCAGAACGCCGCGGCCGTAGCCGCCGGTGGCGACGATCGCCATGTGCTCGGCTTCCGAGGGGTTCTGCGCGGGATAAAGGTGCTTCGCCGTGAACTCGAACAGCACACGGATGATCTCGTCCTGCATGAAGCACAGCCGCTCGGCGCAGCGCCGGCCGTGCCGGTCGGCGATGAGCAGGCGCTCGGCGGCGGCGCGCCCGTGCACGAGCGCAGCCTTGATGCGCCGCGAGACCTCCAGTCGCAGTTCGCGTTCGCCGCCGGCGTGGACCTCGGCCAGGCGCTCCAACTCGGCAGCGACGGCGACCGCGTCGAAGACTTCGGCATCCGGCGAGGCCTGGTCATTCGGTGTCAGCATGACTTTACCGGGATAGCGGAGCGCGCGCGGCGTGTCACCGGTGCGGGTGCCGCGGCGGGCGGCGGGGACGACGGGAAACATCTCTGGGCAGTCCGATGAAAATAAAAGAAATTCCTACGTTTTGACGCTAATACGACAAATACTTTCTCGTTGACGCCTCCCAAAGGCCTTTCTAAGAATAATATAGCGCCGATTTGAGCAAGCAGCTTGCGGGCGCTCAACAAATGCCGCTAAAGCGCGGGCTCCGCCCTCGCCAAGCCGACCGCGGGCAAGAAATCCCGCCTTCATCAAACGGGCCTCGCCGCCGGGCGAGGGCCGAGATTTCGAATGGGCTAACGCCAAGCCTTTGGAGGTCGTCATGATCGTGTTTTCCCGCCGCTCGCTTTTCGCCTCCGCCCTGCTGGTCGGGCTGCTTGCGAGCGCGAGCCTCTTCGCCGCCGACAAGCCGAAGGAAATCCGCATCGACTGGGCGACCTACAATCCGGTGTCGATGGTGCTCAAGGACAAGCAACTGCTGGAGAAGGAGTTCGCCAAGGACGGCATTTCCATCGTCTGGGTCCAGACACTCGGCTCCAACAAGGCGCTCGAGTTTCTCAACGCGGGCTCGATCGACCTGGGCTCGACGGCCGGCGCGGCTGCCCTAGTCGGCAAGATCAACGGCAACCCGATCAAATCGATCTACGTCTTCTCCCGCCCGGAATGGACGGCGCTGGTCACGCGCAAGGACACGCCGATCACCAAGATCGCCGACCTCAAGGGCAAGCGCGTCGCCGTGACGCGCGGCACCGACCCGCACATCTTCCTGGTGCGCGCGCTGCAATCGGTAGGGCTGACCGAGAAGGACATTACGCCGGTGCTGCTGCAGCATCCGGACGGCAAGACCGCGCTCATTCGCGGCGACGTCGATGCCTGGGCGGGCCTCGACCCGATGATGGCGCAGGCTGAGATCGAGGACGGCGCCAAGCTGTTCTATCGCAACAAGGATGCCAATACCTGGGGAATCCTCAACGCGCGCGAGCAGTTTCTCACCGATCATCCCGATATCGTGCGCCGCGTGCTCGCGGTCTACGATGACGCGCGCAAGTATTCGCTGGCCAATTACGCCGAGGAAAAGCGCATTTTCATCGCCAGGACCAAGCTGGCGGAGGCGGTCGTCGACAAGCAGCTCAAGGAGCGCACGGAGCTCACGCACAACAAGGTCGGACCGGCGCAGCGCGACTCGATCCTCAAGGCCGGCCTCGCCTTGCAGCAGGCCGGCGTCATCCCGGCCGGCGTGGACGTGCACAAGACCGTCGACGATCTCATCGACGATCGTTACGTGACGGTCATGAACTAGGAGCTGGAATGATCCGGTCGCGCCTCGAGCGGCGCGCCGTGGCCGATGTCGGATGGATCGACTCCGGCTGGAAAGGGCCCGTCGTCAAATCCATAGGCGCCGCGCGCTGGCGTGCCGAACTGCGGCGTTGCATGCGGTGAGTGGGGTTATGTCTCTTGTCGTCATGACGGCGAGCGCCGAGCAAGCCACAGTGGAACGAGCCGCGTCGAAGCGCGGCCCAACGCGCTTCGTGCGGCCGGCGCTCGGTCTCATCCTGCCGGTCGCCGTGGCATTGTGCTGGGAAATCGCCGTGCGCGAGGGCCTGGCCAGCGGGCGCCTGGTGCCGCCGCCGTCGGTCATCTTCCAGACCTTCGCCGACCTCGCGCGCACCGGGGAGCTCGAGCTGCACGCCACGGTGACGCTGTCGCGGGTCGCCGCCGGCTTCGTGTTCGGCGTCGCGGCGGGAACGCTGTTCGGTGCGATCACCGGCTATTCGGCGCTGATGAACCGCCTGGTCGATCCGACCCTGCAGGCGCTGCGCGCCATCCCCTCGATCGCCTGGGTACCCCTTTTCATCCTCTGGTTCGGCATCTTCGAGGCTTCGAAAATCATCCTGATCGCGATCGGCGTATTCTTTCCGGTCTATCTCGGCGTCATGGGCGCGGTCATGTCGGTCGATCGCAAGATCGTCGAGGTCGGTCGCGCCTTCCGCCTGTCCGGGGCCGCCATGGTGCGGCGCATCCTGCTGCCCGCCGTGCTGCCGGCCTACGTGGTCTCGCTGCGCGCCGGCCTCGGCCTCGGCTGGATGTTCGTGGTGGCGGCGGAGTTCATGGGCGCCTCGACCGGGCTGGGCTTTCTCTTGATCGACGGCCAGCAGCTCGGCAAGCCGGCGCAGATCGTCGCCGCGATCGTCGCCTTTGCCATTCTCGGCAAGCTGACCGACTGGTTGATCGTGATCCTCTCGGCGCCGTTCCTGCGCTGGGAAGACCGGTTCGGACGGGCGTAAGGGAACCTCGATGCTCGCCCTCGATCGCGTCGGCAAGACCTATCCCAACGGGGTGCGCGCGCTCGACGGCATGACGCTGGAGGTCGCGCCGGGCGAAATCCTCGTCGTCATCGGCGGCTCCGGTTGTGGCAAGTCGACCATGCTGCGGGCGATTTCCGGCCTCGACACGCCGACCCAGGGCAGGGTCGTGCTCGACGGTACCGTGATCACCGCGCCGCATGAGAAGATCGGCATCATCTTCCAGGAGCCGCGGCTGCTGCCGTGGCTGCGGGTCGCCGATAATGTCGGTTTCGGCTTGGAGCAATGTTCGAAGCCGGAACGCAGGGCGCGGGTGGCGCGCGCGCTCGACCGGGTCGGCCTCGCCGATAAGGCGCGGGTGTGGCCGCGGGAGCTCTCCGGCGGTCAGGCTCAGCGCGTCGCCATCCTGCGGGCATTGGTGCCGCGCCCGCAGGTGCTCCTCCTCGACGAGCCGTTCTCCGCGCTCGACGCCTTCACCCGCGCCGACCTGCAGGATCACCTGCTCGATTTGTGGGCCGACGCGAAGCCGACGCTCCTCATCGTCACCCACGACGTCGAGGAGGCGATCGTCCTCGCCGACCGCATCATGGTCATGCGGCCGCGCCCCGGCCGCGTCTACGACGAGATCGCATGCCAGCTGCCGCGACCGCGTGACCGGCAGTCGGCGGCGTTCGACTTCGTGAAGCGCCGCGTGCTGGCGGCGCTCGATCGCTCGCTCGACCGCGCGGTGATCACCGACGACGGCGAGACCAAAGCCGCCACCGGCGGCGGACTGTGGTGGTGACGGGCGACGGAGGCCAGACGGCAGAGGACAGACGACAGAGAACGAGGACCAGGATTTGAGCTTGATTTCTTCCGTGACCTGTCCTCTGTCGTCTGGCCTCTTATCGAGGCCTACGTGCGAGAAGGACCTCCCGATGGATGCCACTGCCTTGCGCGCCATGCAGGCGCCGCTCAAGGAGCGCTACAAGGGCGATCCCAAATCCGCCTATATCACCTTGCGGGCCAAGGGCACGCTCGACGATGCCCACATCGCCTGCAAGGTGGAAACCGGACGCGCGCTCGCGGTCGCGGGCCTGCATCCCGCCACCGGCGGCTCCGGGCTCGAGCTTTGTTCCGGTGACATGCTGCTCGAGGCGCTGGTGGCCTGCGCCGGCGTGACGCTCAAGGCGGTCGCGACCGCGCTCGACATTCCGCTGAAATCCGCCACGGTCTCGGCCGAGGGCGATCTCGACTTCCGCGGCACCCTCGGCGTGGCCAAGGACGCGCCGGTCGGCTTCGCCGCGATCCGCCTGCGCTTCGACGTGGTGACCGACGTGTCGCAGGAGAAGCTCGACCCGCTGCTCAAGCTCACCGAACGCTATTGCGTCGTCTACCAGACGCTCAAGAGCGGCCCGCCGATCCAGGTGAAGCTGGAGCGCGCGTGACACCCGGACGCCGTCGGGTGGACAAAGCGAAGCATGCCCGCGCGTTTGTCTCGCAACGGTACATGCGCCGCGTGGGCGCGGCGCGCGTGCCGGCGCAGGGCGGCGCAAGCGCTCGGAATGCGGCTTTGCCCACCCGAGGGCTCGATTTTTCCCAGCGCTGATGTCCCCCGATCTCCTCTTCTGGTACGGGCTCGGCCTCAAGATGGCGATGACGGCGACGATCGTCGTCATCGCCTCGGTGGCGGTCGAGCGCAGCGGGCCCTTCATCGGCGCGCTGATCGCCGCGCTGCCGACGGCCGCCGGCGCGGCCTATATCATCCTGGCGCTGGAGCATCTCCCGGCCTTCATCGCCGCGAGCGCGGTCGGCAGTGCCGCGGCAAACGCCGCGGTCGCGATCTTCGCGCTTACTTACGCCGCGCTCGCGCAGCGCCACGGCATCGTGTTCAGCATCAGCGTTGCGACGCTGGTCTGGTTCGGCGCCGCCGCCCTGTTGCGGATGGTCGAGTGGACGCCGGCGAGCGCGCTCGCCCTCAACGCGGTGGTTTTCGCCGTCACCATTCCGGCCACCGCGCGCTACCGGCGCACTGTCGTGCCGCGGGAAGGCATCAAGCGCAGGCGCTACGACATTCCGCTGCGCGCGGCGACCGCCGCGCTGGTCGTTGCGGTGGTGACGACCGCGAGCCACCGCATCGGCTCGTTTGCCTCCGGTATGTTCGCGGTGTTTCCGATCGTGATGGGGAGCTTTGTGGTGATCCTTCATCCGCGCGTGGGCGGACCGGCGGCGGGCGCGGTGCTGGCGCATGTGCAGCCCGCGCTCGTCGGCCTCGGGCTGGGGTTTCTCGGCGTGCACTACCTGGCGGAACCGCTCGGCGTGTGGTGGGCCTACGCGGGCGGCCTCGCGATCACGATGGCCTGGAGCGCGGCGCTCTGGCTGGTGCGGCGGATGCGCGCGGAAGGCGCCTGAACCGGATCGACGTCGACCCCCGCCATTCAATGGGCAATTTCCAGATTCTGCTCGCGGATGACCTTGCCCCATTTCCGCGTTTCGGTCGCGACGAACGCGGCAAATTCCTCCGGCGAACTCGTCATCGGTTCGTACAATTGCTTCGCCACGAATTGCTCCTGGATCGCGGGCTCGGCAATGACTTGCCGGACGTC
Organism: uncultured Alphaproteobacteria bacterium; assembly: GCA_963821505.1. Classification (GTDB taxonomy): domain Bacteria; phylum Pseudomonadota; class Alphaproteobacteria; order Rhizobiales; family Xanthobacteraceae; genus VAZQ01. Next base: position 229,565 of record CAWGEH010000008.1, read on the forward strand.
CGCGTTGATCTTCATCACGATCTCGCGCGGCGTTCCGGCGGTCGTGGACAGCCCGAACCAGGTCCCCGCCGTATAGCCGGGCACGCTTTCATCGGCGGCCGGCAGGTCGGGAAGCGACGGCAGGCGCTTTGGGCTTCCCACCGCGAGCATCTTCACCTTACCGGCCTTGGCAGGCCCGAGCGCCGAGCCCACGCTGATCAGCATCATGTCCGTGTGTCCTCCGATGACATCGGTCAGAGCAGGCGTCGCCCCTCGGTAATGGACCGCGAGGAACTTGACGCCGGCGGTGTTCTCCAGCCTGGCCATGTTCATGTGCGGCCCGGAGCCGACGCCGGCGGTGCCGTAAGTGAGCGCGCCAGGCTTCTGTTTCGCCATGGCGATCAGTTCGCCGAGCGATTTCACGGGCAGTGACGGATTTACCAGCAACGCATGGTGGATGCGGACCAGGCCGGTGATCTGGATCAGGTCCTTTTCCACGTCGTAGGGCAGCTTGTCCTTGGGATAAACGTTGGGATTGATCACGTAAGTCCCCGCCTCGGCGACCATCAGCGTGTGGCCGTCGGGCGCGGCATTGGCGACCGACGCAGCGCCCAGAATGTGTCCCGCGCCGCCCCGGTTCTCGATTACGACTTGCTGTCCCCATTTCTCCGAAAGGCGCTGGCCGATGGCCCGCGCCAGCACGTCGGTGACGCCGCCGGCTGCCGCCGTGACGATCATCGTGACCGTCCTCGAAGGAAAGGATTGCGCCTGGGCGCTGGTCGTCGCCGCGAGACATGCGAGCAAGATCAAGGGACAAAGCGGTTTCGTCATTGTCTCCTCCCATTCCAAGCTTGCGCTTGCGGCGTCCTCGATGCGCCGTCCGCACTAGCCGCTATCCATCCTTCGCCGCCGCCTTCGCCTTGAGCGCATAGAGCGCTTCGAGCGCATCGCGCGGCGACATCTCGTCGGGATGCAGCGATGCCAGCGCGGCGATGACAGTATCCATCGCTGCGTCCGGCGGCGCGGGGGTTGTCGGTCGCGGAGCTGCGGCAAAAAGCGGCAGGTCCTCGAGGCCGCGCGGCGACGCGCGATCCTCGGCTTCGAGCGTGGCGAGCACCACCTTCGCCCGCTCGATCACCGCCGACGGCAGGCCCGCGAGCTTCGCCACCTGGATGCCGTAGCTGCGGTCGGCGGCGCCCGCCACCACCTCGTGCAGGAACACGACCTCGCCCTGCCATTCCTTCACCCGCACGGTGGCATTGAACAGCCGAGGCAGCGTGGCCGCGAGCGCGGTCAGTTCGTGGAAGTGGGTGGCGAACAAGGCGCGGCAGCGATTGGTCTCATGCAGATGCTCGATGGTCGCCCAGGCGATGGAGAGGCCGTCGAAGGTGGCGGTGCCGCGGCCGATTTCATCGAGAATCACCAGCGCGCGCTCGCCGGCCTGATTGAGGATGGCCGCGGTCTCCACCATCTCGACCATGAAGGTCGAACGCCCGCGCGCGATGTCGTCGGCCGCTCCCACGCGCGAGAACAACCGGTCGACGGCGCCGATCTTGGCGCGCCGCGCCGGCACGAAACTGCCCATTTGCGCGAGGATCGCAATGAGCGCGTTCTGGCGCAGATAGGTCGATTTGCCCGCCATGTTCGGGCCGGTGAGCAGATAGATGCGGCCGGCCGTGCCCGGCGGCGGCGGCGAAAGATCGCAATCATTGGCGACGAACGGCTCGCCGTCGCGCCCGAGCGCCTGTTCCACCACCGGATGCCGCCCGCCCTCGACCCGGAAATCGAGCGAGCCGTCGATCTCCGGCCGCACGTAGTGGCGCTCAACCGCGAGCTCACCCAAGGCGGTGGCGACGTCGAGGATCGCCAGCGCCTCGGCGGCATCCTTGATCGCGGCGGCTGCTGCGGTCACGGCGGCGGCGAGCCGCTCGAAGGTCTCGAGCTCGATGCCGAGCGCGCGGTCGGCGGCGCTCGCGATCTTGGCTTCGAGCTCGCCCAGCTCGGTGGTGGTGAAGCGCACTTGGCCGGCCAGGGTCTGACGATGGATGAAGGTGGCGTTGAGCGGCGGCGCCATCAGCTTGTCGCCGTGCTGCGCCGTTACCTCGACGAAATAGCCGAGCACGTTGTTGTGCCGGATTTTCAACGCGCGCACGCCGGTCGTGTCGGCGTAACCGGCCTGCAGCGCCGCGATCACGCGGCGGGATTCGTCGCGCAGGGCGCGCGCCTCGTCGAGGGCCGTGTCGTATCCCGCGCGCACGAAGCCGCCGTCGCGTTTGAGGTGGGGAAGCTCGTCGGAAAGCGCGGCCGCAAGCTCGGCGGCGATGGCGGGCTCGGGCTGGCGCAGCGACCGCGCCGCCTGCGCGAGAACCGCGGCAAGCTCCGGGGTCTTCTCCAGCTCGGCCGCGAGGCCGGCGGCGGCGGCGATGCCGTCGCGCACGGCGGCGAGATCGCGCGGTCCGCCGCGCCCGAGCACCAGCCGCGCGAGAGCGCGGGCGAGATCGGGCGCCGCCTTGAGGCGCTCGCGGATATCGGCGCGCGTGGCCGCCTCTTTGACGAAAAATTCAACCGCATCCTGGCGGCGTGCGATCGCTTTCGGATCGGTGAGCGGGGCTGAAAGCCACTGCGCAAGAAGCCGCGAGCCCGCCGCCGTCACGCTGCGATCGATGGCGGCCAGGAGCGATCCGCGCTGCTCGCCGGAAAGCGTGCGCACGAGCTCGAGGTTGCTGCGCGTCGCCTGGTCGATCGCAAGCGTCGTCCCTTGCGCCTCGCGCACCGGCGCCGAGAGCGGCGGGCGGCGGCCGAGCTGCGTGCGCTCCACATAGGTGATGCAGGCGGCGGCGGCGGTGAGCTCGAGCCGCGACAGCGCACCGAAACCCTGCGTGGTGGAGAGACCGAAATAGCCGGCGAGCCGCCGCTCCGCGCTCGCTCCGTCGAACACGTCGCGTGCAAGCGGCGTCACTGCCGGCAGCGTGCGCAGATACGGCGCGAGCTCGGCATCGCCGTAGAGCGCGTCCGATACGATGATCTCGCCCGGCTCGATGCGGGCGATCTCGGCGGCAAGGCCGGCGCGGTCGCACTCGGCAATGCGGAACTCGCCGGTCGAGATATCGATCCAGGCGAGCGCGAAACGGCTTTCCTCGCCGCTGGAGGCGCGCGCGCGGGCGATCGCGGCGAGATAGTTGTTGTGTCTCGCGTCGAGCAGCGTCTCCTCGGTGAGCGTGCCCGGCGTGACCAGGCGGATGACGTCGCGCCGCACCACGCTCTTGCCGCCGCGCTTCCTCGCCTCGGCCGGATCCTCGAGCTGCTCGCACACCGCGACGCGGTGTCCGAGCGTGATCAGGCGATGCAGATATTCGTCGGCGCGATGCACCGGCACGCCGCACATCGGGATGTCGCGGCCGAGATGTTTGCCGCGCTTGGTGAGCACGATGCCGAGCCCGCGCGCGGCGGTTTCGGCGTCGTCGAAGAACAATTCGTAGAAATCGCCCATCCGGTAGAACAGCAGGCAGTCCGGATTGGCGGCCTTGATCTCGATATATTGCTCCATGACCGGGCTGATGCGCCCGGCGTCGTCGGTCGCATTGGGCGTGGCGCGGCCCGCGCCCTCGGCGGGCGGGCCGGCTTCGAAACCGGACGGAGCTAGCGGGCGTGCGGCATCCATGGCGTCGTGACGCTAGCAGATGGCACGGCGGGATTCATGCGGACGCAGGGAGATAGCCACAGCGATGATCGCAATTGTCTTTTCATTCCGCGATAGCGTGGCGGAATTCGGGGTTCGCGCGCGGGCCTCCGCCGCTCCCACCCAATACAGGCTGCATGTGGGAGAGGCTCGGGCGCTCCACGATGCTTGCGGCCCGGTCGTGCCGCGATCATTCCGGCCGGATGCCCGCTAGCTTGATCACCTTGCCCCACTTCCCGACCTCGGCTGCCATATAGGCGCCGAACTCCGCGGGAGTGAAGACTATCGGCGTGGTGGCGACTTCGGCGAGCCGCGCCCGCACGGTTGGATTCGCCAGCCCGGCATTGATCTCGCGGTTGAGCCGCTCGATGATCTCTCCCGGCGTGCCGCGCGGGACGCCGACGCCGCACCAGGAATTCGCTTCGTATCCCGCCACCGTCTCGCCGATGGTCGGCACATCCGGCAGCGCATCGGATCGCCGCTTGCTCGCCACGGCCAGCACCCGCAGCCTGCCCGATTGAATGTGCGCCAGCGAACCTGTCAGCACGTCGAATGCGACCTGCACTTGCCCGCCAATGAGATCGGCGACCATCGGCGCCCCGCCGCGATACGGTACGTGAATCATGTTCACGCCGGTCATCATCTTGAACAGCTCGCCCGCCACATGCGACGTCGAGCCGGTGCCGAACGAGGCGATGCTGATCTTGCCCGGATTGGCCTTGGCGTGAGCGATGAGCTCGGGCACCGTCTTGGCTGGGAGCGAGGGGTTTACCACCATCACGAGAGGAAAATCGATCAGTCCGGAGACCGGCGCAATATCCCGCAGCAGATTGAATGGCAGGTTCTCGAACAGCGTGACGTTGACCGCGGCGGACGCCGGAACGAACAGCAGCGTGTAGCCGTCGGGCGGCGAATTGACGACCGCCTGAATGGAGATGTTGCTGCTGGCGCCCGGCTTGTTTTCGATCACCACCGGTTGACCGAGCCGCTCCGCGAGCCACGGAGCCATGATCCGGGAGACGATGTCGGCTCCGCCGCCCGGGGGAAACCCGACGATCCAGCGCAGCGGCCGCGCCGGATAGGACTGTGCTCCGGCGCGACGTAATCCAGCCAGAACGATGGGTGCTGCGCCTGCCAGACGCAGGAATTGACGGCGAGGAAGTTTCATGGCGTTCCCTCTCTGAAAATGCCGGCGATACGGCCACGCGTCGCGCGTACTGCGGCTGCCGATGGCACGCACGAGACGAATTGCGTTCAGAGTTGCTCGCCTGCCGACGGCATCGACGCTGCCGTCAAAAAGAGGGACTTCGGCACGCCCCTTCGGCAGCTCGCGGACGGGAGCGGTTTCCGTTCCGCCGGATCAGAAACCGCCCTGGCATCGTGACGTTTGACGCGTTGCCGGCGGCGAGCCGGTCCCGGTTCTCGGAAAACGCCGCAGCGCCAATCCGTGCCCGCAACATATCGTCTTCGCCGGCCGGGCAGAAGGGCGTCCGGCCAGCTCCTCGTCGGTTGCGCACGCCAGTCTCCGACCCGGCATCGGCGGCGCCGCGGACTGCGACGATTGCAGCCGCGGCGGTCAGAACCGCATCAAGTCCTTGGCCAGGAAAATGGGGCCGGAAAAGAATTTTTTCGCGCCGTCCGGGTAGCGCTGGTAGTCGTCCTCGGGATCGGTGGTCGGGCCGAGATGCGTCATCACGATGCTTTTGACGCCCGCCTTGGCCGCCATCTTGCCGACGTCCTCGGGCGTGACGTGCTCCTCCTTCATATGACGAATGAAGCCTTCTTGCTCGCCGGGGGTCTTGGCCTGCCACACTCCGTTGCGCTTGAACACCTCGACCACGTCATCGGGCGACGTCACTTCCGTGACCAGTACGTCGGCGCCCTTGGCCAACTCGGTCACGGCTTCGGAGGGGCCGGTATCACCGGTGAAGACGACGACGCGGCCCGGCGTCTCGAACCGATAGGAATAGGACGTGTACTTGCCGTCGGGCGGACTCCCGTGCGGGAAATGGAAATGCGTGTTCTCGACCGCGGTCACCTTGACGTTACCGTCCTGGTAGACCAGCCCGGGAGCCACGTCATGGCCATGGAACAGATCGGCCATCGGCCGCTTCTTCCCTTCCGCCCAGCGGATCTCGGCGTTGGGCGTGAGATAGGCGATCGCCCCTTTGACGAGCGCCTCGACCCCGCCGCCGTAGATGTCGATCGGATCACGGCGCTGATATTCCCACGCGGACACCAGCAGCGTCGCGAGCCCGGCCGTGTGATCGCTGTGGGGATGGGTGATGAAGACTTTCCCGACTTGGCGGAAGTCGTACCCCGCCTGCACGATCCGCCGCGTCGTGCCGTCGCCGGCATCGATCAGATAGAGAGTGCCGTTGACGACCAGCAAATTCGAGGATTGGGCCCGGTCCCTGGTCGGGAGCGGCCCGCCGCGCGTCCCGAGCGTTACGATCTGCGTGCCGGTCGCCGGCGCTTGCGCCTTGGCCCCGCCGGTCTGAGCAAAACTGCAATCCGCCGCAGCGGCCAATCCGACGCAGACCGCGGCCGTAAGCATCCACGAGGCGTTTGCGTTCATTGGATCCTCCCGAGTTCGACAACGCCGAGACTACTCGATCCCCGCGATACTGTCCGGGCGATCGAGCTCGGCCGGGCCGGCTCTAATTGCCGTTGCCGATGCTTTCGAACCCGGTCGCCTTGCATTGCGCCTGCTCCCTCGGCGGGACGAGTTATTTCACCAGCTTCACGCCGGTGACGGCCTCGAGGTTCTTGTAATCGATCTGCTCGCGGTCGGCCTTGGGGATGTGGAGCGAATTGAGGATCTTCAGCGTCTCGCGCGGATACATCGTCCCTCCTTCCGGATCGAACGGGCAGTCGGAGGCAAACACGATCTTCTCCAAGGGAAAGAACTCCAATCCGCACTTGGTCGCCGGCACGCCGGTGAAGGCCGCGGTGTCGGCATAGAAATCCTGCTTGAAATAATCGAGCGGGCGCTTCTTCAAGCTCTTGCGCAGCGCGACGTAGTCTTCGTCGCTGGTGCGCGACCCCAGCACGTCCCAGCCCGGACCGATGCGGCCCTCCAGCATCGGCACGATGCCGCCGAAATGGTGGGTGATGATCTTGAGATTGGGATGGTTGTCCATGATCTTGGAGAAGACGAGCCGCGCCATCGCGGTTGCGGTCTCGTAGGACCAGCCGAACGTCCACCAGATTTCGTACAGCGACTTCTTCTCGTCGATATAGTCCGGCATGCTGGCGCCGCGCGCCGGATGCAGCCAGACCGGCTTGCCCATCTCGTTCATCTTCTTCCAGAACGGCAGATACTGCGGCCGGTCGAGCGGCTTTCCCGCGACGTTGGTGTAGATCTGCACGCCGAGCGCGCCGAGCTGATTGATCGCGCGCTCCGCTTCGGCGACCCCGGCATCGGGCGCGTCGAGCGAAATCTGCGCGACCCAACCGGGAAAGTGGTCCTTCTCCTTGGCGCACAATTCGGCGAAGCCGTCATTGATGATGCGGATGAGCTCGTCGATCTGAGCCGGGCTCTTGGCGAAGGTTTCGACCGGCGGCTGCGGATAGGACAGGATCTGCTGATAGTCCTTGTGGCCGTCGACGATCTTCTTGCGGACATTGACATCGAAAAGCGCGGGCAGCGAGCGCACGCGCTTGCCCATGTCCTTGTAGTCACCGGCGACGTCCTGCATCTTGTCGAAGAATTTTTTCGGGAAAAAGTGCGTATACGCGTCGATCCGCATCTGCGGTCCTCCAGCTTTGTCTGTCTTGTCGGGGTGTCGGGTTTTCTGGCGTGAATGTCGCGCGCCGTGCCTGCGCCGTGATGGGGGTGAGATTGGACGAGCGTTTGTTACCCGCTTGATGGGCGAGAGTCCATGACGGGACGGGCGTTCGCCCGGCCGCCTTCACGCCTACTCGCCTTCATGCTACTCGGCGGCGATACTCAGGCTGCTGCGCTGGTCGACCTCGGCGAGGCAAATTGTGAGCGCCTCGCCCTCGGGATCGGTAAGCGCCGCCGCGCGCGCGCTTGCGATCGCGTCGATGCCCGCCCGCGGCGGGATGCGCCCCGCCAGAACCGGCCGGATGATGCGCGTCTCGATCAGACGGTAGTTGGCGCTGCCGCGCTTTGCGGTATCGCCATAGCCCTTGATCAGGCGCGCGCATTCCGCGATTTCGAGGGCGAGATCCCCCGACAGTCTCGCCGCCGCGACGATGAGGTCAAGCCACGCGTCAATCGCGCGCTGCTCCTCCTGGAAGCGGTAGGATTCTGGGACGCCAGGCGCGCAGCTTCGCCAGCACCCAGAAGCGCAGAAATCCCGACACCGAGGCGCTGTTGACCTCCATCCCCCAATGGACGCGATCGATCAGGCCGCGCCGCTCGGCGGCGGCGAGGATGCGTTTGGCGAGCCTGGGCGGCAGGATCGAGCACATTTCCTCGATGCCGGGCTTGAGGAATTCAGTCACGGTGAACGGTTCGCCTGATTTCACGCCGATCTCGACCGCAATACGCTCGCGACGCGCGGGATCGATCTTGGCCTGCGCGACGCGGATCACATCCTCGTAGGACATGCGCACGGCGAGATGCCGCGCGGTCTCGCGCAAAAGGCGCCCGCCGGCATCGCAGCGCTCGTCGGCGGACCGGATCGGCGCCAGCCGGTCGATGTAGCGCCGGGCATAGGCGATGTCCTGATAGCCAGCGAGCCGTCGCACGCCGGCGAGGACCACGTCGCGGGCGGGTATGGGCACGCCAGCGACGACCTCGCGCTCGAGTCCGCCGAGCGAGGATGGGCCGTCCGTTGCGCGCGTCCCGGCCTCCGCCTGGTCATGCGCAACGTTTTCCTGCCGCGCCGCCGCAAGGCCGGCGCGGAAGCCCTCGAGGTTGCTGTCGACGGACTTGCCGTCGGCGCGGATCGCGCTTTCGAACGCCGCCGTGGGAATCGGCAGCCGCCCGCAGCCCGCGATGATCCCAAGCATCACGGCATTGATCATGGCGCCGCTCGCTTTGGCCAGCGCCGCCATGTCGAGGAGGAGGTGCGCCTGTGCGTGGTCGCGGACCGCCTTGATCAGCCGCGCGCCGTCGTAGCGGCCGTCGCCCATCGCCATTTTCTCCACCACGAGGTAGGAGCGCGCGGTCGAGGCGATCAGCAGCGTGCGATCGGGGGTGACGAAGCCGGCGGCGATGGCGCGGCCCGCTTCCATGAGCTCGCTCGCCAGCACGATGTCGACGTCGCCGATCCCGGGCGCGAGCGCCAGCACCGGCCGCGCGGGAAGCTCGCACCCCGGCACCGGAACGAGCTCGATGTAATAGGTGGTGGCGCCGGTGCGCTGGGCGACACCGGGGATCGACGTCGACTGCACTGGGAAACCCAGTTGCGACGCCGCGGCGACGATCCAGTCGGTGAGCACGCCGCCGCCTTCGCCGCCGAGCGCGGCGATGAGGATGGTGATCGGGCGCGGCTGCGAGCCACTCATGCAAATCGCTCCGCACGTGTCCCGGGCGCAGCGCAGCGCAAGCCGAAGGCGAGTGGTGCGCTGCAGACACCGATCTCGGGTTTACCCGAGATCGGCACTCGAATGCGCGCAAGTCGGGTAAACCCGACTGGCGTGGACCGTTCCGGTCTGTGGCGGTCCCGGACCAGCGGTGCACCGCTCCGCAAGCGCAACGCAGTCAAGCTTGCGCAGACTGCGTAAACTTGTCTGCGTGCGCTACACCGCATCCGGGACACGAACACGGCGCTCATGCCCGGGCCTCGGCGCGACGTTCGCCGAACCAGCCGATGATGGTTCGGCGCAGGCGATGGAGCGCGCGGTCCCACGGGTTTGGATTGCGGATGATCTCGGCGCGATAGAACGACGGGCACAGCACCGCGGCGTGCGCCACCTCGCCGCACAGGCCGCAGCCGACGCAGCTCTCGATCACGGTCGCCACCGGATCGCTGCGCAACGGGTCCGGATTGGGTTTGACGGTGAGCGACGGGCAGCCCGAGAGCCTGATGCAGGAATGGTCGCCGGTGCAGATCTCGTCGTCGACCCCGAAGCGCACGCGCACCACGCGCTCGCCGCGCTTGAGCTTTTCGGCATCCTCCCCTCGTATGCGCCTCTGGCGTACAAGTTGGCACTCGCCGTCGGCGATGATCACCTTGAGGCCGCGCTCGGCGGTCTGCATCGCCTCCTTGAGAGTCTTGGTCATCTTGGCGACGCTGTAGCTGCGCACCGTGCGCAGCCACTTGACGCCGAGCGAGCGCAGGGTCTGCTCGATGGTCATGCCGGTCGGGGAGCCGCTGCGGTTGGCCGAGCTCGAGGGCAGATATTGCTGGCCGGTGGCGGAGGCGTAGCCGTTCTGCATCAGGATCAGCACCCCGTCGCCCTTGTTGAACAGGTTGGAGGCGACGCCGGTGATGAGGCCGTTGTGCCAGAAGCCGCCGTCGCCCATGATCGCGATCGGGCGGCGGTCCAAGTTGGGGGTGACCGCGGCGGCGCTCGCGAGCGACATGCCGTAGCCGAGAATGGAATTGCCGAGGCTGAACGGCGCGAAGGTCGCGAACGAATGGCAGCCGATGTCGGCGCTGATATGGGTCGGCCCGAGCTCGCGCTGCATCAGCTTGATGGCGCTGAACACCGGCCGCTCGGGGCACCCGGTGCAGAAATTCGGCGGCCGGGCCGGGATGTTGCCGAGCGCGGCCGTCGCTCCCGCCTTGTGCGCGAGCATGTTCTTCGTGCGCGCCATGATCGCGTCGGCATCGACGCCGGTCGGGCGCGCTTGCGCAAGGAAGGAGGCGAGGGCGTTGAGCAGCACCTCCGACGTGTACTCGCCCGCGCGCGGCAGCGGCCCCTTGCCGAGCACGCGGGTCTGGATGTCGGCGCGGCGCAGCTCGGCGTTGACGGCCTGCTCGATGTAGTCGGGACTGCCTTCCTCGACCACCAGCACCGCGCGCTTGCCCAGGCAGAACGCGCGCAGTTCCTCGGGCACCAGCGGATAGGCGACGTTGAGCACGTAGATCGGGATCCGGGTCGCGCCGTAGAGGTCGGCCAGATCGAGCCGTGCCAGCGCGCGCAGCACGCCGGTGGTGAGCCCGCCGAGCACGATGATGCCGACGTCGCCCAAATCGCCGGCGATCACCTCGTTGAGCTTGCGCTCGCGGATGAATCGCTGCGCCGCCGGGAGGCGCTCCTCGACCTTGAGCCGCTCCTGCGAGAAAATGACGGGGGGATGCGCCAGCCGACCGTATTCGAAGCGCGGCGGCCCGACGATGCGGTTCTTGCCGGAAAACGCCGCGCGTCGGTTGTTCTTGGTCTTGAACTCGCCGGTGACGTGGCAGGCGCGGATGCGCAACTCCATCATGACCGGCGCGTGGCTCGCCTCGGAGAGCTCGAAGCCCTCCTCGACCATGCGTACGATGGTCGGCAGATCCGGGCGCGGGTCGAGGAGCCACATCGAGGATTTCAGGGCATAGGCGTAGGAGCGCTCCTGGATCACGCTCGCGCCCTCGCCGTAGTCCTCGCCGAGGATGATCATCACGCCGCCGACGACGCCGGGGGAGGCGAGGTTCGACAGCGCGTCGGCCGCCACGTTGGTGCCGACGATCGATTTCCAGGTCACGGCGCCGCGCAGGGGATAATTGATCGAGGCGCCGAGCATGGCGGCGGCGGCGGCCTCGTTGGTGCAGGTCTCGAGGTGGACGCCGAGGTCGCCGATGATGTCCTCGGCGTCGACCAGCACGTCGAGCAGGTGCGACACCGGCGCGCCCTGGTAGCCGCCGACATAGCTCACTCCCGACTGCAGCAAGGCCTTGGTCACGGCGAGGATGCCTTCGCCGCGGAAGGTCTCGCCCTCGCCGAGCTTGAGCGCCTGCACCTCTTTCTTGAAGGAGCGTTCCATGGCCTCTTCCCACGAAGGAGGCTACATCTATAACGGGTCCGGGGCGAATGCCACCGGCGAGGGGCATGCTCAGAACGCAGTCGCTAGAGCGCATCCCTATTGGGTCGAATCGTGACGCGCTCTAAATTCTTCGATTTTGCGCATGGTCTGTTCGGAAAACCGGTTCCCACTTTTCCGGAACATGCGCTGCCCGAGCGTCGGCGGCCATCGGCGCCCGATCAGGGGTCGCACGCCCACTGCCGGAGGCTAAAATCCGGCCACCGCTTCCAGCGACTTGCCGGCTTTTGCATGCTCGCGGCGCGTCGCCTCGAACCGTTGCTTGAGCGGCGAGGGCAGCTCGATCTCCCTGGCGAATTCCGGCCGCTCGCGCAGCCGCGCGAACCAACGATCGACGCGCGGATGCAGCCGGGCGATCGGATAGGCCGCGAGCGAAAGCCTGTTGGCGTAGATGAACCAGGCAATGTCCAGCACCGTGAGCTCATCGCCGAGGAGATAGGGATGTTCGGCCAGCCATCCTTCGAGCTGGTCGAACGCCGCGCGGAACTTCACCGCCGACGCCCGCGCGGCGTCGTCGGTGATCCCCTGTGTCGTGACCCGTTGCCAGAATTCGATCTGTTCCGCCTTGTCGCGATCCTTGGCGCCTCGCACCGTGCCCGAGCCGCCGGCGACGTATCGTTGCAATGCTTCCGCCGGTTTGGGCGGCCCGGGAGGCGCGAACACGAAGCGGAAGCTGAGCGTGCGCAGGTCGAGATGCAGATCGTCCTCGTGCCTGAGCAGTTTAGCCATTTCGTGCTCCGAGCCGGCGGGGATCAGCTTGGGCTGCGGAAAGGCCTCGTCGAGATAGATGAGGATGTCGTTGCTTTCGATGTGCACGGCGCCGTCGTGCACCAGCACCGGTACCAGGCCGCGCGGATTGATCCCCAGGAACCAGTCGCCGAAGTTCTCGTTGGCGGACAGGTCGACGACGTGCGATTCCCACTTGATGTTCTTGAGATTGAGAAAGATGCGCAGCTTCTGCGAGCACGACGACATCGGGTAGTGCAGGACATGCACGCCCTTCCAGCCGAGCACCTCACGCGTCTTGATATCGCCATCGAGGAGCTGAACCATGCCGCCTCCCAGAAAAAAGCGCCGGCAACCAGCATTGTGGCAAGTGAATTACCGCATTGGGTGACGACACTACGGCAATTCCTTGCTTGCCCGCCACCGCGGCGCGACCAGCCCGACGCTGTTTGCACGCGCCGCGGCTGTTCGCGCCGGCGCAGTACGCAAGGCGTGCGGGTCAGCCTAGCTTGCCGGCGCCGGCCGGATGGGACCCGGCATAGGAGGATGCCAGCGCAGGCTGTCCGGCCATCTCGGCTTCGTCGGCGGGCGCGGGGACGCGACGGCGCAGCAGCCAGTAGCCGATGAACAGGCACACCGGCAGAAGCGCCGGTATCGCCACCTCTTCGTTGGGGTGCAGCAGGGCGAGAAGCGCGAATCCCGCGAGCGCCAGGCGGATCGGTAGGTCGAGCGCTGTGCGGTCGGCGAACCGGGCCTGCATGCTGAAGGTGAGCCCGAGCGTCGGGATCAGGATCAGAAGCGCCGGCACCATCTGGCTCCAGCCCGGCTCGACGACGAGTCCGGGCCGGACGAACACGCCGGCCATCAGCGTGAACAGCGAGATGCAGATCTGCAACGCCCGGTTCAGTGTCGCGTAGAACGAGGCGTTGGCGATCTTTGCGGTGATGGCGGCCACCAGCGAGGTCGGCGGCGTCAGTTCCCCGAAGACGCCGAGGAAGAAGGCGAAGAAATGCACCACCCATGGGTTGACGCCGACTTGGATCATGGGCGGTGCGACCACGATGGCGACGAGGATGTAGGTCGGCGCCGGCGGCAAGCCGGTCCCGAGAATCGCGCCGAAGATGAAGGACATGACGACCATGGCCGCGAGATTGACGCCGGCGGCCTCGACCAGAAGGCTACCGAGCTTGGTTGGAACGCCGGTGATCACCAGCGCACCGGTCATGATCGAGAGCGTTGCCAGCAGCAGCGCGAGGTCGGAGACCATCTCGGTATAGGCCTCGAGGAACCGCCGGATCGGCGTGATGAAGGCGGCAAGCGACCAGCGGCCCGGTACCAGCAACGGAATCAGGTTGATGGTGAAGAGCGCAATGCCGACGACGACAAACACGTAAAGTGCGGCGAACATCGGCGCGAGATGAATGGCCGCCATCAAGCCGACTAGGCCGCCGACGACGACGACGAAGGCGCCCAGGTTCACGAAATCGCGCCAGCCTAGGCTTTCGAACGAGCTGACGACGAGCCGGGTGCGAAAACGGATCGCCAGCAGATAGACCGAAGTTGCAACGGTGGCGTAATAGAGCAGGGCCGGCACCCAGCCGCGCGCCACCACGTCGAAATAGTCCTTGCCCAGGAACTCGGCCATCAGGAAGGCGGATATCCCCATCACCGGCGGCATGAATTGCCCGCCCAGCGACGAAGCCAACTCGATGGCGGCCGCCGTCGCTGGCGGCATTCCGGCACCGATCATCGCGGGAATGGTTGCCGAACCAATGGTGATGGCATTGGCGGCGCCGCTGCCGCTTACCGTGCCGACGCACATCGAACCGACCACCGCCGATTGCGGCAGCGCGTGCGGGGAGCGGATGGCGACCCGCTTGGTCGCCCGCAAGAGCGAATCGATGCAGCCGTAGCCGGTCAGAAGGCTCAGGACCAGCATGAACGAGCCGACCACCGTGAGCGCGAGCTGCGGCAGGTTGGAATAGATGCCGGTCGCCATCTCGAGGCTCATGGCGGTGAGCACGCGCTCCCAGCTTAGGCCGGCATGATGAAACATGCCGGGGACCAGGTAGCCATAGACCGCATAGAGGATGAGCAGGATGTTCAGAATGAACAGCGGCATGTGCCGCTTGCGCGCGTATTCCATGATCAGCAGGGTCATCAGGCCGCCCACGACCAGGTCGGCGGGGTCCCACATCCCGGCGCGCGAGGTGCCGAGGGCCTCGTATTCCGTGTTCATGTAATAGGAGACGGCAACCGAGCAGACGCAATAGATCGCGGCGATCGCGTAGTTCGCCCTCGGCGGCAGATGCGGATAGAGATCGTTGTCGCGCAGCCCCTGTAAAGTGAAGAGGACGAAGGTGATGGGGATCAGCGTCAGGGCCAACCGCGTCGCCCCGCCGACGCCGGTACAGTAATAGTAGAAGACATAAAGAAAAAACGAGATCGCTACAGCATAATAGATGCAATCGACGACGATCCGCGGCCGGACGGAGGGGGTATCTGTCATGGCGGGCCCATGCTCTTGCGTGAACTTGCGCAGGCAGGCGGGCGCGCTGCGCCCGCCTCTCGTTCTGCCGCTTCGATCAGGCCCTACATGGTCGCAATCTTGGCATCCCACTTCTTGTCCCACACGCCCTTCTCTCGCATGTATTTGGCGAGGCCTGGATGAATGGGGACGTACTCCCACGTCGCCTCGAGCGCGCGCTTCTGGAAGGCCGCCATGTTGCCGCCGCCGATCTGCGTGAAGCTGGGGTCGAGCTTGGCCAGTTCGTCGGAGTGCTTGTCGATGATCTGCAGCATCCGATAGACGTCGTCCGCCGGCATCTCGAGACCGACGTCGAAGCCCCAATAGAACGGCAGCGCCTTCACCACGTCGCTGTGCACGTCGCGCCTGAAGGCCGACGGTTTCACCGAGATGATCTGGAAACCCTTCTTCTCGAGCGTCGCGATCTCGTCGGGGCTTGGATTGAGCGCCGCCCAGTCGACGGCAAGCGAGGCCTGCGAGATCCACGGCGCCGGCTGTGTCTCACCCGCCGTATAGATGATCATGCCGTCGATGGCCCCGGACTCGAGCTGCGAGCCGGCGGTCGACAGGTCGACCTGCGTGTAGATGTGCTTGACGCCGACCGCCGCCATGGCGTTCTCGAGCTTGAGTCGGGTATCGAAGGGCAGCGGCCCGGTATAGACCTTCTTGCCGGTCAGATCGGTCCACTTCTTGATCTTGTCGCTATTGCTGGCCTTGATCGCGAGGGCGACATCCAGCGTATAGGCCCAGAACGACTGCACCGGCTGGTGCTTGATGTGCGACTTGAAGCCCTTGAAGCGACCGGAGTCGGTCGCAAGTTCCTGGAGCGCGACATCGGAACCGTAGTAGGCGTCGTACTCGCCGGTGGCGTAGCCCTTGACGGTCATGACGGCGCCGGGCAGCGGCAACACCGAGATGCGGTACTCCGGCATCTCCTTGTTCAGCAGATTGGCCAGGACCACCAGCGCCTTGTGGCCCGACGAGCCGACCGGACCGGTGCCCCAGCGGATATCCTTCGGCTCGGACCACGCGGCGGAGTTGGCAAGGGTGATCGCGGCGACGACGGCAAATGCCGTGAATACACGTTTGATCATGGCCGTTTCCTCTGGGTTGGGTGCCCGTTGGCGGGAAAATGGCCAATCCATTCGACCCGCAGTCGGCACTCGTTCTGGTGGCGCACATACGGCAAAACGCACAGTCGTCGGACGATCCGGGGGCCGGGGGGACCTCCGCCTCGCCGCCACCTGTGAGATACCCGGACGATCAGCCTATCGGCCTGTATTGGCAAAGCACAAATTGCCGCACCATCGGCAGCAAGGCCCGGTAAAGCGGCCCCATTGTGACGCAATAGCCGTGACCCATACGATACCTATACGCATCGTATTTGCGCATCCCTACGCGATCGCGTAACTCCGACGCGCGGCATGGCCAGGCCGGAGGACCGTTCCCGGCCCTTGCGGCGAGGTCGAATACACGCGGACGAGGAGCCACCGACCTCCCGAGAACCGCAACGTGGCGCGCCGCTGCGAAGACCGGGCACGCATCAGCTCGGCGGCCCGTAAACGCCCGACGCTAAGGGCGGGGACTGATTAACGCGCAGCCATACCCCTAATCGATGCAAGCCGAATGAAATCGAGGTCGTTGGCTGCAAGTTTGTCGTAGCGAGTGGCGACACGTCGACATTGCTTGGTCTCGTTGAAGAGCCGCTCCACCAGATGCGAGCACGGTAAAGGGGGGCTAAATCTTGCTCATCAGCCCGCCGCGCGACCGCGGCTATCAGTTGCTCTCTATGGCTGGCAATTTAGGCCCCGTGCTGGTGCACGATCGATAAATTGATTTATGTCTTGGTGCATTTTCACACCCAGCCTATCTATGAGCAATCTTGCATTTGGAAGGAGGCTGCCGTGGCCTTTAAAAAGATTCTCATTGCCATCGACAGCGAGCCGGTGGCGGCGCATGCGGCCGATTTGGCGGCGGAACTTGCGCGCCGGCTCGGAGCCGAGATGGCGTTCATCCATGTTGTCGAACTCTTCGCTCGGCTATCCGGCCGACACGGGTGTCGCGCCGAGCGAATTGATCGCCTTGGCGAAACAAGATGCGAAAAAGCTGGTCAGCGATTTCCGTCAACGTCTTCCGCCGCCATCAGCCGCTCTGGAGTTTGTCCCCGTCGGTGGCCCGGCCACGGAGATCGTCAAGGCCGCGGAAGAATGGCCGGCCGACCTCATCGTGATCGGCAGTCACGGGCGCGGAGGAGTGCAGCGCGCTTTGCTGGGAAGCGTTGCCGAGGTTGTGATGCGTCACGCGCCGTGTCCGGTTCTGGTCATCCGGGCGAAAGAGTGAGCCTCGCCAGCGGAGCGAACGGGCCGGCGCCGCAAAGCGTCGCCGATGTCGTCACTGCCCTCGGCTCAAACCGAGAAACAGGCTTGGCGAGCGCTGAAGCGGCGTCCCGCCTCGAGCGGGATGGGTCAAACGAAGTGGCGGAGAAAAAAATCCCGTCCTGTCCTTCGCTTCAGTATTCGAACTAGAACATCCCGTTGTTGTTCGCGGGCTTCTCCGGGATCGGCTGGACCACGTCCCAGTGCTCGACCACCTTGCCGTTCTCGAGCTTGAAGATGTCGACGATGGCATTGCCGCGCGTGCCCGGCTCGCGCACGGCGTGGACATGCACGATCACGTAGTCGCCGTCGGCGAAGATGCGTTTGATCTCGCTGCGGTTGTTCGGGAACTTGTCCTTCAAAAAGGCGATGAAGGCCTTGAGCCCTTCCGGGCCGTCGGCGGCGCCGGGATTGTGCTGGGTGTAGCGGCTGCCGAGATATTTCGCGGCGGCATCGAAGTCCTTTTGATTGAGTGCGGCGTCGTAGAAGGCGGCGACCGTCTTCTTGTTCTCCTCCATTTGGCTTGCATCGGCGGCGGATGCGGGGCGCGCGACGAGCAAAGCGACCACGGCGAGGGAGGCAGTCAGCATATGTCTTGACATGGCGGTCTCCTTTTCGGTTGACGCGCAGTCACATTTTCGAAGGCAGATAGAGCGCGATGATGGGAAAGGCGATCAGGATGACGAGGCGAAGGATATCGGTGACGATGAACGGCAGGACGCCGTAGAAGATGGTCGAGATCTTCACGTCCTCCACCACGCTTTTTATCACGAAAATGTTCATGCCGACCGGCGGATGGATGAGGCCGAGCTCGACCGTCATGACGATGATGACTCCGAACCAGACCGGGTCGAAACCGAGCTGCGTGATCACGGGAAAGATGATCGGAACCGTGAGGATGATCATGGCGAGCGCATCCATGAGGCATCCGAGCACCAGATACATGATCATGATCAGCGCGAGCACGCCGTAGCGGCCGAGCCCAAGTCCGGTGAGGAACTCGGTCACCTTCTGAGGGGTCTGCGTCACGGTGAGGAAATAGCCGAACAGGATCGCGCCGATCAGCACGGTGAATACCGCGGCGGTGATGCGGGTGGTCTCGAGCAGCGAGCGGAAGATGTCGGCTCCCGACAGCCGGCGGCGCGCGACGCCGATGACGAAGGCCCCGCCGGCGCCGGCGCCCGCCGCCTCGGTCGCGGTGAACAGGCCGCCATAGATGCCGCCGATCACGAAGGCGAACAGCAGCAGCGTCGCCCAGATGTCGCGCAGCGCTTCGACGCGCTCCTTCCAGGAGCTGCGCGGCCCCGCCGGCAGGAAGCCCGGCCGCGCCGTGCCGATGAGCGTGATGGTGATCATGTACATCGCGACCGCGAGCAGGCCGGGCAGCACCCCGGCGATGAACAGCTTGCCCACGTCCTGCTCGGTGATCAGGCCGTAGACCGCCAGTACCGTCGACGGCGGGATCATGATGCCGAGCGTACCGCCGGCCGCGATCACGCCGGTGGCGAAGGATTGCGGGTAGCCGTAGGAGCGCATCTCCGGATAGGCAACCTTGGAGAACGTGGCGGCGGTCGCGACCGAAGAGCCGCAGATCGCCGCAAACCCGCCGCAGGCGGCGATGGTGGCGATGCCGAGCCCGCCGCGCAGATGGCCGAGGAAGGCGTTGGCGCCGCGAAACAGCTCGCGGCTCATGCCGGAGGTGGTGGCGAACGCCCCCATCAGCAGGAACAGCGGAACGACGGCGAAATTGTAGTCGGTCACCGTCCGCATGGTGGTATGGCCGACGTTCTTGAGTGCCGCCGCGCCGCCGACGATCCAGGCAAAGCCGCTCACGCCGACCAGTCCCATCGCCATGCCGACCGGGACGCGCAGCAGCATCAGCACGAACAGCACGACGAATCCCAGGATGGCAATGGCGTCGGAACTCATCGCGATGATCTCATTCAACCGGCTTGGCGATCTGCCGGCTCAGCAATTCCGGATGGAAGATCAGGCGGTAGGTGCGCAGCGCGATCAGGATCACCGCCGACACGTCGCCGAACCAGGCCAGCAGGAAGAACGGCCAGGTCGGTAGCCGAAGATCGAAGGTGAGCACATTGTCGGCGCGCGTGGTCCAGACCTTGTCGTAGAGCGTGAAGGTTTGCACCGAGACCACGAGCAGCAGGACCAGCGTCGCGAACACGTCGATGGCACGCTGATACTTCGGACCGACATTGGCGTAGAGCAGATCGACGGTGATGTGCGTGCCGCGATAGGAGGTCGCCCCGATGCCCCAGAAGATCAGGACGCCGAGGAGCAGGCGGCCGAAATCGTAGCTGTCGGGGATGGAGACGTTGAAGAAATAGCGCAGCAGGATCGAGACGAACACGTCGGCGGCCACGATCCCGACGAAGAGCGCGGCCAAGAACTCGATGGAATCGATGAAGCGATCCATGAACCTGGTGGTCACGCCTTCACCCCTTGCGCATGGCACCGTCGGCGGCACTCTCATGGCGACGGCGGCGGAAATCCCGCCGCCGTTGGCCTTGATCAGCGAAGCCCGCGCTGCGTCGCTCGCCGGTCAGTACGCCGCTTTGTACTGCGCGAGCGACTGCGTGAGCTCCTTCATGATGGTGTCCGGATCGCCCCCGGCCTTGCGGACATTGTCGGCCCATTGCTTGTGCAGCGGTTCGGCGGACTTCTTCCACTCGTCGAGCTGCGCGCTGGTGATGGGATAGACCTCGTGCCCGGGTTCGGCCTTGACCTTCGCCAGCCCAGCGTGCTCGAAGTCCGCCCATGGATCTGCGAATTTTCCCGCCCACTCGGTGGTGCAGTGGTCGTCGATCACCTTTTTCTGCGCAGGTGACATGGCCGCGTAGGTGCGCGGGCTCATGAGCCACTGGAACGTGACCGTGTGCAGCGGTGCGTCCATGTGATACTTCGTCACCTTGTCGACGCCGAGCAGCGGCACCGAGCCCCAGGGGAAGGTGACGGCCTCCGCCACGCCCTTTTCCAGTACGTCGCGGACCTCGGTGGCGCTGGCCTGCACATTGGTGCCGCCGAGCAGCGTCACCCAGGCGGCGACGGTCGCTTGCGAGGGCCGCACCTTCATCCCCTTGATGTCTCCGGGCACCACGATCTTCTTCTTGCTCGAATGCCACGCGAGTGGATCCAGGATGAAGGAGAAGCAATACTTCACGTCCTTCATCTCGGTTGCCGCGTATTTGCGATACCAAGCGTCGACCGCGCGGATGCCGCCCTTGGCGTCGCCAACCAGGAACGGCAACTCGCCGGCGGAGATGATGGGAAAGCGGCCGGGCTGATAGCCGGGGTTGACATAGGTGAAGTCGGCGATGCCGTCGCGCGCCATGTCGTAGTGGTCGAAGGCCTTGCCGAGCTGCTGGGACGGAAACACCTTGGACTTGATGGCCCCGTTCGACGCCTTCTCGACCGATGCGCCCCATTCCTCCATCGCCTTCTGCAGCGGATGCGTCGGCGGCACCCAGTGCGAGAGCTTGAGCTCGAAGGTCTTGTCCTGGGCCGCCGCGACGGATGCGCCGATCAAGAGCGACGCGGCCGACGCGAAACATGTTGCAAGATGACGCCTAGCTCGATGCGAGGGCATCGTTTCCTCCTGGTTCGAATTGGCCGTTAAGCGCGCCTTTGCGCCCATTCAGCCCGAAGTGATGGCCACTGTAAAGTGACGTTCACGGGGTCCACAGGCACAATCTCGCCGGCCACTTCGCGGCGTTCGCGCGCGCGATCATGATGCCCGGAAAATGGAATTCGGCAGGTCCGCGGCGTGTCAACCGAGGCGGACGCGTCCCTAGCTTCGCACCTCGAATTGGTCTATCCGGGGCAGGCGCCCACCTCGCGGCGTCACCGCCGGGACGATGTTGGTGGAACGAGATCGTGGACAGCAAGAGCGGTAAGGCGCCCGACGTCGCTCCGGCGCTGCTGCACAAGAAGATGCTGCAATTGCTGAGCAGCCTGTGGGTGACGCGGGCGGTGGGAACTTTTGCGCGGCTCGGTCTCGCCGACGTCATGGAGGACGGCATCGAGGAGCACGCCGCGATTGCCGCGGCGCGCGGCCTTGTTCCCGACCGGGTCTATCGGCTGCTGCGCGCGCTCTCGACGGTCGGGATCGTGTCCGAGACCGCGCATGGTCACTTTGCGCTCACCCCGCTCGGGCGCCTCCTGAGCTCGCACGCGCCCAACAACACCCGCACGACGGCGATCTTCCTCAACGACTATTTCGCCGACATGTGGACGCATCTCGACGACGCCCTCACCGGCGAGCGCACCGCCTTTGAAGCGCTCAAGGGCCAGCCGTTCTTCGAGTGGCTCGGGGCGCATGCGGACGAAGCCCGCCGGTTCAACCGCATGATGTTCGAGGTGCACGGACCGGAGACGCCGGCGATCGTCGCCGCCTACGATTTCTCGCAATGCGAGCACGTCGTCGATATCGGCGGCGGCAACGGCTCGCTGTTGTCCGCTCTGCTCGCCGCCCACCCGAACCGGCGCGCGACGCTGTTCGACATGGCGGAAGCCATCGGCGCCGCCAAACGCGGCGAGGGCGGACCGCTTCCCGGGGTGACCTTCGTCGCCGGCGACGTGTTCACGGCGGCGGCGCCCGAGGGCGGCGACCTCTATCTGATCCGCCATCTCATGCACGACTACGATGACCCGGATTGCGTCCGCATTCTCGGCAATGTGCGTCGCGCCATGCGCCCGGATGCCCGCGTCCTCGTGCTCGAGGCGCCGCTCCCTTCCGACGACAGCCCCGGCCCGGGCCGCTGGCTCGATCTGCAGGTGATGCTGCTCTGCGGCGGGCGCGAGCGCACGGTCGAGCAATACGCCGGTCTGTTCCAGAAGGCCGGCCTTCGCCTCGCCCGGACGATCCCCACCCAGCATCCCGCGATGACCGTGGTCGAAGCGGTGGCGGCGGACGACACCCGTGCCTGACGGATCAAGGGCGGGCGCGGCGGCCGCTGTCATCAGGCGGCGCCACGTCATCTACGTCGAGGGCTACGATCCGCAGGGCGCGGGGGGCTACTACCGTCTGTTCGATCGCTCCTGGACGCGTTTCCTCAAGATCTGGCCGCTCAAGGCGCGGCTGAGCGGGCTTGAGCTGGAATCGCAGCAGTTCGCGCATTGGAATATCGAAGCGTCGGGACCGAACTGGCAGGTCTCTACCCGTTACGACTTCCTGCGCCAGGAGCACATCATCCGCGCCAACATGGCGGAACCCCTGCGGCGGCAGATCCCGCGCGCTCTCGCCTGGGCTCTCGACTATGTCGTCAGCGGCGCAATCTTTCGGGTGCTGCGCGCCTCGGCCTATTTCGGCCTGGTGCTGATCTATTTCCAGACGATGCTGATCGCCTGGCTCGCGCTTTCGATCGGCGGCGGGTGGCTCGCCGCGGTTGCGACCACGCGCGCGCTCGGCGTGGGCGGCCTTGTCGGCGTTCCCCTCGGCATCGCGGCTGCGATCGTGATCTTCTTCGCGCTGCGGCGGCTCGCCGATCGCTGGTTCGTGCTCCAGATCAACAACCACTGGCCCTATCTGTGCGAGTTTGCCCGCGGCGAGGCCACCTGCTTCGACGCTCCGATCGAGGCCGGCGCGCGACGCGTGATCGCTGCGGTGCGTGCCAACGACGCCGACGAGGTGATCGTGGTCGGCCACAGCGGAGGCGGCGCGCTGGCGCCGGCGGTGATCACGCGCGCGCTTGAGCTCGATCCGGATGTCGGCCGCGCCGGGCCACCGCTTCTCCTCGTCACGCTCGGCTCGATCGCGCCGGGAGCGGCGCTCCACCCCCGCGCGGCGCGGCTGCGCGCCATTTTCGGCCGGCTCGCTGCCGAGCCCTCGGTCACCTGGATCGATTCCCAGTCCCGCGCCGACGTCCTCAATTTCTGGGATTTCGACCCGGTCGCCGGCATCGGCGCGACCGTCGACGGCCGCCGCTGCAATCCGCTGATCTGGAAGGTGCGCTTCGGCGATATGCTGTCGCGACGCTTCTACTGGCGCATCCGCTTCAATTTCTTCCGCCTGCACTACCAGTTCATCATGGCGAGCGACCGGCGCGCGCCATACGACTACTTCATGCTTCTTTGCAG
Organism: uncultured Alphaproteobacteria bacterium; assembly: GCA_963821505.1. Taxonomy (GTDB): domain Bacteria; phylum Pseudomonadota; class Alphaproteobacteria; order Rhizobiales; family Xanthobacteraceae; genus VAZQ01. The sequence goes on from CAWGEH010000008.1 coordinate 252,889, forward strand.
CCCGCTGCCGGTCAAGGCGTGGGCCGAAGATCCGAACGGGACGCTCGCGGCGTTCGCGGCAGACGCCAGTCTCGCCGTAGAGCGCGTGTCCTCGCCGGCAACGGCATGAGTCAGTTGCGTTCAGCAGATCGTTTTCACCTGCCGTCGTCCCCGCGAAAGCGGGGACCCCATACCACCGCTCGGGAATATGGGCCCCTGCTTGCGCAGGGACGGCAGCACCAAGCTGACGCCGCGCCAATGACCCGGACTGCGCACTATCCCTTCGACAGCCGCTCGATCACGGCCGGCGGCACCGGCACGGCCTTCATCGTTCCTTTGGTCGCATCGCCGCGCACCCACACCCGGGTCTCGAAGCCTTCGACCGCCAGCGCGCCGTTCTTGCGCAGACGGTGGCGCAGGTCGAAGCTCGCGCGGCGGAACGCTGTGACCGTGGTTTCGATCGTGACGTCGTCGCCGAAGCGGGTGGGGATGAGGAAGCGGGAATGCGCGGTCACCAGCGGGTGGCCGGCGAAATCATAAGCCTTGAGATAGTCGTGCTTGGTCATGCCGAGCGCGCGCTCGATGAGCGCCGAGGTGCTGGCGTCGAAAAACGCGAAATAGCGAGGGTAATAGACGATCCCGGCGGGGTCGCAGTCGCCCCACTCGATGCGCACGACGCGGCTGTTGACGAGCATTCTTCTTGCGTTCCTCGCGATCGATTCAACGCGGGGACATGCGCAGCGCGCCGTCGAGCCGGATCACCTCGCCGTTGATATAGGTGTTCTCGATGATGTGGCGCGCGAGGAAGGCGAACTGATCGGGACGGCCGAGCAGCTTGGGAAACGGGACGGCGGCGGCGAGGCTCTGGCGCGCTTCCTCGGGCAGCGCCATGAGCATGGGCGTGTGGAAGATGCCCGGCGCGATCGCGTTGACGCGAATGCCGAACTGCGCGAACTCGCGTGCCGCCGGCAGTGTCAGCGCGGCCACGCCGCCCTTGGAGGCGGAATAGGCGGCCTGCCCGATCTGTCCTTCGAAGGCTGCGACCGACGCGGTCAAGATGATGACGCCGCGCTCGCCGTCGGCGAGCGGGCTCAAGGCTTGCATGTCGGCGGCGGTGAGCCGCATGATGTTGAAGGTGCCGATCAGGTTGATGTGGACGACGCGCTCGAAGTCGGCGAGCGGCATCGGGCCGTCGCGGCCGACGATGCGCTTCGCCGGCCCGACCCCGGCGCAGTTGATGACGATGCGCGCCGCACCATGCTGGTCGCGCGCCTGCGCCAGTGCCGCCGCGGCTTGATCGGGATTGGTCACGTCGCAATGCACCGCGCATCCGCCGATCTTTTCGGCCACCGCCCGGGCGCCGTCGAGATTGATGTCGAGGCAGGCGACCCTGGCGCCGGCGCGGGCGAGCTCGCTCGCGGTCGCGGCGCCGAGGCCCGAGGCGCCGCCGGTCACGACCGCGGCGTGTCCTGAGATGTCCATGGTCAGTTGTTCCGTGCGGAGGCGGTGTCGGGGTTTTCGACCAGCAGCGCGATGCCCTGGCCGCCGCCGATGCAGGCCGAGGCAATGCCGTAGCGCAGCCGCGCGCGCTTGAGCTCGCGCGCCAGCGTGACGGCGAGCCGCACGCCGGTCGCGCCCAGGGGATGGCCGATGGCGATCGCACCGCCGTTGACGTTGAGCTTGGCCTCATCGATGCCGAGCTCGCGCGCGCAGGCCATGACTTGCGCGCCGAATGCTTCGTTGATCTCGAAGCGGTCGATGTCGGCCAGTTCGAGACCGGCGCGCTCGAGCAGGACGCGGATCGCCGGCACCGGCCCGATGCCCATGATCTGCGGCGGCACGCCCACGGTCGCGCCGGCCACGATACGCGCGAGGGGAGCCTTGCCGGATGCCTGCACATAGTCGGAGGAGGCGACGAGCGCGGCCGCCGCGCCATCGACGATGGCGGAAGAATTGCCGCCGGTCTGCACCCCGCCGAAGGCCGGCCGGATCGCGGCGAGCGCCTCGACCGGCGAGGGGCGCACATGGGTGTCGGCGGCAAGCTCTTTCGCGCCCCTGAGCTTGAGGGCGCGCGGCTGATAGCCCGCGCGCTCGAACGTCTCGCTCTTGACGGGAGCGATCTCGCCGGCAAGGAAACCCGATTTCTGCGCCGCGAGCGCGCGCTCGAAGCTCTGCGCCGCAAAGGCGTCGACCTCGGGCCGCGTGATCTGGTACTGGCGCGCGAGGTTCTCGGCGGTGTCGCCCATGGTCACATTGGCCGCCGGATCGAGCAGCGCTTCCCACAGAAAATCCTTGAAATCGACCGCACCCATGCGAAACCCGCGCATGGTGTAGGAAGCGACCGGGTTGCGGCTCATCGACTCCGCGCCGACGCAGAGCGTGAGGTCGATCTCCCTGCGGGTGATGATATCCGCGGCCTGCATCAGCACCTCGATGCCGGTGCCGCACACCCGCTGCACCATGTGCGCCGGCACCTCGATCGGCACGTCGGAATAGAGCCCGACATGGCGCGGCAGACAGTAGGTGTCGAAGCTCGCCTGCGCCATCGAGCCGGTGATGACGGCGCCGACGTCCTGCGGCGACACGCCCGACCGCGCGAACACTTCGCGCGCGGCCTTGATGCCGAGATCGGTCGGCGACACCGAGGCCAAGGCGCCGTTGTAGTCGGCGAACGGCGTGCGCACGCCGTCGAGGAGCCAGATATCGCTCCAGCTCGCGCTGAGCCCGGCTTTCCTGGCCGCCATGGTCATGTTCCCTGCTCGATCACGAGGACGCGCGCTGACGGCTGCGGCGCGTAGAGCTCGGCCACCAGATCCGCCCGGCGCGACAGCACGGCACGCTGGTTGATCGATCCCTTGTCGGTCATCTCGCCGGCGTCGAGCGACGGCGGCTCCGCCAGGAGCATAGCGCGGCCCACGCGGTTCGAGCTGCCGGTGCTCGTCCGCGCGAACGCCTCGAGCCGCGCGCGCAGTTCGGCGAGCACCCGCGCATCAGCGGTGACGTCGACCTCGACGTCGGCGGCAAGCTTTCGACAGGCATCGACATTGGGGAAGATCAGCACGCCGATCTCGTTGCGATCGCCTCCGGCGATGACGACGTCGCGCGCATAGGGCTCGAGCTGGGCGAGCAGGCGCGCGCGCAGCGGCCCGACGTTCACCCAGGTTCCGGTCGAAAGCTTGAAGTCCTCGGCGATGCGGCCGTCGAACAGCAGCCCTTCGCCCGGATCGGCCGGGTTCTGGAATTTGAGTGCGTCGCCCAGCCGGTAGAAGCCGTGTTCGTCGAATGCCGCGGCGGTAAGGCCGCTCTGGCGCCAATAGCCGGGCATGATGTTCGGCCCGCGCAGCCGCGCCTCGAGCTTGCCGGCGGTCGGAACCAGCTTGAGCTCTACTCCCGGCACCGGCACGCCCATATTGGTGGAGTCCTTGCTCTGCCACATCCGCGCAACTGCCATCGGGGCGCTTTCGGTCGAGCCAAGTCCGGTCAAGAACATGACGCGCTCCCCGCAACTCGCCAGCGCGAGCTCCTGCATCTCGTCGAAGACCGACTGCGACAGCGCCGCGCCGGCGAACCAGAGCACTTTGAGACGTTTGAAGAAAGTGTTTCGCAGCTCGGCGTCGGCGCGCAGATAAGGCAACAGCGCTTCATAGCCCTTGGGCACGGTGAAATACCAGTTGGTCGCGATCTCGCGCAGGTTCGTGACCGAGGTCTCGATCAGGCCCGGCGCCGGCTTGCCCTCGTCGATGTAGAAGGTGCCGCCGTTGTAGAGCACGAAACCGAAATTGTGGTTGCCGCCGGCGGTGTGGTGCCACGGCGACCAATCGACGATCACCGGCGGCTCGTCCGCGAAGAAGGCGAGCTGAGAGAGGATCATCGCCTGATTCGAGCACAGCATGCGTTGGGTGTTGATCACCGCTTTCGGGATGCCGGTCGAGCCCGAGGTGAAGAGGAATTTGGCGATGGTGTCGGGCGCGACCTCGGCGTGCGCCGCATCGGCGCTGCCCGTCGCTGTCGGCGCGAGCAGGGTCTCGAACAACGTGGTTGCCGGGCGCGGGATCGGCTTGCGGGTGACGACGATCTCCACGTCCGCCGGCACCACCGCCTCGATGGCGCGGCGATAAAGATCGCCGTCGGCGGCGAAGACGAGACCCGGGGTGAGCAGATCGACGATCGCTCTCAGCTTGCCGAAATCGTTCGAGATCAGCGCATAGGCCGGCGAGATCGGGGCATAGGGGATGCCGACATACATGGCGGCGAGGCCGATGAGCGCGTGCTCGATATCGTTGCCGGAAAGAATCACGACCGGCCGCTCCGGCGAGAGATCGCGTTGCAGCAGCGCGGCGCCGATGCGCCGGATCGCCGCCAGCGTCTCGCCGTAGGTGAGCTTGCGCCAACCGCCGGCGGCGTCACGTTGCGCAAGGTAGGGGCGCTCGGGAGCGACCGCGGCCCAATAGGCGAGGCGCTCGGTCAGCTTCGCCGGGTAGGGCGCGAGCGCATGCGGCGACTTGAGGTGGATCGCCCCGTCCGCCCCGCGCTCGACGACGACGTCGCGCGGGCCGAGGCGGACCGGCCGCACCGGGGCGGCGGGGGCTCCTTCGGTACGACGCGCTTTGACGGATGTCGCCATGGTTCGTCGCTCGGTGGGTCAGCTGCGCGCCGGCTTGTTGCCTGGCGTCTTGTTGCCGACCGTCTTGGTGCGCAACGTCTTGGTGCGCAGCGTCTTGGGCGCACGCTTCTCGAGAAATGCCTTGAGCCGCGCCTTGGCCTCGTCATCGCCTTGGGCGATCGCCGAGATCAGCGCCTCGGTGACATAGCCGGTAGCGGGATCGGATTCGGCAATGCGCGGCAGCACGTGGGTGACGGCGAAATTGGTCATGGGGGCATTGCCGGCGATGCCCTTGGCGAGCTCGATGCCTTTGGCCAGGCCGCTGCCGGACGCCACCAGATAGTGCGAAATGCCGATCGCCTGAGCTTCCTCGGCGTCATAGATGCGGCCGGTGAGCATCATGTCCATCATGCGCGCAGTGCCGATGAGTCGCGGGATGCGCACCGAGCCGCCACCGCCCACGAAGATGCCACGGCTGCCTTCCGGCAGCGCGTAATAGGCCGAAGCTTCCGCCACCCGGATGTGGCACGCCGCCGCGATTTCGAGCCCGCCGCCGACCACCGCCCCGTGCAGCACCGCGACGACCGGGACCTTGCCGAACTCGATGCGCTCGAACGCGCGATGCCAGTTGCGGGAATGCGCGATGCCCTGCGCGACGCCGCGCGCGCTGAGCTCGCGGAGGTCGAGGCCGGAGCAGAAATGGTCACCCTCGCCGGCCAGCACGACGGCCTTGATCCCGTCCGGCAGCGTGGCAAAGAACGTCTCGATGCCGAAGACGGTCGGGTCGTCGATGGCATTGCGCTTTTCCGCCCGCGCAAGGAAGAGAATAGCGATGTCGCCGCGGCGCTCCGCCTTGAGCGATGGCGGCAGTTGCACGTCGAAGCCGCTCCCGGACCTGCTCACGGCGCTCCTCGAAAGCTCACGTCTCGCGTGCGTGTTCGGTGACATTTCTCCCAAAACCGGTCAAGCGCTCGCGCCGCTAATAGTCATACGACTTCGTAGACGCTGAGCCGGACTGCGAGCGGCTCGCGCGCGCCGGTTCCGAGCGCCAGGACGCGGTTGAGCCAGGCGAGCGTGGGGTCGGCGGTCTCGAACCGCATCAGGGTGCGGAAATAATAGCGCGAAGGGTCGACCGCCTCGCCACGCCCGAGGGCGGCGACCACTTCGGGCGGCCCGTGGCGGAGCCCGTCGCTCGTGACCAGCACACGCGCGCCGCGATCGGTCTCGATCCCGTAGCGCGCCTTGAGATCGGTGACCCCGTCCGGGCGCACGATCTGCCAGTCCGCGCCGGGCAAGACCCGGCCCGTGAGCCGCGGCCCCTCGACGCGGCCGCCGAGAATGTCGACCACGCGCCGCTCGCCGTAGGGCGTCTGCCCGAAATGCCTGATCTCGCCGAGCTCGGCGTGGACGGTGAAGATCGGCGTCTGCGACAGCATGCTCATCGCTCGCTAGTGTGGCGGTTCAGAAGTCCGCATCATTCTCGCGGCGAGTCCGAAATGCGGACTTCTGAACCAAAGCCACACTAGATCAATAAGTTGCTAGTGTCCTTCGATTCCGAAATTCGCAAACGAGGGTGCCGCTTAATGATGCGAACTTCGGGTTCAAAGGGGCACTAGAATCATAGAGTTGCTAGTGGTCCTTAGATTCCGAAGTTCGTATCAGAGCGAGCCGCGAGTCCTGACGAACTTCGGAATCGGACCACTAGCGACCGCATCCCCGCCGCGCGCCCGCGGTATTTGACCCTGCCGGGCATGACCCCCTAAATGAACCCGCGATCATTGGGAAGTGTCGCCATGTCCCGCTTGCTCTCCCTCGCCGAGGCCGTGGAATCGACCATCCGCGATGGCGATACGGTGGCCATGGAGGGGTTCACCCATCTCATCCCGTTTGCAGCGGGACACGAGGTCATCCGCCAGCGCCGTCGGCACCTCACCCTTGTCCGGATGACGCCCGACCTGATCTACGACCAGCTCATCGGCATGGGCTGCGCCGACAAGCTGATCTTCTCCTGGGTCGGCAATCCCGGCGTCGGCTCGCTGCACCGCTTTCGCGACGCCTACGAGAACGGCTGGCCCGCCCCGATCGCGATCGAGGAGCATTCGCACGCCGCCATGGCCAATGCCTACGAGGCAGGCGCGGCCGGGCTGCCGCTTGCGGTCTTTCGCGGCTATCTCGGGGTCGATCTGCCGAAGGTGAACCCCAACATCAAACACATCACCTGTCCGTTCACCGGCGAGCGGCTGGCGGCGGTGCCGGCGATCCGGCCGGACGTCGCCGTGATCCACGCGCTCAAGGCCGACCGCGCCGGCAACGTGCTCATCGAGGGCATCGTCGGGGTGCAGAAGGAAGCGGTGCTGGCGGCGAAACGCTCGATCGTCACGGTCGAGGAGATCGTCGACGACTTCGGGCAGCGCAGCCCCAATGCGGTGATCCTGCCGAGCTGGACCATCGGCGCCATCGCCTGCGTGCCGGGAGGGGCACATCCCTCGTACGCGCACGGCTACTACAAGCGCGACAACGCCTATTATAAAGCCTGGGACGCGATCTCCCGCGACCGCGACGGTTTCCTGGCCTGGATGAAGACGAACGTGCTCGAGCGGGGGCCGGATGCGTTCGCCGTGCACTCGACCCGGCTGCGCGCGGCGGCGGAGTAGGGGACGCCATGGACTATACCGCCACCGAAATGATGACGATCGCGGCGGCGCGCGCGCTGCGCAGCAGCGACATCTGCTTCGTCGGCATCGGCATGCCGTCGGCAGCCTGCAACCTGGCGCGGCTCACCCATGCGCCCGACATCACGCTGATCTACGAGTCCGGCACCATCGCCACCAAGCCCGACGTGCTGCCGCTCTCGATCGGCGACGGGGAATTGTGCGACACCGCGCTCACCACCGTTCCGGTGGTGGAAATGTTCCGCTACTGGCTGCAGGGCGGGCGCTTCACCGTCGGCTTTCTCGGCGGCGCGCAGATCGACCGCTTCGGCAATCTCAATACGACAGTGGTCGGTCCCTACCACAAGCCCAAGACGCGGCTTCCCGGCGGCGGCGGCGCGCCCGAGATCTCCAGCGCCTGCGGCGAGATCTTCATCATCATGCGGCAGGCGCCGAGGAGCTTCGTCGAGCGGCTCGACTTCGTCACCTCGTTCGGCCACGGCAATGGCGGCGACCACCGCAGCCGGATGGGAATTGCGAGCAAGGGGCCGACCAAGCTCGTCACCGATCTCGGGATCTTCGAGCCCGACCCCGTGACCAAGGAAATGACCGTGACCTCGATGCATCCCGGCGTGACGCGCGAGCGGATCGCGGACAACACCGGCTGGGCGGTGCGCTGCGCGCCGTCCGTCGTCGAAACCCCGCCGCCGACCGCGCAGGAATTGTCGGTATTGCGGGAATTGCACGCCCGCACCGCGAAGGCCCACGGCGATGCCGCGTGAAGATCCCGATGAAAGGTGAGCTTTTCATCATAGCTGACACCGAGGATGTGGAACGGGCTTTGGCATGACCGAGATACGCGATGTTTTCCTCTGCGATGCGGTTCGCACCCCGATCGGACGCTACGGCGGCGCGCTCGCCAAGGTGCGCACCGACGACCTCGCCGCTATTCCGATCCGCGCGCTCCTGAAGCGCAACGCCAAGGCCGACTGGTCGGCGCTCGACGAGGTCGTATTCGGTTGCGCCAACCAGGCCGGCGAGGACAACCGCAACGTGGCGCGCATGGCGCTGCTGCTGGCGGGCATCCCCGACTCCGTCCCTGGCGTCACCGTCAACCGGCTCTGCGCGTCGGGCCTCAACGCCATCGGCGATGCCGCGCGCGCCATCCGCACCGGCGAGGCCGACTTCGCCATTGCCGGCGGCGTCGAATCGATGACGCGCGCGCCCCTGGTCATGGGCAAGGCGCAGGAGGCGTTCCAGCGCAGCGCCGAGCTCTACGACACCACGCTGGGCTGGCGCTTCGTCAATCCGCTGATCAAGGCGCAATACGGCGTCAACTCCATGGCGGAGACCGGCGAGAACGTGGCGGAGGAGTACCAGGTCTCGCGCGCGGACCAGGACGCCTTTGCGCTGCGCTCGCAGCAACGCGCGGGCAAGGCGATGGCCTCGGGTTATTTCGCCGAGGAGATCGTTCCGGTCGAGGTTCCGGGCGGCAAGAGCGGACCGGTCGTGGTCGCGAAGGACGAGCATCCGCGCCCGGAGACCACGCTCGACGGGCTCGGCAAGCTCAAGCCGATCGTGCGCAATCCCGGCACCATCACCGCCGGCAATGCCTCCGGGATCAACGACGGCGCCGCGGCGGTCATCCTCGCCTCGGCGCAGGCGGCGCAGCGCCACGGCTTCACCCCCCGTGCCCGCGTCCTCGGCATGGCCTCGGCGGCGGTGCCGCCGCGGGTGATGGGCATCGGTCCGGTGCCCTCGACCCGCAAGCTGATGGCCCGTCTCGGTCTCAAGATCGGCGATTTCGACCTGATCGAGATCAACGAGGCGTTCGCCTCGCAAGGGCTCGCCTGCCTGCGGCAGCTCGGCGTCGCCGACGACGCCGACCACGTCAACCCGCACGGCGGCGCGATCGCGCTCGGCCACCCGCTCGGCATGTCGGGGGCGCGCATTGCCATGACCGCGGTGCACGGCCTGGAGACGCGCGGTGGCGCGCTCGCGCTCGCCACCATGTGCGTCGGTGTGGGGCAGGGCGTTTCGCTCGCGCTCGCGCGCGTCTAGAACATTGCAGACTTCGAGGGAGACACCGCCGTGGTCATGAGCGCAGGCTACATTCCGTTCCATCCCAATCCGTCGAAGCCGAAATACCGGCCGCCGGCGGGCGCGGTCGACGCGCACTGCCATGTGTTCGGCCCGGAGAGCAGATTTCCCTACGCCCCGGAGCGCAAATACACCCCGTGCGATGCGCCCAAGGAAAAGCTGTTCGCGCTGCGCGACTTTCTCGGCGTCGACAAGAACGTGATCGTGCAGGCGAGCTGCCACAGCAAGGACAACGGGGCGATGGTCGATGCGCTAGAAAGTTCGAACGACAAGGCGCGCGGCGTCGCCTTCGTGGGCGAGGAGGTCACCGACGCGGAGCTCAAGGCCATGGATCGCGCCGGCGTGCGCGGCGTGCGATTCAACTTCGTCAAGCGTCTGGTGGATTTCACCCCGCGTGAGGTGCTCGAGCGGATTGCGGCGCGGGTGGCGCCGCTCGGCTGGCACATCGTGATCTATTTCGAGATGCCCGACCTGCCCGAGTTCGAGGACTTCTTCACTTCGCTGCCGACCACGGTGGTGGTCGATCATATGGGCACGCCGGACGTGAAGAAGGGCGTCGACCACCCCGAAAACCAGCGCTTCCAGCGGCTGATGGACCGGCACAAGAACTTCTGGGTCAAGGTCACCTGTCCGGAGCGGATGAGCATCACGGGCCCGCCCTATGACGACGTCGTGCCGTTCGCCAAGAGCCTGGTCGACAAGTTCCCCGACCGGGTGCTGTGGGGCACCGATTGGCCGCATCCGAACATGAGGAAGGAAGCGCCCGACGACGGCGTCCTGGTCGACCGTATCCCGCATATCGCGACCACGCCGGCGCTGCAGAAGCAGCTCCTGGTCGACAATCCGATGCGGCTGTACTGGAGTTAGAATCGCTTCAGTCTGGAACGCGGGCCTACGTTGCCAAGGTGGTCTGCGCTATACTATGTGATGCCGACGACATCAGGGGCAGCATCGGGCGCCGGTTGCGCAGCAGCCGGGCGGCTGTCAATGGAGAAAGCCGATGGCACGCACGCAGCAGGATTATGACGATATTCCGGGGACGTTCGTGTTCGACGCCGAGCGCTCGCGCCAGGGATACGGCATCAACATGTTCTGCATGTCGCTGATGAAGGACGAGAACCGCAAGGCGTTCAAGGCCAACGAAGCCGAATACCTGAAGAAGTTCAATCTGACGCCCGCGCAGACCGAAGCGGTCCTCAAGCGCGACTACAACAAGATGCTCGAGCTCGGCGGCAACATCTATTTCACCGCCAAGCTCGGCGCCACCGACGGCCACTCGTTCCAGCATCTCGCCGCGGTCATGACCGGCTCCTCGCAGCAGGACTATGCCGCCATGATGCTTGCCGGCGGCCGCTCGGTGGAGGGCAATCGCAGCAAGTCGGGGCGGGTCAAGCCCGGCAAGGCCGCCAAATCCAAATCGAAGACGCGCAGCAAGGCGAGGTCCAAACGTGGCTAACATCATCGCGGGAGTGGCGTCATCGCATGTGCCGGCGATCGGCGCGGCGATCGACAACAAGAAGACCGAGGAGCCCTATTGGAAGCGGGTGTTCTCGGGTTTCGAGAAATCCAAGGAGTGGATGGCGAAAACCAAGCCCGACGTCGCCATCGTGGTCTACAACGACCATGCCTCGGCCTTTTCGGTGGAGATGATCCCGACCTTCGCGCTCGGCTGCGCGGCGGAGTTTCCTCCCGCCGATGAAGGCTGGGGGCCGCGGCCGGTGCCGGTGGTGAAAGGCCATCCGGCGCTTGCCTCGCACATCGCGCAGTCGGTGATCCTCGACGAATTCGATCTCACCATCGTCAACAAGATGGAGGTGGACCACGGCCTGACCGTGCCGATGAACCTTTTGTTCGGCTCGCCCAAGGAATGGCCGTGCCCGGTCATCCCGCTCGCCGTCAACGTCGTCATGTATCCGCCGCCGACCGGGCACCGCTGCTACATGCTCGGCAAGGCGATCCGCAAGGCGGTCGAATCCTATCCCGAGGATTTGAAGGTGGTCATCTTCGGCACCGGCGGCATGTCGCACCAGATTTCCGGGCCGCGCGCGGGCCTGATCAACAGCAAGTTCGACAAGGCCTTCCTCGACAACCTCACCAAGGATCCGAAGAAGCTCATGCGCATCCCTCACCTCGAATTCATGCGCGAGGCCGGCGCCGAGGGAATCGAAATGGTGATGTGGCTGATCATGCGCGGCGCGCTCGACGACAAGGTCGACGAGGTCTATCGCTTCTACACGGTGCCGGCGTCGAACACCGCGGTCGGACACATCATTCTCGAGAACAGGCGCAAGGCCGCCGGCCAGGGCCGGCGGGCGGCAGCCGGCAAGAGCAGGCCCGCGGGTAAGGGCAGAGCCGCAGCCGGCACCAAGCAGGCGGCGGCGCGCCGAGCCAGTCACCGCATCGCAAGCAAGGGAACACGATGAAGATTTGCGTAGCCGGCCAAGGCGCCTTCGGTCAAAAGCATCTGGACGCGCTCAAGCGCATTTCCGGCGTCGAGGTGACCTCGCTGGTGGGCGGCAATCAGGACGCCACCGCCGAGGTTGCGAAGAAATACGGCATCCCTCATCACACCGGCGACCTGTCCGAGGGCATTAAGCGCGCCGACGCGGTGATCCTCACCACGCCGACCAAGATGCATTTCCGCCAGGGCGAGCAGGTGATGCGCGCGGGCAAGCACGTGCTGGTCGAGATTCCGGTCACCGACAGCGTCGAAGACGCCGAAAAACTGGTGAAAATCGCCAAGGAAACCGGTGTCGTCGCCATGGGCGGACATGTGCGCCGCTTCAATCCCAGCCATCAATGGGTTCACAAGCGCATCCAGAAGGGCGAGCTCAAGATCCAGCAGATGGACGTGCAGACCTATTTCTTCCGCCGCAAGAACATCAACGCGGCGGGCAATGCGCGCAGCTGGACCGACCATCTGCTCTGGCACCACGCCGCCCACACCATCGACCTGTTCCAGTATCAGGCCGGCGAGACGATTTCCGATTGCTACGCGGTACAGGGGCCGATCCACCCGCAGCTCGGCATCGCCATGGACATGGGCATCGTAGCGAAGGTGCCGTCGGGGGCGATCCTGACGCTTTCGCTTTCGTTCAACAATGACGGGCCGCTCGGCTCGTTCTTCCGCTACATCTGCGACAATGGCACCTATAAGGCGTTCTACGACGACCTCAGCGACGGCAAGGACAACAAGATCGACGTGTCCAAGGTCGACGTGTCGATGGACGGCATCGAGCTCGAGGACCGCGAGTTCGTCGCCGCGATCAGGGACAAGCGCGAGCCCAACGCCAGCCTGGCGCAGCTCCTGCCCTGCATGCGTGTCCTCGGCAAGCTCGAGCAAATCATCGACCCGCAGCGCAAGGCGCACGCCTGATCGCAAGCGCTGTCGAGCGCCTGAACGCGACTCCGGCGTGCGGCCGAGAATTCAGCGCAGGTGCGGCCGTCGTCGTTGCACCCTCAGCGATTGGAGTCGTGGGCAGACCAACGTGCCCTCCCGCCAGGGCAAAATGCCCGAGAGGCAGCTGCCCTCCGGGTGCCGAGTGCGCTCCACCGCGGATACCGTATGTCGCCGCTCAAATGACCGGCGGATGTCGCCGCCGGCTGCGTGCACTTGTCGCATTATTCCGAAAAGTCCATTTTTTGTGCCATGACCCGCGGCCGGTTCCGATATAGATTGTGGCAAACGCACTAGACGGAGAGGAAACCTCATGTTGCGCAGATATGTCACCGTTGGATTTACGCTCGCGGTGGGCGCGTTCGCGTCCACCGCGACCTTTGCCCAGGAGACCGCCAAGGTAGGCCTCGTGCTGCCGCTCACCGGCGGACAGGGTCCGGTCGGCAAGCAAATTCAGGCCGCTGCCCAACTCTACGTGCAGCAGCATGGGGCGACGGTCGCCGGCAAGAAGATCGACCTCATCATCAAGGACGACGCCGGCGTTCCCGACAATTCGAAGCGGCTGGCGCAGGAGCTGATCGTCAACGACAAGGTCGCCGTCATCGGCTCGGCGCTCACCCCGAGCGCGATGGCGATCGGGCCGCTCTCGACCCAGGGCAAGACCGCCAACGTGGTGATGGTGTCGGGCACCTCCGGCGTGATCAATCCCAACAATCCCTACATGGTGCGCACGAGCTTCACGCTCGGCCAGCAGTCCGGGATCATCGCGGAATGGGCAGCCAAGAACGGAGCCAAGAAGGTCGTCATCGTGCAATCCGACTGGGCGCCCGGCGCCGAAGCGACCAAGGTGTTCACTGATGCCTTCACCAAGGCCGGCGGCCAGGTGGTCGAGACCATCAAGGTGCCGCTCGCCAATCCCGATTTCGCCCCGTTCCTGCAGCGTGCCCGCGATCTCAATCCGGACTCGCTGTTCGTGTTCGTGCCGGCGGGCCAGGCCGGAACGTTCGCCAAGCAGTTTGCCGAACGCGGGCTCGACAAGGCCGGGATCAAGCTGATCGGCCCCGGCGACATCGTCGACGACAACGACCTTCCGGGCATGGGCGATGCCATGGTGGGCGTGGTGACCGCCGGCATCTATTCGGCGGCGCACAAATCGCAGGCCAACAAGGACTATGTCGCCGCTTTCGAGAAAGTGAACAATTTCCGCCCGAACTTCATTTCGGTCGGCGGCTATGACGGCATGCACCTGATCTACGAGGCGCTCAAGAAGACGGGGGGCAAGACCGACGGCGATGCCTTGGTCAATGCGATGAAAGGCATGAAGTGGGAGAGCCCGCGCGGACCGATCTCGATCGATCCTCAAACGCGCGACATCATCCAGAACATCTATATCGGCAAGGTCGAGAAGGTGGACGGCCAGCTCTACAACATCCAGTTCGCAACCTTCGATGCCGTCAAGGATCCCTTGAAGACGAACAAGTAACGCGGACGCTCGGCTCCCGGATGCGCCGCGTCCGGGACACATGCGAATAACGGCGGCCGGGAGCGAACTTTCGTCGCTCCCCGTGCCGCCGTCAGTATATGGTAGAGACCGTCGACGGGGCGACGAGCACGGCATGCTGACAATTCTCTTCGACGGGATCGCCTACGGCATGCTGCTGTTCGTGCTGGCATGCGGGCTATCGGTCACGCTCGGGCTGATGAATTTCGTCAACCTTGCCCATGGTGCCTTCGCCATGGCCGGGGGCTATATCACGCTCGTCCTGGTCAACCGCGCGGGCGTGCCGTTCTTCGCCGGCCTGCCCATCGCCTTCGTGGTCACTGCGCTCATCGGAGTGCTGTTCGAGCGCGCGCTCTATGTGCACGTCTATGCCAAGAGCCACCTCGAGCAGGTGCTGTTCACCATCGGGCTCGTGTTCATGTCGGTCGCCGGCGTCGACTACGCCATGGGCTCGCAGCAGGTCTTCATCCAGATCCCGAGCGCGCTGCAGGGGCGGTTCGAGATCTTCGGCGTTGGGGTCGGCCGCTACCGCCTGCTGATCATCGTGATCTGCGGGCTTCTCACGGTGGGCCTGCAGCTCATTCTTTCCAGCACCCGTTTCGGCAGCCGGCTGCGCGCCTCGGTCGACGATGCCCGGGTGGCACGCGGGCTCGGTATCAACGTCAACGCGGTCTTCACCCTGACATTCGCCTTCGGGTCGGGCCTCGCGGGTCTCGGCGGGGCGCTTGGCGCCGAGATCCTCGGCCTCGACCCCACCTTTCCGCTCAAATTCATGGTCTATTTCCTGATCGTGGTGACGGTCGGCGGCACCTCGAGCATCACCGGGCCGTTCGTGGCCTCGCTGCTGATCGGCGTCGCCGACGTGGCTGGCAAATATTACGTGCCCAAATTCGGGGCCTTCGTCATCTACACGATCATGATCGTCGTGCTCATCCTGCGGCCGCAGGGTCTGTTCGCCCGCGCCGCGGGCAAGTAGCGCCGGGCTCGCCGATGCCCACCCCCCTGGTCGAGCAGGTTGCCCGCCACCTGGCGGTCCGCGCCCGCTGGCGTCCGCTCGAATACGTTTTCTGGCTGGCGGCGCTGGCGAGCGTGTTCCTCCTGCCCGGCCGGCACCTCATCCTCACCGAGATCGCCTGGCTCGCCTTGTTCGCGCTCTCGCTCGACCTCATTCTCGGCTATGCCGGGATCATATCGCTCGGCCATGCCGCCTTCTTCGGGTTTGGCTCCTACGCCGCCGCGCTGTTCGCCAAGCACGCCATCATCAACGAACCGGTGCTCGCGCTCGTGGCCGCCGGCCTCGCCGCCGCCGTGCTCGGATTCGCCACCAGCTTCCTCGTCCTGCGCGGGTCCGACCTCTCGCGCCTGATGGTCACGCTCGGGATCGCGCTGATCATGCGCGAGATCGCCAACCAGATCCCGGAGCTCACCGGCGGCGCCGACGGCCTGCAAGGCGTCACCGTGGCGCCTATTCTCGGCATGTTCCAATTCGATATCTTCGGCCACGTGTCCTATGTCTACTGCCTGGTCGTGCTGTTCGTGATGTTTCTCCTGGCGCGGCGCATCGTCTATTCGCCGTTCGGCCTGTCGCTGCGGGCGGTCAGGGGCAATCCGCTGCGCGCCGCCTCGATCGCCATCTCGGTCAATTCGCGGCTCGTCGCCGTCTACACGCTGGCGGCCTTCTATGCGGGGGTTGCCGGGGCGCTGCTGGCGCAGACAACCGCCTTCGCCTCGCTCGACGTGTTTTCCTTCGAGCGCTCCGCCGATTTGTTGCTGGTGCTCATCATCGGGGGTACCGGCTACCTCTACGGCGGGCCGATCGGCGCGGTCGCGTTCAAATTGATCCAGGACGGCCTCGCCACCTTCGATCCGCAATACTGGCAATATTGGATCGGGTTGCTGCTCGTCCTCTTGGTGCTGTTCGGCCGCATCTACGGAGCCGTGATCGCGGCCGTCGTGTTCGCCATCGGCTACTGGCTGCGGCTGTCGTTCTTCGAATGCGCGCTCGTCCTGCTAGTGATCGGGTTCGGCTACCATCACATACGCGGCTGGCTCGATCTCCTCGACGCGCGCATCGTCGAAATGATGCGAGGGGCGCGATCGGCGCGCCAGGCGCTGTTGCAGCGGAAGCAGTGACATGCCGGTCGTGCTCGAAACCGTGGCTTTGGAGAAGCATTTCGGCGGCATCGCCGCGGTCAACGGCATCTCGCTCAAGATCGAGAAGGGCGCCCGCCATGCCCTGATCGGCCCGAACGGCGCCGGCAAGACCACCGTGATCAACCTCCTGACCGGCGTGCTGCGCCCGTCCGCCGGGCGCATCCTGCTCGAAGGCGACGACATCACCTCGCTCGAGGCTTACAAGCGGGTGCGGCGCGGGCTCGCCCGCACCTTCCAGATCAATCAATTGTTTCTCGATCTCACGCCGCTCGAGACCATCGGGCTCGCGATTTCGGAGCGCATGGGCGCCGGCGCGCAATGGTGGCGTCTCGTCGGCACCAATGCGCTGGTGGTCGAGGAGATCGTGGAGATTCTCGCCCGCTTTCACCTCACCGACGTGATGTACGAGCGCACCGGCAACCTGCCCTATGGCAAGCAGCGGCTGCTCGAGATCGCGCTCGCCATCGCCTGCCGCCCGCGCGTGCTGCTGCTCGACGAGCCGGCGGCCGGCGTACCCGAGGACGAGCGCCACGAGATATTGGCGACGGTCGCCGCGCTGCCTTCCGATGTCACCGTGCTGCTGATCGAGCACGACATGGACATCGTGTTCTCGTTCGCGGATCGCATCTCGGTGCTGGTCAACGGCGCCTTGTTCGTCGACGGTGCTCCGGAGGAGGTCGCGCGCGATCCTCGCGTCAAGGCGGTCTATCTCGGCGAGTCGCTCGATGCCTGAGCTCTTGACAATCGAGCGGCTGACCGCGGGCTACGGCGAGGCAGTGGTGCTCAACGGGGTGTCGCTCGCGCTTGCCGAGGGCGCGTCGCTCGCTTTGCTCGGCCGCAACGGCATGGGCAAGACCACCTTGATCAATTCGATCGTGGGCGTGACCCGCTTCATCAGCGGCAGCATCGCTCTCGACGGCCGCGACATCACCCTCCTGCGCCCCGACCAGCGCGCCCATGCCGGCATCGGCTGGGTGCCGCAGGAGCGCAACATCTTCAAGTCGCTGACCGTCGAGGAGAACCTCACCGCGGTGGGCCAGCCCGGCCCATGGACGGTGGCGCGCATCTACGAGCTGTTTCCGCGTCTGAACGAACGGCGCCGCAACCTCGGCAACCAGCTCTCGGGCGGCGAGCAGCAGATGCTCGCGGTCGGGCGCGCCTTGGCGCTCAATCCGCGCATCATGCTGCTCGACGAGCCGCTGGAAGGGTTGGCTCCGATCCTGGTCGAGGAATTGCTGTTGGCGCTGCGGCGCATCATCCGCGACGAGGGCATGTCGGCGATCCTGGTGGAGCAGAACGCGCAGAAGGTGCTCGGCGTCACCGACCGGGCGGCGATCATCGAGCGCGGCAGCGTCGTCTACGAGGGCGCAAGCGCCGATCTCGCCGCCGACCGCGGCGTGCTGGAGAGCTATCTCGGCGTCACGGCCGTTGGCCCCCGGCGCGGCGCCAAGGCC
This sequence comes from uncultured Alphaproteobacteria bacterium, assembly GCA_963821505.1. GTDB lineage: Bacteria > Pseudomonadota > Alphaproteobacteria > Rhizobiales > Xanthobacteraceae > VAZQ01. The sequence continues at coordinate 270,728 of CAWGEH010000008.1, forward strand.
AGGCATTGAACGCCGCCCGCCCTGTCCTTCCGATGATGGGATTCGTCCCACATCGTCAGCGGGACAATTCGCCTTCGTTTTGTGGTTGACGGCGCCTCATCCGGCATGGCTTTGCTCGCGGTGAACTGTCCCAAGGAGCCCCGCTCGATGAAAAGAACCAAGCCCCCGTTCCGCGCCGATCATGTCGGCAGCTTTCTGCGCCCCGCCGCCCTCAAGGAGGCACGTGCCAAGCGCGAAAAGGGCGCGATCACGGCGGCAGAGCTCAAGGCGGTCGAGGACCGTGAGATCGAGAAGATCATCAAGAAGCAGCAGGATCTCGGCCTTCAGCTCGCGACCGACGGCGAGTTCCGCCGCTCCTGGTGGCACTTCGACTTTCTCGGCATGCTCGACGGCGTCGAGCTGTACGAGGCCGATCAAGGCATTCAATTCCGCGGCGTGCAGACCAAGGCGCAGAGCCTGCGCATCGTGGGCAAGCTCGGCTTCTCCAACCATCCGATGCTGGAGCATTTCAAGTTCCTCAAGGCTCACACCCAGGTCATGCCGAAGATGACCATCCCCGCGCCGCCGGTGCTGCATTTCCGTCTGGCCAAGGACGGCATCAAGAAGGAGGTCTATCCCGATCTCGACGGTTTCTTCCACGATCTCGGGGAGGCCTACAGGCAGGCGGTGAAGGCGTTCTACGACGCCGGCTGCCGCTATCTGCAGTTCGACGACACCGTCTGGGCCTATCTCTGCTCGCAGGAGGAACTGGGCAAGGCGCGCGCGCGGATGTCGAACGTCGATCAGCTTCAGGGCATCTACGCGCGCGTGATCAACACGGCGCTCGCAGCCAAGCCCGCCGACATGACCATCACCACCCACGTCTGCCGCGGCAATTTCCGCTCGACCTGGATCGCTGAAGGCGGCTACGAACCGGTGGCGGAGACGTTGCTGGGCAAGGTGAATTACGACGGCTATTTCCTCGAATACGATACCGAACGGGCCGGCGGGTTCGAGCCGCTGCGTTTCCTGCCGAAAGGCAACAAGATCGTGGTGCTGGGCCTCGTTACCTCCAAGAGCGGCACGCTGGAGAAGAAGGACGATGTCAAGCGCCGCATCGACGAGGCGGCGAAATTCGCCAGCCTCGAGCAATTCTGCCTGTCACCGCAATGCGGCTTCGCCTCCACCGAGGAAGGCAATATCCTCGCCGAGGAGGAGCAGTGGGCGAAGCTGCGCATGATCGTCGAGCTGGCCGGCGAGGTGTGGGGACGATGACTTTGCACTCTGCTCGGCGTCATCCCCGCGAAAGCGGGGATCCATAATCACCGGCTCTGGAATATGGGTCCCCGCTTTCGCGGGGGCCACAACAACAAAAAGCGCTCGACAGCCAAGAACAACCCCGTCATGCAACGAACCAAGCCGCCGTTCCGCGCCGATCACGTCGGCAGCCTGTTGCGCCCGGCGCCGCTCAAGGCCGCGCGGGCGCAGCGGCAGAAGGGCGAGATCGGCGCCGAGCAATTGCGGGAGGTCGAGGACCGCGAAATCGCCAAGGTCATCAGGAAGCAGGAGGAGATCGGCCTCAAGCTCGCGACCGACGGCGAGTTCCGCCGCTCCTGGTGGCACTTCGACTTCTTCAAGGGCCTCGACGGGGTGACGCCCACCACGACCGGCCACGGCATCCAGTTCCACGGGGTGCAGACGCGCTCGGAAGGGATCAAGGTCACCGGCCGGGTCGGCTTCTCCGGCCATCCCATGCTCGAGCATTTCCGCTTCCTCAAGGCCCATGCGCGGGTGGTGCCGAAGATGACCATCCCGGCGCCCAGCACGTTTCATTTCCGCCAGGGCCGCGAGGCCATCAGCAAAGAGGTCTATCCCGAGCTCGATCGCTATTTCGAGGATGTGGCCGCAGCCTATCGCAAGGCCATCCGCGCCTTCTACGACGCCGGCTGCCGTTATCTGCAGCTCGACGACACCGCCTGGGCCATGGTCTGCTCGCCCGCCGAGCGCGAGGGGTCGCGCAAACGCGGCGACGATCCCGACGCGCTGCCCGCGCGCTACGCCCGGTTGACCAACGCCGCGCTCGCGGGCCGGCCCGCCGACATGGTCATCACCATGCATTCCTGCCGCGGCAATTTCCGCTCCACCTGGATCGCGGAGGGCGGCTACGAGTTCGTGGCGGCGCCGCTCCTCGGCGAGGTGGCGATCGACGGCTATTTCATGGAATACGACAGCCAGCGCGCCGGCGGGTTCGAACCGCTGCGCTTCGTCCCCAAGGGCGCAAAGCAGGTCGTGCTCGGCCTCGTCACCTCCAAGAGCGGCACGCTGGAGGGCAAGGACGAGATCAAGCGTCGCATCGACGAAGCCGCGAAATACGTCGATATCGAGCAATTATGCGTGTCGCCGCAGTGCGGCTTTGCCTCGACCGAGGAAGGCAATATCCTCGCCGAGGACGAGCAGTGGGCGAAATTGCGCATGATCGTCGAGGTCGCCGACGAGGTTTGGGGAAAATCCTGAACGGCGGCGTGCGCCAATAAGCGCCAAGGGATCGTCAAGAATCCTGGATCAATCGGACAAAACTAACCAGCTGGAGGAAGCCATGCTTGCACGACTGAACTGGCGAGGCGTTGTTGCCTCGTTCTTCGCGACTGCCGCGCTTGCCGCGTTGATAATCCCGGCCGGCGCCCAGACCCCATCCGGCGAGCCGATCAAGATCGGCTTCGGCATGGCGCTCACCGGCCCGCTCGCCCCCAACGGCAAGCAGGCGCTGCTCGGCATGAAGATCTGGGAAGAAGAGACCAACGCCAAGGGCGGGTTGCTCGGGCGTCCGGTCAAGCTCGTCCACTACGACGACCAGAGCAATCCCGCGACGGTGCCGGGCATCTACACCAAGCTGCTCGACGTCGACAAAGTCGACCTCGTGCTCGGCGGCTACGCCACCAACATGAACGCGCCGGCGATGCCGGTGGTCATGCAGAAGGGCAAGACCTTCATCAGCCTGTTCGCGCTCGACGTGAATTCCGAGTTCAAATACCCGAAGTACTTCTCGGTGCTTCCGACCGGCCCGACCCCGAAGGAGTCCTTTACCGAGGGCTTCTTCCAGGTCGCCGCGGCGCAGAATCCCAAGCCGACGACCGTTGCGCTTGCGGCCGAGGATGCGGAATTTTCCCGCAACGCCTGCGAAGGCGCGCGGGCAAATTCCAAGAAGTACGGGTTCAAGATCGTCTACGACAAGTCCTATCCGCCGAATACGACGGACTACACGCCGATCGTCCGCGCGATCCAGGCCGCCAATGCCGACCTCGTGATCATTTGTTCCTATCCGCTCAGCTCGGTCGGCATCGTGCTGGCGGCGAACGAGGCCGGCCTGAAGCCGAAGATGTTCGGCGGCGCCATGGTCGGCCTGCAGGCGACCGTGTTCAAGAACAAGCTCGGACCCAAGCTCAACGGCATCGTCAATTATGAGACCTGGGTGCCGTCCGAGAAAATGCTGGCACCGGCCGCCGAGTTCTTCAAAAAGTACCAGGCGCTTGCCGGCGCCGAAGGCGTCGATCCGCTCGGCTACTATCTCGGCGGCTGGGGTTACGCCTACATCAGCATGCTCGGCGACGCCATCAAGGGCACCAACAGCATCGACGACAACAAGATCGCCGACTACATCCGCAGGCCACAGCTTCAAGACCATCATGGGCGACTGGAGCTACGGCAGCAACGGCGAATGGACCAAGTCGGGCATGATGCAGGTGCAGTACCACGGCATCAAGGAAGGCGCCGGTCTCGAGACCTGGAAGGGCATGAGCTACCAGACCGTGCTGACGCCGGCCGATTTGAAGACCGGCAACATCATCTATCCTTACGAGAAAGCGAAGTAGCCTCCTTGCCGGATGCGGTGCAGCGCGAGTGCGATGCACGAGCGGTGCACCGCTGATCCGGGACCGCCGTAGATCGTGGCGATCGCGGTCTGCGGCGCACCACTCGCCATAGCCCGCCCCTAGGGGCGTTGACGCCCGCCTTCGCGGGCTACGGACGGGCGCAACCGCACTTAAGGCTGCGCTGCGACGGGACCAGAAGATCGAACGCCGTGATGCTCCTTCCCACCACCCTGGTCGGCTCCTATCCGCAGCCGGACTGGCTGATCGATCGGCCCAGGCTTTCAAAGCAAGTGCCGCGAGTGCGCGCGCACGATCTCTGGCTGATCGATCCGCAACGGCTCGACGCAGCGCAGGACGACGCGACACTGCTTGCCATCCGGGATCAGGAGCGTGCCGGTCTCGACATCATCACCGACGGCGAGCAGCGCCGCGAAAGCTACTCCAACCGTTTCGCCACCGCGCTCGCGGGGATCGATCTCGAGAACCCGGGACGGACCCCCAACCGCACCGGCGGGTTTTCCACCGTCCCGCGGGTGGTGGGGCCGATCCGGCGCAAGCATCCAGTCGAGGTCCGCGACGTCGAATTCCTGCGCGCCAATACCGATCGCACGATCAAGATGACGGTGCCGGGGCCGTTCACCATGTCGGTGCAATGTCAGGACGATTTCTACCGGGACGAGGAGGCGCTCGCCCTGGACTATGCGGCTGCGGTCAATGCCGAGATCAAGGACCTGTTCGCGGCCGGCGCCGACATCGTGCAGATCGACGAGCCCTGGATGCAGTCGCGCGGGGACCGGGCCCGCAAATATCGGGATCAAGGCGCTCGACCGGGCGCTCGAAGGCGCCGGCGGGACCACCGCCGTGCATATCTGCTTCGGCTATGCCGCGGTGGTGAAGGAAAAGCCCTCCGGCTATTCTTTCCTGGCCGAATTCGAGCACTCGGCGGTCGATCAAGTCTCGATCGAGGCGGCGCAGCCCAAGCTCGATCTTTCGATCTTGCAACAATTGCCTTCGAAGACGATCATCCTCGGCGTCATTGACCTCGCGGATCCGGCCGTCGAGACCCCGGAAACCGTGGCCGCGCGCATTCGCAAGGCGTTGCCGTTTGCTGCGGCGGAGCGGATCGTGGTGGCGCCGGATTGCGGCCTCAAATATCTTCCGCGCGCGGCGGCGTTCGGAAAGATGCGCGCCATGGTCGAAGGCGCGGAGATCGTGCGCCGCGAGATCTCGGGTTAGAGGCCGTGCGGCAGGACATCATGCGGCAAGACGGCAGGAAGAGCCGATGGAGGAGACAGCCATGCCCTATGTGACCGAAGACAACCTGACCGATGTCGCGCTCGAGCGCTGGAAGGACATTCCCGATCCGCGCCTGCGGCAGATCATGCAATCGCTGATCAAGCATCTCCACGGTTTCGTGCGCGACATCGAGCCGACCGAGGCCGAATGGGCGACCGCGATCGACTGGCTCACCCGCACCGGCAAGCTGTGCTCACAGAAGCGGCAGGAGTTCATCCTGACCTCCGACGTGCTGGGCGTGAGCATGCTGGTCGACGCGATCAATCACCGCCGGCCGAGCGGGGCGACGCCGAGCACGGTCGAAGGGCCGTTCCACGTGCCCAACGCGCCTTCGATCGCGCATGGCGGCAACATGGCGGACGGCGCGCCCGGCATCCCCTGCTTCGTCACCGGTACGGTCAAGGGGCTCGGCGGCGAGCCGATCGCGGGCGCGGTGCTCGACCTCTGGCAGACCGACGGCGAGGGCCTATACGAGGACCAGCGCGACGTCAGCGGTCCGTGGATGCGCGGGCTTTACCGCATCGCAGAGCGACGGCAACTATGCCATCCGCACGGTGGCGCCGATCTCCTACACCATCCCGATGGACGGCACCGTCGGCGAGCTCATGAACCGCACCAATATCAGCCATATGCGGCCCGCCCACATCCATTTCGCCATCACGGCGCCGGGGTACCACGCCTGCGTCACCCATCTGTTCCAGAAGGGTGACGAATTCATCGATAGCGACGTGGTCTACGGCGTGAAGGCGCCGCTGATCGTCGAATTCGTGAAGAAGCCCCCGGGCAAGGCGCCAACCGGCGAAGTGCTCTCCACGCCGTTCTACGAGATCAGGTACGACTTCGTGCTGCAGAAGCAGGCGGAGGCGCTTGCCGCGGCGGAGTGAGAGCTGCGAGTGTTCTTGGTTGGAGTCGTCCCCGCGCAAGCGGGGACCCATAACCACAGGCGCTGGAATATGGGCCTCCGCTTGCGCGGGGGCGACGACAACTGAGAAAGACGACAGATCATGCTCCGCATCAAGCCGCCGTTCCGCGCCGATCACGTGGGAAGCCTGCTGCGCCCTGCCGCCCTCAAAGAGGCGCGCGCCAAGCGCGAGCGCGGCGAGATCAGCGCGGAGGAACTCGCGAGTATCGAAGACCGCGAGATCGAGAAGGTGATCCGCAAGCAGGAGGAGGTCGGACTTCGCTCCGTCACCGACGGCGAATTCCGCCGCGCCTTTTGGAACTACGATTTTCTCGGGCGTCTTGACGGTGTCGAGGCCTATCTGGGCGAGCGCAAGATCAAGTTCCAGGGTCCGCAACCCAAACCGATGATGCTGCGCGTCGTTGGCAAGCTCGGCTCCTACCGCGCGCATCCCATGGTCGAGCATTTCAAGTTCGTCGCTGCGCACACCAAGGCGACGCCGAAGATGACCATCCCGTCGCCCTCGTCGCTGCATTTTCGCTACGGGCGCGACGCGGTGCCGGTGGAAATCTATCCCGATATGGATGAGTTTTATCGCGATCTCGGCGAGAGTTATCGCAAGGCGGTACGCGCCTTCGCCGATGCCGGCTGCCGCTATCTCCAGCTCGACGAGGTCAACTTCACCTATCTCTGCGATCCGAAGCTGCGCGCATTCGTCGCCAACCGCGGCGAGGACCCGCAGCAGCTGCCGCACGTCTATGCCGGCCTGATCAACGCGGCGATCTCCGACCTCCCTGCCGACGCGACCAAGGCGATGCACCTCTGCCGCGGCAACTTCCAGTCGACCTTCGTGGCGTCCGGCGGCTACGAGCCGGTGGCTGAAATCCTGTTCAACGAAATCGGTATCGACGCCTATTTCATGGAATACGACAGCGAGCGTGCCGGCACCTTCGAGCCGCTGCGTTTCGTGCCCAAGGGCAAGACGGTGGTGCTCGGCCTCGTCACCTCGAAGAGCGGAAAGCTCGAAGGCAAGGACGAGCTCAAGCGCCGGATCGATGAGGCCGCGAGGTTCATCGACCGCGATCAGCTCTGCCTCTCCCCGCAATGCGGCTTCGCCTCGACCGAGGAAGGCAATATCCTGGCCGCGGAGGAGCAATGGGCGAAGCTGCAGCGGATCGTGGAGGTGGCCGATGAGGTGTGGGGGTGACGGACGATAGAAGGCAGAGGACAGACGATGGACCCCCCACTGTCCTTTGCCCTCCGTCCTCGGTCGTCCAATCAGGTGAGAGAATCACAGGGGTACAACAAATGAAGCGAACCACGCCGCCGTTCCGCGCCGACCACGTCGGCAGCCTGTTGCGGCCCGCGTCCCTGAAGGACGCGCGTGAGAAGCGCGCCAAGGGCGAGATCACGCCGGACGAGCTCAGGGCGGTCGAGGACCGCGAGATCGAGCGCGCCATCAAGAAGCAGGAGGAGGTCGGGCTTCAGGCCGTCACCGACGGCGAGTTCCGCCGCTCGTGGTGGCACCTTGATTTCCTCTGGGGGCTCGACGGTGCCGAACGTTACACCATGGAGCAAGGCATTGCGTTCCAGGGCTTGCAAACCCGGGCGGAGGGCGCACGCATCGTCGGCAAGGTCGGGTTTTCCAACCACCCGATGTTGGAGCATTTCAAGTTCGTCAGGGCGCATACGACACGAACGCCAAAGATCACGATCCCCGCGCCGTCGGCGCTCTATGGCCGGACCGGCCGCGCCGCGGTCAGCGAGAAGAAGTACCCGTCGCTCGAGCAGTTCTTCACCGACCTCGGCGCCGCCTACCGCAAGGGGGTCCGCGCCTTCGCCGACGCCGGCTGCCGCTATCTGCAACTCGACGAAGTGTTCATCGCGATGCTGTGCGATCCCAACTACCGCAAGACCCAGCAGGGCCGCGGCGATGACCCGCAGAAATTGGCCGAGCGCTATGCCGACCTCATCAACACCGCGATGTCGGACATCCCCTCCGACATGACCATCACCATGCATCTGTGCCGCGGCAATTACCGTTCGACCTTCATGGGCGCCGGAGGCTACGACCCGGTGGCCGAAATTCTGTTCGACCGCATCAAGGTGCACGGCTATTTCATGGAATACGACACCGATCGTGCCGGCACCTTCGAGCCGTTACGGCGGGTGCGCAAGGGCCAGACGGTGGTGCTTGGCCTGGTGACGACCAAGACGGGAGAGCTCGAAACCAAGGACCGGATCAAGCGGCGCATCGACGAGGCCGCAAAGTTCGTCGATCTCGATCAGTTGTGCCTGAGCCCGCAGTGCGGATTCGCCTCGAGCGAGGAAGGCAACACGCTTGCCGAGGATCAGCAATGGGCGAAACTACGGATGATCGTGGAGGTCGCCGACGAGGTGTGGCGTTGACGGCCGTCGCACGATGGGGGAGGGATAACCGTCGTCCGTCGTCCGTCGTTAGGCCAACACGGCCCGTGGTCGGAGTGAAGGGGCAGCTCGATGACAGGCATCGTCACCGGCAAGGTCGCCATCGTCACCGGCGCCGGTCGCGGCATCGGTCGCGGCATTGCGCTGCTGCTGGCGCGGGAAGGCGCCCGTGTCGTCGTCTGCGACATCGGTGCGAGTCTCGAGGGCGCCGGCGCGGATGCGGGCCCTGCGCAGGGGGTGGTCGACGAGATCAAGCGCAGCGGCAGCGAAGCGATCGCCTCGACTCTCTCCATTGCCGAGCCGAAGAACGCCGACGAGGTCGTGAAAGCCGCGCTTGCCGCCTTCGGCCGGGTCGATATCCTGGTCAACAATGCCGGCATTCTGCGCGACCGCATCTTCCATCGCATGAGCTGGTCGGACTGGTCGGACGTGCTGGCGGTTCATCTCAACGGCTCCTTCAACATGAGCCGCGCCTGCGCGGTCCAGTTCCGCGAGCAGAATTCCGGCGCCTTCGTGCACATGACCTCGACCTCGGCGCTGGTCGGCAATTTCGGTCAGGCGAACTATATGGCGGCGAAATTCGGCATCGTCGGGCTTTCGCGCGGGATTGCGCTCGACATGCAGCGATTCAAGGTGCGATCGAACTGCATCGCGCCGTTCGCTTGGACGCGCATGATCGATTCGATTCCGGCGGAAACTCCGGAGGAGAAGGCGCGGGTCGAGCGCTTCCAGCAAATGACGCCGGAGAAGATCGCGCCGCTCACGGTCTATCTTGCCTCCGACCGCGCGGACGGAATTTCCGGCCAGATTTTCGGCGTGCGCAACAACGAGATTTTCCTGTTCAACCAGCCGCGACCGGTTCGCACCATCCATCGTTCCGATGGCTGGAGTCCCGAGAAGCTCGACCAGCAGCTCAAGGGGGCGCTCGGGCCTTCGTTCACGCCGCTCGAGCGCTCGACCGATGTCTTCTCATGGGACCCGGTGTGATACCAACGGCCACTAACAATGACTCATTCTCACCGTCACCCTGAGGTGCGAGCGAAGCGAGCCACCGCAAGTCGGCTATTGCCGACTTGCGCGCTCTAGAATCCGATCTCGGGTAAACCCGAGATCGGTGGGCGACGGCCCGTATATTGCCGCGAGCCAGGGGCCGCTCATCCTTCGAGGCCCGCCTTCGGCGGGCGCCTCAGGATGACGGTCGCCGGTTAGTGCCCCTGGTGTGAGGCGCGCAGGCGTGCCCCCGAAACTCGGATGGTGGTAGGGTCGTTCCGGCCCAATGGGCACACAATGGTCGACACGCAGTTGCAACCCCCGCCGGACGACCTCGCGCAAATCCGCGCGTCCGTTCGCACGCTCTGCGCCAAGTTCCCCGGCGAGTATTGGCGCGGGCTCGATCGCGAGCGCGCCTATCCGACCGAATTCGTCGCGGCGCTCACGCAGGCCGGTTTCCTGGCGGCGCTGATCCCGGAGCAATATGGCGGCAGCGGGCTCACCATGACGGCCGCGGCCGCCATCATGGAGGAAATCCAGGCATCGGGCTGCAATGGCGCAGCCTGCCACGCCCAGATGTACACCATGGGCACGCTGCTGCGGCACGGCAGCGCGGCGCAGAAGGCGCGCTGGCTGCCGGCGATCGCGGCGGGCGAACTGCGGCTGCAAGCCTTCGGGGTCACCGAGCCGACGTCAGGCTCCGATACCCTCAATTTGCGCACCACCGCGTTGCGTGAGGGCGACCACTACATCATCAACGGCCAGAAGATCTGGACCTCGCGCGCCGAGCATTCCGATCTCCTGCTGCTGATTGCCCGCACCACACCGCGCGAGCAGGCAAGAACGCGCACCGACGGTCTGTCCGTATTTCTCGTCGACATGCGGCTCGCGCAAGGCACGGGCATCAGCATCAATCCGATCCGCACGATGATGAACCACGCGACCACGGAGCTGTTCTTTGACGACCTGCGCGTTCCAGCGGAAAATCTCATCGGCGAGGAGGGGCAGGGCTTCCGCTACATCCTCAGCGGCATGAATGCCGAGCGAATCCTGATCGCGGCCGAGTGCATCGGCGACGCCAAGTGGTTCATCGCCAAGGCCGCCGCCTACGCCAAGGAGCGCGTCGTGTTCGGCCGGCAGATCGGCCAGAACCAGGGGGTGCAGTTTCCGATCGCGCGCGCCTATGCGCAGATGCGCGCGGCCGAGCTCATGGTGCGCGAGGCCGCGTCCCGCTACGAGGCCGAGCGCGACTGCGGCGCCGAGGCCAACATGGCGAAGCTACTCGCCGCCGACGCCTCCTGGGCGGCGGCCGACATGTGCCTGCAGACCCACGGCGGCTTCGGTTTTGCCGAGGAATTCGACATCGAGCGCAAGTTCCGCGAGACCCGCCTTTACCAGACCGCGCCGATCTCGACCAACCTGATCCTGTCCTATCTCGCCGAGCACGTGCTCGGCCTGCCGCGGTCGTATTAGCGCATTTTCCACCAGTGCTGATCCTTATGAGGTTGTCATGCGCGGGCTTGACCCGCGCATCCATCTCCCTGGCAAAAGAATCGCGGCAAAGACGCGGTAAGCTATTGCGAAGAATAGATGGACATCCGAACTCGGGTTTACCCGAGTTCGGATTCCCAAGTGCGCAAGTCGGATAAATCCGACTTGCGTGGTCAAGCCCGCGGGTGACACCTGTGAACGTACGATGCTGAATCAAACCAGCTGGAAAACGCTGTAGCGCATGTTGCGGAAAAGCTGCTCCCACCTGATCGGAGGTGGCAGCCGGTTTCCGAATGGAATATGCGCACAATCAGAGAATTTAGGGCGCGTCGCGCCCGGACGCAGCCGAAGCGTCATTCGAACGCGTGTGCCGCTGGGTCCGTCGTGCCGGTGACGCGCGAAGATCCGATCAGGAATACCAGCGGAATGGTCGCCAGCGTGAGATACATCAGCAGCTTGAAATCGTTGGCATAGGCAATGATCGCGGCCTGTTGCGCGATGATCTGCTCGATCATCGCGCGACCGGTATCGGTCGCCGTGTTCAGGATCGACGCGACGTCCGGCATCTTCAGTGGATCGCTGAACGGCGTGACGAATTCCGCGAGATGCGCATGCATCCGCACGGTCGTGTTGGTGAGCTGCGCGATCACCATCGAAATGCCGATGGAGCTGCCGATATTGCGGACGAGCGTGAGAATCGCCGCGCCTTCGGTGCGCAGGCGGTCGGGCAGCGTGGTGAAGGCGACCGTGCTCAACGGCACGAATACCAGACCAAGGCCGAAGCCCTGGATGACGCTTGCAAGCACGATCGTCTGCGACGACGTCTGATCGGTGAAGGCGACCATCCGATGGAGCGTGAAGACGGCCAGCAGGAGCCCGCCGAGCACGAGATAGCGGGCTTCGATCAGCTTCAACAGCCGCCCGACCATGATCATCGCGATGAGCGTGCCGACGCCGCGCCCGGCCAGCAGAATGCCAGCCGTCAGGATCGGATAGCCGATCACGTTCTGCATGAACGGCGTCACCAGCGCCATGGTGCCGAACAGCACGACCCCGATCACAACCATGAACAGGCAGCCGGCGACGAAATTGCGATCCTTGAACAGATCAAGGCGCACGAACGGCGTCGTCGCCGTCAGCGAATGCGCCACGAAGAAGTAGAAGCCGGCGGCGGACACGATCGTTTCCGCGACGATCTCGGACGAATCGAACCAGCCGACCTGCTCGCCGCGATCGAGCATCAATTGCAGCGCGCCGATGCCGACGGCGAGCGCGAGGAAGCCGAACCAGTCGAACCGCCGATCGTTGCGCTGCCTGGTCTCGTCCATGAACAGCATCAGACCGATGACGGTGCAGATGCCGACCGGCAGGTTGATGAAAAACACCCAGTGCCAGCTGTAATTGTCGGTCAGCCACGCACCGAGCGTGGGTCCCATGATCGGACCGAGCATCACGCCGATGCCCCAGATCGCCATCGCCGAGCCGCGCTCCTCGGCGGAATAGGAGTCGAGCATGACCGACTGCGAGAGCGGCACCAGCGCCGCCCCGAACGCGCCCTGCAGCAGCCGGAAGGCGACCATCTGCTCGATGTTCTGCGCCAGGCCGCACAGGATCGATGCGGCGGTAAATCCGGCGGTGCAGACGATGAACAGCCGCTTGCGCCCGAACCGTTCGGCGATCCAGCCGATCGGCGCGGTCATGATCGCGGAGGCGACGATATAGGAGGTGAGCACCCAGTTGATCTGGTCGAGCGAGGCCGACAGGCTCCCTTGCATGTAGGGCAGCGCCACGTTGGCGATCGTGGTGTCGAGCGCCTGCATGATGGTCGCGCTCATGGCGCAGATCGTCACCATGACGCGGCGCATATTGGAGGCCGGAGCGACGCTCGCGCTCACCGCGGTGCTTCCTTGGCGAGACTCGAGGTCGCGCCGAACAACGCGGCCGGCGTGCGCCGTCGCCCGGTATCGATGTCGACCGTGACGCTCATGCCCGCGCGCAGCAGCGCGAGATCCTGGCCGCGGTCGAAGACGATGCGAACCGGCACGCGTTGCACCACTTTGACCCAATTGCCGTTCGCGTTCTGCGGGGGCAGGATTGCGAATTGCGCGCCGGTGCCGGGACTGACCGAGGCCACAGTGCCGTGGAAGGTGCGGTCGGGGAACGAGTTCGACCTCGATGTCCGCCTTCTGGCCGACGCGCAGATAGGTGATATCGGTCTCCTTCGGATTGGCATCGACCCAGGGCGCATCGTCGTCGATCACGCTGAACACCGGCGTGCCGGCGCTGACGAAGCGACCGAGCTGGATGTTGTCGACCTGCGTCGCGGTGCCGCCGATCGGGGCCTTGAGCACGGTATGGTCGAGGTCGCGCTGCGCCTGGTCCAGCGCCGCCTTGGCCTGCTGGTAGGGGGGAAAGTCTTCGAGCGGCAGATCGGGGTTGTCCAGAAGTTGATTCAGCGTGCTGGTCAATTGCTGCCGACCCAGCTGCAACTGCAGTTCCGCCGTCAGCACGGCCGTCGTGGCGTTGTCGAGTTCGACCTGCGTGCCGCTGTGATTGGCGGCGAGCGCGGTCTTGCGCTCGACGTCCCGGCGTTTGACCTCGACCGCCTGTTGTCCGAGCTCGACGAGACGGCTGAGCGACTGGTAGTTGCTCTTGAGATTGGCAAGGTCGGTGCGGACGCTTGCGAGCTTGCCCTGCGCCTGCCTGAGCGCGAGCTGGAACGGAAGCGGATCGATCTCGAACAAGTTGTCGCCGGCGACGACGTGCTCGCCTTCGCGCACAAACACGCGGCTGACCTTGCCGGAAATGTCCGGCGTGATGAGCACCTTCTGCGCGCCCACATAGGCGTTGTCGGTCGAGATGTAGCGCCCGCCCATCAGGTAGAAGCCGAGCCCGATGGCGAGCGCGAGCGCCGGCACCATGACCAGCAGGATCATGCGCGCGCGGGCACGCCCCACGCGCAGCAGCGACGTCCTGCTCGGGGCAGGCGCGGCAGGCGGCTCGCGCGAAAGCTTGAGGACCGTCTCAGCCATAACGCTGCTCCGGGCTTGATTGTCGCTTGTGGATGGCCTGCCGCAGGTTTTCCTTGACGGTGGAAAGGCTGGCGAGCAGCGCCGCCACCTCGGACCGGCCGAGCCCGGCGAGCGCCGTCTCCATCAGAATCCTCCCCGAGGTCGCTCAAGCGCTCCAGCAGCGGCCGTGCCGCCGGCGTCAGGAACAGCCGCTTGGCGCGGCGGTCGTCGGGATCGGGGCGCCGCTCGATCAGGCCGTTGTCGCAGAGGCGATCGAGCAGGCGAGTCAGCGTGATCGGCTGCAGATCGAGCATTTCCGCGAGCTCGGTCTGCTTGAGGCCCTCCGAACGATCGAGGCGGGCCAGGACCGCCCATTTCGCGCGGGTCATGCCGAGCAGGGCCGCCTTCTGATCCGCGTGGGTCCGCAGCAGTCGAGCTACATCGTTGATGGAGAAGGCCAATTCTCGATCCGCCCGGGTAGCCATGGTTGTTGTCCCCAAATTGGTGAGGCGACATATAATAAGCTTCCTTATTATCTGCAAGTCGGACATGACCCGATCCAGATCCGGGTCAGTCGGCGAAAATCGAGCATGGACCGTCGCCAAATTGACGCGTGCCGCGAGTTGCCCGAGGATGGAAAGGATGGCGGTCGGGAGCGTTGTCTCAACGTGATGTCATCCGTCCTTCTCGGCGATATCGGCGGCAGCAAGAGCCGCTTTGGGCTCGCCAATGCCGGCGGGCGGCCTGAGCGCATCCTGGTGATCCACAACGATACGGTTGCCGACCTCGAGGCGGCGGTCGCGCGCTACCTCGAGGAGACCGGGGCGCGCCCGCGCGCGGCGACGCTGGCGGTCGCCGGGCCGATCGACGGCGAGGAGGTCGCGCTCACCAATCGTGCCTGGCGGTTTCGCCGCGGCGAGTTCGCCGACCGTTTCGGACTCTCACAGTTGCGCGTGGTGAATGATTTCGAGGCCATCGCCTGGGCGCTCCCGCGCCTCGGCGCGGCGGAGACGCGGCCGCTGGGTCAACCCACGGCGCCGCGCGACGGTGTCAAGCTCGTGCTCGGCCCCGGCACCGGCCTCGGCGTCGCCGCCCTTCTGCCGGCCGGCGGCCGCTGGCACGTGATCGCGAGCGAGGGCGGCCATGCCTGCTTCGGCCCGCAGGCTGTGGACGAGATCGACGTGTTCGTGCGCCTTTGGCATGAGTGCGGCGCGGTCAGCGCGGAAACCGTGCTGTCCGGCCCCGGTCTTGTGCGGCTCGCGCGGGCGCTCGATCCGGGGACTCCCTGCCACGCGGCGGAGACCATCGTTGCGAGCGCGCTTGCGCGCGAGCCGTCGGCGCAGGCGGCGACGCGGCTGTTCGTGCGGCTGCTCGGGCGCTTTGCCGGCTCCCTAGCGCTCACCTTCAAAGCGCTCGGCGGCGTCTACCTCACCGGCGGCGTCGCCGGCGGGCTGGGGCCGCTGCTCGACGAGCCGCAGTTCCGCGCCGCCTTCGAGGCGCATCCGCCCTACGAGGCATTGCTCGCGGCGATCCCGACCCTGCTCGTGACCTGCGAGCAACCCGGCTTGATCGGCTGCGCGGCGCTCGCCGAAGAGCTCATATTGGCGGATTAGCCTCGCGCACCGGCGACGCCGCCGCGCCGTAACTCTCCGCTTGCAGCGGCTTCGCTCCGTCGTCGGCGATATATCCGGCGGAAAATAACGCTTGAAGTCGGCGCCACCGGGCGGCTAGAAGTCGATATATACGGTTGAACATATCGAGGGAAGCCGCCATGTTGCCGACCAAATCCGCTTCGGCGCTCGCCGGCATCCGTTCCTTTGCGGCGGCGATGGTCGCTGCGGCGATCGCGACCGGCACGCCAGATGCAAGCCGAGCGGCCGACGCCAACGTCGCGGTTGCCGCGAATTTCACCGGGCCAGCGAAACAGATCGCGCAACTGTTCGAACGGAGCACGGGTCACCGGGTGATCCTGAGCTTCGGCGCGACCGGACAGTTCTATGCACAGATCAAGCAAGGGGCGCCGTTTCAGGTCTTTCTTTCGGCCGATCAAAGCACGCCGAAGAAGCTCGTCGACGAGAGCCTCGCGGTCGGTGACACGCTGTTCACCTATGCGGTCGGCAAGCTTGTCCTGTTCAGCACCGATCCCGCGCTGGTGCAGGGCGAGCAGACCTTGCGAGACGACAAATTCAACAAGATCGCGAGCGCCAATCCTGCCACCGCTCCCTACGGCGCGGCGGCCGTCGAGACCATGAAGGCGCTCGGGATGTACGACAAGCTGGCTGGCAAGATCGTGCAAGGGAGCAATATCGCGCAGACCTTCCAGTTCGTGGACACCGGCAATGCCGAACTCGGATTCGTGGCGCTGTCGCAGGTCATCGAGCGGCAGGGCGGATCCCGATGGATCGTCGCGGCGAAGCTCTACAGCCCAATCCTCCAGGACGCCGTCATGCTCAAGAGTGGCGCCGGTCAAGAGGCGGCGCAGGCGTTCGTCGCTTTTCTCAAAGGCCCTGAGGCGGCCGAGGTCATTGAAAAATTCGGATACGGCACGAGCACGGAATAAGATCGGCTGGCGATGCTCGAATTGGCGGAGCTCTGGTCACCAATACGGCTGACGCTCGCGCTGGCGTCGATCGCGACGATCGTTCTTCTCGTCGTGGGAACGCCGGTCGCCTGGTGGCTGGCGCGCTCGAAGGCCCGCTGGAAGGAAGCCATCGCCGCGATCGTGGCTCTGCCCCTCGTCCTGCCCCCGACGGTGCTCGGCTTTTATCTTCTGATCGCGCTGGGGCCGAACGGTCCCGGCGGCTGGATCGGCAGCCTGTTCGGCTTGCGCTCCCTCGCCTTCACGTTCGAGGCGCTGGTGGTCGGATCGGTCATCTACTCGATGCCGTTCGTGGTGCAGCCGATCCGCATCGCCTTCGAAGCATTTGGCGATCGGCCGCTCGAAGTCGCGGCGACGCTGCGGGCCTCGCCATGGGATGCCTTCTGGACGGTCGCCGTGCCGTTGGCGCGTCCGGGCTTCATGACCGGCGCCGTCCTCGGCTTCGCCCACACCGTCGGCGAGTTCGGCGTCGTGCTGATGATCGGCGGCAACATTCCGGGCGAGACCAAGGTGCTCTCGGTCGCCATCTATGACTACGTCGAGTCGCTGCAGTGGGCGCAGGCGCATATTCTGGCGGTTGGAATGCTGGTATTTTCGTTCGCGGTCATCCTTTCGATGATGGTTCTCGAGAAGCGGATTGCACGACCGGGGACATGACTCGGTTCGACACGACGATCGCTGCCCGCTACCACGGCGTGTTGGGCCGCTTCGAGCTCGACGTGGCATTCGAAGCGCCGATGCGAGGCATCACGGCGCTGTTCGGACCTTCCGGCTGCGGCAAGACCACCATTCTGCGCTGCGTGGCCGGGCTCAATCGCCTCCCCGGGCGCCTCGTGGTCGGCGGCGACGCCTGGCAGGACGACGGCAATGGCACCTTTCGCCAGCCGTACCAACGATCGGTCGGTTACGTCTTCCAGGAGGCCAGCCTGTTTGCGCATCTCTCCGTGCGCAAGAACCTGCTCTACGGCTATCGCCGCGCGCTCAAGGCCGGGACGCCGGAGGATGTCCGGCTTGATGACGTCGTGGGTCTGCTCGGGATCGCGCATCTGCTCGACCGCGCGACCGGCGCGCTGTCGGGCGGCGAGCGCCAGCGCGTCGCGCTGGGGCGCGCGCTGCTCGCGCAGCCGCGCCTGCTCCTGATGGACGAGCCGCTGTCCGCGCTCGACCGCATGACCAAGGAGGAAATCCTTCCCTATTTCGAGGCCCTGCATACTTCGCTCTCGGTCCCGGTGCTGTACGTGACCCATGACATCAGCGAGATCGAACGCCTCGCCGATTACATGGTGCTGCTGGACGCCGGGCGGGTTGTGGCTGCGGGTCCGCTCAGTGATCTGCTCGCCGATAGCCGGCTGCCGGTCGCGCGGGGTGCGCAGGCCGCGACCGTCCTCGAGGCGCGTGTCGGGGCGTTCCTGGCGCAGGACGCCTTGACCACGCTCGACATCGACGGCGAGACGCTGCTGTCACCCGGACGCATCGGGGAAGAGGGCAGCACGCACCGCGTCCGGATCGCCGCCACCGACGTGAGCTTGGCGATCGGTCGTCCATCCCAGACAACGATCTTGAACGTCGTGCCGGTGCGGGTGAAGGACATCCAGCCGTTGGATGATGCGCAGATCAATGTGCTAGTCACGATCGGTCATCGGGACGGCGGACCCAAGCTCCTCGCCCGCGTCACGCGGCGCGCGCAGCGGGTCCTGGCCTTCGGGCCGGGACAGGACGTGTATGCGCAGATCAAGGCGGTATCGCTGGTCGCATCGTCGCAGCGGCGAGCGGCGTCGACCCAGCCTGTGGAATTCACCTGACCCAGGCATCCCCGCGCATCGGCTTCCAGCAGCCTTCGCAATCCGCGTCGTCCACACGGATGGTGATGGAATGGCCGCGCTGGACTTGCGTCCGGGGGCAAAGATCAACATGTCGCTTGACGATTTGGTCGCCATCGGCGTGACTTCTCCGGCCATCTCCCGGGGAGCCAAGGATCATGGGTACACGGCTATCCATACGGATCGATCTGGCGAGCGGAGACCGTATCGGTCCGGGCAAGATTGCGCTGCTGGAAGCGATCCGCTCGACCGGATCGATCTCGGCGGCAGCGCGGGCGCTCGGGATGTCGTACCGCAGGGCGTGGCTTCTGGTCGAAGAGCTCAACCATGCGCTGCGTGAACCCGCTGTCACGGCCGAGACCGGCGGCCGCCATGGCGGCGGTGCGGTTGTCACCGCGGTGGGCGAACGGGTCGTTGGCCTTTATCGCGCCATCGAATCGCACGCCCGGTCCGCGGCCGGAGGCGAGTTCCGAGCGATCGGCAAGCTGGTCCGGCCCGACGAAGCGTCGCCGTAGCTCCCCGCAGCCGCGCCAACGCGGCGCCGCTGGACGTCCGGCCGCGTCGTGCCGTGACGCGGGGGCTCACGCCAAGCCGAGATCGCCGAACGCGTCCTTGTGGCACTCGGCGGCGTCGGGTGAGAAGCAGCAGAAGACGACGCGCTTGATGCCGCGCGGCGCCTGCGCGATCTCCGCCGCCACGGTGCCGACTGCGATGCGCGCGGCGCGCCCGGCCGGAAAACGGTAGATGCCGGTCGAGATCGCGGGAAACGCGACCGAGGTGAGGCTGTGCGCGCCCGCGAGCACCAGCGCGGTGCGATAGCAGGAGGCGAGCAACTCGTCCTCGCCCTTGTCGCCGCCGCCCCACACCGGCCCGACCGCATGGATGACGTGGCTGGCCTTGAGCCGATAGCCGCGGGTGATCTTGGCAGAGCCGGTGTCGCAGCCGCCCAGGGTCTGGCATTCGGCCAGAAGCTCCGGCCCGGCAGCGCGGTGGATGGCGCCGTCGACGCCGCCGCCGCCGAGCAGCGTGCGGTTGGCGGCATTGACGATGGCCTCGACATCGAGCGCGGTGATGTCGGCGACGCAAATTTCGAGCCACGCCGTTCCAACTTCTGCAGTGAGCACCGGAGGGACCATGCGTCGAGAATAGCGCAGTCGGCTGTTGCGCACTCGGCTCAATCCACCAGCTCGGCTGCAACCTCTGTCGTCATGTCGATCGTGCTCCTGCGCCCGACATCGTCGAAATGCGCATCGAGAAAGCGCCGGGTGGCGCGCTGGCCGAGCTTGCGGAGCGTCTCGAAATATTCGAAGTCGGTCTTGAGCGTGCTGCGCGCGCCGAAGCTCTCGCCCGGCTCCTCCATGATGATGCGATGGAGATTGAGCCGGCGGAATTCGCCCGGCCGCGTCCCGCGCGGCAGCCGTCCCTCGTCGATGAGCCGGTTGACGAACGCGACCCCGCGCAGCTCCGAAAGCAGCGAGGCATTGAAGTTGATTTCGTTGACGCGGCTCATGATCTCGCGCGCGCGGGTCGGCACCCTGCGCCGCTCGCGCGGATTGATCTGAACGATCAGCACGTCCTCGGTGGCGGTGGCGCGCATGAACGGAATGACGGCGGGATTGCCGCTATAGCCGCCGTCCCAGTAGGGCACGCCGTCGATCTCGACTGCGCGGAAAACGAGCGGGAGGGCGGCCGAGGCCATCACCGCCTCGGGCGTGATCTCCGCGCGCGTGAACACGCGCAGCTCCCCGGTGTGGACGTTGGTGGCCGAAATGAACAGCTCGAGCCCGCGCTGGCGGCGTATCGCGGCGAAGTCGACGAAGCGCTCGACCAGCTCCTTGAGCGGATTGATGTTGAGCGGATTGAGATCATAGGGCGACAACATGCGCGACATTGCGCCGAACCACAGTCCTTGGCTGGGAACGAAAGGGAACAGCCGCTCGGCCACGCCCCGCTGCAGGTCGGGCAGGTGGCCATCGACGCTCACCGCGCGCCAGAAATCGGCGAGCCGCTGGCGTGCCTCGTCCGGCCCGCCGCGGGTGAGCCCGTCGGCCAGCATGACCGCGTTCACTGCGCCGGCCGAAGTGCCGGAAATACCCTCGATCTCGGTCCGCCCGTCGTCGAGCAGCTGATCGAGGACGCCCCAGGTGAAAGCGCCGTGGGCGCCGCCGCCCTGGAGGGCGAGGTTGATCGGCTTCGCCTGTCCCTTCCAGGCCCGTCCGGGCGGCCCGGCGCGCCGGCGCGGGCTGCGCGGCGTCAGCGCCCGTGAAACCAAGTTTGCGAGCAGAATGGGGAACATTCGTAGCCCAGTTGGTGGGAACAATTCGGGAGGGGTTCCCAAATGTGGGGATGAAATTGCTGCATTGCAATATTAAATTATGGCGGTGCAACAAAGGTGAAATACGCTCAAAACGGGTAAAGTCCGTTCATGTCGAAAGCGAAATCATCGCGGGAGCGGCCAGCGGCCGTATTCCTCGCCCCGGACCATGACCACGACCGCTGCTCGACCGATGCCATGGCGGTCGCGGAGGCGCTGTGCGCGCAACGCGGGCAGCGACTGACGCCGATCCGTCGCAAGGTGCTCGCCGCGCTCCTGGCCAGCCACAAGCCGCTCGGCGCCTACGAGATCATCGACCGGCTTGCGCCCAAGGGCCCGCGGCCCGCGCCGATCACCGCCTACCGGGCGCTCGAGTTCCTGCGCGAGAACGGCCTCGTGCACCGTATCGAGAGCCGCAACGCCTTCATCGCCTGCGTGCACAACCACGCCGCCGGCGCGCTCGTGGTGTTTCTGATCTGCGAGCGCTGCGGGGCCGTCGGCGAAGCGTCCTCGGCCGAGGTCACGGCGACCCTCACCTCGGCCGCGCGGGCCGCCGGCTTCACGCCGAAATCGCCGGTGATCGAGCTCACCGGCATCTGCACCCATTGCCACGGAGCGTGAGACCGCGACGGATGCGGGAACGCTTTGCCCCGCGCTGTCGTGCCCCGCGCAAGGGGGCAAGGCCCGCAACGCGCGAACCGCGAGGCTCGCGGGTTCCCGGATCATCCGCCTGCGCGTTGGCTGCTACTGCGGTCGTCCCCCCGGCATCGTACGCGTGAACCGGCCACGTTGACGGCGCAAGCGCAGTCTGGCACTTCCCGGGAGCATTTTGCGGTGAAGCGGGTACCTGTTCGCCGCAGAAAATGCGACAATGCAACGAGTTGCTGCGTGTTTCCGATTGCAAAAGAGCGCCAGCCGCTCGCGTACAAAGGAGCCGGGGGATGACCGAGGCAGGGCCGCGGGAACGACGCCGGTCGGTGTCCGTCGATGTCGGCGGCGTGCTCGTCGGCGGCGGTGCGCCGGTGGTCGTGCAGTCCATGACCAATACCGATACCGCCGATGTCGAAGGAACCGCGCAGCAGGTGGCGGCGCTGGCGCGCGCGGGCTCCGAGATCGTACGCGTGACCGTCGACCGCGACGAGGCGGCGGCGGCCGTGCCGCGCATCAAGGAGCGGCTGCTCAAGATGGGCGTTGGCGTGCCGCTCGTCGGCGACTTCCATTATATCGGTCACAAGCTTCTCGCCGACCATCCGGCCTGCGCCGAGGCGCTCGACAAATACCGCATCAATCCCGGCAATGTCGGCTTCAAGGAAAAGAAGGACCGGCAGTTCGCCGCCATCGTCGAAACGGCGATCAAGCACGACAAGCCGGTGCGCATCGGCGCCAACTGGGGGTCGCTCGACCAGGAGCTGTTGACCCATCTGATGGACGAGAACGCGCACTCGCCCAACCCGATCGATGCGCGCGCGGTGACGCGCGAAGCCATGGTGCAATCGGCGCTGCTCTCCGCCGAGCGCGCCGAGGAGATCGGGCTTGCGCGCGACCATATCATCCTGTCCGCGAAGGTCTCGGCGGTGCAGGACCTGATCGCGGTCTACGTCGATCTCGCCAAACGTTCGGACTATGCGCTTCACCTCGGCCTGACCGAGGCCGGCATGGGCTCGAAAGGGATCGTCTCGTCCTCGGCGGCGCTTGGTATCCTGCTGCAGCAGGGCATCGGCGACACCATCCGCATCTCGCTCACGCCCGAGCCCGGCGGCGACCGTACGCTGGAGGTGAAGGTGGCGCAGGAAATCCTGCAGACCATGGGATTTCGCGTGTTCGTGCCGCTGGTCGCGGCGTGCCCGGGCTGCGGGCGCACGACCTCGACCACGTTTCAGGAGCTCGCCCGCGACATCCAGGGCTTCATCCACGCATCGATGCCGGAGTGGAAGCGGCGCTATCCCGGCGTGGAGGCGCTCAACGTCGCGGTCATGGGATGCATCGTCAACGGACCGGGCGAGAGCAAGCACGCCGACATCGGCATTTCGCTCCCGGGGACCGGCGAGCAGCCGGCCGCGCCGGTCTTCATCGACGGCAAGAAGGCCGTGACCTTGCGCGGCGCAACCGTCGCGGCCGATTTCAAGCAGATGGTGATCGACTACATCGAGCGCCGCTTCGGGCAGGGCGGCGCCGGCAGAACGGCGGCGGAATAGGCGCGTCCCACACGCCGCGCCTTCGCCTGCGGATCCGAACGAGACTGCTGTCCCTGCGAGCGCGCGCTATGGCCGCGGCTGCGACGTCCGCGACGTTTCCGCCAGCACCCCGATGATCGCGATCAAAAGACAAAGGAGCGCGACTTTTTCCATGTGCGTCTCCACTCCACCGACCCAGCGTCGACGGGACATAGAACGCGATCGCGGCGGGATGGGTTCCGCGGCGTGGCAAAGTGGAGGCGGACATAAAATTTGCGTAGATTTTCGCGCGCTCGCGGCCGGTGGTTAATCATCCGTTGACGCCAGCGGCGCAACTGCCGCCATGAAAAGCGGCGCCGCAGCGGCGGCATTGACGCGCGCAGTGCAGCCGGCGAGCGCGGCGCCGCTTTCAGATCGCGCTCGCGGCGATGTTCACCGTCAGCGCCAGCAACGCGGTGTTGAAGAAGAACGACAACACGCCGTGGGCGGCCACGGTGCGCCGCACCAGCCGCGACTCGACCGCGACGTCGGAAACCTGGCAGGTCATGCCGATGACGAAGGAGAAATAGACGAAGTCCCAGTAATCGGGATTGTCGTCGGCGGGAAAGTTGACCCCGCTCTTCTTGGCGCCGTGCTCGCCGTAATAGTCGTGGGCGTAGTGCAATGCGAAGATGGTGTGGATGAAGACCCATGACAGCACGATGGTGATCGCCGCCAGCGCGAGCTGCATCCCGCTCGGCTTGCCGCCTTCCTTGTTGACCAGTTCGGCGACAATGGCGCCGAGGCTCGCCATCGCGGCCAGCACCGTGAGCACCAGGATGCCGAGCCCTCCTTCGTCCTGGCTGGCGGCATGCAGGCGGATGTGCTCGATGCGCGAGCGCGCCATCACCATCCCGACCAGCACTAGGTAGAGCGCCACGCCGGCATCCCAGGCGACCAGGACGCAGCGCGCGGTGGCGGTCTGCTCGCCCAGCCAGCACACCGCCATCACCGCGAGCCCGACCGCAACCGAGGTCATCAGCCGCGGGCGCGCGCCGATGACCCGCAACAGGTAGGGCAGACGGCGCGTGTCCTCGGTTTTGTTCTCGGCCATGGCGACCGCTCGTGACCATCGGGCTCGGAGCTGCGCTTCGGCGCGGGTTCAGGCCGCTTTCGGCGGCAGGCTCGCCAGTTCGGCTGTGTAGGCCTCGTCCA
Organism: uncultured Alphaproteobacteria bacterium; assembly: GCA_963821505.1. Lineage (GTDB taxonomy): Bacteria > Pseudomonadota > Alphaproteobacteria > Rhizobiales > Xanthobacteraceae > VAZQ01. Next base: position 294,793 of record CAWGEH010000008.1, read on the forward strand.
TGCGCGGCGCGATGCCGTGGTGGGCGAGCGCGTCGGCGAACATGCGGCGCACCAGCGGCTGCTCGTCGGCATAGTCGACCTGTCGTCCGCCGAGCCGAGTTCGAGATCCACGACATCGGCACGCCCTGCGCGTTGCGTGGCGACCAGTGCTTGAAGGCGAGATAGCGCGCCGGCGTCGGTCCGGAATTGAAATGCTGGTGGAACCAGGCGTTGGGCGGAACGATGAGCGTTCCGACCTGCCAGTCGTAGCGGCGCGGCGCCTCGCCCTCCGGCCACATCAGGGAATAGCCCTCGCCCGAGAGCACGATGACGTGGGCGCCGGGCCCGTGCGCATGCGCCTTCTTGTAGGTGCCGACCGGGAACTGGGAGATGTGGCTCGCGATCGAGCCGCGCGCCATGTTGAAGCGGATATGGCCGCCGCCGGCGCCGCGCTCCTTGGCGGCGACCAGCGGCAGGTTGACCGCATCCGGCACGAAATTGGTCTGCAGCAGGAAGCCCGTCTGTTCGCCCTTGGCGCTGTAATAGTCGGCCTCGCCGGCGAAGCGGTTCTTGAAGTCGCGGGCGTGACCGAACACGAAATCGAGATCGTCGTACAGGTTGATGACGGAGGGCGCGTTGGTGACCGCGACGTAGCGCGCCGCCGCCTCACCCGAGCCGTTGAAATGCTGATACCAGCAATTGAGCGGAATGGCGAAGATCGCGCCCGCCTTCCACTCGAAGGTGACGCGCGCGCCGGCATTGTTCCACACCGTGGTCGCGCCGCGGCCGGCGAGCACCAGGATCATTTCCTCGAACAGATGGTGCTGCGGCGCGAGTGTCTTGCCCGGGGCGATCTCGCAGACATAGCAGTCGTTCGAGGTGCGCGAGGCTTCGTGGTTGATGAATACGCCCCGTCCACCCTTGCGCGGCCATGGCTCGAGCTCGACGGTGCGCAGGTTCGGCACGTAGTGAGCACTGACGATGTCGAGCCCCTCGCCGCGCACGTAGCGCAGATAGGGCTGCTCCGTCTCGGTCTTGAATTTGTCCGCGAGTTCCTGCGCGACGATCGCGTCCTTGGGCACGGATCTTCCCCGCCGTTGTGGTGTTGCTCTGATTTAGCAGCGGCGAGCCGCTTGCTGCAATGCAGGCGCGGCGCGGAGGTAGCGGCCGCCCAGCGCCGTGATCGGGTCTGTCTCCGCATCGGGGCAGCGCCTTGGGCGGCCGCGTGGAGGCCGTCAAGGCCCAGCCCGCACCGGTTCCATTTGCCGAAAGGAAGCCGGAATAGTGCGTTGCATTAATTTCTTATAAAAGCGGAGGTGATCGGTATCATACTGATTTAACGTCATTTTGACGGCATTCCAGTCACAGCAAGTTCAAACAATTGTGCGTTGCACCTAGTTGCCGGCAAGACCATCTCGCAGGCGGGGGACGCAGAGCATTGGAGAATGAATATGCAGACGACGGTGATGAAATTGGCGCTCGCCCTCGCTTTGGCTGGCGGTGTTGCGCTCAGCGCTGCTGCCGTGTCGCTGGGCGGGGCGACGGCCTCGTTGGCGCAGCCGCAGTGCATCCCGCAGTATGACACCGCGGGCGCGCAAATGGCTCCGTATTGCTGAGCGCGCCAGCGCTTTCGCTTGGAAAGAGTCCGGGCAACCGGACTCTTTCCATTTTAGCGAGGAGCCGAACGGCGGACGACGTCCGCGCCCCGGCGATGATCGGAGTCGATTGCGCGCGGGAACGTTGTTTTTTCCAGACCGACGAAGGGCCTGATCCGGATTTCGCTCGCGCGCCAGCCGCGCTACGCTCGCTGGACAATGCCGTCTGCAGCACGACCGCGGGCGCGACCCGCCACGCAACCGCGGCACTCGCGCCGACGGCTTGCCCGCCTGGCCTGGACGCTGGCGCTTGCGCTCGGGGTCGTCCTGCTGCTGCCGTATCTGCTGGCGCCGCTCTATCGCATCGTCAATCCGGTCTCCACCCTGATGCTCTGGCGCTGGGCAACGGGCGCGCGCGTCGAGCACAGCTTCGTGCCGATCGCGCGCATGGCGCCGGCGCTGCCGATGACCGTGATCGCGTCTGAAGACGGCCGCTTCTGCAGCCACCGCGGCATCGATTGGCAGGAGCTCCGCGAACGGCTGGAAGATGTCGACGACATCGGCGCAGCGCGGGGCGTATCGACCATTACCCAGCAGACCGCGAAAAACCTGTTCCTGTGGCCGGGGCGCAGCTTCGTGCGCAAGGCGCTGGAGTTTCCGCTCGCGCTGTGGATCGATCTCGTGCTGCCCAAGCAGCGCGTGCTCGAGATCTATCTCAACGTCGCGGAGTGGGGACCCAACGGCCAGTTCGGCGCCGAGGCCGGCAGCCGCTATGCCTTCAACAAATCGGTGCGCGCGCTCAGTCCGCGCCAAGCCGCGCTGCTCGCGGCGATCCTGCCGAACCCGCGCCGCCGCAGCGCCAAGCAGCCGGGGCCGGCGGTGCGCCGGCTCGCCGGCATCTACGAGGCGCGTGCCGCGGCCCAGGCCGCGCTTGCGGACTGTGTCAAAACCCTCAGGTGATCAAGGAGATCGTACGCAACGCGTCGCCCGATGCGGCACTGGCTTTCACCGGTGCGATCCTCTATAAGCCCGGCGTCCCGAACGCGGCAGCCGTCAGACGATGTGCGCCAAAGACGCCAGAGAGAGCAGGAGTTAGATCATGGCCGTCCCGAAACGAAAAACATCGCCATCGAGGCGCGGGATGCGCCGTTCCGCCGACGCCCTTGCGCGCCCGACCTATGTCGAGGACAAGGATTCGGGCGAGCTGCGCCGACCCCACCATATCGATCTCAAGACCGGCATGTACCGGGGCCGCCAAGTGCTCAAGTCGAAGAAAGAGGCCTGACGGCGGGGTTGCAGCGTATCCGTCGAAGCGGCGACTGGTTCGCCGCAGAGGCGCGTCACGTAAGCACTCCGGACGTTCCGATCCGACGACGGAGCAGCGCGATGCAGGCCGGGCAAAGGGGTTGTGACGGCCCCTGCCAACGGTAGCCGGGTCAGCCCTGTCCACGCGTTGCGGCTTTGCGCCCCTCACACCCGCTGCTAGACTTTCCGCCGGCAATGCCGCGCGAAGAAAGCCAATAGCCATGTACCTGATCGCTTTTCCCCTGCTGCTGCTCCCGTTCGCATTCTTCAACATCGTTATTTTTCTGCTCAACATACCGTTTACGGATACGGTATTCTCCATTCCGCTGGTCTCCGAGCCCACCATGCCGCCGGTGTTCGACCGGCGCATGCCGGTCACTACCGGCGACCTCATCGTCGCCATCGGCATGCTGCTGCTCTACGTCGAAGTCGTCAAAGCCGCCCGTCCCGGCGGCAAGTCGATCGTGGATCACCTGCTCTCGTTCATCGTGTTCATTGCCATGGCCGCCGAGCTCGCGCTCGTGCCGCGTGCGGCGACGTCGACCCTGCTGCTGCTCACGGTGCTCGGCTTCGTCGACGTGATCGCCGGTCTCTCGATTCGCCCGGTGTACCAGCAGATCGTGCTCGAGCGTACCGAGCGGGCGCCGGGGTGAGGCAAGCGGCAGCCTGGCGCACGATCCCGAACAGCCGCGGACTGTTCGCATAAGATCATGCGGCCAAACAAATGCTTGGAGCGAAATCGCAATTCAATGTGAGGCGATTGCGCTCTTGGCCGCCCGTGCGCGGTCGGCGGCGAAATGATGCTGGCTCATCCGCCGGTCTCGGCGACGAAGCCCGCACCCTCGATACCTGCGACCGCCGCGGCCTCGTCGTTGTCGGAGGTGTCGCCGGACACGCCCACGGCGCCGACGAGGGCCCCCGCCTTGTCGCGGATGAGCACGCCGCCCGGCACCGGCACGAGCGTGCCGCCGGTCATCTCGATGAGCGCGGCCGCCATATGGGGACGCTCGACGCCGATCTGGTGCAACCGTCGCGATCCCGTGCCGAAGGCGACCGCTCCAAAAGCCTTGCCCGAAGCGATCTTGGACCGCAGGATCGGATTGCCGTCCTCTTCGGCGTAGGCGCGGAGCGCGCCACGGCTGTCGACCACCGCGACGCCGAGCGGCTTGAATTTCTTGTCGCGCGCGGCGGCGAGCGTCTTGTCGAGGATGGTGCGGGCTTGGGCAAGCGTCAATGTCATTGCATCTCTCCCTGGTGACGACCGTGCTGATCATCGCATAGTGCAACATCGCCACAAGCACCATGAGCCGCGACTTCCAGCTCCCTGGCCGCTCGCCGGTCATCGCCTGCGAGGGCATGGCCGCAACCTCGCACCCGCTGGCCAGCCTCGCCGCGATCGAGACGTTGCGCGCCGGCGGCAACGCGGCCGATGCGGCGGTGACCGCGGTCGCGGTGCTGTGCGTGATCGAGCCGCAGATGACGGGCATCGGCGGCGACTGCTTCTGCATGCTCGATGTGCCGGGCGAGCCGGTCTGGGGCTACAACGGCTCCGGTCGCACCGGCGCCCGCGCATCGCTCGACGCGGTGATGGCGCAGGGCATCCACGCCATCGCATCCGACTCGATCCACGCCGTGACCGTGCCGGGCGCGATCGATGCCTGGGCGGCGATCCTCGAGACCCATGGCCGCTTTTCTCTCGACCGCATCCTGGCCCCGGCGATCCGTTACGCCGAGAGCGGATTTCCCGTCGCAGCGCGCATCGCCTGGGATTGGGCTCACGTCGTCGGCAAGCTGCGTGCCGACGCCGGCGCCGCGCGCCATTTTCTCCTGGCGGGCCGTCCCCCCGCCGAAGGCGACATCGTCAGGCTGCCGGCGCTCGCCGATACCCTCAAGACGATCGCAGCGAAAGGGCCGCGCGCCTTCTATGAGGGGCCGATCGCCGACGACATGATCGCAACCGTCGTCGCCCGCGGCTCGTTGCTCGCCGCCGAGGACTTCGCCCGTCATCGCGGCGAGGCGGTCGCTCCGATCGCCACGAGCTATCGCGGGCTCGATCTCTTGGAATTGCCGCCCAATGCGCAGGGCCTGACCGCGCTGGTGCTGCTCAACATTCTGGAGTGCTTCGATCTTGCCGAGCTCGATCCACGCGGCCCCGACCGCTTCCATCTTGCGCTGGAGGCGGCGCGCTGCGCCTATGCGATGCGCGATGGTCACATCGCCGATCCCGCTTTCATGCGCGCCTCGGTGCCGGCCCTGCTCGACAAGAATTTTGCGGCCGCACTGGCCGGACGTATCGACCGCGCGCGCCGCATGCCGCTGCCGAGCGTGTCCGCCGCCGGCGGCGACACGGTCTATCTCACCGTGGTCGACCGCGACCGTATGGCGGTCTCCCTCATCAATACGCTGTATTCCACATTCGGCGTCGGCGTTGCCACGGAGAAGACCGGCATCATGCTGACCAACCGCGGCGCCTGCTTCGTGCTCGATCCGGATCATCCCAACGCGTTCGGCCCGAACAAGCGACCAATGCATACCATCATCCCGGCACTCGCCTTCCGCGCCGGGCACTGCGATCTGGCGTTCGGGGTGATGGGCGCGCACTACCAGCCGATGGGCCATGCGCAACTCGTCAGCAACATGGTCGATTACGGCATGGACGTGCAGGCGGCGATCGACGCCCCGCGAGCGTTTTTCGTGGGACAGACGACCGTCGTCGAGCACGGTCTCCCGCAAGCGAGTGTCGACGGCCTCAGGGCGCGCGGTCACGATGTGGTGCTTGCTCCCTCGCCCTGGGGCGGCGCGCAGGCGATCCGTATCGACCGGGAGCGCGGCGTGTTGATCGCGGGCTCCGACCCGCGCAAGGACGGCTGCGCGCTCGGCTATTGAAACCGTCGCGCCAAACCGAATCTATCGCTGGCGTGGCAGTCGAGGAAGCGCGTGCCGCGTGTCGGGTGCGCAGCCGCGTGGTCATCCGCTGCCTTTTTGCGCGGGCCTGTCTCGCGGACGACGATAACGCCGGCGCTTACGTTTTATCCTTGTCTTTGTCCTTATCGCTCAGGCGCTCGAGACGTTTCTGCATCTCTTCCATCTGGCGCTTGAGATCGTGGATTTCGTCGCCGCTGGCCCCTGGTTGCGGCGGACCCTTATCCGACTCCCCCGCCGCCTGTCCCTCGCGTCGCGCGAACGGCGTGAACATGGCAAACGCGCGCTCGAACATTTCCATGTTCCGCCGCACCTGGTCCTCGAGCGCGCCGAACGGGCTGCCGCCGAACGCCTGCGCCATCTGTTGACGGAATTTTTCCTGCTCGCGGGTCAGCGAGTCGATGGAGACCTCGAGATAGCGCGGCACCAGCATCTGCATGCTGTCGCCGTAGAAGCGGATGAGCTGGCGCAGGAAGGCGATGGGCAGCAGACTCTGCCCCTCCTTGTTCTCCTGCTCGAAGATGATCTGGGCCAGCACCTGGCGGGTGATGTCCTCGCCGGTCTTGGCGTCGTGGACGAGGAAATCCTCGCCCGCCTTTACCATGCTCGCGAGGTCTTCGAGCGTCACATAGGTGCTCGTGCCGGTATTGTAGAGTCGCCGGTTGGCGTATTTCTTGATGGTGATGGGTTGTTCCGACTTAGCCATGGCGTGCACGCTCGAGGATGATCTGCTTGAGCACCGAATGCGTGATGTCCTCGCCGGTGTTGGCGTCGTGGACCACAAAATCCTCCTCGTCCTCCACCATGGCTCCGAGCTCGTCGAGCGTCACGTAGCAACCCGCGCCGGGGTTGTAGAGCCGTCGACTGGCGTATTTCTTGATGGTGATCGGTTCCGCGCACATGGGTGGGCTCGGTTCACGCCTATCCCATGGGCAGCATAGCCTGTTTTTTTTGAGCCCGGCCACCGTTTTATCGGCGGCGGGAAGCCGGTACCGCCGGCGCCGCCGGTGTCCCCTCGCGCACAATTGATGCAGAACAGACCGCCAATCCTTCCAATTGACAGCCCCGCGCCCACATCCCAAGGATGCGGCCACGGAATGCGGTCAGGGGTGACGGATCGCCCCCGCGTCACGCGGGCGTTGCCGGGAGCCGATAGTGAGTCGACGGGCGATTTCCGCCCCTGTCCAGCTGGACACGAAAGGAGTTGCGAGATGAAGGACGATATCGTCATCGTCAGCGCGGCGCGTACGCCGGTCGGGGCCTTCAACGGCGCCTTTGCGGCACTGCCGGCCCATGAATTGGGAAAGGCCGCCATCCAGGAGACGCTCAAGCGCGCCGGCGTCGAGGGGGCGCAGGTCTCCGAGGTCATTCTGGGACAGATCCTGACCGCGGGTCAGGGCCAAAACCCGGCCCGTCAGGCGTCGATCGCCGCCGGCATCCCGGTCGAAAGCCCGGCCTGGGGCGTCAACCAGCTCTGCGGCTCGGGCTTGCGCGCGGTCGCGCTCGGCTACCAGGCCATCCTCAACGGCGATTCCGAGATCGTGGTGGCCGGCGGCCAGGAGTCCATGAGCCAGGCGCCGCACTGCGCCCATCTGCGCAGCGGCGTGAAGATGGGCAACTTCGAGATGGTCGACACGATGATCAAGGACGGCCTGTGGGATGCCTTCAACGGCTACCACATGGGCAACACCGCCGAGAACGTCGCGCGGCAGTGGCAGATCACCCGCGCGCAGCAGGACGAGTTCGCAGTGGCGTCACAGAACAAGGCCGAGGCGGCGCAGAAGGCGGGACGGTTCAAGGACGAGATCGCGCCGGTGACGGTGAAGACGCGCAAGGGCGATGTCGTCGTCGACACCGATGAATATCCCAAGCACGGCGCCACGCTCGATGCCATCGCCAAGCTGCGGCCGGCTTTCGCCAAGGACGGCACCGTCACCGCCGCCAATGCATCGGGCATCAACGACGGCGCGGCGGCGATCGTGCTGATGAAGGCGAGCGAGGCGGCCAAGCGCGGCAAGACTCCCCTTGCCCGCATCGTCTCCTGGGCGCATGCGGGCGTCGACCCCGCGCTCATGGGCACCGGCCCGATTCCGGCCTCGCGCGCGGCGCTCAAGAAGGCCGGCTGGAATATCGGAGATCTCGATCTGATCGAAGCGAACGAGGCCTTCGCCGCGCAGGCCTGCGCGGTCAACAAGGACCTCGGCTGGGACACGTCCAAGGTCAACGTCAACGGCGGCGCGATTGCGCTCGGCCATCCGATCGGCGCCTCGGGCGGACGCGTGCTGGTCACGCTGCTTTACGAGATGCAGAAGCGCAACGCCAAGAAGGGCCTCGCCACGCTCTGCATCGGCGGCGGCATGGGCATCGCGATGTGCGTGGAGCGCTAGCGGGAGGACAACGACAGAAGACGGACGACAGAAGGACAGACGACAGGACCGGACGGTTCCTGATCCGTGCTCTGGCGTCCGCCGCCTGTCGTTCCGACGCGGGGGAAATAGAAAATTACAGGGAGGAGTGCACATGTCACGCGTCGCGGTGGTGACGGGCGGAACGCGCGGAATCGGCGAAGCCATATCGAAGGCGCTCAAGGCCGCCGGCTACAAGGTCGCCGCCAACTACGGCGGCAACGACGAGGCGGCGCAAAAATTCAAGGCCGCGAACGGCATTCCGGTCTACAAGTGGGACGTTTCTGCCTACGACTCCTGCGCCGGCGGCCTCAAGCAGGTCGAGGCGGACCTGGGTCCCGTCGAGGTGCTGGTCAACAATGCCGGCATCACCCGCGACACCATGTTCCACCGCATGACGTCCGAGCAGTGGGGAGCGGTGATCAACACCAATCTGAATTCGCTGTTCAACATGTGCCGCCCGGTGATCGACGGCATGCGCAGCCGCAAATTCGGCCGCATCATCAACATCTCCTCGATCAACGGCCAGAAGGGACAGATGGGCCAGACGAATTATTCCGCCGCCAAGGCGGGGGAGCTCGGCTTCACCAAGGCGCTGGCGCAGGAAAGCGCGCGCAGCGGCATCACCGTCAACGCGATCTGCCCCGGCTATATCGCGACCGAGATGGTGAAGGCGGTGCCCAAGGACGTGCTGGAGAAGAATATCCTGCCGCACATCCCGCTCGGCCGGCTGGGCGAGCCGGAGGAGATCGCGCGCTGCGTCGTCTTCCTCGCCTCCGACGATGCCGGCTTCATCACCGGGTCTACGCTGACGGCAAACGGCGGCCAGTATCTGATTTGATACCGGATGCAGCGGGGCGAGGGCCGGGCCGCCGTCGTGCGAGCGACAGACACCGCGGCCAGGGCGCTCGTCCTCGCTGCGAGGCGGGATCAGCCGGACTGTTGCCGGACGAGCGCGACACCTGAAGATGAATTCAGACCGAGCCACCCACCGGCGCCCAGTCCTTGGGCGCGAGCTCGAAGCCCTTGAAGTCGAAGCCGGGCGACACCGTGCAGCCGACCAGCGTCCATTCGCCCAGGCTGCGCGCCGCCTGCCAGGCGTGCACCGGCACGATCGCCTGCGGTCGTTCGCCGGCCGCGAGATCGGGTCCCAGCGTCACGCGCTCGACCGGGCCCTCGGCGTCCAGCGCAACCTCGAGCGCCAGCGGTGCGCCGGCGTGGTAGTGCTAGGCTTCGACCGCATCGACCCGGTGCCAATGCGAGCGTTCGCCGCGCGCGAGCAGAAAATAGATCGCGGTCGACGCTGCCCGCCCACCGTCCACCGTGCGGGAGTCACGGAAGGTTTGGCGATAATGTCCGCCCTCGGGATTCGGCTTGAGGTCGAGGAGGCGGATCACCTCGGCGGCGGACAGCATCGTGCTAACGCGTTTTACGCGGATCCTCGACCGCGCCCGTCAGGGATTCCATGAAAGCGACGAGGTCGAGGCGCTCCTCCTCCGTCAACTGGAGCGGCAGCAGAAGCGGGGATCGACTCGGACGATCGATGCCGCCCTTTTCATAATGTTTCACCACGTCGTACAGGGTGGCCGACGATGAGTCATGCATGTAAGGCGGCCGCAAGGCCACCGATCGAAGCGTTGGTGTCTTGAAGGCAAACTGCATCAATGGGTCGTCCTTAAGCTCGCCTCCGCGACCGCGATCCGTGGTCGACGTGCCGATATCGTGGAACCGGTCGTCGGTGAATCTCCAGCCGGTGTGGCAGACAAAGCAGGTCGCCTTGGTGTTGAAAAGCACGAAGCCGCGCTTGGCCTGCTCGGAGATCGCGCTCTCGTCCCCCTCGACCCAGCGGTCGAACGCGGCGGGCCCGGGCTCCAACGCCCGCTCGAAGGCGGCGATCGCTCGGGCGATGGAATCCATGTTGATGGGCGTGCCCGGCAATGCGGCCTGGAATTTTGCGGCGTAGGCAGGGTTCGACCGCAATCGTTCCTCGATCACCTCGACCTTGACCGGCGTCGCAGTGTCCCGCATCGACATCGAGCCGGTGGCGATCGACGACTTGGCTTGCGCTTCCAGACTTGGGTTGCGGCCGTCCCAACCGAACGGGCCCTTGCCGGCATGCCCCAATCCGATCAGCGGTTGCGACTTGCGCGATGTGAGCTTACCGGAATCGTTCCGGCTGCGAGCATCCGTCACCGTCCAACCCAGTTCGGGGAAGTGGCAACTGGCGCAAGCTGTTTTTCCGGAGGCGGAAATCTGCGGGTCGAAGAACAGATCGCGGCCGAGATCGACCAGCGTCTGACTTTCCACGGTAGATGGCGGCGGGCGCCGGTATTCCGATTTCATGCGAGCTGTCTCGCCCTGCGCGGCAACCAGTGTCGGAGCTGCGATCAACAGCAGAATCCCCAAGGGCAGTGCGATCACCACCGCGATGATCCTTTCCCCGGCTCTCATTGGCAGCCTCCTGGCGCTGATAGCGAGGGCAAAGTCTTTGAATGTTTCTCGTGGCCGAAAATAGGCATAGCCGTTGGCTATAGCCTCGCGATAATTCGCCGAAGCGATGCACCCTGGTTATAAGCGATAAAAAGGCGCAGCCGTCCTCGCCGATGCTCAATAGCGAAACTAGCGCGGCCGCGCTGCGCGTCACGATCTGTTCTTGCGCTCGCGGATCTCTGCGAACACCTTCCACGCCGGGCTGCCCGCCAGCCCGACCGACTTCGCCACTTCCGGCATATCCGCGCGCAGGAACGGATTGGCGGCCTTTTCTTCGCCGATGGTCGAGGGAATGGTGGGCTTGCCCGCCGCGAGAAGTTTTTCCACCTCGGCCGCGCGCGCGCGCAACGCCGCGTTTTGCGGCTCGATCGTCTTCGCAAAGCGGATATTGGCCTGGGTATATTCGTGCCCGCAATAGATGCGCGTGTCGTCCGGCAGGCCGCGCAGCTTCAACAGCGATTGCCACATCATTTCCGGCGTGCCCTCGATGACGCGCCCGCAGCCGATGGAGAACAGCGTGTCGCCGACGAAGGCAAGCTTGTCGGCCGGAAAGAAATAGCTGATATGGCCGGCGGTGTGCCCCGGGGTTTCGAAGACGCGCGCCTCGAGCGCACCCACCCGGACCTTGTCGTTCTCGCGCACCGTGGCATCGACCAGCGGAATGCGCGCGGCCTCGCCCTGGGGAGCGACAACGCGACAACGATGGCGCTGCTTGAGCTCCGCGATGCCACCGGTGTGATCCGCGTGGTGATGGGTGACGAGAATGTCGGTGAGCCGCCAGCCGGTCGCTGTCAGCGCGGCCTCGACCGGCGCGGCCTCGGGCGCATCGATCGCCGCGGTCGCGCCGCTTTCGGGATCGTGCAGGAGCACGCCGTAATTGTCCTTGAGGCACGGGAAGAGATGAGTTTGCGCGGCCATGTCGATCGCTCCGGAATCCACGAGCACGATTGCTTAATTAGGCAGCCCCGTACATCGCGCGCAAGGTGGCCGGCGATGGAATCGCCGCGCCGGCGCCGCGGCTCGGTCATGGCCGGATGCCGCGTCCACCTGCCGTTCCGGCCAAGCGCCTGCGAACGACGGCAAAATAAATCCATGCTAGCTTCCCGCCATGTCCATCGACGTGGTCGATTTGCGCAACTTCTACGCCCAGCGCCTCGGCATCGTGGCGCGCCGCTTCGTCGGCCGCGGCATTCGCCGGCGCTTTGCCGACACGCGCGGCATGAGCGTGCTCGGGGTAGGCTATCCGATCCCCTATCTCGGCCTCTTTCGCGAGGAGGCGGAGCGCTGCCTCGCCTTCATGCCCGCGGTGCAAGGGGTGGTGAAGTGGCCGACGAACCGGCCCGGTCTTGCCGCCCTGGTCGATGAGCTCGAACTGCCGCTCACCGATTCCGCGGTCGACCGGGTGCTGCTCGTGCATGCGCTCGAAATGGCGCACGATCCGGTCGCCTTGCTGCGCGAGGTCTGGCGGGTTCTGGCGGCGGGCGGGCGACTGCTCATCGTGGTACCAAATCGGCGCGGGGTATGGGCGCGCTTGGATACGACGCCGTTCGGCCACGGGCGGCCTTATTCGCGCTCGCAGATCACGCATCTCCTGCGTGAGGCTTGGTTCACGCCGACGGGATGGGGTGAAGCGCTGCATGTCCCGCCGGTCGCGCGCGGCTGGTTCCTGCGCTCGGCCGTCGCCTGGGAGCGGGCGGGATCGACGGTCGCGGCGCCGTTCGCGGGAGTGCACATCGTCGAGGCCACGAAGCAGGTCTATCGTGCCATTCCGGCACGGCGCGAGCGTGCCCGGTTGGTGCCGGCGCTGGAGCCAGCGCTCGCGCCTTGAGCGGATCGATCGTGACGGCGTGAGGTACGGCCCGCCGGAGCAGCGGCCGGGCTTTGCAGGCCCGTTAAGGCTCCGGCCGGCCTGCGGCCGATGGCTTGCAATCACTCGCCGCGCGGCGACGGTTCGTCCCCGCCGTCTCCGCCGCCCTGGATGTCCGGGCGCGGACCGCGATGCCGGCGTCGGCGGCGGTGCAGCGGAAAGCGATCGGGCTGGTTGTCGTGGCCGTTCTGGCCCTGCTGGGAGCCCGGATGCGATTGCGGCTGTTGCCCGCCGGTGATGAAGGACGGCAGCCGCTCGACGTCGCCTTCGATGGCTGCATTGCCCGGTTGCGAGCGCGGCTGGTGCGGCTGCGGCTGTTGGTGCTGGGGGAAAGGTTGCGCGTCGCGCGGTATATAGGGCTGCGGCTCGCGCGTACCATAGGTCGACTCGCCCGCGGCGCCCATCGACGGCTGGCCGTCGTCGTCGCCGTCGCCGTCGTCGAAGCCGTCGTCGCGGGCGCCGACGGGGACCTCGTTGTCCGGACGGGAGAAGTGAGGATTGTTCTGTCGGAACTGCTCCTGCGCGGCGGCGATCACACGGTAATAATGTTCGGCGTGCTGGTAGTAATTCTCCGCCGCGATCGGATCCCCGGAGGTTTGCGCGTCGCGGGCCAGCTGCATATATTTTTCCGCGATGTGGGATGGGTTTCCGCGAATTTTCACATCCGGGCCGTTCGACTCGTAGACGCGCACCATCGGATTGTGACTCTTGCGGTGGTTATTGCGCCCGCGCATGCGCTTGTTCTGACCGTTTCTCATGGTTCGCCTGTTGTCAGCCCCTTCATTGTGGCGGCCTGACGCCGCCGTGCTTCACCAAGCCTCTTTCGCGCGAGCAACGCGGCAGCATCCGCGTCCGCGCCCGTTCAATCAGGATAGAAATGCGGCGCCGTTCGCCGCAATGTCGGGTTCCGTGTCGCGAAGCAGCAACCCCTTAACCGCAGCATACCGCGGTGTTGCCCACCTCTTCCTCACGAGCATGTCCGCGTCGTCCGCGAATCAGCGCCGAACCGATGAAGCATCTCGTCCCGATCGGCGAACCACTTGCCGGGTCATCCGGCGTCCTTCGTTCGCTTCGTCAGCACCGTCGGCTCTCCGCAGTCCTGCTCCGGGGCTCGCTATCGGCGCTCGCGTATCTCGGGTCGATTCCGTGGGCGAAACCTAGTCGGTCTTGACCCACAATCCAAGTGCTTTTTTTGGTACCAGGAATGTGAAGGCCTCATGGCCGCGCCTGCATGACCAGGGCCCGGATAACACCCGTAAGATCGTGCCGCGCCGCCACCGGCGCAAGCCCCATGGGGGCAAAGATTGCGGTCACGGCGCCGAGCTGACCCGGGCCGAGCTCCAGCGCAAGCGTGCCCTTGGGCGCCAGCAGGCGCCGTATGTCGGATGCGATGGCGCGATATCCACCAAGGCCGTCGGGGCCGCCGTCGAGCGCCCGTCGCGGGTCGAAAGCGCGCACCTCGGCTTGCAATCCGCAAATGTCGGAGCGCGCGACATAAGGCGGGTTGGATACGAGGAGATCGACCGGTCGCCCCAGAGCCGCGCCATAATCGCAGGCCACGAACGACGTCCGGGCCGACAGTCCGAGCGCGGCGGCATTTTCGCGGGCGCAGCCGAGCGCGGCGAGGCTGATATCGGTGCCGACGCCGCAAGCGCCCGGGAGCTCCGAGAGCAGCGCCAGAAGCAGCGCGCCCGAGCCGGTGCCGAGATCGGCGACGCGCGCCACGTGCGAGTTCTGATTTTGGTCGCCCACCGCCGCCAGCGCCGCCTCCACCACGGTCTCGGTCTCCGGCCGGGGCACCAGGGTTTCGGGATTGAGCGTGAGCGGCAGTCCCCAAAATTCCTTACGGCCGAGAATACGCGCGACCGGTTCATGCGCGAGCCGGCGCGCCGCGACCGCAGCGATGGCGTCCGCCTCGGCGGCTGCGAGTGCGCGGCCGGACTGGGCCACGAGCGCGGCGTGATCGAGCCCGAGCGCATGCCCGACGAGGATGCGCGCATCGAGCTCGGGCGCGTCGAGACCGCGCTGGCGGAAGGCGCGCGCAAGACGCCGGCGCGCGTCCTCGATCGAGAGCCCGGCTTCGACCGGGAGGCGAGGGTGCCCCGCGCGCAGCGCGTCGACCGCCGTCGCGAGCGGCCCGCTCATGACGACGCCCCTTCCGCCGCCAGCAGTTCCGCCTGACGCTCGGTCACCAGCGCGTCGATGATCTCGCCGAGCGCTTCGCCTTCGATGACCTGCGGCAGCTTGTAGAGCGTGAGGTTGATGCGGTGGTCGCTCACGCGACCTTGCGGAAAGTTATAGGTGCGGATGCGCTCGGAGCGGTCGCCGGAGCCGACCTGGCCGCGGCGCTCGGCGGCGCGCGCCGCGTCCTGTTTCCGGCGTTCGAAGTCGTAGAGCCTGGCGCGCAGAACGGCCATGGCCTTGGCGCGATTCCTGTGCTGCGAGCGGTCTTCCTGCATCATCACGACGATGCCGGTGGGGAGGTGAGTCACGCGCACGGCCAACTCGGTCTTGTTGACGTGCTGGCCGCCGGCGCCGCCCGAGCGCAAAGTATCAATCTTGAGGTCGTCCTCGCCGATGTCGATGTCGACCTCGGCGGCTTCCGGCAGCACGGCAACCGTGGCGGTGGAGGTATGGATGCGGCCCGACGCTTCCGTGTCGGGGACGCGCTGCACGCGGTGGACGCCGGATTCGAATTTGAGCTTGGCGAAGGCGCCCGGGCCGCGAATTTCCGCGACGATCTCCTTGTAGCCTCCCATGGTGCCTTCGCTGGCGGAGATCACCTCGACCTTCCAGCCCTGCTTCGCCGCATAGCGCTCATACATCCGGAATAGATCGCCGGCGAACAGCGCGGCCTCGTCGCCGCCGGTGCCGGCGCGAATTTCGAGGATGACGTTGCGCTCGTCCATCGCGTCCTTCGGGACCAGCGCGAGCTTGATCTCGTGCTCGAGCGCCGCGCGCTTTTGCTCGAGCTGCGGCTTCTCGGATGCCGCCATCGCGCGCATTTCGGCGTCGGTCGAAGGGTCCGCGATGAGGGCGTCGAGGCCCTCGATCTCGGACAGAACCTCGCGATAGTTCTTCACCGCCGCGACGACGGGACCTAGCTCGGCGAATTCGCGCGATAGCTTGACATAGGTCTCGGGCGTCACTTGGCTCGCAAGCTCGCTTTCGACCGCGTGGTGACGGGCGAGCAGGGCGTCGAGTTTTTGCGCGGGCAGCATGCGGCCGGATCACCAAATCAAGGTCGCGCGTCGCGGTCGCGCTGCGGCACGCTGCGCGTCGCGCGCTTGGGTGCAGCGCTGATCCGGGACCGCCGCCGCCCGTGACCATGCCGGGCCTGCGGCGCACCCACTCAGAAAGCGGTCCGCGCCGCCGCGCTGCGCCCCGCGCATAGGGCCAAAGCACGTGGGGCTGGGACACATGTGGCCAAAATCCATGGGGCTAAAATACATGGGGCTAAAATACATGGGGCTAAAATAGGAAGCGCGCGTCACAGCTGGAGTCCCTCCGCGGCGGCAAAGGCCTTGAGCCGCTCGCGGATCGGCAGGCTGCCGGCCGGGCTGTCGATCAGAGGCTGCATCAGCGCCGCGGCCTTGCCGGCATTGAGGTCGAGCAGCATGGCCTTGACCGGGCCGACCGCGGAAGGAGAGAGCGAGAACGCGCGGTAGCCGATCGCCACCAGAGCGAGTGCGCCGATTGGTGTCGAGGCCAGTTCCCCGCACAGCGTCACGGGCTTGGCGTAGGCGCGGCCCTTGTCCGCGATGAGCTTGAGCGCGCGCAGGACCGGCGCCGAGATCGCATCGAAGCGCTCGGCGACGCGCGAATTGCCGCGGTCGGCGGCATAGAAGAACTGCACGAGATCGTTCGAGCCGACGGAGAGGAAATCGACGCGCTCGAACAGCTCGTCGAGCTGGTAGAGCAGCGACGGCACCTCGAGCATGGTGCCGACCTCGACGCTCTCGGGCAGCTTGTGGCTGTGCCGGCGCAGATGGGTGAGCTCGCGCTCGACCAGCGACTTGGCCTCGTCGAATTCCTCGACGGTGGCGATCATCGGGAACATGAGCTTCAGATCGCGTCCGCCGGCAGCCCGCAGCAGCGCGCGGATCTGGCTGCGCAACAGGCCCGGCCGATCGAGTCCGAGCCGGATGGCGCGCCAGCCCAGCGCCGGGTTCTCCTCCTCGACATTGTGCATATAGGGCAGCACCTTGTCGCCGCCGATGTCGAGCGTGCGGAAGATCACCGGCTTGTCGCCGGCGGCATCGAGCACGGCGCGGTAGAGCGAGAATTGCTCGGCGGTACGGGGGAAGCTGGCCGCCACCATGAACTGCAATTCGGTGCGGAACAGCCCGATGCCGCCCGCGCCGGTCTCGTTGATGTGCGGCAGGTCGACAGGAAGGCCGGCATTGATCATCAGCGCGATCTTCTCGCCGTCCTTGGTCATGCACGGCTTGTCCCGCAAAGCGAGGTATTGCAGCTGCCGGCGGGCGCGCAGGCGCACGCGCTCGATATAGGCCGCCTCCATGTCGGGTGACGGCCGCACGTGCACGTCGCCGGTCAAGCCGTCCACGATGATGGCGTCGCCGGGATCGGCGACGCCGGTGGCGTTGGCGATCTCGCCCACCGCCGCGATGCCGAGCGCCCTTGCGACGATCGCCACATGGGAATTGGGGCCGCCTTCCTCGAGCACCAGCCCGCGCAGGCGCTTGCGGTCGTAATCGAGCAGCGCCGCCGGCCCCATGGAGCGGGCGACCAGGATGGCGTTTTCCGGCAGGCGGTCGCGCGCCGGTGCATAATCCTGGCCGAGCAATTGGTGCATCAGCCGGTTGGCGAGTTCGTCGAGGTCGTGCAGGCGCTCGCGCAAATAGGGGTCGGTCGCGCGCAGCATGCGCGCCCGGGTGTCCGACTGCACGCGCTCGACCGCGGCTTCGGCGGTGAGGCCGGTCGCCACCGCCTCTTCGAGCCGGTGCACCCAGCCGCGATCATAGGCGAACATGCGATAGGCCTCGAGCACGTCGCGGTGTTCGCCGCCGTCGGCCACCTCGCCGCGCTCGAGCAAGACGTCGAGGTCGGACCGCATGGTCTCGACCGCGGCCTCCAGGCGTTTGAGCTCCCTTGGCACGTCGTCGGCGATGAAATTGGTGATGACCACGCGCGGTTCGTGCAGCACCACGTGGCCGAGCGCGATGCCCTCGTTGAGCGCGGTGCCGGTGAGGTGCAGCGGCCGGCGGGCAGCGGGTTCGGCGCCGGGCTTGGCGATGGCGGAAAGCTCGCCGGAGGCGATCATTTCCGCGAGCACCATCGCGGTCGTCTGCAGCGCCTCCTCTTCCTCTTCGGTATAGGTCCGCCGCGCCCGGTTCTGCACCACCAGCACGCCGAGCGTGTTGCCGGCGCGCAGCACCGGCACGCCGAGGAAGGAGTGGTAGATTTCTTCGCCGGTCTCCGCCCGATAGGAGAAGGCCGGATGGTTCTGCGCCTCCGAGAGATTGATCGGGTTCGCCTCGCTCGCGACCAGGCCGACCAGGCCTTCATCCGAGCGCAGCACGGTCTGGTGCACCGCCTCCTTGTTGAGGCCTTCGGTGGCGTAGAGCTCGAGCGTGCCGTCCACGCGCAACACGTAGACGGAGCAGACCTCCGCCACCATGTTGGCGGCGATCAGCACCACGATCTTGTCCAGGCGCTCCTGCGCGCTGACCGGCTCCGCCATCACCTCGCGAAGCCGGCGCAACAGCACGCGCGGACCGCCGAGCGCGCCACGCATGACGTGATCCCTCGGCCCAGCCCGTCCGGCCGGGGCTGCCAGCCCCGGCTCGACGAAAGTCAGGAAACGGTATCCGCCGGGCCCGGGCGCCCGCAGCGGCTACGATCCATCACCGTATAGCGAATGCGGCGTAGGCCGGGCAAGCCAAAGCGTCCGCCGCGGCCCGCTACCAGGCGTAACTCGCGGAAATCCGGCCGCAGGCCGCGCGGAATTGATCGCTGTCGATGAGGGCGGCATAGACATCGCGCAGGCGCGGGGCGGGGGGAAGCTTCAGATCCGCGGTCGCCAGGGCGGGGTGCGGCCCGCACAGCCGCTCGATGGCGCGAGCGATATCGTCCGCGTCGGCGGGCCTGTCCAACGCGGCCGGGGCAATATCCGCGGTGAGGAGGTCGAAGAGGACGTCGGGTCCCAGCAGCGGCAGGCGTGTCATGGCGGCGCGGGCCAGACGCGTCGCCAGCCGATGGTCGGGATGCGCCGCGTCGGCAAGCGCGGGTTGGACGTTGCGGAATTGGAAGACATGCTCGAACGAGCCCGGCGCGGCTTCGAAGCGGGGTGCAAGCTCGCTCGCCTCCTCCGCGAGGTAATAGCGGTTGAGGCTGTCGAACCAGGCGTAGCGATAGCGGTGTGCGACGAGAAACGGCTCCCACGCCTCCCACGCCGGCGCCAGGGTGTAGGGTGCGAGCGCCTCGACCACGACGACCTTCGGCCGGTAGTTTTGCCAATCGCCGTTGAGCAGCACGTCCCGCTCGGCGCCTTCCACGTCGACCTTGAGGAAATCGAAGGATCGGGGTGCGTGCTGCTGGCAGAGCTGGCTCAGCGTGATGACCGGAACGGTGATGGCCCGCGACGCTTTCCCGAATTGCGCTTGCGCCGCGCGGGCGTGGCCTTCGATCATGGTCGAGAGGCCGTGGAAATCGTTGACGACATAGAAGGTGGTCTGACCAGGACTCGCGCCGACCGCAGCTTCGATGTGGCGGTCGCGCGGCCGTACCGCCCGGGTGAGACGTGCGAGCCAGGGATTCGGCTCCACCGTAATGCCGCGCCATCCCTTGAGATAGAACGCGAACGAGGTGTTGTCGTAGACCGGATGGCCGGAGCCGATATCGATATAGAACCCTTCGCTGCGATCCCCGAAGCAGCGCATGAGGTAGAGGTCTTCGAAGCGCTGGGCGTAGGACACGAGAGGCACTGCACGTCACCGATATTCAAGCCGTCGTGCCCGCGCATCCGGTTTCGGGCTTGCCCGAGATCGGCTCCCGGCGTGCACAACGCCGGACGTCGCCGGCCTGCGCCGGGCGGGGACCGTCTTACTTGTCCAGCTCATACAGCGAATGCAGCGTGCGCACCGCGAGTTCGGTGTAGTTGGCGTCGATCAGCAGCGAGAACTTGATCTCGGAGGTGGTGATGGCGCGGATATTGATACCCTTCTCCGCCAGCGCCTTGAAGGCCTTGGCCGCAACCCCGGCGTGGCTGCGCATGCCGATCCCGATCACCGACACCTTGGCGACGTCGCTGGCTCCGTCGATGCGCTGGTAACCGACCTGCCCTTTGGTCTTGATCAGCACGTCGGTCGCCCGCTGGTAGTCGGAAGCGGGGACGGTGAAGGTGACATCGGTGGTGGCGCCGTCGCCGGAGACGTTCTGCACGATCATGTCGACATTGATGTTGGCCTCGGCGAGCGGACCAAAGATCGCGGCCGCGACCCCCGGCTTGTCCTGCACGCGACGGATCGAGATCTGCGCCTCGTCCTTCGAGAACGCGATGCCGGTGACGACCTGCTGTTCCACGATCTCCTCCTCGCCGCAAATGAGCGTTCCGGGCGGCGTTCCGTGCGGATCGATGTCCTCGGGTTTCTCGAAGCTCGAGCGCACGAAGATGCGCACATTATGCACCATTCCGAGTTCCACCGAGCGCACCTGCATGACCTTGGCGCCGAGCGAGGCGAGTTCCAGCATCTCCTCGTAGGCCACCCGGTCGAGGCGTTGCGCGCGCGGCACCACGCGCGGGTCGCTGGTATAGACCCCGTCGACGTCGGTGTAGATGTCGCAGCGCTCGGCGCCGATCGCGGCCGCGATCGCGACCGCGGACGTATCCGAGCCGCCGCGCCCCAGGGTGGTGATGCGGCCGGTCTCCTTGTGCACGCCCTGGAAGCCGGCCAGCACCGCCACCTCGTGGCGCTCCTTGAAGCGCTTGACGAGCTCGGCGCCGTTGACGTCGAGGACGCGGGCCGCGGCATGGGCGTTCGAGGTGAGGATGGGCAGCTGCCAGCCCTGCCACGAACGGGCATTGACCCCCATGGCCTCCAGCACGATCGCCAGCAGCCCGGCGGTCACCTGCTCGCCCGTGGATACCACCGCGTCGTATTCGCGGGCGTCGTGCAGCGCCGCCGCCTCGCGGCACCAGGCCACGAGCTGATTGGTGACGCCGGCCATGGCGGAGACGACGACAGCCACCTCGTGGCCGGCGTCGATCTCGCGCTTGACGTGGCGCGCGACGTTGCGGATGCGATCGATGTCGGCGACCGAGGTGCCGCCGAACTTCATGACGAGGCGGGCCATGGCGGGCTTGCAGACTGCTCCGGCGTGATTTGAGGCGCGCGCTCCGCATTACGGCAGGCCCCCGCGCGAAAAGGCGCGTATACATACCGGCGGGGCCGGGGGGCCGCAACCGCGCCTTTGGAGAAGCTCAATGGCGAGCAGCACGAAGCCCGGGCACGATTCGACCGTCGACGAGGCGGAGGTCGCGCGCTTCTCGGCGTCCGCCGCCGAATGGTGGGACCCGCGCGGCAAGATGGCCATGCTGCACCGGTTCAATCCGGTGCGGCTGGGCTTCATCAAGCAGGCCGCGTGCGGGCATTTCGAGCGCGAGGGCAGGCGGCTCGATGCGCTTTCGGGGCTGCGTATCCTGGATATCGGCTGCGGCGGCGGCATCTTGAGCGAGCCGCTGGCGCGGCTCGGCGCCGCCGTCGTGGGTGCCGATCCGTCGCAGGCCAATATCGAGGCCGCGCAACTGCATGCCGCCGCGGCGGGCGTGACCGTGGACTACCGCGCGGCCACGGCCGAGGCGCTGGCGGATGACGGCGAGGATTTCGACATCGTGCTCGCCATGGAGGTGGTCGAGCACGTCGCCGATCTGAGCCTCTTCATCAAGCGTTGCGCGGAGATGGTAAAGCCCGGCGGGATCATGATCACGGCAACGATCAACCGCACGCTGAAGAGTTTTGCACTAGCTATCGTCGGCGCTGAATATGTGCTGCGCTGGCTGCCGCGCGGGACTCACCAGTGGGACAAGTTCGTCACTCCGAACGAGCTCGACGCGGCGCTCGAGCGACAAGGGCTGCGCGTCATCGACGAGACCGGCGTGATCTACAATCCGCTCGCCGACCGCTGGCAGATCTCGACCGATATGGACGTGAACTACATGGTGGTGGCGGAACGCGCTCCGTCCTGAGTTCATGTCTCGCGCCTGGCCACGAGGGATTTCCGCATGATCCTCGAACTCGTCCTGTTCAAATCGCCGCCCGGGATGGATCGCGCCGCGGTGCTGGAGGACGCCAAGCACACGATCCCGCGCTGGCGCGCCAATCCCGATCTCGTGCGCAAGCATTACCTCTTGAGCGACGACGGCTATGGCGGCGGTGTCTACATCTGGCCGTCGAAAGACGCCGCGCAAAAGGGCCACGATGCGGCGTGGCGGGAAGGCGTGCGGAAGCGGACGGGCGCCGAACCGGTCATCCGCTACTTCGACCTGCTGATGGTCGTGGACAACGAGACGGGCAGCGTCACCGAGTGGACCGCGGACGGCGACGCTCGGCCGGTCCCATAGCAGAGAAGATCGGACGCAGGTTCCGATGTTCGATCCCTCGTGGCTCTGGGCGCTCTTCACCGTCATCGCCGCCGCCGCGCAGACCGTGCGCAACGCCACGCAACGCGAGCTCACCGCGCGGCTCGGCACGGTGGGCGCCACCCATGTGCGCTTCCTGTTCGGCTTCCCATTCGCGCTCGTCTTCCTCGCCGGCGTGATGCTCGCGCTCGGCCAGGCCCTGCCGCGGCCGCCGGTGCACTATTGGCCCTGGGTGATCGCCGGCGCGCTCACGCAAATCGCCGCCACCGCGCTGATGCTCGCGGCCATGAACGAGCGCTCCTTCGTGGTGGTCTATGCCTATATCAAGACCGAACCGGTGCAGGCGGCGCTGTTCGGGCTCGTTTTCCTCGGCGACGCCGTGACGCCCGTCATGGCGGCGGCAATCCTGATCGCCACCACCGGGGTCGTCGTCATGGCGCTCAAGCCCGGCACGTCGTCCGACGTGAAGGCGACGCTGCTCGGGCTTTCCGCCGGCGCCATGTTCGCGGCCTCCGCGGTCGGATTTCGCGGCGCGATCCTGAGTCTCGGCCTGCCCAGCTATGTCATGGCCGCGACCTTTACGGTCGTGATCGGGCTCATGCTGCAATCGGGCCTGCTCTCGCTTTATCTCTGGCTGCGCAATCCCGACGTGCTCGCCGCGATCGTGCGGGCGTGGCGGCCGTCACTGTTCGCGGGCTTCATGGGTGCGCTCGCCTCCCAGTTCTGGTTCCTCGCCTTCGCGCTCGCCACCGCCGCGAGCGTGCGCACGCTGGCGCTCGTCGAAGTGCTGTTCGCGCAAGCGATCTCGCGCTTCGTGTTCAGGCAGCCGACGACGCCGCGCGAGGCGGCCGGCATCGTGCTGATCGTGATCGGCGTCGTGCTGCTGCTGTGGGCCAATTGACGCGGCGCGCAGTTTCGCGCCCCCCGGAAAATCCACAGCGCATCACGCGATGCTATCGAGGCGGGATGCGCTCTAGTTCCGCTCGTCGGGCAGCACCGGCAGCGGGTGGAAATCGATCCCTTCCTCGTGCAGCTCCTTGGCCTGATCGGGCGAGGCTTCGCCATAGATCGAGCGGTGCTCGATCTCGCCATAATGCATCTTGCGCGCCTCTTCGGGAAATTTCTGCCCGACATAGTCGGCGTTGCTGGTGAGATGGTCGCGCAATTCCTTCAGCTTCTTGCGAAACTCGTGCTCCTGCGGCGATACCATGGCAACCGGCGCGGGCGTCTCGGATGCCGGCGCAGACGAAGGTCGCTCGGGCGCGGGCAGCGGCGGCGCCTCGCCGCGCTCTCTCGCCGCTGCGACCCGTGGTGCCATGATCGTCTTCTCCACCTTGGCGGAGTTGCAGACCGGGCAGGTGACCAGGGCGCGCTTGATCTGCCGGTCGTAAGCCGCCGAGCTCTGAAACCAGCTCTCGAATGTGTGCCCCTTGTCGCACGCGAGCGCGTAACGGATCATGCCGGACCTCGCACCGCGTGAAGATGCGCCGGCTCGGCCATCGGCTCGATCATCTCGAACCGGCGCCCGTGCTGAAGCGAGGGGACTTTCGCGCGCGCAGCCGAGACTTCGGCGAGGTCGATGGTCGCCAGGATCACGCCCGGCTCGATGCCGCCTTCGGCGAGGACGCGGCCCCAGGGATCGACGACGAGCGAATGGCCGAAAGTCTCGCGGCCGTTCTCGTGCTTGCCGCCCTGCGCCGCCGCCAGCACGAACGCCCCGTTCTCGATCGCGCGCGCGCGGTTGAGCACGTGCCAATGCGCCTCGCCGGTCTGTCTGGTGAAGGCCGAAGGCACGGCGAGGAACGAGCTGCCGGCCTCGGCGAGCGCGCGGTAGAGCGCGGGAAAGCGCAGGTCGTAACAGATCGTGAGCCCGAGCCGGCCCCACGGCAGATCGCTGGCGACCGCGATTTCACCGGGACAGTAGCTGTGCGACTCGCGATAGCTCTCGCCGTTGGCGAGATCGACATCGAACATGTGGATCTTGTCGTAGCGGGCGACGATGTCGCCCTTGCGGTCGATCAAGAACGCGCGGTTCACCGCCTTTTCCGCCGAGAGCTTGAGGGCGAGCGAGCCGACATGCAGGAAGATGCCCAGCCTGCGCGCAAGCTCCCGGAAGGCGGCGAGGCTGGCGTCGCTCTCCTCCGGTGCGATCGTCGCGAACAGCCGCTCGCGCTTGACCTCGAGGATGTTCGTCATCTCGGGGGTCTGCACGTATTCGGCCCCGCCGCTCTTTGCCTCCGCGATCAGCCGTGCCGCCGCGTCGAGATTGGCCGCCGGCGAGAGCCCCGAGCGCATCTGCACGAGACCGGCGATGAAGGTCGCAGCCTTGCCGGAGCTCATGCCGAAGGTCCCGCGTCGGCCGACCGTACTTGCGCGGGCGCATCGCCGGCGCCGAGCAACGGATCGAGCTTGCCGGCCCGGTCGAGCGCGTAGAGGTCGTCATAGCCGCCGACATGGGTCGCGCCGATGAAAATCTGCGGGACGGTCATGCGTCCATGCGCGCGCGCCACCATGTCGCTTCGTCCTTTCGGATCGCCGCTCACGTCGATCTCGGTGAACTCGACCCCCTTGCGCGACAACAGCCGTTTGGCAGCATGGCAATAAGGGCAATAACGGGTGGTGTAAATCTCGATTTCAACCATCTGCGCGTCGGCCTTCACAGCCCCTTTATATGGGAGCGCGCAGCGTCGCCACAACCCGCGCGAATACCAGCACGTCGACCGAGGCGGCGCCCCCACGCAGCAGCGCCCGCGCGCAGGCGTCGACGGTCGAACCCGACGTCAGCACGTCATCGACCAGCACGAGTTTTCGTCCCATCACCTCGGCCTTGCCCTCGGCCGGTACGCGGAAGGCGCCCTGCACGTTCTGCGCCCGGGCGGACCGGTCGAGCCCGACCTGCTGCGGCGTCGACTTGACGCGCTTGAGCGCCCCGTGCGCGACCGCGCGGCCGCTCGCCTTGGCGATGATCTCGGCCAGCATCGCCGACTGGTTGAATCGCCTCGTCCATTGCCGCCGCCAGTGCAGCGGCACCGGAACGAGCGCGTCGGCGTCGGCCAGCAGCTCGCGGCCGGCATTCGCCATCCAGCGTCCCATGGCGGGCGCGAGGTCGAGCCGGTCGCCGTATTTCAAGGCATGGACGAGCTTGCGCGCGATATCATCGTAGCGCACGGCCGCGCGCGCGCGGCCATATGCCGGCGGATCGGCGATCGCCTCCATCGACAGCAGACCCGGCCCGGCGTCGAACGGAAACGGGATGCCGAGCCGCGCGCAATAGGGCGGCGCGATGAACGAGAGCCTGGACCAGCACGCCGGGCACAGACCGGCGCCGTCGACCGGCTCGCGGCAGGTGGCGCAAAGCTGCGGCAGCGCGACATCGACGACGAGCCCGAGAGCGGTGCGTAGCGCCGCCCTCAGCCTGGCAAAGCGCCCGGCCGGAACTTCGGTCGAGTCAATCTCCCCCTGCATGGACGAACGGTAGCGCCATGGCGCAGCGAGCTCAACGCTCGTCCGGGGGCCACGGCGTTGCGACGGGCTCTTCCATGCGCCAGGGCCAAAGCCGACCGACCCGAGTCGGTCGCTCGGCCAGCAGCCAAATGCGCCGCTACGCCACCGCCCGGATCACGCGCGCGACCTTGGCGAAAATCTCCTCGATCTCGCGCTCGCTCACGATCAGCGCCGGGGTGAGCGCGATGGTGTCGCCGGTGACGCGGATCACCAGGCTCTGCGCGTTGAACGCCTCGACCATGGCGTCGTAGGCGCGCTTGCCCGGCTCGCCCGGCCGCGAGGCGAGGTCGATGCCGGCGGTGAGACCGATGGCGCGGATGTCGAGCACGCCGGGCAGGCCCTTGAGGCCCATCGCCGCCTCGGCCCAGAGCGGCTCCAGCGCCTTGGCGCGCTCGAACAATTGCTCGTCGCGGTAGAGGTCGAGGGTGGCGAGGCCCGCCGCGCAGGCGAGCGGATGGGCCGAATAGGTGTAGCCGTGGAACAGCTCGACCGCGTGCGCGGGGCCGCGCATGAACGCCTCGTAGATGCCCTTGCGCACGATCACCCCGCCCATCGGCACCGTGCCCGAGGTGATGCCCTTGGCGAAGGTGATCATGTCGGGAACGACGCCGTAGCGCTCGGCGGCGAAGGCGTGGCCGAGCCGGCCGAAGCCGGTGATGACCTCGTCGAAAATCAGCAGAATGCCGTGCTTGTCGCAGATCGCGCGCAGCCGCGGCAGGTAGCCCTTGGGGGCGGGGAGGACGCCGGTCGAGCCCGCCATCGGCTCGACGATGACGGCGGCGATGGTCGCGGCGTCGTGCAGCGCGACGATGCGCTCGAGCTCGTCCGCGAGATGCGCGCCCCAGTCCGGCTCGCCCTTGCTGAAGGCCTGGTGCTCGCGGCTGTAGGTCGAGGGCAGGTGGTCGACGCCGGCGAGCAGCGCGCCGAAGAATTTGCGGTTGTTGACAATGCCGCCGACCGAGATGCCGCCGAAGCCGACGCCGTGGTAGCCGCGCTCGCGGCCGATCAGGCGCGTGCGGGCGCCTTCGCCGCGCACGTGGTGATAGGCGAGCGCGATCTTGAGCGCGGTGTCGACCGCCTCCGAGCCGGAATTGCAGAAGAACACGTGGTCGAGGTCGCCGCCCGCGAGCGCGGCGACGCGGCTCGCAAGCTCGAACGCCTTGGGATGGGCAAACTGGAACGCCGGTGCGTAGTCGAGCTCGCCCGCCTGGGCGCGGATCGCCGCCACGATCGGCTCGCGATTGTGCCCGGCGTTGGTGCACCACAGCCCGGCGGTGCCGTCGAGCACGGCGCGGCCGTCGGGGGTGTAGTAGTGCATGTCCTTGGCGCGCGCGATCAGGCGCGGCGCGGCCTTGAACGCGCGGTTGGGCGTGAACGGGAGCCAATAGGCTTCGAGGTCGTTGGGGACGCCGGTCGGGAGGCCCGCAGCTGCCGCTGGCATGGAGATGTTCCCTTGATCCTGCGCTGACGGCGTTGCGCGATACGAGTCTTGCCGCTACGCGGTGCGGCTGCTACCACCGCCGCCGCCGAGATAGGGCGATCATGGCCGACAAATCCGACAAAACCAACAAGCTCAAGGCGCGCCTGCCACGCGGGCTCGCCGATCGCGCTCCGGCCGAGATCGCGGCGACGCGGCGCATGCTCGAGACCATCCGCGCGGTCTACGAGCGCTACGGCTTCGAGCCGGTGGAGACGCCGGCGATCGAATATACCGACGCGCTCGGCAAGTTTCTGCCCGACCAGGACCGCCCGAACGAGGGCGTGTTCTCGTTCCAGGACGACGACGAGCAATGGCTGTCGCTGCGCTACGATCTCACCGCGCCGCTCGCGCGCTACGTGGCGGAGAATTTCGACGCGCTGCCCAAGCCCTATCGCAGCTATCGCGAGGGGTGGGTGTTCCGCAACGAAAAGCCGGGCCCCGGCCGCTTCCGCCAGTTCATGCAGTTCGACGCCGACACCGTGGGCTCCGCCTCGCCCGCCGCCGACGCCGAAATTTGCATGATGGCCGCCGACACGATGGAGGCGCTCGGCATCCCGCGCGGCAGCTACGTGGTGAAGGTGAACAACCGCAAAGTGCTGGACGGGGTGCTTGAATCCATCGGCCTTGCTGGTGACAACCACGCGGGAAGGCGGCTGACGGTGTTTAGAGCGATCGATAAATGGGATCGGCTTGGCGAACAAGGCGTACGTCTTCTACTTGGTTCTGGGCGGAAGGATGAAAGCGGAGATTTTACCGAGGGTGCGGGCCTAGAACCCGAGCAGATCAAGCTAATGATCGACTTTGTTCGTGCACAACGATTCATTCCACTTCAAGACATCACTCTGAGTCGCGGAGACGAGGATACAGTTCGCGGAAGGGCGTTGGAATTCGTCGCGCCTCTTGACGGTTCTCACGGCGGCACATTTCGCATCAACAATGACGTGACAATTGGGAACTTGCGTGAGAAATTCGATGTGAACGCAACTGCAAGGGTTGGAATCGAAGAACTTCAACAGATTGCTGATCTGACGAGAGCATCCGGCTATATCGAGGACCAGATTCAGGTCGACCCATCCGTCGTTCGCGGCCTCGAGTACTATACTGGTCCGGTCTACGAGGTGGATTTGACCTTCGAGACCAAGGACGAGCAGGGCCATCCCATTCGCTTCGGATCAGTCGGCGGCGGCGGGCGTTACGACGGATTGATTGAGCGCTTTCGCGGCGAGCCGGTGCCGGCAACGGGGTTCTCCATCGGCGTGTCCCGGCTGGCGGCAGCGCTGCAACATCTCGGCAAGATCACCACCAAGCCCGAGCCGGGACCGGTGGTCGTGACCGTTTTTCCCGACGTGCCGATTGCAAAATATCAAGAGATGGTGTCGCGGCTGCGGAACGCCGAGTACGCGCCGGGGAAGAAGATTCGCGCTGAACTTTATCTGGGCGGCGGCAAGTTCGGCGCGCAGATGAAATACGCGGACAAGCGGGGCTCGCCCTGCGTCGTGATCCAGGGCAGCAATGAAAAAGAAAAGGGCGAAGTGCAGATCAAGGACCTCATCCTCGGCGCCGAGATCGCAGGATTGAGCAAGGACCGCGACGATTACCTGAAGAAACAGGCGGAGGCGCAATTCGCGGTCAAGGAAAGCGAGCTTGTCGACGCGGTAAGGAAAGTGCTCGCCCGAAACAACGTGGCATGGGGCTGATGCCGCGTTGCGCTGCTCGTTTCCCGTCAGCCTGAGGTGCGAGGCCTCCTGGGCGAGCCACGAAGGGCGACGGCTCGTCTACTTCTGCTGCTGCGGCGCGGCCGGGCTTGCGGGCCGCCCCAGCCCCGGCAGGTTCTGCAAGTCGCGGATGTTGATCTTGCGGCCGCCGGCCATGATCATGTCGCCCGGCTTTTGATCAGCGGCGCAGGGGCCCGTCCACTTGGCGTCGATGGTCATGTTGGTGGTGCCGTCCGCCGGCATCCCGGGAATGGCGGGGATGCCTTCGCGCTTCGACGTCACCTTCACGGTATAGGCGCTGCTGAAGTCGCCGCTGACGACGCCGTGCGAGGTGGTCGTGATCGGGCCGATCTTGCAGACGGAATCGACGACGATGGTCGCACCGACCTTCTGCACGTCCTGCTTCGAGCACATGTCGCCGCGCATGTTGCCGCCGATCGAGTTCATCAGCTTGTCGGTCTCGGCGTCGATGCAGTGCTGGGCGGTCTGCTCCGGCAGGTTGCGACCTTCGAACGTCATCTTGATTTCCCACAGCCCCGCCTTGCGGGCCGGCAGATCGAGGGCCGCGGCCGGCGCAGCGCAGATGAGAGCGAATATCATGAACGGGAGGTATCGGCGCATGAGGAACTCCTCCAGCCTGTCGGTGGGGAATTGCCGCCGGTTTCCGCCGTCAGCATGAGCAAATTAAGGCGCTCGATGCGACTTGCGTCACGCCGGTCAAGCCTGCGCTCCGGCCGCCATCGGGGACGGATTACTTGTAGACGTTCACCGCCGGCCGCAGGCGCTGGTAGGCGCAGCTCGTTCGCGTCCGCACCGCCGGGATCGCATAGCGGTTGACGTAGGGCGACCACAGGCAGTCGAAGGCGATGAAGTCGCCGTACTGCCGGTGTACGCTGGTGATGCGGTGGTACTTGTCCCAGCGGGCGCAATAGGCGGCGGCAATGTTTTGCGCCAAGGCCTCGTTCTCGCAGGACCATGGAATGATGCCGCCGGTATCATTGCCATGGTAGATATAGATCTCCGCCCGGGCTGCGGCGCCCAGCAGCAGAATGCCGATCACCGACAGCAATGCCGCGCGTATCATTCACGCCTCCCCAACGATTCCCCGGGAAGCTTAGACGGCACCTTCACCCCTGCAAAGCCGGCTTGCCGATGAAAGCTGATGCGTGGCCGGAACGCCACAGTCGATGCTTTCTTGGCTCCGCACCCTGTGGACATCTTGATTCCGCCGGGGTCGAGGGTCACCGTCGCCGCAGCCATCGCAGAAGGAGCCCGATCATGACCGGCCGCGCCCTGTTGCTCGCGAGCGCGTTCGCCGTGGCGCTTGCCGCGCTGCCGGCCGGGACGGCCGGCGCCGCCAACTGGCTGGAAATGAACTTCTACATGTCGGGCCCGGAATATGAGGGCAAGCTGCCGCCGTGCGACTACCCCGGCGCGCTCAGCAGGATAGCGTCGCGTTTCAACCAGAAGGAAAACATGTACTGGGCCACCGACCTCAGGATCGTCAATTTCGAGCGCATCCGCGAGACCGCGTTCCGGCCCTGGGCCGCGAACACCATACCGCGCCGCTTCTGCAGCGGCGTCGTCGAGGTCACCGACGGCCGCAAGCACACCATCCACTATTCCATCGCCGAGGACACCGGCATGATCGGCGCCAGCTGGGGCGTCGAGTGGTGCGTGGTCGGGCTCGACCGCAATTGGTCCTACAACCCGGCCTGCAAGATGGCGCTGCCGTAACTGCCCCGTCGCGCGCCGGCGCTGCTCGGCGTGGCGGCCGCGAGCGGTTCGGCGGCGTGGATGGGCCGCTTTTATTTCCGCTTTGTTCTTGAAATGTTCAGGAGTCGGTGTTACGCTCCCGCATCCTCACTGCGTATTGTATTGAGGGCGCCATGGTTCCAGTTGCGGGTGTTCGCGCCGCCGTTCGTGCGGCGTTTGCCGCCGTCGCCTTGTCGCTGCTGGTCGGTACCGCCGGGGTGGCCGCGGCGCAGGACCGCCGCCAGAACCAGCCCGGGCAATTCGACTTCTACGTCCTGTCGCTGTCGTGGTCGCCGTCGTTCTGCGAAGCGTCCGGCGAGCGCGGCACGCCTCCGCAGCAGCAATGCGCAGCGCGGCCGTATTCGTTCGTGGTGCACGGGCTGTGGCCGCAATACGAGAAGGGTTTCCCGGAATACTGCCAGCAGCCGGCGCCGCGGCTCAACCGCAACATCGTTTCGTCCATGCTCGACCTGATGCCGGCGCCGCGCCTGATCTTCAACGAATGGGACAAGCACGGCACCTGCTCGGGGCTCGGCCCGAACGCCTATTTCGCCAACGTGCGCAAGGCGCGCGCGCTGGTGAAAATTCCGGATGCCTATATCGAGCCGAGCGAGGCGCTCACGGTCACGCCGGACGAGGTCGAGGAGGCGTTCGTGCAGGCCAATCCCGGGATGACGCGC
Source organism: uncultured Alphaproteobacteria bacterium (assembly GCA_963821505.1). Lineage (GTDB taxonomy): Bacteria > Pseudomonadota > Alphaproteobacteria > Rhizobiales > Xanthobacteraceae > VAZQ01. The sequence goes on from CAWGEH010000008.1 coordinate 326,091, forward strand.
GACGCCATCGCGGTGACCTGCGACAGCAGGCGGCTGGGCGAGGTGCGTATTTGTATCGGCAAGGACCTTGGCTTCCGCTCCTGTCCCGAGATCGATAAGCGCGCGTGCCGCCGCGAGCAGGTGGTCATGCCGCCGGTGCGCGGCGGGAGCGCCGAGCTCACGCGCTGACGCGTCTTGCCGAAACGCAGCAACGGGTTTTGCGAATGAGCCTGCGCAAAATCAGAGAATGCAAAACCAAAGAATTATTGAAGCGCGCGTCACGATTCGCCCAATCGGAATACGCTCTGACGGCGCCGAGGGAAACCTGAGCGTTCCGTGGATCGTCGCAAGACGCCCTGTCGACGAGACGCACAAATCGAACAGAGACAATGCCGCATATGCCGACGAGGCTGCGGCGAGCTTCTTGCGCAATGGCAACGGCATTGCTGCGATCGACTTGGTCCACGCAATGCGCGCATAACTTGGTCTAAATTGCGCGCATGAATTATCGCCACGCCTTTCACGCCGGCAACTTCGCCGATGTCGTCAAGCACGCGGTGCTGGTGCGCATTCTCGTCCATCTGCGCGCTAAGCCCGCGGCCTTCCGGGTCATCGATACCCACGCGGGCGCCGGCCGTTATGACCTCACCAGCGCGGAGGCGGGCCGCAGTCCCGAATGGCGCGAAGGCATCGGCCGGCTCGTCGCCGCGCCGATCGGAGAGCGGGTGCGTGCGCTGCTCACGCCCTATCTCGACGCGGTCGCCGCGCTCAACGGCGACGGCCGCCTCGTCGCCTATCCCGGTTCGCCCGCGCTGGTGCGCGAGTTTCTGCGCGCGCAGGATCGCCTGATCGCCTGCGAGCTCGAGCCGACCGCGGCGGCCGCGCTCGCGCGCAATCTGGGAGGCGATCCGCGCTGCAAGGCGGTCGAGATCGACGGCTGGACCGCACTCAATGCCTATGTGCCGCCAAAGGAACGGCGCGGCTTGGTTCTCGTCGATCCGTCTTTCGAGGACGCCGGCGATTTCGCGCGTCTCGCCCCCGCGCTCGAAGCCGCGCATCGCAAATGGGCGAGCGGCATTTATCTGCTGTGGTACCCGATCAAGGAGCGCGCGGCGTCCGATGCGCTGGCCCGGCGCCTGCGGCGGACCGGCATGGCGAAGATTTTGCGCGCCGAACTCAGCGTCGCCGTGCCGCGTGATGGCGATCGGCTGGGCGCTTGCGGCCTGATCGTGCTCAATCCCCCTTGGTCGCTTGCCGACGAGCTGAAAATTCTGCTGCCTGAGCTCGCTGCCGTCATGTCGGGCGGCAGCGGCGGCGCCCACCGCGTCGACTGGCTCGCAGGCGAAAAGTAGTTTCGCCACTTTTCCACAGCCCTGGATTAGCCTATTTTCAAACCGCTGGCTTTGACGTTCCGCCTCCTGTGGGGGCCGGCGGAGTGACGGAGGCCGAAAGGCCGCTGCTTTCCCCGTTCGTGAATGTCCGGCCGAGCCGCCGCGCCGTGGGGGTCGGCGGCGGAGCAACCACGGGGAAAGGAGTTTCCCGATGGCCATGGCAGGTACGGTCAAGTTCTTCAACGCCGAGCGCGGCTACGGCTTCATCAAGCCCGACGACGGAGGACGCGACGTTTTCGTGCACGTCACCGCGGTCGAGCGGGCCGGGCTCAAATCGTTGACCGAGGGGCAGCGCATCTCCTTCGACGTCGAGCCCGACAAGAAGGGCAAGGGTCCGAAGGCCGTCAACCTCGTCGTCACCGGCTGACGACGCGGGTTCGAGCGCTCCACCCCGCCGCGCGGCCGGCATCGTCGCCAGGCTTCGCGGCAGCCGCCATCAATCGCCACGCATTCCCATGCTCACGCTGCGTCACTCCCCGTCCTCGCCCTTCGTCCGCAAGGTCAGGATCGCCGCGAGCGTGCTCGGCCTCGACCGCGAGATCAAAATCGAGGCCGCCGATACCATGAATGCCGGCGACACGATCCGGGAGCAGAACCCGCTCGGCAAGATTCCGGCGCTGGTGCTCGAAGACGGCACGGTGCTGTTCAATTCCCGCGTGATCCTGGAATATCTCGATCATCGCGCCGGCGGCGGCCGCATCATCCCCCGCGACGCGGACGGGCGCTTCGCCGCCTTGCGCCTGCAGGCGCTGGCCGACGGCATCATGGATGCCTCGGTGCTTTTGGTCTACGAAGGCCGTTGGCGGCCGGCCGAGCGTCACGAGCCGAAATGGCTCGATCTCCAGAGCGGCAAGGTCGCCCGCGCGCTCGCGGCGCTCGAGGCCGATCTCGGCGCTCAGAACGCCGATGCGAAGCATCGGCTAGGCGCGCTCGATGCGACACCCCATGTCGGCCAGATCGCGCTCGCCTGCGCGCTCGGCTACCGCGATTTCCGCTTCGGCGACGCCTGGCGCAGGGATCATCCGCGCCTGGTTGCCTGGCTCGACGATTTCGCCCGGCGTGTGCCGGCCTTCGCCGCCACCGCGCCGCCGGCTTGACGTGCTCCGGCTCCGGCCGCGACGCGGCAAATCAAAAGCCCCGGACCTGGGGCCGGGGCTTGCTCGCGGGGCGCTTGCGGTATCGCATCAGAACCGGACGTTGAGACCGCCGCGAAGGATGTTGGCGTTGAACGACGTATTGCCGCCGGCCGCAAGGCCGCAATTGAGTCCGCAATTGAAGTTGCCGAGATCGACGTAGAGATACTCGGCCTTCACGCTCACATTGCTGACGACGCCGACTTCGAGACCGGCGCCGAGGGTCCAGCCCGCATTGCTGATGCTGCCGCCCGGGAAGTTCGGCCGGGTGGCGTTGATGTCGCCGGCGGCGAGACCGCCGGTGAGGTACGGCAGGAACCGGTCGAAGGCATAACCGATGCGGCCGCGCGCGGTGACAAGCCACTTGTTGCGCGTCTCGCAGCTGGTGGGACACAGGACCGTGGTGGTGCCCTTGATTCCCGACCAGTCGATGTCGCCTTCGGCGCCGACCACAATCTGGCCGACCTGCCAGTTGTAGCCGATGGTGCCGCCGATGAGGCCGCCCGACACGTCGAACGTGTCGACGCCGTCCCATTGCGAGCGGCCCCAGCCGCCGCCGCCGTTGATGCCGAGATAGAAGCCGGTCCAGTTGTAGATCGGATAGTAGGGCGCGGGCGCCACCGGATAGCCCGCCGGCAGATCGGCCGCGCCTGCCGGCCCTGCCGCCAAGGCCAACAGGCCAACGCACGCAACAACGATACGCTTCATTGCCTTGTCCTCCATCGGGAACGCGTGTGCGAACAGTATTGCTAATTTTATTAAAGTCTAGTGCAAGAAAGACACACTCAATTGCCAAATATTGCGACATCATTAAACTTCAAATAAGCCGTCGAATAGCCTAGCTTACGGTCAATAAATCGTTTACATCTATCGAATATAGTAAACAATTACTTAACACACGCGTGGGAGAGGGGGCCGGCGCGCGTCGATCACGATCGACCGCGCGCGGGACGAGACGCCGGAGCCAATGCCTGCGAGCCCACGCGCCTTGAGTTGCGGGCGCGACCGGCCGGACTCCCAGGCGTGGTTGTGCAAGACGGCTCGTGCGGGTGGTCCATGCCGTCCCCAGCGCTTACCTTCACTGAAATGAACGGCACGAAGAACGACATCGATCCCACCACCGAGCTCGTCGAGGAGGACGAGGAGCAGGGCCTGCCCGAGCCGGACACTGCGATCGACCTCGCCGCCGGCAGCGACCCGCTCGCCGCCGGGCGCGCCGTCATCGCCCGTGATGCCAAGCACGCGCCGCCCTCGCCCGGCGTCTATCGCATGATCGATGCCGACGGCGACGTGCTCTATGTCGGCAAGGCCAAGAACATCCGCAAGCGCATCATCGCCTATACGCGCCCGACCGGCTACGACCCCCGCATCGAGCGCATGATCGCGGCCACCGCCTCGCTCGAATTCGTCTCGACCGCGACCGAGACCGAGGCGCTGCTGCTCGAAGCCAACCTGATCAAGCGGCTGCGCCCGCGCTTCAACGTGCTGCTGCGCGACGACAAGTCGTTCCCCTATATCCTGATCACCGCCGATCACTGGGCGCCGCAGATTCTCAAGCACCGCGGCGCGCGCACCCGCGACGGCAACTATTACGGGCCGTTCGCCTCGGTCTGGGCGGTCAACCGCACCATCACGGCGCTGCAGCGCGCCTTCCTGCTGCGCTCCTGCTCGGATGGATTCTTCGAGAGCCGCACGCGGCCGTGCCTGCTGTACCAGATCAAGCGCTGCTCCGGGCCCTGCACGCGCGAGATCGATTTCGCCGAATACGGCGAGCTGGTGCGCGAGGCGAACGCGTTCCTCTCCGGCAAGAGCCACGCGGTGAAGGAGGAGCTGGCGGCCGAGATGGAGAAGGCCTCCGCCGCGCTCGATTTCGAGCGCGCCGCGATCTATCGCGACCGGCTCGCCGCGCTCTCGGCGGTGCAGTCGCATCAGGGCATCAATCCGCGCGGCGTCGAGGAGGCCGACGTGTTCGCCGTCCATCAGGACGGCGGCTTCAGCTGCGTCGAGGTGTTCTTCTTCCGCACCGGCCAGAACTGGGGCAATCGCGCCTATTTCCCCAAGGCCGACCGCTCGCTCGCGGCCGGCGAGGTGCTGGGCGCGTTTCTCGCGCAGTTCTACGACGACAAGCCGTGTCCGCGCTGCGTCTTCATCTCGCACGAGATCGAGGAACGCGCGCTGCTGGCCGAGGCCTTGAGCACAAAGAGCGGCTACAAGGTCGAGATGAGCATGCCGCGACGCGGCGAGAAGAAGGATCTCGTCGATCACGCGCTCGCCAATGCGCGCGAGGCGCTGGCGCGCAAGCTCGCCGACACCTCGTCGCAGCGCAAGCTGCTGGAGGCGCTGGCCGAGGCTTTCGGGCTGCCGCGGCCGCCGCGGCGCATCGAGGTCTATGACAACAGCCACATTCAGGGCACCAACGCGGTCGGCGCCATGATCGTCGCCGGGCCGGAGGGTTTCAGAAGAATCAGTATCGCAAGTTCAACATCCGCTCCGCCGACCTCACGCCCGGCGACGATTTCGGCATGATGCGCGAGGTCTTGAGCCGGCGCTTCAAGCGGCTGATGAACGAGGCGCCGCGCCCGGCGCAGCAAGCGCCGCCGCCTGCGCCGGCGCTCGCGATGGCGTCGGCGCAGGACGGGGTGCCCGGCGGAGCGCCTCTCGATATCGGGGACGGCATGGAGGGGGAGGACGACTCGCCCTGGCCCGATCTCGTCCTCATCGACGGCGGCCGCGGCCAGCTCAGCGCCGCGCAGGAGACGCTGGCGGCGCTCGGCATCACCGACGTGCCGCTCGCTCGCGATCGCCAAGGGGCCCGACCGCGATGCCGGACTGGAGACCTTCTTCCTGCCCGGGCGGGAGCCGTTCAAGCTCAAGCCGCGCGATCCGGTGCTCTATTTCGTCCAGCGGCTGCGCGACGAGGCGCATCGCTTCGCGGTCGGCTCGCACCGCATCCGGCGCCGGCGCGATATCCGCGAGGCGGGGCTGCAGGAAATTCCCGGCATCGGTCCGACCCGCAAGCGCGCGCTGCTGCACCATTTCGGGACGCTCAAGGCGATCGAGCGCGCGGCGCTCGCCGATCTTGCCAAAGTTCCCGGGATCAGCGCCGAGACCGCGCGCAAGATCTATGATTTCTTTCACGAGCGCGCCGGCTGAACGGGCGGCGACCCGCGGCAGAACGGCGCTCGCGGACGCGGCGGCGCCGTCATATTTATGTATGGAATTGGGGTGTTTGTCAGCCGACGCCTATGCCTCTGCGCCGGCCGTACCGGGCCCAGGTCGATGGGGATGGCGCCGGCATTGCGTTTGACGCGGAGCGGGAAGGGTATTCCTTCGATCCATGAAAACGGTCACGTCGAGACAGCTTCCGGCGCGGCCCCTCGCGCTGCCGAACCTGCTGACCTATGCCCGCATCGTCGCGGTGCCGGCGGTGGTCGCCTGCCTGTATTGGCAGGACATCCTGCACGGCGGCTTGTGGCTGCGCTGGGTCGCGCTGGTCATCTTCATCGCGCCGGCGTGACCGACGTCCTCGACGGCTATTTCGCGCGCAAATGGGGCGAGCAATCGGCCTTCGGCCGCATGCTCGATCCGATCGCCGACAAGCTTCTGGTGGCGTCGTGCCTGCTGATGCTGGCGGCCGACGGCACCATCCGCGGCTGGTCGCTGTGGGCCGCGATCGTCATTCTCTGCCGCGAAATCCTGGTCTCGGGCCTGCGCGAATATCTCGCCGAGTTGCGCGTGAGCGTGCCGGTGACGCAACTCGCCAAGTGGAAGACCACGCTGCAGCTCGTCGCCGTCGGCTTCCTGCATTGCCGGCAAGGCCGGCGATGCGGTCGTGCCGGTGGTGACGCCGATGGGGCTCACGCTGCTCTGGCTCTCGGCGTTGCTGACGCTGTACACCGGCTGGGACTATTTCCGCGCCGGCGTGCGGCATCTGATCGAGGACTGATACCGCTGGCGTCGGCCGCCGGCTGGTCCGGGCGAACGCCGGCCCGAATGAGAGCCCCGGCGGTCGATGCGGTAGCCAGCAAAAGCGGCATGTTGCACAATAGCGCGTCATCCCGCGGTGACGCTTGCCTCGCTGCTCGCGGGGCGCGATGGAAAGGTAAAGCGTGAAGCTTCGCTATTTCGCCTGGGTGCGTGAGCGCATCGGCAAGCCGGAGGAGGACATCGAGCTGCCGGCCGGCGATCGTCACGGTCGCGCGATCTGATGCATTGGCTTACCCGGCGCGGCGAGGAATATGCCCATGCGTTCGAGAATCCGAAGGTGATCCGCGCCGCGATCGACCGCGCCCATGTCAAGGCCGACGCGGCGATCGCGGGCGCGCGCGAGATCGCGTTCTTTCCGCCGATGACGGGGGGCTAGCGTCCCCTGGCCGGCGAGAGACGGAGTCGCAGATATATGACCGCCACCATCCGCCTGCAGCGCGAGCCGTTCGACGCCGCGACCGAGGCGGCGAGGCTCGACGCGCGGCCGCACCGATATCGGCGCGGTGGTCACCTTCACCGGCATCTGCCGCGGCGACGAGGCGGACGGCCGAACTCGTTGCGCATGACGCTCGAGCACTATCCCGGCATGGCGGAGGCCGAGATCGCGCCGGCACGTCGGAGGCGGCCGAGCGGCGCTGGCCGCTGCTCGGCGTCACCGTCATCCACCGCTATGGCCGCCTCGAGCCCGGCGAGGACATCGTGCTGGTCGTCACGGCCGCCGCGCACCGGCAGGATGCCTTCGCCGCCGCCGAGTTCCTGATGGACTATCTCAAGACCCGCGCGCCGTTCTGGAAGCAGGTCGAATACGCCGGCGCAAAAGACTGGGTCGATGCCAAGCAGTCCGACGACGCCCTCGCGGATCGCTGGACGCGCCCGGGCGGCCGGCACGAGGCAGCGGAATGATCCGCGGCGAAGGTTGGTAAGGCTTGCGGTGCCGCTATTGCGTCATCCGGCATTGCGCCGCGGATGTTGGATCGCGCACGGGATGCGCGTGCAGCCGAAAGCGTGGAGTTCAGGTGCCGCGCGAGCCCGACCTGCGGGGCCAAGGCTACCGAGGGAGGACAACGTCATGATCCGCGTCCTTGCTTTCGCGGGCTCGCTCTGGCCGTGAGCACGGCGCAATCGGCCGAGATGAGGTTCTACCAGCTGCCTTCCGGCGCCTATCCGCACGACGTGGCGCCCGCGCCCGACGGCACGGTTTGGATCAGCGGCCAGCGCCAGGGATTCGCCGGGCGCTTCGATCCCAAGACCGGCAAGCTCGAAAAAATCCCGCTCGGGCCGGGCGCCGCGCCGCACGGCGTGATTGTCGGGCCCGACGGCAATGCCTGGCTGACCGAAGGCGGCCAGAACGCCATCGCGCGGGTCGATGCCAAGACCAGAGCGGTCAAGCTGTTCCCGCTGCCGAAGGAGTTTCCGCGACGCCAATCTCAACACGCTCGCCTTCGACAGAGAACGGCATCGTCTGGTTCACCGGCCAGAGCGGCGTCTACGGCCGCGTCGATCCGAACGACCGGCAAGGTCGATGCCTGGAACGTCGCCGCGGGGCGCGCGGTCCTTACGGCATCACTGCCACGCCCGCGGGCGAGGTCTGGTACGCCTCGCTCGCCGGCGACCATATCGCGCAAGGTCGACACCTCGACCGGCGACGCGACCGTGGTCGATCCGCCGCGCAAGGGCGTCGGACCGCGCCGCATCTGGTCGGATTCCAAGGGCATGCTGTGGGTGAGCTTCTGGCACGGCGGCGGCGATCGGCCGCTACGATCCTGCCGCCAAGACCTGGACGACCTATCCGATGCCGCAGAGCAAGTCCGGCACCTATGCGGTCTATGTCGACGACCAGGATCGGGTGTGGGCGACCGACTGGCTCGCCAATGCCATCCAGCGCTTCGACCCGAAGACCGAGACCTACAGCACCTTCCCGAGCGACAAGAGAGGCGCCAACGTGCGCCAGATGCTGGGACGGCCGGGCGAGGCGTGGGGCGGCGAGTCCGGAACCGACCGGCTGGTGGTGATCCGGGATTGAAATGCAATCGCGGGCTTGGCGCGCCTCGGCAGGGGCGGGCTTCGGGCGTTACGGCGCTGAACGGTCGCCCGGGAACTCGGCGGCGAGATGAAACGTTCGGTGCGGCCTCAACAGGGCCCGCGCACCGAGGCCGCTTGACGCAGTGCGATCGGCGAAGATGAGCGGCGCGCACGACGCTCGAGATCGTCGGCCATGACATTGAGCATCGCTTCAAGCTCCCGCGGATCGACGCCATCGGCGGCCATGAGCGCCCGGACCAAGGGATCGGATAGCGCGTCGGTCAGCGTCAGCTCGTGATGAGATGCGTTCACTGCGTCTTCCTGATTGCGCGGCCGGCGCCACGACGTTCCCGGCGCGCCCGCTACGCCAATGCCGGATAGTCGATGTAGCCCTTCTCCTCGCCGGCATAGAACGTCGCGTGGTCCGGGCGAATTGAGCGCGGCGTCGCTGCGATAGCGCGCCGGCAGATCCGGATTGGCGAGAAACGGCACGCCGAACGCGACCAGGTCGGCTTCGCCGCGCGCGATCGCCGCGTTGCGCGGAGCGGGCGTCGTAGCCGCCGTTGACGATCAGCGCGCCGCTTGAACTTGCGCGCAGGATCGGCGTTGCCCGCACCGTTCCGGCGGGCGCCGCCATCGGACCCGCAATCGCCTCGGTCACATGCAGATAAAGCCGAGACCGCGCTTGCCGAGCTCCGAAGCGATGAAGGAGAACGTCTCGATCGGATTTGAGTCCGACATCGAATACCCGGCAAAATAGGGCGAGAGCTTGTAGCCGACGCGCTGCGAACCCCAGACGGCGATCACCGCGTCGGTGACTTCGAGCGGAAGACGGGCGCGGTTCTCGATGCTGCCGCCATAGGCATCGGTGCGCCGGTTGGAGCCGTCGCGCAGGAACTGGTCGAGCAGGTAGCCGTTGGCGCCGTGCAGTTCGACGCCGTCGAAGCCGGCGGCCTTGGCGTTCTCCGCCGCCGTGCGGAATTGCGCGACGATGCCGGGAAGCTCGTCGGCCCCGAGCGCGCGCGGCGTGACGAGTCTTGTCCGTGCCGCTGGTGGTGAAGGCTTCGCCTTCCACCGGCAGCGCCGACGGCGCGACCGGCAGCGCGCCGTCGTGAAAGTCCGGATGCGATACCCGCCCGACATGCCAGAGCTGCGGCGAAAATCTTGCCGCCGGCCTTGCGCACGGCATCGGTGACCGCCCTCCAGCCCGCGACTTGCGCGCTGCGAGTGGATGCCGGGGGTGCGGATATAGCCGACGCCCTGCGGGCTGACCTGCGTGGCCTCGGTGATGATCAGGCCGGCGGAGGCGCGCTGGGCGTAATAGGTGGCGGCAAGCGGGTTCGGTACGTTGCCGTCGAGCGCGCGGCTGCGGGTCATCGGCGACATCACCAGCCGATTGCTCAGATCGAGATCGCCCAAGCGATAAGGCGAAAGCAGCGCGTCCGGCCTCGGCGCCCATGGCGCAAGCAGGCGGATTCCTCAATGCGATGGCTTCGTGCAGACTCATGACTTCGCTCCTGTCGAGGTGGCGCGCCGAAAAGCGAATGACGAGGGCCGCATCTTGTGGTACTGACCGGTAACACTACTGATAGGTACTGACCGGTAACACCCGTGTCAAGAGGAAACGTTTCCATGGTCCGCTAAATCCGCCATAACACACGAAAAAGACGAGAGAATTCCGCCGCGCGAGCGCCTTCTCGCGGTCGCCGGCGACCTGTTCTATCGGCACGGAATCCGGGCGGTCGGCGTCGACGCCATCGCCGAGGCGGCCGGCACCAACAAGATGACGCTCTATCGCCACTTCTCGTCGAAGGACGAGCTGGTGGCGGAATATCTGCGCCAATCCGCCAAGCTGGCCGATGCCTGCTGGCACAAGTTCGAGCAGGCCCACCCCGGCGATGCGCTGGCGCAGCTGCGCGCCTGGCTCATGGAGATGGCCGGCCACGTCGCCAACGCCGACGAGCGCGGCTGTCCGCTCGCCAACGCCGCGGTCGAACTGCCCGAGAAGGATCATCCGGCGCGGCGGGTCATCGAGGAGTCCAAGGCCGCGCAGCGTGCGCGGCTCGTTGGGCTGTGTCGGGCGGCCGGGCTAAGCGAGCCGGACATGCTCGCCGACGAACTGCACCTGCTGCTGGAGGGCGCGCGCGTCACGGCGCAAAGCGTCGGCGCGGACGGACTCGGCGCCCGCCTCATGCGCATGGGCGAGGCGATGATCGCGGCGCACTCGCCCAATTGCTGAGGATCAGCGCTTCGGCGGCTCGCGTGTTTGCAGCGCCGGGCCTCGGTAGAGGTCGCAAAGCCGAGGCCTATCCCAAGACGAAACGCGGACGCGCCCGAACCCGACATGATCCCGAAAAGTTGCAGACTTTTCGGATGAGATCATGCGACCAAATAAATGCTTGGAGCGAATGTGAAGCGATTTCGGTCTAAGCCGCCGCCTTCTTGCCCTTGGGCTGCACCTCGGCGGTGTAGTCCGTCATGAGCTGTTGGGTAATCGCGCCGGGGATGAATTTCCACTGCGCGATCTCGGACACCGCCGTGACCTCGGCCGCGCTGCCGGTGATGAAGCACTCGGAGAACTGGGTGAGTTCGTCGGGCAGGACGCGACGCTCGATCACCTCAATGCCGCGCCTCCTCGCCAAGTCGATCACGGTGCGGCGGGTGACGCCGTCGAGGAAGCAATCGGCGATCGGCGTGTGGATCTTGCCGTCCTTGATGAAGAAGATGTTGGCGCCGGTGCATTCCGCCACGCGGCCCTGCCAATCCAGCATCATGGCGTCGGCATAGCCCTTGCGCTCGGCCTTGTGCTTGGAAATGGTGCAGATCATGTAGAGCCCCGCAGCCTTGGCCAGCGCCGGCGCGGTCGCCGGGTCGGGACGGCGATAGTCGGCGAGATCGAGCCTGATCCCCTTCAATCGCTGAACCGGATCGAAGTAGCTCGGCCACTGCCAGGTGGCGATGGCGAGGTGGATCGTGTTGTTTTGCGCCGAGACCCCCATCATCTCCGAGCCGCGCCAGGCGACCGGCCGCACGTAGGCCTCCGTCTGTGCGTTCTTTTCCAGCACCAGGCTTTTGGCCGCGTCGATCTCGGCGACCGAGTAGGGGATTTCGAAGTCGAGTAGCTGCGCCGATCGCCGCAGGCGCTCCGAATGCTCCGTGGACTTGAAGATTTTGCCGCCATAAGCGCGCTCGCCCTCGAACACCGAGCTCGCATAATGCAAACCGTGGGAGAGCACGTGCAGGGTGGCATCGCCCCATGGCACCAGCTTGCCGTCGTACCAGATGACACCGTCGAGGCGGTCATACGGTTTTTCAGCCATGGGCTTCCTCCTTCGGACTTCGGTCCGGCGTTTCGGGCGCTGGATTCTCCCACCCGTCCTTATGCTTTTGCCTCGCGGGCCGACACCCGGTATGTTTCGGTGCGCCCATGAGAGCGCGCTTGCGCCTCCGGCGCAATCGGCTCCGGGCAGGGCCGCGGGCATGATCCTTTCGCGTCAACCTGTTATTGGATAACAATCTGACCGAAATATGTCAATATGGCTGACCTAAATATCCCAGTTGCAACCGATCGGCCCTTTTCCGGCGCGGACCGGGCGGCACGCGGGAACGAGCCCATCTGGGACGTCATCGAGCTTCTGTTCTTCGCCTATCGGGACTTCATCGGCGATCCCGACGACGTGCTGGCGAAATTCAGCTTCGGGCGCGCCCACCATCGGGTGCTGCATTTCGTCAACCGCAATCCCGGCATGAAGGTTGCGGAGCTGCTCGACATTCTCAAGATCACCAAGCAGTCGCTCGGCCGCGTGCTCAAGCAGCTCATCGACCAGGGCTACGTGGTGCAGAAGGAAGGCGCCAATGACCGGCGCCAGCGGCTGCTCTACGTCACGCCCAAAGGCGAGACCCTGGCGATGAAGCTCGCGGGCCTGCAGACCACGCGCATCGCACACGCATTGTCCGAGCTGGGGCCGAACGCGCACGACGCGGCCTGCCGATTCCTCACCGCCATGGTCAACGCCGACCACCGCGATGCCGTGCTGCGGTTCATCGCCCGAGCCGACCGGGCGCGGCGCCCCCGTGGTTGAGACTTTGTTATGATTGACGTGGCTTCCATGGCGAACCGGCTTCCACGTCGCCGGAAAACGCGATGACCGGGATGCGGGCCATGAACACGGTCTCCGCCGCTCTGCCCGACGACGCCCCCCATCTGCTGGTGGTCGACGACGACCGCCGCATCCGCGATCTGCTCTCGCGCTTCCTGTTCGCCGAAGGCTATCGCGTCACCACCGCGGAGACCGCCGCCGACGCGCGTGCGAAGCTCGAAGGGCTGCGCTTCGATCTGCTGATCCTCGACGTCATGATGCCGGGGGAAACCGGCTTCGACCTCGCGCGCGATCTGCGCTCGTCCTCGAGCGTGCCGATCATCATGCTGACCGCGCGCGACGAAGCCAAGAGCCGCATCGAAGGCCTCACCATCGGCGCCGACGACTATGTCGGCAAGCCGTTCGAGCCGAGAGAGCTTTCGCTGCGGATCGCCAGCATCCTGCGACGCGCCAGGCCCGCCGCCATGCCGGCGGTCGAATCGGTGCGCTTCGGCGAGTTCCGCTTCCACCTCTCGCGCGGGGAGCTCAAGCGCGGCGAGGACGTCGTCCGACTGACGGATCGCGAGCGCGACATGCTGCGGCTCCTCGCCGCGACGCCCGGCGAGACCGTGCCGCGGCAGGCGCTTGCCGGCAACGGCGGCTCGACCGGGGAGCGTGCCGTCGACGTGCAGGTCAATCGCCTGCGCCGCAAGATCGAGCACGACCCCGCCAATCCGCTCCTGGTACAGACCGTGCGCGGGATCGGCTACCGGCTGGTGACGACGCCATGACCACGCTCGATGGCGGCATCGCCGCGCTGCGCTCAAGCCTGACCGTCCTGCGCGCGAGCCTGAGCCCGCTGCGCTCCGCCGCCGGGCGCTTCTACGATCTCTACGACCGCAGTGCCACGACGCTGAAAAGCGTCATGCCCAAGGGCCTCTACGCCCGGGCGCTGCTGATCATCATCGCGCCGATGGTCGTGCTGCAATCCGTCGTCGCCTTCATGTTCATGGAGCGGCACTACAACCTGGTCACGCAGCGGCTCTCCCGCGGGGCGGCGCAGGACATCGCCACCTTGATCGAGGTCTACAAGGGCTATCCGCAGGACGCCGACCATGCGCGGCTGCGGCGCATCGCGCAGGAGAAACTTGGCTTGGTGGTCGACTTTCTGCCGGTGTCCGAGCTGCCGCCGCCCGGGCCGAAGCCGTTTTTTTCGCTGGTGGACCAGGCGCTGTCGGAGGAGGTCAGGAAACAGGTCGGCCGCCCATACTGGATCGATACCGTGGGGCGCTCGGCCCTGGTCGAGATCCGCGTCAAGCTCGACGACGCGGTCATGCGCGTGTTCGCGCCCCGCAGCGTCGCCTATGTCTCCAACTCCCATATTTTCCTGGCCTGGATGGTCGGGACCTCGCTGGTGCTGATCACCGTTGCGGTGCTGTTCCTGCGCAATCAGATCCGGCCGATCCTCCGGCTCGCCGACGCCGCCGAAAGCTTCGGCAAGGGGCGAGAAGTGCCGGATTTCCGCCCGCGCGGCGCGCGCGAGGTGCGCCGCGCGGCGCAGGCCTTCATCGAGATGAAGCGCCGCATCGAGCGCACGCTCGAGCAGCGCACCGCCATGCTGGCGGGCGTTTCCCACGACCTGCGCACCATCCTCACCCGTTTCAAGCTCGAGCTTGCGCTGATCGGCGACAGTCCCGAGCTCGAGGCGATGAAGAAGGACGTCGACGAGATGGGCCGCATGTTGGAGGCATATCTCGCCTTCGCGCGCGGGGATTCGGGCGAGCAATCGGCGCCGACCGACATGGGCGCGTTCCTGGAAGAGCTCAAGGCCGACACCGAGCGCAACGGCCACAAGTCGAGCGTGCAATTCCGCGGCCATCCGATCGTCACGGTGCGGCCGGCGGCGTTCAAGCGCTGCCTCGCCAATCTGGTCTCGAACGCGGCGCGCTATGCGCCTTCGATCTCGATCACCGGCAACCGCGACCACCGCTGGCTCACCGTCACCGTGGACGACGACGGGCCCGGCATCGCGCCGCATCTGCGGGAAGAGGTGTTCAAGCCGTTCCTGCGGCTCGACGACGCGCGCAATCAGGACGAGGGCGGCACCGGTCTCGGGCTTGCCATCGCGCGCGACATCGCCCGCTCCCACGGCGGCGACATCATGTTGTCGGATAGCCCGCTCGGCGGGCTGCGCGCCACGGTGCGGGTGCCGGTCTAGTCTTAAGCCGCAGCCGTTTCCTCGTCGGCGTCGTCGGCGCGCCTGCGTCGGCGCGGCCGAAGGCGGCGGGCGCAGGCCGGAATCCGGCAGAGATCGTCGAGGAATCCCGACCAGCGCTGTCCGCGCGCCAGCGCCCGATCGAGCGCGGCCATGGTGCGGGCGAGACCGGGATCATCGTCGTTGACCCAGGTGCGCAGCACCGAGGCGAACAACAGCGCGAGCCCCTGCGCGCGCACCATCCCGCGCGGGCCGGCGGCGCTGATGTCGGCGGCGGTCAGCATCCATTGCATCGAGCGCACGGCGAGGCCGTTCAGGGCGAAGGCGAGGCCGGGACTGCGCGCGGCCGAGCGCGTGAGCGAGCGCACCGCGGCCCGGTGCGGGGCGAGCACTTCGAGCCGGCGCATCAATACGTCGAACAGGCGCTCGCGCGGCGGCTCCTCGGCCATGTCGGCATCGCCGCCAGCGAGCACCGCGCGATCGACCTCCTTCATCTCGGCGGCGAGGATCGCAAGCGTCGAGCCGAACAGGCCGCGCAGCTCGGAAAGCGAAACGCCGGCGCGGTTGGCGATCGCGGCAAAACCGATCTGCTCGATCGGTTCTTCCGCAAGCAGCGCCATGAAGGCAGCGATGACGCGCTCGCGCTCGGGTTTGCCCCTGCTCGCCGCGGCAGGTGCGGATGAGTGTGCGGCGCGACGCGCGGCTGGGCGACGGGCGGGTTTGCGGGCCATGGCCGAACTCCAGTGTTCTTCCTCTCCCGTGCGATCAATGTAGGCCGCTCAGGAGCGGTCGTCACCCCGCCAAATCGCGCGAGCGCCTGGTGGCCGCGGCGATGGCCCTGGTCATCAGCGCCTCGAGCCCATCCTGCGCCATCAGCACGTCGAGCGCGGCGGCGGTGGTGCCGCCCGGCGAGGTGACGTTTTCCCTGAGCGTCGCGGCGTCGAGCGGCGAGCGATGCAGGAGCTCGCCCGCGCCCGCAACGGTCACGCGCGCGAGCGTCGCGGCGAGGGCGGGCGGCAGGCCGGCGGCGGCGCCCGCCCGCGCCATCGCCTCGGCGAGCAGGAATACATAGGCCGGTCCCGAGCCCGAGAGCGCGGTCACCGCGTCCATCAGCGCTTCGTCCGCCACCCATTGCACGGCGCCGACTGCCGCCAGGAGCGCGTGCACCAGCGCGCGCTGCTGTTCCGAGACCCGCGCGTTCGCAACCGCGACCGTGATGCCGCGGCCGATCGCAGCGGGCGTATTCGGCATGGCGCGAATGAGCGCGGCGCGCGGCAACGCGCCGGCGAGGAACTGCAACGTCCGGCCCGCCATGATGGATACCACCACCGTCTCGGCGCGCACGAACGGCGCCAGCGCCGGCATGACCTCGGGCGCCACTTGCGGCTTGACCGCGACCACCGCGGCGGCGACGTCGCCAAGCGCGGCCGCGGGCGGATTGAGGCGCAAGCCGCGCGCCGCCAACGCGGCGATCTCGCGCCCGGGCTGCGGCTCGATCACCGCGATATTCCTGGGCTCGAGCCCGAGCGCCAGCCAGCCCTCGAGCATGGCGCTTCCCATCTTGCCGGCGCCGGCAAGGAGGATGGTTCCGGACAGATTGGCGAGGGGACCGTGCGTCGCTGATGTCGTCATGGCGCAGTCCTTCCTCTCCTCCACCCCAATCCTAATAAGGGGAACAATCCGGCGCCGTCATTGCGAGCACGCAGGCACGTCTACGCAGCTTGCGCAGGCCTGGTTGCGTGCGATTCCACGGCCGGAATCCATAACCACCGGCCTCTGAATGAGGCACGGTCGAAGAAACATGGCAAGCTCTGTGGTTATGGATTCCGGGCTCGCCGCACGCAGCCAAGTTCACGCAGGCTGCGGACACTTGGCTGCGCTGCGGCGCCCCGGAATGACGGCCGAAGGCGGCGGCCTTAAGCCTGCCCTTGCGTCTCGAACATGGCGGCGTCGAGCGCTTCGCGCGCCGGCTTGCCCGCCCAGACCACGAACTGGAAAGCTGGGAAATAACGCTCGCAGGCGTCGAGCGCGGTTGCGAGCAGCGCCTCGCATTGCCGGCTCGAGGCCTCGACGCCGCCGGCCAGCACCAGCGCGTGGCGGTACATGATGAGGCCGTCCTGGGTCCAGAGGTCGAAATGCCCGACCCACATCTGCTCGTTGATCAGCGAGATGAGCTGCTGCACCTCGCCGCGACAGCGCTCCGGCACTTTGAGCTCGAAGGCGCAGGCGAGATGCAGCGCTTCGATGTCGAACATCCAGGTATAGGAGACCTGATAGTCGCTCCATTTTCCGGTCACCAGAATGGTGATCTCGTCCTCGCCCGCGCGCTCGAACGACCAGCCATGGGTCGCGGCCACCCGCTCGACGACCTCGAGCGGATTCGCCTCGGGCTGTCCGGTAAAGTCGATGAGGGACATGCTGGTCTCCACCCTGCCGCTCGGACGTGGGATGCGCATTCGACCGCACGCACACCACGCCGATTCTTGAACGCGGTCCCCGGTGGAGCTGTTTGACTGCTCCGGGGCGAATCACTTGGCGAGTCGAATATAACCCCTTTGATTCCAGCGGCTAAAGCACAATTGCGGCGGCCCGGCATCAACGACTGGTGGATATCTCGCGGCTGACTCGTTTCTCCACAGGTTCCCTGGCCGGCCGACCGAGCATGAACGACGAAGATCAGGCGGTAGCATCGTCCGCCGCGCGCGCCCTCAGTCGAACAGGCTCGACACCGACTCCTCCGCCGCGGTTCGGCCGATCGCTTCGCCGATCAGGCTGGCGACCGACAGCGTGCGGATATTGCGCGCCACCTTGACCGCCTGGGTGGGCTGGATCGAGTTGGTGATGACCAGCTCCTTGAGCCGCGACGCGGTGATGCGGGCGACCGCGCCGCCGGAAAGCACGCCGTGGGTGATATAGGCGTAGACGTCGGTCGCGCCCTGATCCAGCAGCGCATCGGCGGCGTTGACCACCGTGCCGCCGGAATCGATGATGTCGTCGACGAGAATGCAGGTGTGGCCTGCGACCTCGCCGATCACGTTCATCACTTCGGATTCGCCCGCGCGTTCGCGCCGCTTGTCGACGATGGCGAGCGGCGCATTGATGCGCTTGGCCAGCCCGCGCGCGCGCCCGACGCCGCCGACGTCGGGAGAAACCACCATGACCTTGCCGATATCGAAGCGCTCCTTGATGTCGCGCACCATCATCGGCGCGGCATACAGATTGTCGGTCGGGATATCGAAAAAGCCCTGGATCTGACCGGCATGGAGGTCGAGCGTCATCACCCGATCGGCGCCGGCACGGGTGATCAGGTTGGCCACCAGCTTGGCCGAGATCGGGGTGCGGGGCCCCGGTTTGCGGTCCTGCCGCGCATAGCCGAAATAGGGAATGACCGCGGTCACGCGCCGCCCCGACGCGCGCCGCAGCGCGTCGACGATGATGAGCAATTCCATCAGGTGGTCGTTGGCGGGAAACGACGTCGACTGGATGACGAAAACGTCAGTCCCGCGCACGTTTTCCTGGATCTCGACGAAGATCTCCATGTCGGCGAAGCGCCGCACCACCGCCTTGGTGAGCGGGGTCGCGAGATAGGCGGCAATCGCGTCGGCAAGCGCGGGGTTGGAGTTGCCGGCGACGAGCTTGATCGCTCCGTTATTCGGCCGCATCGCTGGTCTCCTGGCGAGAGCTTGCTACGTTTCCGCGCGCTCGCGCGCCCTGATAACAAGGAGGCGCCAAGGCTGGCAATATCAGGGGCGGCAAGGGGGCGCCTTGTCCCGAAGATTCCGTCGATTCCGGTGACCGTTTGCAGCGCGATCTCGACGGGCGCGCTTTTCGCCGATCTCGGCTCACACGCGCGGGCGGTTTTCGGCTCACCGGCGCCCCAGCGCCCGCGACGACGCTAGAGCGCATCCCGATTGGGTCGAATCGTGATGCGCTCTAAATTCTTCGATTTTGCGCATGTTCTGTTCGGAAAACGGGTTCCCACTTTTCCGGAACATGCGCTAGTGCCCCGAACCCGAAGTTCGCGCACACCGTGCGGCAAATGCGATCGCGAACATCGGGTTCAAAAGGGGCACTAGAATCATAGAGTTGCTAGTGGTCCTCAGATTCCGAAGTTCGTATCTGAGCGTGCTGCGAGTGCTGGCGAACTTCGGAATCGGACCACTAGTCTTCCGGCGCGAACGCGAATGCGGCGCCGGTCCTCGCGTCCCGCCGCACCGGCCGGCCGCGTGGGAGCGGGACCTCGTCGGGCTGCAGCGGCGATCCCGCCTCGGTCGCAACCTCGGTCCGCGTCGGCTCGCGCCGGAAAATGCGGAAAATGCCCGAAGCCTCGGGTGCCCAATCGTCGGGCAGGCCGACGGCCGACGAGGCTCGCTGCGGCGGCGGGGAGGCGAGGGTGGCCGCGGCCGGCGGCCGGGCGCCAGCGAGGAAAGCGGTCAGCCGCTCCACGCTGGCACGCGCGATGCGGTGCAGGACCTGATCGTCGGCGGCTGCCCACATGCGGCCGGCGCTCGTTTCCTCGCCGTTCAGTCGCGTGGCCCGGTGCTGGTTGCCGTCATAGACGTCCAGTGCCCAGGCGATCGAAGTGGCGGCTCCCTCCTCGCCGTGGGCGGCGAGATAGCCGCGCAACCGGTACGCGGCCTCGCTCGGCGAGACGACGGCGATCTGGCGGGCGCCCGCCTCCTCCGTGAACATCCTGACAAACTTGTGGACAACGGCCGCAGGCGCCCCGTCGATCAATTCGAGGGCGACCGCGGCGCGGCCCCCTTCGGCGAGATTCGCGATCTGTCCGCTGTTGACGCAGGCGGACACCACCAGTGCCGACAGCAGGGCACCGATGCCGCCAATGCGCCGCGCCATGCCGACCGGCCCCGCGCTGGCGGCCCGGCCCGATCCACTCTGCATCGACTTCCCCGCGGGCCCGGCGATCTTGGTTGTGGTTTAGTGGCCAAGCCCGCAACGGAGCTGGGACCGCCGAGTCTCCGCGTCGATGGAACATGAATTTCACCGCCGGGTCCAGGGCCGAGGCGGCCCGCCGGCGCTAATTTGCGAGCGCTATGGCATTGATGTGACGTCCATAGTCGCCCTCGTGCCGGTGGGTCGATCGGCGGTAGCTGAAGAAGTGCGACGCGTCGGCATACGTGCAATGGCCGAGATCCTCCACGCGGCGGATGCCGGCGCGCGCGAGGCGGGCGGCGATGTAGCCGGGAAGATCGAACTGGGCATGGTCGGGTCGCGCCGAGGCCCGGAAGAAGCGTTCGTTGGTCCCGTCCTCGGTCCTGAACCGGGCGACGAATTCCGGCCCGACCTCGTAATTTGCCTGGCGGATCATGGGCCCAAGGGCGGCGACCATGCGGGTGCGGTCTGCCCCGCAGCGTTCCATGGCGGCGATCGTTGCTTCCAGGATTCCGGTCGCGGCGCCGCGCCAGCCGGCATGGGCGGCGGCAACGACGCCGGCCTGCTCGTCGGCGAACAGGACCGGGCCGCAATCGGCGGTGGTGACGGCGACCGCCAGCCCCGCGGAGCGGGTCACGATCGCGTCGGCGCGCGGGCGCTCCTGCGGCGCCCACGGCCGATCGACCGTCACCACGTCGGCGGAATGGGTCTGGTAGGCCGTGAGCAGGCGATCCGGCCGCACGCCGAGCGCCGCCGCCATGCGTGCCCGGTTCTCGGCGACCTTGACGGGCGCGTCGGCGGAACCTGCTCCGCCATTGAGGCTCGCATAGATGCCGTCGGAGATGCCGCCGTCGCGCGTGAAGAAGGCATGGCGAACGCCGGCAAGCGCGGTGAGTGAAGCGGCCTGGAGCATGTCAGCGATGTTGCCATCCCGGCTGGCGTGCGGCGTGGGTGTCTTGTCGCGGGATGTCTTCTCCCGCGATGCCTTCTCCCGCGATGTCTTCTCGCGCGCCGTTTTGGGCCATGCAAGACGCCCGATGCGGCATCGGTCAGGTTTCGAAGCCGGGCAGGACGTCGAGCTTCGGATTGGCCAGTGCGAGGGCCTTGATCAGGCGTCCCATGCCGGTGCGATTCTCGTCGGTGAGGCGCATGAGCGCCGTCTGAATGGTATTGCCGTATCCAGGCGGCGCGCCCGCCCTGAGCGCCGCCGCCCGCTGTTCGATGCCGAGCCGGCGCAGCAGCACGCCTTGCGTCACCGGCCCATGCACGCGCGCGCCCATCCCTTCGCCCGCCTGCGCCAGCGCCTGAAAGTCCACGTGCGCGGTGAGATCGACCAGGCCCGGGGCCAGGAGGGGCTCGGCGAATTGATGCCCGCCGACGGCTTGCAGCGTGTCGCCTATGGCGCTCTCGACGTGGCCGTAATCGATGATGAGCGCGGCGCCGCCGAAGTGCGCCACGCGCCCGCTGATCTCGAGCGCGATCTGGTCGGAGCGCCACTCGAAGATATCGCCGACCGCCGCCGCGCGCAGCGTGCTCGGCAGCAGCTTGTCGAACAGCGGGATCGGGTCGCGAGCGGTGCCGAACTGAAAATTGCCATCCTCGCCGATCTTGATGACGCGCTCGTGCCAGCCGTCGGCGCACATGACGGCCTGGTGGACCGGCAACGCGTCGAAGAACTCGTTGGCGAGAACGATGAGCGGACCCTCCGGCACCTCCTCGATCGAGCGATGCCACGATACCGGTACGTCGCTGCGAGCCAGGGCCTGGCGCTGCAGGCGCTCCAGCACCGGGCTGATCTCGATCATGTGAAGCGCGAGGGCGGCGCGGAAATCCGCGACCACCTTGGCCGCGCGCAACGCATCGCTCATCATCGTGCCGCGGCCCGGTCCGAGCTCGACGAGGCGGAGCTGGGGGGGCGATCCCATCGCCCGCCAAACCGCCGCCGCCCACAGGCCGAGCAGCTCGCCGAACATCTGGCTGATCTCGGGTGCGGTGGTGAAATCGCCGGCGGCGCCGAACGGGTCGTGCGTGGTGTAGTAGCCGCGCTCGGGATGGGTGAGGCAAAGCGCCATGTATTGCGCGACCGCGATCGGGCCGCCGATCGCAATGCGCCGCCGAATTTCCGCTTCGAGCGGGGCCATCTGGTCTGCCATCATGTCCGCCCTGCGGGCTTCCTTCGCATGGCCGCTGCCATCAGGGCAATGCCGGCGAGCATCAATGGCAGCGACAGCAGCGTTCCCATCGTCAGCCCGCCCCACAGGAAACCGAGCTGCGGATCGGGCTCGCGAAACTGTTCGCAGATCGAGCGCGCGATGCCGTAGCCCAATGCGAACGCGCCGAGGACGAAGCCCGGCCGCTTGAGCGCGCCGGCGCGGATCAGCGCGGTGAGCACCGCGAACAGCACCAGCCCTTCGAGCGAGGCTTCGTAGAGCTGGCTCGGATGGCGCGGTAGCGGCCCGCCGGTCGGAAACACCATCCCCCAGGGCACGTCGGTCGGGCGGCCCCAGAGCTCGCCGTTGATGAAATTGGCGATCCGGCCGAGAAAGATCCCGATCGTCCCGGCCGCGCAGGTGATGTCGCCCAGCGACAGGATGGAGAGGCCGCGATGGCGCGCGAACAGGACGCCCGCGAGCACGCAGCCGAGAAAGCCGCCGTGGAACGACATGCCGCCCCGCCAGAGCTGCAGGCTCTCCAGCGGATGCGCGGCGAAATAGCTCGGATTGTAGAACAGCACATAGCCGATCCGTCCGCCGAGGATGATGCCGAGCGTCACCCACAGCACGAAGTCGTCGTAGTCGGCGACGGTCATCGGCGTCGGGGCGGCCCAGAGCTCGTCGCGGCGGATGATCGCGCGCGCATAGAGCCAGCCCAGAAGGATGCCCACGATGTAGGCCAATGCATACCAACGAATGGCGATGGGCCCGATGCTGACGAGCACGGGATCGAAGGCGGGGAAGGCAATGGCATAAAGCGGCATCGGGCGATTCGCGCGACTGTGACGGGGTGATGCGGGCAGGCCGCCCGCGAAGTCAAGACGCCGTCGCGCCGGGAGCGCGCAACGAGCGCGCAAGCGGCGCGCGAGCCCCGGCGTCGGCTTGGCGTCGGGCCGCAAAGGCCGCGGCGGGCGTCGTGCATTTTCGCCGGCCGGGGCGCCGATGTATGCTGCGGCCCGATTCCGGAGTGAAGCCGCATGGTCCGCGTCAAGAGCCCGCAGGATTTCTGGGCGGGTGTGCTGTTCGTCCTCTGCGGGAGCGCGGCGCTCTGGATCGGCCGCAATTACGCGCTCGGAACCTCGACCAAGATGGGGCCGGGGTATCTTCCCACCATGCTGAGCTGGGCCCTGGTCGTGATCGGGGGCGCGCTGATCGCGCGCGCGCTCGCCATCACTGGGCCCGCGATCGAGCCAAGCCGGGTCAAGCCGCAACTGTTCGTTCTCGCCGCCATCGTGGTCTTCGCACTGGCGATCGAGCGCCTCGGGCTTGCGCTCGCAGTGGTGCTGGTCACGATCACGGCGGCGCTCGCGAGCCGCGACATGCGCTGGCGGGAGACGGTTGCGCTCGCCGTCGGCCTCGCGGCGCTGTGCGTGGTCCTGTTCGTCCATCTGCTCGGCCAGCCGTTCACGGTCTGGGCTTTCTGATGGAGCTCGTCGCCAATCTCGCCACCGGCTTCGGCGCCGCGGTGACGCCGATCAACCTGGGTTTCTGCCTGTTCGGCTGCCTGATCGGAACCCTCATCGGCGTTCTGCCGGGCATCGGGCCGATCGCCACCATCGCGATGCTGCTGCCGGTGACGTTCGGACTGAGCCCGCTCGGCGCCCTGATCATGCTCGCCGGCATCTATTACGGCGCGCAGTATGGCGGCTCCACCACGGCGATCCTGGTCAATCTGCCGGGCGAGTCCTCTTCGGTGGTGACCTGCATCGACGGCTATCAGATGGCGCAAAGAGGCCGCGCCGGCGCGGCGCTCGCCATCGCCGCCGTCGGCTCTTTCATTGCCGGCTGCGTCGGCACCGTCCTGATCGCGGCGTTTGCGCCCGTGCTCGCCGCCTTCGCGGTGCAATTCCGCTCGCCGGAATATTTCGCGCTGATGCTGTTCGGCCTGATCGCCGCGGTGATTCTCGCCCACGGCTCGGTGCTGAAGGCGGTCGGCATGGTCGTTCTCGGCCTGCTCGTCGGCCTGATCGGCACCGAATCCCAAACCGCCACCGCTCGTTTCACCTTCGGGGTGCCGGAACTCTACGACGGCGTCGATTTCGTGCCGCTCGCCATGGGTCTGTTCGGTCTCGCCGAGATCATGAGCAATCTCGATCGTCGCGACGACAAGCGCATGGTCGCCTCGGCCATCGCGAGCCTGTGGCCGAACCGGGAGGAAATGCGCCGCGCCGCACCGGCCATCCTGCGCGGCACCGCCTTGGGCTCGTTGCTCGGCATCCTGCCCGGCGGCGGCGCGGTGCTGGCCTCGTTCGCGGCTTACACTTTGGAGAAGAAGGTGTCGCGCTTCGCGGCGGAGTTCGGCAAGGGCGCGGTCGAAGGGGTGGCGGCGCCGGAGGCCGCCAACAATGCCGGCGCGCAGACCTCGTTCATCCCGCTGCTCACGCTCGGCATTCCGTCGAACCCGGTGATGGCGCTGATGATGGGGGCGATGCTGATCCAGGGCATCGCCCCTGGCACCGCGATCATCTCCGAACGGCCGGAATTGTTCTGGGGCATGGTCGCCAGCATGTGGATCGGCAACCTGATGCTCATCATCATCAACCTGCCGCTGATCGGGATCTGGGTGTGGCTGCTGCGGGTGCCCTATCGCCTGTTGTTCCCGTGCATCGTGGTGCTGTGCTGCGTCGGCGCCTACAGCGTCAATGCCAGCACCTTCCTGATCCTGCTGATGGCCGGCTTCGCCCTGCTCGGCTACGTCTTCGGCAAGCTCGGCTGCGAGGGCGCCCCGTTCCTTCTCGGCTTCGTGCTCGGGCCGCTGATGGAGGAGAACCTGCGCCGCTCCATGGTGCTGTCGTTCGGCGATCCCACGATCTTCTTGCGCCGGCCGATCTCACTGTGCATCCTGCTCGCGGGCCTGGCGCTGGTTGCGCTCATCATCGTTCCGCAATTTCGGACCCGGCGGGACGAAGCGTTTCAGGAATAGAAGCGCTTCAAGAATAGAATGCGTTTCGAGAACAAATGCGGCGGGTACGCAAACCGGCCCGCAAATGGGAGGAGCAGAGCATGACACGTCGTCTCCCCGCAGCCCTCGGCATCGCCGCGCTCGCGCTTTTGCTGCTCGCGCTGGCGCCGAGCTTGCGTCCGGCCGCGGCGCAGCAGGATTATCCCAACCGGCCGCTGCACGTGTTCATCGGCTTTCCTGCCGGCAGCGGCGCCGACATCCTCGGCCGTTACTTCGCCGCGCAGCTGGAAAAGCTCGCGGGCAAGCCGGTGGTGGTGGAGAACAAGCCGGGTGCCAACAGCAATATCGCCGCCGGCATGGTCGCGAATGCCAAGCCCGACGGCTACAGCATCCTGTTCATCGCCTCTTCGAACATGGCCGGCAGCCGGTTCCTGTTCAAGAGCTTGCCCTTCGACACGGTGAAGGATTTCACCCCGGTGGCGTCCTTCGCGGAGATCGCGTTCGTCCTCACCGTCGGCGCCAAGTCCCCGATCAAGAGCGTGGCCGAGCTGACCGCCTACCTGAAGGCGCGAAAGCAGAACAAATACGGCGCCACCAATCAGACCGCGATCCTGTCGACGGAGTATTACAAGCAGCTGGCCGGCGTGGATGCCGTGCACGTTGCTTACCGCACCGCGCCCGAGGCGCTGCCGGACGTGGAGGACGGCACGCTCGATTTCATGATCATGGACGGCACTTTCGCGGTCGGGCCGATCAAGGCCGGAAAGATCCGCGCGCTGGCGGTGACGACGGCGCAACGGATCGCCGCGCTCCCCGATGTGCCGACCATGATCGAAGCAGGCGTCGGCAATTTCGCGTTCGTTCCCTGGTGGGCGGTGTTTGTTCCGGCCGGGACGCCGCAGCCGATCGTGGCGAAGCTCGGCGCCTGGATGAATCAGATCTCGCGCACGGAGGAGGCGCGACAATTCCTCGAGCGGATCGCTGCGCGCCCCTTGAGCGACGATTCGAAAGCGACCGCCGCGCGCCTGCAGGATGACATCGCGAAATGGGGGCCGCTGGTGAAGGCGGCAAAGATCGAGCCGCAATGACGGGACCGACGCGCCGCGCCTGAGCGCCCTTGCGGGAGGAATAAACCGTCACCATTGTTGTGGCAGGACGTTGCATCCGGACGCGAGACCAGCGATGACCCAGACCAGCAACCGCTTCCTCGACGAGATCGCGCGGCTGATGAACGACGCGGCCGGCGTCGCCTCGGGCGTGCGGCGCGAATTCGATACCGTGTTCCGCAACCAGGCCGACCGCATCCTGCGCGACCTCGACGTGGTCAAGCGGGAGGAGTTCGAGGCGGTCAGGGACATGGCGCGGCTCGCGCGCGAGGAGAACGAGGCGCTGAAGGCGCGCATCGCCGCGCTCGAAGCCCGGCTCGGAGGCGGCAATACCCCCTAAACTCTTTGGGCGCCGTCGCTTTTATCGCTCGGCGGATGTCTTCCGCATTCCTTGTCTTTCCCCGTTGCGCTCGCTATAAGCGCGCCGAACCGCGGGCCGGTCTTAAGCCGCCTGCGCCGACAAGACCGCGGCCCAGACACCCCTGGAGGCATGCCGCGGCGTGAGCATGGGCCGCAGCGACAGCGGCCGTTTCGTTGCAAGAGGATGTTTGCACCATGGCGACCGTCAAGCAGATGAAGGCGGCGGCACGCGCGCGGGCCGGCAAGGGGGCCGCCCGGGCGGAGCGTCGTGCCGGCCGCGTGCCGGGCGTGATCTACGGCGACGGCAAGCCGCCGCTCAACGTCTCGGTTGATCACGCGGAGCTCAAGCAGCGCATCTACGCCGGACATTTTCTCACCAGCATCTACGAGCTCGACATTGACGGCGCCAAGCACCGGGTCATCCCGCGCGATTTCCAGCTCGATCCGGTGAAGGATCTGCCGGTGCACGTGGATTTCCTGCGGCTGGGCGAAGGCGTGCAGATCAGGGTGCGCATTCCGGTCCACGTCGTGAACGCGGATCAGGCGCCGGGCGTCAAGCGCGGCGGCACCGTCAATATCGTCACCCACGCGGTCGAGGTGGTGTGCTCGCCCGAGCACATCCCGGAATTGATCGACGTCGATATCTCCGGCCTCGAGATCAACTATTCGAAGCACCTGAACGAGGTCGTGCTGCCGCCGGACATACGCGTGGTCGGCAAGCTCGATCAGACGCTGGTGACCATCGTGCCGCCGTCGGGCTACGCGGAAGAGATGAAGGCGGCCGCCGAAGCCGCCGCCGCTGCCGCTGCCGCCGCCGCGACCGCCGCGGAAGCCGGCGTTCCTGCCGAAGGCGCGGCCCCGGGTGCGGCGCCTGGCGCGGCGCCCGCCGCCGCTCCCGCTGCCGCGCCGGCCCCGGAGAAGAAGTAGGACCGCTCGAGAGCGCATCCCGTTGAATGGAATCAATGCAAGCCGCAAAGTCGGTCTGCTCCCTTCCCAGCCGAAGTCGGATTTATCCGACTTCGGCCAACCTTAAGTGCCGAACTCGGGCAAGCCCGAGTTCGGGTGGGGGAGGGCTGGGGAGGGGGGTGATGCGTTTGGCAACGTCGGTGCGTCAATCGCACGACCCCCACCCCCAACCCCCCCCCACCACAAGTCGGGCTTGCCCGACTTGTGCACTCAAACCCGAAACCCGGGCAAGCCCGGGTTTCGTGGGGAGGGGAGCGCACCGAGTGCGCGGCACTGTTCCGCGTCAACCTCGAAGAAAACCGCTCTAGCGTCATCGCCCGCGCAGGCGGGCGATCCAGTAACCGCCGGCGTTCGAGCAGAGCTCCTGGCGTTGATCTCGTGATCGGAGGTTACTGGATGCCCGCTTTCGCGGGCATGACGGTACGGACATTCTTTCCATGCTGCTGTTCGTCGGGCTCGGCAATCCCGGTACGCGCTACGCCGGCAACCGACACAATATCGGTTTCATGGTGGTGCAGGCGATCGCCAAGCGTCACGGCATCGGCCCATGGCGTCGGCGCTTTCAGGGGGTGGCGGCGGAGGGACCGCTCGGCGGCGAGCGCGTGCTGTTGCTGCTGCCGGGCACCTACATGAACGACTCCGGCCGCGCGGTGGCGGACGCCGCGCATTTCTACAAGCTCGGGCTTTCCGACGTCGTGGTGTTCCACGACGAGATCGATCTCGCGCCGGCCAAGGTGCGGGTGAAGACCGGTGGCGGCGTTGCCGGCCACAACGGCCTGCGCTCGATCTCGGCGCATATCGGCAACGATTACCGGCGCGTGCGCATCGGCGTCGGGCATCCCGGCGTGAAGGACCTGGTGCATGCCCATGTCCTCAATGACTTCGCCAAGGACGAGCGGCCATGGGTCGAGGCCCTGTGCGGCATCATCGCCGACAATGCCGACCTGCTGGCGAAGGGCCAGGACGCGAGCTTCCAGAACAAGGTGCACCTCGGCATGCAGGCGAAAGGATTTGGCGACGCCAAGGAGGCGGAAAAGTCCGAGCCGCCAGGGGATTGATCGCAGCCACTTTCCACCGCTCCCTCCCCGCAACGGCGATGGGAGGAGGAGGCCCAGAGCATGATCCCGAAAAGTGGATACCGGTTTTCGGAAAGATCATGCTCCAACAATAGGTAGAGCGAGATGACGATTCGAAGAAAGGTCATTCCGCTCTAGCGGGATCGCGGCAGCAGCTTCACTCACAGAGACATTTCATGGGCTTCAAATGCGGCATCGTCGGCTTGCCGAACGTGGGCAAGTCGACGCTCTTCAACGCGTTGACCGAAACGGCTGCGGCGCAAGCCGCGAACTATCCGTTCTGCACCATCGAGCCGAATGTCGGCGAAGTGGCGGTGCCGGACCCGCGGCTCGCCCGCCTTGCGGCGCTGGCGAAGTCCGCGCAGATCGTGCCGACGCGGCTGACCTTCGTGGACATCGCGGGCCTCGTGCGCGGCGCCTCGAAGGGCGAAGGCCTGGGCAACCAGTTTCTCGCGAACATTCGCGAGGTCGATGCCATCGCGCATGTGGTGCGCTGCTTCGAGGACACCGAGGTCACCCACGTCGAGAACCGCATCGACCCGATCGCCGACATCGAGACCATCGAGACCGAGTTGATGCTCGCCGATCTCGACAGCCTCGAGCGCCGCGTCGATGCGCTGGAGAAAAAGGGAAAGGGCGGCGACAAGGAGGCGAAGGAAGCGCGCGAGACGCTCGATCTCGTCAACCGCGCGCTCGCGCTGTTGCGCGACGGCAAGCCCGCCCGCCTGGTCGTGCGCAAGCCCGAGGAGGAGGGGGCGTTCCATATGCTCGGGCTCCTGACCTCGCTGCCGGTGCTCTATGTCTGCAATGTCGATGAAGCCGCGGCCGCCACCGGCAATGCGTTTTCACGCCAGGTCGAGGCGCGCGCGCAGGCCGAGGGCGCCGCCGCCGTGGTGATTTCCGCCAAGATCGAGGCCGAGATCGCGGTGCTGTCGCGGGAGGAGCGCGCCGACTATCTCGCCGCGCTCGGGCTCGCGGAGGCGGGGCTCGACCGATTGATCCGTGCCGGCTACGCGCTGCTCGATCTCGTCACTTATTTCACCGCCGGACCAAAGGAGACGCGGGCCTGGACGGTGACCCGCGGCACCAAGGCGCCGCAGGCCGCAGGCGTGATCCATACCGACTTCGAGCGCGGCTTCGTCCGCGCCGAGACCATCGCCTACGACGACTATGTGGCCCTCGGCGGCGAGGCGGGCGCCCGCGACGGCGGCAAGATGCGGCTGGAAGGCAAGGACTACGTCGTCGCCGACGGCGACGTCATGCATTTCAGGTTTGCGACGTAAGCGGACGACAGAGGACGGATGACAGACAAAGCAAAGATCCGATCCGTCGTCCGTCCTCCGTCGTCTGATTCACATCTGTCCGCGCTGGCGGATGGCGCCGAGGTGCTCGTTGATGCGGAACATGATCAGCACGAACTCGGAGATGATGCGCGCGAAGATGACGCTGATCACCATCCCGATCAGGCTGGCGATGATATAGAACAAGCCTGTGAGCGGGCTCAGCGCCATCAGCGCCAGGCCGGATACGATGCCGGAGAGGCCGAACAAGACCGCAATGCCGACCGCCAGCCAGTAGAAGATCTTGATGATCGACGGCGTGATGAACCGTTCCCACTGGAACAAGTCGCGAAAATCGAACATGGGGTTCCTCCTCCCGACGCAGCCGCCAATGAGTTGAGACGAGTTCGCGTAGCCCACTCCGCTTGCTCGCAGTCCCCGCGCGCTTCGACTCCCCCGTCGCGCCGTTCGGTCCTCGCCGCCGGGCACGCAAACACTGCACTGCGGCATCCCGATGGTCAATCGTGGTCCTCGATTCCCTGTGGTTAATGTCGCCTTAACCGGCGCACGCGGCGTGCGCGGCGCACCAGGCATGCGAGTCACCGTTTGCCGCGTCGACCCCCAGGGTTTGAGCGAAATCGCGGGGTTCACCGGCAAGCAGATTTCGCTTTCGGAAACGGCGGCTTGGTACGCCGCGCATCCTCGGGTACCTTTGCACCGTCCGGCCAAGCTTGGTCGCACGCACGCCTGATGCCTCGTTTCACCAAAACGCGCTGTTTCCGCAGGATCGCCGTGCCTCGTTTCCACTGGGAAGATTTCAGTCCGGGACAAGTCACCGACTGTGGCTCGCGGATCGTGACCCGCGCCGAAATCGTCGCCTTCGCCGCGGAATACGATCCGCAGCCCATGCATCTCGACGAGCATGCCGCGCGCGGAACTCTGCTCGGCGGCCTGGTCGCCTCCGGGTGGCACAGCTGCTGTATTCTGATGCGCATGCTGACCGACGGTCTTCTCGGCGAGGCGAGTTTCCTCGGCGCGCCGGGCGTGCAGGAGGCAAAGTGGCTCGCGCCGCTGCGCCCGGGCGAGCAGGTCAAGGCGCGCGCCACGGTGCTGGAGACCCGCCCTTCGCGCAGCCGGCCCGACATCGGTTTCGTCAAGTTCCAGATCGAGCTCATCGATGCGTTCGACCGGCCGCTGATGACGTTGATCGTGAGCCCGATGTTCGGACGGCGGTCCGCGCACGCGACCCAAGGCGCGGAGCCGAAGCCGCGAAGTCGATCATGAAGTTCTTCGAGGATATCCGCGTCGGCGAGACGAGCGCGATCGGCCGCCACACGTTTACGGCCGAGGAGATCAAGGCGTTCGCGGGACGCTTCGATCCGCAGCCGTTCCATCTCGACGAGGCGGCCGCCGCGCGCTCGCAATTCGGCCGGCTCTGTGCATCCGGCTGGCATACCGCCTGCGTCTGGATGCGGCTCCTGATCGACCATCGCCGGCGCGAGGACGACGAGCGGCGCGCCCGCGGCGAGGCGGTCGCTCAGCTCGGGCCTTCGCCCGGGTTTCGCGATCTCGAATGGCTCAAGCCGGTCCATGTCGGGGATACCATCTCCTACGGCACCGAAGTGATCGCGACGCGGCCTTTGAACAGCCGCCCCGGCTGGGGCATGATCTTCGTGCGCAATACCGGCGTGAACCAGCATGGCGAGATGGTGATCTCGTTCGTCAGCAGCGCGTTCGTCGAGCGCAGGAGCGCGGGACAGCAAGCGCCATGAGCATCGCGGGCGAGCCGGCGCTCGATCGGCACGAGCTCGCGGCCAAGCGCGACGAGCGCCGCGCGGCCGGCGTCGCCTGCGCGGCCCATGCGCTGCACGACGGCTACACCGATCTGATCTACGTCATGCTGCCGATCTGGCAGCAGGAGTTTGGGCTGGGCTACGCCGAGCTGGGGCTGCTGCGGGGACTCTTCTCCGGCACCATGGCCGGCTTCCAGATCCCCGCCGGGCTGGT
Source organism: uncultured Alphaproteobacteria bacterium (assembly GCA_963821505.1). GTDB lineage: Bacteria > Pseudomonadota > Alphaproteobacteria > Rhizobiales > Xanthobacteraceae > VAZQ01. Next base: position 357,700 of record CAWGEH010000008.1, read on the forward strand.
CGCGGAGCGCCTGGGCACTGCCGCGGTGCTCGCGCTGGGGACGGCGCTCGCCGGCGCCGGCTACTGTCTCGCCGGCGCGAGCGCGGGCCTCGGCCTGCTGGCCGTCGCCCTGTTCGTCGGCGGGCTCGGCGCCAGCGCCCAGCATCCGCTCGCCTCGGCGCTGATGGCGCGCGCCTTCGCCGGCGAGCGTTCGATGAAGGCCCTCGGCACTTACAATTTCGCCGGCGACATCGGCAAGATGACGGTACCGGCCGCGGCCGCGCTGCTGCTGGTCGTGATGTCATGGCGGCCGGCGCTCGCGCTCCTCGGCGCGCTCGGCGTTCTTGCCGCGGCGGCGATCTTCGCGCTGACGCCGCGCTACGGCGCGGAGCCCGCATCCCCGCAGGCCAAACGGCATGCGGCCGCCGGCGCGCCGGCCGGCGCACGGCACCGCTTTGCCTTCCCGGTGCTGCTCTCGATCGGCATGCTCGACAGCGCGACCCGCATGGGTTTTCTGCTGTTCCTGCCGTTCGTGCTCACCGCCAAGGGCGCCGCCCTCCCGACCGTCGGGCTTGCGCTGACGCTGGTTTTCGCCGGTGGGGCGCTCGGCAAGCTCGTCTGCGCCTTCATCGGCGCGCGCATCGGAGCCATCGCGACCGTCTGGCTCACCGAAGCGGCGACCGCGATCTTGATCGTGGCGCTGCTCCCGGTTGCGCTCGAGACCGCGTTGGTGCTGCTGCCGATCATCGGGATCGCGCTCAACGGCACATCCTCGGTGCTCTACGGCTCGGTCCCGACCCTGGTCGCGCCCGAACGTCGCGCGCGCGCGTTCGGCGTGTTCTATACCGGCACGATCGGTTCCGGCGCCCTCGCGCCGGCGCTCTACGGCGTGATCGGCGATGCCGTCGGGGTCTCGATGGCGTTGATCATCGTTGCCGCGATCGTGCTGCTCACGCTGCCGCTCTCGCTCGTGCTCAAGCCGGTGCTGGCGCCGCGCGCAGTCTGAGCGCGGATGATCTTGTGAGACTCGCGTCCAGGCCGTGCGCATTCCGAGCGGATTCGCAATCGTCGGCGGAACAATTTCAGCCGTTCTTCGTTGGGTCGTTGAACCCCAGAGAGGAGCGACAATGAAAACCATGGTGCTTGCACTCGCGACGGCGGCTGCCGTGTTGACGGCCGCGCCGTTGCTCGCCGGAACCGCCAAGGCCGACCCGACGCGGCTGGCGCAGGCCGATATCGACGTGCGCGTCGGCGGTCCCCGCGGCCCGGGCGTCGTGATCGATGAGCCCCGCCGCCGCCACGGTGTCGTGGTCGAAACGGAAGGACGCGCGCATTGCCGCACCGTCACCGTTCGTGAATGGCATCACGGCGTGAGGGTGTCGCGCACCGAGCGGCAGTGCGACCGCTGAAGGTGAAACGGCTGCGCAAGCAAAATGGCCCCGGGTCGGGGCCATTTTTGCGTGCGCCGGGATGCGGCTATTTCACCGCGTCCTGCACCCACTTGCTGACGGCGATCGGCAGTACGTCGAGATAGGGCCCCATGAAAAACGCTTCGCCCTCGCCGTCGCCGAAATAGCGGTCGTAGGCCTCGATCATAGCGCGCACCTGGGCGGTGCAGCTCGACACGGAATCGACGATCAGATCGCCGAGATCGACGTTGCGCTGGCCGAGGCGCGGATCCGCTCTGACCGTGCGCGCGATGCACTCGGTCGCGGACCGCATCAGCGGCTGCATCGCCGCGGTCTTCTGCTGCAGCGACAAGGTCGGCAAGGCGGTCGGCTCGGTGATGGGGCCGGTCGCGACGCTGACAATCAGCGCCGCCGCTGTAAGCGGTGCGAGAATCATCGAATCGTCCCTCTCCGGCGTTGGAAGCTTACTGGCGCGGGAAAAGCCGTGCATCCAAAAACATGCTTTCGGCCGCGTGGCCGCGGCGGAAATCCATCCGACTGTGCCGTCCGGGTGACAGCGGCGCGGAGGGAACGTCGATTCCTCGAGCGTCGCCGTGGCGGCGTCACGCAGTAGCGCGCATGCAACCAAGGGCAGCTCAGGAGGTTATGCCTGCGGGGCCGGCCCCCCGAGCCGGTCCGGCGTGCGCGACCCGATGAGACGACCGCGCGCGGCAAGGGTGTGGCGCGGTTGCGCTCTCGAGCCGGCGTCGAGCCGGCGAAGGACGAGGGCCCGGCGCAGAGCAGAGACGGTAAAGGAGACGGTGATGCGGCGCGATCTCTTGCGGGCCAGTTCGCTCATTCTGGCGTTTGTCGGCGGCATCGGTCTTGCCTCCGCGCAGCAGCCGCCGCCCCCCGGCGACGCGCAACAGCAGTCCCAGCACGACAAGGCGCTACAGACCCCGTCCGGGCAGATGGGCAAGGAAGAGCCGAGCTCGCACGCGCCGACCGAGAAACCGCCGAGCAGCGCGGTTTTCGTCGATGGCGCCCTGGCGGTTGCGGGCGCGCCCGCCAATACCGACACGGTGCCGGCGAAATTCTCCCAGAAGAACGCCGCCGACGACAAGCTCATCACGCTCGCCTACACGTTCAAGGCGCTCACCGACGAGCAGCGGCGCGCGATCTACGACGCGCTCAAGGGTGAGCCGGCCGGATCAGCCTTCAACGCCGATGTCGGCGTCGAGCTGCCGTCCTCGATCGAGCTGCGACCGGTGCCGGACGCGCTCGCGCGCCGCGTGCCGCAGACCCAGGATTATGAATACGCCGTGGCCGACAATCGGGTGCTGCTGGTGTCGCTGACCCGCATCGTGGTGGGAGTGTTTTCCGGGGGCAGCGGGCCGGAGGCGAGCGACGGACGCGGGGCGCCTCAGCACTGAATGGCCCGCACACTCCGGTTGATCGGCGCGTCACCAGGTCCGCTTGAAGCCGGCCGTGAGGCTTTTCGACATCTCGCCGCTCCCGGTCTCGCTCACCGAGCCGGTGACGTTGAAAGGCCCACCGAATAATTTCTGCTCGGCGCTCAGCGAGCGCAGCCACTTGTCGTCCGTGCTCGAAATATTGGCGCCGACCGACAGGCTGGTATCGGTGGGCAGGATGTTGAAGCGCAGCGCCTGGCTGCTGGCCCAGCCTTGGGTGTGCGTCGCCGTGTTCGGAAGCGTGCGGACGACCGAAAGGCCGTTCTGTAGCGTGACCGTCACGTCCTCGCCGACCGGAACGGAGCGGCTCAGGGTGGTGCCGAGCTGGCCCTGCTCCGACGCCGGGTCGACCCGGGTCTCGATCGAGGTCTGGTCCCAGCCCAGCGGGAATTCGAATCCGGGCGCCGTCACCTTCGCCCAGGCGGCACCGGTCGATTGATCGGGAATGGCGCCGGCGACCAGCGGGCCGGGCTGGAACTCGGCGGCCGGAATGGACGGCTTGTGGTAGTCGATGCCGATCCTGCTGCTCCATTCGGAGGCGGCGGACGGACTGCGTGCCAGCGGATTGATGGCCTTCGGCCTGGTTTCATCCGGCTCGGGGGTCGTGAGATCGAGCGGCTCGCCGGTGGACAGCTCGCCCTCGGGCGCGGGATTTTCTGGCGCGGGATTTTCTGGGGCTTGCGCGCGCGCCGCGTCCGCAAACAGGGCCAGTACCATCATCACGGCGCACGCGTGCAGTGTTCGACTTCGATGCATGTTGCCTTTCCCAACCGTTCGATTCTCTTGTGCCGATCGGTGCGTCCCAGTCAACACCACCGCCTTGGCATTTTGTTGACGTGTGCCGCCACAATAGCGCCTCCGCCGTTACTCGGCCCGGCCTTCGGCCTCGTGCGATTTCCAATTGTGGGGACGGAAACCGTTCACAAGTTGTTGCGTGTGATATCAAGCTTCGGAACCTGCTGACTCGTCATGGCCGGGCTTGTCCAGGCTTGTCCCGGCGATCCACGTCTTTTTTTCGGAATGAGAGGCGTGGACGGCCGGCATAAAGCCGGCCGTGCCGGGGACGACGGTCGTTGGTGCGACACGCTTCCTGCTGCGAACCGCTCCCACGTCGCCGGAAAACCCTATTGCGGCCAATGCCAGCGCGCGACGGCGGCGAGCGATTTCGGCAGCGGCACGAGCGACAGCACGTGCTCGACGTCGAGCGACAGCAGGACCGCGCCGAGAAGTGACAGCGCGGTGGCCAGCACCATCCTACCGCCGAAGATCTCATGGTGTGGATTGAGCAGCCGCGCGAACACCACGCGCAGCGCGTGGTGCAGCTGCAGCACGGGCGTCACCACGGAGATGGGCGCGACGGCATAGGCCATGTAGATGAACATCTGCGCGATGCAGACGGAGACGCCGGAATAGCTGAACCACTTCAACGATGTTGGCGTCACCGCGAGCGCGTGGCGGAACTGGCCGGGCCACAGCATCAGCAGCGCGACCGCGGCGGTGGCGGCGCCGTACGAAATCAGGCCGCCGACGATGCCGCTTCCGGGATCGCCGCGGATCACCGCCAGCCGGATCAGCAGCGGCGTCACGCCGTAGAGCAACGCCGCCACCAGCGAGCACGCGTAACCCTCGGCATAGCGCGGCTGGAATTTCGGCAGCGAGGGATCGATCGGCCGTGCGTCGGCGTGGCTGGATGCGGCACTGCGCATGAGCGTGGGTGCCAGCGCCAGCAATGCGATCCCCAGGATCCGCAACGGCGTCAGCGGCTCTTTCAGCACGAGGATCGCAAGCGCGAGGGTGACCAGGAGGCTGAGCTGGATCACCGGACCCGAGAGATTGGCCCCGATCGCCTGGGCGGCGCGGAAATTGCTGTAGCGTCCCAGCACGAAGTGCAGCACGCCGGCGAGCGCCAGCAAGGCCATCGCTTCTCCCGATAGACGCCACAAGGTGCCGAGATGGCCGCTCGCCAGCGCCGCCAGGAAGAATATCGGCACCCCGATCGGGACGGTGATCGCAAGCGCCTGCGCGACCGACCCGGTCAATACCCCGCGCCGCGCGCTGGCATTGTTGAAGGCGAACGTGGCCGCGGACAGGGCGGCGAGAACCACTCCGAGCACCCGGCAGCCCTTCGTGATTGTGCGATTGGTTAACGGCGATGTGCGGCTAATCTATTGAAAACACTGGCACCATGCAAAGAAGCCCGTGGGAACTCCGGGCAACACCCGGCGATGAAACGCAAGGCGTGTGTTGCGCGTTAAGTAGGGGGGAGGAGGACGTCTCTAGCCTTTGGAGCGGAGCTTCAGGGGGGACGATGATGTGGCCTTCATTACGTCATGGCGTGTTAGCGATCACCCTCCTCGCCTGCGCCGCTCTCGTTGCGGCGGCGCAGACCGGTCGCGGCAGTCGCAACGACGACGGCATGGATGCATCCGCCATGGACGAGACCACCGGCAGCGTTGGTGGCGCTCGGCGCGCGCGAGCGGAGCTCGCGCTCAGCGACGAGCAGCGCGGCGTCATCTACGAGGGCGTCATGCGCATCCGCGATGCGCCGGTCGCGCAGGTGCCGCCGCCCGCGCTCGCCGATGCCTTGCCGAACGGCGTGCCAATGCAGGATTTGCCCGCCGGCGTGCTGCGCGACATTCCGCTTGTGCGGGGCCATAAATTCGTGAAGTTCGACGACCGCATCGTCGTGGTCGATCCGGCGAGCCGCATGGTGGTGGCGATGATTCCGCGCTACCGGCTGCTGCCATAAGCTCGCCTGAACCAGGCCGCAGCGCTTACACAATTCCCGCAAATTGCATTGTGACGCCCCGCACCGATCTCGTGGCTTAATTAACCGCGTCGAACCGCGACCTTTCCGCTCGTCATTGCCGGGCTTGACCCGGCAATCCATCCTATTGAACTCGTAACCTTTTCTTGATGGATGCGCGGGTCAAGCCCGCGCATGACAAGTCGCGAATCCAAGCGCATTGGCATGAAACCAGCGCCGCCGCGCGCAAGGCCGCCGTCGCACTGGAATCGGACAAGACGGCGGCCTATGATCGGCAATTCATTCCTTGCGACACCGTGATCCCGCTGGCGGGTGACGCGCCGTCGAGCTTTCTCATCGAATAAACCCAAATTCAGGAGGGCTTGCGAATGCTGACGCTGTATTACGCTCCGGGTGCGTGCTCGATGGCCGCGCACATCGTGCTGGAAGAGAGCGGCGAGAAATATCAGCCGCAGCAGGTCGATCTTGCCAAGGGCGAGCAGCGCACGGACGCCTATCTCAAGATCAACCCGCTGGGGCGCGTGCCGGCGCTGCGGCTCGACGACGGCCAGCCCTTGGCCGAGAACACCGCCATCCTGCCCTATCTCGGCAAGCGCTTCGGGCTGTGGCCGACCGAGCCGCTCGCCGAGGCCAAGGCGCTCTCGCTCATCGGCTTCTTCGCCGCCAGCGTGCATCCCGCCCATGCCCATGTCGGCCGGCCCGAGCGTTACGCCACGGATTCGGCCGCCTTCCCCACGATCAAGGAAACCGGCCTCAAGACCTTCCACGGCTATTTGAAGCAGATCGACGACAGGCTGGCGGGACGGGAGTGGTTCGCCGATCAATACTCCGTGCTCGATCCCTACGGTTTCGTATTCTACACTTGGGGTGTGCGCCGCGAGCTGCCGATGGCGGAGCTCAAGAACTACACCGCGTTCAAGGACCGCATGCTCAAGCGTCCCGCCGTCAAGCGCGTCGTCGAGGACGAGAAGATCAAGGTCTGATCCGCGCACGGCGCTGCGCGTGTCCGGTGAGGTTGCGGGCGCGCGGCGGGGGGCCGAGCGCATAGCGTCGCGCGCGACCGGCTGCGACCGGCGCTAATCTCACGGGCACGCGCGAGGATGCCATGGCTGCTGGGACGGAAGACGTCGTTGTCGCGGCTGCCAGCGCGGAAATCGGCAAGGTGCGGTATGCCACGGCGATCCGCGCGCGCCATCACGCACTCGTTGCCGACAAATCCGCGCATCTCGGTGGCGGCGACGCCGGCCCCAATCCATTCGAGCTGGTACTGTCGGGCCTCGGCGCCTGCACGGCGATCACGTTGCGCATGTATGCGGATCGCAAGGGCTGGCCGCTCGCGGGCGTGCGGGTCGATCTCGCCTACCACTGTGCGGGAGAGACTGCCTACGTCGCGCGCCGGCTGCATTTCGATGGCCCGCTGGACGAGGCGCAGCGCGCGCGTCTCGCCGACATCGCGGAACGAACGCCGGTAACGCTGATGGTCAAGCAAGGCACCGAGATCCGCACGGCGCTGATGTAAGTCGTCGCGGTCGCGCGAGGCCCGTCATGGCGCAGACCAGGCTCACGGCAGCCACGCAGGCGACGGGCCCGCCGGCCTCCGCCTGGAGTCCGTTGGCGGTGCCGGCCTTCCGCACAGTGTGGACCGCCACGCTGGTGGCGAATATCGGCGCCTGGATGGCGAGCGTCGGCACGGCGTGGCTGATGACCACGCTCGATCCGTCCCCGTTCATGGTGTCGCTGGTGGGAGCGGCCACCGCGTTGCCGATGTTCCTGTTCGCGATCCCCGCCGGGGCGCTGGCCGACATCGTCGATCGCCGCAAGCTCCTCATCGCCGCCCAGGTCTTCATGTTGGCGGTGATGGTTGTCCTGTCCGTGCTCACGATGACGGGACGCATCAGCCCGATCACTCTGCTGATCCTGATCTTCGTGCTCGAGACCGGTTCGGCCTTCGAGACGCCGGCCTTCCTGGCGGTGCTGCCGGAGCTCGTTCCCAAGAACGAGATCGGGCCGGCGCTCGCGCTCAACGGCTTGGGCATCAACATCTCGCGCATCATCGGTCCCGCGCTCGGCGGTCTGGTGATCGGCGCCGCCGGCGTGAGCGCGGCCTTCATCATCAATGCGGTGACGTTCTTCGGCGTGATGTTCGCCTATGCGAGCTGGCGGCCGCCCGCGCACAGGAGCCATTTGCCGGCGGAGCGCTTCACCGCGGCGATCCGCAGCGGATGGCGCTTCACCCGCGAGGCTCCCGCGCTCAAGGCCACGCTGGTGCACGCGGGCGCGTTCTTCCTGTTCGCCAGCTCCTATTGGGCGCTGTTGCCGCTCATCGCCCGCGACCAGCTCGCCGGCGGCGCCCATATCTACGGCGTGCTGTTCGGCTCGATCGGTGCGGGCGCCGTCGCCGCGGCGCTCGTGCTGCCCGCGATCCGCGGCCGCTTCGCGCCCAACCGGCTCGTGTTCGCCGGCGGCCTGGTGACCGCCGCGGCGACGGCCGTGCTTGCCGTCACGCACAGCCTGAGCATCGCGGTCACGATCATGTTCGTCATCGGCGCGGCCTGGCTGGCGGTGATGTCGAGCCTGATGGTGGCGGCGCAGGTGGCGCTGCCGGCATGGGTGAAGGCGCGCGGCCTGGCCGTCACCCAGATGGTGTTCAACGGCGGCCTGATGCTGGGGAGCGTCTTGTGGGGTGCCGTCGCCGAGCGGTTCGGAATTCCCTCCGCGCTGGTGCTCGCGGCCGGCGGTCTCGCGCTCGCCGGCCTGGTGACGTTGCGGTGGACCTTGCCGCGCGACGACGGCCTCGATCTGCGTCCGTCCCGGCACTGGCCGGCGCCGGTCGTCGCCGAGACGCTGCCCGGCGATCGCGGGCCGGTCATGGTCACCGTCGAATACATCGTCGAGCCCGAGAATCGCGCCGCATTCGCCGCGGCGCTTGCTGCCAATGCACATATTCGCCGCCGCGACGGCGCGATCTACTGGCATCACTTCATCGATACCGCCGATCCGCGGCGCCATCTCGAGGTGTTCGTGGTCGAGAGCTGGCTCGAGCACATGCGCCAGCACGATCGCGTCACCCGTTCGGATTTGGCGGTCGAGGCGAACGTCAGGAAATTCCACGTCGGTCCCGACCCGCCGCGGGTGTCGCATTTCATCAGCGCGACGTCGCCGGATTGAGGCCCGGCAGAGCCGGCTGAGATTCGATTTTGTTCGGGGCGCCATGGCCCGCGGCCGGAGCTCAAATGCGTCGGGATGCGATCGCAGGCCTGTGTGAGCTGGCTCACACTTGCTCGGCCGGATGTCCTCTATCCTGCCGATATCACCGAGCGATCGGTGAATGGCGGTAGGTCCCCTATCGCCGCCCCTCTTGGGCGTTTCCTCCCTCGACTTGGCCCCGTCGGCATTGGCCGGCGGGGCCTCTTTCGTTGGCGCGCGAATCGCCGCTTACTTGACCGGGCAACGCGCTTGCGCTGGCGTGATCATGGCGCGGGCAAAAGGCAAAGCGCGCGCATCCGCCGAAGCCGGCGCGCCGGAGCATGATCCTGCAAGGTTGCGGGCTTATTCGGATGACATCATGCGCGCGAGCCAACGCGTTTGCAGCGAACGCGAGCCAACGCGTTTGCAGCGAAATCGCGATCCGAAGCGATTTCGCTCCGGCGTTAGCGCATGTTCCGGAAAAGTGGGAACCGGTTTTCCGAACAGAACATGTGCAATCGAAGAATTTAGAGCGCATCACGATTCGACCCAATCGGGATGCGCTCTAGCGCATAGGCTGTTCGCCCACGCCTTCGGCTCCCGAGGCTCCTGATCGAAGGCCTCGGCCGCGAAAGCTCACGCACGAAGGCTCCTAGTCTCGCCGGCTCTTAGTCCCGCAGGCTGGGCGCGTCGGGCACTTTTTTCCACTGCGTCAGGCTTTCGGCGATGATCTTGGTCGACTGCATGGCCGCCTGGCTCAAGGTGGCATATTCGACGATCTCGCGTTGCACGCGGGCGCCCTCGTTGTGCAGCATGTCGCGCAAGGTCTGCAGCTCGGTGATGAGCTTCTCGATTTCCTGCACCGAGGTTCCGGCTACCCGCTGCAGCAGCGAGCCGATATTGCTGGCCACCACTTCGCTGTCGCTCTCGGGCTGGCGCCGAAGGCTGGTCGCGACGTCGCGGCGGACGAATTCACGGATTTCCCCTTCCACTGCCGACTCCGCCGGCTTGTCGAGTTCGGCGGGTTCACGCGTCTTCAGAAAGGTCATGTTGGGTACCCCCGTTGGGCGCCCCCGCGGGGCGCAGATCCACCGGCGCGATTGCCGCACGAGAATGTGACGACTTCGCGGCCGAATGGAACCGGCGCCGCGGCTTTGCCCGATTGCCGACGCCTCCGTAAACGCGCCGCTAGCGCATGTTCCGGAAAAGTGGGAACCGGTTTTCCGAACAGAACATGCGCAAAATCGAAGAATCTAGAGCGCATCACGATTCGACCCAATCGGGATGCGCTCTAGGAGCTAGTAGCCGGCATTCCTTGCCGGCCGGACGCCGGGGTTTTCGGCGGCAACCGGTCGGGAGTGTTGCGCCGGCGGCGTATTCGCATCCGCATTCGCATTCCCCTGCCGCCGGCCGTAACATGGCGCCGGCGGCGCGAGATCGGCTCGCCGCCGGCGGCCGCCCGCGCCCTGACCGGCCGATATCCATGTCGCTCCCGTCGCCCACGTCGCTCATATCGCCCATGTCGCCCCCATCACCCATCACCTTCGCGATCGGCGATATCCACGGCTGCCTCGACAAGCTCGAGCGCCTCATGGCGGCCTGCGAGGCCCGGGCCGAGGGTCGGCCGGCGCGCTACGTCTGTCTCGGCGACTATATCGACCGCGGGCCCGACAGCCGCGGCGTGATCGAATTGCTGCTGCGCCGGCAGCAGGAGCGGCCCGGCACCATGGTCTGTCTGCGCGGCAACCATGAGCAGATGGCGATCGCCGCGCACGCGGACGAGCGCGCCATGCCGCTGTGGCTGGCGAACAGCGGCGCGAGCACGCTGCGCAATTACCGCCACGCCGGCGGGCGGATCGAGGACGCCCATCTCGCCTGGCTCGCCGCCCTGCCGTTCTGCCATGACGACGGCCTGCGCTTCTTCGTGCATGCCGGCGTCGACCTGAGCGTGCCGCTGAACAGGCAGCAGGGCGAGACCATGGTCTGGATGCGCGAGCCGTTCCTGAGCGACTGCGACGACGTCGACCTCGGCCGCTTCATCGTGCACGGCCACACCCCGCTCAGGGGCGGCGCGCCCGACCTGCGCCGGCGCCGCCTCAACCTCGACACCGCCGCGGTCCTCGGCGGCCCGCTCACCGCGGCGGCGTTCGACGATACGCGCGCGCAGCCGCTGGGATTCTTGACGGATGCAGGGGCGGGGTAGGGTGGTTGGCAGCGGGTGCCGAGCGGCATCGCACGCGGGTATATTTAGGCGGCAGGCCGTTTTGGTGTTCCGCGAATCGCTGGGTCGCCCGATAATCGGGACCGCAATCATGCCCGCGGAAGCCCGCGCTCGTGAGCGAAGCGCAACCTCATGACCACTATCGAGCGCGATCTGCTGGGCTTCGTCAGCGAACGCCGCTTCGCCACCATCCTGGCCGATCCGCCTTGGCAGTTCACCAACAAGACTGGAAAGGTCGCGCCCGAGCACAAGCGGTTGTCACGCTACGGCACCCTGAAGCTCGACGAGATCATGGCGTTGCCGGTCGCGAAAGTCGCCGCCGACAGAGCCCACCTCTATCTCTGGTGCCCAAATGCACTTCTTCCCGAAGGCCTCGCGGTCATGAAGGCGTGGGGTTTCACCTACAAGTCCAACATCGTCTGGCACAAGGTGCGCAAGGACGGCGGCTCCGATGGCCGCGGCGTCGGCTTTTATTTCCGCAACGTAACGGAACTGATTTTGTTCGGTGTGAAGGGCAAGAACGCGCGCACGCTCGCGCCGGGACGGCGGCAGGTGAATCTGCTGGCGACGCGCAAGCGCGAGCACTCGCGCAAGCCCGACGAGCAATACGACATCATCGAGGCTTGCTCGTCGGGGCCTTACCTCGAACTGTTCGCGCGCGGCAGGCGCAAGGGCTGGACCACCTGGGGCAACCAGGCCGATGACGATTATCGGCCCACCTGGGATACCTATCCCCATCATTCTGCGGCGGCGCGAGTCATCGCGGCGGAATAGCGCTGCATCTGCGCGCTGATCGCACCGGCAATCACTCCGTTCCCCCGCTCGCGATCAACGAGACGGGACGCAAGCGGTGCGCCTTTATTGTTCGGCTACGTTACGCCCGCCCCTCCTCCGCGAGGCCCCACGAGGGGAGAGGAGCGCCGAGCGCGCGGCGTCGGCCGCGCAGACTTGCCTGCGCTGTTTCGCGTTGGCGCAGGCTTCGCGTGCCTCCTGCGCCCAGGCTGCGCAGGAAGGAAGCCGCAGCGCTCCGCTGCCCGCGGGGGCTATCCCTTCTTGCCGAACGGGTTCTGGCCGGGCTGGCCCTGTCCCGCGGCGAACGGCGAGACCGCCGGAGCGCCCTTCTGCTTCTTGTTCTTGTCCTGCTTGGGCTTCTTCTTTTCCTTGTTGCTGCGCATTTGACCCTTTGCCATGGCGTCCTCCCGCTATTGATGCGTGGCGCAGTCTACAACTCCGCGATGCTATTTCAACGTCCTTGCACCACCCGGTGGTCGCTCAGCTTCTTCACGGCGCCCGACTCGAGCGCGGTCGCAACCGCGGCCTCCACGGTGCAGACGTGGCCGCATTTGTGACAGGTCACGCTGGTCGCCGGCGCCAGCATGGCCGGGCCGGAAAAGCGGTGATCGGCGCAGGCCGGGCACTGGCCGACGGCGCCGAAGATGAAGTAGGTGGCCATGACGACTCCTCGAATTGGGAAGGTGAGCGGGCACCGCGCGCCTTCAGGTGGCGGAATATTGCCCCGCGCGGTCCGCGGGGCGCTCCGGCGGCCTCCCCGCCGGGGCATGCCGGGTCGGACGGGATTTCCGCGCTGCAGGCTCGCGGGCCAATAGAAGCCCGTCGGCCCCTCGATTAAACGCCATCAATCCCCATATATAGGAAGCAGTCTGAATGATGATCGTTCAAATTATGCTTCGGCTTGTTCGGAGGACCGTGATGGCCAAATTCGATTACAGCGCGCCGGCGGAGCTGTTTCCCTCGCGCAACCGCAAGATCAAGCAGCTGGTGAAGTACCGGCGCTTCGACAAGGCGGCGGAAGCCATCCGGTTCGCGATGGAAGAGCTGTCGGAGCCGCTCCTGCTCGGCGCCTTCATCGAGATGGACGAAGCGCGGCTCGGCCACAAGGACATTCGCGAGCTCTACGAGAGCCCGGACTATCCGCTCAAGAAGCCGGCGATGGCCTAAGCCAGAGCATTTTCAACTCATACCCACCTGTTCGCGCCATGGCCGGGCTTGTCCCGGCCATCCCCCGTCTTCAACGTGCTGCGGGCCCCAGAGACGTCGATGCCCGCGACGAGCGCGGGCATGACGGCGGAGAGGGTGATTCAATCAAACCGAAACGGCTCTAATCCAAGTCATCTCGAGGAGGGCAAAGGGACGGTAGGGTGGGCAAAATCGCGTGCCGAGAAAGAGCAAAACGCGCCCGGCACTGCGCCTGTCCACGCTTGTCCACGCGGGGCAGACGCATGGGCCTTGCGCACGCACGATCGTCGTCGCGGACGAATGGCTTCGAACATGCGCGATGCCCACCCTACGGGCGCGCTCTTTCAGTCCTTGTTCACTGCTTCTTTCGCTTCAGCTTCGTCGCCCGCCGCTGCTTCGGCGGCGGCTTGTACACCATGCCTTCGAGCTTCATGCCGTCGGGATCGGTGAAATAGACGGCGTAGTAGGAGGGCTCGTAATACTCGCCGGGCGGGTCGACCACGGTCATCCCGTGCTTGACGAGGAAGGCGCCGAGCTCGTCCACGTCCTTGCGGCTCGAGAGCTCGAAGGCATAGTGGTGGAAGCCGACATCGCCCTTGCGGTACTTGTGCTTCTTTCCTTTCGCGTCGGCCGCGGCGATCCAGAACAGCGTCTTGCCGTTGCTCCAGCCCGCCATGTCCGGATACTCGTGCTTGAGCTTGAAGCCGAGAAAACCGAGCACCTGGCGGTAGAATTCCTTCGAGCGCGCGAAGTTGCCGACGCTGAGCACGAGGTGATCGATGCCGACGACGCGGGGCATGGCGCTCTCGGATTGTTGTTGTCGGGGTGCGAGCCGTTCAGCGCCTACCAGGAAATCTTGTCGCCGAGCTCGATTTTCGTCCCTTCGCCAGCCAGCAAATTGAACTTATATCCCTGCGCTCTGCGTTGCTCGAACAAGGCTGCGAGGGAATGTTTCGCTTGGTTCCAGGGTTTCTTGCTTTTCGCTTTGCGCACCTTGTCGATATCCAGGACCGGATACGTCAGGATGATGTCGTACTTCGCATCTTTCCCGCGCGCCTGGATCAACCAATCGAGAGGCTCCCGATCCGGGTTCCCGTATTTGCCGTCGGCCGAGAACACGTAGTTATCGGCGATGATAGTCTGAAAAAATCCTGGTTCCAGATTGCGCTCGCTGCCGTGGTGAGGAACCTTCAGCACGTCGACCTCCATGGTTTCTTTCTTCAGGAGTTTTGCCTTCTTCAAGCCATCGAGGATGTAATCTCCGCGCGCATCGCCCGTGAGCAGTATGGTCTTTCCCTCCATTTCAACCAGACACACGATGCTGGAGAGGTTGGGAATGCTCTTATCGGCGTAGGCGGCGAGCACGGCGTCCGCCGTAAATCCGTTGTCCTTGACGTACTTGTCGAACGCCTCCTGCAACGCGGTGATCTGCGCTTCCAGCGGACCCGCGACGCTGAACTGCAAGCCCGCGACCTTAGCGGGGGTGGGCGTCTTCTCGGCCGTGATCAGCGTCGCTTTCCCGTCCCTCTTGAACGGGTAATTGAGCGCCGCGATCTCGTTCTTCTTGTAGAGAAAATTGTGATTGTCGCGCAGCTCTCGCGCTTCGCCGTGGCCCGCCAGGATCAGCCCGATGTCGTTGGCTTTGTCGCGCGCCTCCTCGGTGTGCTCGCCCTTGCCCTTGAAGGCCTGCTCGAGCTTGTCCACGACGGCCGGATTAGGCTCGCCGCCAACGCTGGCGGTGAACGACGCCGTGAAGGATTTGTAATAGCCGTCGACCCCATCGCCCAGAATGTCGTTGAACGTATTGTGCCACAGGCGCTCGACCTTGAACGGCCGCTTATCTTCCGGCGTGTTGTTGTCGATCTCGGATTTCAGGCCCCGAAAGAACTTCTTGATTCCGACGATGTGATCGTTGTCGACATGGCTCACCATGACGAGGTTGATCGTCAGGCGATCGAGCTTGCGGTTCTTGCGGATCTTTTCCAGCCGCGGCTCGAGCGAGTCCTCATAGACGCGGCCGGGTCCGCCGTCGATCACCGCAAGCTTGGGCGCTGCCTTCGTTCCCCAGTGCAACAGCAGGCAGTCGCCTTCCTTGGCCGGCAGCGGTTCCAGAGTGAGGATCATGCGGGCCTCCCGGAATTGGCCTTGGCTACACCGATTGCAGCGCCCGGAGCACGTCGACCAGGCCATGCCCTTGAAAGTATTTCTCGCGGCCGAGATCGGTCGCGCTCTCGCACAGGATCTGCTTGATGCGCCGCGGATTGCCGAACAGCTCGCCATGGCGGGCGAGCAGCATTGCCGCTGCTCCGCTGACGAAAGGTGCCGCCATGCTGGTCCCGTCGAGCTCGTCATCGGCGTCCTCGAGTACCGGGCCTTTGATCTTCTCGCCCGGGGCGACCAGGTCCGGCTTGGCCCGGCCGTCGCCGGTCGGGCCGCGGCTGGAAAAGAAGCTGACGCCGTAGGTATGTGGCTTGATGCGATGCGTGGCCCCCACCGTAATTGCCTCTTGCGCATTGCCGGGATCGGTGATGGAGCAAAATACGAAATTGCCGAACCCGATTTCCTGCTCGTTCCAGCCCCGGTTGCCGGCGGCCGCCACCACCACGACACCGGAGCCCACCAGGTTGTCGCAGGCGACGCAGATCGGCGTAGAGCCGCAGGCATAGCTGCGCACCTCGTGCGGGATCGACAGGCTGATGTTGACGCCGTGAATGACCTGCCTCATCCCCGTCGTTCGCCGGTTTGCGAACTGCACGTATTCGAGCGCCGCCAGAATCGCGAACTCGGTGCTCTCACGGTCCTCGTTGATCACTCGGAGATCGTAGAGATTGATGTCGGGGCAGACGCCCTTCAGGATCTCCCTCTTTTCCTCTTGCTTGGCCTTGGGGTCTCGCCAGTCCGCGGCGAGGATTCCGGCGACGTGAGTGCCGTGGCCGGATACCAGATTTTGGTCGCTTGGCACACGTCGAATGAGAGGCTCGATCAGGTTCCAATCCGGCTGCAGCTGCGCCTGTAGTTGATCTCCGATGAGTTCCAGGTTCCTGGGTGCGATCTGTTCGAAATCGGGCGCTTCAGCGCGGTCCGGCAGTGCCCGCAGAAGCTTCAGGATTGCCTCGATGGCGTTCTTTCTCTCCTCGGCGCCATCTGCAATGAGATCGAAACTTCGGATGTGCTCGATGTGCGTGAAGTCGAGGATCGCCAGCACGCGCGTCGGTCCCTTCGGCGATACGGCATGGTCCTTGAACGCCGGGTGCTTTGCAGCAATTCCGGAATCGATGATGGCCCAGGTGACGTTCTTGCAGGAAACGTTGAAGAGCCGGTTGGCAGCGTCCGCCTTGATCGTGCAGACGCCAGGCTCGGCGACCGCAAGTTGGGCCTTGCGATCGCGGAAAACGCGATGGATCAGGTGCGGCGGCCTCTTGCCGTCAGGGTCTGTCAACTTGAGAGCCCGCTTCGAAGCTACGCCCAGCTTGGGATCGAGCAGGCAGGGCAAGACATCCTGGGCCAGTGCCTCAACCGCAGTTCCGGCGATGACGTCGGCCTTGCCCTCGAGCCCAGCCTGGTAGCGTTCTTTGGTTTTGCCCCAATCGTCACAAAGGTGCTCGTCGCGCGCGGCCGCGAGAAATAGGCCGATCAGGGCGGCCAGCGGCGCGGCGTCCTTGATCTGTCGGACGTCGCGGTCCGACTTCTTGGATGAAGCGGTTCGTTGATTCGTCTTTGGCTTAATAAGGCTTTCTTTGATCTCGGTTTCCAAGAATTCGTTGCAGCGTGTCGGCTTTCTTGCTCTTGCAATTCAGAGCGTCGAGTTTCTTTTCGCTCCACCATCCCGTGAGCGGCAACACCACTCGCACCAGTTCGTCCAGGGAAAGCGTGACGGCGACGAAATTCTCCAGCGGCGAGACGTTGGGCGGTTTTCGGGTGCCCGCGAATGTGTCGGCCTTTGCCTCTCGCGTTTTACGATACTCCTTGATGCAGTTGTGCAGCACGAAACCGACCTCGACAGCACTGACGTCGTCGGTCGGCTCGATCAAGACGCGCACGGGCGCGCGAGGGTTTTTCGCAAACTCCGTCCACACATCGGAAACGATGTCTACATTCGGCGTGAAGCGCTCGATCACATCCTTTCGGACACGGCCCAGCAGGAAGTCGTCGACGACAGATTTCGGGATAACCACCACGCCTCTCCGTCAATGCAACGCTAGATAGGCGTAACAAAATCATATAACTTTTGCGCGTGCAAGGCCAGTTGCTGCGTGGAGTAGAAAGCCCCCCGCCCGCTGCGACGCTACCGCCCCCGCGGCTTCCAGCCGCCGCGCATGCCGGCGCGGCCGGAGGTCGAGCGCGGGCCCGGGCGATAGGGCTTGGATTCCCGCTGCGGGCCCATCTCGTCGAGAGTCAGGCTTGCGCGGTGCGTCGCGCTTTGCGGCTTTGGCGCCTTGCCCGCCGGGGCGCAGGGGCAGGCTCTCGTGGTAGAGCGCGATCCCCATCTCGTCGAGCGCGGGCTTGTGCACCTTGCTGCGCGCGCCGGCAGTCTGACCGAGCGCGCCGCGCGAGATCGCGATCGCCTTGGCGGTGGGGTCGTCCACCACCGCGAGCTCGGTGGTGCGCAGGCGCTTGATCTCGTCGCGCAGGCGCGCGGCCTCCTCGAAATCGAGATCGGCGGCGGCCTCGCGCATGCGCGTTTCGAGATCGGAAATCACGGCCTCGAAATTGTGGCCGATGGTGGCGGGTGCGTCCTCGTCGCCGATGCCGGCGAGCCCGCCGCCGGTCGAGATCAGCACGTGGTCGCGCTCGTACACGCTGGCGAGGATGTCGCCGATCGACTTCTTGATGCTCTCCGGCGTGATGCCGTTGGCGGCGTTGAACGCCTCCTGCTTTTCGCGCCGCCGGCTGGTCTCGGCCATGGCGCGCTCCATCGAGCCGGTCACGGTGTCGGCATAGAGGATCACGCGGCCGTCGATATTGCGCGCGGCGCGGCCGATGGTCTGAACGAGCGAGGTCTCGCTGCGCAGGAAGCCTTCCTTGTCGGCGTCGAGGATGGCGACCAGCGCGCATTCCGGAATGTCGAGGCCCTCGCGCAACAGGTTGATGCCGACCAGCGCGTCGAAGGCGCCCAGCCGCAGATCGCGGATGATCTCGATGCGCTCGAGCGTATCGATGTCGGAGTGCATGTAGCGCACGCGGATGCCCTGCTCGTGCAGGTATTCGGTGAGGTCCTCGGCCATGCGCTTGGTCAGCACGGTGACGAGGGCGCGGTAGCCGCGCTGCGCCACCTGGCGCACCTCGCCGACGAGATCGTCGACCTGGGTGCGCGCCGGCCGCACGTCGACCGGCGGGTCGATCAGCCCGGTCGGGCGGATCACCTGCTCGGCGAAAATGCCGTGCGCCTGCTCGATCTCCCACGGCCCCGGCGTCGCCGAGACGCCGATGGTCTGCGGCCGCATGGCGTCCCATTCCTCGAACCGCAGCGGCCGGTTGTCCATGCACGACGGCAGGCGGAAGCCGTATTCCGCCAGCGTCGCCTTGCGCCGGAAGTCGCCGCGGAACATGCCGCCGAGCTGCGGGATGGTGACGTGGCTCTCGTCGACGAAAACGAGCGCGTTGTCCGGCACGTATTCGAACAGCGTGGGCGGCGGCTCGCCCGGCTTGCGGCCGGTGAGATAGCGCGAATAGTTCTCGATGCCGGCGCAGCTCCCGGTCGCCTCCATCATTTCGAGGTCGTAGAGCGTGCGCTGCTCCAGCCGCTGCGCCTCCAGGAGCCGGCCGGCGGCGTTGAGCTGGCCGAGCCGCCAGGCGAGCTCCTGCTTGATGCCGGCGATCGCCTGCAGCAAGGTCGGACGCGGCGTCACGTAGTGCGAGTTGGCGTAGATCTTCACGAATTCCAGCTCGTCGGTCTTCTGCCCGGTGAGCGGATCGAATTCGTGGATCGATTCGATTTCGTCCCCGAACAGCGAGACCCGCCAGGCGCGGTCCTCGTAGTGGGCGGGGAAAATCTCGATCACGTCGCCGCGCACGCGGAACGAGCCGCGGTAGAAGTCGCCGGCCGAGCGCTTGTATTGCAGCGCCACGAGATCGGCGATGAGCTGGCGCTGGTCGATGCGCTCGCGCTGCTTGAGCGTGAACGTCATCGCCGAATAGGTCTCGACCGAGCCGATGCCGTAGATGCACGACACCGAGGCCACGATGATGACGTCGTCGCGCTCGAGCAGCGCGCGGGTCGCGCTGTGGCGCATGCGGTCGATCTGCTCGTTGATCGAGGATTCCTTCTCGATATAGGTATCGGTGCGAGGCACGTAGGCCTCGGGCTGGTAGTAGTCGTAATAGCTGACGAAGTACTCGACCGCGTTGTCGGGGAAGAAGCTCCTGAACTCGCCGTAGAGCTGGGCCGCGAGCGTCTTGTTGGGCGCGAGCACCAGCGCCGGCCGCTGCGTCGCTTCGATCACCTGCGCCATGGTGAAGGTCTTGCCCGATCCGGTGACGCCGAGCAGCACCTGCGTGCGGTCCTGGCGGCTGACTCCCTCCACGAGGTCGGCGATCGCCTGCGGCTGGTCGCCCGTGGGCGCGAAGTCCGACTTGATCACCAGCCGGTGGCCGCCCTCGGATTTTTCCGGCCGCGGCGGCCGGTGCGGCGTCCACGGCCGCTCGCCGAATTCGGGGCGGCCTTCGCGCAACAGCGTCTCCAGCGCCTGCACCGTGGCGGACGCGCCGGTGATGCCGCGAAAGGTCGCGAGCTCGGAGCCTTTCCCCGCCGGCCTGGTCTGCTCCCTCCCGCCTTCGGCGGGGGGCGCGGCGCTCTCGTCCTCGTCGCCTTCGATACCCCACGCCTTCGCCAGATCGGGATCGAGCGGGCCGACCGCCGCCTTGCCGGCGTAGCCTCGCTGCGGCGCCTCGCCGAAACCCTGCGCGGTGGATTTGCGCGCGCGGTGGGCGGCGGAGAAATCGGCGCGGCGGTCGAACGAATTGTCCGCCGGCGGCTTGAGCCCGGTCTGCGAGCCCGGCCCCGCGGTGCCCTGGCCGATGCCGGGATTGAGCAGGTCCGCGAGCGCGGGGTCGGTCGGCGGCGCGTCCGGCCGCGACGCCTTGGCGCGCGTCGGCCGCGCGGGATCCTTCTTGGAATGCTTGGCCGGATCGCGCGCGGGCCTTTGCTTGCCCTTCGGCACGTTCGGCGGATCGGGAGCTTTCGCCATCGCCGAAATATGGCGTCTCCCCTATGATGAGAAAAGGGCGGAACAGGGTTCCGCACGATAATTCGGCATGCGCGGCTCGATCCGCGCATCTGTCCTGGTCGCGATGAGCGACGGACGGCGGGAACAGGGAGGAGACCGTGCACCACACACGCGCGCTGACGCGGCGCCGATTGCTGCAGGCTTCGGGAGCAGGCGTGCTGCCGCTTCTCGCGGGCGTCCGGCCTGCCGAAGCGCAGGCCGCCTATCCGGGCCGGCCGGTCAAGGTCGTGATCCCCTATCCGCCGGCGGGCGGCGCCGACACCGTGGGCCGCATCCTGTTCCAAAAGCTCGGCGAGATGTGGGGCGCGCAATTCGTCATCGACAATCGCGGCGGCGCCGGCGGTACGATCGCGGCCGCGGCGGTGGCGAAGGCCGAGCACGACGGCCACACCATCATGTACGACGCCACCGCCTTCTCGGTGAATCCGTCGCTCTATCCGCGGCTGCCTTACGACACGGTGAAGGACTTCGAGCCGATCTTCCTGTCCGCGCTGATCACGAATCTGCTCGTGGTCAACAAGTCGGTCGAGGCGAAGAGCGTCGCCGACGTGATCGCGCTCGCCAAGGCGACGCCGGGCGGGCTCGATTGGGCCTCCTCGGGCAACGGCACCGTGCAGCACCTCGCGCTCGAAATGTTCAAGCATCGGGCCGGCATCAAGCTCAATCACATCCCCTACCGCGGCGGCGGCCCGGTGCTCAACGACCTGATCGCGGGCCAAGTGAAGTTCTATTTCTCCAACGCCGCCGCCTCGATCGGCCACGTGCAGTCGGGCACGCTGAAATGTATCGCGCATACCGGCCGCGGAAGGCTGGCGACGCTGCCCGACGTGCCGGCGGTGGCGGAGACGCTCCCGGGCTTCGAAGCCTATGAATGGCATGGCGTGTTCGCGCCGGCCGGAACCGCGCCGGGGATCATCGCCAAGCTCAACGCCGGCCTCAATGCGGTGCTGCGTCAGCCTGAGATCGCCGCGCGCCTCAAGCAGCTCAACGTCGAGTTCCGCGAGAACACGCCGGAGGACTTCCGCGCCTTCGTCGCCTCCGAGATCGACAAGTGGGGCAAGGTCGTGCGCGAGGCCAACATCAAGCTCGGATAGACGTGACGCCGCCTCGGATTACTGCTGCACGATCACCTTGGTCCCCACCGGCACCCGCCCGTAGAGATCCATGACCTGCTCGTTCACCAGCCGGAAGCAGCCGGACGACACCGCGTGGCCGATGGTCTCCGGCGCGTTGGTGCCGTGGATGCGGTAGACCGTGCCGCCGAGATAGAGCGCGCGCGCGCCCATGGGATTGCCGGGGCCGCCGGCCATGAAGCGCGGTAGATAGGGCTGCCGCTCGATCATTTCCGCCGGCGGTGTCCAGTCCGGCCACTCCGCCTTGCGCGTGACCTTGAGCAGCCCGTTCCACTGGAAGCCGTCGCGCCCCACGCCGACGCCGTAGCGCAGCGCGACGTTGTTGGGCTGGATCAGGTAGAGGAAGCGCCGGGGCGTGTCGATGATGATGGTGCCGGGCGCTTCGCTGGTGCGGTAGAACACCGGCTGGCGGCGGTAGACCTCGGGCACGACCTTGTCCTCCGGCGCCGGCGCGCGGCCCGGCTCGGCGTCCTCGATGGTCGGCGTCATGGCGCGCAGCTCGAACGGCGTGCCGTGCTGCGCCCGGCCGGGCGTGGAGGCCAGGCAGGTCGCGAGCAGCGCGAGGAGGAGGAGAACAGGACGGCGCATGGTCGGCGCCGCAAAGGTGGCGTCAATTCCAGCCGAATGCAAGCGCCGCCGGCGCCCGCGGTGGGCTTTGTCCGCTATTCCCGGGGGGCTTTCCCCTGCGGGCTCCCATGGCGCTGAATGCCCGCAAGGGAGCCATGCGCGGCGAAAATTTGATGGCGGGTCGGTAGGTGGCTTTGCCAATCAACGCTATCTTACCGCGGCATCCAATGGATCGCAGCGCAAGGGAAACGCCAATGTTCGACCTCTATTATTGGACCACCCCGAACGGCCACAAGATCACGATCTTCCTCGAGGAGGCGGGCCTCGCCTACAACATCAAGCCGGTGAATATCGGGAAGGGCGAGCAGTTCAAGGCCGAATTTCTGACGGTGTCGCCGAACAACCGCATCCCCGCTTTGGTCGACCATGCGCCCGCGGGCGGCGGCAAGCCGATCGCGGTGTTCGAAGTCCGGCGCCATCCTGCTCTACCTCGCCGACAAGACCGGCCAGTTCCTGTCGCGGGATGTGCGCGCGCGCACCGACGCCATCCAGTGGCTGTTCTGGCAGATGGGCAACCTTGGGCCGATGGCCGGCCAGAACAACCACTTCAACAATTACGCGGTGGAGAAGCTACCCTACGCGATGGACCGCTATCGCAACGAGGTCAACCGGCTCTACGGCGTGCTGAACCGGCGGCTGGCCGACCGCTCGTTCGTCGCCGGCGACTACTCGATCGCGGACATGGCGATCTATCCCTGGATCGTGCCGTATGAGCGCCAGGGCCAGAAGCTCGAAGACTTCCCGCACCTCAAGCGCTGGTTCGAGGCGATCCGCGCGCGGCCCGCGGTCGAGCGCGCCTACGAGAAAGCGAAAGCGGTCAATCCGAACCAGGGCGGCATCCGCACGGCGGAAGAGCGCGCGATCCTGTTCGGTCAGAACGCGGCCTCGGTCGAGCGCGCGGCCGCGCAGGCGAGGTGACGCGCGCGCTGTTCACTGTTTCATCGACGGCGCCGCGAACCCGGTGCGCTCCCGCTCCCGGACGGTTCTCGGGCTCGTGTTTCCCCGAGATGGGAATTGATTGCTGAGGACCGCAGCGAAGCGCTGGCGGACGGCGGTGATCATACTGCGGCAGGGAGCGCGGGTGCTCCCCGCTAGCCGCAGGCTGTGATGGCCGGGAAAGTTCCGCGCCGCATCATTTGCTCGCCGGCTGTGGCGGTGTTGGGGGACGCGTATCCGGAATCAACAGGCCGATCAAGACCGCGATTATCGGGTTCACAACGAGGCCACCGGTCACTGCATCCAGCTCGTCGTCCCGCAGCTCTCGGTCCTGCAGGTCTTGAGTGCCTCTCGAGAAGGAGGTTTTCGTCATGATCTTTCTCCTTGGTCAACGCGCACATATTGACGCGCTGCCACGATGCCCGGTGTGGCGGTCATCACGACTTTGCCTTTGCCGAGCAGAGCCGATCTGGTGACTAAACCGAAAAATTGTGATGGCCGTCACACGGCGTGGGATGCCCTGGGGGCAGAGTGGCGGCGACCTGAATCATCCGAAGATCACAAGGATTGGGTCATGTAGCGGCGCGACTGCCCCTTTCAAATTGGAAATTCTCAAATCGAAGGAGCGAACATTATGACCACCAGCAATCACGGGCGCGAACTGACGCACCGAATGGACGGACTGACCGCGGACGAACTTGAACATGTCTCGGGCGGAAAGCCGAATGCCGCCCCGAAAGACCCGCCGGTGCAGTATCTCACATTTAAGTTGGAAACGGCGATGATCTCAGGATATTCGCTGTGACCACTTTGCCCTCACGTCGTTGAGCGAAGCCACCGCCCTCCTGACATCCGTGCCGTAGGCCAGCAGGGTGAAGTTAAGCTCGGCACGGTCGCTCGGGCAATGACCGTGTTGCGATGATCCCACATCGGCCCGCCCGTCTCGTTGCTATCTTGCGACGGTGAATGGCGCGCGTTGTTCGACAAGCCGAGGTAGAAAAAGCTGCGCGCTTGTCGTGGCTCAAACTCTACGTCGCGATCTTCCTCCCGGTAACGGTGTGCTCATGCTTGCCGCAGTCCTGAGAACGGGAGCATCCGCCCCGGTCGTACCCCCTTGATTGACCAATATCAAAGCCTACGGTAGTGGTGGGCGGGGGCGATGTGACGTAGCCGCGGGTACCTTACTCACTGCCGAGGTTTGCCGCGGCAGCCTGCCGGCATACCGTCCGCTGCTGCCCCGCTTGCGATGGCACAGGCCTTATCATGCGCAAGTTAATCGCAGCGCTCTGCTTCCTGACGTCTGTGCAGTTCACGAGCGCTACTGTTGCCCAGCAGTGGACGGAATATCGCCCCGCCGAGGCCCGCTTCCGTGTTGAGATGCCCGGAACACCGGAGATTCATTCCGACACCATCCCGGAACTCGGGTCTCTCAAGTTCACGCAGGCAGTCGTGGAATTTGGAGATGGTTGGTTCACCGCCAGCTATGTCGATATCCCGCCGGACCAGCTCAAGAATGCAAGCGCCAATGGCATTCTCGACACTGCTCGGGATACAACCATCAAATGGCTCGTCAACCGCAACGATAAATCGCGGCTTCGCAACGAGCGTCGCTTGATCACGAGCGGGTATCCGGCCCGCCATGTCGTTGCGGAAGTGCCTATCTTTGAAAGTATCTTTGTTCTTGCCGCGCGCTTCGTGTTTAATGGACGACAAGTGATCGCAATAACGTTCACGGGCCCTTCTGGGGCGGAGACGGGAGCGGATGCTTCGCGGTTCTTCGACTCATTAACGTTTCAGTGGTGAGAACGATACTATTGCTGCTCCTCCGTCTGTGGTCAGGGTGTTCCATGGCTCTCCACGCCGGATCGAGCAACGGCGACAAGCCTCCGACGGTTGACAGCATGGCCGCCAGCGAACACACTTTCACTCCACGCTGATGCGGATCCCGTGTGCCTTGGCGGTTGACCATATCCACACGACGGATGCGATGGCCCGGGAGGCCGGGCGAGCGCAATGAGGTCGCGCGCCGGGCCGCCTCGATTTGCTTCGTGAACTCGCACGGAAGTACGCGTTCTGATGGAGTTGTCGTTAAATCGGTGGCAACATGAGCAGCGCCTCCGAGAGGATCTTCCGAGCAGCCGCAATTGAGCGCCTCTCGTCGCCCGAGCAACTCGATCAGTTGGTTCGGATAACGCGGCCCTTCGACTGGGCGGCCATGCTCGCGATCGGCCTGGTGTTAATTTCGGTCGTTGCCTGGAGCCTGATCGGCCAGATTGCGACGCGGACTCCCGGCGATGGCATTCTGATTATCGGTGGCGGCCAGGTCGTCGACGCCGTCTCCGCTGCGGCAGGGCGTCTTGAATCGATCAACGTTGCAGTGGACGAGCGCGTGTCGCGAGGCCAAGTGATCGCGCGAATTGCCCAAACCGACAGCGAGCAGCGCTACCGCAATGCTGCCGAGGTGCATCGAGAGCGCCTGCGCGAGCATTCCGACTTGATGGCCACGATCGATAAAGAGCTCGCAGCCAAAGCCCGAAGTTTCGCCGCTCTCGAGGCAGGGGTTCAGCAGACCATTCGGGCGACCGAAAAGCGCGTTGCCTATCTCACGCTAATGGTCGGTCAACTTGAGGGAATTTTAGCGAAGGGATACGAGACGCGGCGGAATGTCGAGGACCGCCGCCGCGAGCTGACTGATGCAGAGCAACGAATGACCGATGCCAAGACGGAAATTCTGCGGTTGAAGACGCAGATGCTCGATCTTGAGTCTCAACGCGAGCGAGACCGTCAACAGTCTCTATTTCGCGTAAATGACGCCCGTCGACAAATGGAGCAAATTGCGGGGGAGCTCGAACGGAACTCCCAAGTCGTAAGCCCGATCGATGGTCGCGTTATCGAGATCAAGGTGTCGGCAGGTTCTGTCCTAGCCGTGGGCACGCCGGTGATCCAAATCGAGAGTGAAGGCCTGACCCTCGCGGCGGTCGTCTATATCCCGGGCGACCGCGGGAAAGACGTCAAGCCGGGGATGGAGGTCCGCGTTGAGCCTACGACGGTGCGACGCGAAGAGTTCGGCACGCTGGTCGGCGTGGTTCGCACGATTTCGGACTTCCCGATGACCCCACAAGGAATGCTCGCCGTGCTGCATAATGATACCTTGGTGTCACGCTTTTCGCGTGACGGAGCGCCTTACGCTGCCGTGGTCGAGCTTCGGCGCGATAATGCGAGCGCCACGGGCTATCATTGGTCGGTGGGACGTGGGCCCCCGGTACACCTGACGACCGGGACGCTGGTTCGAGCCGAGATCACGACACGGACGCGGCGTCCAATCGATCTCGTGCTGCCGAATGTCAAGCGCCTGACCGGATTTAGCGGATAGAAACGCGTTTCGATGAATGTCGCGTTCGACCTGAAGCAGCCGGAGACGCAACCCTTACTTCGGCGCTTGCGCGTCTTCCTAGGGCCCGGTCGCAGTGCGATCCGACAAACGCCTACCATCCTCCAGATGGAAGCGCTCGAATGCGGTGCCGCGTGTTTGGCAATGATCCTCGCCTTTTATGGTCTTTGGATCCCGCTCGAGCAACTACGGGTCGCTTGCGGGGTGTCGCGGGACGGCAGCAAGGCAGCAAATGTTCTGAGAGCGGCGCGCCGATTTGGGCTCGTGGCGAAGGGATTCCGCAAGGAGCCCGCGACCCTGCACGAGCTCCCGATGCCATGCATCATTCACTGGAATTTCAATCACTTCGTGGTCCTGGAAGGGCTTGATCGCGGGCGCGCCTACATCAATGATCCGGCGGTCGGCCGGCGGCGCATCGACGTGGCGGAATTCGATGCCGCGTTCACAGGCGTCGTCCTCGCGATGGTGCCGGCAGCGGAGTTCAAAAAGGCGGGTAGCAAGCCGAAGGCATCGCGCATCCTCCTTCGCGAACTGAGCGGCTCGAAACAGGCAGTCGCCCTGCTGATCGCCATCAGCCTTGCGCTTGTCATTCCCGGAATCGCAATCCCGGCTTTCTCCAAGATTTTTGTCGATGACATCCTCATTCAGCACGCCGACCGTTGGTTCATCCCGCTGCTGATCGGCATGGCGGTCGCGGCGATTGCCCGCGCACTCGTCACGGCTTGCCAGCAATCGCTGCTGCTGCGCCTCGAGACCAAGCTCACGGTTACGATGATAAGCCGTTTTCTTTGGCACGTGCTCGCGCTTCCGATGGAGTTCTTTACGCAGCGCCACGCCGGCGACATCGCGAACCGGATAGCGATCAATGAGCAGATTGCTCGCTTGCTCTCGGAGGGTCTTGCAACCAACGCCTTGAACCTCGTGTCGCTGGTGTTTTTTGCCGCGGTCATGGCGCTCTACGATCCGCTGCTCGCGGCGATCGGCGTCGGCATGTCGCTGATGAATGTGCTTGCCGTCAAGCTTATTGCCCAGCGGCGGCGAGATCTCAGCGCCAGCCTGACGCTCGAACACGGCAAGCTGCTTGGCAGCACGATCGGCGCAATCCGCACAATCGAAACTCTCAAGGCCAGCGGAACTCGAGGACGATTTGTTTGCTTATTGGGCCGGGATCCAGGCGAAGGCGTTGAACGCCGAACAAGACCTGGGAGTTTACTCGGCGATGCTGGAAATGTTCCCCACGCTTTTTTCCAGTCTGACCATGGCGGCAATCCTCGGCGTTGGCGGTCTTCGTGTGATCGAGGGGGCACTTACCCTTGGAGGCTTGGTCGCATTCCAGTCACTCATGGCGAGTTTCAGCGGGCCTATCACCTCTCTTGTCCAGTTGGCGGGAAGCGTCCAAACGATCAACGGCGGGCTCGCTCGGCTCGATGACGTGTACAACTATCCTGTGAACTCTTCCTTCCGTCCCCAACGACCGCCCGGCGATATGCCGCCAAAGCTTTTCGGTCGGCTCGAACTCAAAGGTGTGCAATTCGGCTATTCAACGATGGAGCCGCCCTTGATCGATGGGCTCTCGCTTGCTCTCGAGCCGGGCATGCGCATCGCCTTGGTCGGCAGCTCGGGCAGCGGCAAGTCGACGATCGGACGCCTGGTCTGCGGTCTGTGCACACCCTGGGCCGGTGAGATTCGATTCGATGGTTGGTTGCTGTCCGAAATACCAGCGCAAATCTTCGCGAATTCGGTTGCTTATGTCGACCAGGATATCTTTCTGTTCGAAGGGACGCTTCGCGAGAATCTCGCCCTATGGGACGCGAGCGTGTCTGACATCGATATATCGCAGGCGCTCAAAGACGCCTCCATCCATGACGATGTTGCAACCCGCCCAGGAAATTACGATTGCTATGTGAGCGAGGGTGGCACGAACTTCAGCGGCGGCCAAAGGCAGCGAATCGAGATTGCGCGGGCACTGGTCGGCAATCCTTCACTGGTCGTGTTTGATGAGGCTACAGGCGCTCTCGATCCGGTCGTCGAAAAGGAGATCGACGACAATTTGCGGCGTCGTGGATGCGCCTGCATCATCATTGCGCACCGCTTGAGCACGATTCGCGATTGCGACGAGATTATCGTGCTGGATCAGGGCAAAGTCGCAGAACGCGGCAGGCACGAAGAGCTGCTGGCGATGCGCGGAACATATGCGCGGCTGATATCGCAAGAATGAGCGAAACGTCACCAATAGGGGCAGGAGTTTTCCCGGCTGTCACGGCGGAAGATCCGGTTCCGCCGCAGTGGGAGCGCATTGCGCTTGACGGTGGCCGGCCGTGGCCTCTCGATGACCGCGGGCGTGTTTTGCAAATCGTCGCCGGCCATGTCGATTTGTTCGCCCTTTACGCTGCTGCAGGAGCCGAGGGACGGCGACATCACCTGTTTCGCGTGCAGAGCGGCGAAATCATCATGGACCTTCCGAGCACCGGTGGGGCAATTGACCCTGTCGGTGTCATCGCGGTCGGCGGACCGGGCACCGAAGTGCTTGCGGCGGCTCGCGAATGCATGGGCGAGCGCGCCCTGATCGAAGCTTGGATCGCCCGCCTCAGCGCAGCGACGGTCGGGACAGCCGTTGATTGGAGGGTGCGCGAAGCTGGAGCGGGATCGGCATTCGAGCTCGCCCCGGGTGAGCAACTGCGCGGAGCCGCGCGCGGCGTCGCTTGGGCATCGTGCGACCGGGGTGAGGTCCGATTTATGGGGCTTGAGACGGCGAGCAATGTCACAGACCCGCCTTTGCCGCTGGCGTCGGGAACATGGGTCAAGGCCGCCGGCAGTGCGGCCATCAGGGTTCGTAGCGAGGCGCCGACTGGAGACGAGCTTTGGCTTGCCATCAATCGGTTTCATGTCCTTGCCATGGAGTGCATTCGCCTGCGCCTTACATCCGTCGCCGATATGGAATCGCGGCGGCTCGCCGATCGAACCAATCTTGCCGCCGCGAAGGCTCATGAGCTTTTCAGCGACCTTGCAGCGGTGATCGTTCCGCAATCTCAACGGGTGGAATACGAAGAACAGGGAGCGGGCCCACTCTTTGGAGCGTGCCGAGCTGCTGGCGATGCGACCGGTGTGGCAATTGTTCAACCTCCGGGCAGGCGACTGACGCGACACGATTTCAGCGACGTTCTGGAGATCGCGCGGGCTTCGCGGCTCCGTATGCGCCAAACACTGCTGCGACCGAACTGGTGGCGCTGGAACGTGGGGCCGCTGATTGCCTGGCGTGGCGAGGCCCGACGTCCCGTTGCGCTCATCCCCATGTCCCGCCGCTACGTGATGCTGGAGCCGGGCTCGCCGGGACGTCGCATCGTGGACCAATCACTAGCGTCGGAGTTGGCGCCCGAGGCCGCGATGTTTTATCCGATGCTGCCGTCGTGGTCGCTCTCCGCATGGGATTTGCTGAAATTTTGCACCCGACACGTTCGCGCCAATGCCGGCCGAACTCGTATTCGGTGTACTCGCGATGGGTATTCTCACTTTGGCGGTGCCTTTCATCACCCAGGCGCTCGTCAATTCTGTGATCCCGCGCACGGAGTTCGATCAACTCGGCTACCTGACCGCCGCGCTGGTAGTGGTCGCCATTGCCATGGCAAGCCTGCAAGCGATGCAGGGCATCGCCATGCTCCGGCTCGAAGGTTTGCTCGATTGGAAACTCCAGGCCGCCATTATCGATCGGCTGCTCCGGCTCCCGGTGTCGTTCTTCAGGCAGTACACGGTGGGCGATCTGGCCGACCGCACTCTGGGAATCGATGCCATTCGTCGCGTTGCAACCGGTCGAACCCTTCGCGGGTTGCTGGCCGGCATATTTGGGCTCTTCAGTCTGTTGCTAATGTTCTATTACGATATGAGGTTGGCATGGATCGCGACCGCGCTGACGGCGCTGCGCGGGGTGCTGATCCTCTCCGTCAGCACGGTGCGCCTTTATCACGAACGGCGGCACGTCGAGCTGCGGGGCAAGGTCGAAGGCGTCGTGCTGCAGCTTCTAACCGGGGTGGGCAAGCTCAGGGTCGCCTCGGCAACGATCCGCGCTCTTGCAGTTTGGGGAAAACAATTCGCAGCCCAGAAACGGCACTTCATTGCGTCCCAGCGCGCTGCAAACGTACTCAGAATAATTGAAGCGGCATTTCCGACGCTCGCTACTCTGATCGTGTTCGCCGCAGTCCAGGGCGACTCCGAGAGCAAACTGACCCTCGATCTCGGTGCCTTCCTGGCCTTCTTTGCCGCCTTCGGCCAATCCATGGCAGCCATGGGCGAATGGGGCAGCGCCATTGGTGAGTCGTTGATCGCCGTCCCATATTTTTCCCGCATTCGGCCGCTCTTGGCGAGCGCGATTGAAAGTTCCGAGGAACGAAAATCGCCTGGCGAGTTGTCGGGAGCGCTCGAGCTCTCAAAGGTCACCTTTCGTTATCTGCCGGGCGGGCCTCCGGTTCTCGACGACGTTACCATTCGAGTGGCTCAAGGAGAGTATGTCGCCATTGTCGGGCCATCCGGCAGCGGCAAATCCACGATCTTCCGGTTACTGTTGGGGTTCGAACATCCGGAATCCGGCGCCATCTTCTTCGATGGCAAGGCAGTTGACACGCTCGACATCGGCGCCGTGCGCCGACAGATCGGCGTCGTGCTGCAGAATGCCAAACTTATGACCGGCAGTGTCTACGAGAACATTTGCGGCGGCGGCATCCAGTTGCCGGTGAACGAGGTATGGGAAGCTGCCCGGCTTGCCGGTCTGGACGCGGACATCCGGGCAATGCCGATGGGAATGCATACCGGTATTTCGGAGGGAGTGAGCACCCTTTCCGGTGGGCAGCGGCAGCGGTTGATGATTGCGCGCGCGTTGATTCGACGTCCCCACATCCTCCTGTTCGACGAGGCGACGAGCGCCCTCGACAACCAGACGCAATCGATCGTGAGCGCGTCGCTTGCCAAGCTCAACGTGACGCGCATCGTCATCGCGCATCGGCTTAGCACCGTTCAGCACGTCGACCGCATCGTCGTGCTGGTGGCCGGAAGGCTCGTCCAGGCGGGAACGTTCGGGGAATTGAGCGCCGCTCCCGGCGTGTTTGCCGAGTTCGCCAGGCGCCAGTTGCTTTAGCTTCGGTGGAGGCCGATTGCGCAAAGTCCTTTATATATTCGGGCTGCTGACGGATGCCGACATCGATTGGATGGCACGCGTCGGCGTTCGCCGGCGGGTGAAGGCCGGTGAAATACTCATCGAGCAGGGCAAGTCCATCGATTCGATCATTCTGCTGCTCGAGGGTCAGCTCTCGGTCGTCGTCAAGGACGTTGGGATCGTCGCGCGGCTGGGCGTCGGCGAGATCGTGGGCGAGATGTCTTTGGTCGATTCGGCGCCGCCATCGGCCACGGTGGCGGCTGAGGGCGAGTGCCTGATCTTGTTGCTCAACAAGGACATCCTTTTAGAAAAGCTCACAACCGACGCCCCGTTCGGATGCCGCTTCTACAAGGCCCTGGCGGTATTTCTCGCCGATCGATTGCGCGAGATGGAGCATCGGTTGAGTGGAAATTACGGACAGGATCTCGCGGCAGAAACCATTTTGAAAGATGAGCTCGATGTCGCGATCTTGGACAATGTCTCAATGGCGGGCGATCGGTTTGATCGAATGTTGAAGGTCCTGACCGGCGTCTGAAGTCCATCGCGTCGCCGCCGATCATGGACAATTCCCGCGACTCGCGTGTACCAATCCGACGAATCATGGTTCGCCCCTGATTTGCTGGTCTCGCCGACCCATGGAAAAAGAATGAAAAATCATTGGGGGCCTCAGCCCATCGGCAATGGCGCCGAGCAGAGGGTGCGCGAGGTATCCAGAGGCAATGCACCGTCCGAGCCCGGCAAAACCGCAAATCTGTGACGGCCGTCACAGCGGCGCAGGCGACCGCGCCGCTACATTGTTTTCGTCAAGATTGGTCCGATCTCGAGCAAAAGGCGCAGCTACAATGACCACCGTAATCAATCCCCCTGCTGCAGCGTGTGAACGGGATAATCGGACAGACGAGCTGGCCGAAGTCGAACTCTCCAAAGCCACCGGCGGTTCACAGAGCACCGGTGCAGGCGCAGGCAAAGTCACGTTCAATGCGACCCAGATTACGAAGCAGAGCGACGCGGCAAGCCCTAAGTTGTTTTTGTAGGAGAGCAACGAAGCCGCTGCCGGCGAGCGGCGGGCTACATGCCAAATGCCAGGAACAGGAGCAGGCACCATGAACAACGCAAACAGCAATACCCTTGGAACGAGCCAGCAAGTGCGAGAATCCACTGACCGGGAATTGACCGAGAACGAACTTGATCAAATCGCCGGAGCCTTCGGCCACTCCCAGTATGCGACCCCGAGCATTCCAATTCCCCCGCCGGTCCAACTGGGCTTACAGCATGTCGCCTGAATCAAATCTCGCGGCGAAGCAAGTGCGCGAACCAACGGACCGGGAATTGACCGCGGACGAACTCGCGCATGTCTCGGGAGGAATAATCGCCATTTTGATCGGTTTGCTGTCGGCCTCAGCGCCGCATCCCGCAGCACAAAGCAAATGACCGGCTAGTGTAGCTGCGTCCCGGCGCAAAACTGACCTTTGCGGCATTTCTCACGCCAGATGCGGAATCCTCGGCCGCTCGCCGCGCGCCTTGCCCGTGATCGGCGGTCGCGGAAGCTTGGCGCGGCCTTGCTCCATGACGAAGGTGTGCTCGAGCGAATACCACGGCCCCTTGACATCGGGCGCCGGCGCCTTCCCGCTCTCGTGGCGCACGTAATCGCCGAGGAGATGGCGGGTGACGCCGAACTGCACGTCGGTCTCGATGAACTTGTCGTCGGGGACGTAGAGCTGCGAGATCAGCGTCTTGAAACCCTCCTTGCTGGCCAGGAAGTGCAGGTGCGCCGGGCGCATATTGTGGCGGCCCTGGGCGCGCAGGAGGTCGCCGGTCGGTCCGTCGATCGGGATCGGATAACCCGCGGGCTTCACGCTGCGAAAGCCGATATGGCCGTCCGCGTCGGTGAAGAACTTCCCGCGCAGGTTCATGTCGGCCTGGACCGGATCCTGGTTCTCGTAGAAGCCTTCGGGCGAGGAGTGCCAGATGTCGACCTCGGCGCCGACGACCGGTTGGCCCTTGCCGTCGCGGAACCAGGCATCGACGAACATCGCCGGTCCCGGCGTGGGCGAACGCACGATCGAGCCGCCGTTCGGGGTCACCGGAGAATGCATCCGCCAGAACGGCCCGAGCATGTTGTGGTCGGTTTCCGTGCTGCCGTGATTGCCGTTATTGATGAGGCAGATCAAGGCCGACAATCCAAGCGAGCCCGACATCAGCACCGCTTCGTTATGGGATTCGTTGCTGTGCTTGCCGAGCGCGACGACATAGGCGATGGCGGCGTGGAATTCCTCCTCGGTCAGCTTCACCTCGCGCACGAAATCGTGCAGGTGACGCACGAAGGCGGACATGATCTCCCGGAACCTCGGATCCGGGGCGCGCTGCAGCTCGGACAGGACTGCGGTCGTGACGTCGTTTTGATTTTCGATGATCATGGGTTCAGCTCCGGTGCGCGCTATTCTCTGCGACTGGCATCATCGGCGAAGCCGCCGCGGCGGAGAGCGGATGATCCAGCAAACAAGGGCGGTGAGACTTATAGCAAATGTGGACAATATCGGATGCCCTCGGTCGCGGGCACGACGAGCGTGGATCGAGTCGAACTCAACATGCGAGCCCGCGCGCAACCGCCGCGGCTGCCCGCAGGCATGCGGGACAAAGGCAATCTTCTGCCGCGCCGGGCTCCGTGATGGGCAGGCGAAACGGCTCGGCGGCGCACCAGCAGTGGCCGCCGAGCCCGCATTCGAAGGCCGCGCCACAGCGCGCGCAGGTTACCGGCCGTGGCGTGGACGAATCGCGCGAGACCAAGCGATGACGCAACCTCGTTTCCGGGTCTACTTGTTCGGCTCGCCGCCGAGGAAGCCGGCGATCTTCCACCCGCCTGCCTCCTTGAGGTAGCACAACTGCTCGCCGCCGATCGGCAGCACCGCGTCGGCCGGTACGTAGCCGACCTTGCC
Source organism: uncultured Alphaproteobacteria bacterium (assembly GCA_963821505.1). GTDB lineage: Bacteria > Pseudomonadota > Alphaproteobacteria > Rhizobiales > Xanthobacteraceae > VAZQ01. The sequence continues at coordinate 392,082 of CAWGEH010000008.1, forward strand.
GGACGGCATCACCACCTTGAGGAAGGCGGCCGCCACCGCATTGGCGGGCGAGTCGTCGGAGAGAACGCGCACAAGATGCAAGCCGAGCTTCCCGAGCGCGGGAGCATCCTGTTTCGCTGCTGCGCGCACTTCGACGCCATCCCGCATCGGGAAGCCCCAGTCCGAGGCGTCGGTATGGGTGGCGTTGGCGAGCTCGTCGGCTGCCTTGTCGTCGAAGGCTGGCTCCGCCGGAGCGCAGAACACGCCCTGGCGTTGCGGATCAGCTGCGGCGCTCGTCTCGGCCGCATAGGCCGCCAGCGCCTCCCAGCCGAAGGCATCCGTCCCGCTGAGGCCGAGCGCCTTGGCGAGGTTGTCGATGGCGGGCTTCTTCTTGTCGGCGATGTCCTTTTCTTCGGGAATCCAGAAGAAACTGGCCGCCACCATCCGGGCCAGCCCGGCGCGGTCCTTCTTCTCGGCGATTTGCGCGAGTTGCTGGCGGAACGCGTCGAAGCCCGGATCGTTGAGCGGCGCCGGCAGGGTGATGGCAACGGTTTTGTATGGCGCGGGTGGCGAGGCCGGCGGCGGGGACGGGGCTTGGGCTGGGGCCGGCGCCGGCGGCTGCCCCTGGGCGAGAGCCGCGATCGGCGCGAGCGCGCCCGCGACCACAAGCGCAGCTGCGACGAAATTGGTGGAGGGAAGGCGTGGAAGCCGCATCGCGATTTCTCCCAGTTTCGAGCCGTCCTCGGTAGCGGCGGATTAAGACCGCTCTACGGCAAAACGCTACATCCGCGCCCGGCGGTGGTACCGCCGCCGGCCGCGTCCAAACCGACGTCGACGCCTAGCATGCCGCCGGCGGCGCGCGCTGACAACTCTACGCGGGCGCAAAGCGCTCGCGTGGAGTGAGGACTGCGATGGCGAGATGGCGGCAAATGCCCGCTCAGGACACCGGAGGCACCCACCGGCGCGACCGCGCGAGCCCGACGGTGCAGGAGGACGGTGCAGGAGAAAGGGCGGTTCCGGGCGCGGGGCAAATGCGAGCCGGAACCGCCAGTCATGACGAACATGACGAACACGGACGCTACATTTACGATAAAGATATAGGGCGTTTCCTACCGCGGAACATCTAGCTGGCGCGTGTTACAGAGGCGTGACGGTGGCCGACCGGCTGTGGATGACGCGCCGGCTTTCGCGCACGTCGAAGACCGTGCTCGTTCTGGCCCTATGCAGTCCGCTTGACCATGATTGCGGCGAGTGCATGCGTCGTCCTTCGCAGACCCCTGTGACAGCAGCCCGATGCTTGTTTACGCCGCGTTATCACAGCAGCGCCAGGGCGCGGTCGGTTGGGCCGCGGCGGTGCCCGGAGCCTTCCATTTCTTCATCCTGCGGCCATGACTGCGAAAGGTGGCCGGCCGCAATCTTGACATCGCCGTTGCGGACGATGCGGGCCATCGCGGGGTGGCGTCTCGTCCGGCAGACAAGGACATTGACGCATGGCCCTTGATCCGAAAGCCGAAGCCGCGCTCGCTTTGCATCGGTTCGGGCTTGGTCCGCGCACCGGGTCGATTGCCGCCATTGCGTCGGACCCGCGTGGCGCGCTGCTCGCCGAGCTGGATCGGGCGGGCGCCGGCCGCATCGACCGTCCGGATTTGCTGCCGAGCGGGGTCGCCGCGCGCGCCGCGTTCGCTTACCAGCAGGCGCAGCGCGCGGCACGGCGGGCGGAGCGCGCCGCGCAACAGGCCAACGCGCAGAGCTCCGGCGCTCCAGCGCCGGAAATGAAACCGACGGAGCAAGCGGGGACGCCGCCGGCACCCAGGCGCAATCCCGGTCCTGGCCTGCCGCAGCAGATTTATCTCGACGAAGCCAAGGCGCGCATCCATGCCGCGCTCGGCGCCGAGATCGGGTTTGCCGAGCGTCTCGTGTGGTTCTGGTCGAACCATTTCTGCGTGTCGGCGGACAAGGGCAACGTGCGCCAGATTTGTGGCGCTTACGAGCGCGAGGCCATCCGTGGCAACGTGCTCGGCCGCTTCGGCGACATGTTGCTGGCCGCGGAATCCCATCCGGCGATGCTCGTCTACCTCGACAATGCGCGCTCCATCGGTCCCGACTCGATCGCCGGCGTCAGGCAGAAGCGGGGCCTCAATGAGAATCTCGCCCGCGAGATCCTGGAGTTGCATACGCTGGGCGTGCGCAGCGTCTACACCCAGGAGGACGTGACGCGTTTCGCCAATGTGATCACGGGCTGGACACTCGTGCCGTTTCGCCAGGACCCGACGCGCGGCGGCGAGTTCGCGTTCAACGCGCGCATGCACCAGCCCGGCGCGCAGACGGTGGTCGGCAAGAGCTATCCCGACACCGGCCTCGGGCAGGGCCGTGCCGTGCTCGCCGCGCTCGCCCGTCATCCCGCGACCGCGAAGCACGTGTGCACCAAGCTCGCGCGCCATTTCGTCGCCGATGAGCCGCCGCCGGCGCTGGTCGAGCGGCTGACGAAGCGGTTCCTCGCCACCCAAGGTGATCTCAAAGAGGTGGCGAAGGCGCTGGTCGTTGCGCCGGAAGCGTGGGAGGCGCCACGGGCCAAGCTCAAGCGCCCCGGCGAATGGATCATCGGATCGTTGCGCGCGGTGGGCGTCACGCCCGCCGAGATCGGCCCGATCATGCAGGCGCATAACCTCTTGGGCGAGCCGCTGTGGCGGCCAGCGGCGCCCAAGGGTTTCGCAGACGAAAGCGCGCCCTGGCTCGACGGCCTGGCGCAACGCCTCGACATCGCCAATCAGTTTGCCCGGCGCACGGGCGCGGACGCCGATCCGCGCGAGGTGTTCGAGGAGACACTGGCGCCGCTCGCCTCGACCGAGACGCGCCAGGCCATCACGCGCGCGGAAAGCCGTCCGCAGGCGCTGGCGCTCTTGTTCATGGCGCCCGAGTTTCAACGGAGATGACCATGACGCTCCACGCTCCGACCCGCCGCGAACTGCTGCTTGCCTCCGGCACGCTGTTCGCCTGGGCCTATCTGCCGAAAGCGGCGCGCGCGGAGGGCCGCGATCCGCGGCTGCTGGTGATCGTGCTGCGCGGCGCGCTCGACGGGCTGGCGGCGGTCGCGCCCGTCGGGGATCCGGATTGGATCGGCCTGCGCGGCGACAAGGCGCTCACGCTCGACGGCAAGCCGCCCGCGCTGCCGCTCGATTCCTTCTTCGCGCTCAATCCGGCGATGCCGAACCTGCACCGTCTCTACCAATCTGGCGCCGCGACCATCGTGCATGCGGCGGCGACGTCGTACCGCGAGCGCTCGCACTTCGATGGCCAGGACGTCCTGGAAAGCGGTTTCGGCAAGCCGGGCGCCGCCGACACCGGCTGGCTCAACCGCGCGCTCGCCGCGCTGCAGCCCGCCGGCCGCGCCGGCGGCGGACGGGATGCCTTTGCAGTCGGGCCCATAGCACCCTTGGTTGTCCGGGGGCCGGCGCCGGTGCTGTCGTGGACGCCGCGACGGCTCCCGCCGGCGAGCGACGACACGGTGATGCGGCTCATCGATCTTTATCAACATACCGACCCCGCGCTCGCCCGCGTGCTCGAGGAGCGCATGGGGCTTGCGACCATCGCGCGCGCCGGCGGCATGGATGCCGAGCAGCCGCGGGCCGCGGGCGCCGGACAGGTGCGCGCCTATTTCGCCGAATCCGCGGGCACGGCGGCGAAGTTCCTGGCGCGGCCCGATGGGCCGCGCATCGGCGCGCTCGCCTTCGACGGCTGGGACACCCACGCCGCCGAAGGCGCGACCAACGGCCGGCTCGCGACGTTGCTGGGCGCGCTCGACGGCGCCATTGCCGCGATCGAGACCGAGACGAAGGAGGCCTGGCGCGAGACCGTCGTTGCCGTGGTGACCGAATTCGGCCGCACCGCGCGCATCAACGGCACCGACGGCACCGACCACGGCACCGCGACGGTGGCGCTGCTCGCCGGCGGCGCACTCAAAGGCGGCCGTGTCGTCGCCGATTGGCCCGGACTCAAGCCTGCCAAGCTCCACGACGGCCGCGACCTCAAGCCGACCACCGACCTGCGCGCCGTGCTCAAGGGACTGCTCAAGGACCATCTGCGGGTCGACGGCACGGCGCTCGCGTCCAAGGTTTTTCCGGACAGCGCCGCGGTCAAGCCGATGACGGGATTGCTGCGGCAGGCATAGCCTTTTCAGCCGAAGTCGATTGCATTTGACCTGGGCACTGGGCGTGCCGCGGGCTCGACCTCTGCGCGCATGCGGGCAGAGGGGCGAACCGAGTCCGCGGCCACGTCGTCGCATGCTGCCTGCTGCGACGGCCACGACGACTTGGGCTATCCGTCCGGCCTGGCGGCGCGGAAATCCTTGGCGAAGGTCTCGAGATCGGGCGCCGCGACGTCGGACACGGCCCAATAGGCGATGCCGTCGTCGCTCCAGGACACGATATTGTAGCCGGCGATCTGCGCCCGTCCGCTCGCCAGCGGCCGGCCACCTGGCACCGCGGTCAGGCTGATGAGATGCCGGTTGTAATGATAGACCAGGGTCGGCACCGGGACGCGCCCGATCACGTCGATGCGGCCGCCGATCAGGGGAAAGCCCTCGCTGGCGAGATCGACGACGCGCGGGGATTCGGGAATGCGGCCGTTGAACCACGGCTTGACGGTATGGCGGTCGGACGAGGCGACGTCGGCCGGCAGCGGCGCCATCAGCGCGCGCAGGTGGCTGGCCACCACCATATCCGCGGTCGCATCGGCCGGGGCGGGCTCCCTGACGAACCAGGTGGCGCCGCCCGCCAGGACGGCAGCGACCATGACCGAGGCCGCCAGCGCGCGCCACGACGGCTGCGCCGCAGAACGCGCAGCCGCGCGCCGCAAGCCGACGGCGGCTTCGATCCGGCGCGCGAGATCCGGGGGTGCCGCTTCGCGCGGCAACCGCTCGCGGATGGCGCGCCGCAGCGCCTCCACGCGGTCGCGCTCGGCCGCCAGCGCCGGATCGCCGGCAAGCTGGCGCTCGAGCTCGAGCGCATGGGCGGGGTCGAGCTCACCGTCGAGATAGGCGTGAACGAGCAAGCGCGGGTCCGTGTTCGAAGGTGTCATGACGCGTCCCTGGACTCGCCCGCTGCGATGCTGTCGATCAGCCGGCGGCGGGCGCGTGCGAGCCGCGACATCACCGTTCCGATCGGTACTTTGGTCACTTCGGCGATCTCCCGATAATCCAGGCCCTGCACGTCACGCAGCACCAGCGTTTCCCGAAACGGCACCGGCAGCACGGCGATGGCGGCTTCGAGACGCGCCGCGTCGGCCTTGGCGATCAATGCCGCCTCCGGCGTCTCGGGCCCCGTCTCCAGCGCGGCGCCGCCGGCGCTCGCCTGCTTCTGCTCGACGGCTTCGAGGTCGTCGACCACGAGCAGCGAGGCCGAGCGGTTCTTGCCCAGCCAGGTGTAAGCGGCGTGGCGCACGATGGTCAGGAGCCAGGCGCGGGCATTGATCCCGGCGAAGCCGCCGATCCCGCGAAATGCGCGCAGGCAAGCCTCCTGCACCACGTCCTCCGCGTCGGCGCGATCGCCGGTAAGCCAGCGCGCGAGCGCGTAGGCGTCGGCGAGGTGCGGCAACACCACGCTCGCGAAGCGCGCCCGATCCTCGTCGCTGCCCAAGCCTTCCATCGGCGATGCGCACCGCTGCGGTCATGGGATGGAGATCACCCACCCGCCGGTTTTATTCCCGGGATCGAAACGTCCGGCTTCGTCTTAGAGCGGTTTCCCTTCTGTTGAAATCGGAAAACCGCTCTGGAGCCCTTGGGTTTGACGCGTTTTCTGGGGCCGACCGGTTCCCACCCCGGATCAAGTCCGGGGCAGGCTTTGTCCGGAACGCTCTGGCGGGAATTCCCGTATCGACGCCGTCCGGGCCTGGCAGATCGCGTCGGGCGCATCCGGGCCGCCGGGCGAGGCGCCGGACGGACGGTGCGGTCGGCGCCGCGGCGCGCGACACCGCACGCTTGTCAGCGCGCGCAGGCGGCGACGGTCACTCCGCCGCCTGCATGCCCTCGGCGTCGATGAAGCCGCCGGATTGGCGCCGCCACAGCGCGGCGTAGTGGCCGCCGTGCCGCAACAGCTCTTCGTGCGTGCCCTGCTCGACGATGCGGCCGCGGTCGAGCACGATCAGCCGGTCCATGCGCGCGATGGTCGAGAGCCGGTGCGCGATGGCGATCACGGTCTTGCCGGCCATCAGCGTGTCCAGGCTCGATTGGATCGCGGCTTCCACTTCGCTGTCGAGCGCGGAGGTGGCCTCGTCGAGCACCAGGATCGGGGCGTTCTTGAGGATCACGCGCGCGATGGCGACGCGCTGACGCTGTCCGCCCGAAAGCTTCACGCCGCGCTCGCCGACTTGCGCCGGGTAGCCGCGCCGCTGCTTCCAGTCCTCGAGCTCCAGGATGAACTCGTGCGCATGGGCGAGCTTCGCCGCCGCGACGACCTCGGCGTCGGTCGCCTGCGGGCGGCCGTAGCGGATGTTGTCGCCGATCGAGCGGTGCAGCAGCGAGGTGTCCTGCGTGACCATGGAGATTTGCGCGCGCAGGCTCTCCTGCGTGACCGCGGCGATGTCCTGGCCGTCGATCAGGATGCGGCCGCCCTCGAGATCGAAGAAGCGCAGCAGCAGGTTGACCACGGTCGACTTGCCGGCGCCGGAACGGCCGATCAGTCCGATCTTCTCGCCCGGCTTCACGGTTAAGCTCAGTCCGTCGATGACCCCGCTTTCGCGGCCGTAACCGAAGCGCACGTCCTCGAAGGTGATCTCGCCGCGCGTGACCGCGAGCGCCGGCGCGTCCGGCCGGTCGGTGAGCATGATCGGCCGCGCGATGGTCATCATGCCTTCCTGGATCACGCCGATATTCTCGAAGATCGAGGTGATCTGCAGCGCGACCCAGCCGGCGACACTGACGATCTGCCAGGCGAGCGGCAGCGCCATCGCCACCGTGCCGACCGCGACCTTGCCTTGCGTCCATAAGACGAGCGCGAGCGCGCCGGTGCCGGTCACCATCATGGCGTTGAGCGAGGACAGGCAGAAGCTGAACAGCGTGTTGAGCCGCAGCGAACGGTAGAACAGACCGGTGTGGTGATCGATGGCGTCGCGCACATAGGCGTCCTCCTCGCGCGCGCGGGCGAACAGCTTCACCGTCAGGATGTTGGTGTAGCTGTCGACGATGCGCCCGGTAAGCATCGAGCGCCCTTCCGAGACATCCTTGGAGCGGTCGCGCATGCGCGGCACCAGCACGCGCAGCATCACCAGATAGGCCATGAACCAGAGCACGACCGGGACCGCCAGCACAGGATCGGCGGAGCCGAGCAGAATGAGCGCGCTGGTGCCGTAGACCAGGATGTACCAGACGCTGGTGATCAGCGCGACCAGCGTCTCGCGGATCGCCGGCCCGGTCTGCATCACGCGGTTTGCGATCCGCCCCGCAAAGTCATTCTGGAAGAACGCCCAGGACTGGCGCACCACGTACCAGTGGTTCTGCCACCGGATGCGGTTCGACACGTTGGCCGAGATCGCCTGGTTGGCGATCAGGTTCTGGGTGGTGAGCGCGAGCGGGCGCGCAACCAGCAGGACCAGCGCCATGCCGGTGAGCAGCGGCCAGAACTTCTCGAACAGCTCGTCCGGCCGGCTCGCCGTGATCAGGGTGATGATGCGTCCCATGAAGACGGGGATGGTCGAATCGAGCAGCGCGACGACGAAGCCGGCCGCGAACAAGGCCGCGAACAGGCCCTTCGCCTGCCGGGCGAAATGCCAGAAGAAGGCAACGAAGCCGGGCGGGGGCTCCGCCTGCTCCGGGATGTCGGTCGGCTTCAAGAGCCGCTCAAAGAGCGCGAACATGACACAGGCTCGAAACGGGTCGTGGCCCCTCACGCCGCCATCCCTGGCGCCGTCGAGGCGGTGCGACCCCGCATTCCATTGTCGGATCGAGCGCGGCGGTAGAAAAGCTTCGTGTCGGGACTATGGCATGGTGACCGCGTGGGTGCGCCACGTCCCTCGTTCTGCCGGGCATTCCCACGCCCCGTCGCTGCCTGCGGAAACGAACTGCAAGAAAAAAGCGCCCTGCGCGCAACGAAATTTCACAAGCCGCGTGCCAACTCTCTGTTTTGCGGGGCGCCGCCGCCGCGCTCGCGCGGGGGCGTGGAACGGGCGCGGAGTTTGGCGCGCTCACCGCGCCGGCGCGACGCGAAGAATCCGCCCCGACGTGTTGTCGGTGAGGAGCCACAACGCGCCGTCCGGACCCTGGCGCACGTCGCGGATGCGCTCGCGCAGTTGCTGCAAGAGCCGCTCTTCCTTGACCACCTTGTCGCCGTCGAGTTCGAGCCGCGCCAGAAGCTGGCCGGCCAGCGCCCCGACGAACAGATTGCCGCGCCAGGCCGGGAACAGATTGCCGGTATAGAAGGCCATGCCCGACGGGCGCGATCGAGGGCACCCAGTACCAGATCGGCTGCTCCATCCCGGCCTTGTGCGTGCTTTCGTGGATCTTGGCGCCGTTGTAGTCGATGCCGTAGCCGATCACCGGCCAGCCGTAGTTCTTGCCCTTCTCGATGAGATTGACCTCATCGCCGCCGCGCGGTCCGTGCTCGTGCTCCCACAGCTTTCCGCTCGTGGGATGGAGCGCGAGGCCCTGCGGATTGCGGTGGCCGTAGCTCCAGATTTCCGGCTTGGCGCCCGCGCGCGCCGACGAGCCCGGTTCAGGGCGAGTGTCCGGCCCGCGCACCATAGAGTTGCCGCGCTGGCCGCTCGCTTCGCTCGCCAGCGCGGCGCGGCCGACGAAGGGATTGTCGGGCGGCACCGAGCCGTCCGGCCGGATGCGAAGGATCTTGCCCAGGTGATTGCCGAGATTCTGCGCCTGGTCGCGGGTGGTGAAATGCTCGCCGGCGGTCAGGAAGAGGTTGTCGTCGGGCGTCTGCACGAGGCGGCAGCCGAAATGATTGCCGCTGGAGAGCGGGCCTTCCTGATGGAATATCACCTCGACCGCGTCGAGCCGCGGCGTGCCGTCATCCACCAGCCGGGCGCGGGCGAGCGCCGTGCGCGCGCCGCCGCCGACCGGCTCGGCGTAACAGAAATAGATCGTATGGTTCTGGCCGTAGTCGCGGTCGAGCGCGACGTCGTGCAGGCCGCCCTGGCCCGCGGCGAAGACTTTCGGCACGCCCGCGAGCGCGGGCGAGAGCTTGCCGTCCGTGCCGACAATGCGCATGCGCCCGGGGCGCTCGGTGACCAACATGCGGCCATCGGGCAGGAAGGCGAGCGCCCAGGGATGGACGAGGCCCTTCGCCACCGTTTCCACCGCGACGTCGCCGGCGGCCGAATGAAGAACCTGCGCGTGGCAGGGCCCGCAACCCGCCGCAACGAGCCCGGCTGTCACATGCCAATGCCCACGACCTCATGCGAAATCTCCTGCGCGCGCGAATCCTCTCGCGCCGCCGCGACAACGATGCGTTGGCGTCGAGGTTCCAGCAAGCTTGCGGCGGGTCACATGGGTGTGACAGCATTGCTGACTTTTCGGCTCGAAGGCGCGTGTGTGATCATTCGAGACGAGAATCCGGCTGGAGACAGACGAGGGCATCCATGAAGCTGATATCTGTTGCCGCGGCGCTTGCCGTCGCGGTCGGCTGCGCCGGCGAGGCGCAGGCGCAAGCGTATCCGTCGCACCCCCTCACGATAATCGTGCCGTTTCCCGCGGGCGGGCCGACGGATACGCTTGCGCGCATCTTGAGCGAGCCCATGCGGACGGCGCTCGGCCAGCCGGTGATCATCGAGAACGTGACCGGCGCCGGCGCGAGCATCGGGGTCGCCCGCGCGGCGCAAGCAGCGCCCGACGGCTATACGCTCAGCCTCGGCAACTGGACCAGCCACGTCGGGGCGGGCGCAATGTATCCGGCTGTGCACGATGCGTTGCTGGAGCTGCAGCCGGTGGCGCGGATCAGTGCCACGCCGTTGATGATCGTCGGCAAGAACGACCTGCCGCCGAAGAACGCCAAGGAATTGATCGCCTGGCTCAAGGCGAACCCGGGCAAGGCATCGGCCGCAACCGTGGGGGCCGGCAGCGGGGCGCATATCTGCCTGATCTACTTCCAGCAGAAGACCGGCACCAGCTTCCAGCTGGTGCCGTATCGCGGCGGTGCGCCGGTCATGCAGGACCTGGTGGCGGGGCAGATCGATATGTTTTGCGCCGAGGCGTCGCAGACGCTGTCGTTCCTGCGCAGCGGCAAGATCAGGGCCTATGCCGTGATGTCGAAAGAGCGCTGGCCGTCGGCGCCCGACGTTCCGACCATGGATGAGGTGGGAGCGCCGGGCATGTACATTTCGTTCTGGAACGGCCTGTGGGTCCCCAAGGGCACGCCCGCGGACGTGGTCTCCAGGCTCGATGCCGCTGTCGTCGAGACCCTGGCCGATCCCGCGGTGCGACAGCGTCTCACCGATCTCGGCCACGTGATCGCGACACGCGAGGAGCAGACGCCGCAGGGGCTTGCCAGCTTTCACAAGGCGGAGATCGAGAAGTGGTGGCCGATCATCAAAGCGGCGAACATCAAGTTGGAGTGAGGGGCCGGCGTCGTTGCGTTTGACGCGCCTTCTGCGGCCAACCGCGGTTCCCACCCCGGATCAAGTCCGCGGCTGGCTTTCGCCGGAAAACGCCATCCCAAAACTTCACTGCCGCGCGTCCGGTGACGCGCGGCAGTGACTTCCCCCGACCGGCCACTTGAAACGGAAAAATCACTCGCGCCGCGGGCCTACGGCCACGACGGCGGTGAGAACACCCAAGGCGCAGACCAGCAAAGCAAAGCACAGCGCGACCGCGAACGGCGTGGTGTCGCCGTCGGACACTGCGCCGGCCACGCCGGCGCGCGCGATGCCGATCGATACGACGGTGACGGCAACCGCGGTCGACAAGGCGAGCGCCGCGGTGGTGATCAATTCGACGAAAGCGATGGACCGGTGTTTCGGCGCGGGCGATTGACGGACCGCCTGCTCGAGTCCGGTGCGCGTGATCAATCTCTTGGACATCTCAATTCTCCACGAATCACTCATGCAATTTGTCGGGGCGGATGCCGGCGCCGGTTCGTCCGGACTTGGGCGGAGGCTTTGACGAAGGAGGGCAATTTTGTGTTTTTGGTTAATGAAGGGTTAACGCCGAAGCGGTCGGACAGACCGAGATGCGCCGTTACGCCCATGGCCCGGCGCGGCGCAGCCGGATGGCGGCCGATCCCGCGGCAGCCCATTCCTGCGCGCGTAACCCTATATTAACGGCCCGTCGGGGCACCTGCGGGTTCGGGCGTCCGGCTGGAAACGGGGGAACGGGGGCCGTGCCGCCCCAAGCCGCGGACGGCGTGCAGCGTGCGGAAAACGCGCCGCGCGCGCTATTCCGCGGCCACGATGTTCATGGGCTGCCAATCCATCGCGACATGTTCGGGCTCGGCTGCAACGCGATCGAGCCAGGTGCGGATCTGCGGAAACGTCGCGAGGTCGTAATCGCAGTGGTGCGCGAGATGGGCGTAGGCGTAGAGCGCGATGTCGGCGACCGAGTAGCGATCGGCCACGAAGTAGCGATGGTGCTTGAGGTGATTCTCCATGACCGCGAGCGCACGGTAGCCCTCTTCCATCCAGTCCTCGAGCGCGTGCTGCTGCAGATCGCGGCCGCCCTTGACCAGCGCGAGCCAGAAATAGGCCGCGCCGATATTGGGCTCGATGCTGTGCTGCTCGAAGAACATCCATTGCAGCGTCTCGGCGCTTTCGATGCGGTTTTCCGGCCGCAGCGGCGTTCCGCCGGCCAGGTGCCAGAGGATCGCGTTCGACTCGGCGAGATAGCGCCCGGGCGCGGCCTCGAGCAGCGGCACCTGGCCGTTCGGATTCTTGGCCAGGAATTCGGGCGTGCGGCTCTCGCCCTTGAGAATGTCGACCTCGACGAGGCGATAGGGAATACCGAGCTGCGCGAGCGCCAGACGTACCTTGTAGCTGTTGCCCGATCGCTGCATGGAATAGAGCGTATACATCGGCCTCCTTGGGCGGTGATCCACGCACCGCTATTGGCCCCGCCGGACGTTCTCACGCTCTTAGGACATCACGGCGGCAATGTCATGACGCAGGCGCGAACGGAGGAATGGTCCCGGGCTACCGCGCCGGCGGGCGGCAGCCCATATCTGCTGCGATTGCGGTTGCGCGGAGAAAATTATTTCGGCGTCATTCCGCCGCCACGCGATGGGCGCGGGCATAGGCGAGGAGGGCGTCGTCCTCGACCGGCACGATCGGCGCGAAGTCGCGGTGGGCGATCCATTCCGCGCGCGTGAACTTGGTGATGTGGTTGGAGACGGCGCACAGCGTGAGATACACGATCTTGCGCGGGTAGGGCGTGATGTTGGGCGGCGACGCGTGCACGAGGTTGCCGTGGAACATGAGCACCGAGCCCGGCTTGCCGGTCGGCGCGACGATGCCGATGCCGCCTTGCGGTGCCGCCTCGGTGCACAGCCGCGTCACGGTCGCCGCATCGAGCGTCCAAAGCGGATATGAGGTCGTGCTCTGGTCATGACCGGCGGCGAGCGTGCCGTACCTGTGGCTCTTGGGAATGAGCATCAGCGGACCGTTGATCGGCAAGACCTCGTCGAGGAAGATCGAGATGTTCATCGCCCGCGGCGCGGGCATGCCGTCGTCACGCGCCCAGGTGCCGTAGTCCTGGTGCCACTGCCAGACGTCGCCTTCGAACGCCGCCTTGGCGTTGATCTTGAACTGGTGGACATAGACGCCTTCGCCGAACAGCTGCTGCAGAGGCTCGACCAGCCGCGGGTGATGCGCCATCAGCCGGAAGGCTTCGCTGTAGGTGTGGGCGGCAAAGGCGGTGCGCGGAGCGCCGGTCTTCTCGCGCCAGACCTCCTGGCGATTGCTCCTTAGAATGCGATCCGCTTCGCTGCGCAGGACCGCGACCTCCGCTTCGGCAAAGCAATTCGGGAAAAACAGGTAGCCCTGCTCGTCAAAGGCCTTGATCTGATCAGGCGTGAGCTTCATGGCGTCCTCCCGGGGACGATCGCGCGTGGCTGGCGCAGTGTAACGGCCCGCGGTCCGGAAATCACCCCGGCGCGAGCATCGACGTGGCGCGCGGCGAGCAGCGCGCGGGCGCGTCGCCTGCCTCCCGTCGCGGCCAGGCCGATTGCCTTTTCGTGTCCGCGGGCAGAGCATGGCGGCAACGGCGGCGTCCGATACGAAGTCGCCGATGGGAGGAAACGCCAATGTCGCGGACACGATTTGCCGTGGCTGTGGGCATGGTCTCGATGCTGGCTTGCGCCGCGCTGCCGGCGTCGGCGCGGGCGACGGACCAGGCCGATGCCGATGCCGCGCGCAGGGAAGCAACCTTGAGCTGGTACACGTCGACGCCGGTCGCGCTCGCCCAGCAACTCGCCGACCGATTCCAACAGCAGACTGGAATCAAGGTCCAGCTCCTGCGCACCGGCGGCCAGGCGGTGCTGCGGCGGCTGCAGCAGGAGCTCAGCGCCGGCCGCCCCGGCGCCGACGTGATGACCATGTCGGATGCCGGCGCCGCCAACGCACTGGCCAAGCAGGGTCTGTTCGAGCCGTTCCGGCCGGAGGGCTTCGACAAGATCGTGGCCGCCGCGCGCGACCGCGATGGCCGCTGGATTGCCCAGCGGCTTTCGATCGTCGGCATCCCGGTCCGCACCGACAAGGTCAAGGACGTCCCCAGCACGTGGTCGGACCTCAAGCAGCCGAAATATAAAGGTCTCATGGTGATGCCGGACCCCTCCTTCACGGCGATCCAGCTGGTGGTGGTCGGGATGCTGTCGCGTACGCTCGGTTGGGATTTCTACAAGGCGTTGCGCGCGAACGACATCATGATCGTCCAGGGTCACCAGCAGGTCTTCAGCACGATGCAGCAGGGCGAGAGGGTGATCGGCGCCGAGGGCGCCGATCCGCGCAGCTTCGCCGACGGGCACGATGTCCCCAATCAGAAACTGATCTATCCGACCGAGGGCGTCTTCATCGTGTCCTCGCCCACGGCCGTGATCAAGGGCGCGCACAATCCCAACGCGGCAAAGCTGTTCGCGCAGTTCATGATCTCGCCGCCGGCGCAGACGATGATCGCGGAGGGCGGGATTCACGCCGCGCGCATCGACATCCCGCCGCCGCCCGGCCAGCCGGCGCTGAGCGAGGTGAAATTTCTGCCGATCGACCTCGACTTCATCGAGGAACGGGGGCGCGAGCTCAAGACGAGATTCGCCGAAATATTTCAGTGACCGACGCCCGACCGCGCCGTCCTGGCGCCTTTCCGCGCGATCACCAAGGTGTGTGCGTCCGCGATTGAGGCTTGCCGTCGGCGGCCCGGCCCAGTAGGAAGCTCGCGCCCGATACGGTTAAGCGGAGATTCTCATGGCCCTCCTCGCGGAATCGCTCAAGCGCATCAAGCCCTCTGCCACCATTGCGGTGACGGACAGGGCGCGTGCGCTCAAAGCGGCCGGCCGCGACGTGATCGGGCTGGGAGCCGGGGAGCCGGATTTCGATACGCCCGAGAACATCAAGCGCGCGGCGATCAAGGCGATCGAGGACGGCAAGGCGGCGAAGTATACCGCCGTCGACGGCATTGCGGAGCTCAAGGCCGCGATTGCGCGCAAGTTCAAGCGCGAGAACGGGCTCGACTACAAGCCCAGCCAGATCATCGTCGGCACCGGCGGCAAGCAGGTGCTCTACAACGCGTTCATGGCGACGCTCGATCCCGGCGACGAGGTGATCATCCCGGCGCCGTATTGGGTGAGCTATCCCGACATGGTCATGCTCGCGCGGCGGCGAGCCGGTCGGCGTGCCGACCACCATCGAGTCGGGCTTCAAGATGACGCCCGAGGCGCTCGAGCGGGCGATCACGCCGAGGACCAAATGGGTGCTGCTCAACTCGCCGTCGAACCCGACCGGCGCGGCCTATACGCGCGCCGAGCTCAAGAAGCTGACCGACGTGCTGGTGCGGCATCCGCAGATCCACGTGCTGACGGACGACATGTACGAGCATCTCGTCTACGACGATTTCGAGTTCACGACGCCGGCCCAGATCGAGCCCAGGCTGTACGAGCGCACGCTGACGGTCAACGGCGTTTCCAAGGCCTACTGCATGACCGGCTGGCGCATCGGCTATGCCGGCGGGCCCGAGCCGCTGATCAAGGCGATGGCGATGATCCAGTCGCAGTCGACCTCGAACCCGACCGCGGTGTCGCAATGGGCAGCGGTCGAGGCGCTCGACGGGCCGCAGGATTTCATCGCCAAGCACAATGCGATTTTCAAGGAGCGCCGCGACCTCTGCGTGTCGATGCTCAATCAGGCGCGACGGAATCCATTGTCCGAAGCCCGAGGGTGCCTTCTACGTCTATCCGTCCTGCGCCGGCACCATCGGCAGGACCGCGCCGAGCGGCAACAAGCTCGTCACCGACGAGGATTTCGTCAGCGAACTCTTGGAAGCCGAGGGCGTGGCGGTGGTGCAGGGCACGCCGTTCGGTTTCGGCCCGGCATTTCGCATTTCCTATGCGACCAAGACCGAGGACGTGGAGGAGGCCTGCCGGCGCATCCAGCGCTTCTGCGGAAATTTGAAGTGAACGATGGTGCCGGCGTCAATCGACAAGCGCGACATCGCGCCTGTTGTTGCATAGGATCGAGTTCGAGGCACGCAACCCCGATCGGGTTTGCGCGAATGAGCAAAGGGAGGGTCTATATGTCGCGTTACGCCATCGGGGCTGCCGTTCTCGCATTGACCGTCGTGGCTGTTGCTCCAGCCAGCGCCCAACGGATGAGAGCCGGTCTCTTGACCTGCGATGTTTCGGCCGGCATCGGTTTCATCATCGGGTCGCCAGAAGTCGGTATCTTGCGTATTCGCGCCGGAACCGGCCGGCCCGCAAGAGGTCTATGACGGATCGATCAGCAAATTCGGGCTCGATATCGGCGCCACCAGCAGCGGCGTGATGATCTGGGGTGTGTTCACGGACACCCTCGGCGGCCCCGGCTTTCTCGCCGGCGATTATTCGGTGCCAGCGGCGAGGTGACGGTCGCCGCCGGCCTCGGCGCCAACGTCCTGGTGGGCGGTTCCAACCGCAGCGTCGCGCTGCAGCCGCTCTCGGTGGACAGTTCGATCGGTCTCAATCTGGCGCTCGGCGTCGCGGAACTCCGCCTGCGGCCCGGGCGCTGATCGCCCTCCTGATCCTGCAAAACTGAGCGGCCGCCCCTCTCGCGGGCGGCCGTTTTCGTCCGGCATGCGGGCGGCGCATGTCGGCGGGTGGCGCGCTCGTGCCTGAGGCGCCAGTGCCTCTTGCCAAATCCCCCTCCGGCCTGAAACGATGGCGCAAACGGTCTCGGAGAAGGCCGCATCTCGGTCAATTTGGGAGGCGGATATGGCACAGAACGGCACACGAGCCACGGGTCCACGGTGCATCGCGCTGGTGGGCCCGTTCCAGAGCGGCAAGACCACGCTGCTCGAAGCGATCCTCGCCCGCACCGGCGCGATTCAGCGCCAAGGCACCATCGAGGCGGGAAACACCGTCGGCGACGCCAGCAAGGAAGCGCGCCACCACAAGATGAGCGTCGAAATCTCGGTCGCCACCACCCAGTTCATGGGCGATGCATATACTTTCATCGATTGTCCGGGCTCGGTCGAGTTCGTCCACGACATGCGCGCGGCGCTGCCCGCGGTCGACGCCGCGGTCGTGGTGTGCGAGCTGGACGAGAAGAAGGTGCCGCAGCTTCAGCTCATTCTGCGCGAGCTCGAGGAGCAGAAAATTCCGCGTTTCCTGTTTCTCAACAAGATCGACAAGGCCGATTCCACCGTCCACGAGGTGCTCAGGGTCCTGCAGCCGGCGTCGCGCAGCAAGCTGCTGCTGCGGCAGATACCGACCTTTTCCGGCGACATCATCACCGGCTTCGTCGATCTCGCGCTCGAGCGCGCGTTCGTCTACAAGGAGCATGCGCCGTCGGAAATCATTCCGCTCGAAGGCGACGTGCTCGACCGCGAGAAGACCGCCCGGTTCTCGATGCTGGAGACGCTGGCCGACCACGACGACGAGCTGATGGAGCAGCTGCTGGAAGACATCCAGCCGCCGCGCGACAAGATCTTCGACGATCTTTCCAAGGAATTGCGCGAGAGCCTCGTCTGCCCGGTGCTGTTCGGCTCGGCCACGCGCACCAACGGCGTGCTGCGCCTGATGAAGGCGTTGCGCCACGAGGCGCCCGGAGTTGCGGAGACCGCGAAGCGGCTCGGGGTGAAGGCCGGCAATCCGATCGCCTATGTGCTCAAGACCATCAATACCTCCCACGGCGGCAAGATGTCGGTCGCCCGCGTGCTCACCGGAAAGATCGGCGACGGCAGCAGCCTCCTCACCTCCGAAGGCGAGGCCGGGCGCGTCGCGGCCGTGTTCAAGTCTCATGGGCCAGCACAGCGAGAAGCGCGAGTCCCGCCGAAGCCGGCGATACCGTGGCGCTCGGCAAGCTCGATCATGCCAAGACCGGCGACACCTTGACCGAGGGCCAGCCGGCGCATCCGCCGCTCGCCAAGGTCGCGCCGCATGCGCCGGTGCTGGCGATCGCGGTCGCCGCCAAGGAACGCAAGGACGACGTCAAGCTCGGCCAGGCGCTGGCGAAGCTGCTCGAGGAGGATCCCTCGATCACCGTCGTCCACAATGCCGAGGCGCACGAAGTGGTGCTCTGGGGGCAGGGCGAGATGCAGCTGCGCGTCGCGACCGAACGGCTGGCCGACCGCTTCGGCGTCGCCACCGTCTCGCACAAGCCGACGGTCGGCTATCGCGAGACCATCAAGAAGGGCATCGTGCAACGCGGCCGCCACAAGAAGCAGTCGGGCGGACACGGCCAGTACGGCGACGTCGTGCTCGACATCAAGCCGCTGCCGCGCGGCTCGGGCTTCACCTTCACCGAGGAGATCAAGGGCGGCGTGGTGCCGCGCAATTATATTCCGTCGGTGGAGGAGGGCGTCGTCGACGCGCTCAAGCACGGACCGCTCGGCTTCCCGGTGGTCGACATTGCCGCCAAGCTGGTCGACGGCTCCTACCACACCGTCGATTCCTCCGACATGGCGTTTCAGCTGGCCGGCCGCCTCGCCATCCACGACGGACTGCCGCAATGCCAGCCGGTGCTGCTCGAGCCGATCTACCAGGTGGAGATCGTCTGTCCGTCGGACGCGACCGCAAAAATGAACGCGCTGATGTCGGGACGGCGCGGCCAGATTCTCGGCTTCGACACCCGCGAGGGCTGGGACGGCTGGGACGTGGTGCGGGTACAGATGCCGGAAACCGAGATCGGCGACCTCATCGTGGAGGTGCGCTCGGCGACCGCCGGCGTCGGCAGCTTCACCTTCAAGTTCGATCACATGGCCGAACTCACCGGCCGCACCGCCGACCAGATCGTCGCGGCGCGCAAGGCCGCGGCGGCGTAATCGGAGGACAGACGACAGAAGGACGGATGAGTATCGGTTGAGGCTTTTCTGTCGTCCGTCCTTCGTGCTCCGTCTTCCGCGTCCGCCGAAGCCTCTGTTCGCGACATCCGAAGGCGAGGCCGCCGCGGCGCCTGCTATAAGCGGCCGCATGGCGATCATCAGCCTCGCCCTCGTCGCATCGACCTTCGTGCTCGCCGGCTTCGTGAAGGGGATGATCGGCCTTGGGCTGCCGACCGTCGCGATGGGTCTGCTCGCACTGGTGATGACCCCGGCGCAGGCTGCTGCGCTCCTGGTCGTGCCCTCGTTCATCACCAATGTCTGGCAGGCGATCGGTCCCGAATGGACGCCGCTGGTGCGGCGGCTGTGGCCGATGCTGCTCGGCATCTGCGCGGGAACCTGGGCCGGGGGCGGACTCCTTACCGCGCACGGCGGGACGCGGGCATCCGTGGGGCTTGGGGCCGTTCTCGTGCTCTACGGCATTCTGGGGCTGACCTCGATCGAGTTCTCGCTGCCGCCGCGGCTCGAGCCGTGGTTCGCGCCGTTGATCGGGGCGACGACCGGCATCGTGACGGCGGCGACCGGCGTGTACATGATTCCGTCGGCTCCTTACTTGCAGGCGATCGGCTTGCGCAAGGACGCGCTGGTGCAGGCACTCGGGCTGTCGTTCACGGTTTCGACGCTGGCGCTGGCGGCGACTCTCGTCCACGACGGCGCCCTGCAAATTCCGGTCGCAGGCGTCTCGCTGCTGGCGCTCGCCCCGGCATTGATCGGCATGGCGCTGGGCCAGTGGGTGCGCGCGCGGGTGCGCTCCGAGACGTTCCGAATCTGCTTCTTCGCGGGTTCGCTCGTGCTGGGCGCGCACTTGGTTTTGCGCGCGTTGCTTTGACGGCAGCTGCGCGGCCGCCGGCGGCCGATGGGCGCGCGGGCCGCCGCTGATAAATTGCGGCGCGATGGATCGACTTGCGCATGTTCCGGGAAAGCCTGCCGGACTCGATCCGGCTTTCCGAATAGAACACCCGCAGGATCAGAGAAGCTGGAGTGCAACACGATCGCAAGCGGAATGCGGTCTAATCCGCGCGCGGCACCGTGCCGGGGTCGCAAATGGCAATTTTTCGCCGCGGGATGATGGAAATTTCACCGTTTGCTTCCAAGATGGCGAGCTTGATGTCGTCCATCGTCTCCAGCCCGTGGTGACGGCGCGCCGCTTCGAGCACGTCCTCCTCGGTCAGACGCGCGCGCCGCAATCGTGCGCTCAGGACGCGTCCGTTCTCGACCACGATGGTCGGAACGCCTTTCAGAATCTTTCCGATGCTGGGGACGTTGCGCTCGAGGAGCGACATCGCGACATCGATGATGACGAATGTCGCGATCACCAGGAAGGCCTGGATGAGCGAATAGTCCTGTCCCATCAATGCGCGTGACGCGGCTCCGCCGATGATCAGGAACAGGATGAAGTCGAACACCGTCAGCTGGCGGAGCGTGCGCCGGCCCGAGGCGCGGATCACCAGCCAGAGGACGAAATAGACGATGACCGACTTGATCACGCTGTCCATGACGTTTCACGGATAGACCAGAATCGAAAATGCCACCCGTCCTTCCGGATCCGCGGCGGCGGTGAGATCGAACATCCCGAACGAGCGCGGATGGGCCCAGATTACGACCGGGAGGTCGCCCTCCGTGGGGGCGCGGAAGACGAGTTCGAGCCCGCGCGGCCCGGCGGTGCTCGAGGAAGGGACCGGCTCGATGTCGGCGATCTGGAAATTGTCCGCAAATGCCGGGCCCAGTGTCAGGCCGACCTCGTCGGCGTTGGGCGCGGATATCGTTGCCGTCAGCCGCGCCAGCGCGGTGACGTGCTGAAAGCGTTCATAGGTCAGCGCCAGCGCGCCGTCCCTGACGGTCCTCCGGCTCAGCGGCCCATTAGCGAAGACACCGAGCAGCGCGATCAGGACAATCCCCGCCAGCGCCAGCCACATCGCGCGCTCCCACGCCCAGAATGCGTATTGGAGCCGCATATTCTCGCGCACGGGATAGCTGCGACTGTCTTCCTCGCGCATGAAAACGGGCCGGACTATCTTTTCTTGCCAGTCGATGGAGAACGCGCCCTTGCCCGGCCGGTTCCGTATCCACGGTCCGGCGCGCGATCACCTGGCCCTGCCGCACCCGTGACTTGCCCGTGATGGGCGGCAGGCGTATCGAATAGGGCGCCCGAATCCGGAGGACGAGCCCCATGCACGTCATTCGCCGCCGCGGATGGGAAATCCCGGAGCGCCTTGCCACCCCCGAGCCGCTTTTCTTCAATCGCCGCAGCTTCCTGGCGGCGACCGGCGCGGCCGCGCTCGCGCTGTCGCCCAAGCTGGCCTTGGCCCAGCGCGTTGCCGACCTGCCCGACCCGACGAAGGACCTCTATCCGGCCAAGCGCGACGAAAAATACGTGCTCGACCGGCCCGTCACCGACGAGAAGATCAATACCAGCTACAACAATTTCTACGAGTTCGGCTCGAGCAAGAACGTCGTCAAGGCGGCGCAGGCACTCAAGTTGCGGCCGTGGACGGTCAAGATCGACGGCATGGTGGAGAAGGCGCAGGAGATCGGCATCGACGACCTCGTCCGCAGGATGCCGCTGGAGGAGCGGCTCTATCGCCACCGCTGCGTCGAGGCGTGGTCGATGGCGATCCCATGGACCGGCTTCCCCTTGGCCAAGCTGGTGGAATTGGCCAAGCCGCTATCGTCGGCGAAATACCTGCGGATGGAGACTTTTCTCGATCCCAAGCTCGCGCCGGGCCAAAGACAGACCTGGTATCCCTGGCCCTACGTCGAAGGCCTGACCGTCGCGGAGGCGACCAACGAGCTCGCCTTTCTCGTCACCGGCGCCTACGGCAAGCCGGTGTCGAAGCAGCAGGGTGCGCCGCTGCGCCTCGCCGTGCCGTGGAAATACGGCTTCAAGTCGATCAAGTCGATCGTGCGTTTCAATTTCACCGATCAGCGGCCGAAGAGCTACTGGGAAGCCTTGCAGTCCTCCGAGTACGGCTTCTGGGCCAATGTCAATCCGGAAGTGCCGCATCCGCGCTGGAGCCAGGCGAGCGAGGAGCTGATCGGACTGAACGAGCGCCGGCCCACGCTCATCTTCAACGGCTATGGCGACTACGTCGCCGGGCTCTACAAAGGTCTCGAGAAGGAGCGGCTCTGGGCGTAGTGTGATCCCGAAAAAGTTGCAGACTTTTCGGATAAGATCATGCGATCAAACGAATGCTTAGAGCGAAATCGCGCTTCGACGTGAAGCGATGTCGCTCGGGGTCGCCCGGGCGCGGCTCACGCGCTCTCGCCTCGTGCGATCCTCCTCCGGGGATGGCGGCGCTGCGCGCCGGCGCGGAACGCTGCGGGCTCATCCGCTGCGCGGCCCGGCGGGAACGAGCGGATTGATCCAGTAGCAGGTCCCCTTGGTCAGGTTGATCGTGGGGCCCCATTCGATGTCCCGCGCGACGTCCGGAATCTCGAATCCGAGCGTCAGCCTGGCCAAGCCGGTATCTCGCGTCGTCAGCGCCGTCACGCCGACGGCCGGCTTCCATTTGTAGACAGTGTTGGTGTTCGGATCGGACACGACGAACGTCAGCGGTTTTTGATAAAGCGCCAGGGCACGATTTCGCAGACCGATCACGGTATCCGTCGAGTGCAACAGTGCGACGGCATCGCCGACGTTGCCGATCGCGCTGGGCGACCAACCCGGCAGGGACACCGCGGTCGTCGTTACCGGCACGATCAGAAAATGCAGGGTGTCCAGCTTCCGCTTGGCCTCCTCCTCGCAGTCGGCCATGGCCTGTACGAGCCAGCCGTAGTCCGCGGCGGTATCGGTGCTCGGCTCGGAGGCGGACGGAGCGCCCTCCGCCTGCGGGGACTGCGTCCCCCCTTCGCTGCGGAAGATCTGCCAGCCGAGCGCGAGCAGCCCGCCGGCCAGAAGCAGCGCCGACAGCGCCGCGATCGCTGCAACCGGATTAGGCCAGTTGCGCCCATGGCAACTGGGACACGAGCGGCCGAAATAGGAGACGGCGGCGCCACAGCGCTGACATTGACCGACGGGGAATCCAGTCATCTGACGGAAACGGCTCCGCGGCGAATCGCAGGCGAAGATTAGAGCGTTTTTGGGCGAAGCGGAATCCGCCTCGCCGGAATTCTCCGGGGCGGCGAAGTGCGAGATCGAGCCGACGCCCGCGCTGCCGTGGCGACAGAAGGTCGATTATGGATACTGTGCCGTGCGATGCGGGTGGCACTGCGATCGACGGCCTCGTGCTGACAGCGGCAAATCAGGAGCACGGCATCGTGTCCCGCGCCGACGGCGGCGTGGACCTCGACATGGCGAGCCGGTTCCCGCTCGGTACCTGGCTTCGCATCCTGCCGGGCCGTGCCTGCGCGACCGCCGCGGAGTTTTCGGAGTACCACGCGATCACCGCGCAGGGTGTCGTGCAGCAATGGAGACGTTTCGATGGCTGGTGAGATCGTTCAAATCAATCCCGCGACCATGGCCGCGCCGGGCGGCCATTACAGCCATTCGGTCTGCGCCGGCGGCTTGATCTTCATCTCGGGTCAACTGCCGATCGCGCCCGACGGCACCAGGCTCAACGAGGCGACGTTCGAGCAGCAGGCGCGGCAGGTGCTCGACAATGTCGCGCATGCCTTGCTGGCATCGGGCAGCTCCATTGCCGGGCTGACGCAGGTGCGCGTCTACGTGACCGACATCAAATCGTGGCCGGCATTCAACGCCATCTATGCGGCATGGGCGGGCTCCACGCGCCCGGCGCGGGCGGTGGTGCCGGTGCCCGAGCTGCACTACGGATTCAAGATCGAAGTCGAGGCCGTTGCCGTCAGGCTCGCGTCGTGAGCGCGCGGGCCGCCAAGACGCATGCGCGGCCCAGCGGCCGGTGGGGGCGCGGCCATAGCGCTTTCCGGCGAAAGCCTGCCCCGGACTTGATCCGGGGTGGGAACCGGTTCGCCGCAGAAAACGCGTCAAACGCAAGGACCCCGGAGCGGTTTCCGATTCCAACGGAACGGAAAACCGCGCTAGCCGCTTTCACCGGCTTCCGCCTCGGCGAGCTTGCTGCGCCAGTCCTTGCGGCGGCGCACGAGGGAGGCGGCGGCGAGCGCCAAGAGGCCCACGCACACCGCGAGAAGCGTCAATGCGATCGGACGCTGGAAGAAGATCGTCCAGTTGCCGTTCGACATGATCAACGATTGGCGCAGCGACATCTCGAAGGTCGGCGCGATCACCAGGCCGAGCACCAGCGGCGCCGGATCGAACCCGAACTTGCGCAAGCCGTAGCCCACGATGCCCATGATCAGCATGATCCACACGTCGACGATCGAGTGGCTCACCTCGTAGACGCCGATCACGCAAAACATGATCACGAGCGGATAGAGATAGGCGTAGGGGATCCGCAACACATTCACGAAAATGCCGACCAGGGGCAGGTTGAGCGCAAGCAGCATCACGTTGCCGACATACATGGAGGCGACGAACCCCCAGAAGATGTCGGGATGCTCGTTCACCAGGGTCGGTCCGGGGGATACGCCGTGGATCATCAGCGCGGCGATCAGCACCGCAGTAATGGGCCCGGTGGGAAGGCCGAGCGCCAGCATGGGCACGAAGGCGCCGGTCGAGGCCGCGTTGTTCGCCGATTCGGGTCCGGCCACGCCGGCCACCGCGCCCTTGCCGAATTCCTCGGGGTGCTTGGAGAGCCGGCGCTCGACCGCGTAGGACAGGAAGCTCGAAATGATATGGGCGGAGCCCGGGGTGAGCCCGATCAGAAAGCCGATGAGGGAACCGCGGGCGATGGGCATGGCCGATTGCCGCCATTCCTGCCGGCTGGGCAGGAGCTCGCGCAGCTTGGGCGCGATGACGTTGCGCACGACATTGGCGGACGGCGTCGACAGGATCTCGCCGAGCCCGAACAGGCCGACCGCGACCGGTACGATGCCGATGCCGTCGCCGAGCTCGGCGATGTCGAACGAGTAGCGGAAGTGCCCGGTCATGTTGTCGATGCCGACGGTGCCGAGCAGGAGGCCGAGGCACGCCATCAGCAGCGTGCGCGGCAGCGAGGTCGAGGACATGTAGGCGAGGAAGACGAGCCCGAGCACGAGCAGCGCGGTGTATTCGGGGGGGCCGAAGCGCAACGCGAACGTGGCGAGCGGCGGAGCGATCAGCGTCAGCATGATCACCCCGAACGTGCCCGCAATCCACGAGCCGACGGCGGCGATGCACAAGGCCGCCCCGGCGCGCCCCTTCTGCGCCATGGCATAACCGTCGATGCAGGTCATGACCGAGGACGCCTCGCCCGGAATCCGCATCAGGATCGACGTAGTCGAGCCGCCGTATTGCGAGCCGTAATAGATGCCCGCGAGCATCACCACGGACTTGGTGGTATCGAGCCCGAAGGTTGCGGGCAGGAGAATGCTGATGCCGGAAAGCGGCCCGATGCCGGGCAATACGCCGACGATGGTGCCGACCAGGCAGCCGAGAAAGGCGTACCACAACACGTCGGGCTGCAGCGCGACCGAGAAACCGAGCAGCAGGCTTTCGACGGTCCCCACTGCTAAAATCCGAGAATGCCGCGTTCGAGCGGCGTCTTGAGCACCACGGTGAAGAACAGATAGGTCAGCGCAACCACGCCGATGCTGAAGCCGGCGGCGCGCAGCAGGTGGCGGCGCTCGGCGACGAAGGTCAGGGCGAACAGCAGCAGCGCCATGGTGATGAGGAAGCCCAGCGGCTGGTAGAGCGCGATGGCGGCGGCCGTGATCGCGACGATGCGCGCCGCGTGCGGCAGGTCCGCCCATGGGACGGTGGCGAGCGGCGCGCTCTCGCCCGCGCGCAGCACGATGAGCAGGCCGAACGCGATCAGCAATCCGGCGACGAGCTTCGGCATCATGCCCGCGCCAGGAAACGACAGCGTGCCTACCGGCAGATCGCCGCTCGCCGCGAGCACGGCAAGGCCGAAGACTACAAAGACGCCGCCGGCGATGTGGTCGGTGCGCAGAGTCATGCCATGGGCTCGAGTGCCGTATCCGTCATCATGGGACGAGGCGCGCGAGGATCATATCCTGCCGTCCCCGCGCAAAAGGGAATCCATAATCCAGAGATCGGCGCGTCCGCTACGATGGGTCCCGCTTTCGCGGGGGACGACGACGGAGCAAGAAGGCGCACTCAAGGCGACGAGGTGACGGCCATGCTCGGATCAGCCCTCGACCTTGCCGATGGTGTGGATGGCCGCCTCGATGCGCGCTGCGTCGGCGTCCCAGAACTTGGCGAATTCCGGCTGGTCCATGTAGCCGAGGTCCTGGCCGAGATTGGCGATCGCGGTCTTGAACTGGTCGGTATGTGCCGCCTTGTTGAAGGTGTCGCGCAGATAGGAGACGACGGTTGGCGGCGTGCCCTTCGGCGCGAACGCCCCGACCCAGAGGTAATATTCGATGTCGTAGCCGAGTTCCTTCATGGTGGGGACGTCGGGCACAGCCTTCGACCGTGCGGCGCCGAACATGGCGAGCGGCCGCGCCTTGCCGGCCTTGATCTGCGCGAGGCAGGCCGAGATCGAGGACACCAGGACCTGCGAATTGTTGCCGAGCAGCGCGGTCAGCGCCGGTCCCCCGCCATTGGTCGGCAGGTGGCGCAGCTTCAGCCCGCCCGCGGCCTTCATGAACAGCGCCGTCGGGATGTGGAGCGCGCCATAGAGGCCGGACGAGCTGAAGAGGATCTCGTTCGGCCGTTTCTTGGCGTCGTCGACAAGCTCTTTGAGGGTCTTGTATGGCTGCTGATCGTTGACGATCAGCACACATGGGTCGGCCACGAAGCGCGCGATCGGGATGAAGTCGGCGCGCGTGAACTTCGGCGTCCGTCCGAACAGCTTGTCGACTTCGGCGAAACCGGAGATCGACGTGATGTGGAGCAGCAGGGTGTAGCCGTCCGGCTTGGCATTGGCCGCGAACTGCGCGCCGACCGCGCCCGCGGCGCCGGCCTTGGTCTCGATCACCACCGGCTTCTGCACCATCGGCTCCATGACCGCCGCGAGCGGACGACCGACCACGTCCGCAGCGCCACCGGGCGGGAACGGATTGATCATCATGATCGCGTGGGTCGGGTAGGGGTCTTGCGCGAAAGATGCCTTGACGGCGGCTGCCGCGGCGGCGGAGCCGATCATGAAGCTGCGTCTGTCCACGCTGTCCTCCCTGGAATGGTCGGGGCTTGTCACCGCACCGATGTCGAGCAGGCCGCGATGCTAGTGTGGCGGATTTGACGTTCCTACCAGCATATCGTTGCTAGTGTCCCTTCGGAAACCGGGACACTAGGAGGCGGACCCCAAAGGGTCAACCTCGTGCTTCCGCGGCATAAGGCGCCGCCCCATTAGTCGTCGACGATGGCGACCGCGCGCGTCCAGCCGGCGGAGCCGCCGCGCACCTTGACGGGAAAGCAGCTCACCATGAATCCCGCAGCCGGCAGCGCTTCGAGGTTGTGCAGCTTCTCGATATGGCAGTAGCCGATCTCGCGGCCGGCCTTGTGGCCTTCCCAGATCAGGCTCGGGTCGCGGGTTGCGAGATATTTCTCCCTGGTATGGACGAACGGCGCGTCCCAGCTCCAGCCGT
Organism: uncultured Alphaproteobacteria bacterium; assembly: GCA_963821505.1. Taxonomy (GTDB): domain Bacteria; phylum Pseudomonadota; class Alphaproteobacteria; order Rhizobiales; family Xanthobacteraceae; genus VAZQ01. The sequence continues at coordinate 419,113 of CAWGEH010000008.1, forward strand.
CGGTGCCGGTGACGCGCACGCCGCGCTCCAGCAGATAGAGCGTCGCTTCGCGCCCCATGCCGCAACCTTTGGCCACGTAGTCGGGGCGCCCGTAGGCGGCGCCCGCGCTGGTGTTCACCAGCACGATCTCGAGCGGCGCGAGTGCATGCCCGATGCGTTCGAGCTCGGCTTCCACGTCGCGCGCGCTCGCGACATAGCCGTCGGCGAAATGACGGAAGTCGAGCTTGACGGCGGGCTGCAGGCACCAGTCCAGCGGGACCTCGTCGATGGTGATGGCGCGTTTGCCGCGCTGGCGAGCGAAGCGAGCGGCCAGCGCGGCCTCGCTATTAGGTGCGTGCGCCGGACACTCGCCTGAAACAGGCTCGTCGGCGCACGCGCGATCCATGGTGGAAGCGAAATGCCAGGGTGCGTCGAGGTGGGTGGTGTTGTGGGTCGACAGCCTGATCCACTCGATCGCCCAGCCTTCGGCATCCGGCAAGTCCTGCTCGGTGAGACCGGGAAAGAACTTGATCACGTCCGCCGCGGTCTGCCGGTGGGTGAAATAGTCGATCTTCGGCCCGTAGCCCGGCGGATCGGCCGCGACGTCGTTCTCCAGCGGAACCGAGATGTCGATCAACCTGCGCGGCATGACGGGATCCTCCTGGACGGGCGATGATTTCCGTGGCCGTCATCCGTCCTCGGGTACGGCTTTGCCGGCCCGAGGACAAGCTCCGGCGCATGATCCCAGTGAACGCGGGCGCTTGCGATTCCCGGCGCGAGCGCGGAGTGTACCGGGGATGCCCGGCCTCGGTGATCGCCGAGGGATCAAAGTCGCAGCGCCCATCCCGGCCAAAGCCGGGTTGGGTGCGCGGGCGTGACAGCCGCAAATGTCGGATCAGCGAGGGACATCACCATGCCGGCCTATTGGGTTGCGCGATCGAAGATCAACGATCCGGTCGAATACAAGAAGTACACCGATCTCGTGCCGGCCATCATCGCCAAGTTCGGCGGCAACGTGCTCGCGCGCGGCGGGCATTATCAGATCATGGAGGGCCCGGACAAGTTTCACCGGTTCGTGGTGATCGAGTTTCCGACCTTCGAACAGGGCGTCGCCTGCTTCACCTCGCCCGAATACGATGCCGCCGCGGCGTTCCGCCGCAACGGCGCGGGCGAGGTCGAGACCATCATGGTCGACGGCGGCGATCCGAGCCGCTGACGGGCAGCGTCCCACTAGCGCAGGCCCGCTCGTTGCCCATAAGATGGCGCATAAAGCTGAAAATGGGAGGATGACGATGCTGCATGACGCAAAATGCCGGCTGTCGACTAGCTTTGCTCCCGTGCTCGCGGGGCTCATGGTATGCGCGCTATCAGCGAGCGCAGCCTGGGCGCAAACCGGCGAGCCGATCAAGATCGGCTACGGCATATCGCAGACCGGCGGGCTTGCTCCCAACGGCAAATCGGCGCTACTCGCCCAGAAGATTTGGGAGGAAGACATCAATGCCAAGGGCGGGCTGCTGGGACGCCCAGTCAAGCTCGTCTACTACGACGATCAGACCAATCCGGCGACGGTGCCCGGCATCTACACCAAGCTGCTCGACGTCGACAAGGTCGACCTCATCATCGGCGGCTACGGCACCAACATGCTGGCGCCGGCAATGCCGGTGGTAATCCAGAAGAAGAAGATGCTGATCGGGCTGTTCGGGCTCGCCGTCAACAGCGAGTTCCACTATCCCAACTACTTCGCGATGATCCCTTCGGGACCGGCGCCGAAGCTTGCTTTCACCAAGGGCTTCTTCGACGTCGCGATGGCGCAGGAGCCCAAGCCGCACACGGTCGCGATCGTGGCGGCGGATGCCGAGTTTTCCGTCAACGCCTCCGACGGCGCGCGCGCGAATGCCAAGTCCGCCGGCCTCTCCATCGTCTACGACAAACGATATCCGCCGTCGACCACGGATTTTGCGCCGATAGTCCGCGCGGTGCAGGCGACCAATCCGGATCTCGTAGTGATCTGCTCTTATCCGCCGGATTCTGTCGGCATGGTGAAGGCGATTAACGAAATCGGCTTCAAGCCGAGGATGATCGGCGGCGGTATGGTCGGTCTGCAGGCGACCGCCATCAAGACGCAACTGGGCCCGATGCTCAACGGCTTCGTCAACTACGACTTCTGGCTGCCGGTTCCCAAGATGAATTTCCCCGGGGTCGCGGATTTCATGAAGAAGTATCAGGCCAAGGCGGGTAGCGAAGGCGTGGATCCGCTCGGCTATTACATCGGGCCATGGGGCTATGCCCAACTCGAGGTCCTGCAGCAGGCGGTCACGGCGACGAAAAGCCTGAGCGACGACAAGCTCGCCGATTACATACGCGCCAACACGTTCAAGACCTTGGTCGGCGATGTGAAGTTCGGCAAGGATGGTGAATGGGCGCAGTCGCGCGTGCTGCAGGTCCAGTTCCAGAACGTGAAGGGCAATGACGTCGGCCAGTTCAAGGACATCTCGACCCAGGTCGTAGTAGCGCCGAACGACTACGAATCCGGCAAGGTGATCTACCCCTACGAGAAGGCGAAGTAGTCCCGCTTTGGCCTTATTCCGATGGGGACGCAGCGATCGCGGGATTTTCCGCGATCGCCGCGAGTAATGCGTAGGTTGGGTTACCGCGGCCCATGCATTCGCGGGTCGTGTTGGCTCTCAATCCGCGCGTAACCCGACATCGGTGCCGGGACACGTTGGGTTACGCGCGGAACGAGGCCGCTCGAATCGCAGCCGTGCGGGCCGCGCTAATTTAACCCAACCTACAAGATGGGTCTCATAGCCCCAGATAAAACTTCCGGATCAATTCGTTGTTGTTGAGCTCGTCGGCCGAGCGGCCTTCGAAGGCGATCTGGCCGTGCACGATGACATAGCCGCGGTCGGCGATGCGCAGCGCCTGCGGGAAGTTCTGCTCCGCCATCAGCACGGTCAGCTTGTACTGCTCCTTGAGCTCCTTGATCTTGTCGATGGTGCGGCTGACCAGCACCGGCGCCAGGCCTACCGACGGCTCGTCGATCAACAGGATGCGCGGCGCCAGCATCAATGCGCGCGCCAGCGCGAGCATCTGCTGCTCGCCGCCGCTCATGGAGCCGGCGAGCTGGGCGCGGCGCTCGGCCAGACGCGGGAAGCACTCGAAGCAGAACGCCAGGTTGGATTTCAGCATTGCCCGCGCCTTGCGGCGGAAGGCGCCGAGCAGCAGATTTTCCTCCACCGTCAAGCGCGGAAACAGGCGGCGGCCTTCCGGCACCAGCGCGATGCCGAGATCGACGATCTGCTCGGTGGTGCGGCCGACGAGGTCGTGTTTTTCGCCGTCGATCTCGACCATGATGCGGCCGGCGCGCGGGCGCACGATCCCCATCACGCATTTCATCAGCGTCGACTTGCCGTTGCCGTTGGTGCCGAGCAGCACCACGGTCTCGCCGCCGTTGACGCTGAGCGACACGTCCTCGAGCACGCGCACGGCGCCATAGGCGGCGTCGATCTTCTCGATGGTGAGGCTATTGGCCAAGGTAAGCCCTCTCCACCTCGGGATCGCGAATCACGTCGGCGGGCATGCCATCGGCGATCTTCTTGCCGGAGACCAAGACGACCAGCCGCTGCGAGAACTGCATCACCGCCCGCATGATGTGCTCGATCAGGATGATGGTGATGCCGCGTTCGTTGAGCCGGATGAGCAGGCTGACGATGTCGTCGACCTCCGATTGCGAGAGCCCCGCCATCGACTCGTCGGCGATCAAGAGCTTGGGCTCGGCCGCCATCGCGCGCGCGAGTTCGAGCTTGCGCATTTCCACTTGCGTGAGGTCGCGCGGAAGCTTCGCCGCCTTCTCGGCAAGCGCGACGAGCTGCAGCAACTCGGCACAGCGCGCATCGAGCTCCGCCGCCGACAGCGAGGGCCCCGGGCGCGCATTGACGGTGTAAAGCAGCGGTACCCGCAGGTTGTCCACGACCGTCAAGGTCGCAAACGGGCGCGGAAGCTGGAAGCTGCGCGCGATCCCGCGGCGCGTGCGCTCATGGGTGAGCAACCCGTCGACCGGTTGGCCGTCGAAGCGCACGGTGCCGGTCTCGTTCGCCAGCGTGCCGCAGATGCAATTGACCAGGGTCGACTTGCCTGAGCCGTTGGGGCCGATGAGGCCGACGCGCTCGCCCTCGGCGACCGCGAGGTCGATGCCGTCGAGCGCGACGAAGCCGCCGAAGCGTTTGCTCAAACCCGTGACTTCGAGCAGCGCGGCGGCCATCACTTGATCCTCCGGTGCAGGAAGTCCTGCACCAGCCCGACGATGCCGTTCGGCGCGACGATGACGAAGCCGACCAGCAGCAGGCCAACGATGAGAAGGTTGACCGCCGAGGAGATGGTGACGGTCGCGATCTGCTGCAACGACCCGAGCAGGATCGCGCCGATCAGCGGTCCGACCCAGCTCGTGGTGCCGCCGATCATCGGCATGGCGATGGAGTTGACCGCGTATTCCAGCCCGAAGGCGGACGAGGGCTGGAGGTAGCCGATGTAATAGGGAAAAGGTGCCCCGGCCATGCCCATGAGCGCGCCCGACAGCGAGGTTGCGATGAGCTTCAGGCGCAGCGTCGGCACGCCCGAGGCTTCCGCCGCAAGCTCGTCGTCGCGGATGGTGGCGAAGCCGTAACCGAGCTGCGAGCGCTCGATGCCGCGCGCGGTGGTCAGCGCGATCACCACCAGCGCCAGCATCAGCAAGAACAGATATTGGATATAGGGGCCGATCACCGCGATCTCGTTCGGGCGGATGATGTAGGCGCCGCGCGACCCGCCGACATAGTCCCAGTTGACCACCAGGGTTTGCAGCACGACGGCGAGCGCAAGCGTCGCGATGGCGAAGAAGGCGCCGCGCAGCCGCAGCGTCAGATAGCCCATGCCGAACCCGACGACGCCCGAGACAAGGCCGCCGATCACGATCAGAATCGGAATCGGCATCGGATAAAGCTTGTGGAAGAACACGGTCGAATAGGCGCCCATCGCAAAAAACGCCGCCGAGCCGAAATTCACGTAACCGGTGTAGCCGCCGAGGATGTTCCAGGCCGTTGCCATCACGATGAATTGCAGCACGGTATAGCCGGCGAAGAACACGTAGTCGTTGTTCACCATGCGCGCGCCGAAGAATACGACGGCCGCCGCCGCGATCGAGATCAGCAGGAAAACGCGGGTCCGCACGATCGACAATCCTATCGTCCGAGAAGACCCGCCGGCCGAAACGCGAGGGTGAGGAGGAGGACCCCGAATGCCACCGCCGGCGCCCAGGAGGGCCCGTAAAAGGTGGAGGTGAAGCTCTCGATGACGCCGAGCAGCATGGCGCCGATCACGGTGCCGGGGAGGCTGCCGAGCCCCCCGAGCACGCAGATCGCAAACACCCGGCCGATATATTCGCGTCCGACCGAGGGCTCCACCGGCTGGATGATGATCAGCAGCGCGCCGGCGACGGACGTGGTCGCAATCGAGATGCCGAAGGCGATGCGCTTGATGCGAACCGGCGAGGCGCCCATGAGCCGCAGCGCGAGCTGGTCCTGCGCCACCGCGGAGATCGCGCGCCCGATGAACGTGTGCGACAGGAACAGCTGGAGCGCGGCGAACAAGGCGAGCGCGGCAATGCACGGCACCAGCATGCGCAGCGGAAAATCCATCACGCCGAGGTGCCAGCTCGGGCCGATATACCACGCCTCGACATAGCGGTAGTCGACGCCGAAGACGAGGATGAGCATCACCTCGGTGACGAAGAGCAGGCCGAAGAAGAACGACAGGCCGCGCAGCAACTCCTGCCCGCGCTTCTCGAACAACTCGTAATAGACCTGATAGATGCCGGCGCCCAGCAGGTAGAAAACCGGCATCATCACGATGCTGACCACGATCGGATCGATGCCGAGGCGGGTATTGACGATATAGGCGATATAGGAGCCGAGGATGATGAAAGCGGGATGCGCAATGTTGACGATGTCGAGGATGCCGAACGAAATCGAGACGCCGATCGTCACGGCGGCGTAGAAGCCGCCGAGCAGGAGGCCGGCAATCAAGGCATTGATCACCAAGTCGAAGCTGAGATCCACGTGCTCCCCCGAGGCCCCGGTTCCCGCCAACATACTCGTTCGCACGGCCGAGCCGCTTTGTTTGGATGCCAGTGTGCAGGAAGGGTGCTGGCTTGGCTAGCCCGTTTGGCGATATCCCGCGCGCGCCGTTGGCGCGGACCGCGGCCACGCACCAATCTTTGGTCGAAAGCCGGATGGATCGAAAGCCGGATGGGTCGAAGTCCGAGAAGCGGACGCCAGCGGAGTTCGGGCGCGTCCGAATTCCGCATCGTCCGTTGTAAGGCGCCGCCGCCGCCTCCGCAGCAGGCGTTTATGCCGCGGCCTGCTGCCGCACGCCTTCGGGAAGCGGCATCGGCTTGTTGGCGCTTTGCAGGAACTCGATGGTCATGAAGACCATCTCCTTGTCGCCGAGATTCTCGAGGTCGTGGACCTTGAACTGGCCGGACCCGTAGGTCTCGTGCCGCGTCTCGCCGGGCGCGTAGGTGTATTCCACGGTCGTGCCGTCATGCACGTGCTGGCGTCCGCGGCCGCCCGTGACCGAGGTCCAGAAATAATCGAGCACGTGGCGGTGGAAGCCGATACGCTCCCCGGGCTTGAGGCGGATCATCCACACCCTGACGCGATCGGTCTCCGACACCAGCGCGTTGCCGACGCACGGATTGGGAGCCTTCTTCTCGCGCTCGAATTCGGCGGCGATCTCGGGCGGCCACGCCGAGCGGTCGGAGCTTTCCGCCTGCTTGTCCAGCATCGTCAGAGCCATGGCATTCCTCCCAGTGTCCCGATTCCGAAGTTCGCAAATCCTCGCGGCGCCCTCCGATGCGAACTTCGGAATCGAAGGACACTAGCAAATTTATGACTTCTAGTGCGGTTTTGGATTTGAAGTTCCTAAGCGAACTTGCGGCTACAATGATAGGAACTTCAAATCCACCGCACTAGTTTGGCCCGATATATAGCAACTTTTGTCCGGCAGGAAATGGCGGGATCGAGGCAATTGCGGGAGGCGGGCAAGCGGCGCGCGCTGATCGTCGGCGGCTCGATGAGCGGTCTCCTGGCCGCGCTGCTGCTGCGCCGCGCCGGCTGGGAGGTTGAAGTCTTCGAGCGGGTGGAGCGCGAGCTCGCCGGCCGCGGCGCCGGTATCGTCGCGCAGCCGGATCTGATCACGACGCTGCGCCGCCTCGGCATCGATGCGACCGACCTCGGGGTCGAGATCACGATGCGGCAGATCCTGGAACTCGTCGGGTCGGCTGGCGGGCGAGGTCGCGTGTCCCCAGGTGCTCACCGCCTGGGAGCGCGTCTACCGGGTGCTGCGCGACGCGTTTCCGGCGGAACACTACCACCGCGGCCGCGGCGTCGCGGCTTTCGACCAGTCCGCGCGGTCGGTGGTCGCGCATTTCGCCGATGGCGGCACCGCCGAGGGCGAACTCCTGGTGGGTGCGGACGGCCTTCGCTCCACCGTTCGCCAGCAATGCCTGCCGCGGCTGACGCCGCTCTACGCCGGCTATGTGGCGTGGCGCGCGCTCATTCCGGAGGCGGCGTTTTCACCCGCGATTCATCGCGAGCTGTTCGACACCATGACCTTCTGCTTGCCGCCGGGCGAGCAGTGCCTGGGCTATCCGGTCGCCGGGCCCGACAACGATCTGCGTCCCGGCTACCGCCGCTACAACGTGGTCTGGTACCGGCCCGCCGACGAGCGCACCGAACTGCCGCGTCTGCTCACCGACGAGAGCGGCACGACCCACACGATCTCGATCCCGCCGCCATTGATCCGGCGCGAAGCGATCGCCGAAATGCGCGCGGCGGCCGAGCGGTTGCTCGCCCCGCAATTTCGCGAGGTCGTGCGAATGATCGACGAGCCGATCCTGCAGCCGATCTACGATCTCGAAACGCCGGGCATGGCCTTCGGCCGGATCGCGATCATCGGCGATGCCGCCTTCGTCGCGCGGCCGCACGTCGCCGCCGGGGTCGCCAAGGCGGCGGATGATGCGGCGGCTTTGGCGGCGGCGCTCGAGGGCAGCGAGGTCGAGCCGGCGCTGCGGCGCTTCGAGGCGGAGCGGCTGCCGGTTGGACGGCGCATCATCGAGCGCGCACGGCACCTAGGCGCCTACCTCCAGGCGACCCAGACGGCGGAGGAGCGTGCCCGCTCGCAGCGCCACGGCATCCCCCAGGCGGTGTTGGCGGAGACGGCGGTGCTCGATTTCCTGCGGGAGTGAGTTCGAATTCCATCCGGCTCACGGGCGCGTCATGGGCGGGCGGGCTTCGACGGCCGCTGACGCGCCTCGATGCTGGCGCTGTCCCGGCGCGCACTTGCAGGGATTGCGAATCCTGCCCAATCTGCCGATCTGCTCGGCCTTCGAGGCCTGGCGAACGGGAGTGGGCGGCACGTGCGGAGGATATGCCTGACCGTTCAAGTCTCTCGGATGATGTTTGCCTTGCACGAGGGGATCGAATGAAACGCCGCGAGTTCATGACCCGGCTCGCCGCCGCGGCCACCGTATCTTCGGTGTCTTGTTCAGTCTCTTGTTCAGTCTCTTGGCCGCTCGCGGCCCGTGCGCAGCAGCCGCCGGGGCCTGCGGCCGGGTTTCCCAGCAAGACGCTCCGCATCATCGTGCCGTTCACGCCCGGCGGCGCCAATGACGTGGTGGCGCGGGAAATCGCGACTGGTTTGCAAGCGAGCCTCAACCAGACCGCGGTGGTCGAGAACAAGCCCGGCGGCGGGGGCAACATCGCGTATTCCTATGTGGCGAAGTTGCCGCCGGACGGCCATGTCATGCTGATCGCGCCGGCCTCGTTCACCATGGGCCCGCATCTGGCGCGCAATCCGGTTTACAATCCGGTCACCGATTTTGCGGCGATCAATCTGGTCGCCGAGGTACCGTTCGTCATGGTCGTGCCGGCGAGCCTGCCGGTGCGGACGGTTAAGGACTTCGTCGACCTGGCGCGGAATTCACCGAACCGGTTGAGTTTCGGCTCGGTCGGGGTCGGCACGCCGCAGCATCTCGGCGGAGAACTTTTCAAGATGCGCGCCGGCGTGGATCTTGTTCACGTGCCGTTCCGCGGTGCCACCGCCGTCCTGCCGGATCTGCTGGCCGGACGCATCGACATGTTCATCGGCGCCGTCAATTCGCTCCTGCCGCTGATCCGGGACGGCAGCCTGCGCGCGCTCGCCGCGGCCAGTCTCGTCCGCATCGCCTCGTTGCCCGATATTCCTACGCTGTCCGAGGCGGCCTTTCCCGGCTTCGAGGTCGGCTCCGGGATTGGGCTGGTGGCGCCGGCCGCCACGCCGCCCGACATTGTCGAGACGCTCAACCGCGAGGTCGCCGGCATCATCGCCGCGCCCGGCTTCCACCAGCGCATGGCTGCGATCGGAGTCGAGGTGGTCGGTACCACGCCGGCGGCCTATGCGAAGTTCATCAGCGACGACTACGCAAAATGGGGCAAGGTGGTCGCGGCGGCCGGGATCAAGCCGGAGTGAGCGGATCCCCAGCGTCGGGTCGAGCCGGGGGTGCATCCGCGTCCGCGCCGCGGCGGATCGCGAACAGCTTGGGGTCGCGCGACGGGTGACTCGGTAATCGAAACTAAACCATTTTCACCCGATCGTGCCGCCGGGCCACAAGGGACAACAATCAATGCATCGGATGACAGGGTTGGCGGCGGCGGCCGCGGCTGCGCTCGTTTTGGGCATCGGCATCGGCTGGATCTTCACCTCCGGGGGCGAACCGGCGCCGAAAGCGCCGGAGGCCAAGGCCGTGGAGCGCGAGCTGGTGACCGGCACGGTCGCATCGCGTCCAGCCGCCGGCGCGAACGCGCAGCCGCAGGTGCCCCAGCCGCAATCAGTCCCGCCGCCGGCCGCGCCGATGACACCTCAAGCCAGACCTGCAGCCGCGATGACGGCGGGCGCGCCAGGCAGGGCTGGCATCGCGGCCACTCCAAGGTGCGAAAATCCGGACGCGCTCGGTGTCTCCCGAACGGTCGCCATCGATACGACGGGCGGACCGGGCTTCGGTGCCGAGCAGTTCAAGGCCTACGATTTCCTGCAGCCAGGCGAGGTCGTGCTGACCTTCGACGACGGCCCCTGGCCCGGCAATACTCCCGCTGTGCTGGCGGCGCTGGCGTCGCAATGCGTGAAGGCGACATTTTTTCCCATCGGCAAGCACGTGACTTGGCATCCCGAAATCCTCAGGCAGGTGGTCGCCAAGGATCATACCGTCGGTTCCCATTCGTGGTCGCACGCGAACCTCGCCAAGAAATCGCTGGCGGAAGCTAAGGATGAAATCGAGAACGGCATCAGCGCCGTCGCGATTGCCGCCGGGCGCCCGCTGGCACCCTTTTTCCGCTTCCCGGGGCTGAGCCAGACCCCGGAATTGACCGCCTATCTCGCCGAAAGGAACATCGGCATCTTCTCGACCGATCTCGATTCCTTCGACTTCAAGCTCAAGGATCCCGAGCGAGTGATCACATCGGTGATTACCAAGCTCGACAAGCGAGGCAAAGGCATCATCCTGATGCACGATTTTCAGCATTCGACCGCCGTTGCGCTTCCGGCGCTGCTGCTGCAGCTCAAGGCCAGGGGCTTCAAGGTCGTGCATTTGAAGGCCAAGGATCCCGTAACGTCGCTGCCCCAATACGAGGCGGCCATGGTGAAGACGCAGGCCGGCCAGACCGCCGACGGGCGGCCGACCGCAAGCGTGGTGCGCACGATCCAGGAGCCGCCGCAATAGCGGAATTGGTAGTGTGGGCGGCGCGGGCCAACAGGTCATCATCGCCAACGCTACGGCGGAGCGCCGTGCCCGCGCGTCTCCAACGTCCGCATCTGGATTTTCGCGTGAGCGTGCTGCACGCGGACCAAGCTGGCGGAAAGCCTATCTGTAATCGCGTGCGCCTTTGCCCACCCCGCGGCGGCGCTTATTTGCCGCGCTTGTTTGGGCGGCTCTTTTTTCCGCGCCTGATCCCCGCCATCGTTTCCAGCACCGCGCAGACTGCGGCGGTGTCCTGCTCGCCATGGCCGGACTTCATCGCCTCGTCGTAGACCGGCACCGTGGCGTCGAACATCGGCGTCGGGCAACCGAGCTCCCGGGCGAACTCGCCGATCACCGCCATGTCCTTCTGCCAGACCGATATCTTCATGGTGGCGTCGTCGTAACGGTCCTTCACCATCATGGGCGCGCGCAGCTCGAACACGCGCGAATTGCCCGCGCCTGAAGCGACCATCTCGAACACGGTCTTGGGGTCGAGCCCGGCCTTGAGGCCCAGCACCATCGCCTCGGCGCTGGCGACGTTGTTGATGGCGACCAGCAGGTTGGCGACGAATTTCATGCGGCTGCCGTTGCCGAACGCGCCGAGGTCGTACGCGGCGCGCGCGAAGCCGGCAAACAGCGGGCGCAGCCGGCGGATCGCTTTGCTGTCGCCGCTCGCATAGATCACGAGGTCCTTCACCCTGGCCTGCGCGCCGGTGCCGCTCACCGGGCAGTCGAGCAGGACATGGCCGGCCTTGCGCAGCGCGCGCTCGGCCTTGAGCTTGTCGCCGATCGTGAAGGTGCTGGCTTCGACCACGACCCGCGGCCGCACGCCGGCGGCGATGATCGCCTGCACCGTCGCGTCGAGCGCGGCCGGCTTGGGCAGGCTGGTGATGATGGTCGGCACCTCGGCGGCGAGCGTCTGCACATCGTCCGCGATGCCGACCCCGGCGCGCGCCAGCGCCCGGCGGCGCGCGGGATCGATGTCATAGCCGACGACCCGCCAGCCGGCGGCCACGAGGTTGTGCGCGAACGCGCCGCCCATGATGCCGAGGCCCACGATGCCGACCTTGCCCTTCGCCATTCCCGAACCTCGCTCGTGTGGTGGATTTGAAGTTCCTACCAGAATCGCAGCGAACTCGCATAGGAACGTCAAATCCAAAACCATACCAGAATCATAAAGTTGCTGACGTCGCTTTGATTCCGAAGGTGCATGAGAGCGTGCCGCAAGGTTTTGCGAACTTCGGAACCGGGGCACTAGCCCCGATCGTTTCGGCGGCGGACGCTAGCCGGATGCTCGCGCTGCGTACAAGCCCAATCGCCGGAGGGCAGCAGCCTCAATAGCCGTCTTTCTCACACGCGCCTAATCCCTTATCGTCCCGCCGCTGCCCGAACCACGTGACGGCAGATGAGGGGGAAGCCCATGATGATGTCTCGAGGCGTCTTTGGCTTCTGCGCGGCCGTGCTGCTCGCCGCACCGGCGTCGGCGCAGGGCTTGATCGCGGAGCACCGGCTCGGAGCGGCGCTGGCGAACGAAGCGGTGGGCGAGGCGGTCGCGGCCTGCGCCCGCAACGGCTATGCAGTCACCGCCATCGTGGTCGACATCGACGGCGTGCGGCAGGCGGTGCTGCGCGGCGACGGCGCGCCGGTGCACACCCTCGACAGCGCTTATGCCAAGGCCTACACCGCCGCCTCGCTCGCGCCGGTGCGCAAGGACAATTCGACCAAGGCGATCTTCGAGCGCATCAGCAAGAACCCCAGCACGACGGCCTCGCTCGGAAACCTGCCCAACATCACCTTCACGCCGGGCGGTGTCACCGTCGTGGCGGCCGGCAAGCCGATCGGCGGCATCGGCGTCGGCGGCGCCCCTGGCGGCAATTTCGACGACGAATGCGCCCGCGCCGCGCTCGACAAGATCAAGGACCGGATGAAGTAAGTAGCGACCAAAGGGAGAGCACGGCCGATGCAGATCGGGATCGCCGGCATAGGCAAGATGGGCGCCGCCATCGCGCAGCGGCTGATGGAGGTCGGGCACACGGTGACGGTGTGGAACCGCTCCCCCGACAAGTTGAAACCGGTTGTAGACGCCGGCGCGGCGGTCGTCGCCACCCCGGCGGAGCTGACGAAGAACGCCGACGCCGTGATCACCATCCTCACCGATGCCGCCGCCATCGACGCGGTCTACAACGGGCCGTCGGGCCTGCTCGCGGGCGAGGTGGGGGGCAAGCTGTTCATCGAGATGAGCACCGTGCAGCCGCAGACCGAAGTGGCGCTCGCCGAAAAGGTGCGCGCGAAGGGCGCCGCCTTGGTCGAATGCCCCGTGGGCGGTTCGACCGGCCCCGCGCGGCAAGGCAAGCTGATCGGCCTGATGGGTGCAGAGGCCGCCGACGCGGCCCGCGCAAGATCGATCCTGGAGCAGCTGTGCCGCCGGCTCGAACATTGCGGCCCGGTCGGCTCCGGCGCGGTCATGAAGCTCACCATCAACATGCCGCTGATGATCTATTGGCAGGCGCTCGGCGAAGCGCTCGCGCTCTGCCGCCCGCTCGGGCTCGACCCGGCGCGAATCATGGATCTGCTCTCCGACACCTCGGGCGGTCCGAACGTGCTCAAGGTCCGCGGCGGCCCGATCGCGCGCATGCTCACGGGCGGCGACGGCGGCCCGGTGACCTTCGATATCGACAGCGCGATCAAGGACCTGCGCACCATGCTCAGCGAGGGCAAGGCGCGCGGCCTCGAGCTGCCGCTCGTGGAAAAAACGCTTGCCTGCTACGAGGAGACCAAGGGAGAAGTCTCGGGCGCGGCGGAGGTATCGGCGGTATCGGTCTATTGGGCGAACCGCGCCAAGCCGTGACCCACGGCATCAATCATCGCACCATCGTCACAGCACCAATGGAGCCGCCATGTCTGTCGTTACGCTTGCGCAAGCTTCCACCATCGTCGATACCGCGCTCAAGAAAGGCCGCGACACCAACTGCGCGCCACTCACCGTCGCCGTGCTCGACGCCGGCGGCCACCTGGTCGCCTTCAAGCGCGAGGACAAGTCCGGCCTGCTGCGCTTCGACATCGCCTTCGGCAAGGCCTGGGGCGCGCTCGGCATGGGCTTCGGCTCGCGCACGCTCGCCGCGCGTGCGGCCAAGACGCCGCAGTTCTTCACCATGCTGGCGGCGGCGAGCGCGGGGCGCATGGTCACCAATCCCGGCGGCGTGCTGATCAGAACCGCGGCGGGCGATATCATCGGGGCGGTCGGCATTTCCGGTGATACCTCGGACAAGGATGAAGCCTGCGCGATCGCCGGCATCGAGACCGCGGGCCTCAAGGCCGATCCCGGCCAGGATGCGAGCTGATACTCTATTGAAAGCTCGGATCAAGCCGTTCAAGGGAGCAACTCGTGGACAGTGTGTCGATAGTCCTGGTGGCGACGGCGGTCATTGTGGGGGCGTTCGTCGCATACAACCTGTTCCATTACGTCCTTTTCCTGCTCGTCACGAATCCGAAGGACGCAGGCGCTATCGGTCATGAGCTGAATGAATTCGAACGGCGGCAACTTGTCGAGTGGACACCCAAAGCCGACGACTTCCTCAAACACGACGACGAGAATCGCACATACGACGAGGTGTTTGGTCGGTATCGCGGCGAGTATGACAACTACAGCACGTGCGTTTTTCCGCCCACGGTTTTCGCGCATTCTTATTATGCCGATTCCGTCCTGCTCAAGCCGGCGAATGGGATGCGTCTATTGGATCTGGGGTGCGGGTCGGGCGCCGCGGCGTACTACCTTGCCAGCCGCAGCAATGTCGAGATCGTGTGCGTGACCAATTCTTCCGTGCAAGCTGAGATTTGCCGCCGGAAATTCGAGAAGCTCGACGGACGCGTACGCGTGATCGTCGCCGACTTCGATCAGCTGGACCTCTCGGAGCAGAGTTTCGATGCCATCTACGCGCTCGAATTCGATCGGCTACACCAAGGACTTGGATGCTTGGCTGGCGCGCTGCTGGCGATCGCTCAAGCCTGGCGGACGCCTGCTGATCCGTTCGCCGGGGTCGCTGGATGCCTGTCGGCGGGAACAGGATTACCGCAACGTCACCGCCTTCTTCGAAAATTGGCGGTACAATTTTCTCGGCGCCAATCTGCTCGTTTTCAAGCTGCGCCGGCTCGGCTTCAAGCCGATCCGTTACCGCCAGCTGCCGTTCTGGGCCTGGGGCATAACCTGGAACTTCATTCAGCACCTGCTGTTGTGGAAGTTCCGGCTGAAGATGCGAACGATGGTCGACCTGGAACGGATCATTTGGCGCACGTCCAAGGTTTTCGTCTTCGGCAACGGGTACAACATCGTGCTTGCCACCAAGCCCTAGTCGGACGACCTGCCGCCGCCTGATGAGGGGCGTTGCTGGTGCAAATACCCGCGTCCCGGACGCCGGTGCTGGCGGCCATTTGCAGTAATCGGTGGCGCCAATACCCGGTCCCAAATTGCTTGGATGTGTGCGATCTCGGCTTCGAAGCGCTCGAGGAACAGCCGCGCCGGCACGCTCAACGTCCGTCGCGCCGGCTGGATCACCACGAACTCGGCGTAGAGCGGCGGATCGACGATCGGATTGACCACGAGGTCGCCCTTGGCGATGTCGTTCACCGAGATGAGGCTCGGCAGCACGGTCATCCAGTCGGAGCGCGCGACGAATTCGAGCGTGCCGATCATGGCGTCCATTTCCAGCATGGCGGCGATCTCGACGCCATGGGTCTGGAAATAGGTCTCGAGGTTGCGGCGGCGGATATTGTCGGGCCCGGGCACGACGATCTTCAAGGCGGCGCAATCGGCGAGCCGCACCGGCGCGAGCGGAGTAAGCCCGCGCTTGGCGCCGGAGAGCAGCATTTCCCGGTCACGGACCAACAGCCGCGATTTCAGTCCCATGCGTCCCTCGAAGGCCGGCACCAGGGCGAAGTCGAGCTCGTCGGCCAACACCATGTCGGTCAGCACGCCGCTGTAGCCCTCGAACACGTGCAGGCGAACGTCGGGGTGGCGCGGCACGAAATCCTCGAGCGTGGGCGCCAGCACGGCGCGGGTGAATGTCGGCATCAGCCCGATGCGCAGGTCGCCGCTGACGAGGCCGGCGCGGCTACGGGCTTCCTCGTTGGCGTTCTCGAGCCGGCCGACCGCCTCGACGCAGCTCTTGTAGTAGCGCAGCCCTGCCGGAGTCGGCGCGATGCCGCGCGCCGAGCGCTCGAACAGCTTCACCCCGAGCGTGCGCTCGACGGCGGCGACATGCTGCGAGATGCCGGATTGGGTGGCGTTCTCGCGCTCGGCCGCGCGCGTGAACGAGCCTTCCTCGCAGACGGCGATGACGGCGCGAATTTGCCGGAGCGCGATGTTGGCCAGCGGACACCTGCTATCAAGAAAACTAATGCCTTGACCCAGAATATATTATTTCGGCGGTGGGGGCCATCCGGCTAGGATTCCCGCCAACAGCACGGCCTGCGGCCAGAACGCGGGTTGAAATCGGGAGACGTTCATGGGAACGGCAAATTTCGGCATCGCCGGATTGGATTGGCAGCAGCGCGTCAACTGGGACCGGATGCGGACGTACCGCACCGAGCGCGCACGCGAGCACATGAAGAAGCACCGCCTCGGCGCCATGCTCTGCATGTACGACGAGAACGTGCGCTACCTCACCGGCACGCTCACGCCGGGCTGGAACCGGCTCAAGCCGGGACTGCGCTACGCGCTCCTGTGCGGCGACGGCGCGCCGGTGCTGTTCGAGCAGGGCGACCTCGGCTTCCAGATCGAGCGTCACTCGCCGTGGATCCCGAAGGAGAACGTCCGCTACTCCTATGCCTGGATCAAGGGCGCGGCCGGGCCGGCCTCGCAACAGCAGGTGAAGAAGTTCACCGACGCGATCCTCTACGAGATGAAGCGCCATGGCGTCGCCGGCGAGAAGCTCGGGGTCGACTTCATCGACATCAACATGATCAACATCTTCAAGGAGAAGAAGATCAACTGGGCCGACGGCATGACCGCGATGATGGAGGCGCGCGCCGTCAAGAACGTCGACGAGCAGGAATGCATGCGCATCGTCGGCGCGATCGGCGACGCCACGCACTGGGAGTGCATGAAGTTCCTGCGGCCCGGCATCACCGAGAACCAGGTGACGGCGCATCTGATGAAATACCTCTACAGCATTCCCGGGATGGAGGACGTCGAGGACGTGATCGTCTCGTCCGGTCCCAACACCTGGCCGAACTGGCGCAATTTCTCCGACCGCATCATCCAGCCCGGCGACATCGTGTTCATGGATTTGGCCGCGCTCACCTGGAACGGCTACAAATCCTGCTATTACCGCACCTATTGCGTCGGCAAGGAGCCGAGCAAGGAGCAGAAGGACACCTATGCCACCGCGCTCGAATGGCTCTACAATTCGATCCACGCGGTGAAGGCCGGAACCACCACCCGCGAGATCGCGAAGAAGTGGCCGTCGGCGAAGGAGGCCTGGGGCTACAAGGAGGAGGACCAGGCGGCTGCGAATCTCTGGGGCCATGGACTGGGTCTCGCGCAATACGATCCGCCGGTGATCTCGCGCATCTGGTCGCTCGATCATCCGATCGAGATCAAGGCCGGCATGACATTTGCGCTCGAGACGCAGCACGGCAAGCGCTTCCGCTACGGCGTGCGCATCGAGGAAATGCTGATCGTGCACGAGAAGGAGATCGAGATCATCTCCAACTTCCCGGTCAAGCAGATCACCGTGGTCGATCCGCTGCCGGGCTACGGCGATCACGTGAAATGACGTTGACCGCAGGTCAACGTCATCCCCGGGCCGTCGCGAAGCGACGGAACCGGGGATCCACGTCTTTGCTTCGTTAAGGATGAAAGACGTGGATGGCCGGAAGAAGCCGGCCATGACGAACTCAGCGGGCGAAGCGAGAGCGAGGCGCCGCCGCATGACCGAGTTCATCATCCCGCTGAATTCCGCGCCCGCCGTTGACGCCGAGCGCGTCGGGCCGAAGGCGGCGAACCTCGCGGCGCTCATGCATGCCGGCCTGCCGACGCCGGGGGGCTTCTGCCTGAGCGCGGATGCCTATCGGGCGCAGATCGCGGCGCTCGGGCTGGAGTCCATGGTCCGCGGTTTTGCCGCCGCTGACCTTCCCGAGCAGCGGCGTCAGTCGGTCGAGATCCGGCTGCGCCTCTACGAGGCGCCGATCGCGCCGGAAATCCTCGCGCCGCTGCGCGCCGCATGGCATGCCCAGCGCGAAGCAAGCCGGGATCCGAGCGCGGTGCGTTCCTCCGCCCTGATCGAGGACCGGAAGGGCGCCAATTTCGCCGGCCAGTTCGAAAGCTTTCTCGGCATCGACGACGAAGCCGCGTTCCTCACCGCCGTGCGTGCATGCTGGGCCGCGCTGTGGACCACCAATGCGCGCCGCTACATGGAGAACCACGGGCTTTCCCCCGCCGGCACGGCCATGGCGGTGCTGATTCAGCCGCTGGTGCAGGCCCGCGCCTCGGGCGGCGGCCTGAGCGAAACCGCCGAGGGGCAGATGCTGATCAGCGCGACCTGGGGGCTCGGCTCCGCCATCGCCCAGGGCGAGGTCGTCCCCGATCGCGTCGTGCTCTCGCGCCAGGGTTTCCTGCGCAAGATCGATGCCGGCCGCAAGGACCACCGCGAGACCTGCGGCCATGGCGCCGGCGCCCTGCCGGAGGCCGTGCCGACGGACCTCGTCGCCGCGCCGTGCCTCGACGCCGCGGAAGCGGTCACGCTCGGACGCATGATGCGCAAGGCGGAAACCGTGGTCGGCGGCCCGGTCGAAATCGAATGGGCGCTCGACGACGCCGGGTTCAAGCTTCTTCAGGCGCGGCCGCTCACGGTGGAGCCGATCACCGTGCCCGACGATATCTGGCTCAAGCATCCCGGGCTCAGCGGCCACCCGGCAGGAATCGGCTGGGGCGCCGGCCGCGCAGTGGTCGTGAACTGCGAGTGCGAGCTGGCCCGTGTCGCGCCAGGCGACGTCCTGGTCACGCGCGTCGCCGGCCCGGCGCTCAGCCACGTCTTGCCGCGCGTCGCCGGGGTGGTCGCCGAGCTCGGCGGCTCGACCTCGCATCTCGCCTCGCTCGCGCGCGAGCGCGGCATCCCGATGGTGCTGGGCGTGCTCGATGCCACCAGCCGCATCCCCGATGGTTCGCAGGTCGCGGTCGACGGCGTCGCCGGCATCGTGCGCTGGATCAACTGATGCGCCCAGATCGTTCCCGACCGAGAATCTTCGTCACTCAGCCGGTCGCCAAAAGCGCGATCGAGCGCCTGCGCAAGGTCGCGACCGTCAAGATCAATCCGGATTCGAGCCGGATCATCGCCAAGAAGGCGCTCGTCGCCGCCGTGCGAACATGCGACATCCTGTTCTGCCTGTTGCATGACCGGATCGATCGCGACGTGATCGCGGCCAATCCGAAGCTGCGGCTGCTCGCGGCACAATCCATCTCGCCCTCCAACATCGACGTTCGGGCGGCAACGGCGCAGCGGCTTCCCGTGACCGTGGTTCCGCCGGTCACTACCGAGGCGACCGCCGATCTCACGTTCGGGCTGATGCTCGCGGTCGCGCGGCGGATGATGGAAGGCGACCGCCTGGTGCGGGCGGGAAAATTTCCCGGCGGGCAGTCGAGCCATCTGCTCGGCTCCTTCGTCTGGGGCAAGACGATCGGCCTGGTCGGCGGCGGCGGGCTGATCGGCCGAGCGGTGGCGCGGCGCGCGCACGGCTTCTCCATGCGCGTGCTCTACTGGACGCCGCGGCGAAAGCCGGAGAGCTTGGAACGCGAGGCCGGCCTGACCTTTGTTCCATTCGACCAGCTGCTCGCCGAATCCGACTTCGTCTCGCTGCACCAGCCGCTGCGGCCGGAGACGCGTCACCAGATCGGGGCGCGCGAGTTCAAGCTGATGAAGAAGACCGCGTTCCTGATCAACACCGCGCGCGGTGCGCATCGTCGACGAGGCCGCGCTGGTGCGGGCCTTGCGGGCGCGCCGGATCGCCGGCGCCGGCCTCGACGTGTTCGAGCACGAGCCCAAGGTCGACGCTGGCGCTGCGCAGTATGCCGAACGTCGTGCTGGCCCCGCATCTCGGCAGCGCGACGGTCGAGGTCCGCGAAGAGATGGCGAATATCGTCGTCGACAATATCCTGGCGTTTCTCGCCGGCAAGACGCCGCCGAACTGCGTCAACCCGGAGGTCTGCGAGGATCGTAGCCGACGTCCGCGGCGAAATGGTGACCGATAGCGCGAGCGCATCCGGAACAGGAACTGCGAACGCACCTGGGTGCCGAGGAGCATGGTAATAGCCCGCGGCCGAAAGCCCTCGGGCTATGACGACCTGAATCGCTTTAGGCTTCATGCGGGCTACGAGAACAAGAGTGTCGCCATGTCCCGTACGCTGATCGCCGTCACCGACAGCCCGTTTCCCTCGCTCGATCCGGCAAAGGCTGCGCTCCGACGCCTCGATCCCGAGCTGCGCATGGCGAAGAGCCCGTCGGCCGATGACATCCTGGCGGTGGCGCGCGACGCCGACGCCATTCTCGTCACCTATGCCAAGCTGCCGGGCGAACTGCTGCGGCAACTCACGCGCTGCAAGGCGATCGGGCGTTTCGGTCTCGGCGTCGACAACATCGATATCAAGGCGGCGGCGGAGCTCGGCATCACGGTGACCTACGTGCCGGACTATTGCATGCATGAGGTCTCCGACCACGCCATGGCGCTGCTGTTGGCGCTGGCGCGCAAGATTCCGCTGTCGAATAGCCTGGTGCAGGCCGGGCGCTGGGAGATGCCGGCGGTGGTGCCGATCCATCGGCTGGCCGGGCGCGTGCTCGGCCTCGTGGGCTTCGGCAATATTCCGCGCGCGCTGGCGCCGAAGGCCAAGGCGTTCGGGCTGCGGGTCGTCACCCATGACCCTTACGTATCGCCCGATACGCTCGCCGCGGCGGGCGTGGAGGGTATGAGCTTCGACCGCTTGCTCGCCGTCTCCGACTTCGTCTCGATTCACGCGCCGTTGATGCCGGCAACGCGCGGCCTGTTCAACGCCGAGGCCTTCGGTAAGATGAAGCGCGGCGCCGCGCTCATCAACACCGCGCGCGGACCGTTGGTGGATGAGGACGCGCTGATCGCCGCGCTCGATTCCGGCCAGCTCGGTGGCGCCGCGCTCGACGTGGTCGCGGTCGAGCCTTTGCCCAGGGACGCCAAGCTGATCGGGCGCGACAATGTCATCCTCACGCCCCACACCGCGTTCTATTCGGTCGAGGCACTCGACGAGCTGCAGACCAAATGCGCCGCCGATGTCGCCCGCGTCCTGAGCGGCGAAAAGCCGATCTATCCGGTCAAGGCGGCCTGACTTCTCCTTGTGTCCGGCCGCGCGCGCGCTCGGCGGTTTGTTGTGCTCCCCCTGCCGTCGTGAACTAATGTCGGCAGAATCGCGTCGCGCCTCCGGGGACGGAGCCAAGCGTGCGCGGCAAGCGAGGGAGGATTGAATGTTCGTAGAGCAACGACTCTACACCTGCGCGCCGGGGCAAACCGGAGAATTCCTGAAAGTCTACGAGCAGGAGGGCCGCGCGCCGCAGATGCAGCATCTGGGACAGCCGGTCGGATATTACGTCAGCGAAATCGGCATGCTGAACCAGGTGACCACGCTGTGGGCCTATGGCAGCCTCGACGAACGCGTAGAGCGGCGGCGGGCGCTGTTTCGGAATGCGGACTGGAACGCTTACTTGAACAAGGCGCGGCCGCTGCTGACGACGCAGGAAACGCGCATCCTCGTTCCCGCGCCCTTCTTCCAGGAGCGCCTTGCGGCGATCGCGAGCCTCGGGGGTGCGCCATGATCGCGCGACGAATCGCGAGGCCGATGCTGGCGGTGTTCGCCTGCGCCGCCGCTGCGCTGGCGGGGTCGGCCGCGTCGGCGCAGGACGGCTTTCCGGCAAAGCCGATCAAGCTCATCGTGCCGCTGGCGGCCGGCGGCGGCATCGATTTCACCGCACGGACGGCGGCGCAGAAGTTGTCGGACGTGCTCGGCCAGCAGGTGGTGGTGGAAAATCAGGGCGGCGCCGGCGGCATGCTCGGCGTGAACGCCGTCGCGCGTGCGGCGCCCGACGGCTACACCCTGCTTTATCATTCCGTGTCGGGCGTGGTGAGCTCGGTCGTGGGCAAGGACTTGCCGTATGACTGGCTGCGCGACCTCGCTCCCGTGTCGCTGGTCACCCGCTTCGCGCCGGTGCTGATCATCAATCCTTCGCTGCCTGCGCGCGACCTGAAGGAATTCATCGCGCTGGCCAAGGCCAATCCCGGAAAGTTCAGCTACGGCTCGTCCGGGGCGGGAACAGCGATCCATCTCGCCAGCGAGCTGTTCAAGGCGGCCGCGGGCGTCGATATCGTGCACGTTCCCTATCGCGGCAATGCCGGGGTCATGCCGGACCTCCTGGCCGGGCGTATCGCCATGCTGATCGACGGCGTTCCCGCGCAGGCCAAGAACATCGATTCCGGCCTGGTGCGCGCGCTGGCGGTGACCACCAGGACGCGATCGCCGGCCTTGCCGAACGTGCCGACCATGATGGAGCAGGGCGTGGACTACGAGGTCCCGTATTGGACGGCGATCTACGCCCCGGCCGCGACGCCGAAGCCGATTCTCGACCGGCTCGCGGCGGACATCGCCAAGGCGATGAAGGACCCCGGCGTGGTGGCGCGCTTGAAGGAGGCGGGAACCGAGGCGGTCGGCTCGACCCCGCAGGAGCTCGATACCTTCAACCGCGATCAATTCGCGCTCTATCGTGGGATCGTCGCCGACCCCAGGCTCAAGCTCAATCTGCAATAGACGGACGCGAGACGGACGTATGCTCCGCGGCCGGCGTCTCGACCGGCGAGCCGGTGTGTCGCCGCTTACTTTTCCCGATCCCAGATCACGATCACGCGCACCACTCTGTTGTTCTGGTTGGGATGCGGCATGGGCGGGCTCTCGATAAAGAGCCGGTCGCCTTCGAAGCGGATGAAGCGGGTCTGCTCGCCGCCGACCCAGCCTTCGTTCCAGGCGGCTTCGACCTTGGTGACCACCTTGCCGTCCTCGACCCGGTAGCGGCCGGTATAGGCGATCATGGTGCGGAGCGCCTGCGCGCGCTCTTCATCGGTCTTCGGAACGGTCCGCCCCTCGGCCGTGACCAGAGCGAGCCACAAGCCGTCCGCGGTCGCGATCTGGCGGCCCCTGGGATGCTCGCCATAGACCGGCGTGCGCGCCTTGCTCTCCTGGTCCTCGTACACGACCGAGACGAGCTTCCAGGCGCCGACGATCTTCTGCTTGAGTTCGGCATCGTCGGCACGGGCGGCGGTGGCGACGAGCGCCAGCAGGCAGAGCAGCAGAACACGCATGGCATTTCCTCCCGGCAGTGGTTCGCTGAGTTTCGCAGGCCGGCGACGTTGTCCCGGGCCCCGTTGATGATCTCGCAGCAAGGCAGCGCTTGCACCCTATCGCGTGTCGCCGAGCCACTTCGTGCGGATCTTTCCCAGCGTACCGTCCAGCTCGATCTGGTCGAGCCAGATGTTGATGTAATTGAGCAGCGTCTGGTCATTGCGCCGCAGCAGGATGGCGACGTAGATCGGGTGGAACACCTTGTCCGGGCTCATCGCCGCGAGCCGCGGGTTCTGGCGGCCCATATAGATCGCTGCGGTGGAGTCGGAGACCTGCGCATCGACCTTGCCGGCGAGGAGATCGGCGGTGGCGAGCTCGTTGCTCTCGAAGCCGACCGGGGTTGCCTGGGTGAACATGTTGTGGGCGAAGCGGTCGTTCAACCCGCCCCTGTTGTAGGCGATCTTCAGCCCCGGGCGATCGAGGTCCGCCAGCGTCTTGAAGCGCCCCTGGTCGGCGCTGCGGATCAACAGCAGCTTCCCGTAGCGCATGTACGGTTTTGAGAAGGTGGCGACCCGCGCGCGGTCGAGCGTCCTTCCCATCCCCGACATTGCGATGTCGAACTTGTCGGCGGCGAGGTCGGCGAGCATCGAGCCGAACGTCATCTTCACGTATTCGAGCTTGACGCCGAGCGAAGAGTTCAGCGTTTCCAGCACATCCATGTCGAGGCCATGGAGCTTGCCGGTCGCCGGATCGCGCATGCTGAACACCGGCGTGTCCATCGTGGTCCCGACCCGCAGCACGCCGCGGTCGAGGATCGTCTGCAAGCGGTCGGGCGCCTGGCTTTCAGCTGTGGCCGGCAACGCGGCGAGGATGGTGGCTAAGCCGAGCACCAGGGATCGAAGGTTCATCATGGGGCGCGTCCGTGTGCCGGTTGAGTTTGCCGCACCGTTCATTCCGCCGTCCAGCCGCCGTCGAGCACAAGCGCCGAACCCGTCATCAGCGACGAGGCGTCGGAGGCGAGGAACAGGATCGCGCCGGTCAGCTCTTCGAGCTGGCCGAGGCGGCCGAGCTTGATCTTGGAGAGCACCTCGTCGCGGAATGCCTTGTTCTCGAAGAACGGGCGCGTCATCGGCGTCTCCAGGAATGTCGGCCCCAGGCTGTTGACGCGGATGTTGTGGGGCGCAAGCTCGATCGCCATCGCCTTGGTGAAGCCCTCCATGGCGTGCTTGCTGGCGCAATAGACGGTGCGGCGCGCGGCGCCGACATGGCCCATCTGCGACGACACGTTGATGATCGAGCCGGAGCGTTTGGCTTCGATCAGTCGGCGCGCCACCGCCTGCGCCATGAAGAACGCAGCGCGGACATTGAGCGCGAAGATGGCATCGAAGTCCTCGACCTTGACCTCCATCAGAGGGGCCGGGCGATTGGTGCCGGCATTGTTGACCAGCACGTCGAACGGCGCCGCCGCCGCGATGGTGCGGCGGACGGCGTCGAGGTCGGTGACGTCGAGTTGCAGCGCGGCCGCCTTGTCGCCGCGCGCAGTGATTGCCTCGGCCGCAGCCTCGATCTCCGCCCGCGTGCGCGCAAGCAGGGTCACCTCGGCGCCGGCTTGCGCCAGCGCGGACGCCGCCGCGAGCCCGATGCCGCGCCCGCCGCCGGTGACCAGCGCGCGCTTGCCGTCGAGGCGGAAGGAGGGCGTCTTGGTGAGGTCGACGGTCGGAGCGCGCATGACTGGCAGCCGGGTTCGGCTATTCCGCCGCCTGCGCGTAGGGCACGTTGCGCCCGCCGTAGCGGCGCACGCGCACATTGGCCTGCTCGGCGTGGGCGGAGAAGCCCTCGAGAATGCACAGCCGCGAGCAGTACTCGCCGATCAGCGCCGAGGCTTCGTCGGTCAGCACTTTCTGATACGTGCAGGTCTTGAGGAACTTCCCCACCCACAGGCCGCCGGTGTAGCGCGCGGCCTTCTTGGTCGGCAGCGTATGGTTGGTTCCGATCACCTTGTCGCCATAGGCGACGTTGGTGCGGGGGCCCAGAAACAGCGAGCCGTAATTCCTCATATTGTTGAGGAAATAATCGGGGTCGCGCGTCATCACCTGCACGTGCTCGGAGGCGATGCGGTCGGCCTCGCGCACCATCTCGTCCTGGTCCTCGCACACGATGACTTCGCCGAAATCCGCCCAGGCCTTGCCCGCGGCGTCAGCGGTGGGAAGGATCGCGAGCAGCCGCTCGATCTCGCGCAGGGTGTCGCGCGCGAGCTTCTCCGAATTGGTGATGAGGATGGCTGGCGAGGTCGGGCCATGCTCGGCCTGGCCGAGCAGGTCGGTGGCGCAAAGCTCGCCGTCCACGCTGTCATCGGCGATGACCAGCGTCTCGGTCGGCCCCGCGAGCAGATCGATGCCGACGCGGCCGAACAGCTGGCGCTTGGCTTCCGCCACATAGGCGTTGCCGGGTCCGACGATCATATCGACGGCGCCGATCGTCTCGGTGCCGAGCGCCATGGCCGCGACCGCCTGCACGCCGCCGAGCACGTAGATGTCGTCGGCGCCGCCGAAATGCATGGCCGCGACGATGGCGGGATGCGGGCCGCCCTTGAACGGCGGCGCGCAGGCCGCGATGCGCTTCACGCCGGCGACGCGCGCGGTCACGATCGACATGTGGGCCGAGGCGACCATGGGATAACGTCCGCCCGGCACGTAGCAGCCGATCGAACTCACCGGGATATGCTTGTGCCCGAGCACGACGCCGGGCAGCGTCTCGACCTCGAGATCGCGCAGCGTCTCCTTCTGCTTTTGCGCGAAATTGCGCACCTGCGCCTGAGCGAACTTGATGTCGTCGAGGTCGCGCTTGCCCACCTGCGAAATCGCGCGCTCGATCTCGGCGGCGGTGAGCTTGAACGAGGGCGGCGACCAGTTGTCGAACTTTTGCGAGAGCTCGCGTACCGCTATGTCGCCTCCGGCCTCGATCTGCGAAAGGATCTGCTCGACGGTCGCGCGCACCTTGGCATCGGCGGCCTTGACGGCGCTCGCCTCCATTCCGCGCTTGAGATAGCGGGCCATGGGAGTCTCCATTCTATTCCTGGCCGTGGCGGGGCTCGTTCGGCCATCCCGATCCCGCATCAGCTTCGCCGTGCTGCGGCTCGGCCACCCGGGATGACACCTACGGCGTCACTTTATCGCCTGCGGATTGATCGGCGAGCCGGTGCCGCCGCTGATGATGAGCGGCGGTCCGCAGAAAAAGAACTCGTAGACCTTGTCGGCCGCGCAATCCTCCGCGAGCTCCTTGAGATAAAAGATCTCGCCCATGCACAGGCCCATGGCCGGGATCACCACCCAATGCCACGGCTGGTTCGCCTCCGTGGTTTCGTTCGGGCGCACCTCGACGCCCCAGGTATCGGTGCAGATGGCGGCGATCTCCTTGTCCTGGCACCAGTAGCAGTTCTCGAACTTGACTCCGGGCGCGTCACCGCCGGCATAGCCGCCCCATTTCTTCTCCTGGAGGCAGCGCTCCATCTGTCCGGTGCGGATGATGACGAAGTCGCCGCGCCCGATCTCGACCTTCTGATGCTTGGCGCATGCGTCGAGCTCGTCGTTGGGAATGCCCTCGCCGTCCTTGAGCCAGTCGACGCCGCGGAACCGGGCGATGTCAAGCAGCACGCCGCGTCCGATCATCTTGTTCTTGGAATGCTCGATGCCAAGCACGTTCAGCCCCTTGGCGTCGATGAGCTTGGCGTCGTAGCCATTGTAGGCCTTATCCTCATAGAAGATGTGCCCGAGCGCGTCCCAGTGCGTGGCGCCCTGCACGCACAAATTCAGCGTATCGTCGGCGTAACGGATCTTGTTCCAGTCCTGCCGGCCGGCGATGGCATCGGTACCGGTGGCGAGCATCTGGTGGATGGGGTTGAAGCGTCCGCCGAACAGGCCGGTCTGCGGACCGTTGCTGTCGAGCGGGATGCCGAGCGCGAATACCTTGCCCCTGCGGATCAGCCCGGCGGCCTTGACGACGTCCTCGGGCTTGACGTGATTGAGCGTGCCGATCTGGTCGTCTTTGCCCCAGCGCCCCCAGTTCTTGAGCTTCTCCGTGGCTTCGGCGATCGCCTGTCTGCCCACCTTGATGTCCATCCCCACGTCCTTCCCATGCTCATTGCACAATCGAGCTCGCGGCCGACCGAACCGTTGCGTGCATTGAAAGTCAAGGCGGCGACGGCTCTTCGATGCGCCCCAAGGCCTGCAGAATTTTGCCCGGCGTAAAGGGCATGTCGGTCAGCGGCTTGGCGCCGAATGGGCGCAGCGCATCGTTGATGGCGTTCATGACCGCGCCCGGCGCGCCGGCGGTGCCGGCCTCGCCCGCGCCCTTGGCGCCCAGTTCGGAATCGGCAGTCGGGGTGACCACGTGGCCGATCTCGATATCGGGCATCTCGGCCGCCATCGGCACCAGATAGTCCGCCATGTTGCCGTTGGTGAGCTGCCCGCGCTCGTCGTAGATGCAATGCTCGAACAGCGCGCCGCCAAGACCCTGTACCACGCCGCCGCGGATCTGCTCGTCGACAAGCTGCGGGTTGATCACGGTGCCGCAGTCCTCCACGCACCAGTGCTTGAGCAGCGTGACGAAGCCGGAATCGATGTCGACCTCGAGATAGCTGGCCTGGATGCCGTTGGTGAACGCGAACGGCCAGGCGCGCGGCACGTAGTGGCGCGTCGCCATCAGCTCCGCCTGGAAGCCGGGCGGCAGCGTGTCCGGACGGAAATAGGCGATGCGGGCAAGCTCATGCAGCGGCAGGCGCTCGGTGCCGCTGCCGGAGTCGACGACGGCGCCATTGCGGATGTCGAGGGCTTCGGGCTTGGCCTGCAGGATCGAGGCGGCGCAGGCGAGCACGTTGGCGCGCAAAGCCTTGCCGGCCTGCCAGGCTGCTTCCCCGCCGATACCGGCCGCGCGCGAAGCCCAGGTGCCGCCGCCATAGGGGGTGTTGTCGGTGTCGCCGGTAATGATGCGGACGCGCTCGATCGGCACACCGAAGGACGAAGCGGCGACCTGCGCGATGACGGCTTCGGCGCCCTGGCCCTGCTCGGTCACGCCGGTCTGGCAGATGATCGCGCCCTGCGCATCGAGCCTGATCGTGACGCCGTCCTGGGCCGAGATCTTCGCGCCGCCGATGCCGTAGAAGGCGGCGCTCGGATTGGTCACCTCGACGAAGGACGCAAAGCCGATGCCGCGATGGATGCCGCGTGCGCGCAGCCGCTTCTGTTCGGCGCGCAGTCCGGCATAGTTCATCATGGCGTCGAGATGGGCGAGCGATTCGTGGTGCGACAGCGCCTCGAACTTGATCCCGGAAGGACCGCTGGAAGGGTGAGCGTCGTCGGCAATGAGATTGCGGCGGCGGATTTCCAGCGGGTCCATGCCGATCTCGGCGGCCGCGAGCTCGACCAGCCCCTCCGTTACCGCGGTCGCGATCGGATGCCCGACGGCGCGGTACTGGCACATGACGTTCTTGTTCTGGAACACCACGCGGGCGCGGGCGCGGTAATTCGGGCAGGTATACGGCCCGCCGGTAAGGTTGACGATCTGGTTGGCCTCGATACCCGAAGTGCGGGGATAGACCGAGTAGGGACCGATGCCGGTGAGGTCGTCGATCTCCCAGGCGGTGATGGTGCCGTCGTTCTTGACGCCGATCTTCGCCTTCACGCGGTGGTCGCGGGCATGGATGTCGGTGACGAAGCTCTCGATGCGATCGGCGACGAACTTGATCGGACGCCTGAGCAGTTTCGAGAGCGCCACCGTCGCCATCTCGTCAGCATAGGTGTGGACCTTGATGCCGAACGAGCCGCCTACGTCCTTGGTCAGCACGCGGACCTGATGCTCTTCGAGCCCGAGGTGCTTGGCGAACAGGTTCTGCATCATGTGCGGCGCCTGCGTGCCCTGATAGACGGTGAGCCGCTCCTCGCCCGGGTTCCAATCGGCGACGATGGCGCGCGGCTCATTGGTGACCCCGGTGTGGCGGCCGAAGATGAACGTCGTCGCCACCACCGCATCGGCGTCCTTGAAACCCTGGTCCGGATCGCCGGCGACGAGCACGCGCTCGAAGGTGAGATTGTCGCCGAGCTCGGGATGGATGACCGGCGTGCCGGCATCGAGCGCGGTCTCGGCGTCGGTGACCGAGGGCAGCTCCTGGTAGCCGACCTCGACCAGCTCGCATGCGTCCTCCGCTTCCGCGCGGGTGCGCGCCACCACCGCGCACACCGCCTCGCCTTGCCAGCATGCGCGCTCGACCGCCATGGCGTGTTGCGGCGCCGATTTGATGCCCTTGAGGTGGGTGAGAACACCGACCCACGGCGTGATGACTTTCGCCAGTTCCACGCCGGTGACCACCGCGATGACGCCCGGCGCCGCCTTCGCCGCCGACGTCGCGATTGACGTGATGCGCGCGTGGGCATGGGGCGAACGCACGAAAGCCACGTGCGCCATGCGCGGCAGCGATACATCGCTCACGTACTGGGCGCGGCCTCGTGTCAGTCGCGCGAGATTGGGCCGCGGCACCGAGCGGCCGATATAGGAGTTCGGCCGGTCGAGGGCGGAGAGGGTCGGCGGCGAGTCGTCGGTGATTTTCATCACGTCCCCTGGGAAGATTGGCGCGCCTGCGCGACGGCTTCGACCGCATCGATGATCGCCTGATAGCCGGTGCAGCGGCAGTAGTTGCCGGAGAGATGGACGCGTATTTGTTCGCGGGTCGGGACGCCGCCGGCGGCCAGCAATTCCTGCGCCGTGAGCAGCATGCCCGGCGTGCAAAATCCGCACTGCAACGCATTGCGGGCGATGAACGCCTCCTGCAGATCGGTGATCTCTTCGGTATCGGCCACGCCCTCGATGGTCTCGACGTGCGCACCATTGCATTGCACGGCGAGCATCAGGCAGCCGCGCACCACCGCTCCGTCGACACGCACGCTGCAGGCGCCGCATACGCCGTGCTCGCAGCCGACATGGCTGCCGGTCAGCCCAACATCCTCGCGCAGGAAGTCAACCAGCGTCTTGCGCGCATCGACCGTTGCCGGGGTCTCCTCGCCGTTCACGGTGACGACGATGTCGTGGAAGCGTGCATTCATGGTGGCGCCTGATCGAGCTGGCGGATGACGCGCCGGAGCAGCACGCCGGCGAGATGGGTCTTAACCGTGCCCGACGCCTGCACGTCGTCGGGCGGATTCAGATCCTGCGCGAGCGCGCGCACTGCCGCCTCGACGTCGCCGGCCGCCAAGGCCTGCTCGGCATGGCGCGCGCGCAACGGCGTGGAGCCGACGCCAAAATAGGCCAGGCGCAAATCGCGGAGCTGCTTGCCGTCCGCGCGCGCGCTAGCGGCCAGCCCCACCATGGCATAATCGCCGTGGCGACGAGCGAACTCGGCGAAGCCGACCCGGGTCTCGGCACCGGCGGCCGGGATGCGGATAGCGGTAAGTACGTCCCGGGCGGTGAGCGCGGTCTCGAACAGGCCCTTGAAGAAATCGTCGGCCTTGACGGCGCGGGAGCCCTGCGGCCCGGCGATGGCCAGTTCGCCATCCAGCGCAAGCACGCATGCCGGCAGTTCGGCGGCCGGATCAGCGAAGGCGACCGAGCCGCCGATCGTGCCGCGATTGCGGATCGCGGGATGACCGATATGCGGCATGGCCAAGGCGATGAGCGGAGCCCGCCGCGCGAGTTCGGCCGAGCGCTCGGCTTGCGCGTGGCGCACCAGCGCGCCGATTTCCAGATGTCCGTTGCTCGACACAATCCCGTCGAGTCCGCCGACGCCGTTGAGGTCGATCAGCAAGGCGGGATGGCTCAATCGCATATTGAGCGTGGCGATCAAGCTCTGTCCGCCAGCGAGGAGGCGCGCGTCGTCAGCGCCCAGCAATTCGATCGCATGCGCGACCGAGCGAGCCTTGGCATAGGCAAACGGTGCCGGCTTCAATCCAGTCCTCCCAGCGGCGTTTTTTGTATTGTCGCCGCTGGGATCGGGTCGTCAATCCTTGCCCGGTGACGTTCGGTTGGTGAAGCGGGCGTTGCCGAGCCCGGTGCCGATCGTCAGCACCCCCCAACGCTTGACGTCGCTCATGAACGGCGTTTGGCTCAAGCCCTGCACCACCGCGTCATTGTGCAACAGGATCGCGGTCTCGTGCTCGCCGATCTTGGGAATCGCCTTGTGCAGGCTGAGCGGCAAATTGAAGCGGCTGCTCTCCCAGTTGCCGGGCAGATTTTGCGCACCGCGGTCGATGGTGCCGTCCGCTTCGATGACGCCGGGGCAGCCGATGCCGATGAACGGCGCGAGGCGAAGCCCTTCCTTGCTGGCGCGGGTGATGAGGCCCTTGAGCATGTCGATGAGTTCATCAACCGCGCCCTCGCGCGAGAGTTTTTTCTCATCGCCGTGCCGCCAGAGCTCGAATTTCCACACCGCCGCCTTCGAAAGATCGGGAGCTTTCTTCAGGTTGAGCTCAACCACCCCGGCGCGGAAATTGGTGCCGCCGATGTCCACCGCGAGGATCGCATCGTGCGCCTCGAACATCCAGCGCGGCGCCAGATGCGCGCCGCCGATCAGACCCGCCTCGTCCGGCGCGTGGCGGATCGGCACCAGCTCGATCGGCACCTTGTCGGCCTTGAGGATGACCGACGTACGGCCGATGGCGAGCTCGCCGACTCGGCTCGCACGGAAGCCTCCGCCCACAACGATCCGCTCGGTATCGCGCCACGCCTTGAGCTTGAGGTAGCGCCGGATGATGACCGCAAGCTCCTGCGCGAAATCCTCGATCGCCCCTTGCACGATGCCGGCCGCTTCCGGATCGCCCTCGCTCAGCAGCGAGTTCGAGCTTCTTCTTGCTGATATCTTCGGTGGCCTCGTCGCCGAAGGGATCGCTGCCCGTCTTGCGCAGGGCCTTGCGCCAATTGTCCATAATGGCGCGGAAGGCGCCCTTGCTGGCGCGATCGCCAATGAAGCCTTCGTCGTCCTTCAACTCGACATTGTAGCTGTCGACGTCGACGGAGGGGAGCCGTGCGGCGCCGTGGGCCGCGACGGTCGGCAAGGTCGTGGTCTGATCGGACATGGAACCCTTTCCCGTGACAAGTCCATGACAACCACGAAGGCGGCGCAAAGTTTCATGGTACCGGTCCCAGCCCCGGCGGAGGCGTGACGATCCGCCTCACGATCTCGATCGCCCGGCGCATGAGCGTCATCGAGGCTTCCAGGGTGCGGAAAGCGGCATGGGAGGTGAGTGTCACGTTCTGCATGCGTGCCAGGGGATGGTCGGGTTTGAGCGGCTCGGCGTGAAAAACGTCGAGGCCCGCGTGGCGGATGTGGCCGCGCTCCAGCGCGTCGATGAGGGCCGGCTCATCGACCAGCGCGCCTCGCGCGGTGTTGATCAGGATGACGCCGGGCTTGGTGCGTGCCAGCCGTTTCTGGTCGAGGAGACCGCGGGTCTGGTCATTCAGCGCGAGATGCAGCGAGATCACGTCGGCGCGCCCCAGCAACTCGTCGAGCTCGACCATCGGCACCCCGGCATCGGGGCGCGGCGACCGGTTCCAGGCGATCACCTCCATCCCGACCCCCCGGGCGATCCGCGCCACCTCACGGCCAATCCCGCCGAGCCCGATCAGGCCCAGGGTCTTGCCCTTGAGTTGCATGCTTTCGAGCGGATCCCACACGCCCGCCCGCACCGCGCGGTCCATGCGCGCGAGGTCACGGCCACAAGCGAAGATCAGCGCCATGGTGTGCTCAGCCACGGCGGTGTCGCCATAGCCCTTGATGGTATGCACCGTGATGCCGAGCCCGGCCAGGGCCGGAACGTCCATGTAGCTCGACGCGCCGGTGCCGAGAAATACGACGTGCTTGAGCCCGCGGCATTCGGCCATGACCTCGGTCGGCAGGTAGGAATGGTCGTCGAGGCAGATGTCGTAGCCGCCCAGCAACCGCGGCAGATCGGCGGATTGGAATGCATCGGTATTGACCGCGATCGGCGGGTCGTCGGGCTCTCGTACCCGCGCAAATACCGGGGCGAGCTGTTTGTTGCAGTCGATGAAGATCGCTTTCATGGGCTTGCCCTGTTCCCTGGTCACGCGCCGGCATAGTAATACGGCTTGAACTGCTGATCATGGAGGGTGGGAAATGCCGGGCGAGTTCGACGGCAAGATCGTCGTCATATCGGGCGCGAGCCGCGGGATCGGCCGCGGCATCGCGCTCGCCTTCGCGCGCGCGGGCGCACAGACCGTGCTGGCCTCGTCATCGGCGGAGAATCTCGCGCTCGCCGCCAAAGCAATAGCGGCGGAAGGCCCGGAGCCCTTCACCGTCGCCGGGGACCTGCGCACGCTCGAGGCCTGTGAGCGGCTGTTCGCATCCGTCAACGAACGTTTCCGGCGTTGCGACGTGCTGGTCAATAACGCGGGCGCGACCCGCGCCGGGGCTTTCCTCGACCTGCCCGACGCCGCCTGGCTCGATGGCTACGCGCTGAAATTGTTCGGCGGCGTGCGCCTGACCAGGCTGTTCTGGCCGCTGCTGAAGGCGTCGCGCGGCAGCGTGATCAACATCATCGGAGGTGCCGCGCGCACGCCCGATCCGGAATTCCTGATCGGCGGCTCGGTCAATGCCGCCATGGCCAACTTTTCCAAGGGCCTGTCGAAGCTCGGCAACCGCGACGATGTCAATGTGAACGTCATTCATCCCGGCAATACCGATACCGAGCGGCAGGAACAATTGCGCCAGCAGCGGGCGGCGGCGCTGGGCAGGACCGTCGAGGAGCTGCGCGCCGAGGCGCTCACCAAAAACAACATGCGGCGCTTCGGCAAGCCCGAGGACATTGCTGCGCTCGCGTTGTTCCTGTGCTCCGAGCGCGCGCGCCACATCCAGGGTACGGCGATCGCGGTCGATGGCGGTGCCACTCCCGGCCAATTCTGATCACCCTTCACATTTCCGAATGCCGGCTCCCGGGCGCTTGCATGCGCCCATGGAGGCTGGTCTCATGGTGAAAACCCCTGGACGGCCGGAATAAGCCCGGTCGCGGAGGGTTGTTCATTTGCCGGGTGCTTTGCCGGCAACGAGATTTCGGGAGGACGACATGAACCAGACCACACGGCGCGTTTTCGGGGTAGCGGGCTTTGCCCTGCTGCTCGCCACATCTGCGAGCTTCGCCCAGCAGCCTGCCCCCGTCCGCGTGCGCGGGACGGTGGAAGCGGTCGACGGGCCGATGCTGACGGTGAAATCGCGGGACGGCCAGACCACGTACAAGGTGAAGCTGACCGACAATGCCTTGGTGCGCGGCATCGTCAAGGCGCCGCTCACCGACATCAAGGACAATTCCTTCATCGGCGTCACCGGCATGCCGCAGTCCGACGGCAGCCAGAAGGCGGTGGAGATTCATATCTTCCCCGAGACGATGCGCGGGACCGGCGAGGGGCATCGGCCGTGGGATCTGATGCCGAACAGCACCATGACCAACGCCACCGTGGCGCAGTCGGTCAAAGGGGTGAGCGGGAACGAGATCACCCTCAAGTACAAGGACGGAGAGAAGAAGATCCTCGTCGTGCCTGAGACCGTGATTGTCACCTATGTTTCCGGCGACAAGAGCGAGCTCAAGCCCGGCGCCAAGATTTTCATTGCCGGCGCAAACAAGAAGGACGATGGCACGCTCGAAGCGTCGGCTGTCTCGGTCGGCCGGGATGGCATCACGCCGCCGATGTGAGTGGCTGAACGCGACTTGGCCATGAGCGCGGGTCGCCGTTGGCGGCGATCCACGCTGGATCTGAGAGAACAGAACATGAGCGGGATCACACGACGCGTGCTCGCGGCCGCGGCGCTGCTGGCGGCTTTGGCTGCGACGTCGGCTTGGGCGCAACCGGCACAAACGGCGAGACTGCGCGGCACCATCGACAAGGTGGACGGCAACACCCTGCTGATAAAGGCGCGCGACGGCGCGCAGCTCACCCTGACACTGGCCGACAAGGCGCAGGTCGTGAGCGTCGTGAAGGCGTCCCTGGCCGACATCAAAGAAGGGGCGTTCATCGGCAGCGGAGCGATGCCGCAGGCGGACGGCAGCCAGAAGGCGCTGGAGGTGCACATCTTCGCCGAGTCTCAGCGCGGCACCGGCGAGGGACATCGCCCCTGGGATGGCGCGCCGAACAGCACCATGACCAATGGCACCGCGGGCACGGCCGTCACCGGGGTCGACGGCTCCACGATCACGGTGAAATACCGTGACGGTGAGAAGAAGATCGTGGTCGGGCCCAATGTGCCGATCGTGCGTTATGAGATCGGAAGCCCAAGCGACCTCAAGCCCGGCGCCGCCATCACCGTGCTGGCGGCGACGAAGAAGCCGGACGGAACGTTCGAGACGGCCCGCGTCAATGTCGGGCGGGACGGCGTCGTGCCGCAGTAACGGCCTCGAGCCGCTCGCACGATCGGGATACTGCTGCCGGTCAGCCGCGAGTGATTTTCGTGCCGCCGCGCCGGGAGGGGGCGTGCGCCGAACCGCGCGCCGGCACGTCGAGATCGCTGGCCACCAGATCCGGGAGTTGCGCGGGCGCGGCGATGCGCGGCGGATTGCGGCGGCCGCGGGCGCGGCTGTCGATGTCCTCGTCGTGCGGGCGCTTGACCGCGTCGGCACGCGCGAGCGACTGGATCGGGGGCGCATCCTCGGTCAGACGCGCCAGCAGGCGGGTGAGATCGTCAAGCCTGCTCGCAACCACATGGATGACGTTCAATTCCTGCTGTACCTCTCCAGTGACGGCGACATAGCGCGCACCCAGGATGATGGGACGGAAGCGCTCGAACGTCTTCGGCCAGATGATGATGTTGGCGACTGCGGTTTCGTCCTCGATGGTCATGAAGATGACGCCATTGGCCGAGCCTGGCCGTTGGCGAATGGTGACGAGACCGGAGACGCTGACGCGTGTGCCCGACGGGCTTACGCGCAGTTTCTCGTTGCAGACGATGCCGCGTCGGGCGAGATCGGTGCGCAGAAACGACGCCGGGTGCGCACGCAGCGACAATTCGAGGAAACGGTAGTCGTTCACGACTTCTTCGCCCGACGGCATGGGCGGCAAGTGCACGTCGGGCTCGGATGGAACTGATCGATGCACGGGTGCTGGCGGGTCGACGGCGGCCGGGGATGCCGGTATTGCATGGACCCGGAACAACGGCAGATCGTCGTCCTTGCCGCCCACCCGGCCGAGTGCCTTGGCCGCCCACAAAGCCTGCCGCCGCGTCAGGCCGAGCGAGCCGAAGGCATCGGCGTCGGCGAGCCGTTCGATAATGCGCGGTGCTAGCCCGGTGCGCAGCCAGAGGTCGCGGACGGAGGTGTAGGGTCTCTTGCGCTCCGTGACGATCAGCGTGGCGTCTGGCTCCGACATTCCCTTGATCTTGCGAAAACCCAGCCGCAGTGCGTGCGTCGTGCGGATGTCCTCCGCCATTTCGCGGTGGATCACCTGCATGCGTTCGAGCGCGTGCGGGCCGGGCTCGAGCGTGGCGTCCCAGTGGGAATGATTGATATCGACCGGCCGCACTTCGACGCCGTGTTCGCGCAGGTCGCGCACGATCTGCGCCGGCGCGTAGAACCCCATGGGCTGCGCATTGAGTAGCGCGGCCGCGAAGACGTCTGGATAGCGGCACTTCATCCAGGCCGAGGCGTAGACCAGGAGCGCGAAGCTCGCGGCGTGGCTTTCCGGGAAGCCATATTCGCCGAAGCCCTCGATCTGGCTGAAGCAGCGCTCGGCAAAGTCGCGCGGATAGTCTCTTGCGAGCATCCCTTCGATCATCTTGATCTTGAAAGTGCCGATGGTCCCAGTGCGCTTGAAGGTCGCCATGGCGCGGCGCAACTGATCGGCCTCGCCCGGCGTGAAGCCGCCGGCGACGATGGCGATCTTCATCGCCTGTTCCTGGAACAGGGGAACGCCGAGCGTCCTTTCGAGGACGGCTTCGAGCTCCTTCGAGGGATAGGAAACCGGCTCGATGCCCTGCCGTCGGCGCAGATAGGGATGGACCATGTCGCCCTGGATCGGGCCCGGCCGCACGATCGCGACTTCGATCACGAGATCGTAGAATTCCTTTGGCTTGAGGCGCGGCAGCATCGACATCTGCGCGCGGCTCTCGACCTGGAATACGCCGAGCGAGTCGGCACGCTGCAGCATGCGATA
This sequence comes from uncultured Alphaproteobacteria bacterium, assembly GCA_963821505.1. GTDB lineage: Bacteria > Pseudomonadota > Alphaproteobacteria > Rhizobiales > Xanthobacteraceae > VAZQ01. The sequence goes on from CAWGEH010000008.1 coordinate 456,381, forward strand.
AACCGCGTCCTCTTCTTTCGGAATCGTAGAGAGGGCGAAATGTCTCTTTCCGTCGGGTTCCTCCGGCCGCGACGAACGGAACGCAACGCCATAGTGCTTCTCGGTGAGCTCGAATGCCTTGCGCAGGCACGTAAGCATGCCGAGGCCCAACACATCGATCTTGAGGATGCCGAGCGCATCGAGATCATCCTTGTCCCATTCCACGAAGGTGCGGTCCTTCATCGCGCCATTGGCGATCGGCATGACCTCGTCGAGCCGGCTGCGGGTAATGACAAAGCCGCCGACGTGCTGGGAGAGGTGGCGCGGAAAGGATTGAATCTCCATGGCGAGCGCGCGCATTTTCTTCATGCGCGGGCTGTTCACATCGATGCCGGCGCGTGAAAGCTCGGTGGTGCGCACCGCGCCGCCGCCCATGCCCCAGATCGAGGAGGAAAGCGCGCCAATGGTGTCTTCCGACAGCCCGAAGGCCTTGCCGACCTCGCGGATGGCGGAACGGCCGCGATAGGAGATGACGGTCGCGGCGATGCCGGTATGGTCGCGTCCGTAGTGCTGATAAATATGCTGGATCACCTCCTCGCGCCGCTCGTGCTCGAAATCCACATCGATGTCGGGGGGCTCGCCTCGATCCGAGGAGATGAAGCGCTCGAACAGGAGGTTGCCGTCGCGCGGGTCGACGTCGGTGATGCGCAGACAGTAACAGACCGCCGAATTGGCCGCCGAGCCGCGCCCCTGGCAGAGGATGTTCTGGCTGCGGGCGTAACCGACGATGTGGTGCACGGTGAGAAAATAGGGGGCGTAGTTGAGCTTCGCGATCAGCGCCAGCTCATGGTCGAGTGACCGGCATACGCTGTCAGGAATGCCGTCGGGATAGCGTGTGGCAGCCCCTTCCCAGGCCAGATGCACGAGCGCGTCCTGCGTTGTCGCAAAGCCCGCGCGCATTTCGTCGGGGTATTCATAACGAAGCTCGTCCAGCGAGAAGGCGAGCGCCCGATCGAGCGCCAATGTCTCCTCGATCGTTTCCGGGGCATCGCGGAAGAGCCGCGCCATCTCGGCGGGCGGTTTGAGATAACGCTCGGCATTGGCGGCAAGCCGCCGCCCGGCCTGATCGATCGTCAGGTGCTCGCGGATGCAGGTCAGCACATCCTGCAATTCACGCCGGTCGGGGTGATGATAGAGCACGTCGTTGACGGCCATGAGCGGCACGCCGGCTTGCCGGGCGATCTCGGCGCGGCGTGCCAGCCGCGCACGGTCATTGCCGCGATAGAGCATGTTGACGGCAAGCCGCACGCGGCCGGGGGCGGCGGCGCGCAGAAGCGAGAGCGGATCCTTTGGCTCGGTGTCTGCTTTTTTCTCGTTTTCAACCAGCCGGAGTTTTGCCTTCTCACCCTCAGCCCGAGGAGAGGGAAGCGCTGGCGGAACAGCCGCAATCCGGATCGCCTTGCCGGGCTCGCTGGCAGGCCTGGCAGTCCCGACCTGCGCCGGGATGAGAGAAGCCGGCGGTGATGTCGGCTTCTGCAACAGGGGAAGTGACGCAAGCTCCCATGTCGAGGTTTCCATCACCACCAGCTCGAGCCCATCGATGTGTTCGAGCAAATCATCGAGATAGAGAATGCACTCGCCTTTCTCCGCGCGCAGGTTGCCGCGCGTGAGCAGGCGGCAGAGTCGCCCCCAGGCCGGCCGGTCGCGCGGATAGGCGAGAATGTCCGGCGTATCATCGGCGAATACGAGCCGCGCACCCGGGTGATAACGCAACGCCAACTTCTTCTCGCGTTTGATGAGATGGGCGCGCACCACGCCGGCGACCGAATTGCGGTCGCACAGCCCGAGACCGTCGAGGCCGATATGCGCGGCCTGCAGCATGAGCTCCTCTGCATGCGAAGCCCCGCGCAGGAACGAGAAGTTGGAGGCGACGGCGAATTCGAGGTAGCGGGGCATCTCACGCATACATCCCGTGCAGGAACCAGCGCGGCCGTGGCTGACCGCGCGCCATGTCGCGGTAGAGTCCCGCGCGGAACAGCCAGAAGCGCAGCCCCGCCTTGTCCTCGACGCGGAAATAGTCGCGCGCGGGGCCGCCTTCCTCGTTCCACCAAGCGCCTTCGATGCGCTCGGGCCCTTCGACCGCGATCACTTCGTGCAGCGCCCGCCGCCAGCGGAAACGCACCGGCGGACCGTCGGGCACCAGCGCAAAGACATCTTCGATCGGCTCGGGCCGGGCGAGAAAACGCAGCGGCCGCGGGCTCAACTCGGCCTGGATGCGGAAGCGGCGAAACGCCTCCCAGCCGAGCTCGGCTCGCGCCGTGGCCTGCGCCGGGAGAGCCGCGGCGGCGAACTCCGGGATATGGCTGTCATGGGCGATGAGGCGCGAAACCCGCCGGCGGCCGAGCCGCGCGCTCAGGCGGTCGACGAGGCGATCGATCTCGGCCTGATCTTCGTGCCCGCCGAAACCGATCTGCTCGTCCGGACAGGGTTCGGCGGTGAGCACGGAGAGCCGCGCCAGATCGAAGCCGAAGCCCGGATCGATCTCGTCGCCGAGCGCGGCGAGCCGCTCGACGAAAAGCGCGCGGATCGCTTGCGGATCGCGCACCGGGCGCGAGGTGCCGGCGGCGATGCGCTTGACCGCGCCGTCGGTGCGGAAGAGGGCAAGCTCGAGTCGCCGGGCACCGTCTCCGCGCGCCGCCAGCGCCGTCTTGAGCCGCATCGCGAGCCGCTCGACGGTCGCGAGCACGTCCGCTTCGCGTGCGATCGGCTCGTGAAAATTCTTTTCGGCGATATAGGGCGCGACCGGCAGACGCGGCGTCAGCGGTTCGTGTTCGCGGGCGAGCGCGCGGTCGAGCATGCGCAGGAGCTCGGCACCGAAACGGGCGGCAAGCGGCGCCCGCGGCAGGTCGAGGATGTCGCCGATGCGTTTCAGGCCGACCCGTGCCAGCGCGGCGACCGTGTCGCTCGACAGCCGCAGCGCCGCGAGCGGCAGGGGCGCAAGCAGATCGCGCTCATGATCGGTTGCGGTCGCCGCCGCCGCACCGAAACGCGCCGCGGCGGAGGCCGCGCCGATGCTGGCGGCAATGGCGGCGCGGGCCGAAAAGCCGAAACCGGTCATCCGCGCGAGAAGATCGTCGCGCAGTTTCTCCTCGCCGCCGAACAGATGCGCGCAGCCGCCGATGTCGAGCAAGATGCCGTCGGGGGGATCGGTGGCCAGGAGGGGGGTATAGCGCTGGCACCAGTCGGCCATGGCGTCGAGCAGACGCGCGTCGGCTGCCTGGTCCTCCGGCACCGCGGTGAGAGTGGGATGCATGGCGCGGGCCTGCGCCAGCGCGAGGCCGGTGGCGAGCCCGAGCCGTTCCGCCCCGGCATCGACAGCGACGAGCAGATCGAGATTGCCGCGTTTGCCGAACACCACCAGGGGAGAAGGGGCCTCACGCCACTGCCGCGCGATGCGGTCGGTCGAAAGCCGCTCCAGCCACAGGCTCAGAATGCGTTGTGAGCTCGAAACGCTGCTCCACACTGTTCCACTCCACGATCCATGCTCCGAGGTGACCACGGCGGTTGCGCACGAGCCGCGCGGCCAAGCGCGGCGGACCGAGGCCGTGGGCTCTTTCATCGCCTCCTTGCGAGCGCAGGAAGGACGGTGCCGCGCCGATGATCCAGCGCGTCGCGGCGGCGGAAGGTTCGTCGTGCGGCGTGGTGCGCAAGAGCAGGCCGAGCGTGTCGCCGGCCGCGGCCGCGAGCGCCAGACGCCGGGTCATCACCTGATCGATGCCGCGTGAGCGCATCTCGCCGATCACCACGCCGACGGCACGGCAGCGCAGCGCTTCCTCCATCGCCCACAGCACATCGCGCCCGCGCCCGGCGGCGACCGTGATCAGCCGCTCGGGTGCGATGCCGGCGCCGTCGAGACCGGGTCCATAGGGCGCACCGTTCTCCGCGAGCGAGAGATCTTCGGCGATCCAGAGCACGTTTTTTTCCGCAATGCGGGCGAGGCCCCGGCATGACGGAAACGCCCGCCGCGCCGCGAGCGCCAGCGCAAAGCCGGTGGCGGCGGCGGTCTCAGTCTCATGCGCGGCAACAATTTCGTGCAACGCGCCGCAACTGAGGCCGCCGCCGAGAACGCCGTCGATGGCCGGGATGCCGAGCGCCAGCGCAGCACCGCCTGCGGACGTGAGGCCGGTAGCCGCTTCGGCCGCGCAAAGCTCCCGACGCAGCCGATCGAGGGCGGCCGGCATCCCGGCTGAGGAAGAGACGCCCGGTCGTGCGGGTGCGGCCATGGCCATCCCAGGAGGAAATTAGGTTCATGGTTTGTTCTATTGATTCCCGAGGTCGCCGGCGCCGTCAAGGCGGCTGCATAAGACATTGAAATGGTGGCTTTCTTTGCCACCCTTCAGCGGGAGGACGCCGTCCGTCGCAGACTTCCCCCGGACCGGTGACGCGTCCCGGGATCTGCACACCCCTGGGCGCTGGGATCTTACCCCTGCGCTGCGCCTTCTTTCACGCCTGCGCCGTCACCTTGTCCTGCACGATCACCCTGCGGTCGATGTCGCGGACGCTCCTCACCCCGCAGAGGGCCATGGTCACGTCGAGCTCCTTCGCCAGAATGTCGATCGCCCTGGCGACGCCGGCTTCGCCGCCGGCGCCGAGGCCGTAAATGTAGGAACGTCCGATCAGGCAGGAGCGCGCCCCGCACGCGAGCGCGCGCAGCACATCCTGGCCCGAGCGGATGCCGCCGTCGAACATGACCTCGATCTGGTCGCCCACCGCTTCGACCACTTTCGGCAGCGCCGAGATCGAGGAGGGCGCCCCGTCGAGTTGACGTCCGCCGTGATTGGAGACCACCAGCGCGCTTGCGCCGGTCTTGCCGGCGGTCCTGGCATCCTCGACGTCGAGGATGCCCTTGAGGATCAGCTTGCCCGGCCACAGGCTGCGCACCCAGTCGACATCCTTCCAGCTCAGCGCGGGATCGAATTGGCTCGCGGTCCATTGCGCCAGCGAGTTCACGTTCTCCATGCCCCGCACATGGCCTGCGAGGTTGCCGAAGGTCTTGCGCTTGCCGCGCAGGATCGACAGCGCCCAAGCCGGTTTCGTTGCAATATCGACGAGATTGCCGAGCTTGATCCGCGGCGGCACGGTCATGCCGTTGCGGATGTCGCAATGGCGCTGGCCGAGCACCTGCAGATCGAGCGTGAGCACGAGCGCGCTGCATTTGGCGGCGGCGGCGCGCTCGATCAGGGCGCGGATGAAGCCGCGGTCCTTCATCACATAGAGCTGGAACCAGAACGGCTGGTCGACCGCCTGGGCCACATCCTCGATGGAGCAGATCGACATGGTCGAGAGCGTGAATGGAATTCCGGCCGCCTGCGCCGCCCGGCAGGCCAGAATCTCGCCGTCGCCATGCTGCATCCCGCAAAGCCCGATAGGAGCGAGGGCGAGCGGAAGCGAGACTTTCTCGCCGAGAATGGTGGTGCCGAGATCGCGTTGCGATACGTCGACGAGCACGCGCTGGCGCAGCTTGATGCGCTCGAGGTCGTCGCGGTTGGCGCGCAGCGTCTCCTGCGAGTAGGAGCCGGCTTCGGCGTAGTCGAAGAACGCGCGGGGCACCTTGCGACGGGCCACGCGGCGCAAGTCTTCAATGCAGGTCAGGGTGCGCATGGTCTTGTTATACTTGCCGCATCGGAAACGGGAAACCGGGGAACGCCAATCAATTCTGGGCGTTATCCCGGATTGGCGGCGCAGCGATCGCCTGTAAGGAGAATTTTCATGGGAATTCCGAACGAAACCGTTGAGGAAAATGCGGTCGACGAGAAGACCAGGCGCGAGCGCGACGAAGCGCAGAAACGCAAGCTCGAGAAGTCGCTGGAGCAAGGTCTCGAGGACAGCTTTCCCGGCTCCGATCCGATCAATGTCACCCAGCCGCCCCCCAGCGTGGCGGATAAGAAGACAAAATAGCAGCCTTGCGGATGTTAACTAACGGCACCGCGGACGCCGGGTCCGCGGTGCCGTTTATCATGCGCAAAGAGCGGCATGAGATAGCTGATATTTTTGCAGATTTTGGCCATCGAATTGCCCTATCATCCCGCCGAAACATCGCCCGTCAACGGGTGAGGGGAACATGGTTCGCAAATATTTCGGCACTGACGGCATTCGCGGCCGTGCCAATGGTGAGATCACGCCGGAATTGGCGCTCAAGGTCGGACAGGCCGCAGGTCTAATCTTTCGCCGCGGCGATCACCGTAACCGCGTGCTGATCGGCAAGGACACGCGGCTCTCCGGCTATATGATCGAGACCGCGCTGACGTCCGGCTTCCTCTCGGTGGGGATGGACGTGCTGTTGACCGGTCCGATTCCAACGCCCGCGGTCGGCATGCTCACGCGCTCCATGCGCGCCGATCTCGGGGTGATGATCTCGGCCTCGCACAATCCGTTCGACGACAATGGCATCAAGCTTTTTGGCCCGGACGGCTTCAAGCTCTCGGACGAGGTCGAGCACCAGATCGAAGCGCTCATCGATTCCGAGCTGCTCAAGCGGCTGGCGAAGGGCACCGACCTCGGCCGCGCCAGGCGCATCGACGGCGTGCAGGATCGCTATATCGAGTTCGCCAAGCGCACCTTGCCGCGAAACCTCTCGCTCGGCGGACTGCGCGTGGTCGTCGATTGCGCGAACGGTGCCGGCTACCGCGTGACCCCGGAGGCGTTGCGCGAGCTCGATGCCGAGGTGATCACCATGGGGGTCGAGCCCGACGGCTTCAATATCAATCACGAATGCGGCTCGACCGAACCCGCGGCGCTTTGTCAGAAGGTGAAAGAGATGCGCGCCGATATCGGCATCGCTCTCGATGGCGATGCCGATCGCGTGCTTATCGCCGACGAGCGCGGGCACATCGTCGACGGCGACCAGTTGCTGGCGGTGATCGCGGAAAGCTGGCAGGCCGATGGCCGCCTTGCCAAGCCAAGCGTGGTCGCAACCGTGATGTCCAATCTCGGCCTCGAGCGCTATCTCGGCAGTCTGGGTATTGCGCTCATCCGCACGCCGGTCGGCGACCGCTACGTGCTCGAGCAGATGCGCGCCCATGGCTACAATGTGGGTGGCGAGCCGTCGGGCCATATTATTCTCTCCGACTACACCACGACCGGCGACGGCCTGCTGGCCGCGCTGCAGGTGCTCGCCGTGGTCAAGAAGCAAGACCAGCCGGTGTCCAAGGTCTGCCGCCGCTTCGATCCGCTGCCGCAAGTTCTCAAGAATGTGCGCTACAAGAGCGGCAAGCCGCTGGAGAACGCGCAGGTGCGCAGCGCCATCGAGGACGCGGAAGCGCGCCTTGACGGACATGGTCGGCTGATCGTGCGGTCGTCGGGCACCGAGCCCGTGATCCGCGTCATGGGCGAGGGCGACGACAAGGTGCTGGTCGAGGAGGTGGTCGACGATATCGTCAACGCGCTGACCAACGCGGCGTGAGCTTCCGCCTCGCAGGAGTTCTATCCTATTGCTTTTGCTGGCAAAACAGGCACTGCCGCGGGCGCGGTCGAAATAGATTGGAATATCTACAAAATCGGCGTTTTGTTTTTGCTTGGCCGACGGCGCTCATGTATCGATAGTTGCATAATGAACTAAACGCGCTGGGACCGCCGGGTTTCCATGATCGTCTGTTCTTGCAACGTGCTGACCGACCAAGACGTTCGCACGGCCCTAGCGGCTGAGCGAACGCCGCGCACCACCGGGCAAGTCTACGGCTGCCTCGGGTGCAGCCCCCAGTGCGGCCGGTGCGCGCGCACCATCCGCCGGATCATGGACGAGGCCATCGCGGGCGCCTGCGGCGCCGCCTGCCAATGTTGCCCGAGCGGCCAGCACCGCGGTTAATCCGCGGCGGCCGCCCCCCTACCGCATCGATGATTTTGCTGCCGGCGGCAAGGGTCGTGCATCCCCCTTGTCGCGCCAAGCGTTTTTGCGCAAGGTTCGACTAATTCCAAATTTGGCTGCCGACAGATTCGCGCAAGGATGGGTACATGCAAGGCGATGCAAGAGTCATTGAATATCTCAACCGCGGCTTGCGGCACGAACTCACGGCCATCAATCAGTACTGGCTGCATTACCGGCTCCTGGACAATTGGGGCTTCCGAGCGCTGGCCAAGATATGGCGCAAGGAGTTGATCGAGGAGATGGAGCACGCCGACAAGATCATGGAGCGCATCATCTTCCTCGACGGATTTCCCAACCTGCAGGTGCTCGACCCCTTGCACATCGGCCAGAACGTCAGGGAAGTGCTCGACTGCGATCTTGCCGCCGAGATGTCGGCGCGCGCGCTCTATCAGGAGGCGGCGACCCACTGCCACGCGGTGAAGGACTATGTCACCCGCGACCTGTTCGAGAAGCTCATGCACGATGAGGAAGAGCACATCGATTTTCTGGAAACGCAACTCGACCTCGTCGCCAAGCTCGGGGTCGAGCTCTATTCCCAACACTACATCGGCAAGGCCGACGACGACTGACCATAGCCGGTCCGGCGCGCCTAGAGCGGGATGACTTTTCTTCGAATCGTCTTCCCGCTCTAGCCTTTTGTTGGAGCATGATCTTTTCCGAAAACCGGTATCCACTTTTCGGGATCATGCTCTGATGTTTGGCGTGCCGGCCGCGGCTCCCGGCGACTGTGGCACTTTCGTATCAGGGCATTGCGCAAGGCCCTGGTACGGCATGAGGCCGCTTGACGCGGCGTGGCTCCTTCCGTATGTCCGGCGGCGGGACACCCCTCCCCACCGAGGGGCGACTATCTGGAAGGATAGGTCATGACCAATGCCACTCCTGGCGTGCGGCCAGCCGTTCCGCACTTCTCCTCCGGCCCCTGTGCCAAGCGCCCCGGCTGGAGCCTCTCCGCTCTCACCGACGCCGTCCTCGGACGCTCGCACCGATCGAAGATCGGCAAGGCGAAGCTCAAGCGCGCCATCGAGCTCACCCGCGAGGTGCTCGAGGTCCCCGCTGACTATCGCATCGGCATCGTCCCGGCCTCCGACACCGGCGCGGTCGAAATGGCGCTGTGGTCGCTGCTCGGCGCGCGGCCGGTGACCATGCTGGCCTGGGAATCGTTCGGCGAAGGCTGGGTGAGCGATGTCAGCAAGGAGCTCAAGCTCAAGAACGTGACCGTGCTCAAAGCCGGTTACGGCGAGCTTCCCGATCTCGCCAAGGTCGATCCGGCTTCCGACGTGGTGTTCACCTGGAACGGCACGACTTCGGGCGTGCGCGTGCCGGATGCGGATTGGATCGCCGCCGATCGTGCCGGACTGACGATCTGCGACGCCACCTCGGCCTGCTTCGCGCAGGCACTCGACTGGCCCAAGCTCGATGTCGTCACCTTCTCCTGGCAAAAGGCGCTGGGCGGCGAAGGCGCGCACGGCATGCTGATCCTGTCGCCGCGTGCGGTCGAGCGGCTCGAAACCTACACCCCTCCCTGGCCGCTGCCGAAGATCTTCAGGCTCACCAAAGGCAACAAGCTCAATCAGGGCATCTTCGAGGGCGAGACCATCAACACGCCCTCGATGCTGTGCGTCGAGGACTATCTCGATACGCTCGGCTGGGCCAAATCGCTCGGCGGCCTGAAGGCGCTGCGCGCGCGCGCCGACGCCAACGCCAAGGTGATCGCGGATTGGGTTGCGGCCACTCCATGGATCGATTTTCTCGCCCGCGATCCGGCCACCCGCTCCAACACCTCGGTTTGCCTGAAGATCGTCGACCCCGCGGTCGGCAAGCTGTCCGCCGAGGCGCAGGCGGCGTTCGTCAAGGGCATCGCCGCGGCGCTGGAGAAGGAGGGCGTCGCCTACGACATCGACGCTTATCGCGACGCGCCTTCCGGCTTGCGCATCTGGTGCGGCTCGACCGTCGAGCGCGCCGACGTCGAGGCGCTCACCGTCTGGCTCGACTGGGCCTTCGCCAAGAGCAAGGACGCGCTGCGCCAGGCGGCGTAGGCGTCGCTGTCATTGCCGGGCATGACCCGGCAATCCATCTCTTTGTTCGCAAGAAGATGGATGTGCGGATCAAGCCCGCGCATGGACGAGACCAAACACTGCATGTCGCTTGGAACAGGTTCTCGATCATGGCCCCCAAAGTCCTTATCTCCGATGCTCTCTCTCCCGCCGCGGTGCAGATTTTCAAGGATCGCGGCATCGAGGTCGATTTTCAGCCGAAACTCGGAAGCGACAAGGAGAAGCTCGCCGAGATCGTCGGGAATTTCGACGGTCTCGCGATCCGTTCCGCGACCAAGGTCACGCCGAAGATCTTGGAAAGGGCGAAAAGCCTCAAGGTGATCGGACGCGCCGGCATCGGCGTCGACAACGTCGACATTCCCGCGGCCACCGCCAAGGGCATCATCGTGATGAATACGCCGTTCGGCAATTCGATCACCACTGCCGAGCATGCGATCACCCTCATGCTCGCGCTGGCGCGGCAAATCCCGCAGGCGGACGCATCAACCCAGGCCGGCAAGTGGGAGAAGAACCGCTTCATGGGGGTCGAGATCACCAGCAAGACGCTGGGCGTCATCGGCTGCGGCAACATCGGCTCGATCGTCGCCAATCGTGCGATCGGACTGAAAATGAAGGTGATCGCCTATGATCCCTTCCTGTCGCCGGAACGTGCGCTGGAACTGGGCGTGGAAAAGGTCGATCTTGCCGAGCTCATCAAGCGCGCCGATTTCGTCACCCTGCACACGCCGCTGACCGAGAAGACCAAGAACATCATCGACGCCAAGGCGCTCGCGGCCATGAAGAAGGGTGTGCGCATCATCAATTGCGCGCGCGGCGGTTTGGTCGAGGAGAACGCCCTGCGCGCGGCCCTCGATTCCGGTCACGTGGCTGGCGCGGCTTTCGACGTGTTCACCGAGGAGCCGGCGACGGCGAATCCGTTGTTCGGTCACCCGAACGTGGTGTGCACGCCGCACCTCGGAGCCGCCACCACCGAGGCGCAGGAAAACGTCGCGCTGCAGGTCGCAGAGCAGATGTCGGACTACCTTCTGCGCGGTGCGATCTCCAATGCCGTCAACTTCCCCTCGATCACGGCGGAGGAGGCGCCGCAGCTGCGGCCGTTCATCGCGCTCGCGGAGAAGCTCGGCTCGTTTGCCGGTCAGTTGACCGAGACCGGCATCACCAAGGTGCAGCTGTCCTATGAAGGCGGGGTCGCCGGCATGAACACCAAGGCGCTGACCTCGGCCGCCATCGCGGGCCTGTTGCGGCCCATGCTGCAGGAGGTGAACGTCGTCTCCGCTCCGATCGTGGCTAAGGATCGCGGCATCGTGGTCGAAGAGATCACGCGCGAGGCGGCGGGCGACTACGACAGCCTGATCACGGTGACGGTGGTGACCGAGCGCCAGACACGGGGAGTGTCGGGGACAGTGTTTGCCGACGGGCGGCCGCGCATTGTCAATATCAAGGGCATCCGCATGGATGCCGAGTTCGGCCCGTCGATGATCTACATCACCAACTTGGACAAGCCCGGATTCATTGGGCGTTTCTCATCCACGCTGGGCGACGCCGGGATCAACATCGCGACCTTCCATGTCGGCCGCGACGCACCCGGCGGCAACGCCATCGCGCTGATCGAGATCGATGGGGAATTGCCGCCGCAAGTGCTGACGGCGGTACGCGCACTGCCGCAGGTGCAGCAGGCGCGTCCGCTGAAGTTTTGAGGAGTAAGGTCCGAGGCCAGCATTGCAACCGACCGGCCAAGCATCGGCCATGGTCGCTGTATCGGGGTCTCAACCGCTTTGCGCGCTCAGTTGGTGCACGGCCCCACGCAGCGAGCCGTTCGTCGTCCGTTTCGGTGTCCGTTCTTTCGAGGCCTCCGCGGCGGCGACCTCCAGGAGATAGGCAAGGTCGTCGAGCTCGACCTTGCGGCACATCCGGCAAAGTTCGCGGGTCAGCGTGGCGGCATAGTTGGCGACTTGTATTCTGTTTTCCATAGCTCCCTCCAACATTGGAGACCGCAGGATAGGAGCCGACGACCTTCTCCCCGTGTGAAGTACCTTACAGAGGGCGCCAATTCTTCGGTACGCGAGGCGTTCGACGAGCGCAGCAGCATGCTGCGCGCAGCCCGCTTGAATCCCCATCGAGCTGCTCGCCGCGACACCTTGTCCTGCGGGCTGCACCTTGAGCCGTCGGGCGAGGCTGGCGGCGGAGCTGCGGCGGACTTCCGCGTTGCGCCGCTGAAACCGGTCGCGTCGGCGACAGCATGCAGAGCCGACCAGTCGTCGCCGCGATCTTGCCGCGAGATGGCCTTGGAGAGAGCGGAATCATCCGGTGTGGTTGGGGCGGCGCGACGGCAAGGGGTTGATAAGGCCCGCAAAATCAGGTGGCTGACGTTCGGACGGGGGTGCCGTCCGGGCGGGTTGGCTTGCCTGCGCGGGTACTATCCCTTATCCCATAGAGGGTCGCGATGCCGGACAAGCCCTTGTTGCTGCGAGGATATCCCGGGCGTCGGCGACGCGGAGGAAAGGCGCCTCATGGCCAATGTGGTCGTGGTTGGTTCCCAGTGGGGGGACGAAGGGAAGGGGAAAATCGTCGACTGGCTGTCCGAGCAAGCCGACATCGTTGTTCGCTTCCAGGGTGGACATAATGCGGGCCACACGCTCGTCATCGACGGGACGACCTACAAACTGTCGCTGCTGCCGTCGGGCGTGGTGCGGCCGGGGAAGCTGTCCGTGATCGGCAACGGGGTCGTGATCGATCCGCGCGCACTCCTTGAGGAAATCGATCGGCTCAAGGGGCAGGGGATCGACATCACCCCGCAAAGCTTGCGCATAGCGGACAACGCCACGCTCATCCTGCCGCTGCACCAGGAGCTCGACACCATTCGCAAATCGTCCAACACGCTCACGCGGGTCGGCACCACGCGCCGCGGCATCGGCCCGGCCTACGAGGACAAGGTCGGCCGGCGCGCCATCCGGGTCAACGACTTGGCCGATCCGCTGGCGCTAGAGCGCAAGATCCAGGGGCTGCTGATCCATCACAATGCCCTGCGGCGTGGGCTCGGACTGGAAGAGGTCGAGGTCGACACCGTCCACCGGCAGCTGCAGAGCGTCGCCCCGCGCGTGCTGCCCTACATGGATTCGGTGTGGTCCCTGCTCGACCAGAAGCGGCGGGAGGGCAAGCGCATCCTGTTCGAAGGCGCGCAGGGCGCGCTGCTCGATATCGACCACGGGACCTATCCGTTCGTGACCTCGTCCAACACGGTCGCCGGCCAGGCCGCGACCGGCTCCGGCCTGGGGCCGGGCGCGATCGGCTACGTGCTCGGCATCTGCAAGGCCTATACGACGCGGGTGGGGGACGGGCCGTTCCCGACCGAGCAGACCAACGAGATCGGGCGGCTCCTCGGGGAGCGCGGACGCGAGTTCGGCACCGTGACCGGTCGTCCGCGGCGTTGCGGCTGGTTCGACGCCGTGCTGGTGCGGCAGACCGTGCGCACCAGCGGGATCACCGGTCTCGCGCTGACGAAGCTCGACATTCTGGATGGGTTGGAAGAACTTAAGGTTTGTGTGGGATACCGTCTTGACGGTCGCGAGATCGATCATCTGCCGGCGAGCGAGCACGGCCAGGCCATGGTCGAGCCGATCTATGAGACGGTCGAAGGTTGGCAGGCCGAAACCGCGCGCGCACGCTCATGGGCCGAGCTGCCGGCGCAGGCGATCAAGTATGTGCGCCGGGTCGAGGAATTGGTCGGGTGCCCGGTCGCCTTGCTGTCGACCAGCCCCGAACGCGAGGACACGATCCTGATGCACAACCCGTTCGAGAATTGAAACAGAGCATGATTCCGAACAGGTGCAGACGTTTCGGACGAGATGATGTGAGCAAGCAGGGGCGGCATTCCGCAGACGCAACGAGTAAGCTCCGATGGCCGATTATTATCCGCTGATCTCCCGCGCCGTCGCCGGTCTTGAAAAGAACAACGGCGAGAACCGCCGCGCGCTCTACGAACGTGCGCGCGCCGCGCTGCTGGCGCAACTGCGGGGAGTCACGCCGGCGCTCAACGAGTCGGACATCACCCGCGAGCGCCTCGCGCTCGAGGAGTCGATCCGCAAGGTCGAGGCCGAATCCGCGCGTCAGTTCGTCGAAGCGTCGCGCCAGGCCCGCGCGGCCAAGGTCCGCTCGATCGAGCCGCGCTCGACCCTCGCCCGTCCGTTAGATGAGTCCGGCGCCCCACGGCGCTATATCAGTCCAGCATCGCAGCCGCCGCAGGAGGCTCCGTCGGCGTTGCCGCCCGATCTGGGGCGCCAGTCGGGCGCGCCTTCGCCGCCGCCGACGCTGCCGGGTGCGCAGCAATCGGATTCGATCTTCGATCGGCCGCTGCGGCCGGAGCCGTCGCTGCGCCAGCCGCCGCGTCGCTTTGGCGCCGAGCCGCGCGCGTTCTCGGACGCCGGCCTCGGGGAGGGCCCTTTCGTTGCCAAGGAAGCGGGCGCGGCCTCGGCGCGGGCAGACACGTCCGGACGTGAGATGTTCGGCGGCGCTCCGACACCCGACATCGAGGGCGCAGAACGCCCCTACGACCGGCCGGAATTAGACGGCGCCGAGCCACGCATGTTCGATCCGCATGCGCCGCAGGAACGCATGTTTGATCCGCATGCGCCGCAGGAACGTGCCCCGCACGATGATTTCTCGGAGCCGATGCTCGAGCCGGCGGCGGGCTTCGACAACTCGCATTCCGCTGTTCCGCAGGAACGGCGCGCACCGCCGCCGCCGATCGATGACGATCTGGAATTCGAGGAGGAGCTGGAAGAAGAGACGCGGCCGCCCCGCTCCTATCGCAATCTCATCAAGGCTGGCGTCGTTGCCCTGGTCTTCATCGCGGTGGGAGGCCTGCTGCTGTGGCAGTGGCCGAACATGGTCGCGCTCTACAGCTCCTTGCGCTCGCCGGCGGTCGAGACCGTCCGCGATACGCCGCCTGCGAGCAATACGCGACCCAAGATCACCGACCGGATCGAGCCCGGCACCCCGCAGGCGCCGGCCACCCCTGCACCCGGCGCGCTACCCGGCGCCGGCGCCGCGCAGAAGGTGGTGCTGTATGAAGAAGATCCGGCCGATCCCAACGGCAAACGCTTCGTCGGTTCGGCGATCTGGCGCACCGAGACCGTGACCCCGGGCCCGGGCCAGCCGCCGGAGCTCGCCGTCCGTGCCGACGTCGAAGTGCCGGAGCGCAATCTGGCGATGACCTGGTCGTTCCGCCGCAACACCGACAAGGGCCTGCCGGCCACGCATACGGTCGAGATCACGTTCAAGCTGCCGCCGGATTTCCCCGCGGGCGGCATCTCCAACGTTCCCGGCATCCTGATGAAGCAGGCCGAGCAGACGCGCGGCGTGCCGCTCGCCGGACTCGCGGTGAAAGTCACGCCCGGGTTCTACCTGGTGGGCCTGTCCAACCAGGAGGCGGACAAGGAACGCAATCTTCAATTGCTCAAGGAGCGGGGCTGGTTCGACATCCCGGTGGTCTACAACAACAACCGGCGGGCCATCCTCGCCATGGAAAAAGGCTCACCCGGCGAGCGCGCGTTCGCCGAAGCCTTCAAGGCGTGGAAGCAGTAGCCCCGACGCGCTCGCATAGACGAGACGCAGACAGATTTATCCGGTTGCACACGCGTGACTGCGTACGCCGCCGTGCCCAAGCGGATCATCCGCGTGGGGAGGTCATCGTAAGAGCGAGACGGTTCCGGTTCTGACGCGCGTGGGCACGGCGTGCAAACGCGCGCCTTAGTCCACGCTACGGTTGGTCAATGCGCCTGGAGGGCCGGCGCCGCCGGGCGGGTTTCCATCGCCGCAATACGGCTCTTCACCGCCCGTTGCACCTTCTCGAAGGCACGGACCTCGATCTGGCGCACGCGCTCGCGCGAAACGCCGAACTCGGCCGCCAGGTCCTCGAGCGTGATCGGGTCGTCTGCCAGCCGCCGCGCCTCGAAGATGCGACGCTCGCGGTCGTTGAGCACCGAAAGCGCGTCGCCGAGCGCCTTTCTGCGGTTCTGCAATTCCTCGTCCTCCGCGAGGCGCGTCTCCTGGTCGGAGACGTCGTCGACCAGCCAATCCTGCCATTCGCCGGAATCGCCGTCCTCGCGGATCGGGGCGTTGAGCGACACGTCGCCGCCGAGGCGCCGGTTCATGTCGACCACGTCCTGCTCGGTCACCCCCAGACGCTTGGCAATGAGCTTGACCTGGTCGGGACGCAGGTCGCCCTCTTCCAGCGCCGAGATCTTGCTCTTGGCCTTGCGTAGATTGAAAAACAGCTTCTTTTGATTTGCCGTGGTGCCCATCTTGACCAGCGACCACGAGCGCAGGATGTATTCCTGGATAGCCGCCTTGATCCACCACATGGCGTAGGTGGCCAGACGGAAGCCTTTTTCCGGCTCGAACCGCTTCACCGCCTGCATCAGGCCGACATTGCCCTCCGAAATCACCTCGGAGATCGGCAGCCCATAGCCGCGATAGCCCATGGCGATTTTGGCGACCAGGCGCAGATGGCTCGTCACCAGCTTATGCGCGGCGTCACGGTCACCGTGCTCGCGCCAGCGCTTGGCCAGCATATATTCGTCCTGCGGTTCCAGCATGGGGAACCGCCGGATCTCCTCCAGATAGCGGGTGAGGCCGGATTCGGCCGTGAGTATGGGTAGTGCGGCAGTACGGGCCATGGTAGCGCCCTCCAAAAGTTTGCCCCCGGTCAGGCCGGCAGGCTGAGCACACCGCCGCTCCCCGAGCCGACGGTGCGTATCTTTGCTGCAACCGCGAAGACTGATCGCAGCCGCAACATTACAGGACAAACGGGGACCAAAGGAAGTGAACTCGGCGTCACGTCACCGTGACCCCTGCGTGTACGCTTAAGCCTTTGTTTTCCAAAGCTTTTGCGATTAAGCCGGCGTGCCCTGTGCACCGAGGCTGTGGCGTAAACGACGAAGATCGTCCGGCAGTTCCGAGCGGAACTCCAGATCTTTGCCTTGCGAGGGATGTTCAATGGCGAGGAGATAGGCATGCAAGGCCTGTCTGCCAAGGGCCGCGAGGGCTTTTTGTGCCTCCGGCCCGAGTTGATTCGCCTTGGTCTTGAAGCCCGGACCATAGACATCGTCCCCCAGCAAGGGATGGCCGATCGAAGCGAGGTGAACGCGGATCTGGTGCGTGCGCCCGGTCTCCAGCCGGCACGCCAACAGGCTTGCCACCGGCGCGCCGTCCGTCCCCACGTAACGTTCGAGCACCTCCCAATGGGTCAGCGCCTCGCGGCCGCCCTCGCGCACCGCCATCTTGTCGCGGGCGTGCGGATGGCGATCGATCGGCTTGTCAATGGTGCCGCGCGGCCGGTCGGGCACGCCCCAGACAAAGGCCAGATATCCGCGCCGCAGCGGGCCGGTGCGGCCGTGATCGGCGAACTGGCGGCTCAGTGCGCGATGGGCGCGGTCGGTCTTGGCGACCACCATCAGGCCGCTCGTATTCTTGTCGAGACGATGCACGATGCCGGGGCGCTTCTCCCCGCCGACGCCGGACAGGCTGTCGCCGCAATGGGCGATAAGGGCGTTCACCAGGGTGCCGGTCCAGTTGCCGGCAGCGGGATGGACGACCAGCCCGGCCGGCTTGTCGAGCACGATGAGCTCCTCGTCCTCGAACACGACCGCGAGCGGAATATTCTCCGCTTTGATCTCGACGTCCTGGGCGGGCGGCAGCTCGAGCACGATCGTGCCGCCGGCGTTGACGCGGTGGCCGGGATCGCGGATCGTGGCGCCATCGATCGCGACGCGACCCGCCAGGATCAGCGCCTTGTGGCGCGAGCGCGACAGCTCGGCCACGCGCGCAGCCAGCACGCGGTCGAGCCGTTCGCCGGCCTCCTCGGCGGCCACCACCACTGTCGCGCTGCGCGCCTGCGTCGAATCCATGAGCAACCCGTTGGCGGACGACGACCAGCCACTCGATCCCGAGGCCGCGCGTATGGTGGCCAAGGTGCGGTGGCTGATGCTGATCTCCGGCGTCACCACCTTGATCGCGATCACCGCGGTGATCGGCGTCATCGGCTATCGCGTTTTCAAGGGCGAGGGAAGCGCGCCGGCCGCGGACGTGACCGCGCTGCTGCCGAAGGGTTCGCGCATCATTGCCACCGCCGTGGCGGAGGACCGCATCACGGTCACCGTCGATACCGGCAGCGGCATCGAGATCCGCACCTTCGACGCGAAGACGTTGAAGCCGGCGGGACGGCTGCGGTTCGCCATCGAGCCTTGAGGCCTTTGATCGTCAACGACCTTTTGGACGGGCGCGCACAACATCGCCTTGGACGCGATTGAGCGCCACAGGCCGGCGTGGCCTGCGGCGCTCTGATCCCGACTGGGAGCGTCCCGCTCAGGAGGGTCGGCGCGCCGACTTCTTCTTCTGCGCGGGCTTGCGGCGGCTCGCCGCGGCGCGGCGCGGCTTAGCCTTGGCGCGGCGCGAGTGGCTGGCGCCGGCGCGGCTGCTCTTGCCCGCACGCCGTTCCGATTTGGGGTTTACGCGCTTGTCCGCCAGCGCGGTGAGCTTTTTGTCGGCCGCCTTTTCCTCGCTGAGATTGCGCGCGAGGATGGTGGCATCCTGGCCGTGCCCCAGTTCCTTGGCCCAGGCGATGAGCGCGCCGTAACGGGTGATTTCGTAGTGCTCGACCGCCTGGGCGGCGGCAATGATCCCGACATTGAGCACGGCCTTGTCCTCGACCTCGCCCATGAGGTCGCCGCCCTCCTTGATGATGCCGTCGATGGCCGGGCACTTCGTGCCGCTCGGCCTCTCGCCGTGCAACGCGAACACCTGCTCCAGCCGTTTGACCTGTCCCTCGGTCTCCCGCAGGTGCTCCCGCAAGCCGCGCTTGAGTTCCGCGTCGGTCGCGTTTTCGATCATGTCAGGCAACGACTTCACGATCTGGTTTTCGGCGTAATAGATGTCCTGCAGGCCGTGCTTGTAGAGATCCTCGAGATTTTTGATGTCCTTGGAAAACAGTCCCATGGTTGCCTCCTCGCAATTGGGCACACGCGATAAGAGAGACGCACTTTAAAAGCGCACGGTATAAATCGCGGCGCGCGGAGGCGGTTCCGCGGCGCGGGCAAAACAAAGAATGTGGCATCGGCCGGCCGGATTCGTCGATAGCGCGATCTCGGCACGCAGGCGGTAACGAGCGGCGGTGCCGAGGCGGCTCCGTCCGTCAGTGACTTTGGTCATGCGCCGGGAGGACCGCAGCGGGGAACCGAAGCATTCCGGGAGATGTTCTTCCCAGGCGACCGACGCGCACGCAAAGGTGAACACCGTCCCCAGTTTTCGACATCCGAACGACAAGAAGCAGCGCGATTTCGGTCCATGTCTGGCGATACAAGCATCGCCGACGCTGGACGCGTCCGATTCGAGAAACGACCCGGTCAACCGGTTTCTGTGTGAAGGGAAGTAGTGGTCATGTTCGCGAGATTTTCCACCATATCCGCCGCGTCTCTCCTGCCGCGCCCGTGCTTCAAGCCGCCGTTCTGGCAGCTGCGCTCGATCTTTGCCGCAAAGGAGAAAGAGACTTTCCGGCCGGCCAGCCGTCGCGTCATCGTTCAGCACCCGAGCGAGATGACCGGGCGGGCCCTCCCCCGGAGCACGTGTTCTCGGACAGAGGCGCTCTCTTAACCCGGTCCATGCGCGGCGCCCTCGCAGCACGTTCATCCGCCGGATACCGCCCAAGCGGCGGCGCGTGCCACTGGGCGATTGCGGCCGCCTGCCGGTGGATACCCGGCGTCATCGTCGATAGCGCCCGCTCCCATGCCCCCGTCTGACCTCGCCGCCCGGTCTCGGCGGCTGACCGCTCGGGCCAGACCATTGCTTGAGCGTGTGGATGTGCGGGCCCATCGTCGGCGCCAGAGCAAGCAAACTCAAAATGGTTGCAGGGAAAAGTGGCGACAGCGGCCTGCTTGCGCCGGGCCGGGAACGGGGCTATTTGCAGCGCTCGCGCGCTTGCTCCCTTCGTCTAGCGGCCCAGGACGTCGCCCTCTCACGG
Source organism: uncultured Alphaproteobacteria bacterium (assembly GCA_963821505.1). GTDB lineage: Bacteria > Pseudomonadota > Alphaproteobacteria > Rhizobiales > Xanthobacteraceae > VAZQ01. Next base: position 476,353 of record CAWGEH010000008.1, read on the forward strand.
CGAAAACAGGGGTTCGAGTCCCCTAGGGAGCGCCAGGCTCGATTTGGGGCCAAAGGCCATGGCGTGTTGCAGGGCCGCGGAGCGGGGGACCCGACGCCCAATCCAACCCCGGCTGGCGCCGTCCGCCGCTATCTCACAGCGAGAACCAGCTGGCGTCGACGGTGTGCACACCGTTCACTTGGATGATGCCGTCCACGGTCGGGTCGGCGTTCGTGTTCAGCTGGATGAAGGTGTCGGTGCCGTTGGTGAACCAGTTGATCTGGCCGGGCGCCGTGAACCCCGCGGTCCCGATGAAGGTGAAGTCCTGGTTGCCGGCGACCGTCTCGTTCGCATCCATATTGGTGAAGTGGAGGAGGTCGCCCTCCGCCCTGTTCAAGTCTGTGACGATGTCCGGGTCGAAATTGGACAAGCCGATCTCGTTGATGTTCGACCATATGAACACGTCTAGCCCGCCGCCGCCGGTCAGGGTGTCCTTGCCGTAGCTGCCGTCGATGATGTTCGACCCGACGTTGCCGATAATGCGATTGTTGTCCAGGCTGCCTTGTAGGTAGACGTCTGCCGTCCCGGTGGCTTGCAGAACCTCGATCTCGGAATAGAGTCCGACGGCGAAGCTCACGCTGGTCAGCACGGTGTCGAAACCCTGGCTTTCGTTTTCAGGCGTGCTGTGGATGTCACCGTTTTCGAACAGGGTGTCGCCGGGATTGTCGACGATGTAGGTGTCGTTGCCGCCCCAGCCGTTCATGGTGTCGGCGCCGGCGCCGCCGTTGATGACGTTGTCTCCTTCGTTGCCGTTGATGATGTTGTTGAACTCGTTGCCGGTCAGGTTGATGGCCGTCGTGCTGTTGTGGTCCTCGACGTTGAACTGCTCGATCTCGGAGCCGGCTGTCAGGGTGTAGCTGGTGTTGGTCCACACTACGTCGAACGTGCCTTCGCCGACGTATTCGCGGACCACGTCGCCGGCATTGTCGACGTAGTAGTGATCGCTGTCGGTGCCGCCATACATGATGTCGGCGCCGCCGCCGCCGATCAGATTGTCCTGCCCGGCCTGGCCGCGCAGTATGTTGCTCTCGCCGTTGCCGACCAGGATGTCCTGACCGGCGGTGCCGTTGATGTTCTCGATGCTGATGAACTGCGCGTGCGGCGTTTCCAGACCCGCCCAGTAGGGGAGGGGGTCTCCGAGCGAGATCGTGACGAAGCTCTTGTGGCCGAAGTCGACGGTGTCGGAGCCGGCCCCGCCGATCAGGACATCGGCGGCGCCCGAGCCCTTGAAGGTATCGTCGCCGGAGCCGCCGTCGAGGGTGCTTTGGCCGAAGATATCGCTCACGAGGATGTCGTTGCCGCTGCCGCCGTCGAGGAAGTCGTTGCCGCCGCCGCCCTTGATGATGTCATTGCCGTCCTGGCCGTGAAGCTGGTTGGCGCCGGAGGTCCCGGTGAGCGTGTCGTTGAAATTCGAGCCGAACACGTTCTCGATGCTGATCAGGGTGTCGCCTTCCGCCGAGCCGCCGACCCCGCGCCCGGTCGCCAGGTTGATGCCAACGCCCGCCGTCGAGTCGCCGTAGAACACCGTGTCGATGCCGGCGCCGCCGTCGAGGCGGTCGGCGCCGCCGAAACCCTTGAGCGTATCGTTGCCGTTCAGGCCATTGATGATGTCGGCTGCCGTCGTGCCATAAAGGCTGTCGCCGCTGTTGGTTCCATTGATGGTCGCCATCGGTCACGTCCTTCGTTATGAGGAACAAGTGTTCTGGGACGACGGCTGGTCCGTCGTCATGCGGGGGCAAGCTCGGCCGTGCGTGGCCCACCCTGCTGTCGCTTGAGATGCCGCGCGACGAAGTCGTTGGCGCGGAGGCGCGCGGGCCGCGTGCTGCCGTCCTTGTAGTGGCGCTTGAAGTAGATGGTGTCCTTGCCCTCGATGATCTCGCGCGCCAGCGAGACCAGGAAGCGGTTCGCCTCGGGCGTACTCGCCGCCCACGCGTTGAAAATCACGCAGTCGCCGTCCAGGCTTTCCCCGAAGGACATCGCTCCACGGCCTTCGACCCAGTCTTCGGCTTTTTCCTTCGAGGTCAGGGCCCAGCCCATGAAGCCCTGAATCTGATTCTGGCTGTCGATCGCGAAGTAGTAATGCTTGCGATTGATCTGGCCGGTGAGGATGCGTGACCAGTCGCCAAACCGCAGATTGGCAAAGGCAGGCTTGGTCATCAGATGGCTCACTGCCAGCCCCAGGGCGACATACGGGTTGTGTGTTCGGAACGCCTTCAGATCCGCGCGCGGGGCGAACGGAACTGCTGTCATTTCGTCGTGTAAGAGGCTCATTGCGACTTCTCCGACGAGCACATCGCGCGAGCCGCGGGAGCGCGGCTCAGTCCTCACGAATGATATGGAAGATCGATACCGGCGCGATGTGATGGCTATCACACGAGTGCGCTTTTCACCGGTCGCGCGCTGAATGCGCACAAGGTAGGAGAACTGGCGCCACCCTTCCCGCAGATTCAGCGCGTATGAAACGCAGAGTCCACCGGCTCGCGCTGGGAGTGAGGGCCCAACGCTCTCGTTCCGCCGGGGTGCTTAGCGTAGATCATAGGTGGGACCAGGAAGATGTCGGGGGATCCCGATGTTGCTTGGGCGCGATTACGATCCGATTGCCTAGGCCCGCCTTGCGTGCGGCGTTGGTGCGGCCTCATTGATCGCGTTGGCATGTGAAATGCCCGCGCTTTCTGCGGAAGCCACCACGCAGCGCTATTTCTCAGAAGATGGCTTTGAGATCGTGGATGACGGTCTGCGCTCGATCAGAGCCGCCCGACTTCGAATTCCTCGCAGGAATAGCCAAGCATCGACAGTCCCTCCTGCAGGAAGTCGCCGACAAGCGGCGTACCGAGAAGGTATTCCGCCGTTCGTTCATTGTGGGCACGAGCCGCCTCTTCGCGGACTGCTGCCCAGTCGCTGGCCGTATAGTCATCCCGCCCGAGCCAAGTCAGCGCGACCAAGTCGATCTGCTCGTCCTCCGACAGCGAGTTGATGAGAGAGGTGAGTTCCTCGACAACAGGGTCGTCTGCGTGATCCTCAAGCACCGCAACGTCCTTGTCATCCGAAGGATTCGATCCCGAATCCGGTTCGGTCACCTCGTCCTTGGCATCGAACTCTTTGGCCTTGATGATGATGAAGCAAACCTTTTCAGGCGAGATCGTCAGCGTTGCCGCGTCCTCACCTGTCGAGATCTCCGTTCGGCTCGATTTTGCTTGCATGCGCATCACACCTGGTTTGTCAGCAGAGCGCCCTGACGCTCGGATGGCGAAAGCGACCAGTCAAGTTGACGATGAGAATGTTCTTGCTCATGGAACGGTGCGAGAAACCAGCCGGACGCTCGCAAGTCAATCAATACACAACACGCAGAGGGGCGTTTTTGATCGAGATCAAGTGTCGCCCTTTTTCATATGGTCGCCAATACGCAGCGTCCTGTGGATCCCTGGCATCGGAGTTTTCCTGTACTTTCTCGCCCTGGCCGCCGACTATGATGGGACGATTGCCGATCATGGTTTTGTCAACAGCGCAAATATTCCGGCGCCGTGTTGCGCCTGGTCACGGGTGATCGGTCCTCGACCCCGTTTGCGCTCGCGAAACTCGACTGGACGTGGCCCGGATGCGAGGCCGTGATCGTCTTGATCTGTATCAACACGCGTCGCCGCCCGCGCCGATAGGTGATGAAGGATGCAGGCGGGGGAAGCCCGTCAGCTCTCCTCTTCTGGTGGAACAATTGAGTGGCCTATGCGCGATTCGGCTCGGAGCGGGTGTGAAGTCCGGGAGGTGAGAATTCCGCCGATCGGCCTCGCCGGCACGTTGCGCATTCCGCACGGCGCATACGCGCTGGTAGTGTTTGCGCACGGAAGCGGCTCCAGCCGCCACAGTCCGCGCAACATGGCCGTTGCCGAGGCGTTGAACGATCAAGGCATCGCGACCCTGCTATTCGATCTGCTGACTGTGGAGGAGGAGACCGACCGGGCCAACGTCTTCGATATTTCAATGTTGGCAAAGCGACTTGTTCACGTTGTTAACTGGCTCCGGCATGAACCGGTCGTGGGCGGTCTTCCGCTCGGCCTGTTCGGTGCCAGCACCGGCGCGGCTGCCGCGCTAGTGGCGGCATCCCAACTCGGCGAGCGGGTCGGGGCCATTGTCTCGCGCGGCGGACGTCCCGACTTGGCCGGCGAGGCGCTCGATCAAATCCGCACACCGACGTTATTGGTCGTGGGTGGCATCGATTTCGTCGTTATCGAGCTCAATGAGCAGGCGTTCGCGCGACTCAGGGGACCCAAGGCGCTCGAGATCATTCCCGGCGCAAGCCACCTGTTTCCCGAGCCTGGAGCAATGGAGGCGGTCATCCGCCACGCGGGGAGCTGGTTCCAGCGCCATCTTGGTTCGCCTTCAACCGTCCAGGCGGAGGGCGCGAGATCCGCGAGCGTAGGAGGGCGCGATGAGTTTTAAAGATCGGTCGGATGCCGGGCGCAGGCTGGCCGCCGCGGTTATGGGATACAAAGACCAGCAGCCGGTCGTTCTCGCGCTGCCCCGTGGCGGCGTGCCCGTCGCCGCGGAGGTTGCGGCGGCGCTGAACGCACCGCTTGATCTTATTCTCGTGCGCAAGATCGGCGTGCCGTTCCAGCCGGAGCTCGCAATGGGAGCCGTGGTGGATGGTGGCGCTCCGCTGGTCGTGCGCAACGAGGACGTCATCAGCCTCGCCGGCATTGAGGAAGTAGATTTCAACGCGGTCCGAGACCGCGAACTCGCCGAAATCGAACGGCGGCGTGAGCGCTATCTGGGCGGGCGCGAACGTGTGGAGGTTGCCGGCCGGACGGCGATCGTCGTCGACGACGGCATCGCCACGGGGGCCACCACGCGCGCCGCGTTACGTGCGACTCGTTTGCGCAATCCGAAGAAGCTCGTGCTCGCGGTGCCGGTGGCGCCGACCGACAGCCTTGCGGTGATGCGCCAGGAGGCCGACGACGTGGTTTGCCTCGAAAATTATACCTCCTTTGGCGCCATCGGCTTCTACTATTCCGATTTCTGGCAGGTATCGGACGAAAAGGTGATCGAGATACTTGCGCGCTTTCGAGCGCCCGACCGAGCGCGGCAGCCCGCTTAAGGCACGGCCCAAGTCCACTCCCGCATTTTGAACCCGAGGGAGCGACGTCAGCTCAAGATCAAGCCGCTGCCTTTGCTGTCGCCCAAAACGGACGGAGCGCTGCTCGGCCAGGATAGCGCAAGCCGCGCATCCGACGTAGCGACGCGCGTGCCAAATCTCTGGCTCTCCAGATCCAGCATCTGTCGCACGCAATCGACGTCTTGGATGGTCGGGCGAATGAGGCGAAACTGACGGATCTGGAGGGGAATGATTTCCAGTGCTTCCAAATCCATGCTCGATGAACTGATATCGGCGAAGTACATCAATCCGAGGTCGTCACGAAATTCTTCGTATCCTCGAATGCCTTCGTAGTCGTTGAGGAAATCGCCGCAGCCGTAGAGAATGAGCCTATTCCGGTAGACTTCGATGGCCTTCGGATGATGCGAGGAATGGCCGTGGACGATGGAGACGCCGGCCTGATCGATGACTGCGTGTGCAAAACGCCGCTGCTCGTCGGGAATTTCATACCCCCAATTGGGCCCCCAGTGTATTGAGACAATGACCACATCGCCCGGTTGCCGTAGGCGTCCGACCTGATCGGCAATACGTGCGACGCTGGCCGCGGATAACTCGGTCAAGAGGTTGACGCCGGGGCCTTCTTGGCTGGCGGCCCAACTCGGAGGCGTGCCGCTCGTCACCGCGGCCAGCCCAAAGACCAGCACGCGACCTTTGCCGGGCACGTTCAACATCGCTGGCGCGCTCGCCTGCACGAGGTTGCGGCCGGCGCCCGCGCTCTTGATCTTTAGGCGCGCGAGAGTTGCCAACGTGTCGAGCAAACCGGCACGCCCCCAATCAAGCACGTGATTGTTGGCGAGCACGCAGCAGTCGATGCCCGCCGCCGCAAGGCAGTGCGCATTGTCGGAGCTCATTCGGTAATTGATGCCCTTCGGCGCGTAGTCTTCGCTGCGGGTGATACTCGTCTCGAGATTGATGATGCGAACGTCAGGCCGTGTACGGTTGAACTCGTCCAAGGCTGCGCCCCAAACATACGAAGGAGCCACGTTCCGTGGAATCGGGCCGGCTGCTGCCCGCTCCGCAAGGCGCACATAGTGCAGCGCGGAGGTTGCATAGTCCTCGTGGAGCTGTGGGTCACATGGATGCGGCAATATTTGATCGATGCCGCGACCCGTCATGACGTCGCCACACAGGAAAATTCGTACCGTTGGCGCCGTCGCCTGGGCGGAGCGCGTTTCGTCAGAAGCGCCCATGGGCGAAGCTCGCTCAGCTTGCCAAAGGTTGTGCAGCGGTTTTGGTTCGCAGCCTGAGATAAGCCACGACAACTGCATCACAGCTCGTATCACATACGATGTCGGCCGAGTGGAGTATTGATTTGCGTCAATGCCTCGGAGGCTAATCAGGATTCTACTATTTTATATGCGATCGCCGATCAATTCGGTCAAAGTGGAGGTTTTTCATGAATTCGTGGTCACGGGTCCGGCTCGGCTGTGTCTTTTCGGTTGCCGCATCGATGCTGATCGGGGCCGCGAGTGTTGCCAAAGCGCAGGGAGCCGAGATCGGAAAATTTGAATACCTCAACTCCTGCGCATCGTGTCACGGAACGACGGGCAAAGGCGATGGTCCGGTCGTGAAATCTCTCATTAAGCCGCCGACCGACTTGACGAAGCTCTCGGAGACCAACAGCGGTGTATTCCCGTTCGCGCGCGTCTATGACGTGATCGACGGCAGGTTCGAGCTCGCAACCCATGGCACAAGAGACATGCCGGTGTGGGGCGAAGTCTACAAGCGCAGTTGGGCCCAAGGACAAAATGGCGCGCTGCCGTATCTGGCTTCGAAGGAAGTGATCGAGTCGATCGTGCGGGTACGGATCCTTGCCCTCATCGACTACATTTTCACGCTGCAAGAGGGCCGACGCTGACAAGTGTGCGGCTTGAGGGCTGCGGGAGTCGAGGCAAGAACCTTTGGAACTGTCATGCCTGCCAAGAAAGGACCGCAGGCCAGCACAGTGAAGCTGCTCGGAAAGCGCGGATTGCGGGTATGAAACATTCCGCCGTAGCGCCCCAGAACAAGGCCGGATGGGCGCATTTCCCGCACGATGCCGACGTCGGCATGCAGGGATGGGGGGCGACGGTGGCGGAGGCGTTCGAGCAGGCGGCTCATGCGTTGACGGCTGTCATCACCCATGCGGAGGTCAGTCCGCAAGTCCCCGTCGAAGTAAAGTGCGAGGCGTCGGACATCGAGCTTTTGTTCGTCGAGTGGCTCAACGCCATCATATATGAAATGGCGGTCCGGAGCATGCTGTTTGGACGCTTTGCGGTGCGCATCGACGGCGGGCGGCTGGATGGGACGCTGTGGGGTGAGCCGGTCGACGTCGCTCGCCATGCCCCGGCCTGCGAGCCGAAGGGCGCGACCTATACCGCGCTGAAAGTGTCCAAGAACGTCGACGGCATGTGGTCTGCAGCCTGCATCGTGGACGTGTAACGGAGATCGGCCATGGATCCCGCTCGCTTCACCCGGGTCGACGCCACCACGTGGCGGATCGAGCCGCGCGGCGCAATGCGCGTGCCGGCGATCCTTTATGCCGACGAGGATCTGATCCGGGGCATGGATGACAAGGTGTTTGAGCAGGCGGTGAATGTGGCAACGCTTCCCGGGATCGTGGCGGCTTCCTATGCCATGCCTGATGCCCATTGGGGTTACGGTTTCCCGATCGGCGGCGTCGCGGCGTTTGATCCCGATCAAGGGGGCATCGTGTCTGCAGGCGGCGTCGGATTCGACATCTCGTGCGGGGTGCGCACGATGCTGACCGGCCTCACCGTCGCCGACATTCTTCCGGTGCAGACATCGCTTGCCGACTCGCTCTTTCGCCAGATCCCGGCCGGAGTCGGTAGCAAGGGCGCAATCACCCTCGACGCAACCGACATGAATGCGATGTTGTCCGGCGGCGCCCGTTGGTCGGTTGAGCGCGGCTGGGGCGAAGCGCGCGACCTCGGTCGGATCGAGGAGGGAGGGGTGATGGCAGGTGCGAAGCCTGAGCTTGTTTCCGATCGTGCCAAGGAACGCCAGCGCCGCGAGATGGGCACCCTCGGCTCCGGCAACCACTATCTGGAGGTCCAGGCGGTTGCGGAAATCTTCGATGCATCGGCGGCCCAGGCGTTCGGGCTTGCGCAGGATCACGTCGTCGTCACCATCCATTGCGGATCGCGCGGGCTCGGTCACCAGATCGGCACCGAGTTCCTGAAGGAGATGGTGGTGACCGCGGAAGCCTCGGGCATCGAGCTTCCCGACCGCGAGCTCGCTTGCGCTCCGATCAACTCGGAAGTTGGCCAACGCTACCTGGGCGCGATGCGTGCGGGAATCAATTGCGCCCTCGCCAATCGCGAGATTCTTGGCCACTATGCACGGCGGGTTTTTGCCCACTTTTTTCCGAATTGCGACCTCCACCTGTTGTTCGACGTCTCGCACAATACCTGCAAGGCGGAAAAGCACGCGGTCGCGGGGAAACAGCGCGAGCTGTTCGTTCACCGCAAGGGTGCGACCCGCGCCTTCGGTCCTGGTCATGAGAGTCTGCCCGCGGCGCTGCGCCCCTTCGGTCAGCCAGTGCTCATAGGCGGCAGCATGGGAACGGGCTCATACATTCTGGTGGGCGAGGCAACCAGCGAGGAGAAAGCCTTCTCGTCGGCGTGTCATGGGGCCGGCCGCGCGTTGTCGCGCCACGCCGCGCTCAAGCGCTGGAGCGGTCGGAAGATCGTCGATGATCTCGCGTCGGAAGGGATTTTGATCCGCAGCCCGTCGACGCGCGGCATCGCCGAGGAGGCTCCCGGCGCCTACAAGGACGTGGGTGCCGTCGTCGCCGCAGCCGAGCATGCCGGCCTTGCCCGCAGGGTGGCGCGTCTGCGACCGCTGATCTGTATCAAGGGATAGGTGCGCCCGAGCGCACGCCTCGCATCGCCTTCAAGGGAGCTGCGACGACGAACGGGCCGGCTTCGGTATCGGCCGGAGAAGCAGGATCATGATCGCTCCCGCTGCGAGCGAGGCGCCCGCGACGAAAGTCCCGCTAGGGCCAGCGAGCATCCACAGCGTGCCGGCGCCGGCGCTCGCGACAAACGTACTGGCGCCGACGGCCAGATCGTAAATCCCGAAGGCCGTGCCGCGCAGCCGTTCCGGCGCAGCATCCGCGATGGCGGCCGAAAGAAGCCCTTGCGTCACTCCCATCTGCAGGCCCCAGAGTGCCGCCCCCAGCACGGTCATCCAGACGGTACGCGCGCCGGCAAGTGTCAGGTCGGCCGCGATGAGGGTAACCGCGCCGATACCGAGCTGGAGCTGGCGATTTATGCGATCTGCGAGAATTCCGAACGGATAGGAGCCCGCGGAATAGGCGAGATACATCGCGACCAGAATGATCGGCACGAACGCCGCATCGACGTGAACATCGTGCGCTTTCAACGCCAAGAATGCGGGGCTGAAACGAGCCAACGAGAAAATGGCCGCGATGACGATTGCCCACCAGAAAGGTACCGTCAGCAGCGCGAGATCGCTGCGACGGATCCCCCAGCTGTCGTCGGGATAGGGGTGAGCAGGCTCTTTGACGCCGACGAGAAGGACCACCAGCGACGCAAAACCGGGAATGAGCGCAATCCAGAACACCAACCGAAAATTGTCGCCGCTCAAGGTCATGAGCGCGATGGCCGTGAGCGGACCCAAGACAGCGCCGACCGTGTAGAGCGCCAGCCGCAGGCCGAACCCCGTGCCGCGAATTGCGGCCGGGGTCACATCGGCCAGCAGCGCATCGCGTGGAGCATCCCGCATTCCCTTGCCGAGCCGGTCGGCGACACGTGCCACCAGCACGGCCGATGCCGAACTCGGCAAAGGGAAACAGGAGCTTGTTCACCGCCGACAGCCCGTAACCCAGAGCCACAAGCGGCTTGCGGCGCCCGATCCAGTCGCTGACCACACCCGAGAAAATCTTCACGGGGGAGGTCGTTGCCTCCGGAGTGCCCTCGATCAGGCCAACCGCGGCCGTGCTCGCCCCGAGCACCGTGACAAGAAAGACCGGAAGCACGCCATAGATCATGGCCGACGACATGCCCATCAGCAGGCTGACGACACCAAGGACCGCCACGTTGGGGGAGAGGGAATGCTGCGCGGAGCGAGAGGGGTTGAAGGGCTGCGTCATTGATCCACGACTGGCGCGACTGGTTTGATGAGTTCGCCGAGATCCGGTTCTCCGCAGCCGGCGGCAATGACACTGCGCACCGCGTCCCGAAGTTGCACCACCGAGGCAAAATCGGTGCCCTTGGGCGCGATCGGGTTCTCGATCGTCACGCTGATCGGACTCCATCTCGGGAACCACTGCTCGCCCCGCAGCATCGAACGCGTGCCGCGAAGGATGGCCGGAATCACCGGCAGATTGGCCTCCGCCGCGACCCGGAACGCGCCGAGATAAAAGCCGGACAGACCGGCCCGGCGCGTGAAGGTACCTTCGGGAAAGAACACCAGGAGGCGCTTCTCCCGCGCCGCCGCGGTTACGCTTTCGAGATCCGCCATGCTATCGCTGACGTCGAAGCGCTCGAGAAACAGGACTCCGAGGCGACGCAGCAGCGGACCGGCAAAAATCTGGCCGGCGAGTTCCTTCTTGACGACATAGGCCGGTTCACCGGGAAGCACGGCGGCCACGATCACCGCATCCATGTAACTGGAATGATTGAGCGCCAGGACGCCGCCGCCGCTTGGCAGGTGATTGGCGCCGGTCACGGACACCGGGATTCCGAGCGCTGCCAGCGCGGTGCGAGCGAGCGCCCGGACCGCGCTCCATCGCCAGGTCGGGCGCGGGAGCATCATCACGGCGAGCCAGCCGAGGAGGAAGAAGGTCGGCATCACCGTCCACCACCAGGCGGCATAGAGCAGCGCCCCGATGCTGCGGCCCGCCTGCGAGACGCGTGTGCCCAGCCCCGCGATGCTCAAGCGCGCGAATTGCCACCAGAGCGCACGCTGCGGCAGTGCCAGATTCTTTCCCAAATAGAGGTCTCTCGCGGCGGCTCTCCTGATCTTGCCGCTCGCGGTCTTCGGAACAGTGCCGGGCTGCACGAGCACTATTTCGTCCGGCGGACCGCCGACAATTTGGGTTGCAACCTCCTGGGCATGAACTTTCAAGGCCGCCTGCGCGGGAGGGTTGATCCCGTCGGTCTCCGCCAAGATCACGACGCGCTCGGTGCCGGAGGCCGGATCAGTGACGCCAAAGGCGGCGACGCCGTTCTTGCGCAAACCGGGAATGGCTCCGACGGCCTCTTCGATCTCGTGCGGCGCGATGTGTTGACCGGCGCGGATGATGACGTCCTTGATCCGGCCGGTGATGAAGAGGTCGCCGTCAGCCATATAGGCGCGATCGCCGGTATCGAGCCACCCATCGCGGAACAGCCCACGGGTCTTGGCCGCATTCTCGAAATAACCCGACGTCGCCGATGGACCGCGAAATTCGAGGCGGCCCTCCCGGCGCTCTCCCAGCTCTCGGCCCATGTCGTCGATGATGCGGATTTCGTGATCGGGGATCGGTTGCCCGCAAGCGACGATTTCGATGGCGTTGAGGTCATCCGGCCGAGCGGGTTCGGCGATCCCTCGCGTGCTCAAAGCCGATCGATCCACCCGGTCGATCCGCGGCAGACGACCCGGCGGCGGCAAGGTGACGGCCACAGCATTTTCCGCAAGGCCATAGACCGGGGCCATGGCTCCGGGGCGAAATCCGTACGTGCCAAAACGAGTTATGAACCGGCGCAAAGTCGCGACGCTCACTGGCTCGGCGCCGTTTCCGATGAAACGGAGCGAACTGAGGTCCAGCCCCTTCAAGTCGGAGTCATCAATCTTATTGAGACACAGCTCGAATGCGAAATTGGGCGCGGCGGAAAGCGTGCCGCGAAAGCGATGGATTGCCCACAACCAGCTTTGCGGCCGTGCAAGAAAGCTCAGGGGCGACATGGCGCCGAGGGGCGCCCCATAATAGAGGCAGCCCAGCCACGCACCGATCAGTCCCATGTCGTGATAGAGCGGCAGCCAGCTCACGAAGACGTCC
>CAWGEH010000009.1:0-76819 GCA_963821505.1 uncultured Alphaproteobacteria bacterium
GGACGTTTAAGGCCCTCTCACGGCGAAAACAGGGGTTCGAGTCCCCTAGGGAGCGCCAGTAAAATCAACAACTTATCGTAGATTTTGGTAGCTGGGAGCGCCGCGACCACCGTGCGAACCACCCATAGCGGGGATCGGTCATTCGGGCCACGCCAGAGGCTGTTTCGGAACGTGGCCTGTGGGTCGGTCGCCCCTACCCGGATAACAGCGCGGACGACACGCGGACCAAGGCGGGCAAAGCCTCGCGGGGCGATGACTGGATAGCGGGGATACGACCTAGACACCTGGTAAGCCGCCCCTAGACTCTCTCTTGTTGCGAAAGTGATTCGAATGAAAGGATTTTTCATCATGCTGTTTCGAGGATGCCGGTGTGCCGCCTGCCGGAGTGTCGCCGTTGGCGTTGTTGTTGGTGGTCTGGGGCTGGGTCTTACGGCAACGCACCACGATCAATTTTGTCCCGAACAAGGACGCCAAGTCAGCGGCGCTTATTGTAACCAACCGTGGGAATTGGTCCACGGATCCCACGATGAGAAGCGACCGATCCACACGGTGAGAACATCCGTCGTGATGAACTCATCTTCGTCCGTCGCGAACTCCGATGTTACCGCCGTCTCTTCGTCAGGGCTGCGATGGATCAATCTAAAAACGTAAGATTGAACTGGTCGATACGCGCCCTCGGCACGCGGACGAAGCCGGGTGAGCCTTCAGCAGAACGCGGAAGGGGCCGCCCGTCGGTGTGATTGATGTCCGCTTCACTCCAGATGCGACCGAATTGCCGCGCAGCAGCGAAATGACGCGAATGGGATGGACCGGCCGTGCTCGTGCCCCGAACGACCCACACAGTCGGCTTTGGGGCTTTTGAAGAGGAGCAGCCGCCATGGCGAGCAAGAGAGTCACCCCGGTAGCCCACACGATCGGTATCGATACTGGTAAGAATACGCTGCATGTAATTGGCCTGGATGAGAAGGGCGCCATCGTTCTGCGCGAAAAAGTCTCCCGGAGTCGGATTTCTGCACGTCTTGTGAACGTGCCGCGATGCCTGATCGGGATCGAAGCCGGGATGGCCACTCACTACATGGCCCGCGAGTTGGTTGCGCTCGGTCACGAGGTCAAGCAGGTACCGGCGGCTTATGCCAAGCCGTTTAGACAAGGCCACAAGAACGACTTTCGGGATGCCCACGCGGTCGCGGAAGCTGTGCAACGCCCTTCGACACGCTGCGTTCCGATTAAGACAGACAATCAACTGGACCTACAAGCACTGCATCGCGTGCGTTCTCGCCTGATTGGCGATCGGACAGCTGTGATCAATCAGCTTCGCGGCTTCCTTCTGGAGCACGGCATTCCTGTGCGACAAGGACACCGCTTCCTGCGGCAGCAACTGCCTCAAATCCTGGCCACGCGGACCGATGTGCTATCGCCCCGCATGATCAGGATCATTAGCGACCTCATTGGCGACTGGGAATATCTCGATGATCGGATCACGAGAGTAACGGATGAGATCGAAGACTTGGCACACGCTGACGTGAGCTGTGGACGATTGATGACTATTCCGGGCATCGGCCCAATCATCGCAAGCGCGATGGTGGCTGCGATCGGCAATGGAGCCGCTTTTGCGAAAGGGCGCGATTTTGCCGCATGGCTTGGCTTGGTGCCGAAGCAGATGTCGACCGGTGATCGCACAATTCTTGGCCGCATCACGAAGCGTGGAAATCGCTACCTGCGTATGCTCTTCATCCAAGGAGCCCGCTCCATTCTGCTCCATCCCGCGAGCTGGGCGAAGCACAGCTTCGGACCGTGGCTCACGGCTACGGCGCGGCGTTTGCATTGTAATGTTCTGACGGTCGCGCTTGCCAACAAGCTCGCACGCATCGCTTTGACCGTCTTGGTGCAAGGACGCAGCTACGAAGCGCGCGTCCGGCCGACAGCGGCGTAATGGAGCAGAATGTGGTCCACCAAGGGAGGCCAAAATCGGACTGCTAGATTAACGTCAGCATCCAGGACGCTGGGATTCCTGCCGAGGTCTGCGAGTCGATTGAACGAAATGGAGAAACGGTCTGACCGTCACATCCGTGATCTGGTGGCACATGCGGCCTTCCAGGGCCTTGACGCGAATGAGATCGGATGTGTGCGGATATCCATGATGGCCGGGAGCAGAACGCTCCGTACAAGGGCCGAATACAGATGAGCCAGACCAATTATCTCCATATCAGTTATATTCGGCTTGCAACGCACGGCCGGTCCATACAGATGTGCCAATTCGCAACTCATGCACCGCAGCAAGCAGCACTTATTCGATCACTTCGTCAGCAAGTGAGAGCAGATTGTCGGAATATTTTGATGCTAAGCGCCTTGGCGGTCTTCATATTGATGACCAACAGAAATTTTGTCTCCTGCATGACCGGCAGGTCAGCTGGTTTAGGCGCCGAGACGGTTTCGGCGGCCATGAGCGCGGAAGGACCCTGCCGATAACGGCAACCGCGCTCATCGCTGGGCCACCAGCGCGAGGACGCGGCAGCGCGAGACGTGATCCTCGCGGCTCAAGGCATCGAGAAATTCCTGCTCGAAGCCGGGCGCGCGGAAGGCCGAGAAATCCTTCAGCGCCTTCATCCGCGCCAGTCGATCCCGCCAGGCTTGCAGCACCTCCGGCTCGGCCCTGCCCTGAAAGGAAAGCTCGCGGTCGTCGAGCCGACGCTCCTCCAGGATCGTCAGTCCTTGGCGTTCCATCAGCGAACGAAGCTTCGAGCCCATCCTGAAATCATACCCCCCCAGCGGGTGCCGCCAGGCGTCCTCGTAGAACGCGTCCACCATCAGACGCGAGGTTTGGGTCAATGGCTCATGCCCCAGCAAGTCGTCCATCTCCACCAGGGCGATCCAGCCTCCGGGCCTCAGGAGCTGGAGCCAGCTCGCCAGGACCGGCCCGAAGTCAGGGAAGTAAGCCGCCGTGAAGCTCGACCAGATCCCGTCGACCGGGTCGAGCCCGAGACCGGAGACATCGGCGGCGTCAGCCTGAACGAAGCTCGCGCCCGGGATCGCTCGGCGATCCGCCTGGGCCAGAAGCTCCGCGTTGGCGTCCACGCCGACGACCTGAGCGCCTCGGGCGGCCAGCATCGCGGACTGGTCCCCGAGGGCGCAGCCGAGATCGAGCACCCGCTCACCCACGCGCAGAGGCAGCAGGCGGAGGACCGCTTCCCAGTCCCTCCAGCGGGCCTGACGCTTGTATTCGTCCGCGAGGCTCATCGGCGCGTCGAGAGAGCTTTGAAATCCTGCCGCTTGCGAATCCCGTCGCGAGCGTCCCTGAAGCGTTGAAGCTGTTCCTCGTCCGTCCCGCCTTTTCCGGCCGGGTCTGGAAACGGCCACCTCACTTTGAATTTTGTGCCATCCGTTCGATTTGTTCAGGCGCTACATCCATTGACGTCACGCGGCCATACACCTGAACGGCAACTTTGACGGTCGAAGACTTTTCATCCACTTCTTTCACTTCGCCGCAAAAGCCGGTAAACGGGCCATCCACGACTTCGAACGATTTGACCTTCGCGAAGGCGATAGGTTCTCATGCGACCTCCAGTTTCTTGCAGGGACCGCGCGGCCCAAGCCCGCCGAAATTCAAACTGAGACACTACCAGAATTTCATTTTCGCGCGGTAGAAAAGTGCGGTCTATTCGCGAGCGTATAGCATGGACCCGCGGGTCAAGCCCGCGGGTGACGCCAGAGAATGGGTAAGCGCTGAGTCAATGCGGACGGGAGCCGCTTCAGCTCACGTCCCAGGCCGGAAACAGGAACGTGCCGGCGCTTCGCTCCGTCACGCCGGCCGAGGCTCGCGCCGCCGATGGAAACGCGCGCCGCAGCTCAGCGGGGTAAATTGCGTAGTTTCCGCCGCGCAGCTTGCAGGCCGGCAGCTGACCGCTTCTGATCGCCCGGTAGATGGTGGCCTTGGTGACACCCGCGGCCTTGGCCGCACTGCGTGGAGTGTGCATTCGCTACCGGTCTCATGACGCCAAAACGACGTCAGGCTCGCATGCAGTCATTAAGGACCGGTTAAGCTATGCGGCCGCACCAAGGCGGGAGACCGAGACGGTCCGGCTCATGCCTGGACCATCCTGTCGCCCTACTCCTCGAATCCGCTGGAGTCCTGATGGCCCTTGGACGCAGGGGCAGGCTCGCGAACCGCGCTGGCCTCGCCTTCCACGCTGCGCTTCGGCGCGTCTTGAGCAGGCTCTGCCGGGCGTTTCGCCGGCTCGTTGTTTTGTGCCCCGAGCGCCTGACGCCAGCGATGATATGTCGCCGCTGATATACCCGCCCGGCGAGTCGCATCGGCAAGGGGCCGGCCCTGCGAGACCAAGGCATCGATATCGCGCAGCTTGGCGGCGATCTCCGCAGGGGTGAATCGCTTTGCCGGTGGATCCGAACTCGATGGGGAGCCAGGCGGCTTGTCGCGGGAGGCCGTCCCCCTGGACGAACCAACCCCTGTCGTCACGGCTGTTGCCTGCTCCCTGCCCGGCAGCACCACCACGCGCGTGCCGACCTTGACGCGGGAATGCAGGTCCGTGATGTCCTCGTTGGTGAGCCGGATGCAGCCCGAGGAGACGAAGGTGCCGATGGTGGACGGCTGATTGGTGCCGTGAATGCGATAGATGGTGTCACCGAGATAAAGCGCGCGCGCGCCGAGCGGGTTGCCATCGCCACCGGCCATGAAGCGCGGAAGATAAGGCTGGCGCTCGATCATCTGCTCCGGTGGATTCCAATCGGGCCATTCCGCCTTCCTGGACACTTTCTCCGCGCCCGACCAAGTAAAGCCCTCGCGGCCGACGCCAATCCCGTAGCGGAGCGCCTTGCCCTGGCCGAGCACGAGATAGAGATAGGTGTTCGGCGTATCGACGATGATCGTGCCGGCCGGCTCCCTGGTGTAGTAGTCGACCAGCGTGCGCCGAAACTGCGGCGGCAGTTCCTTCCTGGGGCCGGTCTCAGGCCGCACCTCGGGCGGCAGCGCAGCCATATTACGCGAATCGCCATTACGCGAATCAATACGGTTCGGTCCGGTTGCGTCCGTTGGTGCGACCGGATCACGAACTGCGCGATCGGGATTGAGCGGAATGGGTTGGCTCGGCGAAACCGGCGCAGGTGGATACAGAGGTGCGTCGTATTGCGCCCACGCAGGACCGCCCAGCGCGCCGAGCACGATCAGCAATGCCGCAATGATTCCAGCTCTGAAGAAGATCACTCGCCCCTCCCTTCAGACCGCAAACCAATCATCTCACAACATGGGCGCGTTCAAGACCAACGCTGGATTTCAAAGCCCCATTCCGTGGCCTTTTGTTGGAGCATGAACTTTTCCGAAAACCGGTATCCACTTTTTGGGATCATGCTCTAGCGGGTTACCGTTCTCGTTGTTGGAACTCGATTGGGGAACTTTCGCACCCCCCAATAGCCCTGGCGCTGGAACTTGCCGACGATCACGAAGGCGCCCGATCGCTGTCACGCCGCGTGCAGGCAGGCGGATTGATTCGCGGACCGATGAGCGATGCGC
Organism: uncultured Alphaproteobacteria bacterium; assembly: GCA_963821505.1. Lineage (GTDB taxonomy): Bacteria > Pseudomonadota > Alphaproteobacteria > Rhizobiales > Xanthobacteraceae > VAZQ01. The sequence continues at coordinate 5,525 of CAWGEH010000009.1, forward strand.
GTTTTACGAGCCGTTCGTGAGGTCGACAGCGCTACAACCAGCGCCGCACGCGTGCGCGGTAGCGGCGATAGACCTCGCCGAACGTGCGCTCGAGATAGGCTTCCTCCCGCGCGACCACGCCGTAGCGGATGACGAGGGCGAAGGGCACGAGCGTCACGAGCGGCCAGGGGCTGTCGAAGGCAATGGCGAGACCGACGAGCCCCAGCATCATGCCGAGGTAGATGGGATTGCGCGTGAAGCGATAGGGCCCGGTGTCGACGATGGACGTGGTGGGCATGTTGGTGGGCACGTTCGAGCCGGCCCGCGTGATCGTGGCGATCGCCCAGGCGAACAGCGCAAGCGCCACGACAAACACCGCACCGCCAAGCCAGGGCGCAGGCACCGCCGCCGGCACGAACGGCAAGGGCATGAGCCAGTCGAGCGCGAAGGCGGCAATGACGGCGAGCGCCCATGCGAGCGGCGGTCGAATGACGACTTGAGCGGTGGCTGCCGTGTCACTCATGGCGGGGCCTCCTAGCGTTCGCGTTTGCCATTCGTTAACCCTCTCCTGCGCACCGTCGCGGAACGGGTCTCGTCGCACCCGCGATCCTTCGATGCTTTGGGAGATAACATGACCGCACTGTCACTCAGCCAAGCGGACGGGGCCACCGGGGTGGCCAAGATCACCATCACTGGCGCCCTCAAGTCCAGGTGGCATGCAGCGACCCGCAAGCAGGATGGTGGCTACGAGATCGACACCGTTGTACCGGCTGCGTCGGAGCGACGCGTGCAGTCACTCATCCCCTGGCGCAGGGCCGCAGAGGCAAGGGCCGACGCCGAGCTCAGGCAACAGCTGGCTTTGGCCGAGCAGCAGCTGGCGGACCTCAAGACCGCACTGGATGACATGCGGGCGCAGCGAGACGCATGGCAGGCGATGGCACAGGCGCGCATACGGCCGTCGCCCGAATCCGCCACGTCACGATGGCCGTGGCTGCGCGCGGCCGGATGACGGCGGAGGCTCATTTTCGCTATGGCGCGGCGGCACGCCCATCATTCGGCGCGTGTATCACCCGCGAGCTTGATCCCATAGACGCTAGGTGATGCCGTCATGTGTCCCGGATGCGGCGCAGCGCGAGCGAAAGCGAAGCGGTGCACCGCTGGTCCGGGACCGTCGCGAAGGCGGTGTCCTTAACGGTCCCGGGGCTGCAGCCCACCACTTCGTGCTGCGCTGCGCCCGGGACACGCGGACAGCGATGCGCAATACCGAGCTGCCGTCTCGGCCGCGCAGCCGATGTCTCACGCCAACATGTTGCGACGCAATTGCAGTCGTAGCGTCTGCGTCGGTGCTCGCGGCGGCAACGTTCGGTAGCTGGTTCGCGGCCACCATCAATACAATGAGCGTTCGCTCCTGCGCGTGGAGGCGGCTTGCCGGCCCGACTTTGCCGCCGCTCTCCGATCCTCGCCAGCCTTGGTGGATTCCGCCTTACCTTTGCCGTCCTGTTTCCTAGCTTCGGTCTCGGAGATCTTCGTCTTCGGCACCGGCGAGGGCATATGCCTGCCCGCCGTGGTCGCGCCGGAGCTGGCGGACTCCGCTTTGCCCTTGCCGTCTTGTTTCTTGACTTCTTTCTTGGCTTCGGTTTCGACGATCTTCGTTTTCAGTCCCGATGTTGGCTTTCCGGTCGCGAGCGCGCCGGACTTCGTGGACTCGGCTTTGCCCTTACCGTTCGGTTTCCTGATGACGTCTTTCCTGCCGTCGGTCTCGGCGATCGTCGTCTTGGCCGATGACGAAACCTTCTGCTTGCCGGCGACGGTCCATGCCGCGTTGTCGGAGTTCGCCTTGCCCTTGCGGTCCGGCTTCCCGGTTTCGCTCACGATGATCTTGGTCTTCGGAGCGGGTAACGGCGGATGCCTGCCGTCCGTGCTCGCGCGTGCGCCGAGAGACGTGGCCTTGCCCTTGCGCTCCGGCTTCTCGACTTCGCTCCCGGCGCTCTTCGCCTTCGCCGCCGGCACCGGCATATGCCGGCCGTCCGTGATCGCGCCGGCACCAGCGGAGACCGCCCTGCCCTTGCCGTCCTGTTTCGCGACGGCAATCCCGGCGATCTTCGGCTTCGGCGCCGGCAACGGCATCCCGCCGCCGGCCGCGACCATGTCGAGCTCGCGCGGCAGCAGCATCGCGAAGCGGCCGGGATGGCGGATGCGGCCGGCGATGCGGCCGGCGTCGTCGCCGGCGCCGAGGTAGAGATCGGCGCGCGCGGGCCCGACGATCGCCGATCCGGTATCCTGCGCGATCATCAGCCGGTGGAACGGTGAAGCGGGCTTGGCGCCCTCGATCGGCAGATCGGCCTCGATGAAGAACGGCGTCCCGTATTCGTGCACCCGGTCGACGGCGATGGACCGGCCCGGCGTCAACGGCACGCCCTGCGCGCCCACCGGCTCGCCCTCGTTGGTGAGCCCGGTGACGCGGAAGAACACGTAGGAGCGGTTGGTGGCGCGCACCTTCGCGGCTTCGTCCGGATGCGCGGCCATCCAGTCGCGAATGTGCTCCCGCGACATCTCCTTGCGCGGAATGAGATTGCGCTCGACGAGCACGCGCTCGATCGAGCTGTAGCGATAACCGTTGTGCGAATCGTAGCTGATGCGCAGCGGCGTGCCGTCCTCGAGGATCACCCGCGCCGAGCCCTCGATCTGGATCGCGATCAGGTCGAGCGGATCCTTGATCCAGCAGATTTCGAGCTTCTCCCCGTCGAGCGCGCCGGCCTCGATGGCGCCGCGGTCGTGGTACGGCACGAGCTCGTTGTTCTCGTTCCGGCGGCCGATCCGCACGCCCTTGTTCGGAAAAGCGGGGGAGCCGGGCTGGTAGCCGGCGGCGACCAGGTCGCGCGGCCGGCGGTAGATCGGCACCGGAAATTCGGGACTGGGAAAGCGCGAGCCCGCAACCACCGGCTCGAAGTAGCCGGTCACCAGGCCCTCGGCCTCGCCCAGACGCGCGATGCGGACGGGCTGGAAATTCTGCTCGAAGAAGGCGCGGGCGGTAGCCGAATCCTGCGGCCGCAGGGCCAGGGCCTTGCGGCAGACGTTCCCGAGGGCTTGCGAGATCTGTCTGTGATCCTCGGTGCGCGGCATCTTGTACGAAGCCCGGCAGCCGGCCTGATAGGCGGCGAAAGCGGCGAGATGATCATCCGCCGTCCAGCCCGCGAGCTCGCTCCATTTGACCGGCTCGAGCTGGCTGCCTGCGAGCTTCAGCGGTTCCCGTTTCAGGGGCTCTTGTTTCAGGGGCTCTTGTTTCAGCGGCGCTTGTTTCAGGGGCTCTTGTTTCAGGGACTCTTGTTTCAGCGGCGCTTGTCTCGGCGAACTCTTGTTTCAGCCGCTCTTGGGCCGACGCGACGCCGGCCGCGAAACACAGGACCGCGCCGCATACGACCGCTCCGGCGAGGCCTGCAAGGCCTGCGACCACACGACGCCCGGAACCTTGTGCAAACCCCCGATCAGTCTGCATGCAAGCACAAGCGTCACAGACGCGAATGGTTCCGATGCGCGCGCAAACGCCGGCGCGGGAGCGGCCGGGCGGCGTGGCCGCGGCGGCGCGGCGGTATCGCGATCCCTCCTTGTCTGAGAAAACGCCCGCAACTCTTGCAGGAATGTGGGTAGTGGGTCAGTTGCCGGAAATTGACCCACTACCGTGCTGCGCGTGAACATATCATGAACATTCATGCTTCCGCGGGGATGCGGGGATGGCAACGACCAAGCGGGGATTGGCGATGTTCATCGTCGAGCGGCGAAATATTCGGCTCAGCAAAGGCTTTTTTGTCGCGGCGATTGTTCTGATGCTGATCGCCGGCGCTTTCGGCCGGATCCTCACCAAGCACGTCCACTATGATCCGAAGATAGTCGACACCCGAGAGGACTTGCACCGAGGTGGGCGCATCGCATCACCTCGCCGCCACTCGACCGCGATCACCGTGCCGTCGTTGCGCGGGCTACCGATCGCGATGAGCTTCGCCTCGCCCTGAGCGCGATCATCGAATGCAAGGCGGTCGCGACGGCTTGCCGTAGTTGTCCGCCACGGACGCTGCGCCTGCCGGGCGCCTTTCCGCACTCGCTGGCGCCGGCCCGCCACGACCCGGCGGCAGGCGCCGCCTCGTCAGTTGATGAACTCGACCTTGGTCCCCTTCTGAACCATCTTCCCGAGCGCCTGCGCGTCCCAATTGGTGAGGCGGACGCAGCCGTGCGATTCGGTCTTGCTGATATGCTGCGGCTCCGGGGTGCCGTGAATGCCGTAGCCGTCGCCGAGATCGATCCACATGTTGCCGACCGGATTGTTGGGGCCGGCGGCGACGGTGAAGGGCTTCTGTGACTTCACGCCCTTGAACTTGAGCTTGGGTGTGTAGTGGTAGGTCGGATTCTCCACGACGGATTTGATCGGCAGCGTGCCGCTGGGCGCCGGCCGCTCCTCGCTGCCGACCGAGGCCGGATAGAAGCTGACCATCTTGCCGTCGCGGTCCAACGCGCGCACCGTTTTCGCGGATTTGTCCACCACGACCTTCGCGACCTTCGTCTGCGACGGCTTGCGCGCGACGTTCGGCACCATGATCTTGGTGCCGGCGGCGTCGAACGACGCCTTCGGATTGAGCCGCGTCAACAGAGCGGGGTCGACATGGAATTTTTCGGCGAGCAGCTCGCGCGGGCTGGTGTAGAAGAGGTTCTTCATCTCCGCCTTTTTTTCCAATGACTTTGGAATGGTCTTGTTGAAAGGACCCTTCACGTCCCCTGGCGCAATTTCATATTCGACCAGCGCCGGGTCGCTGGACGTCGCCGCCAGGCGCTCCCAGGTCTGGGCGTCGAGCGTGCCGCTCGGCTTGATGCCGTTTGCGTCCTGAAACGCGGCGATCGCCTTTTTATCATTCGTCCCGCTCTTGCCGTCGATCTGGCCCGGCGAGAAGCCGGCGCGATCGAGCAACACCTCGGACTTGACGATTGCGGCCGCGCTGGGAGCGGGAGCGCGTGCCTTGCCGGACGGCGCCGACAGCTGGGCGTCATTGATGGCCTTCGCGTCGAGCACGGGCGCTTTCGCCGCGGCGCTCGCCGTACCCGAGGTCATCAGCAGTGCGCCGGCGCAGATGAGAACCGCGGCAAAGGATCCGCCGATGCCCATGCCGACCGGCGAGGGATCGATGCCCCGGTTGCCGCCGCGCCTCCTCCCGACCCTACAAATCCGGTTTGCTGCATCCGGGACAGCGGCAGCGGGGACGTCGAGCATTCCCATTTGTCAGCTCCTGGTCTGGTCGGAGAGGATCAGCCTTGCGCACGTGCACGAACACCCTTCCCATCATGATCCCACCGGCCGTTCGTCGGCAATCACCTTGCCGTCGTTCGGGAGGCTGCCGGCCGCGACGAATTTCACCTCGCCGGCGAGCTTGGTCACCGAGCGCAGCGTGGCGACCACCGCCGCCCGCAATCCGTCCGCCGGGGTTGCGCATTCCGCCAGCAGGGTCATGGCGTCCTGCTCGCCCGCACGGGTGACGACGAGCCGCAGCCTCCCGAGCTCGGGATGGCGCCGGCCGACGTCCGCGACCTCGCCGGGATGCACGAACATGCCCTTGACCTTGGTGGTCTGATCGGCGCGTCCCATCCAGCCCTTGATGCGCATGTTGGTGCGCCCGCAGGACGAGCGGCCCGGCATCACCGCGGAGAGGTCGCCGGTGGCGAGCCGGATCATGGGATAGTCGGGGTTGAACGCGGTGACGACGACCTCGCCCACCTCGCCCGCGGCGACCGGATCGCCGGTGCCGGGCCGCACGATCTCGACGAGCACCGTCTCGTTGACGATCATCCCATCTGGAGCGGGGCCGCTCTCATAGGCGATGACGCCGACGTCGGCGGTGGCGTAGCACTGGCGCACGGCGACGCCGCGCGCGGCCAGCTCCCGGCGCAGCGAGGCCGGCAGCGCCGCGCCCGAAACGAGCCCGCGCTCGAGCGAGGAAGCGTCCTTGCCCGCCTTGGCCGCGACGTCGAGCAGGACCTTCAGGAAATCGGGCGTGCCGAGATATCCGCTGGGCTTGAGCTGCGCGATCGCCTCGAGCTGCTGCTCGGTATTGCCGGTGCCGGCGGGGATGACCGCGCAGCCGAACGCATGCGCGCCCGACTCCATGATGAAGCCGCCCGGGGTGAGGTGATAGGAAAACGAGTTGTGCACGACATCGCCCGAGCGGAAGCCGGCGGCATAGAGCGCGCGCGCCGCGCCCCAGGCGTCGTCGCCGTCGCCTTCGGGCTCGAAGATCGGCCCGGGCGACATCAGCAGGCGGCGCATCCGGCCGGGCGCGGTGACGTTGAAGTCGCCGAACGGCGGACGCTCCTTCTGCATCGCCGTCAACGCGGACTTGCGCAGCAGCGGCAACCCGGCGAGCGCCGCGCGCGAGCGCACGGCTTGGGGATCGACGCCGGCGAGCTGCGCGGCCCAGCCCGGCGCGCGGATGGCCCGCGCGAGGAGGCCGGGCAGGCGGGCGAAGATATCGCGCTCGCGCTCCTCGGGATCGCGGATTTCGAGCTGGTCGAAGTGGTCGGAGGTCGCGTTCATGGGTGCGGGAAGGTCGTCAAAGCCAACGCTTGCGTCGCTTGAACGACTTGAGGTTCTTGAACGAGCGACGCTCGCCGCGGCTGCCGCCCAGATAGAATTCCTTGACGTCCTCGTTGCGCATGAGGCTCTCGGCGGTGCCGTCGAGCACCACCTTGCCGCCCTCCATGATGTAGCCGTAGTCGGCGGCGCGCAGCGCCATGTTGGCATTCTGCTCGACCAGCAGGATCGATATCCCGAGATCGCGGTTGAGGCGGCGGATGATGCCGAACACCTCCCGCACCAGGAGCGGCGACAGCCCCATCGACGGCTCGTCCATCAGGATCAGCCGCGGCTTGGCCATCAGCGCGCGGCCGATCGCCAGCATCTGCTGCTCGCCGCCCGACAGATAGCCGGCGAGCCCGGTGCGCTCCTTCAATCGCGGGAAGTACGCGAACACCTGATCCATGTCCTCGCCCAGGCGCGCCGACCGCCGGGTGTGGGCGCCGAGGCGAAGGTTCTCGATCACCGTCATGTCCTGCACGATGCCGCGGCCTTCCATCACCTGGAAGATGCCGCGCTGCACGATGCGGTTCGGCGGCAGGCGGGTGATCTCCTCGCCGTCGAACGACACGCTGCCGCGGGTGACGGCGCCGTCCTCGACCGGCAGCAAGCCGGAGATCGCCTTCAGCGTCGTCGACTTGCCGGCGCCGTTGGCGCCAAGGAGCGCGGTGATGCCGCCGCGGCGCGCCGCGAGGCTGAGCCCGCGCAGCACGAGAATGACGTCGTTGAAGACGACCTCGATGTTCTTGACCTCGAGGATCGCCGGATCGGCCGCCGCCCGACCTTGTGTTGCTGCCGTGGCCGCTTCCATGTTCGTCTCGCTCCGGGAATGGGGCGCCGGGATGCAGACCATGATCAGCTTCGATTGGATCGAATCACGGTCTCATGGAATGGATTCAATGGTGCTCGTGACAAGGCACGCGTTGGAAACGTGACGCGGGCGACGCCGGCGCATGTGCGCCCTCTCCCCTCGCGGGAGAGGGCTCAAAGGTTGTGCAACATATCGCGATTGGGTGAGGGGGCCGCTTCGCACAGAATCGCGCACTCGTCCCCCCTCACCCTTCATCGTCGCTGAAATACCGAGCTGCCCTCTCCCGCAGCCGAAGTCGGATTTATCCGACTTCGGCCCAACTGAAGAGTGCCCGAACTCGGGCAAGCCCGAGTTCGGGTGGAGAGGGCAAATGCGGCATCGCCGAGCAAGCGGCACGATCCGGCGCCTACTGGCCGAGCCAGCGGTCCTCGCGCTTGAGCGTGGTGTCGGCGATCTTCTGGATCTTGACCTTGCCGTTCTCGAAGTCGCCGCGGTTGATCGAGACCGTCATGGTGCCGCGATGGTCGGTCGGGGTCCAGGTCGAGGGGATGCAGACGCCTTCGAGCCCTTTCGGCACCCAGTCCTGCTTGGCGTACATGCCCTGCCGGATGTTCTCGCCGGTGATGCCGCCGTGCGCCTTCGCCCACTCCATCGCTTCCTTCATGTAATAGGCGGAGCAGATGCCGCGGATGTAGTGATGGGTCGGCTTGCTGTCCTTGGCGAAGCCGCTCTTGTCGGCGATCGCACGCACGAGCTTCATGCCCGGCGCGTCCTGGTCCCAGAACGGGGTGGCCGACGGGAAGATGTAGTTCTTCGCCTCCGCCGCGGCGATCGTCGGCTCGTCGCCCGCCCAGATGTTCGCGAGATAGGTGACGTCGAGCCCGACGGTGCCGCACGACTTGACCATGGAGACGACCGAGCCGCCCAGGTTGCCGATATAGACGTAGTTCGCGCCGGAATCCTTGATGGTCAGACACTGCGCCTTGAAGTCTCCCGGCTTGAGCGGGATGACGACCGGGGTGAGCACCTCGAATCCAAGCTCCTTGGCGAAGGCGCCGCAGGCCTCCTTCGGCGCGTTCGGGTAGGGATGGTTGTCGCCGGTGTGGAGGAACTTCGGCTTGGCGATACCCCTGGCCTTGGCGTCGCCCGCGGCCCACTGCACCATCGCGCGGCAGGCATCGGTGTAGGATGGGCCGTAGAAGAAATTGTACGGCGCCGGCTTCTTGGTGTTGGGATTCTTGCCGGTCGGATCGGTCAGATGGCCGGAATAAGAGGCGGACAACACCGGTATCTTGTCGTCGGCGACGAAGCCGATGAGCGCCTCGGTGTCGCCGGTGCCCCAGCCCTGGAGCGCGACCATGCCTTTGCCCTTCCAGCGCTTGTAGTTGGCGATGGCGTCCGGAATCTTATAGGCGTAGTCGACGGTCTCCATGTCGATCGGCGTGCCGGCGACACCGCCGTTGGCGTTGATGAAGTCGACCGCGTCGCGCACGCCCGGTCCGTAATATTTGCCGACGAAGGACGTGGCGCCGGTGTAGTCCGCCAAGTGGCCCACGAAAACCTTGTCCTGTGCCAGGGCCGGGAATGCGGCGCTCGCGACCAGGCAGCTCACGGCCATAACAGCCCTTTTCATGTCGTTTCTCCCGCGGCGGCGACCTCGAGTGCCGGCCGTCGCTCGCCGCCGAGAGCAACGGACTTCGCCTAGTGTCCGACACGAAGCTCGCAAATCCTCGCGATACCCCCTGATGCGAACCTCGGGATCAAAGGGACACTAGCAAATTTATGACTCAGGGTACCCAGTATCGTTGAAGGGTGACTCGCACTTCGGACGTGGGCTGATGATCTGTCAGCGAGCGCGTTGGGCTCCCTCTCCCACGCGCCCGGGGCTTGCCCGGGGCGCGTCTTCAAGCTCGCGCAGGTCGGGCAAGCCCGAGTTCGGTCGGGAGAGGGAGCTCAGCGAAATCGCGGCACGGTCACGGAATTTCACTGCCAGTCGCTGTTCCAGTATCACCGAATTGTAATTCCAACTCCTAGTACGAGAACGGATAGAGCTTGAAGCTGGCGCGAATCAACCGCCAGCGGTGAATGAGACCCTGCGGCTCGAAGATCAGGAACAGGATGATCGCCGCTCCGATCGACATCTCCTTGATGTAGGCGACGCCCTGCTGCATCGCGGGAAACACGTCGGCCAGCGTCGCGGCGCCGGCCTGCATGACCTGCGGAAGCAGGAGGATGAAGGCAGTCCCGAGCACCGAGCCCGCCACCGAGCCGAGCCCGCCGATGATGATCATCGCCAGAAACTGGATGGAGAGCAGGATGGTGAACGCCTCGGCGGACACGAATCCGAGGTAATGCGCATAGAGCGCGCCGCCGATGCCGGCGAAGAAGCTCGATATGCCGAAGGAGAGGATGCGGTAGCGGGTCAGGTTGATTCCCATCACCTCGGCGGAGAGATAGTGATCGCGCACGGCGACCAGCGCACGGCCGTCGCGCGTGCGCATCAGATTGGCGACGCCGACATAGCTCAGGACGAACCAGAACAGGACGAGGTAGAAATAGCTTCGGTCGCTGTCGAGCGGCATGCCGAACAGGCTCGCCCGCTCCGCCGGAGCTCCAGACGAGCCGCCCGTGAACCAGTCCGCCCGGGCGAAGAAGTCCTCGAGGATGAATTGCGCGGCGAGCGTGGCGATGGCGAGATAGAGTCCCTTGAGCCGCGCCGCCGGTATGCCGAAGATCATTCCTAGCGCCGTGGTCATGACGCCGGCGATCGGGATGCTGACCAGCGGCGGCACGCCATGCGCGGTGCCGAGCCAGGCGGAGGCGAACGCGCCGAAGCCGAAGAACGCGCTGTGGCCGAGCGAGATCTGGCCGGTGAAGCCGACCAGCACGTTGAGCCCGAGCGCGGCGATGCCGTAGATGCCGATCACAATGAGCTGGCTCAGCAGGTAATCGCCGGCGAACAGCGGAAGCGCGAGCAGGAGCGCGACGCCGGCCCATGCCATGACCGTCGCCCCGCGCGTGCGGAACAGGGTCATGTCGGCGGCGTAGCTCGACCGGAAGTCGCCGCAGGGCCGGGGATAGGGGACGTAGGACATGGGCTAGTAGCTGGACACAGTGGGCGGTTGATTTCTCTCGCCCTCAGGCTGAGGAGCCGCGCGCAGTGCGGCGTCTCGAAGCATGAGGGGCATCGTTAGTCGGGATCGCCAACCTACGCATTCAATACCGCCGATCTCGGGTACACCCGAGATCGGTGGCCGCCTCATCCTTCGAGTCCGCGGCTTCGCCGCCTCCTCAGGATGAGGACGCAAATTCGAACGTCGACGCATTTGGTCAGAACCTTCCGTGCATATATCAATATACCCGCGTCATAGCCGCTCGATGTTCTCGGTGCCGAACAGGCCATAGGGCCGGATCATCAGGATGATGATGAGCACGTAGAACGGCGCCACCGCGTACATGTTGCCGATCTGCAGGTACTGGCCGTCGACGAACTCGGCGAGGTTCTCGAGGAGGCCGATGATGACGCCGCCGACCACCGCGCCGACGATGGAGTCGAGGCCGCCGACGATGACCGCCGGAAACACCTTGATGCCGATGACGGCGAGCGAGTTGGAGACCGCGTTGACGAGGCCGAGCACGACGCCCGCCATGCAGGAGACCAGCGCCGAGATCGCCCACGCCATCGCGAACACCTGCTTGACCGAGATGCCGAGGCTCTGCGCGACCTGCTGGTTGTAGGCCGTCGCCCGCATCGCCAGGCCGTAGCGCGAATAGCGGAAGAAATAGAAGAACACGACCATGATCACGAGCGACAGCACGAAACTCATGAGATAGGCGGTCTCGACGTTGAGACCGGCGATAGCGATCTTCTCGGTTCCGAACACGTCCGGGAAGCGGGCGGCGTTGTTGCCGAAGGCCCAGTTCAGCAAAGCCTGCATGAAGATCGACAGGCCGATCGTCACCATGATGACGGAGATGACCGGCTCGCCGATCAAGGGGCGCAGGATGACGACCTGCACCAGGATGCCGTAGAGCGTGGTGAAGACCAGCGCAAACGCGAATGCGACCGCGAACGGCAGCTGCCATTTCACGATGAAGAACCAGCAGATCCAGGCGCCCAGCACCAGGAATTCGCCTTGCGCGAAATTGACCACCTGGGTCGACTTGTAGATCAGCGTGAAGCACATCGCGACGACGCCGTAGAGCATCCCGACGATGAGCCCGTTGACCAGCAACTGGACGAGCAGGTCCCAATTCATGCGCGACCGATCCCGCCCGCCCCCGCTTCGAGGCTCTCGTTCTTCAACTTGGTGACGATGCGCTGCCGGGTGCCGTCCTGGAAATGGATCACGGTGTCGATGTCGATATGGCCGGCATCGGAATAGAGCGCATCGATGATGGCGCCGTATTTCTCGCCGATCACGCCGCGGCGCACCTTGCGGGTGCGGGTCAGCTCGCCGTCGTCGGCGTCGAGCTCCTTGTACAGCAGCACGAACTTGCGGATGCGCTGGCCCTCCGACAGCGACGCGTTGACGATCTCGATCTCGCGCCGCAGCAGCGCGTAGACCTCCGGCCGCGCGGCGAGATCGGTGTAGGTGGTAAAGGCGATGCGGCGCTTCTCCGCCCATTTGCTCACGACCGGGTAGCGGATGCAGATGATGGCGGTCAGGTAGGGGCGACCGGCGCCGATGATCACGGCCTCGGCGACGAAGGGCGAGAACTTGAGCTTGTTCTCGATGTATTGCGGCGAGAAGCGCACTCCCGTCGAGGTGGCCGCCAGGTCGTTGGCGCGATCGACCACGACGAGCTGACGCTCGGGGGTCAGGTAGCCGGCGTCGCCGGTCAGGAACCAGCCGTCGGCGCCGAACACCTCGACGCTGGCGGCGGGATTTTTGTGGTACGCCGTCATCATGTGCGGGTGGCGCACGATGATCTCGCCGAGCCCGTCGGCATCGGGGTCCTTGATCGCGATCTCGACGCCGGGCATCGGATAGCCGACCGTGTCGTGATCGACGTCGTCCGCCCGGTGAATGGTATGCGCGCCGAGCGCCTCGGTCTGCCCGTAGAGCTGGCGCAGCGGGACGCGCATGGCGAGGAAGAACTTGAACGTGTCGGGCCCCATCGCTGCGCCGCCGGTGGCGGCGGAGGTGAGATTTTTGAAGCCCAAGCGGTCGCGCAATGCCGCGAACAGCAGCTTGTCGGCGACCCACGAGCGGGAGCCCCGCTCGACGGCCGCGACCCCGCGGCGCACGCCCCACTGGTAGATCGCCTGCTTCCAAGCGCTCGCGTCCATCATGCGGGCGCGCACATCGGCCGCCATCTGCTCCCAGACGCGGGGCGCGAGCAGCAGGAAGGTCGGCCCGATCTCGCGCAGATCGGCCATCACCGTGGCCTGCTCCTCCGGGAAGTTGACCTTCATCCGGGCGATCAGGTTCCAGCCGACCGAGTACATCTGCTCCATGACCCAGGACAGCGGCAGCACCGCGACGTACTCGTCGTCGGAGCCCTTCGGATCGGCCGCGAGATAGGCGGCGGCATGGCCGAGGAAGGCGCGGTGCGTCCACTCGGCGAGCTTGGGGTGCGAGGTCGTGCCCGAGGTCGTGCACAGAATGGCGACATCGTCGGCCCGCGTCGCGGCGACCATGCGCTCGTAGCATTCGCCATCGCCGTCCAGCGCAAGCTGGCCGGATGCTTCGAGATCGGCGGCGAACATCAGGCGCGGGTCGTCGTATTTGCGCATCCCGCGCGGGTCGAGATAGACGATGCGCTCGACGCTCGGAATACGCTGTCCGAGGCTGAGGAACTTGTCGACCTGCTCCTCGTCCTCGGCGATCACCACTTTCGGCGAGGTCAGGCCGACGAGATAGGCGATCTCGTCCTCGAGCGCGTCGCGATAGATGCCCAGACTCCGCGCCCGGCAGGCATGCGCGGCGATCTCACCCCAGACCCAGGCCGGGCGGTTGTCGCCGATCAGCACCACGACGTCGCCGGCGGCGACGCCCAGCGCGGCAAGGCCGGCCGCCATCCGGCGCACATGATCCTCGACCGAACGCCACGTGTAGCTGGTCCAGATGCCGAATTCCTTCTCGCGCTGCGCGATCAGGTCGGGATATTGGCGCGCGTTGCGCGCGAGCATGCGCGGCGTGGTGTCATGGACGACGACCTCGGCCGCGACGCCCGAGGCTTCGGGCCAGCCGCAGGTCGAGCCCTCCACGTGCGCGATCTCGGTGCGCATATCCATCATTGCGCCGCGCGCTCCTCTTCCTCCGCGCGCAGCACCTCGTCCTCCACGCCGAGATAGGCGCGCTTGACGTGCTCGTTGGCCAGCACCTCCTCGGGGCTTCCCTCGCAGATCTTCCGGCCGAAATCGAGCACCATGATGCGGTGCGAGATGTCCATGACCACACCCATGTCGTGCTCGATCATGATCACCGTCTTGCCGAGCTCCTGGTTGAGATCGACGACATAGCGCGCCATGTCCTCCTTCTCTTCGAGGTTCATGCCGGCCATCGGCTCGTCGAGCAGGATCAGCTCGGGCTCGATGGCGATCGCGCGCGCGAGCTCGACGCGCTTGCGCAGGCCGTAGGGCAGCGTACCGGCCGGCTCGTTGCGCACGTGCTGGATCTCGAGAAAGTCGATGATGTCCTCGACCTTGCGGCGATGCTCCTGCTCCTCGCGTTGCGCGCCGCCGACCCAGTACAGCATGCCGGTCACGAAATTGTTGCGCATCAGATGATGGCGGCCGACCATGATGTTGTCGAGCACCGACATGTGGCTGAACAAAGCGAGATTCTGAAACGTGCGCCCGATGCCCAGCCGGGCGCGGTCGTTGATCGAGCGGCGCCCGAGCGGCCGGCCTTTGTAGAACAGCTGGCCCTGGGTCGGGCGATAGCGGCCGGAAATGCAGTTGAGCATCGAGGTCTTGCCGGCGCCGTTGGGCCCGATGATCGAGAACACCTCGCCGTTCTCGACATGAAAGCTCACATCGCTCAGCGCCCGCACGCCGCCGAACCGGATCGAGACGTTCGACACCTCCAGCAAGTGTACGGCCGCGCTCACGCGACGCGCTCCGGCCGCTGCGCAGCCGGTCGAGCATTCCGGATCAGGGAGTTCGGGAACGCGCGAGCGCGGGCAACATCGGTCGCCACTACAATCCTCCCAGTTCACCGCGTCAAGTCTTGCGGGGCTATCAGGCCCCGCCGCCGTTCACCGCCGGTCGCATGATCTTATCCGAAAACTCTGCAATTTTTCGAGATCAGACAGTGAAGACGTGTCCGGGCGCGGCATGGACCCGCACGGCGTGTGCACCCGTCCGCACGGGCCACCGCAGGAGCACGCCGCCAGCTAAAGCGGCGCTATTCCGCCGCCTTGAGCAGCGGCGCGCCTCCGGCGCGGAGCTGATCGAGCAGCGCCCCTTCGTCCGCCTTGGCGGCCTTGAGGTGGCGCAGCTTGACGTGGCCGAAGCCGCGGATTTTCTCCGGAATGGCCGCAAGCCCCACCGCGATGTGATGGTTGTCGGCGGTGAGCTTGCCCAGCACCTCCTCGAGCAGAGCCTCGTAGTCGTGCACCAGCGCGCGCTCGGTCTTGCGCTCGGTCGAATAGCCGAACGGATCGAAGGCGGTGCCGCGCAGGAACTTGAATTTGGCGAGCAGGCCGAAGAGCGGGAAAATCCACGGGCCGAAGGTCATCTTCCTCGGCTCGCCGGTGGCCTTGTCGCGGCGCGCGAGCAGCGGCGGCGCCAGATGCACGTGGAAGCGCAGGCGCTCGCCGCCGAGCTCGTTGTTCACCTGCTTGACGAAGGCGCCGTCGGAATAGAGCCGGGCCACCTCGTATTCGTCCTTGTAGGCCATCAGCTTGAAGAGATAGCGCGCAACCGCGTCGGCCAGACCGGTCTTGCCTGGCGCGCGCGCCGTCTCGGCCGCCCTGGTCTTCTCCACCAAGTGGCGATAGCGCGCCGCATAGGCGGCGTTCTGATAGGCGGTGAGGAACGCGACCCGGCGCGCGACCACTTCGTCGAACGACTGCGAGAGCGTGCGCGCATCGCTCACCGCCTCGGGCGCCGGCTTGACCAGCGCCTCGACCGCGGCCGGTTGCACCACCGCGCGGCGGCCCCAATGAAACGCCGCCTTGTTCATCGCCACCGCTTCGCCGTTGAGCTCGATCGCCTGCTCGATCGAGGCGGCCGAGAGCGGGATCGCACCGAGCTGGTAGGCATAGCCGACGAGGAAAATATTGGCCCCGACGCTGTTGCCGAACAGCGCGGTCGCGGCGCGCGTGGCATCGATGAAGTGCGTCTTCTCGCGGCCGGCATCGGCCACGATGGCGCGCTTGAGCCGCTCGGTCGGCAGCGAAAAATCGGCGTTGCGGGTGAAATCGCCGGGCAGGAACTCGGCGAGGTTGATGACCATTTCGGTCGTTCCGTGCTTGACCGCGGCGAGCACCTTCTTGTTGCCGGCCACCACGATGTCGCCGCCGAGCACGAGATCGGCGGCGCCGGCCGCGATCCGGATGGCATGGATATCCTCCGGCCGCTCGGCGATGCGCATGTGGCTGTAGACCGCCCCGCCCTTCTGCGCGAGGCCGGCCATGTCGAGCACGCCGACGCCCTTGCCCTCGAGATGCGCCGCCATCCCGAGGATGCCGCCGATGGTGACGATGCCGGTGCCGCCCACGCCGGTGACGATGATGTCGTAGGTCTTGCGGATCGCCGGCAGGCTCGGCTGCGGCAGCGGCGCGAGATCTTGGTCGGCCGCGACACCCGTGCCCTGCTTGAGCTTGCCGCCGTGGACGGTCACGAACGACGGGCAGAAGCCCTTCACGCAGGAAAAATCCTTGTTGCAGCTCGACTGGTCGATGGTGCGCTTGCGCCCCCATTCGGTCTCCAGCGGCTGTACCGAGACGCAGTTCGATTTCACGCCGCAGTCGCCGCAGCCTTCGCACACAAGCTCGTTGATGATCACCCGCTTGTCGGGATCGGGGAAATGCCCGCGCTTCCTGCGGCGGCGCTTCTCGGCGGCGCAGGTCTGGTCGTAGATCAGCACGGTGACGCCCGGGATCTTGGCCAGCTCCTGCTGCACCGGGATCAGCTCGTCGCGATGGTGGATGGTGAGCCCGCGCGGCCAGTCCTCGCGCTTCGAGTACTTCCAGGGCTCGTCGGTGACTACGACGACGCGCTTTGCGCCTTCCGCCGCCACCTGGCGCGCGATCTGCGGCACCGTCAGTCCGCCGTCATTGGGCTGGCCGCCGGTCATGGCGACGGCGTCGTTGAACAGGATCTTGTAGGTGATGTTCACGCCCGAGGCGATCGCCCCGCGGATCGCCATGTAGCCGGAATGGTTGTAGGTGCCGTCGCCGAGATTCTGGAACACGTGCGGCCGCTTGCTGAACGGCGCCTCGCCGATCCAGTTCGCGCCCTCCCCGCCCATCTGGGTGAAGCCCAGCGTCGAGCGGTCCATCCATTGCGCCATGTAGTGGCAGCCGATGCCGGCATAGGCGCGCATGCCCTCGGGCACGACGGTCGATGAATTGTGCGGGCAGCCCGAGCAGAAATAGGGAATGCGCACCGCGACGTCCTCGGTCGCCGCGAGAATGCGCTGCGCGTCCTTCAGCCGGGCGACGCGCGCCGCGATCTCCTCGTTGGGCCCGACCCTCTGCAGGATGCGCTCGCCGATGCAGATCGCGACCTCGTTGGGGTCGAGCGCGCCCTTCACCGGGAACAGCCAGTTGCCCTGCTCGTCCTTCTTGCCGATGCAGACCGGCTGGTTGGCGGTGCCGTAAAGCTCCTCGCGCACCTGCACCTCGATCAGCGAGCGCTTCTCCTCGACCACGATGATGAGCTCGAGGCCGTCGGCGAACTGCTTGAGGTCGTCCCGGCTGATCGGCCACGGGCAGGCGATCTTGTAGAGCCGGATGCCGAGATCGTTGCACTTGACCTCGTCGATGCCGAGCTCGTCGAGCGCCTGGCGCACGTCGAGATAGCTCTTGCCCACGGTGATGACGCCGATCTTCGGCCGGCGGCCGCCCGAGGTGATGTACTTGTTGAGCTTGTTGGCGCGCACGAAGGCGAGCATGGCGTCGCGCTTGTAGTCATGCAGCCGCGCCTCCTGGCCGAGGATGGTGTCGCGCAGGCGGATGTTGAGGCCGCCTTCCGGCATGGCGAAATCTTGCGGAATGACGATGTTGACGCGCTCGAGGCTGCCGTCGATCACGGCGGTCGATTCCACCGTCTCGTGCATGGATTTGAGCGCGACCCAGCTGCCGCAGAAGCGCGACATCGCCCAGCCGTAGAGGCCGTAGTCGAGAATTTCCTGAA
Organism: uncultured Alphaproteobacteria bacterium; assembly: GCA_963821505.1. Classification (GTDB taxonomy): domain Bacteria; phylum Pseudomonadota; class Alphaproteobacteria; order Rhizobiales; family Xanthobacteraceae; genus VAZQ01. The sequence goes on from CAWGEH010000009.1 coordinate 23,240, forward strand.
CCCCGGCGGGATTGAGGATCGGGATCATGACATCGATGAAGTGATATTCGGACTGGTGCGCGGTGGTCGAGGATTCGGCGGTGTGGTCGTCGCCCATCAGCGCCAGCACGCCGCCGTGCCTGGAAGTGCCGGCGAAATTGGCGTGACGAAAGACGTCGCCGGTGCGGTCGACGCCTGGGCCCTTGCCGTACCAGAGCCCGAACACGCCGTCGAACTTGCCTTCCCCGCGCAGCTCGGCCTGTTGCGAGCCCCAGATCGCGGTGGCGGCGATGTCCTCGTTGATGCCGGCCTGGAAACGGATGTCGTATTTGTCGAGGGCGCGCTGCGCGCGGATGAACTGCTGGTCGAGGGTGCCGAGCGGGGAGCCGCGATAGCCGGTGACGTAGCCGGCGGTGTTGAGGCCGGCGCGGCGGTCGCGCTCCTTCTGCATCAGGCAAAGGCGCACGATGGCCTGGAAGCCGGTGGCGAAGATGCGGCTCTTGGTGAGATCGTATTTGTCGTCGAGCGTGACGTGATTGAGCGCCATCGGGCGCGCCTCCGCGGCAGTGTGTGCCTTCGCGGCGGGAAGGGCCGCTGGGGACTCAACTCGTTCAAAGGATATAGTCGCCGCCGCCACCGCAGCAATGCCAAGAAGTTGACGCGGCTGGCAATTTCGCGGCTGTCCGCTCCACGGCAACGAAATGTCGGGCGCGCGCCCGTAGACGCATTTTGGCGCAATGCAGCACAGGCGCTCGGCCTCGGGTGGCCGCCCATCCGTGGGCATCCATCCGCTGTCATTCCCGGGAATGACAGGTCGAGGGATTGGCGCAAACTAAGCGGACCTGACTACGCATGCGGAGCGGACATCCTGCCAATGTCCTGCGCCGGCTGGCCGGGCGGTCGGGCGTGCTCTACAAGCGGTGCAAAAGGCGGCGGCGCGTTTGCCGGCGACCGCATAAAAAGAGACACTCGGGACCGGAACGCCCCTGCCCATGGACGCCTACGCCGACCGCCGTGAGGCGGAGCCCCTCACGCATCGTCAGACGGTGCTGATCGTGCTCGGCGTCCTGCTGCCGACGTTCATGGGCTCGCTCGATCAGACCATCCTGGCGACCGCGCTGCCGACGATCGGACGCGACTTCGACGATGTGCGCAGCCTGCCGTGGCTGATCACAGCCTATCTGCTGGCGTCGACCGCGATCATCCCGCTCTACGGCAAGATCGCCGACATCCACGGCCGCCGGTTCACGCTGCGCATCGCGATCCTGACCTATATGGCCGGCTCGCTGGTCTGCGCGCTGGCGCCGGACATGCCGGTGCTGATTCTCGGCCGCGTCCTGCACGGCCTCGGCGGCGGCGGCTTGTCGTCCATGGGCATGATCGTGCTCGGCGACCTGGTCGCTCCCAAGGAGCGCGGCCGCTACTACGGCTACTTCTCCGTGACCTACACCACCGCCGGCGGCTGCGGGCCCCTGCTCGGCGGCTTGATCGCCGAACATCTGCATTGGTCGGTCATCTTCTGGATCAACATTCCGATGGGCGTCGCGGCCTTGGCGATCACCACATCGCTGCTGCGCCGCCTGCCGCGCTACGAGCGCCCGCACGTGCTCGACATCGTCGGCGCGGCGCTGATCGTGAGCGCCAGCGTCTCGTTCATGCTGGCCTTGAGCGTCGGCGGCGTGCGCTATCCGTGGACGTCGCTGCCGATCCTGGCGCTGTTCGCGGTCGCGCTGATCATGGGCTCGCTGTTCGTGCTGCGCCTGATCACCGCGCCCGAGCCGCTGATCCCCATCGCCATCCTGAAGAACCCGATCGTGCGCTGCGCCATCGGCGCCAATGCCTTCGGCTGGGGCTCCATCATCGGGCTCAACGTGTTCCTGCCGATCTACCTGCAGAGCGTGATGGGTGCGTCACCGGCCGAGGCGGGGCTCAGCCTCGTCGTGTTCATGGTGGCGCTCAACGCCAGCGCCGGCCTCGCCGGACAGGTGCTCGGCCGCGTGCGCCGCTACAAGCTGCTGCCCACGCTCGGCCTGCTCGTCTCGATCGCGGCGGTGGTGAGCCTGGCATGGCGCGCGGGCGCCATGACCGCGCTGTCGCTCGAGCTCACCTTGATGGTGATCGGCGCGGGTTTCGGGCCGCTGCCTTCGCTCACCGCGGTCGCCATGCAGAACGTGGTGGCGCGTCACCAGCTCGGGATTTCGGTGGGAACGATGAATTTCAGCCGCAACCTGTACGCCACCATGCTGATCGCGGTGTTCGGCGCCATCGTGCTCGCGGGCGCGCCGGCGGGGCAAGCGCTCGGCGGGGCGTTTGCGGCCGGCGCCGGGCAAGGCGCCGAAGCGTTCGGCCGCGTGTTCTTCGTCGCCGCCGCGAGCATGTCGGTCGCGCTGATCGCGCTCTTGCTCATTGAGGAGAAGCCGCTGCAGACCGGCGCAGAGCTCGACACGCAGTAGCCGCGCCGCGAGCTCGGACAGATCGTCGGCTCAAACACCGAACACAAGATACTGGACTGCCGCGCTCGGCTCACGCCACCTTGCGGTCGAGCAACTCCATGGCGGACGGCGCCACTTCATCGGTGTGCACCGTGAAGCGCTTGAGCACGTTGGGCCCGAACGTCGTGCTGATCGCGACATCGGCGGCATCGCGCCCGCGCGCCATCACGATGCGGCCGATGCGCGGGGTGTTGTGGCGGGCATCGAAGCTGTACCAGCGGCCGCCGAGATAGGCCTCGAACCAGGCGCTGAAATCCATCGGCTCGGGCTCGGGCGGAACCCCGATGTCGCCGAGATAGCCGGTGCAATAGCGCGCCGGGATGTTCATGCAGCGGCAGAGCGTGATCGCGAGATGCGCGAAGTCGCGGCACACGCCGCGGCGTTCGACCGCGACCTCCGCCGCGGTCTTGGTGGCGCGCGCGTGCTGGTAGCCGAAGCTCACGTGGGAATGAACGAAATCGCAGATCGCCTGCACCCGCGGCCAGCCCAGCGGCGTCTTGCCGAAGCGCGCCCAGGCGTCCTGCATCAGGCGGTCGGTCTCGCAGTATCGGCTGGCCAGAAGGAACACCAGCGCGTCGTGCGGCAGGTCGGCGACCTCGTGCTGGCGCGCGTTCGGCTCGACCGCTTCGGGAAGGCCCGTATCGGCGATCAACGCCTCGGTGGAAATTTCGACCTGGCCCGGCGGCGCCACCAGTCGGGTGCAGATATTGCCGAACGCATCGGCATAGCGCGTCACCGGAAGCGCGGGGGTGATGCGCAGGTGATCGGGCTTGATGATGTCGGTGGAGCGCGAGGGATGGACGTTGAGCATCAGCACCATCGGCGTGCGCCCGACGAACTCATAGAGCATCTCGAAGCCAACACGAATTTGCATGGAATGAATCTCGATATTCGACCACGGTGATCGGCATAAATCGCGCCGTTTCCGCCTTCGGGGCGGCTCCGATACAAGAATATGGGGAGCCTGGCCAGTAACTTTTAGTGACGTCTTGTGGCAAGGACTTGGTAATACTTCGCACAGCCGATTATGAACTCGATTGCCCCTTTTTTAGCCCTGACCGTGCGCAAGTAATGTTGCGCGATGCGTTTCGGCGCCGAAAACTGAGCATGCGGGATGCCTGCACAACTATTCGGCGGGCCTGAAATATGAGCGAGACCCTGGGACGGCGTGGAAACCGGGCGCCTACACCTTGTTCCCCGCGCTCCAGCTCCAGAAATCGCGGCCTTCGTCCTGCATGAAGCGGGCGAGCACCATGTTGTGCACTTCGGAGGCGCCGTCGACCAGGCGCGCCTGGCGGGCGTAGCGGTAGATCCATTCCAGGATCGTGTCCTTGGAATAGCCGCGCGCGCCGTTGAGCTGGATCGCGACATCGGCCGCCTGGTGCAGCGTGTCGGCGACGTGCACCTTGGCCATCGACACTTCCTTGCGCGCGCGATCGCCCTGGTCGAGCTTCCAGGCCGCATGCATCACCAGCAGCCGCCCGATCTGGATGCGGTGCGCGACCTCGCCGAGCTTGATCTGCACGCTCTCGCGATCGGCAAGCCGCACGCCGAAGCCTTCGCGGTCGGCCACATAGGCCTGCGCGATCTCCATGGCGCGCTTGGCGAGCCCGAGCCAGCGCATGCAATGGGTGAGCCGCGCGGGCCCGAGCCTGATCTGGGTGACGCGCAGCCCGTCGCCGACCTTCAGCAGCACGTTCTCGTCCGGGACTTCGAGCCCTTCGAACAAAAGCTCGCAATGGCCGCCGTGCTCCTCCGGCCCCATGATCGGGATGCGGCGCAGGATGCGCCAGCCCGGCTGGTCGCGGTGATAGAGGAACGCGGTGAGTCCGTGCCGCGCGTCGTCGGACGTGCGCGCGACCAGGATGAAATGCTCGGCAACGCCGGCGCCGGTGATGAACCATTTGTGGCCGTGGATCACCCAGCCGCCGCCTTTCTTCTCCGCGCGCGTGCGGATCATGCCGGGATCGGAGCCGCCGCCGGGCGCCGGCTCGGTCATGGCGAACGAGGAGCGCACCTTGCCTTCGACGATCGGCCTGAGCCACTTGTCCTTCTGCGCGGCGGTGCCGGTGAGCGCGATGAGGTTCATGTTGCCGTCGTCGGGCGCCGCGCAATTGAACGCGAGCGGCCCGAAGATCGAGCGGTTGGCCTCCTCGTACATGGCAGCCCAGCCGACCACCGGCAGCGCCATGCCGCCGTAGTCCTTCGGCGCCTGCGGCGCCCACAAGCCCTCGGCCTTCGCCTTCGCCTGCACGCCCGCGAGCACGTCGGGGCGGATGTTCTCATGCTCGTCGTAGTTCGCACGCCCGGCTTCGAGCGGCAGCACGTGCTCCTCGACGAAGCGGCGCGTGCGCAGACGTACGTCCTCGATCTCGGGCGGCAGGGTGAAGTCCATGGGCGATATCCTGTCACATCAAAAGGCCAACCGTAGCGAGCCGTAGGGTGGGCAAAATCGCGTGCCGTACTATTTCCGCATGGGCACGGCGCGCGCGATTTTGCCCACGCGGAAATAGCTCACCGCGCGCCTTTGCCCACCCTACATGATCGGGCGTCGGATCGTGATCACCCCCGCAGCGCCACCATCTGGCCGCCGTCGACCACGATGGTGGCGCCGGCGATGAAGCGGCCGGCATCGGAGACGAGCAGCAGCAGCGCGCCGTCGAGATCGCGCTCCTCGCCGAAACGGCCGACGGGAATCTCGCGCCTGATCGCCGCGCCCTGCTCGCTCAGGAGATAGTCGCGGTTGAGATCGGTCACGATCCAGCCCGGTGCGATGGCGTTGACGCGGATGCCCTTGAAGGCGAGCTCGAGCCCCAGCGCCTTGGTGAGCTGGATGACGCCGGCCTTGGCAACCGCATAGGCCGCGGTGCCCTTGGCGACGCCGAAGCCGAGCACCGAGGCGATGTTGACGATGGCGCCGCCCCGGCCCGCCGCCAGCATCCGGCGCGCCGCTTCCTGCGCGCAGAAGAACACGGCGTCGAGATTGGTGCCGAGGACACGCCGCCACTCGTCCTCCGGCAGGTCGACGGCGCGATTCGTATGGGCGACCCCGGCATTGTTGACGAGGATGGTGACGGTGCCGAAAGCGTTCTCGGCCGCGTCGAAGGCGCGCGTCATGGCGGCGCGGTCGAGCACGTCGGCGCCGATCGCGACGGCGCGGCCGCCGGCCGTCTCGATGCGCTCCCTGACCGCCGCCAGCCGGTCGGCGCGGCGCGCCACCAGCGCGACCGCGGCGCCCGCGCCGGCCAGCACCTCGGCGAACCGCACCCCGAGCCCGCTCGAGGCGCCGGTAACCAGCGCGACGCGCCCTTTGAGGTCGAAGATATCTTGAGCCGTCATGCCCGCCCTCGACTTCGATCCCGCCGCGAAGGATACTGCCCATTCCGCCCCGTCTCCACGAGGCATGACGAGGCATGTTCCGCTGATGATGGCACAATGCGCTGAAGGTTTCCCATGGCCGGGCACGATCACGATCACGACCACCATTCCGAACTGTCCGAGACGCAGCTGCGCGTGCGCGCGCTGGAGACGGTGCTGACGGAGAAGGGCTACATCGATCCGGCCGCGATCGATGCGATCATCGAGGCCTACGAGACCAAGGTCGGACCCCACAACGGCGCCCGCGTCGTCGCCAAGGCGTGGTCCGATCCCGCCTTCCGGCGCGCGTTGCTCGACGACGCGTCCAAGGCGGTGAGCGCGCTCGGCCACGAGAGCCGGGTCGGCGACCATCTCGTCGCCGTCGAGAATACGCCCGCGCTCCACAACATGATCGTGTGCACGCTGTGCTCCTGCTATCCGTGGGAAATGCTGGGCCTGCCGCCGGTCTGGTACAAATCCGCGCCCTACCGTTCGCGCGCGGTCAAGGACCCGCGCGGCGTACTCGCCGATTTCGGTGTCGAGCTGCCGAAAGAGACTGAGATCCGCGTGTGGGACTCGACCGCGGAGACCCGTTTCCTCGTGCTGCCGATGCGCCCCTCCGGCGCCGAAGGCTGGAGCGAGGAGCGGCTGGCACAGCTGGTCACGCGCGATTCGATGATCGGCACCGGCTTCCCCAAGACACCGGCGGAGGTCGGCTGATGGACGGCGTCCACGACATGGGCGGCATGGATGGCTTCGGAAAGGTCGAGCCCGAGCCCAACGAGCCGGCGTTCCACGCTCCCTGGGAAGGGCGCGTGCTGGCGATGCAGCGCGCCATGGGCTATGCCCACGCGTGGCAGATCGACATGTCGCGCTCCGCGCAGGAACGACTGCCGCCGCAGGTCTATCTCACCGCGTCCTACTACCAGCGCTGGGCGCTGGCGATGGAGCGCAACGTCGTCGAGCGCGGCTACGCCGGCGCCGACGAGCTCGCGGCCGGGCACGCGCTGCGGCCGGGCAAACCGCTCGCGCGCATGCTGACCCCGGATGTCGTCCGGGAGGGGATGACGCGCGGCTCGTTCTACCGCCAGGCGAAGGCGCCGGCCCGCTTCAAGCCCGGCGACCGCGTGCGCACCAGGAATATCCACCCGCCGACGCACACGCGGCTGCCGCGCTACGCGCGCAGCAAGCTCGGCCTGGTGGAGCTCGTCCACGGCTGCCACGCCTTTCCGGATGCGGTCGCGATCGACCGGGGCGACGACCCGCAATGGCTCTACACCGTGGTGTTCGATGGCCGCGAGCTGTGGGGCCCGGATGCCGACCCGACCCTCAAGGTCTCGATCGACGCGTTCGAGCCCTATCTCGACCCGGCGTGACCGCGATCGACCCTATCGCCGCCCGCCGCGCGACCGAGGCGGTGCCGAGCATTCCGCGCGACGCGCAAGGCCCGGTGTTCCGCGAGCCGTGGGAGGCCCAGGCCTTCGCCATGGCGCTCGCGCTGCACGCGCGCGGCCTGTTCACCTGGCCCGAATGGGCGGCGACCCTCGGCGAGGAGATCAAGCGCGCGCAGGCCGCCGGCGATCCCGATACCGGCGAAACCTATTATCGGCACTGGCTCGCCGCGCTCGAACGCATCGTCGCTGCGAAAGGCGTGGCCGATGCAAAAATGCTGGCGCGCTATCGCGATGCCTGGGACCGCGCCGCCGGACGCACCCCGCACGGCACGCCGATCGCGCTCGAGCCGGAAGACTTCGCCGACTAGCTCTGGCCTAGCGATTGCTCCCGCCGGCCACGGCAGCACGAATGTCGGGCGTGTGCACGTGCTCCGGCCGCACGCCCATGCCGACGAGGCGCGCCGGGATGCGCCGCAGCGGTGCAAACCGCGCCGTGAGCCGCAGCACCAGCGGTGCCTGCAGCGTCCGATCCGCGCCGAGCGCGCGGTCGAGCACATTGTTCTGGATGAACACCTGGATGCGCTGGGTGACCCGGGTCGGAAATTCGCGCCGCTTCTGCACGCGGTCGAGGTCGTCCTCGGTGAGCGTCCCAGCCTTGAGCGGCCGCCACAGGATATTCGCGGCCGCCACCGCGTCTTGCACCGCGAGATTGACCCCGACGCCGCCGATGGGAGACATGGCGTGCGCGGCATCCCCGATGCAGAGCAACCCCGGCCGGTGCCAGCGCTCGAGCCGGTTGACGGCCACGGTCAGGAGCTTGATCTGGTCCCAGTCCTTGAGCTCGTCGAGGCGGTCCGCGAACAAGGGCACGACCTGCCCGACGGTCTGCCGGAAGGCCGGCAGCCCGACGCGTTTGATTTGCTCGATCGAGCCTTTCGGAATCACGAAGGCGCATTGCCAGTAGTCGCCGCGATCGAGCAGGACAACGAAGCGCCCGGCCTCGAACCGGCCCATCGTTTCATCGGGGTCTTTGGCTTTCTTCGGCAGGCGGAACCACAACACGTCGATCGGCGAGCCGAAGATCCTGGCCGCGCAGCCCGGCGCGCTCACGCACGGTCGAGTGCCGGCCGTCGCATCCGACGGTGAGATCGGCGCGCACCTCGAGCGGACCGTCGGGCGTGGTGGCCCGCACGCCCGTCACCCGGCCATTGTCCTCGATAAGCTCAGTCGCCTCCGCCCGCAGGTGCAGGTGGAATGACGGATAGCGCGCGCCGTGGTCGGCGAGGAAATTGAGGAAGTCCCACTGCGGCATCAGCGCGATGAACTTGCAGCGGGTCGGCAGGTGGGTGAAATCCGCGAAGGCATGTTGGTGACCGCCGAAGAACGCGCTGAGAGTAGTGGCCTTCTGGTGCGGCAGCTTGCAAAACTCGTCGAGCAGACCGAGCTCGCCCATGACCTCGAGGGTCGAGGGATGAATGGTGTCGCCGCGGAAATCGCGCAGGAAGTCGGCGTGCTTCTCGAGCACGACGACGTCCACGCCGGCGCGCGCGAGCAGGAAACCGAGCATCATCCCGCAGGGTCCGCCGCCCACGATACAGCAACGCGTCGAGAGTTGTTCGGCCGGCATCGCTGCATCCTCCGCGATTGAGCGCGAGCGAGCAAATTCCGGAGCCCCCGCGAGCCGCCACGCCTACCGCGCCTGAGGCGCTTCCGGCGAAGGTTTGGCGCGATCCGCGGCGGGAATCGGTCCGCCGCAGACAACGCGCCAACCCGCATCAATTCAATAGGCCAGAGCGGTTTTCGTTCGACCCGAAATCGGGAACCCGGGCCAGCGCATATTCCGGCAAAGCGAAACCCGGCTTCCCCGGATAGAGCATGGGGAGAATGAGAGATTCGAGAGCGCATCACGATGCAACCTGAGCGGAGCGCGCGCTAGTGGTCCGATTCCGAAGTTCGCCAGCACTCGCGGCACACTCACATGCGAACTTCGGAATCTAAGGACCACTAGCAACTCTATGATTCTAGTGCCCCTTTTGAACCCGAAGTTCGCGATCGCTTTTTGCCGCACGATGTGCGCGAACTTCGGGTTCGGGGCACTAGACCCCGACCATCCGTTCGGTGACGATATAACCCGTGAGCAGCAGGCTGCCGAAGGCGATGATCACCACCGCGGCGCCGACCTCGATGCCGCGCATCGCCAGCATGCCGTAGCCGGAACGGCTCTCGGCGAAGCGCTTGGCCCAGGTCCTGGCGCCGACGGCAACGGTGGCGATCGCGGCAACCGTGATGGCGGTGCCGACCCCCATGGCGAAGGTCGCGACGACGCCGGCCCAGAACAATCCCTGCGCCAGCGCGAAGACCAGCACCAGGATCGCTCCCGAACACGGCCGCAGGCCCACGGCGACGACGGCCGACAGACCGCGTCGCCATCCGCCCGGCCCGGCAAGCTCCTCCGGCTCCGGCGCGTGAGCATGCCCCCAGGCCGAGGCATCGTCGCAGTGATCGTGATCATGCGCGTGGCCGTCGCCGTGATGGTGATGATCATGCTCATGGTCATGGTCATGATGGTCATGATCATGGCCGTGATGATCGTGGTCGTGATGAGCGTGATGCGCATGCGCGTGCGGATGCGCATGATCGTGCGACTGAAGCTGATCGGCGGGCGTCACGGCAGCGCCCACCGGGGCGGGGCGGTTGAGCGTCTGCAGCGCCGCGATGAAGGCGCGCCCCTTCACCCACAGCAGTCGCACGCCGATGAGGATGATGAGCGAATAGCTCAAGATTTCGATGACATTGACCGCACGGCCCATCGTCGCCGCGGTGGCGTTGAGGAGCGCGGCGGCAATTCCCACCACCACCACCGCGACCAGGGCCTGGAACAGCGCGGAGGCGAACGACAGCACCACGCCGCGGGTCCAGGTCTCCTCGTTGGCAACCATGTAGGACGAGATCACCGCCTTGCCGTGACCGGGCCCGGCGGCGTGAAAAATGCCGTACAGAAAGGCCAGTCCGAACAGGCTCCAGGCGGCGCTGCCGTCGGCCTTGGCAGCGCGGATCAGGCTCGAGAACTGGCGATAGAATTCCGCCTGCTTGGCGAAGATCCAGCCGAGCGCGCCGCCCATGGCTGGGACCGGCGCCTGCGAGCGCGGCGCGCCGAACGGGCCGGCCTGCGCCAATGCGCCGTCGAGCACGCCAGCCAAGAGGAGCACGCCGGCGCCGACGGCTGCCAGCAACGCGACATGAACGACCAGTCGCCCCCCGACGACCGTTTTCACTGGCATTTCACCAAAATCTTGTTGGCGTATTCGGCCCCGATGGTCAGCGTCGAATTCCTTTGATCGGGGCCGATCTGGCTCAGCTGCTGCGCCAGCCCGGCGCCCATTTCCTCCGGCCGCGCGACCGTAAGCTTGCAATGCGCGGGCGCGCCGTCAAGCTTGACGGGATCCTTTTCGGCAAAGCTGAAGTCGACGAAGAATTCCCGGTCGTAGACTTCCAGGGCGAGCTCCTTGGCCTTCACCGGCGCCTTGAGCGGCAGCATGAAGTGCAAGGTCAGCACCGATTCCTTCTGGTCGAAATCGAGATAGTAACCCGCCGCCGGATCGTTGAATTCCAGCTTCTTGCCGTTGGCGGTGCCGTAGGTGAAGTAGTCGTATTCCTTGAGCGAGGTGACGTTGACTTCGGCGAGCGGCGCCAGCTCCTCGCGGGTGAACTCGCCCTTCTTCTTCGACTCGATGCCCTGGGTCGCGAACACCGAGAACATGTCATCGAAGGTCCAGGCGTGGCGCACCCCGGTCACGGAGCCATCGGGCGCATAGACGAGCTCGCTCTTCATGGTCACCCAGACGTGCGGGTGCGCGCAGGCCACTCCGCCCGCAATCACGATACCGGCGAATGCGGCCAGGTGGGCAAGGACAAGACGGCGGATCATGGGTTTGCTCGCCAAGCTCGGCGTTCCTGCGCCACCATATCAGGGACTGCGGCGGAATGGAGGCGCGAAGCGCTGCCCGACGACATGACCGATCGATGACCGAGCTATATCCCCGCCGCGCCGCCGTCGGCGCGCGGATCGTGGGCACCTTCGAGCGTTCCATGCGCGTCAAGCACCACCGCCCCGGCATGGCCCATGACATCCGAATAGGCCTCGCCCAGCACCTCGACGTCGTGGCCGGCGGACAGCAGGCGGTCGACCAGATGGCCGTCGAAACGCAATTCCATGCGCAGATTGGTGTGCGCCGAGCCCCAGGTACGGCCCAGGAGCCAGCGCGGAGCATCGATCGCGCGTTCGAGCGGCGTGCCGTAGACCACGTGGCGCGTGAACAGCGCGGCTTGCGTTTGCGGCTGGCCGTCGCCGCCCATGGCGCCGTAGGCGATGACACGACCATCCGCCAGCACGGCGAGCGCCGGATTGAGCGTGTGGAACGGCAGCCGGCCGGGCTCGAGCGCATTCAACGCGCTGCGTTCGAGCGAAAAGCTCGCGCCTCGATTCTGCATCAGCACGCCGGTTTGCGGCAGCACCACGCCCGATCCGAATTCCCAATAGAGCGACTGGATGTAGGAGACGACGAGGCCGGAACCATCGGCGGCGCCCATCCAGACGGTGTCGCCTTCGCCATAGGGGGCGGGCCAGTGCGCGGCCTTGCGGCGATCGATCTTGAGCGCCTCGCCGGCGAGAGCCTTGGCATCGAAATAGCGCGCGACCGGATGCGGCAGGCGGTCGGGATCGGTGATGACGCGGTCGCGCACGCCGAAGGCGCGCTTGGTCGCTTCGACCAGGCCGTGGACATGGTCGAAGCTTTCAGCCTGCGGAATGCGCAAGCGCTCGAACAGCGCAAGGATCATCAGCGACGCGAGGCCCTGCGTCGGCGGCGGCGCGTTGAAGGCCGTCCCGGCATCGAGCGCGACTGCCAGCGGCTCGGCGGGCGTGGCGCGGCAGCGTTCGAGGTCGGCGCGCGTCACCGGGCTGCCGATGCGCCCGAGGTCCCCGGCGATCTCGCGCGCGACATCGCCGCGGTAGAAATCGTCGAGCCCGGCATGGGCGAGATGGTCCAGCGTTGCGGCAAGCGCCGTCTGCTTGAGAGTGTTGCCCGCTTCGGGCGGCTTGCCGTCCGCCAGGAACGTCCGGGCGAAGCCGGGCGCGTCCTTCAACTCGGGGAGCTTCTCCGCCGTGAGCCGCGCCTGGCCGGGCGTGACGACATATCCCTCGCGCGCGTGCCGGATCGCGGGCGCGAGCAGATCGGAGAGCGGCATGCGCCCGCCGTGCGCGCGCGCCGCTTCCAGCGCCAGCATCCAGCCCGCGATCGCGCCCGGAACGGTGAGCGCCGCGAGCGGGCCGCGCGGCGGCACCGTTTCGTGCTCGCGGTAGAGCTCGCGCCGCGCGTTGGTCCCGGCACGGCCCGCCGCCATCAGCGCGCGCACGCGCCCCGACGGCTCGCGCACGAGCCAGAAGCCGTCGCCGCCCACCTGGCTCATATGCGGATAGACCGCGGCGATGGTTGCCGCCATCGCCACCATGGCTTCGAGCGCATTGCCGCCTTCGGCCATGACCGCGCATCCGGCCGCGACGGCGGCGTGGTGCGGCGCCGCGACGACGCCCCGGCGATGTCCGGCCGTGTGGAGATCCGTGCCTCGGGGTGTCATGCGGAGACGGCCTCATGCGCGGCCTTGCAACGCCCTTGATCGGCGCAGGGGTTGCATGCCGCGCCGGACATTATCAGAGTAGGGATGGTCTGGAATCGGGAAGGAATTTCCATGCGCACGCGTATCACCTGCGGCTGGCTGGTCGCGCATGCCGACGGGCATCACACGCTGTGGCGCAACGCCGAGCTGGTCTATGAAGGCAATACCGTGCTGTTCGTGGGCGAGCGCTTCGAGGGTGAGGTCGACCGCGAGATCGACGCCCGCGACAAGCTGGTCGCGCCGGGATTCATCGATACGCATGTCCATTCCGGCCACCGCGCCTCGCACCGGCTGATCTCCGACATCGGACGCGGGGACTATTTCGGCCAGCCCTTCCTGGAAATCAGCGTCGCCCGCGCCGGCACGCGAGTCGGCGGCGACCCCCGCTATGTTCGCCCCGACGACAATTCCGCGGCCGAGGAGCTGCGCCTCAACGCCCGATTCACCGTGGCCGAGCTGCTTCGCAACGGCATCACGACCTTCGTCGAATTCGGAAGCCAGCTGCGCGTCCAGCAGGCGCTGCTCGAGGTCGTCGGCGAGCTCGGCATCCGGGCCTATCTCGGTCCGGGCTTCGACAGCGGGCGATGGGTCGGCGGCGATGGCGGCAAGCTCGTCCGCGTGCTCGACGAAGCCGCGGGCGAGCGGGAATTCGACCTCGCGCTCGAATTCATCGATCGCCACCAGGGCGCGCACGGCGACCTCGTCCGCGGCATCCTGGTGCCGCGCGAGATCGAGACCTGCACCGTCCCCTTGATGCGCAAGGCGACCAAGGTGGCACAGCAGCGCGATCTGCCGGTCGCGATCCACGCGGCCTACAACATCCACGAGGTGTTCGACATCATCCGCGAGCATCAGATGACCTCGGTGGAGCTGCTGCGCGACGTCGGCCTCATGTCGGACAAGCTCAATATCGGCCACGGCAACTTCACGTGCGACAACCCATTGATGAACTATTCCGGCTCGCACGACCTCGAGATCATGGGTTCGCACCGCTGCTCGATCTCGCACTGCCCGGTCAACGTGGCGCGGCGCGGACGCTTCCTCGACAATTGGGAGACCTATCGCAGGGCGGGCGTGAACATCGCGCTCGGCACCGATACCTATCCGCGCGACATGATCCTGCAGATGCGCAACGCCTCCTATTTCGGCAAGGTGGCGAGCCGCAACCTCAAGAGCGCTTCGGCCGCGCAGGTGTTCGAGGCGGCGACGCTCGGCGGCGCGCATTCGGTCGGTCGCACCGACATCGGCCGGCTGGCGCCGGGCACCAAGGCGGACATCGTCATCATCGACCTCACCGGCGGCGGCACGCTGCGCATGGGACCGGTGCGCGATCCGATCAAGAGCCTGGTGGATTGTGGGATCGGCGACGACGTGCGCACCGTGATCGTCGACGGGATGGTGCGCATGGAGAACGGCCGCATCCCCGGCATCGACTTCGCCGAATTGCGGGCGCAGGCGCAGGCGGCCGGCGAGCGAGTCTGGAGCGGCTGGCAGAACTGGGACCCGCATGGCCGCACGGCCGACGAGATGAGCCCCTACTCCTTCGCGCGCGCCAACTGAGCGCGGCGGGCCTGGAGTAGAGCATGTTCCCGAAAAGTCTGCTTAGAGCGAAATCGCCCGGGCCGCTTACTTCTTCTCCTCGATCTCCTTGATCAGCGGCTTCCACTGCGCGATTTCCTGCTGAATCTGCGCGCGGAACTGGTCGGGCGTGGTCTTGACGGTGTTGGCGCCGGCCTTGCGCATGGTTTCCTTCGCCTCCGGGTCGTCGGCCATCCTGATCAGGACCTCCGACATCTTGCGGATGATCGGTTCCGGCGTTTTCGACGGGGCCATGATCGCGTTCCACGTCTCCACGATAAAGTTGGGGACGACCGTCTCATGCACCGAGGGCAGATCGGGCAAATACGGGCTGCGGCCGAGCGAGGTCACGGCCAGGCCGCGAACCGTTCCGGCTCGGATCTGGGGCAGGGCGTCGGTCATGTTGCCGAACGCAAAGTCGACCTGGCCGGAGACCACAGCCGCGGTCGACGGTGCACCGCCCTTGAACGGGATGTGCACCGCCTTGGTGCCGGTGCGGACCTGGAACAGCTCGACGGAGTAATGCGTCAGGCCGCCGGCGCCGCTGGAGCCGTAGTTGAGCTTGCCCGGGTGGGCCTTCGCATACGACACGAGCTCGGCCATCGTCTTCACCGGCAGGTCGTTCTTGACGATGACCGCCTGCGCGATCGAGCTGACGATGCCGACCGGCGCGAGATCCTGCACTGGATCGTACCCGACCTTTTGCGCAAAGGGCGCGATCGAGACGGCGCCGACGCTGCAGACGCAGAACGTATACCCGTCCGGCGCCGCGCTCGCGACGGCCTGCGTGCCGACGATGCCGCCGGCTCCCGCACGGTTGTCGACGATGACCGGCTGGCCCAATGCCTTCTCGACGTAACGCGCGGTGAGCCGGCCGACCAGGTCCGTGTAGCCGCCGGCCCCGTAGGGCACGACGAATGTAATAGGCCGGTTCGGCCACGCATCCTGCGATTGCACCACGCTGGGCGCCACGCTTGCCGGCACCGCGAGCCCCAGCGCCAGCGCCAGTCCGACAACCTGCTTCATCGTGCTCTCCACTGCGTTTGGCAGACCGCTAAGCAAGTTTCTTGCCGTCACCCGAATTGACGCCCTTTTAGTAATTTAGCGCATGTTCCGGAAAAGTGGGAACCGGTTTTCCGAACAGAACATGCGCAAAATCGAAGAATCTAGAGCGCATCACGATTCGACCCAATCGGGATGCGCTCTAGCAAGTGCCTCCGGCTGGCGCGCGCGGCCAGTGGCGCGGAATTGATCACCGCGCATGGCGAGCTCGCCGCCCTCGCTTGGGATGATACCGTGCGCGCCGCCGCTCCCTTCGCCGGCTCGATCGCGCTTCACTGTCGGGGAAGATGAGTGCGGAGGGCGGCAGACTAGCCCCGCGCCGTCGGGCAGCGCAATCACGACGCGGAGGTCGGCGAAGCGCGTGAACCTTGGTCACGCCGCCGGCGCGGCAGCTTCCTCGCTCAGCCCCCGCCGCTTGAGCAGCCATTCGGGCGTCGGCAATCGGCCGCGGAATGCGGTGTAGAGCTCGGCCGGGTCGCGCGACCCGCCCGCCGCGTAGACGTGATCGCGCAGCTTCTGCGCAGTGCCGGGATCAAAGATGTCGCCCGCTTCTTCGAACGCCGCGAACGCGTCGGCGTCGAGCACCTCCGACCACATGTAGCTGTAATAGGCGGCGGCGTAGCCGTCGCCGGCGAACACGTGCTGGAAATGGGCGGGGCGGTGGCGCATGACGATCTCCGCCGGCATGCCGATGCGCGCGAGCGCGCGCTGCTCGAACGCGGTGATATCGAAGCCCTTGCCCTCGTCCGCGGCCAGATGGATGTCGAGATCGACCAATGCCGAGGCGACGTATTCCACCGTGTTGCAGCCCTGGTTGAAGGTGCGCGCGGCAACGAGGCGGGCGAGCAGGTCCTGCGGAATCGGCTCGCCGGTGCGGTAATGGACGGCGAAGCGGCTCAGGATCTCCGGGCGCTCCAGCCAATGCTCGTAGAGCTGCGAGGGCAGCTCGACCCAGTCGGTGAGCACGCTGGTGCCCGAGATCATCGGATAGGTGACGTCGGAGAGCAGCGCGTGCAACGCGTGGCCGAACTCGTGGAACAGCGTCTTGGCGTCCTCGAACGAGAGCAGCGTCGGTTCGCCCGCAGCGGCCTTGGAGAAGTTCATGACGTTGACGACCAGCGGGCGGATATCGCCCCTGAGCTTCTCCTGGTCGCGCAACGTCGTCATCCAGGCGCCGCTGTGCTTCGAGGTGCGCGCGAAATAGTCGCCGAAGAACAAGCCGCGATGGCGGCCGGCGGCGTCACGCACCTCCCACACCCGCACGTCCGGGTGCCAGACCGGAATGCCTTGGCGCCGCTCGAAGGTCAGTCCGAACAGGCGATCCGCCGTATCGAACGCCGCCTCGATGATGCGCTCGAGCTGGAAGTACGGCTTGATCGTGGTCTCGTCGATGTCGCAGCGCGCCTTGCGCAGCTTCTCGGCGTAGTAGCGCCAGTCCCACGGCGCCAGCGCGAAGTTCTTCCCTTCGTCCTGCACCAGCGCTTGCAGGGCGTCGCGATCCTCGAGCGCCCGGCGGCGCGCCGGCGCCCAGACGCGATCGAGCAGCGAACGCACCGCCTCCGGCGTCTTGGCCATGGCATCGTCGAGCCGGTAATGGGCGAAACTCGGATAGCCGAGCAGCCGTGCGCGCTCCGCCCGCAACGCCACCATCTCGGCGATGATCGCCTTGTTGTCGGTCGCGCCGCCGCCGTCGCCGCGCGCAATCCAGGCGCGAAAGATCTTCTCGCGCAGGTCGCGCCGCGCGGAGAACTGCAGGAACGGCTCGACGCTCGAGCGCGAGGTGGTGACGACGTACTTGCCGGCGAGGCCGCGCTCCTCCGCCGTCGCCTGCGCCGCCGCGCGCACGAAATCGGGAAGGCCGGCGAGATCGTCCTCGCCGTCGAGCACGAGGGTATAGCCCTGCTCGTCCGCCAGCACGTTCTGGCTGAAGCTGGTGCCGAGCGCGGCGAGACGCTCGTTGATCTCGGCGAGCCGCGCCTTCGCGGCGGCGGCGAGCGCGGCGCCCGCGCGCGTGAACATGACGTGGTAGCGGTCGAGCACGCGCGCCTGCTCCTCGGTGAGGCCGAGCTGATCACGCCGGCGGTGGAGCGCGTCGATGCGGCGGAACAGGGCCTCGTCCATCAGGATCCGGTTCCAGTGCTTGGCGTTTTGCGGGGCGAGCTCGCGCTCGATTGCGAGGATCGCGTCGTTGGTGTGCGCGCCGGCGAGCACGTGGAACACGCTGCCGACACGGGTCAGCTCATCCCCGGCCGTTTCGAGCGCTTCGATGGTGTTGGCGAAAGTCGGCTCGGCGGCATCGGCGGCGATGGCGGCCACCTGCGCTTCGTGCGCGGCGAAGGCGAGCGCGTAAGCGGGCTGAAAATGCGCGGGCGTGACCCGCTCGAACGGCGGAACGCCGAACGGCCCGTTCCAGGCTTGGGTCAGCGGGTTGTCGCTGTCGGACATTTGCGGCGGCTGCTTTTGGATTTGCTGGCTCATGGCCTTCATATGGGTGTTGCGCCGCCGCGTTGCACCTCGGGCGGGGCGCGTGGGCATAGCACGCCCCGCTCACCGGTTGTTTTGAATTTTTCCGATGTAAAACGGCGCTTTCGCTTGCTAGACTGGCCACCAAGCACAACGTTTTCGACGATCATCCGTCGAGCCGCCCTCGCCTGCGATCGGCCGCCGCCAGTGGCACGCGGGAGCGCCAACAAGCAAAGCAGCGAAGGGAGGAAGTGCATGGTCTCGTTCACCTTGAACAACCGGCAGGTCTCGGTCGATGCCGACCCGAAGACCCCGCTATTATGGGCGATCCGCGACCACGTCGGATTGACCGGCACCAAGTACGGCTGCGGCGCCGGCCTGTGCGGCGCCTGCACCATTCACATCGACGGCGTTGCGCAGCGCTCGTGCCAGATCGACGTGGGCTCGGTCGCGGGCCGGTCGGTCGTCACCATCGAAGGGTTGTCGCCGGATTCCTCCCATCCGCTGCAGAAGGCCTGGGTGGTCGAGGAGGTGCCGCAATGCGGCTACTGCCAGTCCGGTCAGATCATGAAGGCCGCGGAGCTCCTCGCGAGGAATCCCAAGCCTTCCCGCGCCGACATCATCACCCACATGGACGGCAATATCTGCCGCTGCGGGACCTATCATCGCATCATCGCCGCCGTCGAGCGCGCATCGAGGGAGGGCTGAGCCATGACGATGGTCGACACCAATCTGTCCCGCCGCAGCGTGCTCGCCGGCCTGGGCGGCCTCACCTTCTGCATCGCGGTCGGCAATGACGGCGCGCGCCTGATGTCGCAGGCGCAGGCCAATGCGCTCGCCAATGCCAGCGTCACGCCGTGGGTGCGCATCGCACCGGACGGCCGCATCACCATCCTCAGCGCCGGCGCCGAGATGGGCCAGGGCTCGATGACCTCGCTGCCGCTGATCGTGGCGGAGGAGATGGACGCCGACTGGTCGAAGGTCGCGATCGAATGGACCCCGGCCGATGCCAAGATCTACGGCTACAAGGATCCGTTCGGCACCGAGCACCTGATGTGGATCGTCGGCAGCCGCGCGGTGCAGCTCTATTTCGCCCAGCTGCGGACCGCGGGCGCCCAGGTGCGCAAGGTGCTGATCGCCAATGCCGCGCAGAAATGGGGCGTCGATCCCGCAACGCTCAGGACCGAGCCGAGCGTAGTGGTCAATCCCGCCAACGGCGCGCGCCTGAGCTACGGCGAGATCGCCGCCTTCGGCACGATCCCGGCAACGCTGCCCGCGGTCGATGCGAAGGAGCTCAAGGCGCGGAAGGATTTCCGCCTGATCGGCAAATCCCAGCCGCGACGCGACACGCCTTCCAAGGTCAACGGCAGCGCGCAATACGCCATCGACGTGAAGCTGCCGGGCATGGTCTATGCCTCGACCCTGCACTCGCCGGTTCACAACGCCCAGCCGCAAGTCTGGGATCCCGGCAAGCAGGACAAGTCCGCCGCCGCGCCGGAGAGCTGGAACGACGCCGAGATCAAGGCGATGAAAGGCGTCATCGCGGTGGTGAAGCTCGCCAACGGGCTCGCCGTCGTCGCCGATCGTTTCGAGACCGCCAAGGCCGGCCGCGACGCCCTCAAGGTCAAGTGGGCGAAAGCCAAGGCCGACGGCTTCGACTCCGCGCGTGCGCTCGCCGACTACGAGCGCATCCACGCCGATCCGAACGCACAGGCGACCAAGCTCGAGGAGAAGGGCGACGTCAACGCGGCTTTCGCCAACGCAGCCAAGACCTATCAGGCCGAATTCCGCAGCGACTACGGCTACCATGCCCAGATGGAGCCGCTCAACGCCGTGGTGCGCATCAACGACGCCGGCGACAAGGCGGAGGTCTGGGAAGGCAGCCAGGCGCCCGACGAATCGCGCCGCGCGGTGGCGAACGCGCTCGGGCTCAAAGAGGAGCAGGTGGACTTCCACCAGTGCTACATGGGCGGCGGCTTCGGCCGGCGCTCGCTCGGCGACTATGCCGCCGAATGCGCACGCATCGCCAAGGAGGTGCGCCGTCCCGTCAAGCTCATCTGGACGCGCGAGGAGGACATCGCCCAGGGCATGTTCCGCCCGCAATCCTTCCAGTGCCTGGAGGCGGCGACCGACGCCTCCGGCAAGGTGACGGGCTGGAAGCACTGCGTCGTCGGCGACGGCGAATTCCTGCTCATCACCGGCATCAAGATTCCCTATTACGGGGTGCCGAACCAGTATATCGAA
Source organism: uncultured Alphaproteobacteria bacterium (assembly GCA_963821505.1). Classification (GTDB taxonomy): domain Bacteria; phylum Pseudomonadota; class Alphaproteobacteria; order Rhizobiales; family Xanthobacteraceae; genus VAZQ01. The sequence continues at coordinate 43,485 of CAWGEH010000009.1, forward strand.
CGGCGCGGCGTCTCGCACGGCATCAAGCTCAAGCACTGGCGCTCGGTCGGCCACGTGTTCAACACCTTCGCCATCGAAAGCTTCGTCGATCAGATGGCGGCCGATCAGGGCATCGATCCGATCGAATTCCGCTTCGAGCGCATGGGCGCCACCCCCAAGGCGCGCAAGGTGTTCGAGGCGCTGGCGCAGATGTCCGACCACAAGGCCAAGCGGCCGGACGGCCGTGCGCTCGGCATCTCGATCACGGAGCGCTCGGGCTCGCTCGGCGCGGGCGCGGTCGAAATCTCGCTCGACCGCGCCAGCGGCAAAATCCGCGTGCACAAGGTGTGGGCCGCCATCGACGGCGGCCTGATCGTGCAGCCGGCGGCGGCCAAGGCCAACGTCGAGAGCGCGATCATCTACGGCCTGTCGTGCGTCCTGCACGAGCGGGTGACCATCAAGGACGGCGCCGTGGAGCAGTCCAACTTCCACGACTACAACGTCATGCGCATGTCGGACCTGCCGGAGGAGATGAACGTCGCCTTCGTCGACGTCGATACGCGGCCGACGGGGCTGGGCGAGATCGGCAATCCCTTCATCGCCGGCGCGATCTCGAACGCGTTCTATCGGCTCACCGGCAAGCGGCTCACCCACCTGCCGTTCACGCCGGAGCGCGTGCGCGAGACGCTCAAGACGTGAGGCGCCGACGAACTGACCGGCGTGTCCCGGGCGCAGCGCAGCACGAGCGAAGCGACGTGGTGTGCCGCAGACCCGGGACCGTTCCAGTCCGCGGTGGTCCCGGATCAGCGGAGCACCGCTTCGCGCTGCACCGCATCCGGGACACGTGGCCGGCGATGCGCTTCACCCCACGATGAACCGGTTGCGCGTCTGGAAGTCGTTGAAGGTACTTTCCGGCACGCCGAAATTCGTCGCCAGCAGGAGGTGCGGATTGGCGCCGATCCAGTCGGCGAGCGAGATTGATTCGTAGGTGCCGTTGTTGAGCGCGAGCAGCAGCTGGAGTTCCTCGCTGCCGACGTTCTCGATGTAGTGTCCATAGCCCTGCGGCACGTAGCCGACGTCGCCGGCGTTGAATTCCTCGGTGCGCGCGCGGCCGTGCGACCCGAACACGGTCATGCGGGCGCGGCCCGAGATGTAATACTGCCACTCGTCGGCGTTGGGATGCCAGTGCGGCTCGCGCAGCCCGCCGGCCTTGATGTGCATGAGCGCGCCGGTCACGGTGGTGGAGATCGGGAACTCGCGTTGCGACACCAGCCGGTTGGTGCCGCCCGAATAGGTTTCGGGACGTTGCGCCAGCAAGCGGTAGCGATGGGTCAGAGGCCCGGAATCGAGCGTGCCGGGCGCGGGATCGGCGGGCAGCGGCGGCGGCACCGGCCCCTTGGCGATGTAGACCTCGCTCTTGGGGAAATTCGCGAAGGTCGCCGCCGGCACGCCGAAATATTTCGCCAGCACCTCCGGCGGCGTGTGCCCGATCCAATCGCTGATGCTGAAGGTGCCGAACTCGGAGAAATAGCCGTTGTCGAACACCAGCACGAACAGGCAGTCTTCGGAGCCGATGCCCTGGATCGAGTGGCCGAACCCGCGCGGGAAATACCAGACGTCGCCCGGACCGAAATCGACGATCTGCGAATGGCCCCGCGGGTCGATGGTGGTGACGCGGCATTGGCCCTTGATCACGTAGGCCCATTCCGCGGCATTGGCGTGCCAATGCAGCTCACGCAAACCTCCCGGGACCAGCGACATCAGCACGCCGGCAAGCGCTTGCGAGACCGGGAATTGCGCGACCGTCGCCTCCTTCGCCCAGCCGCCGTCCCATGACTTGGGCGTGACCGCGCCGAGCTGGAAACGGAAGGACGGCAGTTCCGAGCCGGCCAGCACCGGCGGGGTCGGTCCGAACGGCGGTTGTCCCTCCGCCAAAGCGTCCGTGCCTGCCGCGGCTGCGATCATGCCGCCGGCAGCGGCGGCGCCCAGCATGTCGCGGCGTGAGACCTCGGACATGGCTATCCTCCTGCAATCGGGCGTGTCTTCAGGGCCGACCGGCACCGCAACGCGTGTCACAACTGCCGATCATGAGTCAACCAAGGCCGGCCGGCAGGCTGCCCGCGGCGGCGTTGAGGCAATCGATCGCGATGACGATGCCGCTCGGGCGTCGCGGCGGCCGCGGGCGACAAGGACGCGGCGCCGGCGCCTGCCGCCGGCGCGTTCATTTCCGCGGGTGCTGCCACTGGCGTATCCTCCCGCGCTCGTGACCAGATTCAACCGGAGGCCCCATGACCGCCATCACCCTCGATCAGGCCGACCGCCTCATCGACGCCATTCTCGAGCGCGGCGCCGAGCTCGACTGCCGGCCGCTCTCCGTGATCGTGGTCGAGCCCGGCTGCAAGGTGAAGGCATTCAAGAAAGAAGACGGCAGCTCCATGATCCGGTTCGAGATGGCCTACGGCAAGGCCTATGCCGCGCTGGCCATGGGCCGCTCCTCCAAGCTCGTGAAGGTGCGCGCCGAGGAGAAGCCGATCTTCATGCGCTACCTCTTGAGCGCGAGCGGCGATCAGATCTTTCCCGAAGGCGGCGGCCTGCAGATCCGTGACGCCGCGGGCGACGTCATCGGCGCCGTCGGCGTGACCGGCGATACCGAGGACCGCGACGAGGAGCTTGCCGCTTACGGCATCCGCGCCATCGGGCTCAAGACCGACGAGGATTGTGCGGGCATGAGCCGCCGCACGGGGCTCCGGCTGACCAACACGTGACCCCGGCACTGGCAGCGCCGTGGTGCTTGGACTAGCATTCCCCATTCTGCTGCAAAAATTCAAAAAGTCACGGGAGGATTCGCATGGCGGCTTGCCTGCCAAAGTTCGTCGCGGCGACAGCCCTGCTGATGACCGCCTCCGTCCCATACATGGCGTCGCGCGCGGCACCGGCGCTCGACTACGAATTCTTCAAGGCCCGGGTCGAGCCGGTCTTCCTCGAGAAGCGCGAGGGCCATACCCGCTGCTACGTCTGCCACGCCGAAAGCAACAACGCGTTCCGGCTGGAACGACTGCCGCCCGGCGCCAGCACCTGGACCGACGAGCAGTCGCGCCGCAATTTCGAGATGGCTTCGCGGCTGGTGAACCCGGGCGATCCCGCGACCAGCCGGCTCCTCCAGCAGCCGCTCGCGCCCGAAGCGGGCGGCAACGTCTTCCACTCCGGCGGCCGGCAGTTCGCGACGAAGGATGACCCGAACTGGAAGATCTTGGCGGACTGGGTGAACGGGCGGAAGCTGTAGTCCGTGGATGGGCCGATCGTTCCGGGGGCGGTCCGGAGTTCCCGTTGCGTGCTGACCCCTGGCTTCTCCCTGACGCAGCGACGCCTTCAATGCCGGCAAGCGTCATCATTTCGACCGGCACGTCCGCAGGACGCACAAACCTGTGGCAATTAAGAGACGCTCGTCCCCGAAAACTCACCGATGGACGCACTTAAGCTTGCATGCCCGGCGCGGCGAGAGGATCAAGGTTGTATTGACGGATGGCAATTCCGGGGGGTTGCCGAATTGAAAGACCCGCGCCTTCGCAAATGGCCGCGTCTCTCCTCGCTCTTGGCGAGCACTGCCCTCGCCGTTCCCGCGCCCGCCGCCGCCGGTACCATCAACAACACTGGCACTTTTAATATCAACAGCACGGCCGGCAACAACACCTACAACAACATTCCACCCAACGGTCTCCTGCGCTTCCGCTTCAGCGCCACCGGCGGCCCCGCCATCATCAACGACTCCAGCAGGGTTGAATTCCACGACACCAGCACCGGCGGCAACGCGGTCATTACCAACGACAACCGCTTCGGCGGCACTACCTTCTCCACCTCCTTCCAGGACAATTCCACGGCCGGCAACGCCACCATCATCACCAGCGCCGGCGGCACCACGTTCTTCCTGCACAACAGCACCGGCGGCAATGCGCAGCTCACCGCCAATGCCGGCGGCATCGTCGATTTCTCCGGCACGTCGGGACCCGCCGGTGACAACCAAATCACCGCCGGCTCGATCGCGGGCGCCGGGACATTCCTCCTTGGCCAGAGCCAACTCACGGTCGGCAGCAACAATCTATCGACGACCGTCAGCGGCACGATCCAAGACGGCGGCGCATCCGGCGGCACCGGCGGCTCGCTGGTGAAGGCCGGCACCGGCACGCTGACGCTCACCGGAGCCAATACCTATACCGGCGGGACCACGATCAGCGCCGGCACCCTGCAGCTCGGCGACGGCGGCGCGAGCGGCTCGATCGCGGGAGACGTCGTCGACAACGGCACATTGGCCGTTAACCGCTCCGACGTGTTCACCTTCGACCGCGTCATCTCCGGGGGCGGCGCCTTCCAGCAGAACGGCAGCGGCACGACCGTCCTCACCGCCGCGAACGGCTATACCGGCGGGACCACGATCAGCGCAGGCACCCTGCAGCTCGGCAACGGGGGCGCGAGCGGGTCGATCGCGGGCGACGTCGTCGACAACGGCACATTGGCGATCAACCGCTCCGACGTGTTCACCTTCGACGGCGCCATATCGGGAACCGGCGCCTTCCAGCAGAACGGCAGCGGCACGACCATCCTCACCGGCAACCACAGCTATCAGGGCAGCACGACGGTTGCGGCGGGCACCTTGCGGGTCGAGGGCTCGATCGCGGCATCGAGCGGGGTGTCGGTGAACTCGGGCGCCGTGCTTGCCGGCAACGGCGAGCTTTCCTCGGCCACGGTCCAGACCGGCGGCACGCTTGCGCCGGGCGACAACGCCGTCGGCGTGCTCACAGTGTCCGGCAGTCTCACCTTCCAGAGCGCCGCTGCATATCTCGTCCAGGTCTCACCGACCAGTGCGAGCAGCACGTTTGCGACCGGCTCGGCAGCGATCGCCGGAACGCTCACTGCCAATGCGTTGGGAGGCGCCTACGTCAATGACCAAATTTTTTCCGTGCTTACCTCGACGGGGCCGCTCACCGGAACTTTCAATCTCGCCACCACTGGCAATTTCGGCAGCGCCACGCTGAGCCTCGCCTACAGTGCGCACGAGGTCTTCCTCATCGTTACCGCCAATATCGGCACGCCGCCGGTATGGAAGGCGGCGCCGGGTTCCAGTGATTGGAATACCGCGAGCAATTGGCAGAATAATGCAGTACCGACCGCGACCGACATCGCGCAGTTCAACGCCTCGACCATCACCACGATCAACATCCAGCAGCTCAACACGCAAGTCGGCGGCCTGCGGTTCAATCCGGGGGCGCCGGCCTACACCTTCAACATCAGCGGAAGCGGCGGTGGCGCCTCCTCGCTGATCATCACCGGCAGTGGTGTTGCCAACATTTCGGACAATGCGCCAAATTTCGTGGTCAGCGGCGTTTCAGGTTTTCCAGGCACTCTGCAATTCAGGAGTTCAAGTACGGCCGACGACGCTGTCATTACGACCAACGCTTTCGGTCAGACGATTTTCTCCGATCGCAGCACGGCGGGTTCGGCGCGCCTCATCGCCAACGCGGGGGGTGTATTCGACTTTTCCGGGACCACCGGTCCCGCAGGCAACAACCGAATCACGGGCGGTTCGATCGAAGGGGCGGGCACGTACAATCTCGGCGCCAACGCGCTCATCGTGGGCATCAACGATCTGAGCACGACCGTCAGCGGCACCATCAACGACGGCGGATTGAGTGGCGGCGTCGGCGGCTCCTTGATCAAGGTCGGCAGCGGAACGCTGATCTTGTCGGGCGCGAACACCTACACCGGCCTCACGGAAGTGCTCGCGGGCACGCTGCAGCTCGGCAACGGCGGCACCAGCGGGTCGATCCTCGGCAACGTCCTCAATCAAACGATCTTTGCCGTCAACCGCTCCGATACCTACACCTTCGGCGGGCGCATCACCGGAAACGGTTCATTCGTCCAGATGGGGCCGGGAACGACCATTTTCACCGCTGACAGTTCGTATACCGGCGGCACGATCATCAGTGCGGGCAAGTTGCAGCTCGGCAACGGCGGCACCAGCGGAAGTATTGTCGGCGACGTCAGCGATCAGGGGCAGTTGGTGATCAACCGCAGTGATACGATCACATTGCCCGGCGCGATCTCCGGCACCGGCAGCCTGAGCCAGATCGGTCCCGGCACCACGATCCTCACCGGCAACAATAGCTATGGCGGGGGCACGACCATCAACGCCGGCACGCTGCAACTCGGCGACGGCGGCACCAGCGGCAGCATCACCGGCAATGTCGTCGACAACGGCATATTCGCCATCAACCGGTCCGACACGTTCACCTTCGGCAATGTCATCTCCGGCACCGGCGGATTCCAGCAGAACGGCCCCGGCACGACCGTCCTCACCGGCAACAACACTTATACCGGCGCAACCGCGGTCAATGTCGGCGCCTTGGTGGTGAACGGCTCGATCGCCAATTCGGCGGTGACGGTGAACGCGGGCGCCTTGCTTGCAGGCACCGGCACGGTGGGCGCGACCACGATCACGAGCGGCGGCATGTTCGCCCCCGGCAACTCGCCCGGCACCATGACGGTCCAGGGCAATCTCGCGTTCCAGTCCGGCGCGCTCTACCTGGTGCAGGTCAACCCTTCGACCGCCTCGCTCGCCAACGTGACCGCGAGCGGCACCGCCGCGCTCGCCGGCAGCGTGGGCGCCATATTCGCCCCCGGCAGCTACGCCACGCGCAGCTACACCATCGTGTCGGCGGCGGGCGGGCGCAGCGGCACCTTCGACAGCCTCTCCACCGCGAACCTGCCGGTCGGCTTCTCGGCCTCGCTGAGCTACACCGCGACCGACGCGATTCTCAACCTGACCGCCACGCTCGGCGCGCTCAATGCGTCGAGCCTGAGCATCAACCAGGCGAACGTCGCCAATTCGCTCAACAACTTCTTCAACAACGGCGGCGCGCTGCCGCCCGCTTTCGTCAACGTGTTCGGCCTCACCGGCGCCAATCTCGGCAATGCGCTCTCGCAGCTCTCCGGCGAGCCCGCGACCGGCGGCCAGCAGGCCGCGTTCCAGATGGAGAACCAGTTCCTCGGCTTGATGCTCGATCCATTCGTCGACGGCAGGAGCGGCGTCGCCGGCACCGGCGGGCCCGCGCTCGGCTTCGCGCCCGAGCGCGAGGAACTCCCCGACGACATTGCGCTGGCTTATTCCGCCGTGCTCAAGGCGCCGCCGATGCACGCGTCGAGCTTCGAGCGCAGATGGACGGCGTGGGGCGGCGCCTACGGCGGCGGCAACCGCACGTCAGGCGATCTGGCGCTGCTCGGCAGCCATGATCTGTCCGCCACCACGGCGGGGTTCGCCGGCGGGCTCGACTATCATCTCACGCATGACAGCGTGGTCGGCTTCGCGCTCGCCGGCGGCGGCACCAACTGGAGCCTCTCCCAGGGGCTCGGCGGAGGGAAGAGCGACGCGTTCCAGGCCGGCCTCTACGGCGCGACGCGCTGGGGCGCGGCCTATCTCGCGGCATCGTTCGCATACACCAACCATTGGATGTCGACCGACCGCTTCGCCTTTGCCGGCGACCACCTCACCGCCAGCTTCAACGCGCAGTCGCTCGGCGGCCGCGTCGAAGGCGGCTACCGCTTCGCGGCCTTCTACGGCGGGGTCACTCCTTATGCCGCGATCCAGGCGCAGAGCTTCCGCACGCCGAGCTACAGCGAGACCGACGCCAACGGCGGCGGCTTCGCGCTCGCTTATAATGCGCGCACCGCGACCGACACCCGCAGCGAACTGGGCGCGCGCTTCGACCGCCTCATCGCGCTCTACCCCGGCGCGGCGCTGTCGCTGCGCGGGCGGCTGGCCTGGGCGCACGACTGGGTCAGCGATCCGACGCTTGCCGCCGTGTTCCAGACGCTCCCCGGCGCGAGCTTCATCGTCAACGGCGCCGCGCCGGCGCAGAATTCCGCGCTCGCCTCCGCCGGCGCCGAGTATCGCCTCGCCAACGGGGTCACGCTCCTCGCCAAGTTCGACGGCGAGTTCGCCGCGCACGCCTCCACCTATGCCGGCACCGGCACCGTGCGCTACGCGTGGTGAGGTCGCCGCGCCGCCGGCGTTCCGTTCGTCCCAGCGCGCGCCCCAACGGCGGGAGTCATCGGCGGCGCCGGTTCTGCACTCCGCAGCAAAGCCTTGTGCGCGGCCCACTCGCTCGCAGCGTCGAGCGTCTCGAGGAACTGCACGTCGCCGGCCGCGAGCATCGCGATCGGCACGCCGTCGCGATAGAGCACCCGATTGCCGGTTAGCGCGGCGAGCTTCGGCCCGGGCGTGAGGATGCCCACGAGGTTGAGCGGATCGGCGCCGGAGAGCGAGACCAGCGTGTCCGTGGCCGGTTGCCGCCGCACCTCGCGCAGCATGCCGACCGCCTCGGGCAGCGCAAACTGCTCGCCGGAGAAGCCGGCGACGAACCGGCCGCCGCGGATGTCGCCGCGGCTTTCGAGCCGGCGATAGACGCGCAAGAGGTCCCGCCACGGCGGCAGCCAGGCGGCTTCGCGCTCGATGAGGCGCCAGAACACGACGCCATAGCGCAGCAGCAACGCGCGCGCCGCGTGCTCGACCGCGGCCTGCTCGAAGGCCTTTTCGGCCTGCGGTCCGCCGTGTGCAGGACGCGGGCGGCGCGCAAGCGCCCAGCGACCGGCATCCTCCATGCCGAACGTCACGGTGCGCCGTCGGCGACGTCCCCCCGCTATCGGCCTGCGCTCGCCCGACGGCACCAGCAGCGCGCGCAGCCCGCCGAAGCTGTCGGAGTTCACGATGCCGAGCGCCACCAGTTCCGCCAGCGCCTCCTCCACTTGGGAGCGCAACAAGCCGGTGCCCTCCACGAGCTCGTGGAAGAACGACGCGCCGTGCTCAAGGATGTAATCGGCCACGGCTTGCGCCCGGCTGCCGGGATGGACGGCCTCCGCACTGGTCGACAGCATTGCCCAATATGCGGCATGCCGGCGCGCAACCAGCGTGATCGGCGTCGTGCGCACGGGTGTCGCTCGACCGTCGGTGCCGCTCGCTCGTCCATTGCTCGAGCCGCCGGCGCGCGGCCGCAGCCGCGCCCATGCCAGGTGCCCCGCGAGGCAGCGATCATCGAGCCAAGCCGGCTCGTAGCCGGCGAGTCGCGCCGGCAGGATCTCGCTCTCCCAAGCACCGGCCGGCGCCTCGAAACCTTCGAGCTGTCCGACGACGCTATCGACGGCCTCCGGCCCTTCCATCCGCGCGTCGGCCGCGACGCGCTGCCAGCGCAGCAGGAAACGCAGGAAGTCGCGCGCCGCCACCGGCTCGATCTCCGCCCGCAAGCGCTTGACGGTGTAGCCGTGGATGCGCGCGAGCAGCCGACGCTCGCACCATTCCTCGGCCCCGGCGTCCGGCGTGAAACGCCCGCGCATGGCGAAGCCTTCGGCCTCGAGCGCTGCCAGCGCGGGCGCGATATCTTTCGGCTCGAGCCCGAGCGGATGCGCAAGCGCCTCCTGCGTCACCGGGCCCAGACCTTCGAGCCGGCCGCGCACGATTTCGGTGAGCGCCTCCTCGCGCGACCAATCCCGCCCGGCATAGGCGGCCGGGGCGGCGATCGCGGGCGCGAGCGTCCCGGTGGGCCAGAGCGCCTGGAACTGCGGCAAGCGCTCCGCGGTGATCCACAACGTCGCGCCCGGCGCCTCGAATTTGGTCACGCGCCTTTGGCGCGCGAGGTCCGATAGCCACTCGTCCCAATCGGCGCCAGCCCGGACTTCGTTTTGGTCGAGGAAGGAGAGCCACACCAGCGCGTCGTGCAGCTCGTCGGCATTGGCGGCCTCGGGCCAGGCTTCGGTCCGAACGCGGGCGATGGCGTCGGCATCGAGCCGACCGAGGTCGGAGGCCGCTTCCGGCGAGAGCCAGCGCCGGCCCATCACCGCCTGCGTGCGCCGCTCCTCCAGCGGCGCGTCGTCGAGATAGGCATAGGGACGCGCGGAGAGCACCTCGAGCGCCAGCGGCGAAGGCTCGGTCAGGTCGCGCGCGACGATCGTGATGTCACCTGACTCGATGCGCCGCAGCAATCGTTCGAGCCCGGCAAGGTCCATCGCCTCGTCGAGGCAATCGGCGATGGTCTGGCGCACCAAGGGGTGATCGGGAACCTCGCGTTCGCCCGCCAAGTTCTCGGCGCAAGCGATCTGATCGGGGAACACCGATCCGATCAGATCCTCGGCGCCCATGCGCGCAAGCTGCGGCGGCACCTTGCGCGCCGCCGCGGAAACGCGGCAGCGCCAGCGCCACGCCGATCACCCAGCGCCAGCGCGTGACGAACATGGGCGCATCGAGCAGCGCCTGGATCAGCAACGGCCTGATGGTGGCGGAATGCAGGTAGCGGGCGACGTCGGCGAGCTCGAAGCTGTGCGCGGTGGTGAGCGAGAGGACGATATTGTCCTCGGTCGCCGCCGCCTGCAGCTCGAAATTGAACTTGCGGCAAAAGCGCTTGCGCAGCGCCAAGCCCCAGGCGCGGTTGATGCGGCTGCCGTAGGGCGAATGGACGACGAGCTGCATGCCGCCGACCTCGTCGAAGAAGCGCTCGAGCACGATGGTGTCGTGCGTCGGCAGCGTGCCCAATGCCGCGTGCGCCGCGGCGAGGTACTCGGCGAGCTGCTCGGCGGCGGGCGTGGCGATCCCGACCTCGTCGACGAGCCAGCGCAAGGCGCGCTCCCCAGCCGCGTCGGCGCGGAGATGCGCGGCCATCTCGCTGCGCAGGCGCGAGACCGCGACCGAGAGTTCGTCGCTGCGGCCGGGCGCCTCGCCCAGCCAGAACGGAATGGTCGGCGCCGCCCCATGGGCGTCCTCGACCCGCACCACGCCGCGCTCGACCCGCATGATGCGATAGCTCTTGTTGCCGAGCTGGAAGATGTCGCCGGCCAGGCTCTCGACCGCGAAATCCTCGTTCACGGTCCCGACGACATGGTTCTCGGGCTCCAGCAGCACCTGGAAGTCGGCATTGTCGGGGATCGTTCCCCCGCTGGTCAGCGCGGTGAGCCGCGCGCCGCGCCGCCCGCGCAACACGTGGTTGACGGCGTCGTGGTGGATGAGCGCGCCGCGCCGCCCGCGGCGGGTGGTGAAGCCTTCCGCCAGCATGGCGACGAGCGCGGCGAAATCCTCCCGCGCGAGGTCCCGATACGGCCAGGCCCGGCGCACCAGCGCGTAGAGCTCGTCCTCGTTCCACTCGCGCGCCGCCACTTCGGCCACGATCTGCTGCGCCAGCACGTCGAGCGGCTGCTCGCGAATCGCCAGCCGGTCGAGCTCGCCGCGCGCGGTGCTGTCGATGAGCGCGGCGCATTCCACGAGATCGTCGCGCGAGAGCGGAAACAGCCGGCCCTTGGGCACCCCAGCGATGGCGTGACCCGATCGTCCGACCCGCTGCAGGAATGCAGCGATCGAGCGCGGCGAACCGAGCTGGCAGACGAGATCGACGTCGCCGATGTCGATGCCGAGCTCGAGCGAGGCGGTCGCCACCAGCGCCTTGAGCTTTCCGTGCTTGAGCCGCTGCTCCGCGTCGAGGCGCTGCTCCTTGGCAAGGCTGCCGTGGTGCGCGGCCACGAACTCTGCGCCGATCCGATCGGAGAGCTGGCGCGTCACCCGCTCGGCCATCCGGCGCGTGTTGACGAAAATGAGCGTGGTGCGATGGGCCTCGATCAGCGCCGCGAGCCGCTGATAGACCTGCTGCCAGACCTCGGCCGACATCACCGCTTCGAGCGGCGAATCCGGAACCTCGAGGGCGAGGTCGCGCGCGCGGCGGTGGCCGGTATCGATGATGGTGCAGTCGGGGCTTGCGGCATCGGCCGCGCGCGCGCCTACGAGAAAACGCGCCATCGTCTCGATCGGCTTCTGCGTGGCGGAGAGGCCCACGCGCAGCAGCCGGCGGCCGCAGAGCGCGTCGAGGCGCTCGAGCGAAAGCGCGAGATGCGTGCCGCGCTTGTTCGGCGCCAGCGCGTGGATCTCGTCGACGATCACGGTGCGGGTGGTCGCGAGCATGGCGCGGCCGGAGTCCGAGCCGAGCAGGATGTAGAGCGACTCGGGCGTGGTCACCACGATGTGCGGCGGACGGCGACGCATGCGGTCGCGCTCGCCCGGCGCGGTATCCCCGGTGCGCACCCAGGTGCGGATTTCCACCTCCGGCAGGCCCCGGGCCTGCAAGGCCGCGCGGATGCCGGAGAGCGGCGCTTCCAGGTTGCGCTGGATGTCGTTCGAGAGCGCCTTGAGCGGCGAGACATAGACGATCTGGGTCTCGTCCTTGAGCGTGCCCGCGAGCCCCTGCCGCACCAGGTCGTCGATCGCGGCGAGAAAGGCCGCGAGCGTCTTGCCGGACCCGGTCGGCGCGGCGATGAGGACATGGCGGCCGGCCTGCAAGGCCGGCCACGCCTGCGCCTGTGCCGCCGTGGGCGCGGCGAAGCTGCGGTCAAACCATGCGGCGACGGCGGGGTGAAACAAGGATACTGGGTCCATGGCACCGGAGAAAGATGGCGGGAGGCAAAGGCCGCCGCCCGATCCGATCGCTTGCACTTGCGGCGTATCCCCGCACCGATCGTGACTCCGGAAAATATGGGGTTTGCCCCAGCCAAATCAACGTATCGGCGCATCCCCCCGCCTGCGGGTTCCGCGGCACCTCAGTGTCGCCGCCGTCACCTTGCCGGCGTTGCGGCGGCTCCTCAGCATGCGGGCGAGAGACAGGATCACCCTGTCCGACCGCTAGTTCATCACCAGCGTGTTGATGCGCTTGGGCACTTCGCCGACCGGGATGACCGCCTTCACCTTCATGCTCTGCGTATCGATGGCGGTCACGGACTTCATGCCGGCGTTCGAGATGTAGATGGTCTTGCTGTCGGGCGTGAACGTGACCCAGTTCGGCACCGAGGCGATCGGACCATGCCCGGGCAGCTTGAGCGCCGGCAGGGCGACCTCGCCGATGAGCTTGAGGTCGGCCAGCGAATAGACGAACACCGCGTTGTTGGGGATGCTGGTGACCCACAGCGTCTTGCCGTCGGGGGCCACGCCGATGCCGTGCGAGGGCGAGGTGGCGCGCCCGGCGTCGGTCTCGAACTCGGTCTTGCTCGCCGGCAAGGTGATCCTCGCCACTTCCTTGCGCGCGACAAAATCAACGACCGCGAATCCGTTGGTGTCCGACAGTTGCACGAAGATGCGCCTGGTCGCGCCGTCGGGCCCTGCCTCGATCGCCATCGGGCGCACGCCGAGGTCGAACGGCAGCTCCCAGATCGGCACCTCGCGCTCGAGGTCGATGACGGTCATGAGCTTGCCCGGGATCGACCCGGTGATGAGATGCTTGCCGTCGGGCGTCACGTAGATGTTGTGCAGCCGCCCCTTCACCAGGATGCTCTTGGTCCGCGTCAGGGTCTTGGCGTCGATGACGTCGACGGCGCCCGCGCCGCGCGCGATGCCGACCAGGATGCGATCGCCGGTCTTGGTCAGCGCGATATTGTTGGGATGGTTGCTCAGCGGCACCTTCTTGATCAGCGCGCCGCTCGCGCGGTCGAACACGTCGAGCGTGCTGTCGGCCTCGTTGCTGACATAGACCCGAGCGCCGTCGGGTGCCGGCGCAATCCCGTGCGCCGCTTCGATGCCCTTGATCTCCTGCACGACCTTGTTGGTGGCGGAATCGATCACATGGATGCTGTCGCCGGCGCTGTTGGTGACGTAGATCAGCGCGCTGCCCGCCCAAGCCGAAGACGCCGGAGACAACGCCGGCAGCAATGCCGTCAGCGGTGCCAGCGCCAGCGCGAGCCACAAATGCCTGAAGCTGCGACCATGGGCGGCCATGGGGGACTCTCCTCATGCGTCTCTTGTCGCGTCAGGGTACGCTCAACCCCCGGTAAACATCAAGGCAAGCCGGCGCGCTCATGAAGGGAGCTCACGCGGGACTTGGGCGCCTCCGGCGTGGTATGATCGCGATCGATTTCGGCGGAGGCGAGCGCCGCCGGCCAAGGAGATAGAGAGCAATGCCCCGTCATCCCCATTATCTTCCCCACGGCGTCATTCCGGCCGTGCTGCTGCCGTTCAACGACGATCTCTCCATCGACGAGAGGAGCTTCCGCAGCCACCTGCGCGACGTGGCGGCCACGAAGGGACTCTCCGCCGTCACCATCAACGCGCATTCGACCGAGGTCGCCTCCTGCAGTTTCGATGAGCAGCGGCGCGTGCTCGACATCGCGCTCGACGAGATCGGCGACCGGCTGCCGCTGGTCAACGGGGTGTGGGCCGACGGCAGCATCGAGGCCGCAAGGATCGCGCGCATGGCGACCGACGGCGGCGCTTCGGCGCTGCTCGTCTTCCCGCCTGCGCCCTTCACCCTGGGCCAGTCGCCCGACATGGCGCTCGCCCACTTCAAGCGCATCGCCGACGCCAGCGATCTGCCGATCATCGCGTTCCAGTACCCGCTCGCCACCGGCCAGGGCTACCCGCGCGACATCCTGCTGAAGATGGTCGAGCAGGTGCCGAGCATCCGCGCCATCAAGGACTGGGCGGGCAACGTGCCGCAGCATGAGATGCACATCCGCACGCTGCAGAGCCTGCCGCGTCCGGTCAACGTGCTCACCACCCACAGCGCCTGGCTGTTCTCCTCGCTGGTGCTGGGCTGCAAGGGGCTCCTCTCCGGCAGCGGCAGCGTGATCGCGGATCTCCAATCCGAGCTGTTCCGCGCGGTCGAGGGCAATGATCTCGCCGAGGCGCGTCGCCTCAACGACCGCATCTATCCGCTGGCGCGGGCATTCTACGCCGATCCCTGGGCCGACATGCACAACCGCATGAAGGAGGCGCTGGTGCTGCTCGGCCGGCTGCCGCGCGCGGTGGTGCGGCCACCGCTGGTCAAGCTCGGCCGCGCCGAGATCGACCGCATCCGCGCGGCGCTGGTGGAAGCAGGCCTCATCGGCGCGAAGGCGAGCCGCGACGCGGCTTAGGATATAATGAAGGCGCTCACTTGCGGGTGGGTCCCGAGCGCGGCGCGGCATGGAGCGCGGAGCGCGCAATGATGCGCTGCAGACCCGGCTTGACCTCCTTCCCGGTCGCCAGCGTCGCCGCGAAGGCGCATTCGGGCTGGACTTGCGCGAGCGGACTGACTCGCCGACAGGGCTGACGATGCCGGCCAATTCCGGGATACAACTCTCCGACAACCAGCTCTCCGACGAGCAGAGCCGAGCGGTCGCAGCCGTCGTGCGCGAGGAGCTCGCGCGCCGGCGCATCTCCCGCCAGCATCTCGCCGAGATGGCCAAGATCAGCATTTCCACGCTGGAGAAGGCCCTCTCCGGGCGCCGGCCGTTCACGCTTGCCACCACCATCAGGCTGGAGGCGGCGCTCGGCGTCTCGCTGCGCAAGGTGAGCACGCACGATGCCCACCCTGCGGCGGCTGCGATCAGCCTTGCGCCCGGCGAGCTCGGCTTCTACTCGCGCCCGGCGGTGGCTTTCATCGAGGCGAACTACCTGACCCTACGGCCATCGTTCGGCGATCCGACCGCCATCTATGCCTACCGGACCGAGATCTGCTGGGATGCCGGCACGTCGAGTCTGATCTTCCGGGAGTCCGAGCGGCTCGACGCGAAATTCGCCCAGCAGGGTGTGGTCTCGGTGCCCAACCAATCGGGTTACATCTACCTCATCACCAACCGGCTCGGGCAATTTCGCCTGGTGCTCATTTCTCGTCCGACCATCAACGGCGAGATGTTCGGCATCATGACCACGCTCCAGGCCGGCCGCGGCGCCCAGCTCATCCCGGTCTCCGCTCCGATCGCCTATGTCCCCCTCAACGGGCTGGGTGATGTCGACTTCGGCCGGATCGCCGCCGGCCATCCGCGCCATGAGGCCTATCGCAGCTACCTCAGGCGAACGCTCGAAGAGCCGTTCGCGTTGTTCCTGCCGGTCTAGCGCCTTGATCCGGCCGCCCGTTTCGGAGAGATTGCGCCCGCCTACTTGGATCACCACTTGGACCCATTTCGTTGGACCCCATGTCATGAGCCACAGCCCCCCCTCCAGCCGCGGCCGCAGGATTGCGTGGCAGAACGTGCTGACCGTCATCAGCGCGGCGATTCTCATCGGCGCCGAAGTTTTCGGCGCCGCCTTTGCCGGCGGCTGGGCGGTCGCCAGCTATCTCGATCTCGGGCCTGTCGGCGTGCCGATCATGCAGGGCATCTTCTTCATCTGCGGCATCGCCGTGATGATCGCGTTCATCCGCAATGCCCAGCGCGTGGAGCCGTTCACCGTCCCAATCTGACGGCGTGCGTCGCACCGCCGCGCGCTTGGCCGGCGGCGTCGGTATCGGACTCTGCGCGTCCGCATCCGCGCCGACGAGGATGACTCGAAAAATTTTCTTGTAATGCGCGTGCACATCGCTTATGTGCGCGATTGCCCAATTTCGCACGTGCCTGTGGCCGTGTGTCGGTCGGTGGGCATCCGGACAAGAGGCCGGACAGCCGCCCGGAGCGAGATCGCAGCAAGTCACTGTGATCATCTGGAGCTCCGAAACCACTTGACCGGCAGCCGGAGGCGAAACCGGCGCACCCCGCTCTCCACGGGGGACGCGGCTTAAAGCAACGACGGACCGGGCTTTTTTGGTCTCTGCCGGCTTTCCACCAGCCGGCGTGGCTACCGAAGAGGCTTGTTCATCATTGCCGGCCGTGCGGAACGGGGATCTCCCCATTCCAATCCAAGGCAGCACAGCGGGTCGAGAGCCCACGTTCGCCAGCGCGTCCCCATCGCGCGCCGGCGACGAACTCTGATCCGCATCATCGGGCGGTTCACCGCCCCCTGAGCTTTGGAGAGAGCGCCAATGACCGCGCGCATCCGCGAGTTCCTGCGCAAGCGGGTCGACGAAGGGCCTTGCCTCGTCGTCGACCTCGACGTCGTGCGCGAAAACTATCTGGCCTTCGCCAAGGCGCTGCCGGACACCAAGGTGTTCTATGCCGTGAAGGCGAACCCGGCGCCCGAGGTGCTTTCGCTCCTGGCCGGGCTCGGGTCGAGCTTCGACACCGCCTCGGTCGCCGAGATCGAGATGGTGCTCGCGGCCGGCGCCAAGGCGGACCGCATCTCCTTCGGCAACACCATCAAGAAGGAGCGCGACGTCGCGCGCGCCTATGCGCTCGGCGTGCGTCTGTTCGCCGTCGACTGCGTGGCGGAGGTCGAGAAGATCGCCCGCGCCGCGCCCGGCACGCGCGTCTTTTGCCGCATCCTCTCCGACTGCGTCGGGGCGGAATGGCCGTTGTCGCGCAAGTTCGGCTGCGAGCCCGCCATGGCGGCCGACGTGCTCGAGCACGCCCATCGGCTCGGCCTCGAGGCCTACGGCATCTCGTTCCATGTCGGCTCACAGCAGCGCAATCCGCACGCCTGGGACCGGGCGCTCGCCTCGGCGGCGGCCGTGTTCCGCGAATGCGGCGAGCGCGGCTTGACGCTCACCATGGTCAATCTCGGCGGCGGGTTCCCGACCAAGTATCTCAAGAACGTGCCGACGGTGAAGACCTACGGCTCGGCGATCTTTCGCGCGCTGCGGCGGCACTTCGGCAACCGCATCCCGGAGACGATCATCGAGCCGGGCCGCGGCATGGTCGGCAACGCCGGCGTCATCGAGGCCGAGGTCGTGCTCGTCTCCAAGAAGAGCGAGAGCGACGACGTGCGCTGGGTCTATCTCGACATCGGCAAGTTCGGCGGGCTCGCCGAGACGATGGACGAATCGATCCGCTATCCGATCCGCACCCCGCGCGACGGCGGCGAGCTGGCACCCTGCGTGCTGGCCGGGCCGACCTGCGATTCCGCCGACGTGATGTACGAGAAGCAGCCTTATGCGCTGCCGATCAGTCTCGAGATCGGCGACAAGGTGCTGATCGAGGGCACCGGCGCCTATACCGCGACCTATGCGTCCGTCGCCTTCAACGGCTTTGCGCCGCTGAAGACGTTCCACATCTGACCCGGCGGGAGGACACGATGGTCACCATCCGCCGGGAGCGGGAGGCCGACGTCGCGCGGCGCGAAGCGCTGCTCGACGTCTCCTATGGGTCGGTCCGGTTCACCAAGACCTCCGAGCGTCTGCGCGAAGGGCGCCGGCCTGAACTGGCGTTCGTCGCGGCCGAGGGCCGCCGCCTCGTCGGCACCGTGCAGCTGTGGGGCGTGTCGGCAGGTCCGGGCCGGCCGGCGCTGCTGCTCGGGCCGCTGGCGGTCGCGCCCGACCGTCGCAAGCGCGGCATCGGCTCGACGTTGGTGCACCAGGCGCTGCGTGAAGCGGCGGGTCTCGGCCACGGCGCCGTGCTGCTGATCGGTGACGCGCCCTATTACGGGCGGTTCGGCTTTTCGAGCGAAAAGACCGTGGCGCTGTGGCTGCCGGGGCCCTACGAGCGGCACCGGCTCTTGGCCTGCGAGCTCAGGCCGGGCGCGCTCGACGGCGCGCGCGGGCTGATCGGCGCCGCCGGCCGGCCCGAGCCGCAGCCCGACCTTGCCGCGCTCGTTGCGGGTCTCGCCGGCAACGACCCGACGCTCGCGCCGCGCGCGGCGTGACCCCGTCACCTTTTGCCTGGAGCAACCGACATGAACGCCACCACCGCCGCGACCGAAGGCTGGCCGCTGCACGCCCGGTTCGACGGCCCGATCGTGATGATCGGTTTCGGCTCGATCGGCAAAGGCACCCTGCCGCTGATCGAACGGCATATCGCCTTCGACCGCTCGAAGTTCGTCGTCATCGCGCCCGACGACAGCGACCGGCGCCTGCTGGACGAGCGGCAGATTCGGTTCATCCATGAGGCCGTGACGAAGGACAATTACCGCGACGTCCTCACCCCCCTGCTGACCGCGGGGCCGGGCCGCGGCATGGTCGTCAACCTGTCGGTCGACACCTCATCGGTCGATCTCATGGAGCTCGCCAAGGATCTCGACGCCTTCTACATCGACACCGTCGTCGAGCCGTGGCCCGGCCTCTACACCGACCGCAATCGCTCGATCTCGGAGCGCTCGAACTATGCGCTGCGGGAGAGCTTGCTCGACCTGCGCCGGCGGCGTCCCGGCGGCGTGACCGCCGTGAGCTGCTGCGGCGCCAATCCCGGGATGGTCTCGTGGATGGTGAAGCAGGCGCTGATCGACGTTGCCGGCGAGCTCAAGCTCGACGTCGTCGAGCCGCGGACGCGGGAGGACTGGGGGCGCCTGATGCAGCGCGTCGGGGTCAAGGGCATCCACATCGCCGAGCGCGACACCCAGCGCGCGCGCGATCCCAAGCCGCGCGGCAAGTTCGTCAATACCTGGTCGGTGGAAGGCTTCCTCTCGGAAGGCATGCAGCCGTCCGAGCTCGGCTGGGGCACCCACGAAAAGACGCTGCCGCCCGGCGCGGCACGCCACACCTTCGGCTGCGACGCGGCGATCTACCTCAAGCGCCCGGGCGCCGGCACGCGGGTGCGATCGTGGACGCCGACGGCGCAGGCGCAGCACGGCTTCTTGGTGACGCACAACGAGTCGATCTCGATCGCCGACTATTTCACCCTGCGGGACGGCGCCAAGGTGATCTACCGGCCGACCTGCCACTACGCCTATCATCCCTGCGACGACGCGGTGCTCTCGCTGCACGAGCTGGCAGGCGCACAGTGGAAGCCGCAGCAGACCTGGCACATCCTGTCCGAGGACGACATCGTCGACGGCATCGACGAACTCGGCGTGCTGCTCTATGGCCACGCCAGGAACGCCTATTGGTACGGCTCGCAGCTCTCGATCGAGGAGACGCGGCGGCTGGCGCCCTACCAGAACGCGACCGGCCTGCAGGTCACCTCCGCGGTGCTCGCCGGCATCGTCTGGATGCTGGAGAACCCCGACCGCGGCATCGTCGAGGCCGACGAGATGGACTTCCGCCGCTGCCTCGACCTGCAGCGGCCCTATCTCGGGCCGGTGGTCGGGCGTTTCACCGACTGGACGCCGCTCGTCGGCCGCTGCGAGCTGTTTCCGGAAAACGTCGACGCGAGCGATCCCTGGCAGTTCACCAACGTCCTGGTGCCGTGACACCCTCCGCGCGCCGTTGCCGCATCCGCGCGGCCGGCGCGTCGGCGCATTCGGCATCGACCGCTCGCGCGCGCCATTGACGAGCGCTGACCGCATCGGCGCGCGACGAGCCCGACCTTGCCGGTCGAATTGCTTGCCGGTCGCGGCAAAATCGCCTATTTGGTGAGTGCCCAATTTCGCACGTGCCTGTGGCCGTGTGTCGATCGGTGGGCATCCGGACAAGAGGCCGGACAGCCGCCTAAGGAAGCGATCTTGCCTTCCTTGCTCATGCGATCGGCAGCCGGAGGCGAACCGGTGCACCCCGCTCTCCACGGGGGACGCGGCTTAAAGCAACGACGGAGCGGGCTTTTTTGGGACCGCCGGCGTCACCGCCGGATCACTGAAAAGGCTTGTCCTTCATTGCCGGCCGTGCGGACGGGATCCTTCCCCGATCCGGACCAAGGCAGATGCCGCAAGGCTCGCATGGCGCGGGCCGCGCGCGCCACACCCTGAGGCCCACGCATGCTTTCAGGCCAAGCGTGGATCGGCGGAAAGGGAGCAAGACCGAGATGACGGCACGCATCCGCGAGTTCCTCAAGCACCGCACGGATGAAGGCCCCTGCCTGGTGGTCGACCTCGACGTCGTGCGCGAGAACTATCTGGCGTTCGCCAGGGTGCTTCCCGACAGCAAGGTCTTCTACGCGGTGAAGGCCAATCCCGCGCCGGAAATCCTCAAGCTTCTGGCCGGGCTCGGCGCCTGTTTCGACGTTGCCTCGGTGAGCGAGACCGAGGCGGTGCTGGCGGCCGGCGCCGGTCCGGAGCGCATCTCCTACGGCAACACGATCAAGAAGGAGAGCGAGATCGCCGCCGCCGCCCGGCTCGGCGTCACCCTCTACGCCGTGGACTGCGAGGCCGAGGTCGACAAGCTCGCGCGCTGCGCCCCCGGGGCGCGGGTGATCTGCCGCATCCACTGCGACGGCACCGGCGCCGAATGGCCGCTCTCGCGCAAATTCGGCTGCGAGCCCGGTTACGCCGCCGATATCCTCGAGCTTGCACACCGGCGCGGGCTGGTGGCGCACGGCATCTCCTTCCACGTCGGCTCCCAGCAGCACAACGTGGCGGCGTGGGACCATGCGCTCGCCGCGACCGCGACGATCTTCCGCGCCTGCGCCGAGCGCGGGATCAGCCTCGCCATGGTCAATCTCGGCGGCGGCTTCCCCGCGCGCTATGTGCGCAAGACGCCGAAGCTCGAATCCTACGGCCGGGCGATCTTCCGCTCGCTCCGCAAGCACTTCGGCAACGCCATTCCGGAGACCATCGTGGAGCCGGGCCGCGGGCTCGTCGGCAATGCCGGCATCATCGAGGCCGAGGTGGTGCTGATCGCCAGGCGCTCGCCCGCGGACGACGTGCGCTGGGTCTATCTCGACATCGGCAAGTTCCACGGGCTCGCCGAAACCATCGGCAAATCGATCCGCTATCCGATCCGCACGCCGCGCGACCGGGACGAGACCGCGCCGTGCATCATCGCGGGACCGACCTGCAACTCCGTCGACGTCCTCTACGAGAAGACGCCCTATCCGCTGCCGGTCTCGCTCGCGATCGGCGACAAGGTTCTCATCGAGGCGGCCGGCGCCTACACCGCCACCTATTCTTCGGTCGGCTTCAACGGTTATCCGCCGCTCAAGCAATACGTGATCTGACCGCGTCCCGGCTCGTCCACGCGGGCGGCGGCACGCGGACAAGCCTGCCGCGGCTCGCCGACGGGGCCGGCGAACCGAAGCTGACGCCATGACCGGGGATGCGACCGGGCGGTGTCATCGGATGATCCTGCGGAGGCGATATAATTGCGTCCGCGAGGGCGTCTCGGCGCTCCTCTCCTGCGCCGCTTCCCCGCCCCCACCTGCCTGATATCTCCGCGAAATCACCACAGTCCGACGCCATAGCGACGCCCCGCGGGGGACGGGTCGGACCAACGGCCAAGCAGAGCCAGTGCGAGAGGATGTGATGAAATTGTGTTGCCTGAAGTCGATCATCGTCGCTGCCCTCATTTCGATGGGCGCCGGCGCGGTTGCGGCCGCCGAGCCGACCGCCGCGGGACTGTGGGAGCAGGTGGACGAGAACTCCGGCAAGCCCGAGAGCTGGTTCAAGATCTCCGAGCGCAACGGCGTCTACGAAGGCAACATCGTCAAGATCTTCTTCAAGCCGGGCGAGGACGAGAACCGGGTCTGCGACAAATGCGAAGGCGCGGAAAAGGGGAAGCCGGTCCTGGGCCTGGCCCTGCTCAAGGGCATGCAGCGCAACGGGCTGTCCTACAAGGACGGGACGATCATGGACCCGCGCGACGGCTCGGTCTACCGCGTGTTGATGAAGCTCAGTCCGGATGGCAAGAAGCTCGAGGTGCGCGGCTATCTCGGCATATCGTTGTTCGGCCGCAGCCAGGTCTGGAACCGGCTGCCCGACAACGCGCTCCAGACGCCTGCGGCGCGCCCGGCGTCAAAGGGCGGAGCGCAGAAGAAGTAGCGCGCGCCGCGCGTCATCCGACATCGATCACGCCCGCCTCGCCGTCCTCGGTTCCGAAGGCGAGCATGTTGCCGGTCGCGCTCCACGCCAGCGCCGTGATCGGCGCGCCGGCGCCCTTGCGCGCAAGAACCTCGGCGCCATCCTCCACGCGCACCATCAGGACGAGGCCGTCGCCGTAGCCGACCGCCACCACCTCCTGCTTGGGATGGCAGGCGACGACCTCGGCCTGCGCTTCCGCCGGCGCCAGGATGCGCGGCGTCTTGCCCATGGGACCGTCCTTGCCCTGGAATGGCCACAGGATGAGCTGGGTCGAGCCCGAGGTCGCGAGCCACTTGCCGCCGGCGGTCCAGGCGAGCGAGCGCACGCGCGCGCCGTAGCCCGACATGCGCATGTCCTTGTGATCGGACAGGCGCCAGCCGTGCAGCGTCGGCTCCTGCATGGACGTGACCACGAACCGCCCGTCGGGGCTGAAGGCGATGCCGAGATGCGAGCCCTTCCATGCCAGCGCGTCGGGTTCGCTCCGGGCGTTCGGAAACCAGAGCGTGGCGCCGTTGTAATGCGCGATGGCGAGGCGAAGGCCCTTCGGCGCGAAAGCCAGTCCGCCGACGGTCGAGGGCAGGTCGAGCGTCTGTTCGGCGCCCTTGCCGGTGCGCACGAAGGCCTGCTTGCCGGCCGACCAGGCGAGCAAACCGCCGGAGCCGACCGCCACGTGATCGATCCACCGGCGCTTGCCGTCGGTCGCAATCACCTTGCTTTTGCCTTGCGCGTCGCTCGCCATCACCTTGCCGTCATCGCCGCCGGTGACCATGCGCTCGGCATCCGCGCGCGAGCAGAGAACCGCGCCGCCGTGCACCGTAACCCTGCGCGGCTCGCCGCTGCGTGGCACGAAAACCAGCGCCTCCTCGCCGAGCACCAGGATCGCGGCCTCGCCGAGAAAATGCGCCGCCACGACCGGCGCGCCGGTCGTCACCGGCCGCGTGCGCTCGACCACCGAGGGGATGTCGCGCTTGGCGTCACTCATCGCGGCGGCACCTCACTCGTGTCCTGGGCGAGTGCAGCGCGGTGTAGGGTGGGCAAAATCGCCTTCCGCATTGCCTCCGCGTGGGCAAAGGCGCTGCGCGATTTTGCCCACGCGCAACGCCGCGGACCCCGCCTTTGCCCACCCTACGCGCGCTGCGGCGCCCTCGCCATGAGGCCGCGAGAGGGCGGTCATCGTTGCCACGAGAGTGAACTCGCGCTCACGCCACGCAGCTCTCGAACCCTTCCCGGATCTTCTCCTCCGGCAGCTTGCGTCCGATGAAGACGATGCGGCTTTCGCGCTTCTCGCCCTGCTTCCACGGCCGCTGGTGGTCGCCGTCGAGGATCATGTGCACGCCCTGGAACACGAATCGCTCCTCGTCGTCCTTGAACGCGAGGATGCCCTTGCAGCGCAGGATGCTCGGCCCCTCCTTCTGCACGAGGTCCTGCACCCACGGAAAGAACTTGTCCGGGTTGAGCGGCTTGTCGGTCTTGAGCGCGATCGAGTGCATCTCCTCGTCGTGGTAGTGCTTCAAGGCGTCGCCATGGTGATGGTGACCGCCGTGACCATGCGCGTGCTCGTGCTCGTGGTCATGATGATCGTGTCCGTTATCGTGATCGTGATGATGGCCGTCACCGTCCAGGAATTCCGGCTCGATCTCCAGGATGCGGTCGAGATCGAAGGCGTTGCGGCCCAGCACCTCCGGCAGCGCAATCCTGCAGCGCTCGGTCTTGTGCACCCTGGCATAGGGATTGATGCCGCGGATGCGCGCCTCCACCTCGTCGAGCTCGTCCGGCCGCACCAAGTCGGTCTTGTTGAGCAGGATGACGTCGGCGAATGCGATCTGGTTTTTCGCCTCCGGCGCGTCCTTGAGCCGCTCCAGCAGCCACTTCGCGTCGGCTACGGTGACGACGGCATCGAGCTTGGCCTTGCGGCCGACATTCTCGTCCATGAAGAACGTCTGCGCCACCGGCGCGGGATCGGCGAGCCCCGTGGTCTCCACGATGATGGCGTCGAACCGGCCCTTGCGCCGCATCAGCCCGTCGATGATGCGCACGAGGTCGCCGCGCACGGTGCAGCAGATGCAGCCGTTGTTCATCTCGAACACCTCCTCGTCGGCCCCCACGACGAGATCGTTGTCGATGCCGATCTCGCCGAATTCGTTGACGATCACGGCATATTTCTGCCCGTGCGGCTCGGAAAGGATACGGTTGAGCAGCGTGGTCTTGCCGGCGCCGAGATAGCCGGTCAGCACGGTGACGGGGACCTTGTCGGGCATCATTCAACTCCGTTTGGCCACCGTATATAGGCATCCGCCGGTGGATGCTATCGCCTGCAGCCGCAAGGGGATCCGGACAGTCGCAGGGACGGATCCGCGACTGCCCTTGTCTCGGCCGCCGACCCTTCGGTATGCTGCCCATGGCCGCAGCGGCGGCCGACGGTCCGCGTAAAGGGCTCAGCCCGCCGACGAATTGCCACTGAACACAACCTGACTTCCTGCCCGAACGACGCGGACACCGGGCGCAAAGGGAAGGAAGGTTTCCATGGCCCACGATCCGACACCGTCTGCGCGCCGCGTCCGCACGCTGCCCGCGCAGCCAAGCCTCGAGCATGCTGGACGCCGGCGCCGATCCCAACATCCGGGATGACAAATACAACGCGACGGCGCTCGGCTGGGCGGACTTCTTCTGCCGGGACGAGTTCGCGGCGCTCATCCGGGAGCACGGCGGGCGCAAGTGACACCCAATCCAGTTGATCTGGTCGTCCCCAAGCAAGCGGGGACGACGGCTGTGGCATGCGCACGCTCCGTCCCGGCTTCGGCTGCTATCGCGGCCTCTGCAGCAGCGGCCGCAGCTCGCGCACGTCCTTCGCGCGCTCGAGCGCGAGCACCGCCTCGATCAGCTCGTTGCATTTGGCCGCGCCGAGCACCGGCGCGATCAGGTCACGGCATTTGGCCACGACCTCCGCGCGCGGCATCGGATTGTCGGCGGTGCCGCGCACGGCGCGGACATGCTCGCTGAGCTCGCTGCCGTCGGCGAGCACGACCGTGACCTTCGCCTCGCGCACGCGGCGGTCGAGCTCGGCGTCGGGCACGAGCTCCACCTTGGCGCGCTGGCGCAGCACCGACGCCTCCCGCATGCGCGGCACATCGTGCGCGGCGTGGAACGAGACGGTGCCGTCGATCAGCATGACGGCGACCATGTGCTGGAGGCAGATGTCCGGAATTTCCCTGTCGCCCACCACTGACGCCTCACGGGTGCCGAGCCGCACCACCAACTTGCGCACCGTGCCGGCGTCGAACGGGCGGCGCTTCAACATGATTTCCAGCGCGTCGAGCGGCGCCTGGATCGGCGAGCCGACCGACCATTTCTTGATGTTGGTGCGCACCACTTCATAGCGCTCGCCGAGCTTCTCCGTGAGCCGGGCCGGATCGGCGTTGGGAGCATTCGCCAGAATGAAATTGTCCGGTCCCGACAGGATGTCGTCGATGCCGGTCCAGCCCGCCCCCACCAGCAGCGCCGCGGTCACCCCGCTGCGCGCCGGCATGCCGCCGAACACGAAGGCTTTCTCGATATGATCGGTATCGCGCTGCCAGGCGGCGATGCCGGACGACTGCTGCGCGGCATAGTCGAGCAGCCAGCGCATCTGCCGCATCCCGAGTCCGGCGGCGCAGCCGGCAGCGGCGGCGGCGCCGAACACGCCGGCGATGCTGTGGCTGCTCTTGTGCGCCTCGCGCGAGAGCGCGGGAACTCCGAGGCACATGGTCATCCGCGGGCCGACGTCGTAGCCGAGCGCGACCGCGCGCAGGAAGCGCGTGCCGTCGATGCCATGCCGTTCGCCGACCGCGAGCGCCGCCGGCACCACGGCGCAACCCGGATGCGACAGCGAAGGCGCGTGGGAGTCGTCGGTCTCGTCGGCATGCGCCAGCACGCCATTGGCGAGCGCCGCCTCGATCGGCCCGGTCAGCACATCGGAGCCGACGACCGTGGCGACGCGCGCGCCGCCATAGGCCTGCGCGAATTGAATGGCGGCACGGCCGGGGAGGAGTTCCGCGCCGGAGATCATTGCGGCGATCGTATCGAGCACGTGGTGCTTGGTCTTCTCGACCACGTCGTCGGGCGGCGCGCGCTCGCCCGCCTCGCTCATATGGGCACTGAGCGCGGCCATGATCGGCCCCACCGCCGGCGCGCCGGTCGCTGCGTCGGAAGCAAGCCCGGCGGCCGCAATCGCGCTGCCGCCTTGCAGCACGCCGCGCCGCGTCACCGCGCGACGTTCGGATGCGGGATGTCCCTTGCGCTCGCGTGCCAAATCCGTCCTCCCGGCCCGACCGCATTGAATTAAGCTTGGGCCGGTTCTAGGCTCGCGGCAAGTCGGGCCCAGGCGCGCGATTGCCCCGCGTTCCTTGCAACGGCCCAGGACGGATTCAGGGAGGCGGCGATGCCATTGCCAGATCTTGCTTTCAGGTCAGGTCTTGCTTTCAGGTCAGGTCTTGCTTTCAGGTCGGGTCCTGCTTTCAGGTTACGTCGTGCATTCGTGTTACGTCCTGCTGTTGTCGCCGGCGCCGCGGCCGCGCTGACCCTCGTTCTGTCCGGCTTTATTTCGCCCGCGGCGGCTCAAAGCGCGGCGACGCTCGCGGGGCAGGTCACCTCGGCCGAGGAAGGGCCGATGGAGGGCGTGATCGTCAGCGCCCGGAAGGACGGCTCGACCGTCACGGTCAGCGTCATCACCAATGCGCAGGGCCGCTACGGCTTCCCCTCCGCCCGCCTCGAGCCCGGACATTACGGCCTGCAAATTCGCGCGGTCGGCTACGACCTCGACGGTCCCAAGAGCGCCGACGTCGCGGCGGGCGCGCCCACCACCGCCGATCTCAAGCTGCGCAAGACCAGGAACCTGAGCAAGCAGCTCACCAATGCCGAATGGATGATGAGCGTTCCCGGCAGCGACGACGACAAGCTCCAGCTCATCAATTGCGTGAGCTGCCACACGCTCGAACGGGTGGTGAAATCGACCCACGACGCCGACGAGTTCGTGCAGGTGGTCGCGCGCATGAACGGCTATGCGCAGGTCAGCCAGCCGATTAAGCCGCAGCGGCGCGTGGATCAGTCGCGCGCCGCCAATCCCGAGCGCTTCCGCAAAGTGGCGGAGTACCTCGCCAGCATCAATCTGAGCTCGACCATGAAGCATGAGTTCGAGCTCAAGACCCTGCCGCGCGTGAAGGGCCGCGGCACCAACGTCATCATCACGGAATACGATCTGCCGCGCCCGACCATCGAGCCGCACGACGTGATCGTGGTGAACGGCGAAGCCTGGTATTCGAATTTCGGCGAGCAATTCCTCGGCAAGATCGATCCGAAGACGGGCAAGCATACCGAGTACGCCATGCCCGAGCTGCGCAAGGGCTTTCCGACCGGCAATCTCGACCTCGGCGTCGATCGCGACGGCCATCTCCTGCTCGGCATGATGTACCAGGGCGGCGTCGCCCGGTTCGATCCGAAGACCGAGAAATTCCAGATCTGGCAGCTGCCGCCCGATCGGCTCAAGGACGACTCGCAGCTCAACATGGTGACCAACCAGGCCCACGTCGACGGCAAGCTGTGGGTGAACGATGCCGGACCGTCGACCTTGCTGCGGCTCGATCTCGCGACCGGCAAGTTCGAGGAGTTCGATCCGTTCAGCATCCTGCCCGGCGGCCGGCACGGCTACTCGATCTACGACGTGCGCGCGGATTCGAGGAACAACGTCTACGTCACGGACTTCCAGAAGAACTACGTCGTCAAGGTCGACGCCAAGACCGGCAAGTTCACCGCCTACCAGACCGGCACGCCGTTCTCGCGCAACCGGCGCGGCCGCATCGACGACCAGGACCGCTTCTGGTTCGCCGAATATCGCGGCAACAAGATCGCGATGCTCGACACCAAGGAGGAGAAGATCCAGGAGTGGCCGCTACCGACCAAGTTCACCCAGCCCTACGACGTGATCTGGGACAAGAACGGGCAGCTGTGGACCGGCGGCATGACCACCGACCGCGTGGTGCGGCTCGATCCCAAGAGCGGCGCAGCGGTCGAATATCCGCTGCCGCGCGACACCAATATGCGCCGCATGTTCGTGGACAATTCGACCACGCCCCCGACCTTCTGGGTCGGCAGCAACCACGGCGCGTCAATCGTGCGGCTCGAGCCGTTGGATTGACGCAGCCCTCATTCGATTGCCGGCCGCGCCGCCAACTCGGGCGGCTCCCTCTCCCATAGGGAGAGGGGTGGGGTGAGGGGTTACGATCTATCGATAGCCC
Organism: uncultured Alphaproteobacteria bacterium; assembly: GCA_963821505.1. Classification (GTDB taxonomy): domain Bacteria; phylum Pseudomonadota; class Alphaproteobacteria; order Rhizobiales; family Xanthobacteraceae; genus VAZQ01. The sequence continues at coordinate 72,252 of CAWGEH010000009.1, forward strand.
TGCAACCCCCTCACCCCAACCCTCTCCCCAACGGGGAGAGGGAGTGCACCGAGATCGGTGCACCGTCGATGGCTACTACAGCTTTCTCAATTTGCATCAACTCATCAACGCCGCTGCCAGCTGCCGCAGGTTGTGGCGCATGAGATCGACGTAGGTCGGCGCGTCGCCCTTGTCGTCGGTCAGGGCATCGGAATAGAGCGTGCCGCCGATCTTGGCGCCGGTTTCGCGCGCGATCTGCTGGACCAGCCGCGGGTCGGTCACGTTCTCCAGAAAGACCGCGGAGATCTTCTGCTTCCTGATCTGGCTGATGATGCCGGCGACGTCCTTGGCCGATGCCTCCGCCTCGGTCGACACCCCCTGCGGCGCGATGAAGTCGATGCCGTAGGCGCCCTCGAAATAGCCGAACGCATCGTGGCTGGTGATGAGCTTTCTGCGGTCGGCGGGAATCTTGGCGATGACGTCGCGCACCTCGCGCTCGAGCGCGTCGAGCTTGGCGAGATAGGCCGCGGCATTCGCCTGGTAAGCGGCCTTGCCGGCGGGATCGGCTGCGAGGAGGGCATCGCGGATATTGCCGACGTAGATTTTCGCGTTGGCGACCGACTGCCAGGCATGCGGGTCCGTACGTCCGTGATCACGGTCATGGTCGGGATCGCCGCCCCGCTCGCGCGGCTTGATGCCCGTGGTGGCGACGACGATCGGCGCCTTGGTGCCGGAGGCCTTGACCAGGCGCTCGAGCCAGCCCTCGAATCCGAGCCCGTTCACGAACACGAGCTTGGCGTCGGCCACCTTCTTGGCGTCGGACGGTGACGGCGCGTAGACATGAGCGTTGCCGTTGGGACCGACCAGAGTCCCGACCTCCACCCGGTCGCCGCCGACGTTCTTCACGAGATCGCCGAGAATGGAGAAGCTCGCAATGACCTTGAGCTTGTCCTTTGACGAATCCTGTGCGCCCGCGGGGTCGGCGGCCAAGGGGAGTACGAGCGTCCCGAAAACGGCCACCGCGATCGCGCGTCGTCTCGTCAACATCGCATCCTCTCCCGGAGTCCTTGTGTTTGACGCGTCTTCTGCGGCGAACCGTTCATGCTTCGAGGTGGCGGCCGGGGAAGACCTGCCGCACCAGGCCGCCGACGCGACCGAAGAACAACGAGACCACATAAAGCGCTCCGGCGACGAGGATGATCGCGGGGCCGGACGCCACCGCGGTGTGGAAGGAGAGCAGCAGACCGGCATAGCCCGCCAGCGCACCGCTCGCCGTCGCGATCAAAATCATCAGCGTGACGTCGCGCGCCCAGAACCGGCCGATCGCCGCCGGCAGCATCATGATGCCGACCGCGAGCAAGGTGCCGAGCGCATGGAATCCGCTCACCAGATTGACCACCACGAGCACGAGAAACGCGAGATGCGCCGGCCCGCCGGCCCGGCTGACCGTGCGCATGAAGCCGGGATCGACGCATTCGATGACCAGCGGCCGGTAGATCAAGGCCAGCACGATCAAGGTGATGGTGGCGTTGGCCGCGATCAGCAGCAGTGTCTGGTCGTCGAGCGCCAGCACATTGCCGAACAGCACATGCAGGAGATCGATGTTGGTTCCCTTGAGCGAAACGATGGTGACGCCGAGCGCGAGCGAGAGCAGATAGAAGGTGGCGAGCGCGGCGTCTTCCTTGAGTTCGGTGGTGCGCGCGACCAATCCCGTCAGCAGGGCGACGGCGAAGCCGGCGATCAGGCCGCCCGCGGTCATGGCGAACAGGTTCAATCCCGACAGCAGAAATCCGATCGCCGCGCCCGGCAGGATGGCGTGCGCCATGGCGTCTCCGACGAGCGACATGCGGCGCAGCATCAGGAACACCCCGATCGGGCCCGCGCCCAGCGCCAGCGCCAGCGCGCCCGCCAGCGCGCGGCGCATGAATTCGAATTCGGTGAAGGGAGCGATGAAGAGACCGTAGAGAACCGACACGTGCCGCCACCACCTCTCTCTTGGTCATTCCCGCGCATCCGATCTCGGCTTACCCGAGATCGGCTTTCTCAAGTGCGCATGCCGGCTGTCGCCGACATGCGTCGGGAATCCATGCTCATGGACGCGGATGATGGATTCCTTCGCCCGCGCTTTCTGCGCTCGGCCGCAATGACGGCGTTTGGTCATCGGGGCAGAGTTCGGCGTGCTGGTCGAAGGCCTCGCACATGCGCCGCGCCATGAGCAGGTTCTCCGGCGTCAGCACCGTCGAGGTGCGGCCCCAGGCGACCGGCTCGCGCGCCAGCAGCAGGGTCTCCGGGAAATGCGACCGCACGAAATCGATGTCGTGCATCGAGGTGAGCACGGTGCGCTGCTCGCCATGCCAGCGCCGCACCAGATCGAACAGGTCGGCCGAGGTCTTGGCGTCGACCGCGTTGAACGGCTCGTCGAGCACGATCACGCGGGCGTCTTGCAGCAGCAGACGCGCGAACAGCATGCGCTGCATCTGGCCGCCCGAGAGCGTCGCAATGGCGCGATCCTCGAAGCCGGTGAGGCCGACGGCGGCGATCGCCTGCTCGATCGATGCCCGCGCCTTGCGGTCGATGCCGCCGAACAGGCCGGTGCGGCGCCACAGCCCCATGGCCACCATGTCATAGACGTTGATCGGAAACGTGCGGTCGATCTCGGCGGCCTGCGGCAGATAGGCGATGTTCTGCGGCGCGGCGTCGGCGCGCTCGATGCGCCCCGCCAGCGGCTTGAGCAGGCCGACGATGCCCTTGAACAGCGTCGACTTGCCCGCACCGTTCGGGCCGACGACCGCAACCAGCGCGCCGGTCTCGACCGCGCCGTCGAGATGATGCACCGCCGGATGGCGGTCGTAGCCGAGCGTGAGATTGCGGAACTGCAGCGCCGCGGTCATCGGCTCAGACCTTCATCGCCCAGAGCACGGCGCCCCAGAGCACCAGGATCAGCGCCGCGGCGATCGCCAGCCGCTCCACGACCGACATGCGCAGGATCGACGGCGAAATCGAGGCCGGCGGATGCCCCTGGCCGGGATGATGGTGGTGGTGGGGATGGACGTGCGTGGGCATGGGCAACCATTGGCGAGCCGGATCGCGGTCATCGGCCGATTTTGTTACGATATAACATTGCCTGATGTCCAGGTCCAACCCCGCGGAAGCCCGTTCCTTGAATCAAGGTGGCCGGGCACCAGACGGCGTCCGGGGTGCAATGGAACGACGCGGGCCTTGGAACTCGGCCCTGCCGGTCTCGCGCGGCCGGGCACGCCGGTCCGGCGCTCGCGGCTTCCGTCCCGCGTCGATTGCCAGGACGGCCTGCGCCGGTCATGCTCCCAGCCCCACCCGTTGGATCAGCGCCGGAGCGAAGAGCGACCGCATGAGCGAGCAAAAGCCCCGCGCCGTTTCCATCGGGGAGGCGGTGATCGAATTGATCCGCGGCGGCGATGGCCGCTTCGGCATCGGCTGCGCCGGCGACACCTTCAACGTGGCGGTCTACCTCGCCCGCGCCGGGGTCGACGCCGCCTTCGCCACCGCGCTCGGGGATGACCCTTATTCGGACGCGATCGCCGCGCTCGCGGCAGCCGAGGGCGTGGCCGGCGACCTCCTGCTGCGGCTGCGCGGCCGGCTGCCAGGCCTCGCCCTCATCGATACCGACACCGCCGGCGCTCGTCATCACTACGACTGGCGCGGCGAATCGCCCGCGCGCGAGTTGTTCGAGCTGCCGGACTGGCGGCGCGTGGCCGACGGCCTGATCAAGGCAAAGCTCGTGTATTTTTCCGGCATCACGCTCTCGCTCTATTCCAACACCGGGCTCGGACGCTTGCTCGCGCTCATCGAGATGGCCCGACAGCAGGGGGTGAAGGTCGCCTTCGATGGAAATTTCCGTCCGCGCGGGTGGCGCGGAGATTTGTCGCGCACGCGGACCGTTTTCATGGAAGCGCTCAAGCGCGTCGATATCGCGCTGCCGGCCTATGACGACGAGGCCGTGCTATGGGGAGATCCGAGCCCCGAGGCGACGGTCGAGCGGCTGCAGGCCTTCGGCATCGCCGAGATCGTGGTCAAGAACGGACCGAACAGCGCGCTCGTCGCCGCCGGCGGGCAGCGCGAATTCATTCCGGTGCCGGAGGTGGTGGTGCCGGTCGACACCACCGCGGCGGGCGACAGCTTCAACGCCGGCTATATCGCGGCGCGCCTGTCCGGCAAGGGCCCGGCCGAAGCGGCCGCCGCCGCGCACCACCTCGCCGCCCAAGTCATCCGCCACCGCGGCGCCCTCATGCCGCGCTCCGCCGCGGCGATGCATTGACGAAATTCGCCGGTCCGCGCGCGGCGACGCAGATCGGTTTACGCAGCCTGCGCGGGCTCAGCTGCGGAGCGAGCCTCAGCCGTGCGCCGCAGGCCCGGCCTTGCCCCGAATTCGGTCTTGGGAAGGTCCCGGGGCCAGCAGCGGCACTCGTGCGCCGCCTTCGCGCTCCACGGCACGCGGGACCCACCGTCGTTGACGAAACGACCAGCGCCCGGTAGCGTTTCCCGCGATGGGGATGGAGTCCCCCGAAACCGCCAGCAACGGCTAATGACTCCTACCGCTGAACAAGCGGTGG
>CAWGEH010000010.1:0-515093 GCA_963821505.1 uncultured Alphaproteobacteria bacterium
CCAGGTCCAAAACGGATCCTCCCCCATCCGAACAAATCTTCGCGCCGTGCGGCCGGAGAAGGTGCAGCTCCGCGACATGGAGGGGATACGGGCGAAAATTGCGCACGATGATGTCGGCCGTGACCCAGTCGTCGCCTTCCCGTGGCCGGGCCAACGTACATTCGATTGCCAGTTCCGGTCGCAATTGGTCTCCGCGCCGCAGCCAAAGGAAAATCGGCGAGATGCCCGCGGCGATTGGGGCGATTGCCTGTGCCCAGCGATTAGCCCACGAGTCGCAAATGTTTCTGATCAGGATTGTCTCTCCATGGGGTTGCCGGAGGCCCCGATGGTTCAATTGGTATGTTAGTTTGCCGGGGTGTCACCATATAATGTACAGCAAATCGCAGGTCGTAAGCGATCAGTCGTGAAGTTGGGCGAGCGACGGAGGTTGGTCCTCTACGAGGTGTTCGTCGACGGGCTTGGCAGAATGTGGCTAATGCGTAGATCTTGTTTGAGGCTGGCCCTCTTGACGAGCCAAATAGCGGCGGCTGCGGGCATCTCGGTGTCATCCTTCGCTGATTGGACGGGCGAGCTCGGGCGGGACGAGCCGCTGGTTTGGCGGCGGGGCATGATTCGCTGTGCGCCCTTCTTAGGCGGTAGGTTGCGGACCAGCCTCGAACGTGCGGTCGTCACCCTCCGCGAGAATTGCCACGAGTGCGGCCTCAAAGAGGGTGGCTGTGACGACCGCCCGGGCACTTGTATGGCGAATGCAATCGCGGCATGATGGATAGCAGCCGTCACTGGTCGGCCGATACGCTCTGCGGTACGCCGCTTCTCGTGAGCCGACCGTGACTGCCGAGCCGATCATGTCGGCCAGCCCGCAATATCGATAAATTCTATTCGATGCCGTGAGTTAATCATTCCAATAGATCAATTCCTCATCGATACATTGCTGCGCTGTCAGCTTACGGTTGAATTGGTGGCGATAGATATCTATCCCGCTACCCTCGATGATCTTGTGCGCAAATTCGTCTGAACACTGCAGGGTCCGGATCAAAATAAATCGGCACTCCTGCAGCCAAGTTCAAAATCCATGGGCGTTCCCTCCACGTAGTGGATCCTACTACGGCCTCACGGCGCCTGCTAGATGGCGGGCTTCTTCATCCAATCCCCTAGAAAAGCAATCAAGCGTGCGCGAGAACACAAATTTGCGTCCCCGGGGCACGTTGTCGCCCGGCCATAGGCTGCCAGAAGGCCTCGCGGCGGCCTCGAAGCTTCTGGTAATTGTCCAGCCACTGGCGCACCTCGGGAACCTGCTTGCGGTGCAGGCTGAACTGGCGGGGGCGTCCACTGCGATAGCTCGCCTACACTACCAAGACCGGGTGCCCTTCGCAGCGCGCGCATTTCGGGCAGCCGCTGGTATGGCGATCGATGCTCTCCAGTAGTGAACCGCACAGGATTTCGCCGGTGACGGGCGGGCAACTGAAGAGCTTTTCGCGTGCTGTTCGCGAGTCACCGCAGTCAATATGGTTCCAGAGTCTTTTTGAGTAAACACGATCGTTGAAACAGCCGCGCAAGGTACCCGAGCCCTATCCGTTCGACCTTGCAATTTTATACGCCTCGCGCAATTCTGGCCAAAGGGCTGGCCCCTTCAATTTTGCGGCGGAAGTAGCTAGTCGAGTGGACCGGACGGAAGGCAAATTTGGACTGATAGGGAAGCGTCGTCCAATGCCGCGCCGCTTAGGACATGTGCAATTCGGGATCGCCATCGCCATCGTGATCGGGGCGGTGGTAGCAGCCGGGCTGACAGCGTTCTTCTTTCTGGCAAAAGGCAAATCTTTCGAGGCTTGCATGATAAGAGAAATGAAGGGCCAGCCCGAGGTCAACGCGCTCAAGGTGCAGCGGGCCTGTGCCAACCGTCATGGAGTCAACTTGGGGTACTAGGAAGGACATGCCTAACCCTGAGGGTCCTACGGGCCCTGGCGAACGGCCCTTACGCTGCATCATCCCTCGACATCAGCGAGCATTCGACGAGGTGCGAAGGCAGAAAGGCTATTGCGCGCGCAAGTATCAATACCTGTAAAATGATAAATCATATCCTTTTAGGAGAGTACAGACGACTCTGATCTTGGATCATTTGCGGTCACTGGGCATGCCGCATGTTCACGCGACTTCCGGGGCCAGTCAGGACTCTCGTTCGGCCAGATCGGTCGCCGCACGCCAACCGAAGGCCGGACTGACCATGATCTTGAAAAAATCGCCAAACCCGACCGACGAACACGTCGGTAATTGGGTCCGTATGCGCAGGCGGATGATCAAGATGAGTTAGACCGAGCTTAGCAATGCGCTGGGGCTGACCCGGCAGGCCGTGCAGAAATACGAGAACGGCACGAACCGTATCGGAGGCGAGCCGGTTGCAGCAAATCTCCCACATCCTGCAGGTCAGCCCTGGATTCTTCTTCGAAAGCGCGCCCGACCCTGCAGAGGCACGGACTAGGAGGCCACACAGGACGGTCTTGCGCTGGCCAAGTCCTTCTCGCAGGTGAAGAACGTCAAGCTTCGGCGACGGATCGTTCGTCTCGTGGTCGAAATTATGGGAAGGATATAACCGCCTCTTTCGACCGCAATGGTCGCACACGAGCTCAATCACGGGCCATGGCAGCAAGACTTCCGCACCGATATGGTCGCAGTCGCATAGTTGATTTACGGGGGCGATTTTGATGCGATGATGCGTGCCGAAAATGCGAGGCTTGGCGTATAGACTATATAATGAGGAGCGCCCTCACAGCGCGATCGGCAACGAACCCCAGATAGAGCTGATCGACCGGTCAGCGCTGCACGGCCCGCGCTGACCGAAACATCCTGGAAAAAGGCCAGCAGCCTGGCCTAAGGATGGGGAGCAGTTCAAAGACGCCAGGGATCGGAAGGGCCTCGGTTGGTTGCCGGCAGGAAAAAGGCCTATAGCAAGCGGCGACAAGATGACAAAGAAACCGAATCCGACTGATCAACATGTCGGGAACCGCGTACGATCGCGTCGCCTAATGATGAAGATGAGCCAGACGGAGCTTAGCCACAGGCTCGGCCTCTCGTGGCAGCAGGTGCAGAAATACGAAAAGGGCACCAACCGCATCGGGGCGAGCCGATTGCATCAAATCTCGCACATCTTGCAAGTGAGCCCTGCGTTCTTTTTCGGGGGCGCGTCTAGTCCCGCACAGAGACACGCCAAGGGGGAAGAAGCGCCCCTGCCAGATTACGCAACCGAATTCCTTGCCACACGAGAGGGCATTGCCCTCGCCAGGGCTTTCGCTCGTGTGAAAGATGTCAAGCTTCGTCGACGCATCGTTCGCCTTCTAACCGAAATCATGGAGGTCATCTGACCAAGGTGCGGTCCGAGCTACGGCGCATCAGCAAAGCATGCGGCCCGGAATCAACTTTGAATTCTTTGCATCCCGCTGAAAGAGAACGGTTTGATGATGCCTTCGCGCACCTCTTTCAAGGATCATCATCGGTACTCCGCCGCTGGCAGCCGCGGGAGCGCATCCTCGGCGTCCTCATAGAATTTCACGACTGCGCCATCCGTTGGTTCTTCGAGCGGATGCCAAAACGACGGCGCCGGTGATGTTCGATCTTGATTGTGCCCGGCTATTCCTTACTGCGGTGGTCTGTCCATCGCAGATAGCCAGAATCAGATGACCGCATCCGCGCGGCTGCTTCGGGTTGCCCGCGGTCGCTGCAGCCCCAAGTAAACTCGGAGATCGGCTCTCGCGTGCCGCTGCAACGAACGATGTTGCTGGCAGACCGAGGATATGATGCAGATTGGATAGGGCGCTTGTGAGGTAGCAGGGCGCGCTTGCAAATATCCCGCCGAACTGCAATCGCAAGGAGCCGATCTGCTTCAGCTCGCAGCTTTATCGCTTTCGTAACTTGGTCGAACGGTTCTTCAACAGGATCAAGCAATGTCAGCGTGTCGCAGCTCGCTACGCAAAACTTGCGGGCCGGGCCGTGTAGTCGACCCAGACTATGCCGAGGCCAGTCGCTGCCGTTGCGCATGGATCACCCCCACGCCATACTTAAGCTCCAATAAGCTTCCGGAACTCTCGATCCTGCATTCCGGCCCTAATGCGACGAGACATGTACCACGCAGTGTGGCGGGAGCCCGTCACGCCCATTCGATAGATTTTCCGCGAGCTGATGCCGCTCTTGTTAGTGAGGGTGAGATGGACCACTCGGAACCAGGTCCTGAGCGGCGCATTCGTACTTTCAAACACGGTGCCGACCGTAACTGAGAACCGATAGCCATTCGGCGAACAATTCCGGCACTGCCAATAAAATGGTTTGTAATGCGCAGCGACGGCAACTCCATCGTGCCCGCAGCGCGGGCAGCGGACACCATCAGGCCAACGGCGATTCATCAAGTAGCGCTGGCACGATTCTTCATCAGGAAATGCCGCCTCCAGCTGAGAGAGGGTCATCTGTTTGATGAACTTGGCTTTCGCAGCGCGGCCCATAGCTGGCTTCTTCCGGCGTGAAGGGAGTGAAGGCCCACCGGAGCGTTATTGTCGAGGCCATTCAGGTCGCCGTCAAGATTCCTCCCCGCCATTACACCCGCCTGCTTTGCGGCCGTCAGGACGACGCCCGTTATTTTCGGCCTAGGTCTTCTCGGCGAAGGCGAGCACAGCCTGGATCAAAGAGCGCGCATTCGATAAGCGTTCTCTCTAGCGGGGTGGTGGATCGTTTTTACAAGGTTCTTTTCGCTGTCGAATATGTTCACGTCCAAAGTGATTACTTACTTTTGCGTGCCTAGGATCGCCTCCGGCGGGATACGTCCGAGCAACGCAGCAAAGGACCTCGGCTCTGTCCGCGCGAGCCGCAGGTTGACGGCGCGATCATGGCTCAAATTGCGATGGTTCCAGCCTCATGTAGCGAGGCGTTGGATCGCCCATCATCCTTCTCCCAGCAGGATGACGCCGACGAGACGCATGGCGTGTTCGGTTGAAAAGATGCAAACCGCGGTGCGCCGCTTGATATAGCAGTCGAGGCCCTCGATCGAAGCAGGTTGGCGTTCGCAGCCAGACCCTCGCCTAATCGTCGGCGAGCATCGCGAAGTCGCGCGTTCGCTCCAGCGCTACTCGGAGGTGCGCTCGCGAGCAAGGCCCCTGCCAGATAGGCAAAACCGAACGGACGGTTCTCGGCCCACGAGAGCTATTCAATGCCTCGTGTCACCGGCGGGAGGTACAGGTGCTCCAGGCCGTTGAATGACCTGGCTCAACAGGTCCCGGAGGGCCACCAAATTGTTAGTGGTCAGTACAACGCGGGCACGCACTACAGCTTTGAGGTCGATCGTCCCGTCCTTCAGAAGCCCTGCCGCTTCTGGGCGCATTTGTGTGAACGTCAGCGTCGCGAGCGGACCAGCTACAAAGATGTTGAATTGCCCGTCGCACAGCGTTTCAGGAACGCAATCCGGGTCTATTATCAGACGTTGCTGCGTTTGTTCGACCATTGCGAAATCTCCTTGAGCGTGAACTCATAAGCACGGAGCCAAATGCGGATGGATGCGTCGCGCCCGATACAGATAAGGGCTGGAGCAGATCGCCTCTTTGCGATTGCATTTCGGCGGGATATTGGCCCATGAAGCCTTGCTGGCTGGCGAGCGCCGTGATCCAATCTGCGTCATATCCTCGATCTGCCAGCAACATCGTTCGTGGATGTAGTCCGGTCAAGGGAACCGAACACAGCCGATTGTCGTGCGTCTCGCCGGACCTGAGGCCGAGTTGCAAAATGCAGGCCCTTGGCGTCCACGACAGCGTGAATCTTGCTCGTAAGCCCGCCTCGCGACCGACCCAGTTGCTCTCCATTGGCTGCGACACAGGCCCCATGCTGATGCACGCGCACGATACACGATAGATGTATTGATCATCTGCGCCGCGGCATTGTGAACCGCGGCCAACGCTCCCACAATCTGGTCCCAGATGCCAGCCCCCGCCGCTGCGAACGGAACGATTGTAGCGAGTCGTTGTGGTCCGTAGCTCTCTGGAAAGTGCGTCGATATATTGCGGTGACTGCTTCTGTCGGTAATGACGCACAACGGAGTCTCTGCCGTGGCGGCTTGCAGATGGTTGCGTCTCAGTCTGTGTGTGGGCGCCCGCCGCTTCAAGAGCTTCTGCAATGTTTTGCGCCCAATGCGGATTGGGAACCCTTCGCTGATCGAAAAGGTCGCTTGCCGGCGTTTCAAGATGAGCGAATTGCCTTCGCATCGGCGCGTCTTCCAATCCACCAAGGACAAGATGACAGACCGTCATCGCCTCTACGGCAGGCCCCGTGTCGGGCTCTGCCAAAACCGGACTGCCAAGTCACCTCGCGCGATATCGATCTCGCAATTGGCGAAGCGAAATTATCCGCGCTCCCTTCGCGACGCGGTTCTTGGTCGCGCGCCGGTAGCAGCGCGTGAAAGTGAGGCGGGGCCGGTCCGTACTACATCGCCCAACAATATTTAGAACATCTCCACAAAAACTTCATACCGTCTAAAGCTCGGCTTCAAGCCTGTAATCCGATCTGCGGCTACGCATCCGGTTACGTGCCAACGCGCCCCATTCGACCCTGTTCACAGCCAACGCGCATCTGCGCCGCGGCCAAACCTTTGAGAGGACTACGACCATGGCTATCAAGGCCAAGTTTTCCCCGACCCCCGGCTTGTTGTCAGTGTTCGACGACAACGCCGATGACACCATCACGATCAGCCGCAACGCGGCTGGGCAAATTCTCATCAATGGCGGTGCCGTCTCCGTCGACGGCGGCCAACCGACGGTCGCCAACACCGCCATGATCCAGGTGTTCGGCCAGGGCGGCAACGACAGGATCACGCTCGACGAGACCAATGGCGCGCTGCCCGCCGCCCAGCTGTTCGGCGGCGCGGGCAACGACGTGCTCACGGGCGGCTCGGGCGCAGATCAGCTGTTCGGCGGCGCAGGCAACGATACCCTCCTTGGCAAAGGCGGAAACGACCTGCTGTTCGGCGGCGCGGGCAACGACGTGTTGACAGGCGGCGCGGGCGACGACCAAGTGTTCGGCGAGGCCGGCAACGACCGCATGATCTGGAACCCGGGTGATGGCAGCGACCTTTTCGAGGGCGGCGACGGCACCGATACGGCGGAGGTCAATGGCGGCAACGGGGCTGAAACATTCACAATCACGGCCAACGGCACGCGTGTGCGCTTCGACCGTACCAGCCCCGCCCCGTTCTTCCTCGACATCGGCACCACCGAGAATCTCGTCCTCAACGCCAACGGCGGCGACGACATCATCACCGCCGGAAACGGCCTTGCCGGCCTGATCAAGCTCACCATCGACGGCGGCGCGGGCAACGACACGATCACCGGCGGCGACGGCGCCGACACGCTGATCGGCGGCGATGGCAATGACCTCATCATCGGGGGCCGCGGCAACGATACGGCGCTGCTCGGCGCCGGCGATGACACCTTCGTCTGGAACCCGGGCGACGGCAGCGATGTCGTCGACGGGCAGGACGGCACCGACACGCTGGTTTTCAACGGCGCCAACATCGCCGAGACCATGAGCATCTCTGCCAATCACGGCAGGGTGAGCTTGGTGCGCGACATCGCCAACATCACCATGGACCTCGACAACATTGAGCACATCCAGCTCAACGCCCTGGGCGGTGTCGACAAAATCACCGTTAACGACCTCACCGGGACCGATGTGACGCAAGTGACGGTCGATCTGGGCACGAGCGACATGGCGGCCGATCAGGTGACCGTCAACGGGACCAACGGCAGCGACCAGATCAATGTCGTCGCCACGGCGACCGGCGTTGCGGTGACCGGGCTGCCGGCCGAGGTCAACATCGACCACCCGGAAGCCGGCGACTTTCTGACTGTCAACGGCGGCCACGGCAATGACACGATCAATGCGTCCTCCCTGCCGGCGGGTGTCATCGGTCTCACCATCGACGGTGGCGCCGGCAACGACACCCTCACCGGCAGCCAGGGCAACGACGTCCTGCTGGGCGGTGACGGCAACGACACCGTGATCGGCGGTCGCGGCGCCGACACGGCTTTCCTCGGCAACGGCAACGATACCTTCACCTGGAACCCCGGCGACGGCAGCGACGTCGTCGAGGGCCAGGCCGGCACCGATACGCTGGTGTTCAACGGCGCCAACATCGCCGAGAAGATGGACATCTCGGCCAATGGCAGTCGGGTGAGGCTGTTTCGCGACGTCGCCAACATCACCATGGACCTCGACGGTATTGAGAACATCCAGGTCAACGCCCTGGGCGGCCCCGACACCATTACGGTCAACGATCTCACCGGAACCGCCGCCAAGCAGGTCAATATCGACCTGTCCGGCACGGTGGGCAGCGGCCAGGGTGATGGCGCGGCGGACAATGTGATCGTCAACGGCACGGCCGGCGACGACACCGTCACTGTCGCCAGCAGTGGTGCGGGCGTGGTGGTCAACGGATTGGCGGCGAAGGTGACGCTCGCCGGAACCGAGGGCGCCCTCAACTCGCTCACGGTCAACGGCTCGGGCGGCAACGACACCATCAATGCCTCCGCGCTCAAAGCCGGCCAGATCAACCTCACGATCAACGGCGGCGCCGGCGATGACAAGATCATCGGCAGCCAGGGCGACGACCTCGTCATTGGTGGCCAAGGCAACGACACGGCTCTGCTCGGGGCAGGCAATGACACATTCGTCTGGAACCCGGGCGACGGCAGCGACACGGTCGATGGCCAGGCGGGCTCCGACACCCTCGTGTTCAACGGCGCCAACATCAACGAGAAGATCGACCTCTCGGCCAACGGCGGGCACGCCCGCCTGTCCCGCGATATCGCCAGCATCACGATGGATCTCGACAACGTCGAGACCGTCGACGTCAACGCCAAGGCCGGCGCGGACACCATCACGGTCAACGACCTGTCCAAGACCGACGTCAACAAGGTCAACATCGACCTTGGCGGCGCCGACAATGCGAGTGACACGGTCGTCATCAACGCGACCAACGACGACGATGTGATCAACGTCACCAACAACAATGGCGTGGTCACCGTGTCGGGTCTATCCACGGAGGTGACGATCTCCAACTTCGAGGCCGGCGACCACATCGTGATCAACGGCCTCGGCGGCGACGATGTCATCACCGCGAACGGACTGACCGGCATCCTGTTCACGGCCAACGGCGGCGACGGCGACGACATGCTGGTCGGCAGCACGGGTAACGACACACTGACCGGCGGCGCGGGCGACGACGTGCTGATCGGCGGCGGCGGGATCGACGTCCTCGACGGCGGACCGGGCAACAACTCGCCCACCGTCGTCCGATGGCCGCCAACTCTGCGGGTCACCGAGCCGCAGGCCGCTCTGCTCGGCCAGTTCATGGCGTCGAGCTTCGTCACGGCGGGCGATGGCCACGGTACGACGCCGATTGCTGACCCGGCGTCGAGCCAGCCGCCGTTGCTGACGCAGCCGCACGCCTGACGCGACGTCGCCCCGGAGAGCGCAAGTGAGCACTGCAACCGACGGCACGAGATCGGCCGATCCTGGGCTCCAAGCCCTCGTGATGTTGCTGCATCTCCAGGGCGTTGCGGCCGATGCCGGACAGATCAGGCACCGGCTGGGAACGAACAAGATTGGCGCACCGGAGATGCTCCGGTGCGCCAAGGATCTCGGGCTCAAGGCGCGAGCCTGCCGGACCGACTGGTCGCGGCTTGCCAGGACACCCTTGCCGGCCATCGCGGCCCTGCGTGATGGCGGGTTCATGGTGTCGCCAAGGCCGCTCCCACAAGAGAGCCGGACTGACCAATCCTGGCGTGTATAGTAAAAATATACTCGGTCTCAGCGCAAATGAAGGCATGGCGGCCGTTGCCGTTATCCGTTACCGCCCCGAACGCCCACGGGACCCAAGTTTGCGAGCACGGCCCGAATGATCGACAGTAGCGCGTGGTCAGGTCGATCCCCGCTCCTCAAATCGCCCTTCGCCGCCGCCCCTGGGAAGGAGCAGGAAGCTTTGCTAAGACTTCCCGTCGTTTTCTTCTAGTGAAGCTTTCCCGTTGACCCCTGCATTGGGCTTAGTCACCCACGATGCTGTTTCGACCATTGGACATCCCCGGGCTTTTTGTCATAGAGCTTGAAAGAATGGAAGATGAACGGGGCTTTTTCTCCCGTTTGTTCTGCAGCGATACGTTCCTGGAGCGGGGACTTTGTGCGACCTACCCGCAGTGGAGCGTATCGTTCAATGACCGCCGCGGGACGTTGCGCGGCTTGCATTTCCAGGCCCATCCCTATGAAGAGATCAAACTCGTCTCGTGCACGCGTGGGGCCGTCTTTGACGTGGCGGTGGACGTGAGGGCGGGATCGCCGACGCGTGGCAGGTGGGTCGGGGTCGAGCTCAGCGCCGATAATCGGTCAGCGTTGTACGTCCCGGCGGGCTTTGCCCATGGCTTTCAGACCCTGACGGACGATGCCGAGCTGCGTTATCACATTTCCGAACGCTATCGCCCGGAGGCGGCGCGGGGGGTGCGCTGGGACGACCCGGACCTCGCCATCGTGTGGCCGGAAACCGGCCAGCGCGTGATTTCCGGCCGCGACCAGGAACTGCCGAGACTGCGGGACCTATGACCGACGTTCCCGGCCGCGGCCCGCGCATGTCCGTGGTCATTCCCAACCACAACCATGGGCATCTGATACCGGAGGCGCTGACCGCAATCTCCCGGCAAACCATGCTGCCGTTCGAAGTCGTTGTCGTCGACGACGGGTCGACCGACGACAGCGTCGCGCGCCTGCAATCCCTGGCGGTAGGTATGCCGTGGCTGCGGCTGCACCGGCATACTGAAAACCGCGGGGTCAACGCCGCCTGTAATACCGGCTTGCAGATCGTGCGCGGCGATTTCGTCTTGTTTTCCGCGGCCGATGACCGTCTGAGCTCGCGGATGGTCGAACGCGCATTCACCGCGGCGGCCGCCTTCCCGCTGACGGGCGTCGCGTTCTCCGATCAGGCCGACATGAGCGCGGACGGTTCCAACGCTCGCCTCATTCCCCTCGACCTCCCAGCGGCCCGTCGGTATTTCTCCGCCGATGAGCTCGTTCGCCTGATGCAAAGCCATTTTTTCTATTTTCACGTTTCAAGCGTCTGGTTCAACGTGGCTCTCTTGCGCGACCTCGGCGGTTTCCCCCCCGATGTGAAGTGGCATGGGGACCTGCTCGCAGCCTATGCCGCCGCGTTCGAGCGGGGTGCTGTCTACGTGCCCGAGGCCGTCTCGTATGTGCGGATGTCGCCGACATCGTATGGAGCGGCCGGATCGCGCGGCAGCGGGCAGTTGGACGTCTTGCACGCCTGGCTCGCCGCGACCAGACAGCCCGGCTGGGAGCGCCGGCGCGCCGCCATGGTGGCGGCCGCGATCTGGCCGGACTATCGCCTGCGGACGGTCCGCGCCTTGCTTCGCGATCCCGGCTACCTCTCGTTTCGCCTGATAAGACGGCTCGTTTGGTTTTCGCTTTGGACCTGGCTGTCGCCTTTGTTCGGCGCCGGCTTTCGTCGCCGGATGCGTGCGCTGAGAACGCAGTATCGTCGTCGGCTGTGGCATACGCAATGAGGGTGCCGTGATCACGCGTGGCAGTGCCCTGTTTCTCGATCGTGACGGCGTGATCAACGTGGATCGTGGCTACGTCCATCGATCCAGCGAATTCGAGTTCATTCCCGGCATTTTCGAATTGGCTCGGTTCTGGACCAATGAGCTCAATCGGCCGCTCGTCGTCGTCAGCAACCAGTCCGGCATCGGCCGCGGCTTTTTCGACGAACGCGCCTATGCCGAGTTGACACGGTGGATGTGCGGCCGCTTCGAAGAGGAGGGAACGGTGATCGCCCGTGTTTATCACTGCCCCTATCACCCCGTGGACGGAATTGGCGAGTACCGTCGCGATCATCCCTGGCGCAAACCCGGCCCCGGAATGATCCTGCAAGCGGCGTCGGACCTCGGGCTCGATCTCGGTCGTTCCGCCATCTTGGGCGATAAATTGAGCGACATCGAAGCCGGCGCGGCGGCCGGCATTGGTCTGCGGATACTGGTCGGATCGCACGAGATTGTCCCCGGCGCGCCCTCCCATCGGGCCGTTCGCGATCTTGCCGACGCGCTCGCGCTGCTGCGGTCCCATTTTGCGCCGGTTGCGCCCGATCGGCGCTCCGAGCATGCCTGAGGCTTTGTCGATTCAACGCTTGAACTTCGTGCCTCCCTCGGCCATTACCGTTCGGTGTGGTCGGGGCATCTGGGGGCACAAGCAAGTTGTATGAGCATCAGCGTGGCCAGCGATCTTGAGACGAAGAGCCGGCCGCGCGCTGGCGGGGCCGGAAAGGTTGCAGTCTTTGCGGCCAAGCTGCTCGTGACCGGGGCGTGTTTCTGGTATGTCTCGCGGCAAATCGATCTACGCCAAGTTCTGTCCGCTATCCCGTCGTTGGATTTTCGCTGGGCTGCATTCGCCATCTTGGTGGCCGTGCTCCAGATCCCGCTTCTGGGTCTGCGTTGGCGCGATGTCGTGGATGCGCTCGCGGCGCTTGATGAGCGCATGACGCGTACCGTCATGATTGCCGTGACCGCCATCGGCGTGTTCTTCGCGCAGGTCCTGCCTGGTGTGGCGAGCGAGGGCGTGCGCGCCTGGCTTCTGGTTCGCCTCGGCTGTGGTTGGCGCAACGCTGTGACCGGCGTGGTGATCGATCGGGGCATAGGGGTGGGCCTGTTGGTCGCGTTGGGATTCGTCATTCTGCTGCTCCCGTCCGGCCTGACGGCGCTCGGCGGATATCGCAACGTGGTGCTCGTGGTGTACGGCGCGCTCCTCATCGCCGGCGTATTCGGTCTCTTGCTCGCTCCGAGGGTCGCCCCGCCGCTTGCTCGCTGGCGATATTCCCGTTGGTTCGCAGCGTTGGCCGCGGATGCCCATCGCGTTGTTCTCGGGCCGAAAGGCCCCATGATCCTGGCCATTGGATGTCTGGTTCACGCGCTCACCATCGTCATCGTTTGGTCGCTCGGACGCTCGCAGGGGCTCGCGCTGCCGGTCTCTGACGCCGCGGTCTTGTTCACGGTGATGATCGGCGTGGCGCTGGTCCCGATCTCGATCAGCGGCTGGGGGCTGCGGGAACTGGCCGTGATCTCGCTTTTAGGCAATCACGGCGTGCCGCCGGAAAAGGCGTTGTTGTTCTCGGTGTGTTTCGGACTCGCGCTGGCGGTCGCCTCGCTGCCCGGGGCGTTCGCCTGGTTGTTCTATTCGTTCGCGCCCTCGCGGCATTCCGCCGAGCAGGGTGGATGAACGGCGAGACCACACCGTGGCCGCCGGATCTCCGCAAAGAACACGCTGCTGTTGTCGTTCAACGGCATTCGCATGCTCTTAAGGATTGGATGAAGCACGCCGTGGAGTGTGATCATGGCTGAATCATCGGGGAAGGTGGCCCTCATCGCCGGCGTGACCGGCCAGGATGGCGCCTATCTCGCCGAATTCCTTTTGTCCAAGGGATATGTGGTGCATGGCGTCAAGCGCCGCTCGTCGTCGTTCAACACCGAGCGCATCGACCATCTCATCCATGATCCGCACGAGCAGGGCGTTTCCTTCCATCTGCACTACGGCGACGTCACCGACGCGACCAATATCATCCGCATCGTGCAGGAAACCCAGCCGGACGAGATCTACAATCTGGCCGCGCAATCGCATGTTCAGGTCTCGTTCGAGACCCCGGAATATACCGCCAATGCCGACGGGCTGGGGACGCTGCGCCTGCTCGAAGCGATCCGGATCCTGAGCCTGGAAAGCAAGACCCACTTCTATCAGGCCTCGACCTCCGAGCTGTTCGGCAAGGCGCAGGAGACACCGCAACGGGAGACGACGCCGTTCTATCCGCGCTCTCCTTATGCCGCCGCCAAGCTTTACGCCCATTGGATCACGGTCAACTACCGCGAAGCCTATGGCATGCACGCATCGAACGGCATCTTGTTCAATCACGAGAGTCCGATCCGAGGCGAAACCTTCGTTACCCGCAAGATCACGCGCGCGGTCGCGGCGATCAAATACGGGCTGCAACAGAAGCTGTTCCTCGGAAATCTCGATGCGCTACGCGACTGGGGACACGCGCGCGATTTTGCCGAAGGCATGTGGCTGATCCTGCAGCAGGACAAACCCGACGACTATGTCCTTGCGACCGGCGAGAGCCACTCGGTGCGAGAATTCGTCGAGAAGGCCTTCGCTCATATCGACAAAACGATCGTGTGGCGCGGGACTGGCGTCGAGGAAAAGGGCATCGAGAAGGCGACCGGCGAGGTGCTCGTCGAGGTTGATCCGCGTTATTTCCGGCCAACCGAAGTCGATGCTCTCCTCGGCGATGCGAGCAAGGCGCGAGCCAAGCTCGGCTGGCGGCACAAGACCACCTTCGACATCCTGGTGACAGACATGATGCAAGCGGACCTGGTTGCCGTGCTGGAAGAGCGGGAGCGCGGCAACCGCCACGCTTGAACGACGATGGCAGCCGCAAGCCGGCGCCGATGCCTTCTGGCAGAGGCCCCGCCAATGCCAACGGCGGGGCCCAACCGATGAGCGGCTATCCGCGTCCGTAGACGTCGTCGATGCGCACGATATCGTCTTCGCCGAGGTAGCTGCCGACCTGCACCTCGACCAACTCGAGCGGGATCTTGCCGGGATTGGCGAGGCGATGAACGCTGCCGATCGGGATATAGATGGATTCGTTTTCGTGCACGCTGCGCACGTCGTTGCCGAGCGTGACCTCGGCGGTTCCCGTGACCACGACCCAGTGCTCGGAGCGATGGAAGTGCTTCTGCAGCGAGAGCTTGCTGCCCGGCTTGACGACAATGCGCTTCACGCGGTAGCGCGGGGCGATGTCGACGTCCTGGTAATAGCCCCACGGACGATAGATGCGGCGATGCTCGACCGCCGCGCGATGGTTGTGCGCCTTGAGCTGCTCGACCAGTGTCTTGACTTGCTCGGCCTTCGCGCGCGCGCTGACGAGCACGGCGTCGGCCGTCGCGACGACGATGACATCGTCGAGTCCGACGACGGTGGTGAGCACGGAGTCTTCCGAGCGCACCAGGCTGTTGCGGCTGTCGAGCATGACCACGGGGCCGTCGGTCGCATTGCCGGCAGCATCGTGATCGACAATGTCCCAGACCGCGCTCCAGCTGCCGATATCCGACCAACCGAGATCCGCGGGCACGACGGCGGCGAGCTTGGTGCGCTCCATGACGGCATAATCGATGGATTTCTTCGGCGCGCGCGCGAACGGCTCGGCCGCAAGCCGCAGGAAATCGAGGTCGCGGGTGAGGCCATGAACCGCGGCCTTTGCGGCCTCGGCCATGGCCGGCTCGAAACGCTCGATCTCGCCAAGCATGGTGGCGGCGTGAAACAGGAAATTGCCGCTGTTCCAGAGATAGTGGTCCGCCACGTAATCGGCGGCGGTGGCGGCATCGGGTTTTTCCACGAAAGCCTGGACCGCGCGCACCAATGCGCCATTGAGCTTCTCGCCGGGGCGGATGTAACCGTATTGGGTCGCCGCATGGGTGGGCTCGATGCCGAAGGTGACGATGTGCCCATCGGCCGCGGCCGCCGCGGCGTGCAGGCACGCTTGGCGGAATTCCTCGGGCTTGCGGACGACGTGGTCGGCTGCCAGCACGAGCACGAGGGCTTCGCGGTCGCGCTCGGACGCCAGCACGGCGCAGACCGCGACCGCAGGACCCGAGTCGCGGCGCAACGGCTCGAGCACGATGTCGGCCTCGATGCCGCGCTCGCGCAATTGCTCGGCCACCACGAACCGGAAATCGGCGTGGGTGATGACGATCGGGCGCGCAAACAAGTCGGGGTCCGAGATGCGCGCAAGCACCTGCTGGAACGTGGAGCCCTGTCCGACCAGGGAAACGAACTGCTTCGGCATGCTCTCGCGCGAGACCGGCCACAGCCGCGTTCCCGCGCCGCCGCACATGATTGCCGGAACGATTTGAGCCGCCATCAGCGAGAGTCCTCGATCGCCGCCACAGTTCAAGCCGTCGCGGCGCAAGACGTCAAGCCGCCTCGACCCGAAGGTTGATCGTCACAGCCGCCAAATCTCTATGCCCGCAGGCGCCTGCAGCGGATCGAGCACGCCTTTGACATCCATGACGAGACCGCGGCCGTTCTTGAGCAGCCGCGTGATCAGCGGCCAGCCCGCATCCCGATAGGTGTCGTGGGCGACTGCGAGCACCACGGCGTCGGCGGGCGCCGGCTCCTTCTGCAGAGCCAAGCCGTACTCCTCGAGCGCCGCCGAGGGATCGGCGAGCGGATCGTGCACCTGCACGGTTACGCCGAAAGATTGAAACTCGCGAACCACGTCGACAACTTGCGAATTGCGGATGTCAACGACGTTCTCTTTGAACGTCAGCCCCAGCACCGTCACTCGTTCTGCCGCGGCGCCGGCCTTCAAAAGACGGCGCATGCATTCGCGCGCAACGCGCACGCCGATGGAATCGTTGATGCGGCGGCCTGCCAGGATCACGTCCGGATGATAGCCGGACTTTTGCGCGCGATAAGTGAGGTAATAGGGATCCACGCCAATGCAGTGCCCGCCGACGAGGCCGGGAGTAAAATTGAGGAAGTTCCATTTGGTGCTGGCCGCCGCCAGCACGTCTCTGGTGTCGATGCCGAGCTCGTGAAAGATGGCCGACAGCTCGTTCATGAAGGCGATGTTGAGGTCGCGTTGCGCGTTCTCGATCACTTTGGCCGCTTCCGCGACCTTGATTGAGGGCGCCTTGTGCAAGCCGGCCGTCACTACCGAACCGTAGACCGCCGCGACAATTTCCAGCGTGCGCGCGTCCTGGCCGGCCACGACCTTCTTGATGCTCTCGAAGCGGTGAGCCTTGTCGCCCGGATTGATCCGCTCGGGCGAATAGCCGACCGTGAAATCGCGTCCAGCCGTGAGGCTTGAGGCTTGCTCCAGGATCGGCACGCAGTCTTCTTCCGTCGCGCCGGGGTAGACGGTGGATTCGTAGACCACGATGTCGCCCTGCTTGAGAGCTTCACCGACCGTTCGCGACGCGTGCAGTAACGCGCTTAGGTCTGGCCGCCGTGCCTGATCGATCGGCGTCGGAACCGTCACGATGAAGAAGTCCGCGGCGGAGAGTTCGGTGGGGTCGGACGTGAAGCGCAGACTAGGGTGATCGAGATCGTCGGGCTCGACCTCGCGCGTGCGGTCGCGACCCGACTTGAGCTCGGATATGCGCGCAGCGTCGATATCGAAGCCGATCACGGGCGTGCCTTGCCGCGGCGAAAGCGACGGCGACCGGCAGGCCGACATATCCGAGACCGATGACGGCGAGCTTTCGACCGTGCGGCACAACTTACCTTTTGGGGCTCTAGATTGAGCTGGCCTTGTTTACCCCGCGCGCGGCGCTGTTCGCAACGGATCACTCAGCCTGTCCGACCAAGCAGACGCTGATAGAGGCTGATCACATCGCAGCCGATACGCTTGCTCGAGAACCGCAGCTCGACCAATTCGCGGCTGGCCGCGCCGAACTTGCGCCGAAGCTCGGGATCGAGTGCAAGGCGGTCGATGGCGTTTGCCAGCGCTTCGGCATCGTCGAGCGGCACCAGGAATGCATTGACGCCCGGACGGGCGATTTCGCGGCATCCCGGCACGTCGGTCGCAACCAGCGGCCGTCCGCAGGCGGCGGCTTCCAGAAGGCTCAAAGGCATTCCCTCGCGATGGGACGGCAGGGCCGCGATATGCGCGGAGCTCCAGAGAGCCGCGATGTCGTCTACGAAGCCGAGATGCGTGACATTGGGTCGTCTGCTCCAGGCCTCGATCTCCTGCGAGGCGATCGAGGTCGGATTTGCGGGATCGGGCAATCCGGCGATGAGGAGCCGGATATCGCGGCCGCGCCGACCGAGGCGCTCGTGCGCCGCAACCAGCGTGCGTATCCCCTTCGACTCCACCAGGCGGCCCGCGAATGCGACTGTGATCGGCCCCGCGGGTTCGGGCTGGGGGGCGAGGGCGTCGATATCCACGCCGGAGCCCGGGATCAGGGCGATGCGCTCTCCCTCGATCCCGAGGCGTTCCATCACGGCGCGATCATCCAGGTTTTGCACCAGAACCGTCGAGCGAGGGCGGTTCAGCAGCTTGCGCAACGCCAGCGTCAACACCGCGCGCGCGACGCGGAGCTTGGCCGCGTCGCTGGTGAACATCGTCCCGAGGCCGGTCATGGCGTTGAGACAAACGACGGGAAGGCCGGTGGCGGCAAGGGAACCGACCACGGTTGCCGGCAAGGCGACGTGATGAGCGAGATCGGGCTCGAGCTGCGATAGAGCCTGCGCACCTCACGCACCACGCGGACAAGATCGCGCGGGTCGAGGCTGCCGCGACGCCAGGGGATGGGGTGGAGATGAAACCCTTCCGCCTTGATTGCGGCCCCATGGCGGTCGACGCGGGTTGCCACATGCACCTCGAAGCCCGCGTTGTGTGCGGCGCGCGCCATCGGCAAACGATGGGAGATGAAATACCAGTCCTCGGTCACGAGATAGATGACGCGGGGTGCCGCCCCGGACGAGTCGCTTGCACGCAAGCCGGCGTTGGCCGCTTCTGGCATCACGGCCGACAGTTCCGCGACCGCGCCGACGATGTGGTAGAGGCTGGTTGCCCGCGCGGGTTCGGCAACGAATCGGTCCTCGGCGGTGAGCTGGTCGAACCACAGGCCTTGCCTCGGTGCGGCGAGAAACCGCCGCAGTCCCTTGATGGCCGCGGCAATTTCCGCGTCAGCGCGGCGTTGCGCGAGGTAGGCACGAATTCGTTCTGCCTGCGCCCACAATCGGGCCACCGGATCGTGGACGCTGCCGTCGGCGAGCACGGCATTGATTACCACGCCGCGCTGCGCATCGAGCCCGTAGCGATCGGCAAAGGCAATCAGCCGCGACACCGCGCCGGGGCTGCTGCGGCCGGTGAGCCGTGCCCAGCGGTCGAGCAGGAACGCCCATTCGTAATGGTGGCCAGGCTCGCAGATTCGTCCTTCCCCCCCGGCGTCGGGGACCAATCCGCGGCAAAGAACTCGCGTAGCGCGCCGGACGCGGGATCGATCAGGCGTTCGATGCAAAGGGTGGCGATGCCGTCCGCCATGCGGCGCCACGCCCCATCATCCCCGTCGATCGCGATCCAGGCGAGCGCTGCTTCGAGCAGGTGCATATGCGGGTTCGAACGCCGCGGGAGCCGCCCGCTGCGATCCTCGAGAAAGCCGCCGAGCGGATGGGCATAGGATCCCTCAAGCGTGCTGCGCAGCGCCACCGCCCACCGGCGGCAGCCAGCTTCTTCACCGAACGCGCGGTGGCCGCTCGCATAGGCGAGCAGGGCGAAAGCTTGATCGTAGAGATCGAAACTTGCGTCGCTGACCTTGCCGTCAATACCAACGACGGACGCGACGGTCGCATCCGCGGCGACGAAATGCTTGCCGAGATAGTCGAGCGCGTGCCGCGTTGCTTCGCGCCAGGGGCCGTTCCAGCCGATCCGGCCAGCTTCGCAATAGGCGAACGCCTGGCGGGCGATGACGCGCGCGCGGTGGGGCCGCGCTAACGGCCTGCCGTCAAGCTCGATCGCCTCGTGGAAGCCCCCTCGAGTGTGATCCGCGCCATCCCTCCACCACAGCGGCAGCCCTTCATCGAACAGCCAGTTCTGGAGCGCCGCTGCCTCGCTCCCGAGATCCGCGCATGCGGCCATCCCAGCTGTAGGGCGTCTGCGGCAATCGCCATCGGGAGGTGAAAGGATCATCGGTTTGCGGGCGGCGCGTGTGGCAACTCGGGTTACAGGAAGCCCTTGCCGCAGGAAGTTCCTGTCGCAGGAAGCGCTTGTTGCAGGAAGCACCTATTGCAGGAAGCGCCTATTGCATGAAGCGCCTATTGCATGAAGCACTTGGCATTTTTCGTTTTATATTGCACGAAATATCATCAGCCGAGTGCAAACAGCGGCACGGGCGGCGTTCTGACGCCATTCATTGCCGCGTGAAGGGGGAACGCCTTGGAGGAGCCTGTTCTTGTCACCGGGGCGGCCGGGTTCATCGGTATGCACGTCGCGCGGCGCCTGCTGGCGGACGGGCATGCCGTGGTGGGCGTCGACAATCTCAATGCCTACTACGATCCGCGCCTGAAGGAGGCCCGCGTCGCGGAACTCAAGGCTTTCTCCAATTTTCAGTTCGAGAGGATGGACATTGCGGACGCCAGGTCCATGACGGAACTGTTCGCGGCGCATCGCTTTCCCCATGTCGTACATCTCGCGGCGCAAGCCGGCGTGCGCCATTCCCTGCTCGATCCACAGGCTTATGCCCGTGCCAACATCACGGGGTTTCTCAACGTGCTCGAAGGTTGCCGGCACACCGGCTGCCGCCATCTCGTTTACGCCTCGTCCTCCTCGGTCTATGGCGCCAATACGCGCGTGCCTTTTCGCGTCACTGACAACGTCGATCATCCCCTGAGCTTCTATGGCGCGACCAAGAAGGCCAACGAGTTGATGGCCCATGCCTACGCGCATCTGTTCGCGCTGCCGGCCACAGGTCTGCGGTTTTTCACTGTCTACGGACCCTGGGGCCGGCCGGACATGGCGATGTGGCTGTTCACCGATGCGATCATGCAGGGTCGTGCGATCAAGCTGTTCAACCACGGGCGGATGCGGCGGGACTTCACTTACGTCGACGACGTGGTCGAAGGCGTGGTTCGGCTGATCCCGCGGCCGGCGGCCCCAAATCCCGCTTGGTCGGGGAACGCCCCCGATCCGGCCACGAGCTCCGCGCCGTGGCGCATCTACAATATCGGCAACAGCCAGCCCGTCGAGGTGACCGAGGTCGTGCGGTTGATCGAGCAGGCCGTGGGCCGGCCGGCAGTGCGGGAACTGGTTCCGATGCAGCCGGGAGATGTCCCGGAGACCTGCGCCGATACGGCCGATCTCGAGCGGGAGGTCGGATTTCGTCCCCGGACGCCGATCGGGGAGGGGATTCGCCGCTTTGTCGATTGGCTCCTCCAGTTTCGCCAAAAGTGAGGATGCGGAACCTCCGCGCCCGCCCGCGCCCGCTGTAACTCTTTGATTCAAAACGTGTCCACACCCCCAAACGGGGCCATCGCCAGCCACCTGCGGGCATGCTAGGAGGGATTCGGTTCGGGCGCCGGTAGGGGGACTTTCTCGATCATGATGCAATCCGCCAAACATGGCGCGGACGGTCTGCTACGCGTCGGCGTGGTGGGCGTCGGCATCATGGGCAGCAACCACGCGCGCGTTTTCGCCGACCTTCCGGGTGTCAAGCTTGTCGGCGTCGCGGATCCCGACAGCAAGCAATGCGACTTCGTTTCGGGAGCACTGGGTTGTCCGGCATTCAGCGGCGTTGACAGGCTGCTCGCGGGCGGGGTCGACGCCGTCACCATCGCAGCCCCGACCCACCTGCATCGGGAGCTCGCGCTTTTCTGCATCGAACGCGGGGTGCATGTACTGGT
Organism: uncultured Alphaproteobacteria bacterium; assembly: GCA_963821505.1. GTDB lineage: Bacteria > Pseudomonadota > Alphaproteobacteria > Rhizobiales > Xanthobacteraceae > VAZQ01. Next base: position 21,481 of record CAWGEH010000010.1, read on the forward strand.
GGAGAAGCCGATCGCGCCTTCGGTGGAAGAGGGGCGCGCGATCATTGCCGCGGCGCGACACGCCCGCGTCGCCCTTATGGTCGGGCATGTCGAGCGGTTCAATCCAACGGTCGAGGCGATCAAGGACGCGATCCGCGACGAGGACATTCTCTCCATCGCCATTACGCGAGTTGGCCCATTCCCTCCGCGCATGTCCAATGTGGGCGTGGTCATTGATCTCGCCGTGCACGATATTGATCTCATCCGCTGGTTCACCGAATCCGATATCGCGGAAGTGCAACCGCAACTCTCCAACGCGGTCGCCGAGCGCGAGGACATTGCGCTGCTGCAGTTCCGCACCGCTTCCGGTGTTCTTGCCCACATCAACACCAACTGGCTCACGCCGTTCAAGGCACGCAACGTCACCATCGCGACGCGCAACAAATACATCATGGGCGACCTGCTGACGCGGCAGGTCACGGAATGCTTCGGCTTTCAGCCCGACGGCAGCTATTCGATGCGGCATCTCTCGGTCGGTCACGCCGAGCCCCTGCGCGCCGAGCTGCAGGCCTTTGTCGGAGCGATCCGCAGTGGCAAGGAGCCTGCGGTGACCGGCGAAGAAGGCGTAGCGAGCCTCGAAATCGCCATTCGCTGCCTCGAAAGCAGGGCGATGCCGAACGTGACCCGTCGCCGCGCCGGCCCCCGGCGACTGACCGGCTGACGCGATCCGCTTCGCCGACACGACCGGATCTTGTGACCCCGATGAATCAGCACGCTCGTCTGGACCCCGTATCAATCCCCTTCATCGACGTTGCCGCGCAGCGGCGGCGGCTCGGGCGGTCGGTCGACGACGCGATCGCACGCGTGCTCGGCCACTGCCAGTTCATCCTCGGACCGGAGGTGCGCGCGCTCGAGGCCGAGCTCGCTGCGTTCTGCGGCGCGCGCCATGCGGTGAGCTGCGCCAGCGGTACCGACGCTCTGGTGCTGGTGTTGATGGCCAAGGGCATCGGGCCCGGCGATGCGGTCATCTGCCCGAGCTTTACCTTCACCGCGACCGCCGAGGTGGTGGCGCTGGTCGGGGCAACGCCGGTCTTCGCGGACGTCGAGGCGGTGAGCTTCAATCTGGATCCGGAAAGCCTGCGTCGGGCATGCGCGGCGGCGCGCAAGCTGGGCCTTGCTCCCAGGGCCGTAATCCCGGTCGACCTGTTCGGGCAGCCCGCGGACTACGACCGCATCACGGCGATCGCCGAGGCGGAAGGCCTCTTCGTGCTCGATGACGCCGCCCAGGCCTTCGGCGCGACCTACAAGAACCGCCGCCTCGGAGTGCTAGCACCCGCAACCGCGACCAGCTTTTTTCCGGCGAAACCGCTGGGCTGCTATGGCGACGGTGGGGCGGTGCTCACCGACGACGATGAGCTCGCGGAAGTGATGCGCAGCCTGCGGGTCCACGGCGAGGGTCGCGGCAAGTACGATTGCGTGCGCATCGGGCTGAACGGGCGGCTCGACACCATCCAGGCGGCCGTGCTGCTCGAGAAATTGAAAATCTTTCCCGAGGAGATTTTGGCGCGCGAGGACGTTGCACGGCGCTATTCTGCGGGCCTCGCCGATGTCGCAATCGTTCCGAAGCTTGCCCGGGGTTCGACCTCGGTCTGGGCGCAGTACACCATCCGTCTCGCTGCCGGTCAGCGCGATGCGCTGGCGGCCGCGCTCAAGCCGAAAGGCATCCCGACCGCGATCTATTACCCGATTCCGCTGCACCGCCAGCAGCCTTACCGGCACTTTCCCCTGGCCGAGGACGGCGCGCCGGTCAGCGAACGGCTCGCGGGCGAGGTCATCAGCCTGCCCATGCACGCCTATCTCGACACGGCGACTCAGGACCGCATCATCGAAGCGGTGCGCCGCGCGCTGGGCGGGTAAGGACCGATCGCCCGAGCTCGCTCGTCGTGGCGCGCACAGGCCGGCGCATCATGTAGACTGCGCGGCGGAACCGCCAATGTTGGCGGCCATGGGATCGTCCGCGTTCTTGGAGTCACGACAGGAGAGGGGGACACGGCCAGCCGATGATCGGGCGCATGTTCACTGTCGGCGGCCTGACGCTGCTGTCGCGCCTCACGGGCTTTGCCCGTGATATCGTGCTGGCTGCCGTGCTCGGCGCCGGCCCGGTCGCGGATGCCTTTTTTGTTGCGCTGCGACTGCCCAATCATTTCCGCGCCATCTTCGCCGAGGGCGCCTTCAACGCCGCCTTCGTGCCAGCCTATGCGCGTATCCGCAAACAGGGTGGCGCCGATCCCGCAAAACTCTTTGCCGATCGCGTGTTTACGCTTCTGTTTGCCACTCTGGTCGTGCTCCTCGTCCTCGCTCTCGTCTTCACGCCGGCGGTGATCTCGCTCCTGGCGCCGGGATTTTCCGAGGATCCCGTTCGCTTTGCGCTGGCCGTCGATCTCACACGGATCACCTTCCCTTACCTGCTGCTGGTCTCGCTGGTGACGCTGTATGGCGGCATCCTCAACGCGCTCTCGCGTTTCGCGGCGGCGGCGGCGGCGCCGATTCTGCTCAATCTGTCGATGATGGCCACGCTGGCGGTCGCGATATTCTTTCCGACCCCGGGGCAGGCCGCCGCCTGGGGCGTGTTCATCGCCGGCATTCTCGAGGTGCTCCTGGTCGGCGGCGACGCGTTGCGTAACGGTGTGCTGACAGCGTTCCGCTGGCCGAAATGGGACGAAGACGTCAAGCGCTTCTTCAAGGCGCTCCTGCCTGCGACCATCGGCTCGGCCGGCGTGCAGATCGCGCTCTTCGCCGACACCATCATCGCAAGCTTCCTCGCCGCCGGCGCATTGTCGGCGCTCTATTATGCCGATCGGCTCAATCAGCTCCCCATCGGGGTGATCGGCATTGCCATCGGGACTGTGCTGCTGCCGGAAATGGCGAACCGAATCGCCGCCGGCGACGAGGGGGGCGCGCGGCGCGCGCAGAACCGGGCCATCGAGCTCACGCTGCTGCTGTCGCTCCCTTGCATCGCAGCATTCCTGATCATCCCCGATCTCATCATGCGCGCTCTGTTCATGCACGGGAAGTTCACCGCGGAGGACGCCACGGCTGCAGGACAGACGCTTGCCGCCTATGCGCTCGGCCTCCTGCCATTCGTGCTGATCCGCAGCGTGACCGCGACCTTTCTCGCCCGCGGCGACACCGCCACTCCGGTCAAGGCATCGCTGACGGCGGTGGCAGTGAACGTCGTTTTCAAAATCCTGCTGATGGGGCCGCTCGCGCAGGTGGGCCTTGCGCTTGCGACCTCGATCGGTGCCTGGCTCAATCTCGGGCTCGTCGTCTGGTTGGCCGCGCGCCGAGGCCACCTCGCCTTCGACCGGGGCCTGCGGAGCGCAGCGGCAAAGCTGGGCGCGGCGGGTGCCGCGCTCGCCATCGCGCTCTGGCTGGCACAAGCGCCGGTGGCACGGCAATTTGCGCACTGGACCTCATGGCGCGACGAAAGCACGCTAGCCGTGCTCGCCGCCATCGGCGGTGCCGTCTATTTCACGATCGTGCTGGCGTTCTTCGGCGCGCATTGGCTCGCGGCGCTGCAGGCGCGCAGAGGTCGGACCGCGCCGCTGCCGCCGCCCCTTGATTGATCAGCCGCGATGCGAGCGCTCGGCCGGCACCAGCGATACCAGCTGGCGGGTGCCGTTGCGGAGCGCCTCGATCTCGACGTTGCGGCCGATCTTCTCGCCGGCGAGAATGCGAATGAGATCATCCGCGCCGGTGACCGCCGTGCCATCGAGCGCCAGGATGATGTCGCCGGCGGCGAGTCCCGCCCGGGCCGCCGGGCTCTCCGGCTCGACGGTCGCGATCATCACCGCACTTTCCTGGGCAAGGCCGGCGGCGTGCCGCCGGCGGCGTGAGAGCGTGAATTGCTGCGCAGCGATGCCGATATAGGCGCGGCGTACGCGGCCGTGGCGCACGAGTTCGCCGAGCACGAAACTGGCGGTGTTCGCCGCAACCGCGAAGCAGATGCCCTGCGCCCCCATGATCACCGCGGTATTGATGCCGACGACCTCGCCGTGCGAGGAGACGAGCGGGCCGCCGGAATTGCCTGGGTTGAGCGCGGCGTCGGTTTGAATCACGTCATCGATCAGGCGGCCCGAGCGCCCCCGCAGCGAGCGGCCGAGCGCCGAGACCACGCCGGTGGTGACCGTGGATTCGAACCCGAGCGGGTTGCCGATCGCGATCACCAGCTGGCCGCGTCTGAGCAGCTTGGAATTGCCGAGCGCCGCCGCCGGCAGCGTCACCGGGGCGTCGACCCGCACCAGCGCGAGGTCGGTGTCGGGGTCGTCGCCGACGACGCGCGCGGTCAAGCTGCGGCCGTCCACGGTGCTGACACTTACCGTGGCTGCGCCGCCGACGACGTGGCTGTTGGTGAGCACCAGGCCGTCGGGCGCCACAATGACACCCGATCCGGTGCCGCCATGACGGCGCTCGTCGCCGGCCTTGACGTCCAGCCGCACGACCGCGGGGCCGACGCGGTCGACCACGTCGATGACGGCGCGGGAATAGGCATCGAGCAGCGCCCGGTCCTCGGGAGGAACGGGAGGTGGACTTGAAAGATCGGAGGTGGGTCTGTCGAGCATGGGATGATACCTTGGGCGCGCAAGCCCGCGCCGGCAGGGCCGGTCGCCGCGCGTAGTGCTAGGTGGACTGGTGTTAAGTGGACTGTTGTTAAGTGGACTGTTGTTAAGTGGACTGTTGTTAAGTGGACTTGGGACTCGTTCGCAGATATGGGGTGCTCGATGCCGTCGGGGAAGAGCACGGTCGCCGTTCACAAGCACGCGACCGCGCGCCGCAGGGATGATCCTGCCCATATATAGCCGGCATTCGTGATGATCCTACCCGCCAGCCTCATGCCTTCACCCCTGCGAGCCCTGACGGTTGTGGTTTTGATCGGGTTGGCGCCGATCGTTGCGGCCTGTGGCCGGAGCCAGCAGCAGGCCGCGCCGCCGCCGCCGAAGGTGACGGTCGCCAAGCCGTTCAAGCGCACGATCGTCGATCAGGACGAATATGTGGGGCGCTTCGTGGCTATCGACGTGGTCGAGGTGCGCGCGCGTGTATCCGGCTACCTCGACAAGGTGCATTTCCAGGACGGCCAGATGGTCAAGCAGGGCGACCTCCTGTTCACCATCGACAAGCGGCCGTTCCAGAACACGCTGGACCAGGCGCGCGCCAACCTGGAAACGGCTCGGTCCAATGTGATCTTCACTCAAGCCGATGTCACGCGCGGTCAGCAGCTGCTTCGAGACCGCACCATCAGCGAGCAGATCTTCGAGCAGCGCGCGCAGGCGCTCCGCAACGCCCAGTCTGCGGTCGCGGCCAGCGAGGCGATGGTGCGTCAGGCCGAGCTTGACCTGGAATTTACCGAGCTGCGGGCTCCCGTCGCCGGCCGCATCGGCGACCGGCGGGTGACGCCGGGCAATCTCGTGACCGGCGGCACCGGCGGCGCGACCACGCTAATGGCCATCATCGTTTCCATCGATCCGATCCGCATGGAATTCACCTTCGATGAGGCCTCGCTGCTGCGCTACGAGCGGCTGGCGAGGGACGGACAGACGGACGTGACCGGCCGGGGCAACGTGCCGGTCCGATTGAAGCTCATCGACGAGCAGGAGTTCTCCCATTACGGCCGGATGGACTTCATCGACAACGTCATCGACCGCGCGACTGGCACGATCCGCGGCCGCGCGCAATTCGCCAATTCCGACGGGCTGTTCACGCCCGGCATGTTCGCGCGCGTGCAGGTGCCGGCCTCGGCGCCTTACGAGGCACTGACGGTCCCCGATTCCGCCATCGGCACCGAGCAGGTGCGCAAGTTCATCTACGTGGTCGACAAGGACGATATCGCCCGGCAGCGCTTCGTGACGCTTGGACAGGTGATCGACGATTTGCGCGTGATCAAGGAAGGGGTGTCGGCCGACGATCGTGTCATCGTCAACGGGTTGATGCGGGTGCGGGTGGGTCAAAAGGTGACGCCCGAGGAACAGCGGACGGCCCCGCAGGCCGCGGCCCCCCAAGCCAAGACCGATTGAAGGGCCAGCCGGCCGATGCGTATTTCGCATTTTTTTATCGACCGCCCGATCTTCGCCGCCGTCGTTTCGATCATTTTCGTGATCATTGGCGGAGTGTCGTTCGCACGGTTGCCGGTCGCACAATATCCGGAGATTGCGCCGCCGATCATCAACGTATCGGGGCAGTACCCCGGCGCCAGCGCCGACGTGGTTGCTTCGACCGTGGTGACGCCGATCGAACAGCAGATCAACGGCGTCGAGAACATGATCTACATGTCCTCCAATTCGACGGCGGACGGACGTTTCTCGATCGCGGTGACCTTCGATCTCGGCACCAATCTCGACGTTGCCCAAGTGCAGGTTCAAAACCGCGTGGCGATCGCGCAGCCCCGCCTGCCCGCCGACGTGCGCAACATCGGGGTCACGGTCACCAAGAGCTCGCCCGATTTGATGATGGTCGTGCACCTCTATTCGCCCGACAAATCGCGCGACAGCCTGTTCATCTCCAACTACGCCACGCTCGCGATCACCGATACGGTGACCCGTATCGATGGGGTCGGGTCGATCACCGTGTTCGGCAGCCGCGACTATTCCATGCGCATCTGGGCCGATCCCGACCGGTTGCAGACCGTCGGCCTGACCGCAAGCGACGTCGTGCTCGCGCTGCAGGCCCAGAACGTCCAAGTTGCGGGCGGCGTACTGGATCAGCCGCCGATGCCGAAACAGGGCGCGTTCCAGTTCGCTGTGCAGACGCTCGGGCGCCTCGCCAATCCGGAAGAATTCGCCAACATCGTGATAAAACAATCGGGCGGCGCCGTGGTCCGGCTCAAGGACGTGGCGCGTATCGAGCTCGCCGCCCAGGACTATACGTCGAATTCCTACCTCGATCGCGATCCTGCCGTGGCGTTGGCCATTTTCCAGCGGCCCGGTTCGAACGCGCTGGCGACGGCGAAAAACATCATCGCCACCATGGATCAGCTGTCGACGCGCTTTCCCGCCGGCATCAAGCACGCCATCGTCTACAACCCGACCGAATTTATCCAGGAATCGGTCAATGCAGTGACCGAGACCATTGGCGAGGCCATCATCCTCGTGGTTCTGGTGGTAATTCTCTTTCTGCAGACCTGGCGTGCTGCCGTAATTCCGATCGTCGCGATTCCGGTATCGCTCATCGGTACTTTCTTTTTCATGACGCTGTTCGGATTCACGCTCAACAATCTCTCGCTGTTTGGCTTGGTGCTCGCGATCGGCATCGTTGTCGACGATGCGATCGTCGTGGTGGAGAACGTCGAGCGCAATATCGAATCCGGCCTGTCGCCGCGCGAGGCGGCCTATAAAAGCATGGACGAAGTCGGCGGAGCGCTGATTGCAATTGCGCTGGTTCTCTGCGCGGTGTTCATCCCTTCCGCTTTCATCACCGGCATTTCCGGCCAATTCTACCGTCAATTCGCTCTCACGATTGCGGGTGCGACGATCATTTCGCTGATCGTGTCTCTGACGCTGTCGCCGGCGATGTGTGCATTGCTGCTCAAGCCGCGGCACGCGCAGCAACGCCAGGCGTGGTGGCAGTGGCCGATCCGCGGCTTTTTCCGGGGCTTCAATTGGGGCTTCGAACGTCTCGCGGGCGGTTATCATTGGCTCATCGCGCGCGCCGTGCGGTTCGTCGTCATCATGGTCCTCGTCTATGTCGGTATCCTCGCCTATGGCCTGAATGAATTCCGCAAAACGCCGATCGGTTTCATCCCGCAGCTCGACCGCGGCTATCTGATCGTGGTGCTCCAGCTTCCGCCGGGAGCGTCGCTGGCGCGCACCGACGAGGTCCAGCAACGGGTCGTTGACGTCTGTCTCAAGACCCCCGGGGTCGCGCACGCCGTCAATATCGTCGGATTCAACGGCGCGACCTTCACGCAGGCCCCCAATTCGGGCGCAGTCTTTCTCACGCTCGCACCTTGGGACGCGCGCGCGCGCGATCCAAAGCAGTCGGCCGCCGGCATCACGGCGGAGCTCTTCAAGCGTGTGGCCGGATTTCAGGAAGCGTTGATCCTGGTGATTCAGCCGCCGCCGGTCGCCGGCATCGGCAACGCCGGCGGAGTTCGGATGATGGTCGAGGATCGTGCCGCCCGCGGCTCGCAGGCCTTGCTGGAGGCGACCACGGCGATGGTGCGCAAGGCGGCGGAGACTCCGGGCCTGACGCAAGTATTCACCTTGTTCGAGAACTCGACGCCGCAGATCTACCTCGATATCGATCGCACCAAGGCGCAGCTTCTGGGGATCAACGTCGCCGACGTGTTCGGCGCGCTTCAGGTCTTTGTCGGCTCTGCCTATGTCAACGACTTCAATTTGCTCGGGCGCACGTTTCGCGTCACTGCACAAGCCGATGCGCAGTACCGTCGCGACCCCGGCGATATCCTGAAAATCCGCGTGCGCAATTCGAGCGGGGGAACGGTTCCGCTCGGGTCTTTCACCACCATTCGCAACATTGCGGGCCCGTACCGGGTGCCGCGTTACAACCTTTATCCCGCGGCCGAACTCGATGCCACGGCCATCCCGGGATTCTCACAAGGCCAGGCAATCGGGGCTTTGGAGAAGATCGCCGCCGAAACACTGCCCGACGGGTTCGGATACGAGTGGACCACGCTCGCGTTCCAGCAGATCAGGGCCGGCAGCACCGCGCTGTTTGCCTTTTCCCTTGCGGTGGTATTCGTGTTTCTCGTGCTCGCGGCACAATTCGAGAGCCTGACGCTTCCGCTGGCGGTAATTCTGATCGTGCCGATGTGCCTGGTCGCCTCCATCAGCGGCGTGATCCTGCGCGGGCAGGACAACAACATCCTCACGCAGGTCGGGTTTATTGTGTTGATCGGGCTTGCCGCCAAGAACGCGATCCTGATCGTGGAATTCGCCAAGCAGCTCGAGGATCAGGGTCGCGACCGCTGGACGGCGGCGGTGGAAGCGGCACGGCTGCGTCTGCGTCCTATCCTGATGACATCGCTCGCCTTCATCTTCGGCGTCATGCCGCTGGTCTGGGCGATCGGCGCGGGAGCAGAGCTGCGCCAGACGCTGGGCACCGCGGTGTTTGCGGGGATGATCGGGGTGACCACGTTCGGTCTTGTCTTCACGCCGATCTTCTACGTGGTCTGCCGCTGGATCGCGGAAAAGACCACCCGCCGCCGGCCGGTGCCGGAAGCGCCGCCCGCGCCGGCGGAATAGGCGGCTCATGCGTCCGACCAAGTTCGGCTTCGGTGGCGCGGTGCGGCGGAAGGAGGACGACGCGCTGGTCCGCGGCGCCGGCCGCTACGTCGCCGACCATGCGCCTGCGCGCGCGCTGCAGGCGGCGGTCTTACGCTCTCCTCATGCGCACGCGCGCTTTCGCATCACCGATACAGCCAAGGCCAGGGCGATGCCGGGCGTGGCACTGGTGCTCACGGGGGAGGATATTTCCGAGCTCGGTGATCTGCCCTGCCAAGGGGCCATACCCGAGACCGAGCTCGTCGTCCCGCCCTACCCGATCCTTGCGCGCGGGCGCGTGCGCCATGTCGGCGACGCGGTGGCTTTCATCGTGGCGGATACGCTCGACCAGGCGCGCGATGCGGCCGAAGCGATCGCGATCGAGTGGAACCCGCTCCCGCACGCGATCGGAGCCGCGGCGGCGCTGCAGCAGGGCGCCCCGCCGGTGTGGCCAGCGGCGATCGCCGCGCGCGGCAACCTCGCATTCGAGACCGAGCTCGGTGACGGCAAGGCGACCGCGCGTGCTTTCGCAAAGGCGGCGCGCACGGTATCGCTCACGCTCATCAACCAGCGGCTGGTCACCAACTATCTCGACACCCGCGGCGTCGTGGCCGAATACGATGGAGACCGCATTACGCTGACGCTGGGCAGCCAAGGAAGCCACAATATCCGCGACGTGCTGTGCGGCGAGGTGTTCAAGATCGGGGCGGACAAGATGCGGGTCGTCACCCCCGACGTGGGCGGCGGTTTCGGCACGAAGCTCTTTCCCTATCGTGAATATGCGCTCGCCGCCTTGGCGGCGCGGCGGCTCGAGCGGCCGGTGAGATGGATCGCCGACCGCAGCGAGCATTTCCTCGGCGATGCGCAGGGCCGCGACAATCGCACCACGGCGACGCTCGCGCTCGACGGCGAGGGCCGCTTCCTCGCCCTCGACATCGATCTGATCGCGGATATGGGCGCCTATCTGTCCTGCTACGCCCCGTTCATTCCATTCATCGGTGCCGGCATGTCGCCGGGCGTCTACGACATTCCAGCGTGCCATGTGCGCGTGCGTGGCGTTTTCACCAATACCGTACCGGTCGACGCCTATCGTGGCGCCGGACGTCCCGAAGCGGCGTATGTGATCGAGCGGTTGGTCGATGTCGCCGCGCACGAAATCGGCGTCGAGCCCGACGCGCTGCGGCGGAAGAACTTCATTGCGGCCATGCCCTACACGACGGCGACCGGCAAGACGTATGATTCCGGCGATTTTGGCGGACACCTCCGGCGTGCGCAGGAAAGTGCCGACTGGAAAGGGTTCGAGCGTCGGCGCGCGCAATCACGCAAGGCCGGGCGACTGCGCGGCATCGGCATCGCGACCTATGTCGAAGCGTGCGGCAACAACGGGCCCGAAACCGCACGCGTCCGCCTCGATGAGGATGGCGGCGTCACAGTATTGGTCGGGACGCAATCGACCGGGCAGGGTCACGCCACCGCCTATGCCCAAATCGTCGCCGATCACCTGGACCTCGCACCCGAGCGCGTGCGCGTGATCCAGGGCGACACCGATCTCATCGCGACCGGCGCCGGGACCGGCGGCTCGAGTTCGATCCCGTGCGGGGGTGCGTCGGTGGCGGGCGCGACCAAGAAGCTCGCTGCCAAGCTCAAGGAGATTGCCGCCGATGCGCTCGAGGCGGCCGCAAGCGATCTCGAAATCGCCGAAGGCGCGGTGCACGTCGCCGGTACCGACCGGATGATCTCCTTCGCGGATCTCGGGCGCCGGCCCGAAGCGCGCCGCCGGGGGCTCTCGGCCGAGGACGCTTTCGCGCCCGAGGCAGCGACCTATCCCAACGGCACCCATCTCGCCGAGGTCGAGATCGATCCGGAGACCGGCGCAACCCGCATCCTGGGTTACTGGGTGGTCGACGATTTCGGAGCGACCCTCAATCCGCTGCTCCTCGCCGGGCAGGTGCATGGCGGCACGGTTCAGGGCATTGGGCAGGCACTGATGGAGAACGCGGTCTATGACCGCGATTCCGGCCAGCTGGTCAGTGCCTCGCTGATGGACTACGCCCTGCCGCGCGCCGTCGATGTCCCCGCCCTCGCCTTCGAGACTGCCAACCTGCCCTGCCGGACCAACCCGTTGGGGGTGAAAGGGGCGGGGGAGGCGGGCGCCATCGGCTCGTGCCCGGCGGTGATGAACGCCGTTCTCGACGCGCTTTGGCGGGCTTACCGAATTCGCCACGTGGACATGCCGGCGACGCCGGAGCGGGTCTGGGCCGCAATCGCCGAGGGCAGGCGGATCCACACGCTTTAGGCGCGTCGGCGGCGTCGTGTTCACGGATTCGTGATCGCCGGGTGTCGGGGCCGATTTTCCAGGTCGCTGGAATAAGGAAAACCGCCGCGGTGTTTACGCGGTGCCTACCTGACCCGTGCCCGTCCGGTGCGGAGGTCCAATCCACCGAGGGAGCAAGAGAGATGATCCGTACCATGCTTGCCGCTGCAGTCGTCGCGTCCGGTGCCACCGCGCTGGTGGCCCAAACTGATCCGATCGCGGCCCGCAGGGCGCTGATGAAGGCGAACGGAGATCAGAGCAAGGTCGCCACCGAGATGCTGGAGGGCAAGCGGCCGTTCAACCTCGACGAGGCGAAAAAAATATTCGTGGTCTTTGCCGAGGCGGGCGAAAAGGCGCCCGCGCTATTTCCAGACAATTCCAAGACCGGCGGCGATACCGCGGCCTTGCCTCCGATTTGGGAAAACAAAGCCGATTTCAATGCGAGACTTTCCAAGTTTGCGAACGAATCCAAGGCCGCCGGCGCCGCAACCACCGACCTCGCCACCTTTAAGGTTCAAGTCACCGAGGTGCGCAAGAATTGCGGCGGTTGTCACCAGACCTACCGCAAAAAGGCGTCGTAACTCATCGGTGGGCGCCACACCATTGCGGGGCGGCCGTCGGCAAGACGGGCGCCCTTCGCCTTTGTGGTGGGCCAGAGATCCGCGACATGTCGGGCAGCGTCAAACGGAAACCCGGAAAGGCTCCGATGCTGCGCAAGCTTTTGATCCTGATGGTGACCCTCGTAGTGATCGGCGCCGCGGCATTCTGGCTCATCACCGTGCCGGCCACCGTGTCCGCGAACTCGCTCGCGCCGTACGCGCCCAATCTCGAAAACGGCAAGACCATGTTCTACGCGGGCGGCTGTGCGAGCTGTCATGCGAGGCCCGATCAGGACGACAAGACCAGGCTCGGCGGCGGGCGGGGGCTGAAATCGCCGTTTGGAACCTTTTATGTCCCCAACATCTCGCCCGACCGCAAGGACGGCATCGGCGGCTGGAGCGAGGCGAATTTCGTCACCGCCATGCTGAAGGGAACGTCGCCCGACGGCAGCCATTACTACCCGGCTTTTCCGTATACCTCGTACCAGCACATCCGGATGGAGGATCTGCGCGACCTGTTCGCCTATCTGCAGACCCTGCCGCCGGTGCCGGGAAAGGTGCGCGACCACGACCTGCCGATCTATTTCACGATCCGCCGCCTGCTCGGGGGTTGGAAATTCCTTTTCCTCGACGGCCGGCCATTCGAGCCCGACCCGTCCAAGCCGGCGCAGTGGAACCGCGGCGCCTATCTCGTCAACGGCCCCGGCCATTGCGCGGAGTGCCATAGTCCCCGCAATTTCCTCGGCGCCATCGTCGCAAACCAGCGCTTCGGGGGCGGTCCCGATCCCGAAGGCGGCGATGGTTGGGTCCCCAACATCACGCAAGCAGGGACCGGAGACTATTCGGTGCGGGACATCGAGCGCGTCCTCGAAACCGGGGATCTTCCCGACGGCGATTCCGTCGGCGGAGCGATGACCGCCGTCGTGGGCAACACGTCGAAGCTTGCGGCCGAGGACCGCGCGGCGATCGCGGCCTACGTCAAATCGCTGCCGCCGGTCCAAGGCCCGAAGCGTCCGTGAGAAGGGCGGCAGAGGACCGATGCAGCGGACCGAAAGGCAAACCCGTCCTCCGTCGCCTGAGGCTACTTCATCTTGCCGAGAATGCTCTTCATCTCCGCGGTCGGGAACGCGCGCAACGTCTGGGTGCGCACATTTCCGAGCTTGCCGATACTCAGCCCGAGCGCAGTCATTGATATATCATCCGGCGCCTCGAAGATGGCGACGAAGTCATATTGTCCGAGTGTCCAGTAAGTCTCCTTCAGGGACGCGCCGGCCTTCTTGGCCATTGCACTTACGGCTTCCGCCCGTTTGGGGCTGTCGCCGATGTTGCGCAGACCTTGCTCCGTGAAGCTGCCCAGCACGATGTAACTCGGCATTGTGATGTCCTCCCGGATTTCGGCGGGTCGTGCGGGCGCAATCTGCGCGCCGGCCCCGCCTGGCAGGCAAACAATACCCTGCCTTTTTCTCTTCTGCGTCAAGGTCGCCCTGTGGTCCTGCCGGATGGCGGCACGGAACCAATGCGGCGGGACGGCTTCCGCCGGCCTACGCGGCGTGATCAATTCGCGCCCCCGTCCGAGCCGTCCGCGCAGGTCCGCCCGCAATGAATGTCGTCAAGGCGATCGCGCTCAAGGTGATGTCGGCGCTGCTGTTCGCGGTGATGTCGGCGCTGGTGCGCTTTCTGGGCGAAAGGTATTCGGTGGGGCAGATCGTGTTCTTTCGCTCCGCCTTTGCCATCCTTCCGGTATTGCTGATCTATGCGTGGCGCAACGAGCTTGCGGCGGCGGTGCGCACCGTGCGCCCGCTCGGACACGTCGGACGCGGGCTGATCAGCGTCGGAGGCATGTTCTGCAATTTCTCCGCGCTCGCCCGTCTCCCGATCGTCGACGCCACCGCCATCTCCTTCATCTCGCCGCTGATCACGGTCGCGCTGTCGGCAATCTTCCTCAAGGAGCGCGTGCGTATCTATCGCTGGTCGGCGGTGATCGTCGGGTTCATCGGCATCCTGGTGATGCTGGGTCCGCATTTCGACCTTTCCTCGTATTCTGGCGCGGCCGGCACCGTGGCCGGCCTGGCGTTTGCGGTTGGCGGAGCGTTTTGCAATTCGGGCTCGGTGATCCAGACCCGCCGCCTGACGGAGACCGAGACCACCTCCTCGATCGTGTTTTATTTCTCGCTGATTTGCGCGCTCGCCGGCCTGGCGACTTGGCCGTTGGGCTGGCTGGTGCCGACTTGGCCGGAGCTCCTGGCGCTGGTGACGGTGGGCTTGTGCGGCGGGCTCGCCCACCTTCTGCTCACGGAAAGCTACCGTCTGGCGCCGGCGTCCCTGGTGGCACCCTTCGACTACACGTCGATGGTATGGGCGTTCCTGCTCGGATACGTCTTCTTCAACGAGCTGCCGACGGTTTTCGTCTTCATCGGCGCCGCGATCATCGCGGGCGCCGGGCTGCTCGTGATCTGGCGCGAGCGGCGGCTCGGCTTGCAGCGCGTGCGCGCGGCCGAGGGGCCGCCGACAGGTGGGTAGTCAGACTTTTCGGGTAAGATCATGCGACCAAACAAATGCTTAGAGCGAATTACGATTTGATGTGAAGCGATTTCGCTCTAGCAGAACGGTGCGGCGCGGTATCCTTCGCCTTTCGCCCTCCGTTCTCCGTCAGAACGCCTTGAAGGTGATGATGGTGCGAGTATCCTGGATGCCCGGGATTGTTTGCACCTTCTCGGTGACGAAATGGCCGATGTCGGTCTTGTCCTCGACGTAGAACTTCACCAGCAGATCGAAGTCACCGGCGGTGGAATAGATTTCAGAGGCGAGTTCAGCGTCCGCGAGCTTGTTCGCCACGTCGTAGGACTGGCCGAGTTGGCATTTGATCTGGACGAAGAAGGGGACCATTCGTGCCTCCGTGCGGCCCGCGGCCGGAGGCGGCAATCCAGCAAATACGGCTGCGGGAGGCAAGGGCCGCGCGACCTGCTCGAGGACACGGCCTCCGCGTTCGTCTCTTCCAGAGCCCTGCGGCACCATCGCGCGTCGTTGCGTTGCGACTTTCGCTGCGCCGGCCCTTGCCGCGCGGCGAGCCTCGTCGAGTGCGGGCAATGGCGTTACCGCTTGCCACGGCGTCCGTGCGTCCGTAGATTCCTTGCCGCAATCTCAATGGGGTGTTCAAGCTTGCGCGGACTGCGTGAACTCGTCTGCGCGCTCGGGTCGCGCCCGCGAGGCGAGGCCGGGGCAGCGCGATGAGCGTCGATCTTCGTCTCTACGCCCTGGTCGATCCCGAACGCGCGGGCGGCCGCGATCTCGTGGAGCTTGCGTGCCTCCTCGTGCAAGGGGGTGCGACGCTGGTGCAGCTTCGGGACAAGCGCAGCGGCGCCCGTCTCATGATCGAGCGCGCGCACGCGATCAAGGTGGCGCTCGCGCCGTTCAACGTGCCCCTGCTCATCAACGATCGCGTCGACGTCGCGCTCGCATCCGGTGCCGATGGCGTGCACGTGGGGCAGGACGATATGACGACCGAGGACGCCCGGCGGCTCCTGGGTCGCGGCGCGATCATCGGGCTTTCGATCAAGACGGTGGTGCAGGCCGAGGCGGCACCTATCGATCTTCTCGACTATGTCGGCGTCGGCGGCGTGTTTGCCACCTTGTCGAAGGACAATCCCAATCCGCCGATCGGACCGGCCGGGTTGGCGCGCATCGCCGGCGTGTTCCGTCGTCGCAGGCCGGAATTCCCGCTTTGCGCCATTGCCGGCATCGATGCGACCAATGCCGGCGATGCCATCGCGGCCGGAGCCGACGGCGTCGCGGTGATCTCGGCACTTTCGCTCGCTCCCGATCCGCAGGCCGCTGCGCGCGCGCTGCGCGACACCGTGGACGCGGCTCTGGCGCGGCGGCCGGCGCGATGACGCCCATCGCCCTCACCATCGCGGGCTCGGATTCGAGCGGCGGCGCCGGCATCCAGGCGGATCTCAAGACGTTCTCGGCGCTCGCGGTCTATGGCGCCTCGGTGGTCACCGCGCTCACCGCGCAGAACACCAAGGGCGTGAGCGCGATCCACGATGTGCCCGCGGATTTCATCGCCGCGCAAATGGACGCCGTTTTTTCCGATCTCGACATCGCCGCGGTCAAGATCGGCATGGTGTCCCAGCGCGCAGCCATCGCGACGATTGCGGCCGGGCTCGAGCGCTGGCGGCAGAGCGCCGTGGTGCTCGATCCGGTCATGATTGCGACCTCGGGCGACAAGCTGCTCGCACCCGATGCAATCGACGTGCTCAAGCGCGTGCTCATGCCTCGCGCCCTGGTGGTTACGCCGAACCTGCCGGAGGCGGCGGCGCTGCTCGATGCCCCGATCGCTGACACCGAGGCCGAAATGCGCGCGCAAGGCGAACGCCTGCTTGCACTCGGACCGCAGGCGGTGCTGGTCAAGGGCGGTCATGGCCACGGCGCCGAGAGTGTCGATCTTCTGATCGAACCCACAGCATTCACGCGCCTCGCCGCCGATCGCATCGCCACCCGAAACACCCACGGGACCGGCTGCACGCTGTCCTCGGCAATCGCGGCCGGCCTCGCCAAAGGACTGGCGCTCGCCGAGGCGGTGCGCGCCGCCAAGACCTATGTCACGGCTGCGCTGGCCGCCGCGAACAGGATCGAGATCGGCTCGGGCCACGGTCCGGTCCACCATTTCTACGCGTGGTGGTGAACGTCGTCCGTGCCGGCGCCGGCGCTTGCCAGCGGCGCGCCTTGCGCGCGCTCACATCTTGAACTTGACCACCTTCTGCCGCTGCTCGCCCAACCCGTCGATGCCGAGGGTGACCACATCGCCGGCGCGCAAGAATTTCGGCTCAGGCTTCATGCCGAGCCCGACGCCAGGCGGGGTGCCCGTGATGATGACGTCGCCCGGCTCCAGCACGAAGAATTGCGAGCAGTACCAGACCAGGTGCCTGGAATCGAAGATCATTGTCTTGGTGTTGCCGCGCTGGCGCTTCTCGCCGTTGACGTCGAGCCACATGTTGAGGCCCTGCGGGTCCTTGATCTCGTCCTTGGTGACCAACCACGGGCCGAGCGGCCCGAACGTCTCGCAGCTCTTGCCCTTGACCCACTGACCCGCCCGCTCGATCTGGAACACGCGCTCGGACACGTCGTTGGCCAGGCAATATCCGGCAATCGCGTCCATGGCCTTGTCTTTCGAGAGATAGCGCGCGCGCTGGCCGATGACGATGCCGAGCTCGACTTCCCAATCGAGCTTGCTGGAGCCCTTTGGGATGATCGTGTCGTCGTTGGGCCCGCAGATACAGGACGTCACCTTGTTGAAAATGATCGGCTCCTTCGGAATCGCCATGCCGGCTTCCGCCGCGTGGTCGGAATAGTTGAGCCCGATGGCGATGAAATTGCCGACCCCGCCGACGCAGGCGCCAAGCCGGGGATTGCCGCGCACGAGCGGCAGCTTGTCGATCGGCGCCTTGCGGATCTTGGCAAGCCCCTTGGGCGATAGCGCCTCCCCAGCGAGGTCGGCGACCACCTTCGAGAGGTCGCGGATCCCTCCTTTGGCGTCGACGATGCCGGGCTTTTCGCGGCCGCGCGGGCCGAAGCGGACGAGCTTCATGGAGAACTCTCTTTCTTGATGAGCTGAAAGGGCGGTAGAGGCGCAGGGAGCGATCATGCGTCGGAGCCCCGCCGCGAGCAAGCAAGCCCGCCGGGGGGTCTGCCGGACAAAATCCGGGGGTGGCGGACCAAATTACAGAGTGTGTCTGGATGATATTCTGTGATCGCCCTGCTGTTGCCCAGCAGCAACACGGACCCAAGATTGTTCCAAAATGCGGAGATTACGCGGCCTTTACGTTTGCAATCCCGGGCTCCTGCGGACAGGATTACCTCATGCACCTGACTCGTGCGCCTAGCTGCAAGCGACGCGGGTTCAGGGAGCGACACGATGGCGAGCCTTACCCCGTTCGGGGCTTTGCCGGGCCAATGTGATCAACTCGGGGGCGCAACGAGGCCGGCATGAGCCGGCCTCGTTCGCGTTTGGGCCTTACATCGCACCGGGGAAGGCGCCGCCGTCGATGAGGAGATTCTGCCCGGTGATATAGCCCGCCTGGGCGGAGCACAGGAAGGCGCAGGCGGCGCCGAATTCGTCCGGGCTGCCGAAGCGCTTGGCCGGCACCGTGGCCATGCGCTCGGCCTTCGCCTGCTCGACGGCAATGCCTTTGTTTTTGGCATTGGCCACGATGTTCGAGTGCAGACGCTCGGTGTCGAAAGTGCCGGGCAGGAGGAAATTGATGGTGACGTTGGAGGCGGCGACCGAGCGCGCCACCCCGGCGAGGAACGCGGTGAGGCCCGCCCGGGCGCCCGAGGACAGATCGAGGCCGGCGAGCGGCATCTTCACCGAGCCGGACGTGATGTTGACGATGCGGCCGAATTTCCTGCGCACCATCGGATCGATCACCTTCTGCGTCAGCTCGATCGCCACCACCATATTGGCAATGACGCCGTCGACCATCTGCGCCCGCGTGAGCTGGCGGAAATCGCGGAACGGCGGACCGGCATTGTTGTTCACCAGGATGTCGGGCTCGGGGCAGGCGGCTAAAAGCGCCGCTTGGCCTTCCGGTGTGGCGACGTCGCCTAGCACCGCGGTGACCCCGGCCCCGGTGGCTTGGCGCAGCTCGGCGGCGGTCGCCTCCAGCGTCTTGCCGTCCCGCCCGTTGATGACGATCTCGCAGCCGGCCTGCGCCAGCGCCAGCGCGCAGGCGCGCCCGAGGCCGCGGCTCGAGGCACAGACGATGGCCTTGCGGCCGGCAATTCCAAGATCCATGGCTTACCCGGGGCTGCGAGGGGGGACGCGAGGGACGGGGCGCGATTGTACGCCGCAATTGTACACCGCGATTGTAACCGCAATGTACACCGCAACTGTACACTTGGAGGCCCGTGCGATGTCCATCCGCCGGCCGCCTCCGCGAGCGAAGGATCACGGCCGGGAAGACGCCGATCGGCAAGCGGATGGCACCGGCCGGTCTAAGCTAGATCGTCCCCCGCGATTCGGCCGCGCGCATTTGATTGCCCCGCCAGACGAAGCCGCGGCCGAGCCAGCCGCCGATCCATAGCAACGGCAGCAGGAGATCCCGCAGGATCCAGGCCGCCGGGGATCGAGCGCTCAAATACCATCCGGCCGCGTAGGCGAGGGCGGCTTCGGCGCCATACCAGATGGCTGCGAGCGCGATGAGGCTGCCCAACGGCAGTCCCAGAGCGGCAAGGACATAGGCGCACGCCGCGAGCGGCGCCACGCTGCCCACCAAGATCTCCAGTGCGTAGTAGCGCTTGAACGAAGCTTGCCGCAGCCGTGCCCACCGGAGCTGGCGAGCCCATACCTCGGCGGCGGATCGGTGGCCGAGCGGCTGCTCGAACGGCGCATCGACGAGGCGAACGCGCAAGCCCAGGCTGCGGACGACCTTGGTGGTGGCTGCATCCTCTGCGGGCTCGGCCGCGAGCAATCGAATGCCGCCGGCGTTCTCGATCTGGCTGCGCCGATAGAGCATCGATTTGCCCTGGGCAAAGCCGAAGCCGATCGCCGCCGCGGCGTATTGCCATCGCACCTGATAGGTGTTGAGGAACGCACATTCGAGCTCCGCCCAGAATCCATCCGGACGGCCGCCGATGGGCGGCGAGCTGACGACGCCCGTATCCGGCCGCCACGCCGCAAGCAGGCGCTCGATATAGTCGCCCGGCATCAGGACGTTGCTGTCGGCCATCACGACCCAGTCGTAGGCCGCGGCCCGCCAGCCCTTGCAGACGTTGTTCAGCTTCGGATTCTCGCTGATGGCTTCGTTGCCGATGAGCAGCCGCGCCGGAACATGGGGATGGGTTGCGATCAGATGCCGGACCAGCGGCACGGCGGAATCGTTGGGGCTGGCCGCGCAGAAAATGATCTCATAACGGGGATAGTCGAGATCGAACGCGGAACGCAGCGTCTGTTCGATATGGTTTTCCATCCCGCAGACCGGCCGGACCAGACTGACGCCGGCGACGTCGGCCGGCGCGCTGGTGGCCGGGCGAACGCGTGTTGCGGCGGAATGAAATCCGGTTCGCCGGAGGAACCGCGTCAACCCCAACAGGCCGAGAGCCGTTTGCGGCTTCGCGCGACCGGAGCCCGACCTTGCCTTGCGGCACCGGCGTGTCGCGATGAGGATGCTGCCGACGTGAACGGCAGTCGCGACGATGGAGTATGCCCCGACGGCCCAAACCGCAATCGTCATGGCGGAGCTATCTCACGAAGGTCGTGACACTCATGTGACGAACCGCGTGATCTGATGTCACGGCTGCGCAACACAATATTGCTAGGCGTTTTCGCGTGATGATTCGCAACAGGATCGCAATATCGTGACCGCGGGACGCACCCGGCCGTTTCGAACGTTGTTCATTTCCGACGTGCATCTCGGAACCAAGGGCTCCCAAGCCGATCGGCTGCTCGACTTTCTCCGCCATCACGAGGCCGACACGATCTATCTCGTCGGCGACATCGTCGACGGATGGCAGCTCAGGTTCAGCTGGTACTGGCCGCAGGCGCATAACGACGTGGTGCAGAAGCTTTTGCGTCAGGCGCGCAAGGGCGCGCGCATCGTCTACCTGCCGGGCAATCATGACGAGTTTCTGCGCGACTATTACGGCGTGCATTTCGGTGGCGTCGAGGTGGTAGAGCATGCCATCCATCTGGGCGCCGACGGGCGACGTTACCTGGTCGTTCATGGCGATCATTTCGATCTGGTGGTGACGCAGGCGCGCTGGCTGGCGCTGCTCGGCAGCAAGGCCTACGACATCGCCATCGCCGTCAATCGCGTCTTCAATGCGCTGCGCCGGCGGCTCGGCTTTCCGTACTGGTCGCTGTCGCAATGGGCCAAGCTGAAGGTCAAGAATGCGGTGAACTATATCGGCGAGTTCGAGCGCACGCTCGCGGACGAAGCGCGCCACCACGCGACCGATGGCGTGATCTGCGGCCACATCCATCACGCCGCGATCCATGACGATTTCGGCATCCGCTACGTCAATTGCGGCGATTGGGTCGAGAGCTGCAGCGCCGTCGTCGAGCACTTCGACGGCCGGCTTGAAATCGTAGCCTGGACCGACGAGATGCGCAGGCGCACCTCGATGGCGGCCGCCTCGCTGGCGGTGGACGAGGACGGGGAAATTGCGGCCTGAGCGCCCTTGCCCGGCGGGGCATGGCGGCGCTACCGTCGCCCACGATGCAGCGATCACCGAGCCTCACCCTGCCGACCGCCGCCGACGTCGACGCCGCGGCGCAGCGGCTGGCCGGGGTTGCCTTGCGCACGCCGCTGGTGACCTCGCCGGTGCTCGATGCGCTCACCGGCGCGCGTGTATTCCTCAAGGCCGAGACCTTGCAGCGTACCGGCTCGTTCAAGTTCCGCGGCGCCTATAACAAGCTCTCCTCGATCCCGCCGGCGGAACGCGCCGGCGGCGTGGTGGCGTTTTCCTCGGGCAATCACGCCCAGGGGGTTGCGGCGGCGGCGCGGCTTCTGGGCATGCCGGCGGTCATCGTCATGCCGGCGGATGCGCCACGCCCGAAGCGCGAGCGCACGGCGGCGCTGGGCGCCGAGGTCGTGCTCTATGACCGCGCGCGCGACGACCGCCAAGCCATCGCACGCGACATCGCCGCCGCGCGCAACGCCTCCCTGGTGCCGCCCTATGACGATCCGCTGGTCATCGCGGGGCAGGGTACGGCCGGCCGCGAGATCGTCGAGGATCTGGCGGCGCAGGGCCTGGTGGCCGAGGTGGTGGCGGTGACGGCATCGGGCGGGGGGCTGACCGCGGGGATCGCGCTCGCGGTGAAGGCGCGCATGCCGCAGGCGCGCCTCTATACCGCCGAGCCCGAGGGCTTCGACGACCATGCCCGCTCGTTCAGGAGCGGGCGGCGGGAGCGCAACGCCGCGCTCACCGGCACGATCTGCGATGCGCTGATGGCGCAGACGCCGGGCGAGCTCACGTTCGCGATCAACCGGGTCCTGGTCGGCCACGGCGCCGCCGTGAGCGACCAGGAGGTGGCCGCCGCGGTCGCCTTTGCCTTCCACGAGCTCAAGCTGGTGGTGGAGCCTGGCGGCGCGGCTGCGCTCGCCGCGCTGTTGTCCGGCAAGATCGATATCAAGGGAAAGGTCGCCGTTGCGGTCCTGTCCGGCGGCAATGTCGATCCGGACCTGTTCCATCGGCTGGTGGCTTGATCAGACGACAGCGGGCGGACGACAGAGGACGGATATTGGACTTGCCACTCCGCCGTCCGTCCTCCGTCGTCCGTTTTCCGTTTGCGTGGCGGCTCGCGGCGTTCTACGCCGCGCTATTCGCCGCGCTCGGAGTGCAACTGCCGTTCCTGCCGGTCTGGTTTGCGGCCAGGGGGCTCGATGCCGACACGATCGGCCTCGTGCTCGCGGTTCCCATGCTCGTGCGGGTATTCGCGATCCCCTTCGCCACGCGTGGCGCCGACCGGCACGATGCCCTGCGCCTCGCGATCGTGATCGCGGCGGGTGCGGCGGTCCTCGGCTATGGCACGCTCGCCTTCGCGCAGGGAACAGCCGCCATCACGCTGGTGTTCGCGCTCGCGTCGGTCGCCTACACGCCGATCATGCCGCTGGCCGATACCTATGCGCTGCGCGGGCTCGGCCGCCTCGGACGGGCCTATGGGCCGGTGCGGTTGTGGGGCTCCGCCGCCTTCATTGCCGGCAGCGTCGGGGCGGGCGTCCTGACCGACATCATTGCCGCGCGCGGCCTCATCTGGCTCCTGCTCGCGGCCATGGTCATGACCGCGGCTGCGGCGTTTGCGCTGGCGCCGCTCGCCCCCCGCGAGGAGAGCGCGGGCGCGGAGATGCGGTCATCCACGCGGGCCTTGTTGCGCGACCGCGGCTTTCTCGCGGTTGTCGCCGCCGCCAGCCTGATCCAGGCGAGCCATGCGGTCTATTACGGCTTCTCCGCGCTCGCGTGGCGGGCGGCCGGGCTCGACGGCGCCGCCATCGGAGCGCTTTGGGCGCTCGCCGTCGTGGCCGAGATCGCGCTCTTCGCGGTCTCGGGGCGTCTGAGGATCGCCCCGACGGGCTTGCTCATGCTCGGAGCGGCGGGCGCGCTCGTGCGTTGGGTCGCGATGGCGTTCGATCCGCCGACGTTGCTGCTGCCGCTGCTGCAATGTCTGCACGGGCTGTCGTTCGGCGCCACGCATCTCGGAGCGCTCGGCGTCATCGCGCGCGCCGCGCCGGCCGAGTTCGGCGCAACCGCGCAGGGCTATCTCGCCGTGGCGCTGGGGCTCGTCATGGCCGCGGCGATGGGTGTGTCGGGCGTGCTCTATGCGCGCTCGGACGGCCTCGCCTATGGGGCAATGGCGGTCGCGGCCGGCGTCGGCGGCCTGTTTGCCTGCGCCGCCGACCGGCGCCGGCGCGAAATGCAGGTCTAGGAAGAGGGGGGTTGCAGACCCCGATCACTCGCAGGTGTGATACATTGCCGCGAGCTCCCGGCCGCTGAGATATTTCATCCGCGGCGACAGGCCGCCTCGCCGCTCGATCCAGCTGCGCACGTGCTCGGGATAAATTTCCATCAACAACTGCGTCGCGGCCCGGCTCTGCACCGGATGGCCGTCGTCGTCGGGATGCCAGGCCGCGTGGAACCCGAGCCGCGCGCGCGGCGTGACGCAGATGCGCTCGGGCGGGATCACGCCGAGCACCATGGTGCAGGCCGAGAGGCACGGCCCGTCGATGATGACGCGCTCGCCCGAGCCGCGCAGCGCCACCAGATTTTCGAGATAAGGACCGATCTGGCCCCCGGGATCGGATTTGATTCTCACCGCCGCCTGCGCAGTCGAAACCGTCAGCGCCGCCGCGACGGCGCCCGCCAGAACAGCAATTTTCATTTCCCCTCTCCGTGCTCCCGGCGCGTCCGGGCAAGGACCGCGCCGCCCTCAATCAATCTTTGAAAATCAAATGTGTGGTAAATATGGAACGTCGGCTGCTGCGACGGAACCTGCGTCGCCGCCTGCCGCCGCTGTCGATACAGCGGGCCGGCGGATTCCACATCGCGCCTGCGACAATTGTCCGCGCATCCCGCTGCGATCGCTCGGGATCGTCATTCCACCTTGGCGCCCGACCTCTTGACCAGCGCCGCCCATTTCGGGGCCTCGACCGCGATGAAGTCGGCGAAATCCTGCGGTGATCCGACTTTGGCCTGCGCGCTGAACCTTGAGAAATCCGCGCTGATCTGCGGCGACTGCAGGCCGTCATTGATGGTGGCGTTGAGCTTGCTCACGATCGAAGCCGGCGTTCCCGCCGGAGCGAGAACGCCGGTCCAGGAGGCGGATGGGAACCCGCTGTAGCCGCTTTCGAGCATGGTCGGCACGTCCGGCAGCGCCGGAATGCGTTGCGGCGACATCACCGCCAACGCCCGCACTTTGCCCGAGGCAATGTGCGGCAGAAGCGTGGTCGCACCCTCGATGGTCATTTGCATTTGTCCTGCCAGCAGATCCGTCATGGCCTGGGCGGCGCCTTTGTAGGGGACGTACAGGATATCGGCGCCGGTCGTGACCTTGAACAATTCCCCGACCAGATGCGGCGGCGTTCCCATGGTCGCGCCGAAATTCAATTTGCCCGGATTGGCTCTGGCATACGCGATGAATTCGGCGAGCGTGTGCGCCGGCACCGTGGCGGCCACGCCGAGCACGAACGGCACGCGGGAGACCAGTGCGATCGGCGCGAAGCTCTTGACCGGGTCGTATTCGACATTGCGGTAGAGCGCCGGCGCAATTCCGAGCGTCGCAGAGCTTCCATACAGCAGCGTGTAGCCGTCGGGCTCCGCGCTCGCCACCGCGTTGCTGGCGATGGTGCCGCCGGCGCCGGGCCGGTTGTCGAGGACCACCTGTCCGAGATGCGCCGACAGATATTGTCCAATGATGCGGGCCACATAGTCGGTCGGTCCGCCGGGCGGAAACGGCACGATCAACCGGATCGGCCGATCGGGGTAGGATTGCGCGCCTGCGGGCCAGCTCGCCGGCAACGCGAGCGCGACGACGGCACACAACAACAGCTGTCTGCTGATCAATCGCGGTCTCCTGATCATGTCGTTCCCCGGCGCTCGCGGAGCGCATTGCCTGCCGCACGGTCGAGCGCGGCGACGGGCGTATGCCGTGACGCTTGCGGCCCGGAGGATGTGCCGGGCCAAAGCCGATTGCTTGCCGCTCGCGGCGCAGGTCAATGCGCCGTTCGCTCGGCTTCGTTGGCGGTCTTCGGCCGCCTATCGGAAGCTTATCTCAGCATTCGTGTCGACAGTAGGCCCCGCTCATCCCCACAGGGCCGGCGTCGGCGGATGGATCCGGCTGCCGTCGTAGCAAAGCCCGTCCGGGCGGTCGCGTGCGAGCAGCAGCGCCCCGTCGAGGTCGACGATGCGCGCGCGCTGCGCCACCAGCATGGCGGGCGCCATGGCAAGCGAAGTTGCCACCATGCAGCCGACCATGACCGCAAATCCAAGCCGCTCGGCTTCCTTCGACATGGCCAGCGCCTCGGTCAGCCCGCCGGCTTTGTCGAGCTTGATATTGACCGCGTCGTATTTGCCGATGAGCGCCGCCAGCGACGCGCTAGCATGCACGCTCTCGTCGGCGCAGACGGGGAGCGGTCGCGCCATCTGCGCGAGCGCATCGTCGCGACCGGCCGGCAGCGGCTGTTCGATCAGCGTGACGCCGGCATCTGCGCAGGCGGCGAGGTTTGCTGCGAGATCGTCCGGCGTCCAGCCTTCGTTGGCGTCGGCGATCAGCTCGGCCCGCGGCGCCGCCCGGCGCACCGCGGCGATGCGCGCGGGGTCCCCCGCGCCGCCGAGCTTCACCTTGAGCAGCGGACGGTCGGCCGCCTCGGCCGCGGCCCGCGCCATGAGCTGCGGCGTTGCGAGCGAGATCGTGTAGGCGGTGGTGAGCGCCTTGGGCGGGGGGAGGTCGAGCAGCTCGTGCACCGGCCGCCCCGCGCGCTTGGCCGCCAGATCCCAGAACGCGCAGTCGAGTGCGTTGCGCGCCGCGCCCGCCGGCATGGCGGTCTGCAGACGCTCGCGATCGAGGCCGCGGGCGAGCGCCCCGGCCATGGCCTCGATCGCAGCCGCCACCCCTTCGACCGTCTCGCCGTAGCGCGCATAGGGCACGCATTCGCCACGGCCCCGATACCTGCCATAGGACAGCTCCGCCACCACGACGACGGCCTCGGACTTGCTGCCGCGGCTGATGGCGAACGCCCCCGCGATCGGCCAGCGTTCGACATGAACCGAAACGGAGAGAGGCCCGGAACTCATTGCGGCGCGTCACCCTGTCGGGGCCGGCAAGCGCGGTGGTGGCGACATCGCCGCATGCTCGCAATGCAATCCTACGGCGCCGTGAGCATGTAATCGACGCAGTCCATCTCGATCTCGCGCGGCGGCGAATCGGCTCCGCCCGTGCGTACGAAACTGTAGCGCTTCCTGAATGTTTTCCTGCTTTCCTCGCGGGTGCCGACGTGGCCGTTGCGCTCGGAGGTCGTGCGCGACCGCTTCTCGGTCAGCGTTACCCTTTGATCGGGATAGGCGGCGCGCCTGAACTCCATCGTCGGCTGGAGCCCGGAATTGTTGTCGGCCGCATCGAAGGTCGCGATCTCGCGCTTGACGAGCTCGCGGATGTCGCCCGCGGCGAGCTTGCGCGGCAAGACGACGAGGGATTCCCGGTCGAAGATGACCTGGTCGTCGCCGAGATTGCCCTTGCAGCCATAGCTCCAGATCCCGGCGGCGGCCGGGGAGGCTGCGGCCGTGACGCACGCAACAACCGCGACGCACGCAAGCGATCGGATTGTCATGGTAAACCTCGTGATTTTCCGTCGCATTGCTTCGGTTCCGGCGTCTGGGCTAAAAGCTCGCCACCGTCGAACAGGAGCCGCAACGATGTCGCGCCTTGGTGTCCGCACGAAGATTCCCGCGACGTTCGGCGTCGCTTTCCGCATTGCGGCGGCAGTTTGCCTGGGCGCTGCGCTCTGCGCAACGATCGCCCGTGCGCAGACGGCCGCCGCCGACAACTCCGAGATCTATTCATACAAGGGTGCCGATCGCCTCGAGCGCCTGGTCGCGAAAGCGCGCGAAGAGGGCACGCTCACGCTCTACACGTCGATGGCAACCACGGAGTTGGGGCCGCTCGCCCTGGCCTTCGAGAAGAAATACGGCGTCAAGGTCCAGCTCTGGCGCGCGCTGAGCGAGAACGTGTTGCAGCGCGCGCTCACCGAAGCGCGCGGTGGGCGGCGGAGCTTGGACGTGGTCGAAACCAACGCGCCCGAGGTCGAGGCGCTCGCGCGGGAGCAGGTGGTGGCGGAGTTCGACAGTCCCTACGTCGCCGATCTGCCGAGCTGGGCGATCCCGCCGTCGCGGCGCTGGTTCAGCGACCGGGCCAATCTGTGGGTCGTGGGCTACAACACGGCCAAGGTGAAGCGCGAGGAATTGCCCGCCGCGATCGACGGCTTCGCCGATCCGAAATGGAAAGGCCGGCTCTCGCTCGAAGCGACCGACGACGATTGGATGTACGGCGTCATCAACTTCATGGGCGAGCAGCGCGGCATGGATTTCTTCCGCCGGCTGGCGGCCTTGAAGCCGGAAATGCGCAAAGGTCACATTCTGGTGGCGCAGCTCGTGGCCGCCGGCGAATTGCCGGTCTGTCTGACGATCTACAGCGGCAACGCGGACTCGATCAAGGCCAAGGGCGGGCCGATCGATTGGACGGCAGTCGAACCCCTGGTCGGGCGTCCGCAGGCGATTGCGCTGGCGAAGTACGCGCCGCATCCGCACGCGGCGCTGCTGTTCGCGGATTTCGTCTTGTCGCCGGAAGGCCAGAAACTGCTTGGCGACATGGGCCGGGTGCCGTCGAGCCGGACGCAGAAGACGCTGCTTGACCGGCACAAATACGTCATGGTCGATCCCATCAGATGGGCCGACGAGGCGCCGAAATGGGAGAAGGTGTGGAACGAGCTGTTCCTGAAGTAGGACGGCCGACGACCGACCACAGACGACGGATGATGGTAAGTGCTCCGTCGTCCGTCCTCTGTCGTCCGTGGTCCGTTATCAGTCGAACCGACCGGCGGCGTGTGCGAGCATGGTGTAGACCTTGCCGGTCTCCGAGGTGAGATAGGTCCGCGCAAGCGTCTGGCCGCGGTCGTCGCGCGAGACCTCCTCGAGCAGGCGCTCGAACTCGCCGATATAGCGGTCGACGGTGCGCATGAATTCGCGCTCGCTGCGATACTTCCTGCGGATTTCCTCGAACGCCCGCTGGCCCTGCATGGTGTAGAGCTTGCGCGTGAACACGTTGCGTTCGCCGCGCTTGTAGCGGTCCCAGAATTCGGCCGCCGCGTCATGGTCGATCATGCGGGCGATGTCGACGGCGAGCGCGTCGAGCGACTCGATCGTGTGGCGCTCCGCGCGCGGCTCCTCCTGCGGAGCTTCCCGCGGCGCCGCCGTCTCGCGCACGACCGACTCGGCCTCCTGCGAGGCGCGCGTGAGCAGGTCGGTGAGCCAGCCGGCGCGCCCGCCGCCGGCGGCCTGCGCGGGGCTCAACGAGGGCGCCTCCGCCCGGCGGGCGGGCATGGCCGGCGCGGCCATGCCGGTGATATCCGTCCGCTGGCGGGGCGGCTCCGGCCGCAGTCCGCCGTTGGCGGCCGGCGGCTCGGAGCGGCGCGGCGCCGCCTCGGCCGGCTCCATGCGGCGGGCGGCCGCTTCGACCGGCTCCGCCCTGCGTGCGGGCGGCTCGACGGCGTCGAGCGTGCGCCCGTGCCGGGCGACGATGCGATTGAGCTCGGCCAGCGCCTCGATCTGATCGACGATGACGCGCCGCATATGCGCGGCGGTATCCGCGGTCTCCTGCGGCAACTCGAGAATGCCTTTGCGCAGTTCCTCACGCGTGGTCTCGAGCTCCTGCTGCATCTCGACAGTCATCTGCTTCAGCCCCTCGAGCATGTCGGCGAAGCGCTGCGCCGCCTGCGAGAGCATCGATTGCGACTCCTCGGTCGCCTGCTCGTAGATGCTGTGCATGGCGTCGGCCAGCTGCCGGCGTTCTTCTTCGACGCCGTTGCGGATGGCTTCGAAATTCTCGGCGATGGCTTCGACGCCGGTGGCGGCCAATTCGGCAGTGAGCCGGGCGATGTCGCGCGCGCGCTCCGCCGCGCCTTCGAGCAACTCGTCGAGCACGCCGGCAAAGCGGGTGAGGCGCTGCTCCAGATCGCTGCCCTTGCCGTCGAGCGCGGCGATCAATTCCTCGAGCGACGTGCTGCGCTCGGCAAGCGCGCCTTCGGTGCGCCGATTGCTGGTGTCGATCAGCGCGACCGCTTCCGCCAGGGAGCGTCCGTGAGCGTCGAACTGGCCGGCAAGCTGCGACAGATCGTTGAGCGTCTGAACGGACATCGCCCGGAAGCTCGTGATGTTGCGCTCGACGTCGCTGTTGGCCGCGCCGGCCTTTTGCGCGACCTCGTTCATGGCGGAGACGAAATCGGACACCCGGGTGACCAGGGTGCTCTCGATGTCGCTCATGTTCTCGTGCGCGCCGCTCAGGACTTCCTGGAGGAGAATGTTGGCCTCGCGCAGGCGCTCGTAGAGCGCGGTCGAATCCGACCGCAGCATGTTTTGCGTCTCCTGGATCTCGGAGATGGTGGAGGCCGCCGTCTGCTTGGACTGCTCGACGGCCGCATGGGTCGTGTCCTGCAGTTCCCGCAGCGTGCGGGTGATCGTCTTGGCGGCGCTTTGCGTCGCCATCTCCGCGGTTTCCCGCAATTCCTTGACCGAGCGGCTGACGGCTTCGCTCGTCGTCTCGGCCGCGGCGATGTGGCTCGTCTGCAGGTCCTTGAGCGACTGATTGACGGCGCCGGTCGCGGTCTCGCTCGCGTCGCTGATGAGGCGGGCGATCTGCTCGCTGTTGTCCATCATGCTCTGGGTGAAGTTGAAGCCTTTGGCCTCGATCGCCTTGACCGCATGGTCGGCGACCCGGCTCACCTCGCTCACGAATTCCTCGCTCTTGTTGGTGAGCGCCGCGAGCAGCCCGCTCGATTTCTCATCGACGATGTGCGTCATTTCGGCGGCGCGCTGGCTGAGCTCGGTGGAGATCTCCTCCGCCTTGCCGACGAAGTTGCGTGCCACCTCGGCGCTGACGGATAGCAACGTGCGCTCGACCTCGCTGGCGTTCTGCTTGAGGACGTTGCTGACGCCGATCGACATTCCGTTGATGGTGCGCTCGGCGTCGTGGACGCTCGCGCGGATGGCGCCCGTGGTGTTGGTTGCGAGCTGGGTGAGCGAACGCTCGGCCTCGGCGCTGTTGGCCTTGACCGCTTCGCCCAGTTGCTGAATCCGGCCGGTGATGACGCCCGACACCGAGGTTGTGAGATTGCCGATCGAGCGCTCGGCCTCGGCGCTGTTGGTCTTGACCGCCTCGCCCAGTTGCTGAATCCGGCCGGTTATCACGCTGGAGACGGAGGTCGCGAGCGCGCCGAGCGAGCGCTCGGCCTCGGCGGCGTTGGTCTTGACCGCCTCGCTCAGTTGCTGAATCCGCGTGGTTATGACGTTGGACGTGGAGGTTGCAAGATTGCCGAGCGAGCGCTCGGCCTCGCTCGTGCTGGCCTTGATGGTATTGCTCAGGTGGTCGGAACGGGCGCCGATTGCCTCGACCGAAGCCGTGGTCAGCTTCTCGATCGCCTGCGCGGCGTCGCCGGAACTGGTCCTGATCGCGCTGCTCAGGTGCTCGGCGCGCGCGGTGAGCAGTTCGGCGGCGGATTGGCTGCGCGCGTCGATTTCCTTGGTCAGGCTCTCGGTACGTCCGCTCACGGCCTCCTCGAAGCGCCGCACGCGGGTATCCAGGTTGTCGGTGATGTCAGTGGTCAGCTTCTCGATCGCCTGCGCGGCCTCGCCGGAACTGGTCCTGATCGTGCTGCTGAGATGCTCGGTGCGCGCGATGAGCAGGTCGGCGGCGGATTGGCTGCGCGTTTCGATTTCCTGGCTGAGGCTCTCGGCGCGCCCGCTCAACAGTTCCTCGAAGCGCCGAACGCGCGTATCGAGACCGTCGGAGACTTCCGTGGTCAGCTTCTCGATCGTTTGCGCGGCCTCGCCGGAACTGGTCCTGATCGCGCTGCTGAGATGCTCGGTGCGCACGGCGAGCAGGTCGGCGGCGACCTGGCTGCGGGTCTCGATTTCCCTGGTCAGGCTCTCGGCGCGCCCGCCCAAGACTTCCTCGAAACGCCGGATTCGCGCATCCAGATTGTCGGCGACGTCGCTGGTCAGCTTCTCGAGCGCCTGCGCCGCTTCGCCGGAACTGGTCCTGATCGCGCTGCTGAGATGCTCCGAGCGCGCGGTGAGCAAGTCGGCGGCAACCTGGCTGCGGGTCTCGATTTCCTTGGTCAGGCTCTCGGCGCGCCCGGACAGGAGATCCTCGAAACGACTGATGCGGGTATCCAGATTGTCGGCAACCTCCATCGCCTTGACGCCCAGGGTCTTGTCGATGTCCTCGATCTTGGCCCCGATGCTCTCGGCGAGCTGGGCACCGCGCGAATTGATGACCGTGGTGACGTCGCCGATGCGCTTGTCGAGCGCGCTGACCACTTCGTTTCCACCCTCGGCCACGGATCTGGCCACGTCCGTGATGCGGGCGGAGAGCTCGTTGCTGAGCGTCTGGGTGCGGGCATCGAGCGAATCCCGGAAACGCGTGAGCTGCTGGTCGAGGCTTGCCGTAACCTCCGCCGACTTGACCGTGACGCGGGTGTCGAAATTGTCGACGTAATCGCGCATCGCGCCGGAAATGTCCTGCGTGCGCTCGGCAAGACGCTCGACCATTTCGCCGCCATAGGTCTTCACGGTGCGATCGAACTCGGCGAGGTGGCGGGTGATGAGGTTGCCGAGCGTCGTGGAATCGCGCGCGATCCGGTCGGCGAGCTCGGTGCCGCCTTGATTGAACATGTCCTCGAACGATTGCAGCCGCGCCGCCAGCATGTCGCGCACGGCGTCGCCGCGGGTGCCGATCACCTCGGCGATCTCGGCGCTGCCGCGATTGAACATGTCCTCGAACGAGCGCAGTCGCCCGGCGAGCACTTCCTCCGCCGCGTCGCCGCGGCTGCCGATCGCCTCCACGAACAATTCGGCGCTGTCGCGGAATTGGTCGGCCACGCGCTGGCCGCGCTGCACGATGCTGTCGGTGATGCGCGCGCCCGTCTGCTCGAGGTTGGACACCACGTCTCCGCCGCGCAGGCTCAGGTCGAGCACGAGGGAATCGCCGGTGTTCTTGAGCGTGGTATTGACCTCCTCGACGCGGCTGGAAATGGTCTCGGCAAGCTGGTTGCCGGTATCGATCACGAGCTCGGACAGTTCCTGCGAGCGATTGGTCATCAGGTCGAGGATGGCCTCGGATTTCTGCGCAAATCCCTCCGTCACCTGCTCGAGCCGCTCGGACATCGCGTGCTGCAGGTTGGCGGAGATCTCGGTGAATTCGTCGCCGATGTGATCGGTCTTGAAATTCAGCGTCGCGGTCAGGCGGTCGGTGGCAGCCGAAATCGCTTGCGTGGTTTCCTGGCTGGTTCGCTCCAGGCGGTCGAGCAGGTCGCCGCCGCGCTCGCCGAGCGTGTGGATCATGGTGTCGCCGGCGTTTCCGAGCGCCCGCGTGATGTGCTCGCCCTTCTCGGCCAGCGTGTGCGTGATCCGCCGCGACGCTTCGTTGACCTGCTCGGCGACGAGTTCGCTGATCTGGGAAATGTCGTGGCTGAGATCGAGGTGGACGCCATTGATGGCGTCGCGGATCTGCCCGGCTTGGCCGACCAGGGTATCGCGCTGGCCGCCCAGGTCCTGGAGCAGCGCGCGGATGCGCACTTCGTTGTCGTTGTAGGCGTGTTCGAGGGCGGAGACCTCGTTCGCCACCAACGTCTCGAGCTCGGCGGCGCGCGCGAGCGCGCGCTCGATGCCGTCGCCCATGGCGGCGACTTCGCGCCGGATCGCCTGGCCGACGGTCACGATCAACTCGCGCGCCACGGTCTCGGGCTCGGCCAACCGCATGGCGACCTCGGCCATGGACTGGGTGATGAGCCGCAGTTCCTGCGAGCGCCACGCCATGTGAGCCAGCACGTAGAAGAAGATGATCGGCACGAAGAACACGACGCCGAGCACGGCGAGCACCGGCGCCGCGAGACCCGTCGGTCCGAGCGCGGACTGCAGTTCGGGCAGATACATCCAGCCGAGCAGCAGCCCCGCCAACACCCAGATCGCGGTGAAGACGCTTGCGAACAGGTAGGACGTGCGCGCCGGACGGCGTTGCAGGCTGCGCAGGATCTGGCCGATGGATTCACGATCGTCATTGGCCGGGCGGCGCAACGCGCCGGCCTCTTCCGGATGCTGCGGATCCTCGGCGAACAGCTCGTCCTGGACGGGAGTGGCGGGCCGCACGGTGCGCCATGTCGGCTCCGAGACGGGCTCTTCGGCAGGCGCGACCGCAGGCGGGGGCAGTTCCGGCTCAGATGCGGTATCGCGCGCCGTAAGCGCATCCTGGATCGCCGAAAGCGCCGCTTCCGTCGGGTCCGTTATCTTCTTCGGGGTGTTCGCCATGTCGGTCGTCGCCTCGTATTACGCTGGACCAGAGCAGCGGCCGGGCCGGTCCTGGCCGCCCCACGAGCGCGTTTAGCCTTGAGATCCCCTCTGGAACCCCCTCGGGCAGCCGGCAGTAACGCGCCGCACAGACATTCCACTGCCATTTGAGCTATCCTATCGGCTTGGCATACCGAAGGAAACTGCTTGTTAAGGTGTCTTTAATCATCGTTAACGGCACGCTGGGCCATGCGCCGCACCCCGCAGAATGAGCGTCGCGACCAAATTTCCGCGCCTGATCACGGTTTGTCCGGTCGCATCGCGGCTGGCATACGGCCGAGCGAGGTGCAGCGGCGCTATCTCGAGCGCGGATTGACGCAAGCGGGCGGAAAGCTCCCGCTGTTCGACCGCAACGGCCGTGAAGTATCGAAAAGAAGACAATCGAATCCTGCTTGGCCCATGGCTGGGCCACGCCTTGGCTGCACAACCCCATCAAACCGGATTGGCTGGTCTGCCGGCTCACCGAAGCGGGCTATCGGGTGTTGGGAAGCGAACCGCCCTCGGGACCTGCCCCGAGCGATCGTACATCCCGCTAGCCCTCCTCGGCCACGGGGCGTATCGCGCGCGGCGGCCCAGCGCCTGCCGCAAAAGGAGCCGGGGCGCGAAGAGGCCGAAAATCGGGGCCTTCACCGCTGCGATCTCCCGCTCGCCGTCCGTCCGCCGCACGATCATCGCCGCCGGCCGTGGAAGCACCTGTGGGAGCGGCGATCGA
This sequence comes from uncultured Alphaproteobacteria bacterium, assembly GCA_963821505.1. GTDB lineage: Bacteria > Pseudomonadota > Alphaproteobacteria > Rhizobiales > Xanthobacteraceae > VAZQ01. The sequence goes on from CAWGEH010000010.1 coordinate 55,966, forward strand.
TGTTGCGCCGTGATCTGGCGCGCGCGCGTGCCACCGGCTATAGGACCCCCGCCACTGCCGCACGGCCTCCACCATCCCTCCTCACATGCCGAAAATCACCTATATCGATTACGAAGGCACCGCCCGCACGGTCGAGGGCGAGATCGGCTCGACCGTGATGGAGACGGCGATCAAGAACGGCATTCCGGGCATCGAGGCGGAATGCGGCGGCGCCTGCGCCTGCGCCACCTGCCATGTCCATGTCGATGAAGCGTGGCGTGCAGCGGTAGGCGAGCCGTCGCCGATGGAGGAGGATATGCTCGACTTCGGTTATGACGTGAAGCCGAACTCGCGCTTGTCCTGCCAGATCAAGGTGACCGCCGAGCTCGATGGCCTGGTGGTGCGCACGCCCGAGCGGCAGGCCTAGCGGGCGCGCGCCGCGGCTACCCACTCGGACGAGATCATCCCATATGCAGGACGCGTATCTGAGCGAGGCTTCGCGAAAGCGCATGAGCGAACCGATCAAGACCGACGTGCTGATCATCGGTGCGGGGCCGTGCGGGCTCTTCGCGGTGTTCGAGCTTGGCCTGCTCGACATGAAGGCGCATGTCATCGACATCCTCGACAAGGTCGGCGGCCAGTGCGCGGAGCTCTATCCGGAAAAGCCGATCTACGACATACCGGGGGTGCCCTACATCACCGGGCACGGTCTCTGCGACGCGCTGATGGCGCAGATCAAGCCGTTCGGCGCGACCTTCCATCTCCAGGAGATGGTGCAGACGGTCGAGAAGATCGGCGATCCGCTGTTCCGCGTGACCACCGATCGCGGCCGCACGTTCGAGGTCAAGGTCATCGTGATCGCCGCCGGAGGCGGCTCGTTCCAGCCCAAGCGCCCGCCGATCCCAGGCATCGAGGCCTATGAAGGCACTTCCGTTTTCTATTCGGTCCGGCAGATGGAGGCGTTGCGCAACAAGCGCGTCCTGATCGTCGGCGGCGGGGACTCCGCGCTGGATTGGACGTTGAACCTCGCGCCGCTCGCCAGTCACCTCACGCTCCTGCACCGGCGCAGCGAGTTCCGTGCCGCGCCCGACAGCGTCAACAAGATGATGACGCTGGTGGGCGAGGGCAAAATCGATTTCGTGCTGGGTCAGGTCGCCGCGCTGGAAGGGGAGGGCGGACGGATCGCCAAGGCGGTCGTGAAGCGCAACGACGGCTCCAATTTTGAAATCGCTTGCGACGTCCTGCTGCCGTTTTTCGGGCTGACCATGAAGCTCGGCCCGGTCGCCGATTGGGGCATGGAGATGAAGGACGGCGATTATGTTCTGGTCGATACCGCGACCTTCGAATCGAGCATCCCCGGCATATTCGCAATCGGCGACATCAATTGGTACCCTGGCAAGCTCAAGCTCATTTTGTCCGGGTTCCACGAAGGGGCGCTGATGGCGCAAAAGGCGCATCGCTATGTCTATCCGGACAAGCGCCTGGTGTTCCAGTACACCACCTCTTCCACCAGCCTGCAGAAGAAGCTCGGCGTGGCGTAATTTTTTCCAGAACGGTCTTCCTAAATCAGTGCGCGCCCCCGCCAGCGGGCGCAAGGCTGCGCGCCCGGGACGTCGATCTCATTGCCGGCTGGATGTCGGCAGCCGTAGAGGGATCGCGTTTGGCAGCGTCGGCAGCGGCTCGCTGCGCACGGGCGCGGCCGGTGCCGGCAGGCCGAGCACCGCGCGCGCGGCCGGCAGCGCGGCGTCCGCCATGGCGGCATGGCCTTCCGCGGTTGGATGGACGGCGCCGCCATAGACCGCTGCGAATATGCCCCAGATGGCATCGTGCAGATCGCTGGGCTGCAGCAAGGCGGGCAGACCTTCGGGGTAGGTCAGCGCGGTGAAATAGCTGTCGTTTGCCGTCCGGATCCAACGCGCGCGCGACGCGTAGGGACGGAATTCGCTCGCCGGGTAGCCGCAGGTCATCGGGTCGGTCACGGCTTTGGTCAGGCTGCTCTCGAAGGTCTCGCCCTTGCCCGAAAAACATTCCTGATCGAAGGCGGGATCGTCGTTGGAGCGCGCGCATACCCCGTGCGACGCGAACGCCGCCTGGTGAGCGTCCACGAAGGTCATGCGCTCGGTCGCGGGATCGCGGCAGCTCTTGCCGTCCTCGCACAGCGCCAGCGCCTTGATCTCCGGCAAAAATTTTCCGGAGACGAAATCGACGGCTTGGCGCAACCGCTCGCCATCGGCGGCGAAGCCGGGATGGACGTCGAAGCCGTCACGTCCGCCCGGGCACGGTGTATCGGCGCCGGCGAGCGCGGGGTTGCCGTAGGTCACGTAGACGACCCGCGACAGATTTCCGCCGACGAGCGGTTTGAGCGCGGCACGCGCCCTGGCGAAGTTGGCGGGCAACTCGCGATCGAGAACCTTCTCTGCGTCCTGCACCGAGGCGATGATGCCGCCGCTGCTGAGCAGGCTGCGTTCCGTTCCCGGCTCGACGATCACGTTGGCGATCAATCCGGAGAACAGAATGTCGTTGGCTCCGATGGTGAGCAACACCAGGTCGAGATTGCGGTCGGCGCGATAGCGGCGGGCGGTGGCCAGGAGCTCGGTCAGTTCGGCAATTTGGGCACGAGCCGTTCCGGAGCAGGCGGCGCCGGTGCCCGGACTGGGGCACTCGCGCGCGCGTTGGCTGTTGAGAAATCCGGCATTGATGGTGGCGCCCGAGCAGCCGAGCGGAATGAACGTGACCGCAATATGCTTGTTCTCGACGGCGAGTTCGAGCGCGGTGCGCATCTGATAGCTGTAAAGCGAACGGTGGCACGGCCCGCTGAGCCAGCGCGCGCTCTGCCGCGCCCAATCCCTCGCGCCGCCGTCGTCGCCCGCCATGGTGTTGCAGGACTTGTTGCCGCTGAAGCCGGCGCGTCCCGGGCGGTAATATTCGAGCCCGTCAAAACGCTTGAAGCAGAACCCTTCGTCGGACAACCGCACGGCCCGATCGGGATTGCCTTCTCCCGCCGCGATGGAATCTCCCATGCCGGCGATGAGGGCGTCGCGCACCTGGATGTCGTTGACCAGCCGCAGGGCCGTGCCGTCCGTCAAAACGATATCGACACTCACGGTGGTCGGACGGCCGTAGAGCAGGTGTGCCTTCACTTCCTCGTTGCAGGTGGCGTTCACTTGGCGGGCAGGGCCGTCGCCGTCGTCGAAGGTCCAGACGCAACCTTCGTTGGCCGGCAAGGTTCCCGCGAGCACGACGCCGACCCGGTGGTCGCGCGGCGCGAGATAGATTTCGCGGGCGCCGTCGCGCTCGCAGACTTCCAGGAGCTTGCCGGCGCGATTGACGCACAACCGCTCGACCACGTCGCGCGCCCAGCCGCGACCGTCGGTCTCGCTCGCGAGGCGACGCTCGGCCGCCAGCACGCCGTCGCCCTGCGCTGCGGCGACGTGACGCTGGAAATCGGCCTCGTTGCGAAACAGCCGGAACCGGTTCTTGACCTCCCACTCGATATGGGGCGCGCCGCTGCCCGCGAGCTCGGCGTGGGCAGCGCCTCCGCACCAGGTCGAGAGCAGAAGGGTGGCGAGGCCAATGATACAGAAATGGCGCATAGGGCCCGTCGCGATCAACCGCTTCATGATTAGCATGGCGGATGCGGCGGAAATGTGAGGTTCGGGCACCTCCGGGGGCCGCGCGGCTGCGCTGAGCTGCGGTCTGTTGGCGCGGCAACCGGCCATATTCTGGCGTCTCCCCCGACCGGTGCCCACGCCGTTGCCGGCGTGGGGCGGAGCCCAACGTCGCGATGCCGCCTCACTATCAATTCGACCAGGCAACGTTTCGTGAGTACAATTTTCGCAACCGTTCCGAAGGGAACGATCGGGAGGATGGTGATGACTCGAACAGGTCTGGGACTTGGCTGCGCCTTTGCACTGCTGCTCGGCGCGTCATCTGCGGACGCGCAGGGCACGGTTAAAATCGGCTTGATCAATGTCTTGTCGGGCCAATTCGCCGATGCCGGCGTCCAGCTCGACAACGGCGTCAAGACCTACATGAAGCAGCATGGCGACACCGTCGCCGGCAAGAAGATCGAAATCATCCGCCGGGACGTCGGCGGCCCGGCGCCCGACGTGGCGAAGCGGCTGGCGCAGGAGCTGGTCGTGCGCGACGGCGTCGACATGCTCGCCGGATTCCTGCTGACGCCGAACGCGCTTGCCGCTGCCGACGTTTCGGCGCAGGCGAAGAAATTCATGGTGGTCATGAACGCCGCCACCTCGATCATCATCACCAAGTCGCCGTATATGATCCGCACGTCGGTGACCTTGCCACAGGTGATGGAGACGTTCGGAACCTGGGCGGCCAAGAGCGGAATCAAGAAGTGCTACACGATGGTGACCGACTATGGCCCAGGCCACGATTCCGAGGCGGCGTTCCAGCGCGCATTCAAGGAGGCGGGCGGCGAGATCATCGGATCGGTGCGCTTTCCGGTCGCCAACCCCGATTTCTCCGCCTTCGTGCAACGCGCCAAGGACATGAATCCGGAGTGCATCTACATCTTCATACCCGGCGGCGCGCAGCCGGCCGCGCTCGGCAAGGCGCTCGCGGAGCGTGGCATCGATCTGAGCAAGACCAAGGTCCTGGGCTCGGGCGAGACCACGTCGGAGCAGGCGCTCAAGAGCATGGGCGACGCCGGCCTCGGCATCATCTCGGCGTGGCACTACGACTACAAGAGCAACGCGCCGCTGAACGTGGAGTTCGTCAAGGCGTTCAATGAGATGCACGGGCGCAATCCGGACTTCTTCTCGATCGGCGGCTATGACGGCATGCACGCCATCTACGAGGCGCTGAAGAAAACCGGCGGCAAGACCGACGGCGACGCTTTGATCGCGGCAGCCAAGGGCATGAAGTGGGATAGTCCGCGCGGCCCGATGTCGATCGATCCCGACACCCGCGACGTGGTGCAGACGATCTATATCAGGCGGGTGCAGAAGGTCGGCGGCGAGCTCGTCAACGTCCCCTTCGACAAGATCGAGAACGTCAAGGACCCGTCGCGGGCGCGCGGCGGCTAATCACCGGTCGCAATCGGTCTGCAAGGCAGCCGATGGGCGGGCGATGATCCTCTCGTCCGGCGGCGAGGATGATGGCGCGGGCGTGGACCTGACCAGTTATCGTGCGCGATCGCGCCGGCGGGCGGCCACGACGGTACGGCGGTGCCCCGGCGCCGGAACGTGTGCTAATTGTTGGGCTCGACGCGCGGGGAGAACGGTGATGCGAAAGATACGCGTTGGATTCGTGAGCCTGGCTGCGGTCATCCTCGCTGTCTCTTCGGTCCATGCGCAGCAGACGATCAAGATCGGTCTGATCCTGCCCTATTCAGGCCAGTTTGCCGACCCGGGCGCGCAAGCCGACAACGGCATCAAGCTCTATATGCAGCAGCACGGCGACACGGTCGCCGGCAAGAAAATCGAGATCATCCGTAGGGATACCGGGGGAATTGCGCCCGACGTGGCCAAGCGTCTCGCGCAGGAACTGGTCGTGCGCGAACGGGTGGATATCCTCGCCGGGTTCTCGCTGACGCCCAATGCGCTCGCGGCCGCCGACGTTTCCGCGCAGGCAAAGAAGTTCATGGTGGTGATGAATGCGGCCGCTTCGATCGTCACCACCAAGTCGCCCTACATGGCGCGCGTGTCGTTCACGCTGGCGCAGCTGAACGAGCCGCTCGGCATTTGGGCGTACAAGAATGGGGTGCGGAAGGTTTATTCGATGGTCGCGGATTTTGCGGCCGGGCACGACGCCGAAACGGCCTTCCAAGGCGCGTTCAAGGCCGCCGGCGGGGAAATCATCGGCGCGGTGCGTTATCCCGTCGTGAACCCCGATTTCTCCGCCTTCGTGCAACGCGCCAAGGACATGAACCCGGAGGCGATCTTCGTGTTCGTTCCCGGCGGTTCGCAGTCACCCGCCATCGCGAAAGCACTGGCTGATCGCGGCATCGATCCGAGAAAGACCAAGGTGATGGCGCAGGCCGAGCTCACCGACGAGCAGGCCTTGAAGAACATGGGTGACACCGCGCTCGGCATCATCACCTCGGCGCATTACGACTACAACCATGATTCGAAGCTGAACAAGGAATTCGTTGCTGCGTTCAACGGCGCCTTCAAGCGCAATCCTGATTTCTTCGCCGTCGGTGGTTACGACGGCATGCGTCTGATCTACGAAGCGCTGAAGAAGAGCAACGGCAATACGGATGGTGACGTGCTGATCGCAGCCGCCAAAGGAATGGCGTGGGAGAGCCCGCGCGGTCCGATGTCGATCGACCCGGCGACCCGAGACGTGGTGCAGACCGTCTATATGCGGCGGGTTGAAAAGGTCGGCGGTCAGCTCGTCAATGTTGAGTTCGATAGGATCGAGAACGTCAAAGATCCCGTGAAGGCCCGGACGACAAATTAGGGCGACCGTTGATGCTGACCATCGCTCGGGCTCCGGCATGATCGCCTCGGCGTTCGGCGTTCTGTTCGACGGCTTCGCCTACGGGATGCTGCTGTTTCTCCTGTCGGTGGGCCTGTCGGTGACGCTGGGCATGATGAATTTCGTCAACCTGGCGCATTGCAGCTTCGCCATGCTCGGCGGCTACGTCACCGTGACGTTGACGAACGAACTCGGCTGGCCTTTCCTGGCCACTCTGCCGCTGGCATTCCTGGCGGCGGCCGTGGTGAGCGTCGCGTTCGAGCGGGTGCTGTATCGGCGGCTCTACCGCGCAAGCGATCTCGACCAGTGCTTGCTGACCATCGGGATCGTTTTCGTCTCGGTTGCTGTCGCCGCCTATATCTACGGAACCATCCAGCAATCGCTCAATCTGCCGTCCTATCTGCGCGGCAGCGTCGTGATCATGGGCCAGAGTTTCGGCGTGTACCGGCTGTTCCTGATCGCTGTCTCGCTGATGGTCACGGTGATCCTTGTGGCGGCGCTGGAATATACCCGCTTCGGCGCGCAAGTGCGCGCGGCGGTCGACAATCAGCGCATGGCGCGCGGACTGGGCATCAATGTCGATCGCGTCTTCGCCGTCACATTTGCGCTCGGCAGCGGTCTCGCCGGCCTCGGCGGCGCGCTCGCGATCGAGATCGTGGGGCTCGATCACGCATTCGCCTTTACCTATCTGGTCTATGTCCTGATCGTGGTGGCCGTCGGCGGGCTCGGCTCCATCGCCGGCTCCTTCGTCGCCGCGAGCCTGCTGGGCATCAGCGACATGGCGGGCAAATATTATTTTCCGGAGCTCGGCGCATTCCTCATCTATTTCGTCATGGTCGCGCTGCTGATGTGGCGCCCGGTGGGCCTGTTCGGGAGACGCTAGGCGATGACGTCATCCGCCATCGCCGAGCCGCAACGCTATCTCGAAGCGCGCATCCGCTGGCGCCCGGTCGAGATCGCGTTCTGGCTCGCAACCCTGCTGCCCTTCGTGGTCGCGCCCAACTATCTCGTGCTGGCGAGCCAGATCGCCATCACGGCGCTGTTCGCGTTGTCGCTCGATCTCATCCTCGGTTACGCCGGCATCGTATCGCTCGGCCACGCCGCCTATTTCGGCTTCGGCTCCTACACCGCGGGGCTGCTTGCGAAATGGGGCTGGGGCGAGCCGCTGAGCGGGCTGGCGATGGCCGCCGCCGCCGCTGGCGTGCTCGGCTATGCCACCAGTTTCGTCATTGCCCGTTTCCGTCACCTCGCGCTGATCATGATTACGCTGGGGCTCGGCCTGCTGCTCGCCGAAGCGGCCAACAGCGCGAGCTGGCTGACCGGCGGCGCCGACGGCTTGCAAGGCGTGCGCATGTGGAAGCTGCTCGGCATCTTCGCGTTCGATCTCTACGGCACCACCGCCTACAGCTATGCGCTCGTGGTTCTGTTCCTGGCTTTCCTGGTCGCCCGGCGCCTGATCAATTCGCCGTTCGGTCTCGCATTGCGCGGCATTCGCGAGAACGCGATCCGAATGCGTGCGATCGGGGCACCGAGCCCGGCGCATATTCGCAAGGTCTATACCATCGCCGCGATCATGGCCGGCGTGGCCGGCGCGTTGCTGGCGCAAACGACCGAGACCGTTTCGCTCGACACGCTGAGCTTCCAGCGCTCGGCCGATGTCCTGGTGATCCTGATCCTCGGCGGCGCCGGCCGGCTCTACGGCGGGATCGTCGGCGCGATCATCTACATGGTCGCGCGCGATCAGTTCTCCGGCATCAATCCGCAATACTGGTATTTCTGGATCGGAACGCTGCTGGTCGCCGTCGTCATCTTCTTGCCTAACGGCATCCTCGGCGGATTGGCGCGGTTCCTGCCGGCCGGCCGGAGCCGGGCGTGAGCACCGCGGCGCTGTCGACGCGTGGGCTGAACAAGAGCTTCGGCTCGCTGGTCGTTGCCAAGGACGTCGCGCTCGATCTTCCGCCCGGCGAGCGCTACGCGTTGATCGGTCCGAACGGCGCCGGGAAGACCACGCTGATCAATCTGATCACCGGGATGCTCGCGCCGGACCACGGCCGCATCTTCCTCGGCGAGGACGAGATCACGGGGCTCAAGCCCGAGGAGCGCGTCAAGCGCGGCCTCGTGCGCACGTTCCAGATCAATGCATTGTTTCCCCACCTCAGCCCGCTCGAGGCGGTGACGCTCGCGGTATGCGAACGGCGGGGCTACGCGGGCACCTGGTGGCAGCGGCTGCCGGCCTATGCCGATGCGATCGAGGAAGCGTATGCGATTCTCCATTCGCTGCGGCTCGCTGCCTGCTGCTATCGGCCCACACACGAGCTCGCCTACGGTCAGCAGCGGCTGCTGGAGATCGCGCTCGCGCTCGCCACCAACCCGAAGGTGTTGCTGCTGGACGAGCCGGCGGCGGGTGTACCGCAGGGCGAGAGTGCCGAGCTGTTCTCGGTCATCGCCAACCTGTCGCGGGACATCGCGGTGCTGTTCATCGAGCACGACATGAACGTCGTGTTTCGTTTCGCGCACCGCATCATCGTGATGGTCGCAGGGCGGATCCTGGTCGAGGGCACGCCCAAGGAGATCGCCGCCGATGCGCGCGCGCGCGAGGTCTATCTGGGCGGCACCCACCATGCCTGAGACGCTCCTTGCACTCCATGACGTTCGCGCCGGTTACGGCGACGCCGTCGTGCTCGACGGCGTGGCACTCGATGTTCCCGAACGAGGAAGCCTTGCGCTGCTTGGACGCAACGGCGTCGGCAAGTCGACTCTCCTTCTGACGGTCATGGGCTTCACCCGCGTCAGCCGTGGCGCCATCGCCTGGCGCGGCCGCGATATCACCCGCTTGGCGCCGCATTGGCGTGCGCGCAACGGCCTCGGGTGGGTGGCGCAGGAGCGGGAAATCTTTCCCTCACTCAGCGTCGAGGAAAATCTCGTGGTCGCGGCGCGGCCGGGACGATGGGACCTGAAAGCGATCTACGGCCTGTTCCCACGGCTGGGCGAGCGGCGCGCCAGCAGGGGCAACCATCTTTCCGGCGGCGAGCAGCAGATGCTGGCGATCGCGCGGGCGCTGATGACCAATCCGGCGTTGCTTCTGCTCGACGAGCCGCTCGAAGGTCTCGCGCCCCTCATCGTCGAGGAATTGACCGCGGCGATCCGGCGAATGACCGCCGACGAAGGCACCGCCTTTATCCTGGTCGAGCAGCATGCCGAGATCGCGCTGTCGCTGACCGACCATGCGATCGTGCTGGAGCGCGGCAGCATCGTGCACCGGGCGCGCTCGCGAGATTTGCTGAATGATCAGGCGACGCTCGATCGGTTGATCGGGCTGCGCTTGGCAGAAGAAGCAGACGCGCTTTCGGGCCGTTGACTGTCATGCCCTCGCCGGAAGCGGCTACAGCTTCTCTGCGATGAATTTCAGGATCTCCGCGCATTGGCGGTTCAGATCGTTTGTCGCTTGCCCTTGATGCTGCGCTTCCGCCTGTATCGCGCGCGACACCGCTTCATCGAGAATGGCCCGCACGGCTTCGTCGCGGCTCAACACGTCGTTTTTGACGAGAGCCCGATAGAGCGCAACGGTGGCGCTGACAGCCGCCATCGTATACGCCGCGTCTTCGAATGGTTTCATTTCAGGCTTTCTTGTGCTGGTCGAAGCCGCGGCAGCGTCTCACATTGCTTGGGGCACAGGCCGGATGGGGGTCACTGCGGTAGCAGACGCGCTCAATCGGTTCCAATGGTTGTGCGGCGGCAGAACAAAACCCAAAACTAGCACGAGGCTTGGGGGGTGCCTATGCACCCGCTGCCGCGAAAAAGGGTCCCGGAGCGACGGGATTTGTGACCGCAAAACAACAGTCCATCGGAGATTTTCGCGGGAAGCGATCATTCTGTTGATTGGTCGCAGTCCGGCATAAATACTCATGATGGAACATGTGGGCGCCGCTGAATTCGAACTCCCTTATGAACCGGCGCGATGGATTGTTGGTACGCGTGGTGGGTGTGATGTCGTCATATGCAAAGTACTGCAGGGACCAGGCCGCTGAGTGCGCGCGGCGAGCCAAGTTGGCGAGCTCACCGGAGATCGCCGCGGAGCGTCGCAATCTGGGGCTGCGATGGCTCAGGTTGGCTGAGAAGGCGCAAATGGCCGGTCGACCCTTCGGCGCCGCGAACAGGGCAGTTGCCCCGGCGGCGTCTGCTCGAGATACCACGGCGGTCCGCCTGGCGCGGGCCTGCCCCGCGTAAGCGGGACAGGCACCCCGTCACGGCTCGGTCATTGCGCCGCGTTGATGACGGCTTGCTCGTAGTTGCCCGAGCCCATGCCGCTGTCGGCAAAAATGCCGTGATCGGCGATCCACTTGAAGGTCTCCTCGTAGACCTCCTTGGTGTAGGTCTCGAACACCAGGCGCTCGCCCGGGCCCCAGCGGCGGGTGTCCATCATGGCGTGATAGCGCGCCGGAAATTCCTTCTTGTAGTAGTGGGTGTAGAGATCGGGCCGCAGGTCGATGTCACGCTGCGCGCGCTTGAGCGCGCGGAAGAACTTGCGCAGATCCTCGGGATCCGGATCGCCGGTCACCATGCTGGCGATCATGAAGGTGGTATCGATCACCTTGCGGAAGCCCAGCTGCTCGGCGAAGTAGTAGGGGCCGCTGAACAGGGCGGAGGCCTGCGCCTTGCCGTCGATCAGTTGATCGAGCCGATGAAACAGCATGCCATCGGCGTAGGTGAGGTTGATCTTGTCAGCCGGCATATACTGCTCGAGCGCCTGGATGGTCGAGTAGTGGCTGCCTGATTGATAACCGACGGCGATCGGGACGCCGGCGAGATCTTCAGGCCCCCTGACCGGCGAATCCTGAGGAACGAATACGCCCGACGGCGCGACCGAATAGACACCGGCGTAGAGCCTGCCCTTGCCCTTCGATGCGGCGACGCCGACGGTCCAGTGGCAGGCGCAACTCACGTCGGAGGTGCGGCCGCGCTCGAAGGACTGCATGGCACCGACCTTGTCGCCCTTGTAGTGGTGCGCACCGTCGGTCGACTTGATCAATTCCTGGAAAACATAGTCCAGGCCCTCGGCCTTGAAGTAGCCCTTCTCCTCGGCGACCCATTCCTGGAGCCGGAAGTGCGGCTCGATGATGAATTTTTCCTTGGCCATGTTTCTCTCCTTGTCGTCGTGGGAGTTGCCGATACGTCGCGCCTTGGCTCAGCAGCAGTCTCGCTCCGCCGCGCGCTTGTCGCGGTGCTCTGCAACGCGGCGCGCCCCGATCATCTTGACGTGCTCGTCCATCAGCCGGCGGGCCCCGGCGGCGTCGCGGATCTCGATCAGCGCCGCCAGCTCCTTGTGGGCGTCGAGAATGCGACGCGCGACCTTCGGGGTCAGCGTCGGATTGCGGGCCGGCCAGGAGACGTGCTGCAGCGAGATGAGCTGCACCACCAGGACACGGTTGTGCGAGGCCTCGGCGACCGCGAGATGGAATTCCCGCGACGTGCGGGTATAGGCGCCGATGTCGTCGATCTTGCGCTCGGCGTCGGCGATGAGTTCGTGCAATCGTGCGTGGTCCTGGGCGGTGGAATTGACGGCGGCGAGCTCCGCCGCAAGGCACTCGATTGCGCGCTGCGCGTCCATGATCTCGCCGACCGATACGCCGGCAAGATCGAGCTGCACGGCCAATGCCTCGGCAAACAGGCGGGCATTGCCGCGAGCAATGCGCGCGCCGCCGCCGGAGCCGACCTTGATGTCGACGACGCCCTGCGCCTCCAGCGTTCGCAGCGCATCGCGGGCCACGATGCGGCTCACCGCGAAACGCGCGGCCAGATCCTTTTCGGTGCCGAGGAAATCGCCCGGACGAAGCTCGCGTGCGAACAGCGCATCGCGCACCTGGGCGACGATCTGGGTCGACATGGTCGCGGTGCGGAAGGGGATCACCTTGCGCCCACCGTTCCTCATCGCCGGGTGCAGCCGCATCGACGCAGTCTCCAGCCTCTGCCGAGCGCGCTCGTCTCGAACGCGCGACGGGCGCAAAAAGGTAGCAATGATCGTAAAGATGATATCTTTATCGCCCAGGCGCGTCAATCCGCCCCAACGGGCCGCTTCTGCCGCCGTCCCTTCGTTTCTCCCCCGGTGGGAGAGCGGTGATGGCGCGGCGCGCGCGGCGGCGACCTCCGCGGACGCCTTCGCGCTATTTCTTGAGGCCTGCCGCCTGGGCGACGGCGCTCCAGCGCTTGATCTCGCTCGCGATGTGATGGCCGAATTCCTCGGGACCGCCGCTCAGTGGATCGATGCCTTGGGGGCGCCAGGCCGCCACGACCTCCTTCGATGCCACCGCCTCGGCCACGGCGCGCGCGAGCTTGTCGATGATAGCAGGTGCCGTCCCGGCCGGCGCCATCAGGCCGAACCAGATGCTGGTGTCGAAGTCGGGCATGCCGGCTTCCGCCATCGTCGGCAGATCCGGCAGGATGCCCGGACGTCTTGACGCCGCCGATGCGAGCGCCCGCAGCGAACCCGCTTGCACCTGGGAGATGACCGCGCTGGCGGGCGAGAACATCATCGTCACCCGGCCGGCGAGGAGATCGGTCGCCGCCTGCGGTGAACCCTGGTAGGGCACGTGCACGAGCTTGACCCCTGCGCGCATGCTCAGCAGCTCGCCGGAGAGGTGCGGCGCCGTGCCGACGCCGGTGGACGCATAGAGAATCTCCCCGGGCTTCGACTTGGCGAGCGCAATCAGCTCCTGCAGGTTCTTGACCCCGGTGGCAGGGGGCACCACCAGAACAACGGCGGCGGTGTTGATGAGGGCGATCGGCGTGAAGTCCTTGATCATGTCGAACGGGAGTCCGGGGTTGATCGCCTGGTTGGTGATGTTGGCGGACGATGCGATGAACAGCGTGTAGCCATCCTTCGGGGCGCGGGCGACAAATTCGGCCGCGAGGCTGGAACCCGCACCCGGCTTGGCTTCGACGATGAACTGCTGGCCGAGAATCTGGCCCATGCGCTGTCCCAGCACGCGCGCGGTGATATCGGCGGCCGAACCCGGGATGAAGCCGACGATCAACCGGACCGGACGGTTCGGATAGTCGCTCTGCGCGAGCGCCACCGGCGCGGCCAAGCCGGCTGAAATGCACCAGAGCAACAGAGACACAAGCGCGATGGCAGGCTGTTTCGGTCCAGGCATCGTTTCATTCCTCCCCAATTGCCGTCACGCGCTCATTTTTTCAGGCCAGCGGCGCGGGCGACCGTCGCCCAGCGCTTGATCTCATCGTCGAGGTAGTGGGCGAAGTCCTCGGGGCTGCCGCCGACGAGATCGATGCCTTGCGGCGCCAGTGCCTTGGCGACCTCGTCCGCCTTCAACGCCTCGTTGCCGGCATGCGCGATCTTGTCGATGATCTCGCTGGGCGTGCCTGCGGGCGCGACCAGGCCGAACCACAGCCCGGTCTCGAAACCGGGCAACCCGGCTTCGGCCATGGTCGGAAGATCCGGCGCCATCGCCGTGCGTTTGGCTTCGGTCGATGCGAGCGCGATGAGCTTGCCGTCGCGCACGTGCTGCAGCACGGTCGAGGCCGGTGAGAAGAAAACCTGAATGCGTCCCGCCAGCAGATCGGTGACCGCCTGCGGGCTGCCGGCGTAGGGCACGTGCACCATCTTCACGCCGGTCATCACCTTGAACAGCTCACCGGAAAGATGCGTGCCGGTCGCAACGCCCGACGACCCGAACGACAGCTGGTCCGGCTCGCGCTTGGCGAGATCGATGAGTTCCTTGACGCTTTTCACTCCGATCGAGGGATGAACGACGAGAATATTGGGCGTCGTGGTGAGGCGCACGATGGGCGCAAAATCCTTGATGAAATCGAACGAAAGATTCGAGCTCACCACCGCATTGATCGGATTGGCGATCGTCGCCAGCAAGAGCGTGTAGCCGTCCTTGGGGGCGCGCGCGACGTATTCGGCCGCGAGCGAGGATCCGGCGCCGGGCTTGTTCTCGACCACGAGCTGCTGGCCGAGAATCTGTCCCATGCGTTGCCCGACCACGCGCGCGGTGATGTCGGCGCCGGAGCCGGCCGAAAAGCCGACCACGACGCGCACCGGGCGGCTCGGATAGTCGTCCGCCCGCGCGGCGAACGCAGCCAACACCGCGGCAAAGACCAGAGCTGCATAGATCGTAAACCGTGGACATCTCCCCATAGGCGCCTCCCGCCCTTTTGCCGATAGTCTTTTGTCGATAGCGAAGCATGTTTGTGGGGGCCCCGCCAGGGCGCGCACCCGGCGATGGTGCCGCAGACCGAGCACGCGCCATTTCGTCGCGCGCGGTCCCGACCGGCTGCCACGAGCTCGAGGCATTTCGGGTGCCGGCGACGCGGCGCCCGGCGCGACGATGTCAGGCCGGCGGTGGCGGCGGCTTGGAGTTGCCGGGCTTGGTCAGACTCAGCCACAATTCGCGCGAGCTGAGGATACAGAGCGCGACTAAGAACGGGAGAATGAAATAGAGGACGCGAAAAATCAGCAACGACGCGAGCAGCTCGTTCTTGTCGAACTGCGAGAGCCCCACCAACATGGCCGCGTCGAAGACGCCCAGGCTTCCGGGTGCATGGCTGACAAACCCGAGCAAGGTCGCCAGCACGAATGTGACGAGCAGGGCGGCGAAGCCGATCGCGGGCTCCGCGGGCAGCAGCACATACATGGCGAGCGCACCGATCGTGAGATCCGTGATCCCGATTCCGATCTGCACGAAGGTGAGGGCTGCATTGGGCAGCGTAATCTGCCAGTCGCCATAGCCTACGGTTCGCGGCCTCGGCACCAGCCACAGGACGTAGCCGACGATCGTCGCCAGTCCCATGAATGCGATGGTCCGGTTGAGCCACGGCGGCAGTTGGTTCACGACGCTGGCCGCGTCCGGCGCGTAGCCCATGCTCAGGCCGAGAATGAACCCGTTTCCCAGCCAGAAGGTCAGTCCGGTCACGAAGGCGATCTTCGCGACGTCGATGATGCCGAGTTCCCACGGCGAGTAGATGCGCAACCGCACCGCCCCGCCGGTGAATACGGTGGCGCCGAGATTGTGCCCGATCGAGTAGCTGGTGAAGCTGGCAAGCGCGGCCACCCGGTAGGGCACTCGGGCGC
This sequence comes from uncultured Alphaproteobacteria bacterium, assembly GCA_963821505.1. Classification (GTDB taxonomy): domain Bacteria; phylum Pseudomonadota; class Alphaproteobacteria; order Rhizobiales; family Xanthobacteraceae; genus VAZQ01. The sequence continues at coordinate 71,480 of CAWGEH010000010.1, forward strand.
GCCCGATCGTGCGGAGCGCAAAGAAATCGTAGAAGGTCAACGTCACGTATCCGGCCGCGACGAGGACGCACGCAAGCGCAATCGTGCGGGCCGTCGTCGGCCGCAGCGCGTCGATCACCTTGTCCACGTCGACATCGCGAAGCAGGCGCGACAAGGTGATCAGGGCAACCGCGATGATCAGCAGGCTTATTGCAAGCGCAATTCGATTCCAGCCAACCTTCGCATCGACCGCCCGCGTCACGGCGCTCATCGCGTTCAGCACGTGCATCCGGTGATGAGCTCTTCCGACGGTCGCGATGATTCGCGAGCGGCAACCTCCCATCTCGTTGCAACAGCAGTGTTACAGCGCCTGCGACCAGGTGGCTCGGACCGATCGCCTGGGGACTCGCGACCATGCATGAGGGCCGCATCGGGGGATTGTCATACGGCTGAGACGTGAACTGACGATTCTCGCGACATGCGATTCGTCGAACAAACCAGTAGCCGGACCGATCCTTGGGCCGCCGGCCGTCCCGATGGCCGATGGCGGGCCCGGCGTTGCGGCCGCGCGCAGCTCGTGGTCGAGGTCCGGGCCGCCTGATGCGCGTTCTCATTGCAACCGACGCTTGGCATCCGCAGGTCAACGGCGTGGTGCGCACGCTGACGTCGCTGGCGGCGAGCGCTCGCAGGTTGGGGGTGGAGGTCGCCTTCCTGACGCCGGAGGGTTTTCCCTCGGTGCCGGTGCCAACCTATCCGGGCCTGCGCTGCGCCCTGCCGAGCCCGCGCGCGATCGCGCGCCGCATCGAGCAGGCGCGGCCGGACGCGATCCACATCGCAACGGAAGGCAGCATCGGCTACTTGGTGCGCCGTTATTGCCTGCGGTCCGGCTTGCCGTTTACCACCAGCTATACGACGCGGTTCCCGGAATACATCTCGGTACGCTTGGCGATCCCGGAAGCATGGATCTACGCCGTCTTGCGCCGTTTTCATGCCGCCGCGACGGTCACGATGGTCTCTACGCCCTCGCTGATCGCCGAGCTGTCGCAGCGTGGCTTCAAGAATCTCGACATGTGGACGCGCGGCGTCGACACCGAGCTGTTCAGGCCCGAGCGCGCCATCGACCTCGGCTTGCCGCGGCCGATCTTTGCCTGCGTCGGACGCATCGCCGTCGAAAAGAACCTGGCGGCGTTCCTCGCGCTCGACCTGCCGGGATCGAAGGTCGTGATCGGGCAAGGTCCGCAAGAGCCCGAGCTGCGGCGGCGGTTTCCCGACGCCAAATTTCTCGGACTGCTCGACGAGAAGGTGCTGCCGGCCTACCTGGCGGGCTCCGACGTCTTCGTGTTCCCGAGCAGGACCGACACGTTCGGCGTTGTGCAGCTCGAAGCGCTCGCGTGCGGGGTGCCGGTTGCCGCCTATCCGGTCACCGGGCCCAAGGACGTCATTGGTCAGGATCCCGTGGGGGTGCTGAACGAGGACTTGCGCGTCGCCTGCATGGGCGCCCTGCACGTCTCGCGCAAGGCCTGCCGCGCGTTCGCCCTCTGTCGCTCGTGGGAAGCGAGCGCGCGCCAGTTCATCGGCCACGTCAATCGCGTCGCGATCGATCGCTTCCGCGCCCCGCGAGCCGCCTGAGCGCGGCGAATCCGGTCTTGACCACTCGCTGCGATGGCGCGAGCTTGCGCCATGTTCGTCGCGTTCTTCCACGAGCTCAAAGCCGCCGGCGTGCCGGTAACGCTGCGCGAGTATCTCACGCTGATGGAGGCGATGGAGAAGGACCTCGCCGGCCGCCGGGTCGAGGACTTCTATTATCTGTCGCGGGCGGCGCTGATCAAGGACGAGCGCAATCTCGACAAGTTCGACCGCGTCTTCGGTCACGTGTTCAAGGGCCTCGAGCTGATGAGCGAGACGCCCGCCGCCGAAATCCCGGCCGAGTGGCTCAGGAAGCTCGCCGAAAAATACCTCACCGAGGAAGAGAAGAAGCAGATCGAGGCCATGGGGGGTCTCGACAAGCTGCTCGAGACCTTGCGCCAGCGCATGAAGGAGCAGAGGGGCCGCCATCAGGGCGGCAAGAAGTGGATCGGCACCGCCGGCACGTCGCCGTTCGGCGCCTACGGCTACAACCCGGAAGGCGTTCGCATCGGCCAGGACCAGAATCGCAATTTCCGCGCGCTCAAGGTCTGGGACCGGCGCGAGTTCAAGGACCTCGACGATCGTGTCGAGCTGGGCACGCGCAACATCAAGATCGCGCTGCGCCGCTTGCGCAGGTTCGCGCGCACCGGCGCGCCCGAGGAGCTCGATCTCGACGGCACCATCAAGGGCACGGCGCACAAGGGCTATCTCGATATCCTGATGCGGCCGGAGCGGCACAATGCGGTGAAGGTTCTGTTGTTCTTCGATGTCGGCGGCTCGATGGACTGGCACGTCAAGGCGACCGAGGAGCTGTTCTCGGCCGCGCGCACCGAGTTCAAGCATATGGAGCAGCTCTATTTCCACAATTGCCTGTACGAGAGGGTGTGGAGGGAAAACCGCCGCCGCTTCGACCACGTCACGCCGACCTGGGATGTGCTGCACATGTATCCGCACGACTACAAGGCGATCTTCGTGGGGGATGCCTCGATGTCGCCCTACGAGGTCATGGCCCCGGGCGGCTCGGTCGAGCACTATAACGAGGAAACCGGCGCCGTTTGGATGGAACGCGTCGCGCGCACCTACCCCGCCTGCGTCTGGCTCAATCCGGTGGCGGAGAAGGAGTGGGACCACACCCAATCGATCGGCCTCATGCGCCAGCTCATGGGCGGACGGATGTACCCGCTGACGCTCGAGGGCCTGGACCGGGCGATGCGGGAATTGGTGCGGTAAGGGGACGAGAAGTAGTCGGTATCCCTCGGATCACTCCATTAATCGTTTGTGATGATATCCATGGTCGCTCTTTCCACAGTCAGCCGCCGGCCGTCTCGCTGTTCGGCGGTAACGAGCACCTCGCCCGGCAGATGCCGAACCGGAATGTCGACGGAGAACGACCCGTCGGCTTGAACCGGGACACGTTCCGCGACGACTTCGTTGTCGAAACGGATCCGCACCAGGGTTTCCGGACCCGAGCTCGGAAGGAAGTTCGTTCCGATCACACGCGCCGTTTCACCTGCTTCGATCAAAGACGCTCCGGGCTTGTCTGCGCTGAAGACGAAAACCATCGGCGTTCGAGCAGGCGCAAACGGCAGTTCCCCGCTCGCAGCGATCACCTGCCGGAGGCGCGTTCCTTCCAGAATTAGCCCGCGAACTCGGCGGGATCCGGTCACTGCGCGGCTCCGGATTCGCTCCGCGAGTTTGCCGTCACCGGGCCGATAAATGTTCGGAACAACAAGCGGAATTTCACGTCCGGATCTGTCGATTTGCGAAATCGTTCCTCCGGAGATTGCAATCTCCTGGACGTTGTCGCCGGAAATCTGGAGGTCTGTCACCCAACCATTGCGGACAATTATCATCGAGCAGGCGGAACAAACCGCTGGATCATCCAATCCGCGGAACGGCTGGCTCGAACCGGTGCCGGGATCGATCGCGACCGTAGTTTCGACCGGAGCTTCAGCCACGACTGCACCGGGAAAACGACATCGCCCGGCGTCGGCTCCGCTTTGTCGAGGCAGGTCCAATGTCCAGAGACCGCGACCATTCGTAGATACCCAGATGGCACCCGTCGGCGGGAAATAGAACGAGCTAACGTAGGTGACTGGCTTCGATCCCGCGATCTCGGCCCACGTGTTGCCCCCGTCCGTGGATCTGATGATGCCGTTCTGGATCGTGCCAACGAGTATGTGACACGAATCATAGGGGTCCCATGCGATCACACTTGCAAGGGAGAGCTCGGATAAGGCGAAGAGATATTGCCCGCCACCCGTAACTGTCTGGGTGAGTTGTGGCAGTGGATGCCACGTAACGCCGCCATCAGCCGAAAACTTCATCTCACCGCCATCGACGTCGGGCGCAATCAAATGATCCGGATTTTTGGGGTCCGCACCAAAGACCACGTATCTGGCTATCGGTGTGCGAAGGGATCCGAGCGCGACATTTCCCAAGGCATCTGCAGGGGTCACCGTCGCCTGGCCGGCGAGGCCCGCCGCTCGCATCAGGCCCAACCGCAAGCCTCCGTTGGGAAGCGATCCCGGTCGCTGCACGCCTTGATAGAGGACTGGAGTTCCAGCCGGTCCCGCAAACACGGATGCGCCCTTCGGTGCGAGCAGTAGCGAGAAGGACTTGGACCAGGAAACACCGGCTGTCGAGGTGAAGTAGAAGTCGAAGCTTGGCGGGGACGCTGCTGCGTTGGAAACGTCCTGGAGATACGAATCGCCATCGATCAGGAACGGCGCGTCGGCCTGGTTTGCTGGGTTACCGGCCGGGGCGTTGGGCCAGCCCCTGACATTTTCGAACTGAGGCCCCGCGACGAAGTTGAAGCACGGGCCGCAAGCCGACCCGGTGACCTTGGGCCGAAAGTCGATAGATCCGGAGCTCACGCGGATAAAGCGTCCCTCACAGCAGATCGATCCCGTCCACGACTGACCACCGTCGGAGGAGGCCTTGAGATCGTTGTCCTGCGTCGCGTAATAGAGGTCCTGATGCGCAGGCGGTCCTGGGAACGCCTGGCCGGTCACCTCGGCGATTTGTAGCGCGTCAAAGCCGCCATACCCGCCGCCAGTGAGTGTCCACGTTCCTCCTTGATCGGAGGTTCGATGCACGCCCCCGTCGGTGGCAAGGAGGACGGGGACCGTAAGATCCAAATCGAAGGCGATGTCCGAAGGATCGTCGTGGTCTGATGTAAGGTCAGTCCAGCCGCCGGTGCCTGCCAGCCCGGCAATCGAGAATGTCTGACGATGCAGTTTGGCTCCGTCTCCGTAATAGACGTCGAATTTGCTTTGATCCCCGGATAATGAGCGGGCCACGCGGACGAAAGCCTCTCTGGTATTGACACTCGGTGCCGTGATCTGAGTCCAGCTCGCTCCGCCGTCGGACGAAAGCCAGAGCTTCTGGCCCCCGCTCGCGTGCAAGAAGATCGAACTAGGGCCGCTCCACCACGGCGCTGCGAACGCGTGAGTGACCGGCACCTGTCCCGAGGTAGAGACGTCTTGGGCCTTCGTCCACACGCCGTTGCTGTTGAGGTACCACAGCCCGGCATCAGCGGCCGCGACGCCGGATGTCCGATTGATGACCAACACGGAACGTACGCGGTTTCGAAACGGATCGGAGCCACCGGTGTTGGCATCCAAAACGATATGAGACCAAGTAGCACCGTCGTCGTTGCTCACTGCTAACCCGCAATCGGTCCCCACGTAGAACGTGCGCGAAAGCGGCATGTGCGAGATCCCGTAAGCACCGGGACGGTCGGGGCAATCCGGACCTGGCGGCGGCGCCCAGCCCGACGGCTGACCCCAGCTGCCGCCGCCATCGGTGCTTCGCCAAATCCCACCATCGTTAAGGGTCCGATACTGCGGCTGGGTCGTCGCAATGATCGTGTCCGGAGCCAAGGACGCAATCGCCACGTCGATCGTTTTGAAATTGGGCAAGCCATCCAGGTGCTGCCAACTATTTCCCCCGTCGAAGGTACGAAAGAGTCCGCCGGTCTCCGTCGCGACGACCATCCGCTGACCGTTGTTGGATGTGAGGGCGATGGATAGCGCCCGGCCGCCCTGAGCTACTCTCGGCGGTGCAATCGTCACGGGTCCGGACGAGCAGGCGGCCAAAAACGCCGCCAACGCCAACAATCCGGCCCCAAGCCCGCGCCGACTGATCCGTGACAAAACCCTGGACTGTATGCTCATGACCTATCCAAGAGGTCCTGATCTGCAATTCGCAGCTGCGCTCCAGATTGGCGACAACCTTAGCGATTTTCTGCATCCTCTGGAAGCGGAAACTCGAGTGAGATTCGGCGCGACAGCCGGCCGCGACCGCCCTGTGCGCGACGCGTTCGAGCTTTTCCAAAATTCCGTCCTCCTGCAGGAGGCTGTCGAGCGTCGACCCGCGGTGATCGAGCTTCTTCTTGCGCTTGCGAGTAACGCCAAGCTGCTTTCGCGCGCGCGCGAGAGAAAAAACGCGCGAGACGGAAATATGAATTCACGCGCGTGTCGGCGCGCGTCCGCTCATAGATTGCTAGGCGTCCCGACCCAGCGGCCCATGCGCGCCAGGTGGCGGGAGATCGCAATATCGGTGACGCGGCCGATCAGATTCGCCACTGGAACCGGACCGTGCGCGACCGTATCGCGACTGTCGACGCTGTCCGTGCGGTTGTCGCCCAAGACATAAACATGTCCCGGCGGCACCCGGATTTCCGGCAGATCGGCAAAGCGTCCCCGTACGGGACCGGCCTCGACATAGGGTTCCTCCACCATCATCCCATTGACGATGGCGCGACCACCCTTGATGGCGATGCGGTCACCTTCCACCGCGACGATGCGCTTGATGTAATGAAGGTGCGGCTGCTTCGGGTGGATGTACACCGCGACCTCGCCCCGACTGGGCGGACGGGTGCGGTAGTAGCTTGCATCGGCGAGAAAATACTCGCCTGCCTGCAGCGTGGGTTCCATGCTGGGAGTAAGGGCGTTCAGCAACAGGAGTTGACCCGACGCTTTGGCGTGCACCGCGTAGATGCAGGGGGCCGCAAAGACGAGGCAGGCGAGCACAAACACGCCAGCATAGGTCGTCCAGCGATGATAGCCTTCATGCGGATAATCGCGCATCCGCTGGGCGCGCAGAACCGCGTCCACCATGATGTACAGCCATAGCCCGAACAGGAGCGTGAGGCTGACGGCAAACATCCAAAAGCGCGCCAGCACCCCCATCATCGCGAACATCACCAGCGTGTCCGCGATCATGACGAGGACGAACAACGTGATGCCGCGCCGTGCCTGACCGATATAAACGTGACCCAGTCCCGGCGTGAGCACCGTCAGCAACGCCGTCACCCAAGGGGACGGGCCGCGTCGCGCGTTTGTTCGGTTGTTCGCCTCGGCCGATGCATAATCGGCAAGCGATGTCATCAAGATCTCCGGATTTAGCCGTGCGCGCGCTGCAACGGACAAGCTGAGGTCGCACCCCTGCTCGACTATTAGTCTCGCGAGGGTCGATTAGGTTCGACCGCAGGCGGTAATTTCTTTCCGGAACTCATGCTATCAGAGGGGGTTTCTGCCCCATTTGATAAACTTTTAGTTGTAGAAGACCGCAGCCGCCCGCAGCTGGTCGCTGTCAGCGCCGTGCCGTCAGATAGGCCCCGAGCAGCGCCATGAGGGCTGCAATGGCGAGCGCGGCAAGCCTTGCCGCCGCGGTCACGCCGGGACCCACCTCGGCCGCTGCCCCGACGGAATGGCCGATATGCGCGAGCAGCAATAGGATGAGCGCGCCCGCGACCCACCGCAGCAGGCGATGACGCCGCCAGGGCAGGGGAAGCCGGCTCAGCGCGGCTGCAACTGCCCCGCTCACGATGGAGGCGCACCCGGCAATGGCCCACCAGGGACCCGCCGTGCGCAGTTGCCGCGCCTTGGCGGAGAACAGATTTTCCCCCAGGGCCGCGAGGTTTTTGACACCGATGCCCGGGATCGTCTCAAGCCGCTTGCTCGCCTCGTTCGAGCGGTGCTGCGTCTTGATTTGTTTCTCGATCGATCCGATCAGCGTTTGCACGGCCTGAAGCTGCGCCGCCAGCACAATGACGCTCGCGCGTGCATCGATCGGCAAGCGCGCATCCTTTTCGTCCGCCACGATCGAGAGCAATTCCTTCACCCCTTTGTCGCCCTGCGCAGCCACAATGCCGAGTTCGGCCAGATGCGCGCGCAACGCGTTGATCGACTGGGTGCGTTGGCGCATCAGCAGATCGCGCGTACGGTGCTGCATCAACTGACCTTGCTGCTCGGCCGACTTGATCCGCACGAAACGCATGGTCGGGCGCCGCACCGCCTCACAGATCGCCTCGGCGTCGGCGGCATCGTTCTTGTTGCGCTTGACGTAGGCCTTCACGTCTTTTGCTGGCATCAGCCGCACCCGGTGGCCGAGCTTCGTGAGCTCGCGCGCCCAATAATGAGCCGTGGCGCAGGCCTCCATGCCGATGAGGCACGGCGGCAGCGCTTTGAAGAACGCCAGCACCTGGCTACGCCGGAGTTGCTTCCTGACAACGACCGTCTCGTTGGCGTCGATGCCGTGGACCTGAAACACGTTCTTGGCGATATCCAACCCGATCGTGGTAATTTGCATTTGGACGGCTCCCCTCATGTGATTTGCTTCCGACGAAGCACCCTATGGCACATCGATGCCGGGAGCGGGCGCCGTCCACCACATCAAAACCGGCTTGGCTCAGGTAGATTTGCAGCGCGAGCGCAGCCAGCACTCCGCAGGTGAGGGCGGTGGTATAGATCAAAGCTGGCGGCAGCGCGATCGGGGATCGCTCTCGGGTGCGCGTCTGCATGCCGGTGATGCCGGAAAAGCCCCTCAGACGCAGCGATGCCCGGGCAGGGCCCGGGCATCATCAGAACCGTCGCAGGCCTGCACGGTCCACGGTTCGTTCAGCTCCGGCGTTCGGCCTGCCATACGCCGGAGCAGGCGCCATTTCCGCCGCTCCACGAGCCGCCGCCACGGGTGGCGGCGAGGCGGCCGGTGCCGGTCGCGGTGTTATCGCCGGTGCTGACGTTCACGGTGACCATGCCATTCTTGCCGACCTTGCCGGTGATGCTGACGGTGGCGGTGCCGGCATTGCCCACGGTGCCCCTCGTGATGCGGATGGGATAGCGATAGGACGGATCGCAGATGCCTTCCTTGGTGATGATCACCACGCTCCAGACCCCGTCGTAGCTCGGCACGGCCTCGGCCGGGCGAACGGTGGGCAGCCCGGCCGCAGCCGCCAGCGCGGCCAGCACCAGCAGGCCTCGTGTCCGAGTGATAATTCGGGAATAAGTCATTCCAGCCCCTCCTGTTTTCCTGCCGGGCGCTGCCCCCTCTGGGCGTAACGGCAGCAAACACAGTCGATCCTCTATGCGCCATCTCGTTAGTCGTACGATGACCGCAATTGGTTCAAACGGCGTCGCCGGGAACCTGAAAAACGCGGGCGCAGCGCGGGGCGCCGGCAGTGCGTTGCCAAGGCGCGCGAAACCGCCAAACTGTCGGTGCCCGCCGCCAATGGAGAGAACGACCATGATCACGCGCAGGCATTTACTCGGCGCAGGCGCGGCGGCGGGGCTCGCCGCCGCTTTGGGCCAGCAGCGCCCGGCCGCCGCGCAGCCGCGCAATCTCGGCCCCAACCGGCTGGTGCTGCTGGGGACGCGCGGCGGACCGCGCATCACCGACTACAAGCCGAGCCCGTCGGCCAATCTCGTCGTCTGGAACAACGTTCCCTATGTGATCGACACCGGCTACGGCGCGACCTTCAAGCTGGTCGAGAGCAAATTCCCGTTGCCCGCCCTGCGCTACACGTTCATCACGCATCACCATTCCGATCACAACGCCGAGTTCGGGATGCTGGTCTACAACGCATGGGCGACCGGTCTGCAGACCCCCGTCGATGCCTATGGTCCGGCCGGCATGAAGCAACTCGCGCAGGGCTTCTGGGACGCTTACAAATTCGATATTGAAACCCGCATGGCCGACGAAGGCCGGCCCGACCTGCGCAAGCTCGTCAATGTGCATGAATACGGCGAAGGTCCGGTCATGGCCGCCGGCGACGCGAAGGTGACGGTGCTTCGCAATCAGCATCCGCCGATCACCGAGAGCTTTGCGCTCAAGTTCGAATTCCCGGGCAAGATCATCGTTTTTTCCGGCGACACCGCCTACTTTCCGCCGCTCGCGGCTTTCGCCAAAGGCGCGGACATTCTGGTGCACGAGGTGATGTACGCACCCGCGCTCGAGGATCTGGTGCGGCGCAATCCCAATGCCGCGACTCTCATGGCGCACCTCAAAGCCAGCCACACGCTGACCGCTGACGTCGGACGCATTGCCACCGACGCCGGGGTAAAAAAGCTCGTGCTCAGTCATTTGGTGCCGGCCGATGCCGTCGGGATGACCGAGCAGACGTGGGCCGACGCGGTGCGGCCGACCTTCACGGGCGATCTGGTGGTCGCGCACGATTTGATGGAAATCCCGCTGTGATCGGCGTGACGCGCAGCCCGTACCCGCTCTAGCGGAGATGAGCATGCCGGCCCAACGTTTCGACTTCCCCAACGCAGCAGGGCAAAGCCTTGCCGCCCTCCTCGACCGCCCCCCGGGAGAGCCGCGCGCCTATGCGCTGTTCGCTCACTGCTTTACCTGCGGCAAGGACGTCCACGCCGCCCGGCGCATTGCCGAAGGGCTGACTGCGCTCGACGTCGCCGTGCTGCGCTTCGACTTCACCGGGCTCGGATCGAGCGAAGGCGAATTCGCCAATACCACCTTTTCCTCGAACGTCGCCGATCTCGTCGCGGCGGCGGACGCGCTGCGGCGCAGCGGGCGGGCACCGGCGATCCTCATCGGCCACAGCCTTGGCGGCACGGCGGTGCTCGCCGCGGCCGCCGACGTCCCGGAGGCCCGCGCGGTGGTGACGATCGGCGCGCCGAGCGATCCCGCCCACGTCACGGGCCTGTTCAAGGATCATCTTGACGACATCGGCGCGAAGGGTGAGGTCGCGGTTGCGCTGGCGGGCCGGCAATTTCGCATCAGCCGGGCATTCGTCGAGGACCTCGCACAGCACAAGCTGCTGGAACGCATCGCCAACCTGCGCAAGGCATTGCTCATCTTTCACTCGCCGACCGACGCGGTGGTCGCCATCGACAATGCGAGCCGCATCTTCATCGCCGCCAAGCATCCGAAAAGCTTTGTCTCGCTTGCCGGCGCCGATCACCTGCTGAGCCGCCGCAGCGATGCCGGCTACGTCGCCAATGTCATCCACGCCTGGGCCGAGCGCTATCTCGACCTGCCGGAGCTGGCGCCCGACTTGCCGCACGAGCCCGACGACGTCGTCGTTCGCGAAACGCGCCGGGGCCGCTTTCAACAGGCGATCACCGTCGGTCCGCACCGTTTCCTGGCCGACGAACCGGTCGACGTCGGTGGGCTCGGCAGCGGTCCGGGTCCCTACGATCTAGTGCTGGCGGGGCTTGGAGCTTGCACCGCAATGACGCTTCGCCTCTATGCCGAGCGCAAGGCGCTGCCGCTCGAGCGGGTGACGGTCAAGCTCAACCACTCCAAGATCCACGCCGCCGATTGCGAGACCTGCGAGACTCAGGAGGGGATGATCGATCGCATCGAGCGTGCGATCAGCTTGCGCGGCAGGCTCGACGCGGATCAGCGCCAGCGGCTCATGGAGATCGCCGACAAGTGTCCGGTGCATCGTACGCTGACCTCGGAGGTCGAAATTCGGACCGTGGAGCAACGCGATGACGATGATCCAGCGGCGCCGAGAACGTAGACTGGCTGGGACCGGCAATCGCGCGCGAGGATCAATGAGCGCGAACCTGCGTGGGGCATGTGTCGGCTGGCAGCTCTGAGCAACCAAGTTCCATCAAGATGGTCGGCCGTCGCACATTGCTGCGGTGGAGATACACCTTTGCAGTTCTATCGCGTGCGACGCTTTCTTCGGAACCGCGCTTCGGGTTCCGCCGTTGGGCCGGTGTGACGGGCGGCGTGCGCGCAGCATCGCGACGACGGCACGACCGCCCGGCTACCAAACGCCGACACAAAACCAAACGCCAGCAGAAAGGGCGGAGCCATGGGCTTCTTTTCCAAAGACCTCAAAACCATGAATGACCTGTTCGTGCACACGCTGCGCGACATCTACTATGCCGAGAACCAGATCGTGAAAGCGCTGCCGGAGATGATCGAGAAGGCGAGCGATCCGCAGCTCAAGCAGGCGTTCCAATCCCATCTCAACGAAACCAAGAACCAGGTGAAGCGCCTCGAGCAGGTGTTTCAGATGCACGGCGCCGAGGCCCGGGCCGTCGACTGTCCGGCCATCGACGGCATCATCGAGGAGACCGACGACATCGCCGGCGAGATCGACAACAAGCAGGTGCTCAATGCGGCGCTCGCGGCGGCGGCGCAGGCGGTCGAGCACTACGAGATCGCCCGCTATGGAACCCTGATCGCCTGGGCCAAGCAGCTCGGCCGCAACGATTGTGCGAGCGTGTTGCAGAAGAACCTGGACGAGGAGAAGGCCGCCGACAAGAAGCTGACCCAAATCGCCGAAGCGCGGCTCAACCTCAAGGCCGCGAGCTAGCACGTTTTCCGGCGAAAGCCTGCCCTGGACTTGATCCGGGGGAACCGGTTCGCCCCAGCAAACGCGTCAAGCGCAAGGACGCGGTTTCCGGTTCCAACGGAACGGAACCGCTCTCGCCCATCCGTGGTTGATGTGACCGCCGTGTTCCGGTGATCGCGGTCCCGGGCTGGCGGGTCGCCACAACATCCAACTGCGAAATGGCAAACTGCCTTCGCGCAGACGAGACAGATCGAGATGGACCACGGGGCCAGGTTCGGCTGCGATCCGCGATCCCTTCCCACTCCACGGCCCACGCCGAAGTGCGACAACACGGCGCTGCGACACGAGCGCCCGCGACATTGCGCCGGCGGCCGCGGGCGCGACGGATCGTCTCGCCGCGATTGATCCTGCGGCGGGCATCGCCGAGCCTTCGGATGCGCAACGCAAACGGGGGCAAGGCCATGAGCTTGCTGGTAGTGTTCATCATAAGCTTGCTGGTTGGTCAGTCGATCTCCATCGGTGTCGGCTTGCTGGTCGAACGTTATTGGAACCCGCACGCCGGCCTCGTGACCTTTATCGGGTTTTATTTCGCCATGTTCTGGCTGGCTTGGCGCTTCGCGGTCCGTCTGACCAGGCCGAGCGCGCGGCTGGCGAGCCCGCTCGGTAGCGCCGAAGAATGATCGCCGCGCCGGCGTGCGAGGCCGTGCGCCGCGTCATTGGACAGACGCGATCGCGGCGATGGCGGACCACGTCCCGCCGTCGCCAGCGGAAGGTCACTTGGGCTGCACGCTTTGATCTCCGCCGGGGGTGCCCGGCGCAGGAATGACCTTGATCTCGCCTCCGCTCGGCGGCTTCACCTGCATCTCCCGGTCGAGCCCAGCCGGCGGGCAGATGACGCCCTTGGACTGGGCAAGTTTGTCGCTCAACGATCCGGAACTGCCGCTACCGACCGTCGGGCCCCCGCCTTTGACATCAGGCGGGCAAGCGGCGCCTTGCTGCGCAGGCGCGGCTCCGCCCGATTGCGCCAACGCGCTACTTCCCGAGCCAAGGCTGATCAGCACTGCCGTCATCAGGATGGTCGAGCGCAAGGTATGTTCCTTCCGAACGCGCACAGTCCACGCAAGAACCAACGCGTCGAGCATCCCAAGCGTTCCCGCGCGTGTCGCGGAGCGCAGCGCGCTCTCGGGCGACCGCGGCGAGGCGTCAGGCGTGCCGATGCTACTGGTTGTTCGGGCCGCGCATCGAAAGTTCGGGCAGCGCCGCGTCGAAGGCATTGCCTTTCTTGCCCGCGGCAACACCGAATTCGTAGAGCGCCTGCATATATTTGCCGTCGAACGGACCGCGGCTGGGATGGTCGAAGGCCGCGTCGACATGGGCGATGCGCACGCTGATGCCGTGACGCTGGGCGCCGACATAGGTCAGCATGATGTCCGCGCGCAATGCCGCCGTCAGCGCGACCGCGATCGAGCGGCCGAGGACACCGGCAATGCTGTGATCGGGCATCTTGAATTCAGGGCCGAGCTTCGAGTTCACCAGCACGTAGAGCTGGGTCAGCGGCGGCCGCGAAGAGTTGCCGGCCGACAGCATTGCTTCCGGCATGACGAAGAACGGCGCCGTGATCGTGCCGTCGCTGTGCAATTCCTGGAACTTCCTGCCATTGGCCTCCACGCTGATTTCGACGGGTGAGAAGAACCCGGGAATGCTGGACGACGCGAGCAGAATTTGGCGGAAGAGCCTGAGCGCCGCTTCGTCGCCGCGCGACGCGATCGCGCCCATGTTCCAGACCACGCGGCGTCCGGCGTCGAGATTGGTGGTTGCGACGAACAGGCGCCGGCCGCGCGCGTGCTCGGCGGCGATCTCCGAGAGCAGCTTCGGAGTTACGCGCTCCTCGACCAATTTCTTGAGCGGCCAGTAGTCGAACAGGCTGTCGCGGGTTACTCGGTCTTCGAATATGTCCGCCGCACCGATGGTGGTGAAATTCTTGTGCACCTCCTCGTCGTAGCGGGGGCCGAGAAAAGCAAATGGCGCAATCAGCGCGCCGATGCTGACACCCGTCACCACGGCGAATTCGGGCCGCGTGCCTGATTCGGTCCAGCCCGTGAGCACGCCTGCGCCGAAGGCACCGTCCGAGCCGCCGCCGGAAATCGCCAGCCATGGTCCGCTCGCTTGCGGCAGCAGGCGCGCGAAATCGGCGGCGGAATCGCCCCAGACCCGCGCATCCGGAATGCCGGGAATCACCGCCGCATCATCTTCTTCGGCTGTGAACGGAACGCGCTCCTGGCGGTCCTTCGCCGCGACTTTCGGAGCCGGGCTTTTTCTGTCGACCTTTTTCCTCGCCTGCGCCAGCGTCTGCGCCTGGGCCGACGCCTTCTCGAGCGGCGGCGACCAGACCGAGAGCGTGCAAAGCATCAGCCCGGCGGCAAAAACGGCACAAATGCGCAAGGTGTGCAAAGTTGCTCTCCGGCTTCGACGCGCGGCATTCCGACAGAATTCTAGCATTTCTGGGGCGCTTGCCCGCGGTCACACCCAAGCTGGGCAGGGAGCATGACCCGTATGCCGTCGGTCACCCTCCGATGCTCATCCCTGGGTCGCGCTCCAGACGCCCGAACAGCTTCCTGAAGGACCACGGCCGCGCCACGTTCCACCGCCGCGGCCGCCGGACAGCCGGCCCGACCCGATGGCATTTTGGCCGCCCGACGACACGCTCACGCTGACTTGGCCCGAGCGCGCTACACGACCCGACACGCTGACCGCTCCGCCGCCCAAATAGGAGACGGAGCCGCCGCGAATCATCACGCCGTAGCGGTAGGACTGGTCGCAGGGGCCGCTCTTGGTGATGACGAGCACGCTCCACGGGCCATCGAACGAGGCCGCATCGGCGGGTGGAGCGGCATACAAGGCGGTGCCGGCGAGAAGTGTCGCCAGCGCAACAGCGCGGATGGAGTGGCAGATCATCGGGACCTCGTATTGGCCTCGCGGCGCCTTTATCGAATCGAAAGCGCCCGGTTGTGGTCGCTGTGCCTTTTCTTCATCATGGGCAGGGCGATCGTCGAGCTCGCTCACAACCCGGCGACGGCATGGTTAGCAGAAGGCGTGGGACGAAAGAAGGGGCTTTGCCCGGCATGCACGCCGCTGAAATGGCCAGCGCGCCACCCGCCTCACGATCATGTTATTATTGTGATCGGCCAGCGCTGGGCCACGCCTCGGTTTGCGCCGGCCGGCTCTTTCGCCAAAAGTCGGCAAATGGCAAGAGGAACGCTATGAAACCCATCCGTCTGTCCGTTACGCTCGCCGCGACCCTCGCCATTTCGCTCGCGGCTGTCCAAATTCTTGTGCAGCGCGCCTCGGCGCAAGGCAGCAAACCCGGGGTCGAGCGCCTCTACATCCTGAATTGCGGGGAGGGCGTCGCCGGCGACATTTCGCGCTGGTCGCCGGGCGTGAACGAGGGCAAGTCGATGGATTTCGTCGACACCTGCTACCTCGTCAAGCACAGCCAGGGCTGGCTTCTGTGGGACACCGGAGTGGCTGATGCGATCGCCGCCATGCCCGATGGTCAGCGTCCCGCCGATCCCCGCATGACCCATTGGCGCCGCCCGAAGACGCTTGCGGCAGAACTCGATCGGCTCGGCGTGCGGTTGTCCGACATCAAGTACGTGGCGGTCTCGCACACGCATCCCGACCACATCGGCAACGTGATGATGTTCCCGCACAGCATGCTGCTGGTGCAGAAAGCCGAATATGAGTGGCCGTCGCCGGTCGGTCCGCGCTTCAAACCCGACCATCCCGTGACCAAGCTCGAGGGCGACCACGATGTCTTCGGCGACGGCAGCGTGACGATCATCTCGACCCCCGGACACACGCCCGGCCATCAGAGCCTGCTGGTCAAACTGCCAAAGACCGGCGCGGTGCTGCTCTCGGGCGATGCGGTGCATTTCAAGGACAATTGGGAGCACCGGCGCGTGCCCGCGAACAACGACAACAAGGACAAGACGCTCGCCTCGATGCAGCGCATGGCGGACGTCATGGCGAAGGAAAAGGCGCAGCTCTGGATCAATCACGACAAGGCCCAGCGCGACGGCCAGAAAATGTCGCCCGACTTCTACGAGTGAGGAGACGCATGGTTCAGCACGTGGGCCGGGGCATTGTCCTCGGCGCGGTTCTTGTCGTCGCGCCGGCGATCGGCGCGGCGCAAGCGCAGACCGGTTTTCCCAACCGGCCGATCACCATGGTCGTGCCGCTGCCGGCGGGCGGAACGGCGGATCTGCTCTGCCGTTTCGCCGCGGAGAAAGCGAGCGGGCTGCTTGGACAGCAGGTGATCATCGAGAATCGCGCCGGCGGCGCGGGCGGACGGGTCGGCACCGAATTGGTGCTGCGGTCGCCGCCCGACGGGTATACCGTCCTGTGCGCGCCCCAACTCACCTTCAGCATAACCCACCTCGTGTTTGCCAAGGCGGCGTTCGATACCCGCGCGATGGAGCCCATCAGCGTGCTCGCGACCTATCCGCTGGTCGTGCTCGCGCGTGCGGGGCTGCCGGCCAACAACATGGCGGAGTTCATCGCTTATGCGCGGGCCAATCCCGGCAAGGTCAATTACGGCCATCAGGGCAAGGGCAATACCGGACACCTGCTCGGCGAGCTGCTGATGCTCAAGGGCAATTTTCGCATGACGGAAATTCCCTATCGCGGCAGCGCGCCGGCAATCAACGATCTGTTGGCGGGAAACATCGATATCGTTCCGGATTATCTGCTCGCCAACAAGCAGAATATCGACGCCGGCAAGCTCAAGCTTCTCGCCACCGGCGGGCGCGCGCGGCTCAAGGACTATCCCAACGTCGCGACCTTGGCCGAGACGCTGCCCGGCGTCTACGCGGACACCTGGATGGGCGTGGCCGCTCCGGCCGGCACGCCGAAGGAAGCCGTCAAGAAAATATCGGACGCGATCGGGCAGGGGTTCCAGGCGCCCGAGCTGCGCGCGCGTATTCTCGGCCTCGAGGCGCAGCCGCTGGGCAGCACGCCCGAGCAGATGCGCGCGATCATCAAGGCCAGCACGGAGCAGTGGGGCCCGGTGGTCGAAGCCGCCAAGATCGTCGTCGAGTAGCGGGACAACGTCGGATGAGCAGACGCATGGTGGTTCTTGGTCACGTCGGCGGTTCGCGGCGCCATTTCGGACGCTGCCTGATCACGGCGGCGGTTGCGCTCGTGGTCGCGCTCGCCGCATCCCCCAATGCCGGGGCGCAGGATTATCCCTCGCACCCGGTGAAGATCATCGTGCCGTTTCCCGCCGGCGGCACCGCCGACGTGATGCCGCGCATCTTCGCCGACTGGCTGTCGAAGAAGTGGGCTCAGCCGGTGGTGGTCGAGAATCGCACCGGCGCCGCCGGCAATATCGGCGCCGAAGCGGTCGCCAAGGCCGATCCCGACGGCTATACGCTTCTCTCCGCCCCGCCGCCGCCGCTCGTGATCAATCAGAATCTTTATCCGAAGCTCGGCTTCGACCCGACCGAATTCGTGCCCATCGTGATCATGGGCCGCGTGCCGAACGCGCTCGTGATCAATCCGAAACTGCCGGTCAAGAGCGTCGCCGAACTGATCGCCTACGCCAAAGCCAATCCCGGCAAGCTCACTTCCGCCACCCAGGGCAACGGCACCACCTCGCATCTCACCTCCGAGATGTTCCAGATGATGGCAGGGGTCAAATTCCAGCAGGTTCCCTACCGCGGCTCGGCCCCGGCCCTGACCGATCTCGTCGGCGGCAGCGTCGATCTCATGTTCGACAATCTCGGCGTCTCGCTCCCGCTGGTCCGCGGCGGGCAGCTCAAGCTGCTGGCGGTCGCGACCCCCAAGCGCATGGCCTCGCTGCCCGATGTGCCGACGATCGCGGAAACGCTGCCCGGGTTCGAATCGGCGGCCTGGTTTGCGATCGTGGCGCCGCCGAAGACGCCGCAGGCGGTCGCCGACAAGATCAACGCCGACGTCAACGAAGCGCTGCGGCAGCCCGAGATCATCGCGCGTCTCGCGCAGCTCTCGGCCGAACCTATCGGCGGCACGCCGCAGGCGACCGCCGCCTATATGCGCGACGAGGTCGAGCGTTGGCACAAGGTGATCAAGGCCGCCAACGTGAAGCTCGATTGACGGCCGCCGCCGCCGCGCGCCGACCGACGCAGAGAGAGATGCATGACGATTGCTGCCACGTCGCGACACTGGCCGGCGGAAGGCCTCACGCGGGTGCCGTATTGGGTCTATTCGGACCGCGATCTCTACCGCGAGGAGCAGGCGCGCATCTTTCTCGGCGCCACCTGGAATTTCCTTTGCCTCGAGGCCGAGCTGCCGGGCCCTGGGAGCTATCGCCGCTCCAGCCTCGGCGCCATGTCCGTCGTGGTGACCCGCGACCACGACGGCAAGCTCAACGCCTTCGAGAACCGCTGCGCCCATCGCGGATCGCTGCTGGTGCTCGACGAGCGCGGCGAGACGCGCGACATCATCTGCGTCTATCACAACTGGAGCTACGATCTCGCCGGCAACCTCACCGGCGTCGCGTTCCGCAAGGGGCTGGGCGGCAAGGGCGGCATGCCCGCGACGTGTCGCCCCGAGACATACGGGCCGCGCAAGCTGCGCGTCGCGGTGCTCGGCGGCCTCGTCTTCGGCACGCTCTCGCCCGATACGCCACCGCTCGAGCAATATCTCGGACCCGAGATCGTGAGCCGCATATGCCGGGTGATGCGGGCGCCGGTGCGGCTGCTCGGCGGCTACAGCCAGACGCTGCCGAGCAACTGGAAGCTCTACATGGAGAACGTGAAGGACAGCTACCATGCCAGCCTGTTGCACACGTTCTTCACCACCTTCCGCCTCAACCGCCTGTCGCAGAAAGGCGGCATCGTGGTGAGCGATTCCGGCGGCCACCACGTGAGCTATTCGCTCGCCGCCGATAGCGGCGGCAAAGAGTACGAGCAAGCCGGCATGCGCGCGGCGCAGGAGGGGTTCGGCCTGGAAGCGCCCGAGCTGCTGGAGGCGGTCGACGAGTTCGGCGACGGCATCGGCCTGCAAATCCTCTCCGTGTTCCCGACCTTCGTGCTGCAGCAGACGCGCAACAGCTTGGCGGTGCGGCGGCTCGTGCCGCAGGGCCTCGACCGGACCGAGCTCGTCTGGACCTGCTTCGGGTTCGAGAGCGACGATGCGGAAATGACCGAGCGCCGGCTGCGGCAAGCGAACCTGATCGGGCCCGCGGGCTACATTTCGATGGAGGACGGAGCCGCGCCCGGCTTCGTGCAGCGCGCAGTGACGACGACGCCCGATCTCCTGTCCATCGTCGAGATGGGCGGCGCGAGCACCTCCTCCGAGGACAACCGCGTCACCGAGGCGGCGGTGCGGGGCTTCTGGAAAGCCTATCGCCATGAGATGGGGATTTGATCTGTTCCAGCGCACCTCCCGGCTGATATCTGAACCATGATTGTCGAGCTGCAGCTCAGGGTCCAGGATCTCAATGCCCGCTACGGGCAGGCGATCGACGACAACAAGCTCGCAGCGTGGCCTGATTTCTTCACCGAGAACGGGCGCTACCGGGTCACCACGGCGGAGAATTTCGAGCGCGGCCTGCCGCTCGGCATGATCCATGCAACCTCGCGCGCGATGCTGCGCGATCGCGTGCGCTCGCTGCGCGACGCCAACGTGTATGAGGCGCAGCGCTACCGGCACGTGATCGGACCGCCGCTGGTCGAGCCGGGCGAGGTCGGCACGGTGCGCGCGCAGACGAGCTTCATCGTCGCGCGCATCATGCATGGCGGCGAGACCACGCTGTTCGCGACCGGCCGCTACCATGACCATATCGTCCTCGACCACGGCGAAGCGCGTTTTGCCGAGAAGGTCGTCATCCTCGACAGCCGGCTGATCGATACCTTGCTCGCCATTCCGCTTTAGCAGGCAATTCCGGCCGGCCGGCCCGGAGTGTCTGCAACGTCAGATTGCGGCGCGCATTGTAAATAACAGGGCGGAAACAACACGGGCCCCCTCAGGCTGCGGATTTTGCAACCTGAAGCAGCACGCCGCCACAAGAGCAGCGGGACAGCTCCAATGCGAACTTCTGAAAGATGCACCTTTCATAGGTGATTCGCGTTACAATGTCTAGAAGAAAATCGACGTCGCCTCGCCCGGGCTGGGAGAGCCGTGGGAACGCGCGCGTCGGCCATCCTCAGTCGCCGGGCTGGTGATGGGCCGTCTCCCAGAACAGCTCCTTCCAGTCGCCGAGCTTCGCCTTCATGGTGCCGATCTGGTTCAGGAACCCGGCGAAGTAGGCGATGCGGTGCGGCTGCGAGGTGAACTCGAAGCCGGGATCGTTGAGCTGGGCGAGGAGGTCATCGACGCTCTCGGGCGCCTTCTGCGCATCCTTCCAGAGGACGGCGGCGGCGCGCTTGTCCGCATTGGCGACCTTGATCGACTGCTCCAGGGCGTTGGCGACGGCCTGGAACAGCGTCGGATTCCTTTCTTTGGTCTGCTTCGTCGCCAGCAGCGTGATCTGGGTCAACGGTCCGCCGAACACCTTGCGGCTGTCCGTGATGACGTGCGCACCGGGCAGCTTCAGGCCGCGGTCGGTGAAGGGCTGCACGGCGATATGTGCGGTGACGGCCGCCTTGCCGTAGCCGGCGGAGAGTGCGGTGACCGCATCGGGATGGCCGAGCGCGACGGTCAGATGGTCGAGGCGATGGGGGTCCTTCCACAGCTGGTCCGCCGCCATCTGCAGCATCATGGCGTTGAACGACAGCCGCACGGTCGGCACCGCGATGCGGTCGGTCTCGGTGAAATCGGCGATCGTCTTGACGTTCGGATTGATGGTGTAGAGCGTCATGGCGCCGTTCGACACGGTTCCGACGGCCTTGACCTCGTTTGCCGAGTTGCGGGTCTTCTCCCAGAGCGTCAGCAGGGAGGGCAGGGCGGCGGTGCCGTAGTCGGCCGCGCCCGACAGGATGGCGTCGAGGACGGGGCCGGGGCCGCTCAGCGCGGTGGCGGTCACTTCGAGCTTCCCGAGGCCGAGCTTGGTCGCTTCTTGCTGCAGGATTCCGCCACTGACCATAAGGTCGACCGGGAGATAGAGCAGGCCGCGCTGCTGTGCGAAGCTCACCTTCAGCGGTGCCTGCGCGCGAACGACGGCGGGCGCTGCCATGAGGCTTATCGCGCCCGCCACGGTCGTCACGGCCTGCCGCCGGTTCACCAGCCTGACCGCCTGTCTTCTTGGCATCGTCGCGTCTCCGGATCTGTCGGCTTTTTTCGAGCAACGCCAGCTTGGCGTCGTCGACATCCATCGTAGGCGCAACGCCGTCACTTATGAATGCGCTTATTGAGCGCGGTTTTCCCGATGTCCGCGGGAAGGACGCTGCGCGGATTTCGACTCGGCTCGCAGTGACGATGGGCAAAGCCATACTGCATCCGCCTCAGTTGTTGTGAAAACGCAAATCATCCGGGGGCCGCGATGTGCAAAGCTGCCCGAACTGCAAACCACCGTCTCAGAGATGGCCGCGGATGAACGCGCCTGCGTTCGCGAGTGCGCGCCGGCCAGGCTCCAAATGCGCGTTCCACAGATGCCAAGCATGGATCATGTGCGGCCAGATCTCGAGCGTCACCGGCACATCGGCCGCGCCCGCGGCGGCTGCGAAGCGGGTGGCATCGGCGAGCAGCGTTTCGGCCGAGCCCACTTGAATGAGGGTCGGCGGCAGCCCGCGCAATTCGGCATACAGCGGGGAAACCAGCGGATGCTTGCGGTCGATCCCGGCGGAAAGATACGCGGCCGCCAGCTCGTCGAGATAGCTTTTGTGGATGATGGGGTCCGCGGCATCCTTGGTGGCGAGCGTCGAACCGGACATCGTCAGATCCGTCCAGGGCGATACCAGCCAGGCACAGGCGGGAAGCGCCTCCTTGCCGTCGCGCAACCGGGTGATCAGCGCCACTGCGAGCCCGCCGCCCGCACTGTCGCCGCCGACCGCGATGTGGGACGCCGCAATTCCCTGCTTGCGCAGGTAGCGCCATGCCGTGAGCGCGTCCTCGATCGCCGCGGGGAATGGATGCTCCGGCGCCAATCGATAGCCAACAGCCAGAGTGCGCATCGCAGCCGCCCGGCCCGCTTCTGTCACCATGCGGCGATGGCTCAGGATCGAGCCGGAGCAATAGCCCCCGCCGTGGAAAAACATCAGAACACGGGAGGCGTCGCTGCCGGGAACGGTCGACCATTCCCCCGGCACGCCGCCGAGATCGATCGCAGCAAGGCTGACGTCGTCGGCCACGGGCCAGTAGGAACCAACCTCGTCGAGTCGCGCCCGCCGCTCCGTCCACCCGACCGGGCGCGGCTTGGAACTCAGCAATGCGCGGACGGCGTCGATTTCGCTTTGAACCATCTTTCTCCTCCCACCCAGGCGAGCCAATCTAGATTAGACTAGGCCGTGGAACTCATTAACGCGCAGCCACAGCCGTATTGACGCAAGCTGGACGAATGCGAGGTAGTTGGCCGCGAGTTTGTCAATAGCGGGTAGCCACACGCCGGCAGTGCTTTATCTTGTTGAAGAACCGTTCGACAGATTTCGCGCCCGGTACAGATACGGGCTGAAGCACAGTGCCTCTGTCCGATTTCTTTTCGGTGGGATATTCGCCCAGGCACCGTGCTGGTGGACAACGGCTCTGATCCAGTCGGTCATAGCCACGTCAGCCAGCAGCATTGTTCCCGACTTGGCCGCCCACTCATCGTCAGTCAGTTCGTAGCGCATGATTCGAAGCTCCGGTTTGGAGGCTTAAATCACGGCTCGGCGGTCGATCTCAACATCCCGTGTCGCAGGGTATTTTAGTCGCTGTCCCGGAGACTCTAGGCCGCTCGCATAACATCCTTCACCACGCTCTCTTTAGCCAACGTAGCGATGACGAGCGCGCCAGCCAAGACGTTCAGTCCACCTTGATCCCTGTCGCGTCGATGACGCTTTTCCACTCGTGCACCTGCACCGCGAGCGCGGCGGCGAAGTCCTGCGCCGTTCCGGCCCTTGCTTCCATGCCGATCTTTGCCAAGGCGGCGCGCGCGTCCGCAGATCTAAGGCCTTCGTTGAGGGCATGGTTGAGGTTGTCGATAATGGCCGTCGAGGTGCCAGCCGGCGCGAGCAATCCGAATATGACTTCCCGCGGAAATCCGATTATTCCGACTTCCGTCATGGTCGGCGTGTCCGGCAGCTCCGGCCAGCGACTTTCGCTTGTCACCGCAAGCGCCTTCAACTTGCCTGCCTTGAAGTGCGTGAGCAGGGTGGACCTGTTGTTGAAGAGCATATCGATGTGCCCACCGAGCAGGTCCGTGATCATTGGAGCGGCGCCCTTGTAAGGGACAAAGATGATGTCCGTGCCTGTCTTAGCCTTGAAGAACTCGGCAGCGTAATGAATGTAAATTCCTGGAGGGGCACCGTAGCTCAGTTTGCCGGGATTCTTCTTCGCATGCTGGACGAACTGCTCAAATGTGTCCGCGGGCACCTGTGGCGATATGGCTAGCGCCATCAAGTCAACCGCGAGCGTAGCGACTGGGGCAAAGGATTTGATCGGATCAAAACCAGGATTCGAGAAGAGCCAGGCAGCAACTGCATTGACGTTCGTACCGCCCAACAACAGCGTGTAGCCATCCGGCTTCGCTTCGGCGACCGCTTTGGTACCTATCCTGCCGCCTGCCCCCGCAAGATTCTCTACGACGACGTTCTGACCAAGTTGGGACGAGAGCGCCTGCGCGGCCAGTCGGGCTGCGACGTCGGTCGGACCACCGGCCGGGAACGGCACGACGATCTTGATCGGCCGCCCGGGATAAGACTGGGCATGTCCCGGCCCGGATGCCGCGGCGACGAGTACGACCGCGAGCAACGCGAGCAGCAGGCGCGCAATCATGCGCCTCGCATAGGTTGCGCAGCATGTCGCCGTAAAAGCTGACGTCGGAACGTTTTGCATATTCGCCTCCTCTTGGCCGGACTCCCTCGGGGTCATCGGACGTGAGCTGTCAGCACATGTGTTTCTTCGGGATAGGTCACCCCATCCTCGTCGGCATAGCGTTGCAGTTGTTCCATGACGCTTGCTCCAACCTTCTCGCGTGTCTCAGGGGCTGCGGCAGCGACGACGGGTGCAATCGGTGTCGCTGCCAAGTGGTGCAGCGTGAATTGATCCAGACTCGGGAGGTGGACATCCATCCGATCGACGTGCACTGCTACCTCGGAAAAGCCCGCTTCTCTTGCGAGACGTTCCAATTCCTCTCTGGCAGGTGCTTGCCGCGATGCGCAAAAGCGGAGGGCTGTTTCGTTGCCCACAAATCGAACGAGCGCTTCACCGACGGCGCTGTTATAGAGTCCGACGTTATTCCACACGCTGAGTGCGAGACGGCCGCTACGACGAAGCACGCGTCGCATCTCCCGCAGCGCGAGCGCTTTGTCAGGAAAGAACTGAAGTCCCTGCTGGCAAAGAACCACGTCAAAGCTTTCAGCCTCCAATCGAAGATCGACGGCGCTGCGCACAAGCCACTCGATCGGTGCATCAACCGGTGCTGGGAGGGATTGCGCGACCCTGATCATTCCGGGATTCAGATCGAGTCCAACAATGCGCCCGGTGGGACCGACACGCTGCGCCGTAATTCGAGCAACGACGCCCGTCCCGCAAGCGACGTCCAACACGCGCTCACCAACAGTCACATGAGCGGCATCGACGAGGGAAGGTGCCCAAGGACTGAGGATGTACCGGGCGACATAACGTTCATACAGTTCGGCCGCCTCCGAGGTCAGGTGCCATTGCTCGTGCGCGTTCATCGGCCTTTCCATCCGAGCTTTCGGGAAATCCGTTCCGCCGTGTGCGTAACAGCCTTGATCTGGCTTGGAGGGGGCGAGGCAGGGATATATTGGATGGAGCCCGCAATAGCGACTGCCCCTGCATAATGACCAGCGTGATTGAAGAGCGGGGCAGCGAGTCCGTTCACTCCCTGTAACACCCGATTGGGGGCCGTGGCCCAGCCGCGCGTTCTCACCTGCGCTATGGCCCGCTGAAGGGCGCTTGGTGAGCAGATCGTTTGCGGAGTCCAGGCTTTGAGTGGCCGGGCAAGGCAATGGGCCATGAGATGTTCTGGACCGAACGCCAGGGCGATATTTCCGTGGGCGCTCGCATGAAGATCGAGCACGGTTCCAGGCTGCGTTCCGAAATTTACAATCGCTTGCCCTTGCACGACCTCCAGGATGACGACCTGGTTCTCCATCAGCGCTGACAAGGTCACCGGCTGGCCGGTATCTTCCCGAAGCCGCACCATGTCCTCGCGTGCGACGGCGATGATGTCGAAACGCTCCCGAAGGCGCTCGCCGAGGATGAACAGCTTGATTCCTGCCGCGTAGCGCATCGTGGTGGGCTCCTGATGCACGAAACCGTGGCGCACAAGAGCCTGAAGATGACGATAGACAGTCGCTTTCGAAGACCCAAACTCGCGGGCCAGGTCCGAAACGCCGATGGGCTCTCTCGAACTTGCAAGTCGTTCCAACAAGCGCAGCGACAGGTCGACGGTCTCGGTTGCGGGACCTGCGACCTCGAGCCTTAACGTTCTTGCTCGACGGTCTAGGGGGGTCTTCCGCATGTTTCACTCAATGAAACGCAGTTTCATAAACGATAGCCGAAGGTCATTCCGTCTGTCAAATGTCAGCGCCCCGCGAGCCCGACGAACGTGTCTGGAGCAAATGGGCAGAAAATTTGTGACCGGCTGGGCTTGCCTGAATAGCAGCTCTGCTTTGGCCCCAACCTCCCGCGATGTGCCGTTTCGCACCCCTATGGAGGCATAGCTGACATCAAAGGCGGCTGAGCTGATCAAGCGCCCAATTATGAGACACGCCCTTAGTTCAAGCCAGCGAAACCCCGAAGCCAGCCCCGGGTCGTAAAAACCAACGTAAAGGACGAGCGCGCTGCCACGGCGGTACCGGGTCGCAGGGCGGCGGCGTGCCGCAAGAGCATCCCCGCCGGGGCCGGCCTCCTCAACGCCCGCGGCCGGTGCTAGAGCGCATCCCGATGGGTCGAATCGTGATGCGCTCTAGATTCTTCGATTTTGCGCATGTTCTGTTCGGAAAACCGGTTCCCACTTTTCCGGAACATGCGCTAGCATTGCCGGCAACGCAGGCGGGAAGCTCGAGCGCGACATGAAAATCCATCCCGGCGTGGCACTGGGTGCGCGGATCGAGGGCGTGGACCTCGCCCAGCCGGTCGCCGACGCCGTATTCAGGCAGATCCTGCGGGCGCTTGGCGAGCACGGCGTGCTGTGCTTCCCGCGGCAGCGGCTCGAGACGGAGCAATTCGCCCGCTTCGGGCGCATGTTCGGCGAGCTCGAGATCAACGTCGCCAATCAATTCCACGAGCCCGGCTTTTCCGAGGTTATGGTGCTGTCCAACATGACGAAAGACGGCAAGCCGATCGGGCTCGCCGATGCCGGACAGGGTTGGCACACCGACATGTCCTACAGCCGCGAGATCGCGCTCGCCAACGTGCTCCATGCCATCAAGGTACCGATGCGCGACGGCCGACCGCTGGGCGACACCCAGTTCCGCAACATGCAGGCGGCCTACGACGACCTTTCGGCCGATCTCAAGGCCCGGCTCAAAGGATGCACGGCCACGCACGACTTCGCCAAGTTCTGGGACATGATGCGCGCGCGACCCGGCTCGCAGCGCGCGGCGCTGACCACCGAGCAGCGCGCCAAGAAGCCGCCGGTGTCGCAGCCGATCTTTCGCACCCACCCGATCACCGGCCGCACGGTTCTCTACTGCAACCCCGGCTATGCCACGCGCATCGACGGAATGCCCGGGGCCGAAAGCGAGGAATTGCTCCAGTACCTCTTCAGGCACCAGGAGCAGGAAAAATATTTCCACGCGCACAAATGGACCGAGGGGGACGTGCTGATGTGGGACAACATCGGCACCGTGCACAATGCGGTCGCCGACTACCGACCGGACGAGCCGCGCTACATGCGTCGCGTGCAGGTCATGGCAACCAGGGACTACGCCCGTCTCGCTGCCTGAAGAGAAGTGAGGGAGGGAACGCAATGCGTCCAGCAGGGCGGGCAATTCGGCTGCCGGCGGTTTCGATGCTGACCGGGACAGCGCTGATGGTCCTTGCGGGCACGGCGGCTGCGCAGCCGGTCGAACTGCGCATCGCACGCCAGTTCTCCATGGGCTACCTGCAGTTCAACGTCATGGAGAAGCGGCACCTTCTCGAAAAGCATGCCAAGGCCGCCGGAGTTCCCGAGCTGAAAGTGGTGTGGGCGACCTTCAACAGCCCGGCGGCGATGAACGATGCGCTGCTGTCCGGCTCGATCGATATCGTTTCCGGCGGCGTGCCCGGCCTGCTGACGATCTGGGCGCGGACGCACGGCACCGCCAATGCCGTCAAGGGCATTGCCGCATTTTCATCTCAGCCGATCCTGCTCAACACGCGCAATCCCAATATCAAGAGCATCACGGACTTCACCGACAAGGACAAGATCGCGCTGCCGGCCGTCAAGGTTTCCGTGCAGGCCATGATGCTGCAGATGGCGGCGGCCAAGCAGTGGGGACAAGCCAATTTCGCCAAACTCGATCCGCTCACGGTGGGCATGTCGCCGCCGGACGCCACCATCGCGCTGTTGAGCGCCGCCTCCGAGATCGCCAGCGTCTTCAGCGTGCCGCCGTTCCAGTACCAGCAGCTCGAAAGCCCGGGCATCCACACCGTGCTGAGCTCGACCGAGGTGTTTGGCGGCCCGCACACGTTCACCGTGGCGTGGACCTCGAGCCAGTTCCACGACAAGAATCCCGCGCTCTACAAGGCGCTGGTCGACGCCTTCCAGGAAGCGACGCAGATGCTCAACGAGGACGTGAAGCCGGCGTCGCAATATTGGATCGATGACGTCAAATCGAAATTGACGGTCGAGAAGGTCGCCGCGATCGCCTCCGGCAAGCAGGTGAAATGGACGATGGCGCCGGAGAGCACGATGAAATACGCGGAGTTCATGCACGCGGTCGGCTCGATCAAGATCAAGCCGGCGAGCTGGAAGGACTTGTTCTTCCCGGAGGTGCACGGGCTCCCCGGCAGCTAGTGCCCCGAACCCGAAGTTCGCGCACATCGCGCGGCAAGTTCAATCGCGAACTTCGGGTTCAAAAGGGGCACTAGAATCATAGAGTTGCTGGTGGTCCTTCAATTCCGAAGTTCGCATCGTAACGTGCCGCGCGCGCTGGCGAACTTCGGAATCGGACCACTAGCTGAGGGACGGCGAAGGGAGGCGTCGCGCAAGCGGCGATGCCGGAAGGGCCGACACCGCGATGAACGCTCCATCCAGCCCCGCGCCCGTGCTGCAGGTGCAAGGGGTAACCTTGCAATACCGGACCGAGAAGCATCTCGTCACCGCCACCTATCGCGTCAGCTTCGACGTTCACGGTGCGGATCGATTTGTCCTGCTCGGACCTTCCGGATGCGGCAAGTCCACCCTGCTCAAGGCGGTGGGCGGCTACATGGCGCCGACCGAGGGAAGCATGCGGCTCAAGGGGCTGCCGATCCGCGAGCCGGGCGCCGACCGCGTCTTCGTGTTCCAGGAGTTCGATCAGCTGCTGCCCTGGAAAACGGTCAAGCAGAACGTGATTTTCGCGCTCGAATCCTCGGGCAAGATGCGCGGCAAGGCCGCCCAGGCTCAGGCGACGCGCTACATCGACAAGGTCAACCTGACCAAGTTCGCGGACTCCTATCCGCACACGCTCTCAGGCGGCATGAAGCAGCGCGTTGCCATAGCGCGGGCGCTGGCGATGGAGCCGGACGTATTGCTGATGGACGAGCCGTTCGCGGCGCTCGATGCGCTGACGCGGCGCAGGATGCAGGACGAGCTGCTGCAATTGTGGGCCGATACGCGCTTCACGATGCTGTTCGTGACGCACTCGATTCCGGAGGCCGTGCTGATCGGCAACCGCATCCTGCTGCTCTCGCCGCACCCGGGCCAGGTCAAGGGCGAGCTCAACAGCGACGGCAGCGATCCGACCGACCCGGCGAGCGGGCGCAAGCTGTCCGACCGCATTCACGAGATGCTGTTTGCCGACCGCATCGAGGAGCAGGAGGTCGTCCGCCATGGTTGACAGCCCCACGACCGCGACGCGGCGTTTCGCGGTGCCGCCGCCGCGGCCGGAATATCTGCGCGACGTCGTCGCCAGCGGCGACATCGGCGTGGTGCAGAAGCCGCTGACGCTCTGGCAGCGACTGGTGAATCAGGCCTGGCTGAGAAAGGCGTTCATTCTCGTGGTCATCGCCGTCGCCTGGCAGCTCTACGCCCGCGCGCTCAACAACCCGCTGCTGGTGCCGACGTTCACGGCCACGATCGAAGCGTTTCAGACCAGCATGATGAACGGCGATCTCCCGCAGAAGGTGGCGAACTCGGTGCTGCTGCTGCTGAAGGGCTACGCCATCGGGCTGGCCTTGGCCATGGTTTTAACCGCGCTGGCCATGATGTCCCGGCTCGGCAACGATCTCTTGGAAACCTTGACGTCGGCGTTCAACCCATTGCCCGCCATCGCGTTGCTGCCGCTCGCCCTGATCTGGTTCGGGCTGGGCGATATCTCCATCATCTTCGTGCTGGTGCACTCGGTGCTGTGGGCGGTCGCGCTCAACACCCATTCGGGGTTCAGATCGGTTTCGAACACGCTGCGCATGGTCGGGCGCAACTATGGCCTCAAAGGCCCGCGCTACATCGCGAAGATCCTGATCCCGGCCGCATTCCCCTCGATTCTCACGGGGCTCAAGATCGGCTGGGCCTTTGCCTGGCGCACGTTGATCGCGGCGGAACTGGTGTTCGGGGTCTCGTCCGGCAAGGGCGGGCTCGGCTGGTACATCTATGAGAACAAGAACATGCTCGACATTCCCGCGGTCTTCGCGGGCCTGCTTACCGTGATCCTGATCGGACTGATCGTGGAAAATTTCATTTTCCGCAACATCGAGGCCGTGACCGTGCGCCGCTGGGGCATGCAGTCCTAGCGCATGTTCCGGAAAAGTGGGAACCGGTTTTCCGAACAGAACATGCGCAAAATCGAAGAATCTAGAGCGCATCACGATTCGATCCAATCGGGATGCGCTCTAGTCACCAGCGTGCTTCTCATAGGGTCGTGAAGTCGGTCGCGGACCTGCCGCCGGCGCCTGTATCTTTCCGATGTTACAGCCGGCATAATCCCAATCTCGTCAGCACCCGGTCGATGAGCATCAGAGGGTGAACACCATGCGCTTCATGGAATTTGGAACTCTTGCGCGGGCGGTCGGTGTCGCCGGCGCGTTCATCGTATCGCTGGTACTATCGCTCAATGCCGTGCAGGCCGCTGACGACAAGGCTTACGTGATGAAGATTACGCTTCCAGCACTGAATGACCCGAGTCACCTATTCGCCAAAAATTACGCCGCTGCACTCGAGCGGGATTCAGGCGGCCGCATCAAGGTGGAGATCTATCCGGCGAGCCAACTGGGTTCGATCCCGCGCCAGATCGAAGGCACGCAATTCGGCGCGATCCAATGTGCGATAATGCCGCCGGAGTTTTTCGTTGGCGTAGACGAGCGCTTCGAAGTGCTACCTGCGCCCGGCCTTGTTAGCTCCATGGAGCATGGACAGCGCCTTGCCGCCGATCCGGCAGTGCAGAAGCTGGTACTCGGCCTAGGCGCGGACAAGGGGCTACATGGCGTCGCGCTCTTCATGAACGCGCCGTCCTCGGTGATCGCAAAAAAGCCGATCCGCCACCTCGCTGACTTCAAGGGGAAGAAGATCCGCATCTTTGCCTCGCAGTTCCAATTTGCGTCGTTCGAGCGGCTCGGAGCGACGCCGGTGGCGATGACCCTGGGCGATGTCATGGTGGCGATCCAGCAGGGTACCATCGACGGTGCAGTCGGCGGCATTGTCGTCTTCACGCCGATGCACTTTCAGGACGCGGCAAGATACGTGACCGAGACCGGCCAACCCGCCGTCTTCGTTGTCGTCGAGATCAGCAAGAAGTGGTACGAAATCACTACCGAGCGATCTTCGACTGATCGTCGACCGCGATGCCGCCGCGGAGTCGGTGGCGATCAATTCCAAGTCGATCGATATCGTCAACAAGGCGCGGAAAGGCTGGACCGATAGTGGCGGCGAATTGATCAGCCTGCCGCCCGATGAGCAATCGACGCTGCTCAAAACTCTGGCGAGCGTCGGCGAAGACGTCTCGAAGGCGAAGCCGAAACTCAGCGCTGCTTATCACGTGCTGACCGAGGCGGCGCAGCGAACACGATAGGCATCGGAGACAGCCGAAGCGATTTCGCGTCCCGGATGGCCAGGCCGCAAGCCTCGGAAAGTTGGGCCAGACCTGCAATTCCAGAGTTTGAATCCTATGCGGCGTCATTCCGGGGCGAGGCCGAGGGCCGAGCGCCCGGGAATGACCGGTTGATTCGAAGTTGCATCACGGATGAGAGCGGTTTCATGGAAGCGATGCGCCAGACCTGGTCGCGCACGCCTTCGACCGGCTGACCGCTCCGCCGCGAAAGATCGGCTCCGCGCACCGTCACCGGTCTCCGAGATGCGCCCGGCGACCGACTCGATCGCGTCATTTCGCGTGAATGTGCGAACTATCTCGCCGACGCCGGATGTGTTCCACTCGTTCGGGATTCGCCCCGAGCCCGGATCGCCATGCCCGCCGCCGACGCTTCGTCCACGCGCCTGACGCGCCACCGCTCGTTCGTGCTGTTCTGGTGCGCGCGGACTTTCACCAACGGCGCCTTCATGATGCAGGGCGTGGCGGTCGGCTGGCAGATCTACGAGCTCACCAACGATCCGTTCGACCTCGGCCTGGTCGGGCTCGTGCAGTTCGTGCCGTTGGTGACCTTGTCGGTGGTCATCGGCCAGGTCGCGGACCTGTTCGATCGCCGGGTCGTCGCCGCCACCTGTCAGGTCGCCAAAGCGCTGGCGGCGCTCGCGCTGGCGGTCGGCACCGCGCGCGGCTCGCTCAACCGCGACGTGATGCTGGCCATTCTGTTCGTGTCCGGCACGGCGCGCGCCTTCGAGATGCCGACCATCCATGCGCTGGTGCCGGGGATCGTGCCGATGACGCTCCTGCCGCGCGCCATCGCCGCCTCCGCGACCGCGCAGCAGACCGCCGTCATCTGCGGACCGTCGATCGGCGGGCTGTTGTACACGCTCAGCCCCACCGCGGTGTACGCGACCTGCACCGCGGTCTTCATCGCGGCCAGCGTGTTGATCAGCCTGGTCCACATCACGCCGCGCAGCGAAGAGCGCAAGCCGATCAGCATGCAGACGCTGTTCGCCGGATTCAGCTACATCCGCACGCGTCCGATCCTGCTGGGCGCCATCTCGCTCGACCTCTTCGCCGTCCTGCTCGGCGGGGTGACGGCGCTGTTGCCGATCTATGCCCGCGACATCCTGCAGGCCGGGCCGTGGGCGCTCGGCCTGCTGCGCTCGGCGCCGGCGGTCGGGGCGCTGACGATATCGGTCGTGCTGACGCGCCGCGCGATCTCCGGCAGCGCCGGACGCATCATGTTCGCCGCGGTCGGAATGTTCGGGGCGGCGAGCCTGCTGTTCGGGCTGTCGACCTCGGTCGTGCTGTCGTTCCTCGCGCTCGTGATCTACGGTGCGTCCGACGCGGTCAGCGTGGTCATCCGTCAATCGCTGGTGCAGCTGCGCACCCCCTATGACATGCTCGGCCGGGTGATGGCGGTCAATTCCATGTTCACCGGCTCCTCGGGCTCGCTCGGCGAATTTCGCGCCGGCACGGTCGCCGCCTGGCTCGGCGCGGTCCCGTCCGCGTTGTTCGGCGGCCTCGGCGCGATCGCGGTGATGCTGATCTGGATGTGGGCGTTCCCGCAACTGCGCGGCGTCGACAAATTGACGCCCGAACCGGGGTCCGCGCCGTGAGTGCCGAGAGCGAACCCGGTTCGAACCAAACCAAGTCGAACCAAACCAAGTCGAAAGCAGCCAGTTCGAACGAATCCGGCTCGGACGATCAGGCTCGACGATCGGATCGCGACGAGGATCCGGGCTATAGCTACAAGCCCTCGCTCATGGGCGCGGCCTGGGAGTTCCGCCTGCGGCCGGACGCGCTCGAATGGTGGGCGGGCCGGCATCACGGCCGCATCGCCTATAGCGGCATCATCCGCGTCCGGCTGTCGTTTCGCCCGGTAACCATGCAGTCGCGGCGCTTCGTCACCGAGATTTGGGGACCCGGCAGTCCACGGCTTTCGATCGCCTCGACGTCGTGGCGCTCGCTGGTGGAGCAGGCGACGCAAGATGAGGCCTATGGCGCATTCGTCCGCGAGCTCAACCGGCGCATCGCCGCCGCCGGCGCCGCCGCTTCGTTCGAGACCGGTACGCCGGCCATCCTCTATTGGCCGGGGCTTGCCGTGTTCGCGGGCGTCGCACTGGCGCTGGCAGTGCTTACCGTGCAGGCGCTGCGGATCGGCGCCTATGCGGGCGCTGCTCTCGTCGGCGCATTTTTCGGCGTGTTCGTCTGGCAGAGCGGCAGCTACTTCCAGCGCAACCGGCCTGGCCGCTATCGGCCGCAGGCGCTGCCCAAGCTTCTGGTGCCGGACGGATAGGGCGGATGTGCACGAGCGACGCCTCGCGCCCGGGCTTCGGGTCCTTCTGCGCCCGACCCGCAGGAGCGCAACAGCGCGCCGCATCTCGATCGCGCGCTTAAGCGGCCCCTCGACGGGATGGATCGCGATGGTGAGCGCGGTTGCGGACGCGAACGGCCGCTCAGTTCCGCACCACCAGCACCGAGCAGTTGGCGTAGCGCACCACGTGGCCGGCGTTGGAGCCGAGGAAATAGGTGCGCATGGCGTGGCGGTGCGGCCGGTGCGAGCTCATGACGATGAGATCGGCCTGGATGGTGTTCGCCTCCTCCAGAATCTCCTGGTAGATGCCGCCCTGGCGCACGGTCGCCGACGCGCGTGCGGCGGGAAGGCCGGTCTCCCTGACGATGATGGTGAGCGCGTCCTCCGACGCCTTGCGCTGCTGCACCTCGAAATCGGGCGGCACGTATTCGGCGAGCATCACCGGCGTGAGCGGCAGCACGTTGATGAACCGGATCGTGGCTTCCGATGGGCCAGCCATCATCAAGGCGGTCGCCACCGCGGGCTTGGCAAGTTCCTGATCGGCGAGGTCGATGGGAACCAGGATTTTCCTGTACATGGCACCGTCCCTCTCTGGCTTGCCTTTCCGGCATATTGCCACGCTTACGGGCGAAGCGTGAGTGCGCAAGGCGCCGATACCAGCGGGCGCAATGACGCAGCCGAGCCCACACGCGCTTGTTCGCCGGCGCGAGCGGGGGCAGGCGCCCCAAGCGCGCTCTCGCTTGCGCGAATGGGCCAGGCCCCAAGCGCGCTCTTGCCTGCGCGAATAGGGCAGGCCCCAAGCGCGCTTTCGCTTGCGCGAATGGGGCAGGCCCCAAGCGCGCTCTTGCCTGCGCGAATAGGGCAGGCCCCAAGCGCGCTTTCGCTTGCGCGAATGGGGCAGGCCCCAAGCGCGCTAGACCCGATCGGCGGCCGCCAGCGAGCGGGGGCTGACGAAACGCTCGAGCCGTCCGCCGTGCGGGTGCAGTTTGCGCCAGTCTCTCCCGGCGAAGTCGATCACGGCGAGACCGGAGGTCGGCAATCCTTCGTTGAGGCGTTCGCGGGCCTCGACATCGCCCGAGGCAATCAACAGCCGGGCGACATCGTGCAGCCCGGGATTGTGCCCGACGACCAGCAGCGCGCGCACCGCCGGCGCGGTCGTCCGCACGAGCGCGAGGATGGCGTCGCTGCGGGCGTCGTAGAGACGATCCTCGTAGGTCACCCGCGGCGTCGCCGCCAGCGCCGCCGCCACGCGGTCCCACGTCTCCCGCGTGCGCGCCGCGGTCGAGACCAGGACGAGATTCGGGATGAGGCCATGACGCGCCATGTAAGCGCCGACCACCGGCGCATCGTTTCGGCCGCGCGCATTGAGTTGGCGCTCGTGGTCGCGCAGGCCGGGCTCGGCTTTTTCCGATTTGGCGTGGCGAAGCAACATCAGGCGCATGGCGACCAGCATCGATTTCAGCGCTTGGCATTTTAGAGCGAAATCGCGTCACATTGAACCCGCGATTTCGCTCCAGACACTTGCCCGATCGCACGATCCCATTCGAAAAGTCTGCACCTTTCCGGGATCATGCTTTAGCATGCCGCAATGGTCATGAGCGCTGCGGGGAAGAAAACGTGAACGCGTCCGAGCGGGCATCCTACGGGACACTGCTACCGGCGTCCACGGGCGTCCAAGATACCTCGGTAAAATCAGCATTTGTTGTGCTTGAAGCGTTTTTACACGTCCACAGCCGTCCACTAGTATCCAGCCCCCAAAGGTGGGTAGGAGGGCGGGATGGCAATTCTCCACCGACTCGGTCAGACGGATCTCAGACGCACCAAGCCGGGCATGTATGGCGACGGCGGCGGCCTGTGGCTGCAGATCACCAAGGGCGCCGCCGGTCACGCGAATCGATCTTGGATTTTCCGGTATGGCCGCAACGGCAGACGGCGCGAGATGGGGCTAGGCCCCACCTACATTGTCGGCCTGAGGGATGCGCGCGAGAAGGCGGCGGCGCTTCGCAAGCTCGTCCACGAAGGCGTCGATCCGATAGATCGCCGGGCAACCGAGCGACTGGCCAAGGTAACCGCCGCCGCCAAGACCGTGACCTTTGACGAATGCGCCGCTGCCTACGCCAAGGCGCACGGCCCAAAGTGGACCGCCAAGCATGCCATGCAATGGGGCGTCTCGCTGGCAAAGCACGCGAGCCAGGTATTCGGCAGCCTGCCCGTGCAGGCGGTAGATACCGCACTGGTTATCAAGGCGCTGGAAAAGATCTGGCACAGCCGGCCGGAGACGGCGTCGCGCACACGCCAGCGCATCGAGGCGGTGCTCGATTGGGCCACAGTGCGCGGCTATCGCACTGGCGAAAACCCGGCACGCTGGAACGGCTACTTGCAAAAACTCTTGCCGTCACGACGCGAACTATTGCCGACCGAACATTTCGCGGCGCTGCCCTATCGCAACGTGCCCGGCCTGATGGCGACGCTGCGGGAGCACAGCGGAGTCAGGGAGCGGGCGCTCGAATTTCTGATATTGACGGCGGCCCGCAGCGCGGAGGCGCGCGGGGCGCGGTGGGAGGAATTCGACACCACCGCCAAGATCTGGACCGCCCCCGCGAGCCGCACGAAATCCGGCAAGCCGCATAGGGTGCCGTTATCGCCGCGAGCGCTTGCCATTATCGAAGAGATGCGACTGGTAAGACGGAACGAGTACGTGTTCCCCGGAACGCACCGTGAATCGCTAACCGAACACCCGATGCGAGGCTTGCTCAAGCGTTGGGGCTTCACGACCACGGTTCACGGCTTCAGAAGCTCGTTCCGCGATTGGTGCCGCGAGCAGACCGGCTATCCGCGCGAGGCTGCCGAACAAGCCTTAGCGCACACAGTCGGCGATCAAACAGAAAGAGCGTACGCGCGCGGCGACATGCTTGAGCAACGCCGCCGACTAATGACTGCATGGGCAGAATATTGCAGCAGGCCTGCCGGCAAGGGGGCAACCGTAACGGCGTTGCAACCCCATGCGTGAATTGAGTTTCCCCCCGTGGTTTCCCGCGTTCATCAAGGCCGATGCGCATCACCTCCACACGAGGGCAATCGCGACGGGCCCTGCGTGGAAGGTTGCCATGATCGAGCGCCTTGTCGGTGATGACCGAATGAAGCTCGTTTGGGCCGAGTTATTCCAACGACAAAGAGACGAGAAGTACCAGAAGACAAATCGCTTCGAGCACAGCGCAACTCTTGCCCCCCAGGTAGATTCAGTCACGGCCCAGGAAACCGCCCTCCGGTTAATGTTCGTGGAGACGATAATGGCGGCTAATTACACCTTCAAGCTTTCGGATAAATCCGTACGTGACACGGTGTCAGAGATCGCCGATTGCATGCGCGCGCACTTCGGATCGGTAAAATTAAGTTTGACCGCCATCCTCGCCAGCGTCGCTCTCGAACGCAATATCACCGACTCAAAGGTCCGCGAGTGGACACGGCCTAAGAGACCTAAGAGAACTCGACCCCTGGGGTAAGTCGCGCCTTTTGGCCGAAAAACCCCATATATCAAAAACCTTCACGGCCGGTGTAGCGATTCTCCCGTGGATACACGGAGAGAGTCGCATGTCCATTGACGAGCATCGCCCCCGGTTCGGGAAAATTCCCTTCGCGGCACAATATAGCGGAATCTCGCGCGCCCGATTGTATCACTGGGCGGCAGCGCATCCCGGTCTCTTTATTAAGAACGGGCGCGCAACGCTTTGCGATCTGAGGGTTCTCGATAGCCTCTTGGACGCCTTGCCGCCCGCTGAAATCAAAGCGTCCCCGCCGCGCAAGCCGAGCGCCGCCTGAATGCGCGCCCCCTTCAACTCAAAAGAAAGCCCCGGCAGCGGTGCGACCCGCGCCGGGGGCAATCCACTTTCATGGTCTGGGTGGACCAATGGCCAATTTAAACAAATCTCCGCCGTTTCGCAATAGATTGCCGCAGCGCCGCGTTGCCGAAGTCTTTTTGCAAAACCATAAGCCCGGTTCTCAATCCGACGCGAACGCCAGAGATGCGCGGTTGCCGCAAGCCTGGCACTCGAATTCGGCTGTCCGCTCGAAACCCTGAAGCGCGCGCTGTTACGTGATCCGCGCGGCCGGCCCTCAACCCGTTGGGCGCGGCGCTCGATGCGATTACGGAGCGCTGGTCATGATTGCGCCCGTCACGATTGCCTCGACCGGCTGTTGCCCCGCCGAATGGCGGCAATGGTGGGCAATCGAATCGCGTCGCTGCGATTCCGATTGGCAATCGCTGCTCAAGCAGCATTTCCGGGTCTTCCAACAACTCCGTCAAAGTCGGGGATTTTCGTCATGATTTGCCCCGCTTGCGACCGCGATCCGTGTCCGAATCCGACTTTCTGCGCCGCTTGCCGCAAGGCCGATGCCGAGCAGGCCAGGAAACCAAAGGACGCGAACATTCTTCGGCTGCGGCGCTTGATGGAGTCGAGTGTCACGCTCGAACAAGCCCATTTCGAGATCAACGGTAACCGACCAACTCCTCAAGTGACCATCGAGGCCGTTGTGTTGAGCGTGCGCGAGCGCGGCATCGAGGCGCTTAAGGAACCCGCCAACATTGAGCGGCTATCGCGCTGCGATAAAGCGGCAAAGCTAGAGATCGAACAACGCATTGCGAAACTCAGGAAGGATTAGGACGGTGGCAAAGAAACTTCTGAAGTTTCGCAAGAAAGGTAATGGCGAAAACGCCGAACAGTTCGCCGATAGGATGAGCGCGCAATTCAGCCCCCAGGTTGAGCCCAAGGAATTATTTGAACGGGTCGAGTCATTCCTTGGTCGATTCATCATCTATCCCAGCGAGCACGCCAAAGTCGCTCATACGCTTTGGATTGGACACGCACACTTAATGGAGAGCTGGGAATCGACGCCCCGTATTGCTTTCCTGTCTCCCGAGCCCGCTTCGGGAAAAACCCGAGCGCTAGAGATCAGCGAACTGCTCGCGCCGAATCCCATCGAGGCCATCAACGTCAGCGTTGCATATCTCTTCAGAAAGGTTGGTGGAGAGGACGGCCCGCCGACCATCCTGTTCGACGAGATCGATACGGTCTTCGGGCCGAAGGCAAAAGAGAACGAGGAAATCCGCGGGCTACTCAATGCCGGTCACCGCAAAGGTGCTGTTGCTGGGCGCTGTGTGGTCAAAGGCAAGACCGTCGAGACCGAAGAGATGCCGGCCTATTGCGCGGTGGCCTTGGCGGGCCTCGGTTGGCTTCCCGACACAATCCTGTCCCGGTCAATCATCGTCCGCATGCGTAGACGCAAGCCGGGCGAACGAGTTGAACCTTTCCGCCGCCGCGATCACACCCCTGGCGGGCATGCCCTGCGGGCCAGACTGTCAAAGTGGGCTGCCGAGGTGGCCGATGAGATG
Organism: uncultured Alphaproteobacteria bacterium; assembly: GCA_963821505.1. Lineage (GTDB taxonomy): Bacteria > Pseudomonadota > Alphaproteobacteria > Rhizobiales > Xanthobacteraceae > VAZQ01. The sequence continues at coordinate 110,638 of CAWGEH010000010.1, forward strand.
GCAAAGGCTAGACCACAAATGCCGGAAGGGGTTGAGGACAGGGATGCAGATATCTGGGAGCCCCTACTCGCCATTGCCGACTCCGGTTCGCGCATGCACGTCGTAACGATGCTGTCGCCGAAGTACGAAGCCATGTTGGGCGTGCGCGGCGGCAAGGACTGGGGCACCAACGAAGCCGGGATGAAGCAGATGGACGACAACATTGGCCTCGTCCTCAAAAAGCTCGACGACATGGGACAGACCAACAACACCATCATCGTCTTCACCACCGACAACGGTGCCGAGGCGCTCACCTTCCCCGACGGCGGCGTCACCCCGTTCCGAGGTCAGAAAGGCGAGGCTTGGGAAGGCGGCTACCGCGCGCCGATGGTCATCCGCTGGCCGGGCGTCATCAGGCCGGGCACTGTGCATGACCAACTGTTCGCGTCGCTCGACTGGGTGCCCACCTTCGTCGACATCGCCGGCGGGCCCAAGGGCGATGGGTTGAAAAAGCAGATCGAGGCCGGCCAATACCCCGGCATCGTCAAGACCACGCTCGACGGCGTCAACCAGCGCGACTTCCTGGAAGGCAAGTCGGAAAAGTCGGCGCGCGACTTCTTCTTCTACTATTCAGGATCGACGCTGTCAGCGATGCGCTACAAGAACTGGAAGATGTATTGGGTGATGGCGCAACCCGGAGCGCAGGGCTGGCTCATGGGGCTCGCCCATTACAACTTCACCTTGATCCAGAACATCAAGCGCGACCCCTTCGAGCAGGCGGTCGCCCAGGATCAAAAGACGGCGATGGGCTTCGGCGCTTCGCTTGGTGCGCCGATGACCGCAATGCAATACGACTTCAACATCATTCCCCTCGGCCAACAGATGGCACTGATGTTCCTGCAGACCTACAAGGACTTCCCACCGCTGCAGCTCGCGGCGGACTACAACCTCGATCAGGTCATGGCGCAAATTCGGGCGTCCGCGACGACAAGTCACGCGGGCGAATAGCGTTGTGAGACGAGCGCGACAGTCTGCGGGCGTCCCATGTTGGGGCGTCCGCTAATATCGAAAGCGATTGCTCCGAATTCGGGTCGCCGACTTCCGCTGTTGGCACATAGCTACCCCGGACGAATGCGACGGCACGTCCGCAGTTGGCGAAAGCCGACACCGCATTCCAGGCGCATCCGACTGAACCTTGCTTAGTTTCCAAGCAACGCCTTCTCCGCCATCGCAAGCTCGGCGCCGTCATCGCCGCGCGGTGTTCCAAAGATGTGTTTTACAATTGGCCGGGTCGATGCGCGGAAATACGGGCCTTCTCGGGTTCGCGCTGGAAAACGCATGTGCCTGAACGGGCGATGAAAATCCTCGAAATTCGCAATTGTTCTAAATCGAGGTTGGCCCCGCTGCCGACCCACTCCTATGCGGCCAGCCATACGATAGCACGCGATACCGCAGGAGGCCGCTGCACTCCGGGATTTCGACGAAGCTCGTGCCCGCTTCGAGTTAATCGCATCGCGATCGCTAATCAAGCATGTTTCAACCTTGCCTTGGCTCTGACCAGATCCGCGGTGTCAAAACCCTCGCTAAAAGATCCGTAAATCTCGCCAAGTTGGGAGCGGTACTTGTCGGCGTTTTGTCTAAGCTCGTACAGGTCATAAATACTCACGCAAAGTTTAAGCTCGAGGGATTTGGCTTTCTGTTCGCGGGCGACCCCAAGGCCCTTATACAAATAACGCTCCGCCTGGTTCAGATCTTGCCGTGATCGCAGATATGCTTCTCCGAGCAAACGATATATTTCAGCTGCGTAAAAGCGTTCTGTGTTCTCTTTTTCGAGCCTTAATTGCGCCTCTTCCAAAAAACCGAGCGCTTGCTCATAACGTTCATTCTTTATGCATGCATCCGCCAGCAACCCTAGAGTATACGACTCAAGCAACAATGCGTCGGTTGCACGTTCTTTTTCTAAACCTTCATGGATCTCGGCAATACCTTTCTCAAACTCGCCTTGCTGAGCACTTGCCCATCCGCGCAAAATCAGAGCCATGGCCAGATAGTGCACAAACTCATGCTCTTCACAGAGTGCGACTGCCGCGTTAGCCTGGCGTGCGACAACCGCCGCCTCACCGCGAAACTGATTTACCCGGAGGGTTATCGTTTGTGCCATTGCCCTGCTGAACGGATGTTGGGATGCATCTGCATAACGGCGCGCCTCAGCGCAAATCCGCAATGCCTGATCGGGATAGCCGAGCAGCCACAGGGCCATGCCGTCGTATAACCTTACATGAACTCGCGGGTCTTGCGCTGAGAGGTCAAGATACGCAGCGGCGTTGCTGTCTTCACAGATGCTAATGCTGCGTTCTAGGGCCGCGTGGGCATCGGCAGGTTTCCCCCGTGCGAATAAGGTAAACCCTAGAGCTTGATAGGCGAGAACCTTGGAGACGGAGTCGTCTACGTTCTCAGCTGCATTCAGCAAATGTTCGGCAAGGGCTTGAGCTTCACCAAGCGATGCACGAAGGAAATTCCAGGTCCACAAGCCAAACACTGCAGGCAAGGTATGTTCGTCAAACCCGCTTTCTTTGCATAGCTGGAGTGCTCGCGTATACGCATGCTTCACGCTGTCAACACTCCAGCCCTTAGTCGATCGGAGGGAGTGGGCGAGCGACGTTTGAAGCAGCAACTCCGACTTGTTGCGTAGAATTGGATCGCCGATATTGGGAAGGAGCTCCAAACCACGAGCAAGGTGGCTTAGTGCCTCGGCATCGGCCGAGCTTCGGGCTGCGTGCTGTCCAGCCTTGAGCCAGTAATCTACGGCGGGTTCAACAAGGCCGGCTTCCGTGAAGTGGTGTGCGACGATTTCCGGCTGACTCGCCATGATGTCGGCAAACCTCTCCTCGAGTATGCGCGCAATCTGGCCGTGCAATTGCTGCCGCCGGCTCTTGAGCAGGCTCTCATACGCCGCATCCCGCACCAGCGCATGCTTGAAGCTGTAGACCGCTTCCGGCGGCTCGCCACGACGGAACACGAGCCCGGACTGCTCGAGTTGGGCGAGTGCATGCTTTAATGCAGTCTCGTCGCGTCCAACCAACACGCGCAGCAGGGAATAGGAGAACTCGCGCCCGATGGCGGCACCGATTTGGCTGATCTCCCTCACCGGTGCCAGGCGGTCGAGCCGTGACATCAAAGAGTTCTTGCAGCGTGGCCGGGATGGCGAGCGGCGGCAGGGGCCCGCGAAGCCGATAGCCCTCGGCGTCGTCGACGAGGATGCCCGCCTCCAATACCGTCTTGGTGAGTTCCTCGACGAACAGCGGGTTTCCGTCGGTCTTGGCGACGATCTGTTTCATCACTTCAGCGGGCAGCACGCGGCCGCCGGTCACCCGCGCGACCATTCTCTCAACGTCGTTGCGGTCAAGGCGACCGAGCGTCAAGGTGCCGACATTGGGGAGACCAACCCAGGGCGGCTCGAACTCCGGCCGGAAGGTCAGCAGCGCAAGGACTGGCAGTTGGCGCATGCGCTCGACCGTCAGATCGAGTAGCTCCAGGGAAGTCGCATCCGCCCAGTGCGCGTCCTCGAACACGAGCAGGATCGGTTGCCGGCGGGCGAGACCCTCGAATTGATCGAGCAGTGCCGCCAACGTCCGGCGGCGCTGCTGCGTGGGGCTGAGCGCCAACGGCGGATACCGCTCGCCGAACGGGATCGACAGCAGCGCAGCAAAAAGCGGCGCAACAGCTTGCACCCGCGATCCGCCCATCGCAAGGAGCGCTTCCAGTTTATCAAGGCGTTGCTCGCACGTATCGTCTGCCTTGAACCCCGCCGCCCGCTCTAGCTGGGTAATGAATGGATGGAGCGCGCTGTTGGTGTGGTAGGGCGAGCCTTGATAACGCAAGCGCGTGTGCGGCTCGCCAGCGATGCGCTCGGCGAGAGCTGCTGCAAGGCGGGACTTGCCGATCCCCGGCTCGCCCGAGATCAGCACAATCTGCCCTTCGCCCCTCCAGGCGAGGCGTTGGCGTCCCAGCAGAAAATTGAGTTCTTCCTCGCGGCCGATGAGATCGGTCAGACCCGCCGCGCGAACTGCCTCGAAGCGGCTCTCGGAAGTCGAGATACCCCCGACCGCCCACGCCGCAACCGGCTCGGCAATACCCTTAACCTCGTGCCGGCCGAGATCGCGCAGACGGAAGAGATCGCCGAGGAGCCGGCGCGTGGAGGCGGCGACGACGATCGTCCCGGGCTCGGCCAATGCCTGAAGGCGGGCTGCAAGGTTCGGCGTGTCCCCGACCACATCATACTCATGCAACGCACCCTTGCCGCTGCGGTCGCCAACCACCACCAAGCCGGTCGCGATGCCAATGCGCACCGCGAGCGGTTCCTTGGCGCGCGTCTCGAGCCGCCCAACGGCGGCAATGATATCGAGCCCCACCCGCACCGTTCGCTCGGCATCGTCTTCGTGCGCGCGGGGATAGCCGAAATAGGCCAATATCCCGTCGCCTCGGAAGTCGGCCAGGAAACCGTCATAAGCTAAAGTGATACGGGCGCAGGCGGCGTGAAAGGCATCCATCACAGCGCCCATGTCCTCGGGATCGAGCCGGGCCGATAGGGCAGTCGAGCCAACCAGATCGCAGATCATCACCGTCAGGTGGCGTCGCTCGGCCTCGTCCCGCGGCACCCGTTCGGTTGCTGCTTCCGCCGGGGCGAGAGCGCCGCCATCGAGTTCCGCGATGGCGCGCAGCATCTTGCGGCGATGCCCCAGCGGGACGCCGAGGTCTTTGAGGTCCTGCTCCGTCAAATCGCGCACGACGGAGAGGTCAATGGCGTTCTCGGCGAAGCGCTGGGCGTACTCTCCAAGTCCGAGCGATGCTAGCCACTCGGCAATGCCTTTCATGCCATTTTCCATCGACCTGCGGGCCATTGTTGCGCCCCCGCCGCCAGTGGCCACGCCGCCGCGCCGCCGAGCAGCGTGATGAACTCGCGACGTTTCATTCGATCACCTCGTCGTTGCGGGCGAGCAGCGAGGCGGGAACGTCGATGCCAAGCGCCTTGGCGGTCTTGAGGTTGATGACGAGCTCGAATTTCCCCGACTGCTGAACCGGCAATTCCGCGGGGTTGGCGCCCGTCAGAACAATGCCGGTGTAGACGCCAACCTGCCGGTACATCTCGGGAATGCTGGCCCCGTAGCTCATAAGCAGGCCGGCTTCGACCATCTCGCGCCTATGGCCACTCGCGGCGATGCGATGAACCGTCGCCAAAGCGGCGATCTGCGATCTACTAGCGGAGAAGAAGGCGTTGCCCGCGATGAAAAGTCCACCAATTCGTTCGCGCGAAATCGCACCGAAGGCTGCATCGATCTGGACAGGTGTGCTGGCATTGAAGAGGAACGTTCGCACCCCGAGCGCGGGAGCGGCTTGCTCTAGCTCCTTTGAAGCGGCAGCCATGGAGGTAGCATTGGTGGGGTTCAACAGCACAGCGAAACGCGTCGCGCGGGGCAGAAGATCGTGCATCAGGCCGAGCCGCTTGGCGTTAAGCCCGTCTCCCACAAAACAGATCCCGGTCGCGTTACCACCCGGCCGCGCGAGACTCGCAACGAGCCCGAGCTCTAGTGGGTCCGATGTCACGCCAAATACGATCGGGATGCTTGCCGTTACAGCTTTGGAGACGATTGAGACGTTGTCGCCCGGCGTGGAAATGACAGCCACGCCGCGACGGACGAGGTCGGCAAGCAGCGCGGGCGCCCGCTCGTAATGGCCGCCCAGCCAGTGGTACTCCACCGCAACATTCTGGCCTTCGATGTAGCCGGCTTCGCTCAGTCCCTTACGAAATGCAGCATCACGGCTGTGCATAGCTATCCCGGAGCTGATGCAAGCCACAACCGGCATAGATGATTGTTGCGCGCGTGCGGCGACCGGCCACGCCCCCGCGCCGCCGAGCAGCGCAACGAACTCCCGCCGTCCCATGCCGGACATGGCGGCTCCCTCCCTCCACGGATTATCGCACCATGAGCCTGCCATCGGGGCAGCCGGTAGGTCCATGGGGCAGGCCTGAATTGTTCTAAATCGAGGCCTTCCGCCTGGTTTAGGAGCACGGGAACGGGCGTCCCGATTAACCAGACCCAAGAATACAGCGCCTTGGAAGCTCAATTGTAAACGCCTCTTAACCCACCTGAGAGAGCCTGCCGCCTTGCAACGAATGGAGGCTCCCGGTGAAACTTCTTTGCGCCATGGCTCTTGCAGTGTTCTCTGTAGCCGCTCCCGTGGCTTCGCCCGCACATTCGCTCGACCTGTCATTGATGTCGGCGCTGTGTTCCGACGACTACTACGAGGACACGGCTGGCCAGTGTGGTGCCATCTCTGCCGGCGAAGTTTTCACGATTGAGGCGATCTTGGCGAAATATGGGGTTGTCATCACCGGAGATACCGATGAAGAGGTAATCGTCCTCTACTTAGACGACCTGGAGGACACGCCGGTCGGTTCGATTCAGCCCCGGAACGAAGACGCGGTTGTGATTGATGACAAGTCCAACGCGGCCGACGAGCAGGAGACAATCGCTTCTAAGGTCATCACCGTGCAACCGCCACTCGAAATAGGTGGCGAGGCGGCGGACGATGTCACAACGACCGGTCCAACCGCGCGGCGCATCCCGACAGCCGCGGAGCCTGTCGAGGACACTCGGACGATCGAATGAAGGAGCGACGAGGGCGTGGCCCTATGTTGACGGTCCTCAATACCGGGAACACCTGTCGGACCCCATCAACGCAAAGTATCGCGTCATGAGCCCCGTATCCCTTGTGCCCGAACAAGACCTCCATTTCGTACTTTGTGACTTCGGTCGGTCTGGCCAGTCGTATGTCGAGACTGACCCGACGGAAGCAGATGCCTCCACCATCGTGCGCAATCTACTACACGGGCAATACGATCGACCCGTTCGAGTTTTGGCGCTGAATGTTGAAGAAGGTTGGGTGCGGGATGTGTCGGAAATCATCGCCACTAAGGTGCAAGACATGGCTCAGCGTCCTGACCGCCGGAACGCGCGCGTTCGTTGAGGCGCACAGCGACCCAACCGACGAGCAAAAGATGCTGCCGCTGTGGCAGTGAGGGTCATTATCGCTCAGACCTGTTCGCGACACCCATGCCTGGCGCGTCAGCGTGAAAAACGTCCGGGTGGCGGTGCTTCGGGCCAGCGACTAGGTAACCGCGGCGGCGCAGGCTGAGACGGCGCAGCTTGCCCCTCGGTGCCTTCCGGCCTCACTGCCTCGGTGGAATCCGGGATCGGTGGTCTCTTTGGAGGAAGCACAACGGTCTGCGGCTGTTGCAGTTTGCGCACTGATTTGACCTGCTTCTTTGACGGCTTACTTGCCCCCTTTTTCGACGGTTTCTCCCGCGGAATCACAAGGGTCGCGTCTGGCAAGTCGTCGGCAGACAATCCGCGGCCGCTCGGGAGTTTCTCGGACTCCACCCAGCGCAAAAAGGTCTCTTTTAGCTCATCAATTGCAGCGCACCCCGCGAGGCCAAAGCTCGCGGACAAGGCCATTAGAACGAGCGCAACCCGACCACAGGCACGCATTGGGATCGTCAGCGCTTCAAGAACGGATCTCCTTCCATGTCAGGCGGCTTCGGCGGCTGCGCGTTCGGCGAAGGCTGCTATTCGCTTGGCGTCGAGGGCTAACTCGCGCCACCGGTCGCGAGACTGGCGCAGGTCATCGACGCATGCTTGCAGGTCGGCGATGATTACTTCGAGACGACGGCAATTAGCGCATTTGCTGGCCGCGATGGCGTGCGGGTGGTTGAAGATCGACATGCGGGGCATCCCTCGCTGGCTATTGGGACAGAAGCGAGGCTGGCACCGGTATGGTTTCTGGGCGGTTAACGTCCACGGTTCGAGGTTTTGCAATTAGAGGATGCTTGCTGCACCTGCTCGACGCGGTGCGTCCCTTACGGATATCACCTGAATTGGCCGACGCGCTAACTGGCCTATCTTTTGAGCATGTTCTCCGAGACGCCCACTCCTCCCCTCTGCCCCATCTGCCGTGAGCCGATGGAGTTCATTAAGGCCGTCCCTCATCTGGGAGGGCTCCCGGAGATGTTCGTGTTCTATTGTTCCCGCTGCAACCAGGCGGAAACAAAGGTGCAGGAACAAGCTGCGTAAGTGCAAAAGTGACCCTAGGCGCGCGCCGGGGAACCGTCGGGGTTGTTCCGGCGAGGTAAGCGGAAGACCTTTGCGATGGCAACTTATCAGGTCAAGTTTCTACAGGATTCTGCTCAGCCCCGACGGACATCCGTTCAAGTGCCTGCAGGGGAAAATTGACGTGCTTGACGTGGAAAGCTCTGCGCAAGCTGCAGAAAATGCATCCAGAAGGTTCGCAGCGCTTCACGGGCTTAGGGACTGGAAGATGCATGCGGACGCGATGGAGGTCGTATCCGCGGAGTCTCAGTAGGGTTAAATGCCCACCTCGGCCTTCTTTACCCATTCGTTGAGCGTTTGTGACCTGCACCCGGTTCCGAAGACGCCGAGTTAGGTGTTTTGATGGAGCTGGAGGTGGGTCATGGAGAGACGGAAGTTCACGCGGGAGTCAAGCTTGAGGCGGTGCGCCTGATCAAGGATCGAGGCGTGTCCTATGGGCAGGCTTCGCAGGACCTGGGCGTGCATCCGTCGCAGCTGCGCGATTGGGTGAAGAAGTTCGCCGACGATCCGCAACATGCCTTCCCCGGCCACGGTCAGATGAAGCCGGAGCAGCTCGAGATCGCGCGGCTCAAGCGCGAAGTTGCCAAGCTGAAGGCGGAGCGAGATATCCTAAAAAAAGCCGCGGCCTACTTCGCGAAGGAATCGACGTGAAGTTCGGTTTCATTGCGAAGCACCGGGGGATCTGGCCGGCGGATTGGTTGTGCGAGGCGCTCGGTGTCTCGCGAGGTGGGTTCTATGCTTGGCTGACCCGACCGCGCAGCCAACGCAGCCGGAGCGATGAAGAGCTTGGAGGGAGGGTTCGCGCCAGCTTCCTTGCGAGCGATCGGACCTACGGCGCCAGGCGAGTGTGGAAGGATTTACTGACGGAAGGCATGGCGTGCGGGCTGCACAGGATCGAGCGGTTGATGCGGCGGCAGGCTCTCAAAGCACGCCCGCGACGGCGTCGCCTGCCGCCCGATCTGGGTGAGCGGCAGGCGGCCGCCGTCGCTCCCAATGTGCTCGATCGCACCTTCGAAGCGCCTGCTCCCAACCGTAAATGGATTGCTGACTTCACCTATGTCGGGACGGCTGAGGGCTGGCTCTATGTCGCCGCCGTCATCGATCTCTTTTCCCGCCGTGTCGTCGGCTGGTCGATGAGCGCAGGGATGACGGCGCAGCTCGTCACCGATGCCCTGGTGATGGCGATCTGGCGACGAGGCAAGCCCGATGCGCTGCTGCATCACTCCGATCGCGGCAGCCAATACACCAGCGAGCAGTTCCAACGACTGATGGCTGATCACGGCGTCGTCTGCTCGATGAGCCGCTCGGGCAACGTCTGGGACAACGCCGCGATGGAAAGCTTCTTCTCGTCGCTGAAGACCGAACGCACAGGCCGTAAAACGTACAGGACCCGGGACGAGGCAAGAGCTGATGTGTTCGACTACATCGAACGCTTCTACAATGCCAAACGCAGGCATTCGAGGATCGGATACCTGAGCCCTATGGAGTTCGAAAGGCAGGCAGGATTAGCTTAAGTACGTGTCATCCAAACCGGGTGCAGGTCAGGTGTCGAATCCGCAAAGGAGAGCAACGCCATGACGACTGTTACCACGCCTTCATCGCTCGCGCTCGCGCCCAGCCTCGAGACGGCTTGGCAAGATGTGGACAGCTCCTTTGAGCGCTTCTGTCTGACGGCCGGGATCGGAGCCATCGAGCAAATGCTTTGCGAGGACGCGCAGCGGCTCGCCGGCGCGCCGCATAATCGTGGCGGAGGCCGCGTCGGCCACCGCTGGGGCAGGACCAAGGGAAAGATCGGTTTCCATGGTGGCAAGGTTGCCGTGCATCGCCCGCGGGTGCGCAGTTACGACGGCCATGAAGTTGCGCTGCCGACCTGGAGGGCGGCACAGACCGAGGACTGGCTTGGCCGCTGGGCCATGAACCTAATGCTGATCAACGTGTCGACGCGCAAGCTCAGGCGTGCCGTGCGGCTGCCCGAGGGCGATCTGCCGGTCATTGCCGGCGAAGGCACCTCGAAGTCAGCGGCCTCGCGTCGGTTCGTGGCACTGTCGGCAGAACGGCTGGCCGAGTGGATGGCGGCTGACCTGTCCAAGCTGGACCTTCTGGTCATTCAGATCGACGGGTTGCACATGGGCAACGACCTGGTGCTGGTCGCTGCCCTCGGCATTGATGGAGAAGGCCACAAACATCCGCTCGCCCTGATCGAAGGAGCAACCGAGAACGCCGCCGTCGTGCAGGCGCTCATCGACAACCCGATCGAGCGCGGGCTTGATCCCAAGGTCTGCCGGCTGTTCATCATCGACGGCGCCAAAGCGCTGAGCAAAGTCATCCGTCGCACGTTCGGCGCTCACACGCCGGTCCAGCGCTGCCAGATTCATAAAGCCCGCAACGTGATCGAGCGGCTGCCCAAGCCGCTGCATGCGTCGGTACGCCCGGCGCTCCGGCAGGCTTGGGAGCTCGACGATGCCGATAAAGCCGAGCGACTGTTGCGCAATCTCGCCCGTCGGCTTGACCAGGAGGCGCCCGGTGTCGCCGCCAGCATCCTTGAAGGGCTCGACGAGATGCTGACCGTCAACCGCCTCGGCTTGCCGGTAAAACTCAGGCGCTCGCTCGCCTGCACCAACTCAATTGAGAACATGATGGGGACCGTGCGCCGCGTCTGTCGCAACGTGAAGCGATGGCGAAATGCCGCGATGGCACTGCGCTGGACCGCCGCCGGCATGATGGAGGCAGCCAAAGGCTTCCGTCGTTTGAAAGCCTACAAGCACCTGCCCGTTCTCAGAGCTGCGCTTGCAGCTCATCAATCCAAGTACGTCACCCAACGAGTTGAACACGACGCTGATGCCGCATAGCATCATCCATGGCGACGCCTACCTCGCCTATTTCAACAAAATCTGGGGCATCCCCTTGGCTGCAATGGCGGTGCAGTAGTCGGTGTGCTCGCTCATTTATGGCTCCCAATTCAGCGTCGCGTTCAGTGCAAGTCTTGGTCGAGCCGGTGAAACGATGGCCGTTGATCTGAAAATCATAATGCCAATACGGCGAACGCCAGGTGCCGTAGCGGGAGTGGTTGGAAAATGAAGGCGGCGTAATCTCCAGCTTGATGCAACAAGCGATTCCGGCGTTGAAGCGCCGGCGGAGATCACGCCATGACAAGCGATATCACGACCCCTTGCCTGCCGCAGTCGGAAATCGAGGCGACGGAGCACCTTTTCGACAACTGGTTCGATCCGATCGAAGCTGGCCTTCGGGATCGAGCGCGTGAATTCCTGCAAGCCATGCTCGAAGGCGAGCTCGACGAAGTTCTGGCGCGCTCGCGCTACGCCCGTCGCGCAAAGCCGGCGAGCGGTGATCCGCAGGAGCCCGCGGTCACCGGCCACCGCCACGGCCATCGGTCGCGCTCGCTGCTGGGAACATTCGGGAAGGTGGAGATCGCGCTGCCACGCGCGCGGCTGAACACTCCCGAGGGCAAGACAACCGAGTGGAAGACAACCGAGTGGAAGAGCCGCACGCTGCGGGCCTATCAGCGCCGCACGCTTGCTGCCGATGCACTGATCGCCAGCTGCTACCTGGCCGGCACCAACACGCGCCGTGTGCGCCGGGCGCTCGGTGCTCTGTTCGCCGGCGCGGTCGGCAAGGATACGGTGAGCCGGGTCTGGCGCAAGGTGAAGAGCGATTGGGACGCGTGGAATGCCCGCTCGCTGGCGGGGGAACCGATCGTGCGGCTCATTCTCGACGGCACCGTGGTGCGGGTGCGGCTCGACCGCAAAGCGACGGCGATCTCGCTGCTTGTCGTCATCGGCGTGTGCGCCGACGGCCAGAAGGTCTTGCTCGCAGTCAAAGCCATGGGCGGCGAGAGCACCGAGGCCTGGCGGGCGGTGCTCGACGATCTCATCCAGCGTGGTCTGCGGCGGCCCGAGTTCCTCATCGTCGATGGCGCGCCGGAACTCGAGAACGCGGTCGCCGCCGCGTGGGACGGCGTGCCGGTCCAGCGCTGCACCGTCCATAAGCACCGCAACCTGCTGGCGCATGCACCCGAGCGGCTGCATGAGGAGATCTCCGCTGAATATAACGATATGATCTACGCCACGACGCGAGAGGAGATCGAGACGCGGCGCAAGGCCTTCATCCGTAAATGGCGGCTCAAGCACCGCGCCGTCGCCGACAGTCTGCAGGAAGCCGGTGACCGGCTCTTCACCTTCACGCGGCTGCCGCCGAGCCAGTGGCGCAGCGTTCGCACCACCAATGCAATCGAGCGGCTGCACGAAGAGTTCAAGCGACGGATCAAGACGCAAACCGTCCTGCCATCGGCGGATACCGCAGCCATGTTGTTCTGGGCGTTGCTCGCTTCCGGCCAGATTAACATGCGCAAGGTCGATGGCTGGCAAACGCTAGCCACCAAGCCCATCGATCAGCCAATTGACCTCGCCGCCTGATCAGATAGCTTCAAGTCGCCGGAGATCGCGCCGCGCAAATTCCAACCACATTCCGGGCGGCACCGAACGCGGCGTGCGGTAGGCTGTCATACCGCGCCCCCGCAGTAAAAAACGGGCGGCGTCACCGCGCTAGACAGTCCGGTGAAAACTTCAATGCGGTCTATGGCGCGTTTAGCGCCCTTTAGCCACGCAAATTGTTGATAATGCTCGCTCGTGCTACTACGGCCGCAGCCACCAAAAAATCCCATAACATCAAAATGTTAGCTGGATTCGATGGCAATGCATGCGACCCGGTCGTCGGCTCGACTAACCTTGTGTCCACAGTGTGTCCACTGGGAGCCCGCTGGCGCGTTTTCCAGCCCTGCCCGCTGCTCGCGTACCTAGAAACTGATTTGCCGCGCGGCAGGCTCGGCGCAGATTCGCTCTCTTGCTGCCCTCGACGCGTGACGAGCGTCAGCCCGTTTCTTTAGAACGGCGTCCGCGCCGCTCGCTCTTGTCGAGCCGAATCCCTCAGTGTGATAATTTTGCAGCACAGGAGTGGTCTTAATGATCGCTTAACCCCCTCGCCAGCAAGCGGTTGCAAAAACGCCACCTTTTGACCACGGTTACCGGGCGCACTTCGCCTATCAACACGGGGGTGCTGCCAATGACTAGAGGGTTGTTGGACGATATCCTGCTGTTCTCCTGCTTGGCCGCGTTCGTTACCGGGATAGTGATCGCGGCCGCAAACCTGATTATTTGATGAGGCGATAGCCGCGATTCCATCGCACGTCATGACTTCCGACCGGTTTGTCTCATTCGCGCTGCTGCTCGCAATTGCCATCGTACTGGGGATGATGTTCGCAATCGCGGTGTGGCTGCCGACATAACAGCGGAAGCCACAGACGCGCGAAGCCACGTTGGCCAACTCAATGTGCAACGCTTCAGCGAGTGCCTGATGGGCATGCCACGTTGATCTTGATAACCAAACAAAGGGCGGTAGTAGGGGGATAAATCCCCGCGCTATTCCCTCCGCCAACTCTTAGCGAAGGCTGCCATCGCGACCTCGCGCGTTAGCTCGTAGCCGTGGACGTGCCCACTGGTTTTTCTCTTCGCGCCTCATGCCCGCCACACGGAAATCCGCCCGTCGCTAGGCTCCTACCGAGCGAGGGCTTCCTGATGCTCGGCTGCACCGGGCTGTATGACTTGGCCCCGACACTGGAGGTAGAGAGGTGTACCTGGGGCGTAGCCCATAGCCAGACACTGCCTGTGAGCCGCGTCATCAACGACCCGCATCTGTTGGCCATCCATCCTCGAGACTGCGAAGGCCGCGACGGCCATTATCGCGGCCAAGGCAAAAAGAAGCCTGCCCATTGTGAATCCCCCGTTCCCCTGAAGGACTCGACCTAACTTGCTGGGCGGATTTGAGGCAAGGGCCTATTGCCGTCGCCAACTTTTAGCGAAGGCCGCCATAGCGCCGTCGCGCGTAGGCTCGTAGCCGTGCGTCGGTGTGCGGTCCTCGTGGTAGCCGAAGATCAGCGTCCACATCCACGGCGTGCCCACGGGTGAGGCGGCGGCCTTGAAGATGCGACCGACCACCGCGCCGTCGGCAAGCACGTCGTCGTCGTCGTTCCAGTCGCCGGATGGGCGGGAGGCAGACGCGCGTTTGAGAATCAGGGAGGTCACCGACGCCTCCAGTCCTCCTCCGCCTCGCGCCGCCCCGCCGTCCCGCCGCGCACGCCGGGTTCTTCATCCTCGGTCGGGCTCAAGCGTTAGGCGATCAGTGCTAGTTGTGTGATTCAAACGGAAGATTCCCGAATCGCCCGAAGCAGTTCAAGCTCTCGCCGCGATCGAACGCTTTCTGGCAGAGACAAACGCCGATCCCAAACCCTTCACCTGGACCGCACGTCCAAGCCGCATCCTCGCTGCTGTCAAACGAGGGAAAGAAAAGTTAAAGTCAATCCACTAAATTAGTTGCATGTGGTGGTTCGAAAACGGTCAGTGTAGCAATTCAGACGCCGTGGGCCGATTGTCCCCGTAATAGTGCCGGAACGGTCTGTGTAGACATTAATTCGATCTCTACCAATGTTACCCGTGGTGTTGCCGTAGCCGTCCTCGTGTGTGGTTATGCGCTCGTTGCCAATCGTACCCGTCGTCCCACCGTAGCCGTCGTTATAAGTGCTCATGTACTTACCGCCGACCCAGCCTGTCGTACTGCCGTACCGATCAGTGTAGGTGTTTACGGTGCGATTGCCGTCAGTGCCTGTCGTGTAACCAGATCGATCCGTGTGAAGGCTGCTGCTTTGGGCGCGCAACGGAAGAATGGATATCGCCAGCACCAGCGATGCAAGAATGAGGCGCGTCATTAGAACACCTCCTTTGCTTGTTAGTGCGCTGCGATGGCACTGGACAATGATAGCCCAATCCTGACGCTGCCTCCATCGCGGCCCCGAGCGATAGGCCCAATCCTTCTTGACACGATACCTTCCTGAAGCGTCCCCTTTACTCGATCACTCGTCGGCGCGCGCGAGTAGAACTTCACCCGCTCACGGTCCTTGCGGGCGATGAACCGGAAGCCATCGTGCTTGATCTCGTGCAGCCACGCCTCTCGCCGGAGGGCGGTTGCAGGGTTTCGGTGGGGAGGCAGGGAGCGATGAAGCCGCGCATGGCCGCGCGTATATAGCGCGCGGCCCTCCTATACCTCTAGCACGGTCGCCCCGCCCGGCGTTCCCAGCCCGTCCGCTATCTCGACACCTAGTGGTCTGATTCATTCGGGCGATTCCCAAATCGCCCGAAGCGGTTCAAGCTCTTGTTATGAGAGCAGGAATTGTCGTCAACGTCACCCGCGCAGATCGCCGTCGCCTTGAGGCGATCGTCGCGGATCGCAGCTCGCCGCAGAGGCATGTCTGGCGCGCCCAGATCATCCTCGCCACCGCCGACGGCTGCGGCACCAGCGAGATCATGCGTCGGTCGGGCAAGGCCAAACCGGTGGTATGGCGATGGCAAGAGCGGTTCATGCTGGAGGGCGTCGATGGCTTGCTGCGTGACAAGACGCGCAAGCCGGGCAAGCCGCCGCTGCCCGCCGCCACTGTTCAGAAGGTCATTGACCTGGTGACTGGTCCGCCAACCGGCGAGACCACTCACTGGACGGGACGGATGCTGGCCCGGGAGGTGGGGATCAGTTTGCGCTCGGTGCAGCGCATTCTCGAAGCCCATCAACTCACGCCCCATCGCAGCCGAACTTTCAAGCTGTCGAACGACCCGAAGTTCGCCGAAAAGCTCCGCGACGTGGTCGGCCTCTATGTCGATCCTCCTGAGCACGCGGTCGTCCTCTCGGTCGACGAGAAGAGCCAGATCCAGGCTCTCGATCGCACCCAGCGGGCCTGCCGATGAAGCCGGGCCGCGCCGGGACGATGACACATGACTACAAGCGCAACGGCACGACCACGCTGTTCGCCGCCCTTAACGTTCTCGATGGAACCATCATCGGCCGCAACATGAAGCGCCATCGCCATCAGGAATTCATCGGCTTCCTCAACGACATCGACGCGCAAGTCCCCAAACGAAAGGCGATCCACGCGGTCGTCGACAACTATGCCACTCACAAGCACCCGAAGGTCCGCAAATGGCTGGCGCAGCATCCCCGTTGGACCTTCCACTTCACTCCGACCTCTGCATCCTGGCTCAATGCCGTCGAGAGCTTCTTCGCCAAGCTCACAAACCAGCGCCTCAGCCGCGGCGTATTCCGATCCGTCGCCGAACTCGAAGCCGCTATCAAGCGCTTCATCGCCGAGACCAACACCGATCCCAAACCCTTCGTCTGGACCGCGCGCCCAAACCGTATCCTCGCCGCTGTCAAACGTGGGAAGCAAACGTTAGAGTTGATCCACTAGCTGCTTGCTCTGATGCGCTTGAGCGCCAGGGCCAGAACGTGACGGAAGCAGGGTTTCGTGGTGACCTGAGCCCCGAGATTTCCGCCAAAAATGGGTAGAGTCCATCGCCTGGAAGGGGATGGACATGAAGCCGAGCCGGTTCACGGAAGAGCAGATCATCGGGATATTGCGGGAGCAGGAGGGCGGAGCAAAGACGGTCGACATTTGCCGCAAGCACGGAATCAGCGGCGCGACGTTTTACAAGTGGAAGGCCAAATACGGCGGCCTCGAGGTGTCGGACGCCAAGCGACTGAAGGCGCTGGAGGACGAGAACGCCAAGCTGAAGAAGCTTTTGGCGGAGGCGGAATGTGACTCAAACCAAACGGCCTCCGGCAAACCCGGGGCGGTTCACAAGGATGGGGCCTCAGTTAGCAGAGCGGATTAAACTAAGTTACGCAGCGCCGCGAGGTAAGAAGCCAAACCACCTTCTTAGGCACGCATAGTCCTTCGCCGTTTTCGCAAGGAAGTTGTCCTTGCAAGCTTTGCGGCAGAAGCGCAGGCCCCAATGGTGGTGGCTGACAAGACCAAACTTTGCACCACAGTTTGCACAGCGATTATTCTCCAATTTAGTCATGACGCTCTCCCGTCAGCGCGGCGACGAATTCCGTTGCGTCGTCTAGCTTCAGCTCCATCAGCTCTTCACTCTGCGGTGATGGGAAAAGGTGCTTGTTCTTGTCACCTTCTGGCTGATATCCCTTAGTCGCTCTGACCCCTTCCTGGGATTTGTTCGATCACGCCAGAGATTTGTTCGTTTGAGCCAAGCCTCTGTGGACTCCAACGCAGCCCGGGAGAGCGGTAAGGATGACTACGACAAGTTCAGCTTGTCGATGGGTTCCTGTCTTATTGAAAATATTTTTGAGGTGAGAGCCGGTCCCGCAAATCTGCACAGGACGATAAGTGGAGTTTCTGCCTGACGGCAGGCACGCTGTAGCCTGCGAAATCAGGAGCGACCATGACGAGACGAGCGCGCCGGCACCACACGCCGGCGTTCAAGGCGAAGGTGGCTCTTGCCGCCATCAAGGGCGATCGAACATTGGCTCAACTTGCGGAGCAGTTCGACGTCCACCCCAATCAGATCACATCGTGGAAGGCGCAGCTCGAGGGCGGGGCTGCCGATGTGTTCGGTCCCGGCGGCGGCAATGGAGCCGCGCCACCAGCTGTGGATGTGAAGTTTCTGCACGCCAAGATCGGCGAGTTGACGCTGGAGAACGATTTTTTAGAGGGCGCGCTCACCAAGGCGGGATTGCTGAGCGCAAAGCGATGATCGACCGTGAGCACGATCTGCCAATCACCCGGCAGGCAGAAGTCCTGCGCATCAGCCGTGGCAGCGTCTACTACCTGCCGCGGCCGGTGCCGGGCGCCGACCTTGCGATCATGCGGCGTCTCGACCGGCTGCATCTGGAGTTCCCCTTCGCCGGTTCGCGGATGTTGCGAGGCCTGCTGGCTGCCGAGGGGTGCAAGATCGGCCGTCGGCATGTCAAGACGCTGATGCGGCGAATGGGGATAGAAACGCTCTATCGGCGTCCACGCACGACCAAGCCTGAGCCGGGCCACAAGATCTACCCGTACCTGCTGCGCGGGATGGAGATCACGCGGCCGAACCAGGTGTGGGCGATGGACATCACCTACATCCCGATGGCGCGCGGCTTCGTGTATCTGGCCGTGGTGCTTGACTGGTTCAGCCGCCGCGTGCTGGCGTGGCGGCTGTCGATCATAATGGAAGCGGCGTTCTGCGTCGAGACGCTGAAGGATGCTCTGGCGCATCACGGCAAGCCGGACATCTTCAACACGGACCAGGGCTCGCAGTTCACGGGCGCGGCCTTCACCAGTGCACTCGCCAGCAACGGCATTACGATCAGCATGGACGGCAAGGGCGCCTGGCGGGACAACGTGTTCGTCGAACGGCTGTGGCGCAGCGTCAAATACGAGGAGGTGTACCTGCGAGCCCTACGACAGCGTCAGCGAGGCCCGCGCTTCGATCGGCCGCTACCTGGACTTCTACAACGGCCGCCGACCGCATTCGAGCCTTCACGGCACGACACCCGATCAAGCCTACTTCACCCAGCTGCCCGTCCGCTTGGCAGCCTAACCCCGGCAGAGGCTCCACTTATCGAGGCGGAAAATCTGTTCAGACAACCGGGGCCACCTCACTCTCACTTCGTTCTGATCGGCCTGCACGTTCTTGATCGCGTTACGATCAAATACGCTGTAGATGATGCAGTGTAATTTCTGGAAGGCAATTAATACGGACGGGAACTACAGCACATCCCACTCCGACCGAGGTGTAGCCGACCATCTCACCGTAATTCCATGGCCCAGAACCCATATGCCTTGGCAGAACCGAACTAAGGGTGATTGGAATAGACCCAGGCAGACAGATCTGACCACCGTGGGTATGGCCACTCAGAAACAGATCGAAGCCGGCATGTGCAGCCTGGCGGTAAAGTTCAGGTGTATGTGACAGCAGAATAGAGAACGCGCCGTCTGGGATTTCGGCTGCTGCCTTTTCTATATTATCAACTCGATAGTAGTGGGCATCGTCGATGCCGGCTAGGTAAATTGCTTCGTCGCGTCGCGAAATCGTCTCGCATTCGTTGAGCAATATCCGAATTCCCATTTCTTCGAGTTCGGGCACCATGCGAATGGAATCGTGATTTCCGAGCACTCCGTAGACTGGCCCCTTGAGATGGGCGCGTACCCGTGCCAAGCCTTCGAGCGTGGTATCGAACGGCCCAAATGTCGCGCCGCGATAGTCTCCAGTCATGACACACATGTCATAGGTTAGGCCTGGAAGAACCTCATTCAGGCGCCGCATCGCGCCTTCGCTCATATCCACGTGTAGATCGCTGATATGAAGTAGTGTGAAGCCGTCGAACCGGTTTGGCAAACTCTTGCTGCCAACGTGGTTGTGCCGGATTTGGATCCGTTCGGCATTCTTGCGGCCACGCCCATACAGTCCCAGCAACTTGAGCGTCGTTCGAATGACAGAGTGGATCGAATACCAGTTTTCAATGTGAAAAAAGTTGATCCCTTGGCCAAAAATTTGACTTTCGTGATCCGTCTCGATGCCTAGGCGCTGTCTTGCGTGCAGCCTGCCTAGCCGCAGCTCCAGCTTGTTCAAGACCGTTTCGTTCATTGCCAGCCGCCGCTGTCTGGGCCACTATCCTCACCATGAATTGTCGGCTCGATAACGGTCAAGTTCTCTGATCGTTGGATCGCCTGTGTGGCCATTTCGGATCTTCTCTTTCTGGCAGGCCCATGACGCGCGCCGCAGCTCTCGACTTCCACGGGACGCTGCCACCAAGGGGTACCCCCCGCGCATTAAATTAGGGGTGTGAAAATATCTAAGATCAAAAATTCCGAAGGCCCATTGATTTGAGCGGAGACGCCAAGGCCGCCTCCGCGATCGCCTGTATCACTCGCTCTGGCCACCCCGCACAAAATCTGAAGATGCACCGGTTGCACGCATCTGGCTCGGCGTCTTTCCAGTCCACCGCTTGAATGTATGCGTGAATGCACTCACCTCGTTAAAGCCGAGCAGCCACGCAATCTTGGATATCTGTAGCTTGCGGTCACCGAGGTAACGAACCGCTAGGTCGCGCCGCAGTTGCTGAAATATTTCAGTGTAGTTCAACCCGTCGTCCGAAAGCTTTCGCGCCAGTGTCCTCTTGCTCATTCCCAGACTGCGAGCAACGTCATCCACCACCACTCTTCCATGAGGAAGCAACGACGAGATCGCGTTCTCAACTCTGGTGCGCAACTCGCTCGTATCACCTCTTCTATCGGCTAGCACCGCTTCGCAATATTTCAGGAGAAGGTCATTGAGATAAGTATCAGCGTGAATAAGCGGCAACTCACGTGCGTTGGTGTTGAGGGCAAACTCGTCGGTATCAGCGCCGAACTCCACCATCGTTCCGACAAATCGCGCCATTTCGGAGTTGGCTCCCGATCGATGATGAGAGATCCAGAAGTGTTGCGGTACGAGGTTCTGCCCCGTCAGCACGCGGCAAATTCGTAATACAGCAAACATGCAAAACTCAATTTGATGTCTCTCTGAGTGCCGTGAAATGCCAGAGTAGCTCAGGTTGATAATGAGGCTGTTTCCCTCTCGATATCCGACCACGAGTGCCTCGTTGGTAATATGGCTGTATCGAGCAACCCGTTTCAGTGCATCGCCTAAAGTCTGCGAAGACGCCATGACGTAGTAAAGCAGCCCGAGTTCGCGTGGTTCGAAATCGTGAGCCAGCGTAAAACCAAGACGGTCATCCTTCAGGGCAATCGCCGCCTCGTCCAAAAGCGCCACTTGGCTTCGCACGCTCAGTCGCTCTTCCGGGTCGGCGATCACCTCCGGCGTCAGTCCCACACGCCTCAGAATAGGCACCATTGGTACGCCAGCGCTTTGGAGGCGCGCGATAGCGAGGCGGGAAAGGCCCCCTTGCGCCGTTGGGATTGAATCCAACTCCTGTTCAACATTCAGGGCTGAAGAAGTTCCATTGCTCATCATTGACCCGCCTGGACAGGGACAATTGCTACCATGGCTTCGCCAAACAAATGTTTGGCTCAAAGTAACAAGTCTCTGAGACGAGGCCAAGCGACAAGACGCGGGGAAGCGCTCCCAGCAGCGCGGCACAATTTCAGTGCGCTGGCCAAGTTGGCCAACGGCTCAGCGCTAGCGGCTATTTCATGACGGAGTAATCGTGCGCATCAAGTTCGAGGCCACCGATGCCAGCGGCAAGGTGCACAAGCGCAGCAGCACGAGCCACGTTTATTCGCACTGTCTCGTGATCCATTTCGCCGCGCACCCGCCGAGCAACCTCTGGCCCAAGGGCATCGCGGCCTGCAGCCACGCCGAATGGGCAGCAAGCCGTGCGCTGGCCGAACGCAATGCCAATCGCTGGCGCAAGGAACCGTGTGTCGAGACCATCGAGATCCTTGAGGCGAGGCAAGTGTGATGCCGTTCCCGAAGGTCACAAGAGCCAAGAGCTGGCAAGCTGCTTCAACTGCGAGGCTTAGCTGGCATTCGACAGCGACTGCTTCCCGATGACGATCAAAAAACCCACGACGCTCCAGGAAGCCAAATCAATCGCACGCCATCTCGGGCTCACTCTGCGCAAGGTGCGCTCTGGCGATTATCGCGTGAACTTCCGCGATGGAAACGAAACGACGGCCTACTACACGGACAGTCTCGAAGAAGCCGTCAATACCGCGGTTGAGATGGCCCGTAAACGAGGGTTCTGCCGTACAGAGCCTTAGTTAGGGCGCGATCTTGGCATCACGGCTTTACGTGATCACCAGGCCTGGCTGAAGCCAAGCGGTGGCGCTCGCCGCGTGATGGCTAGCCCACGCAACAGAGTGTTCTGGCTGCGATGAGCAAATGTTTGGCAAAGAGTAACAAAACCCGCATGGGCGGCAAAGCGACTAAATGCGTGAAATCCGGCAACCAGCCTTGATCGGCCACGGGGCGCGATCCTGCGCCGGATGCGTCGGTTAACACGAACTCTAGGCGGGCTCACCATGACCTTCGGTAATGCATCTACGGGAACGCTGGCGAAGCTCGGGCCGCAACTGCTGACTACTCGTGGTAGGCCGACAAAGTTTACGCTGGAGAGACTTCAGCAGATTAGAAATCTCGTGGAGCGGGGAGAGAGCCGAGAAGGGATCGCTGAGATACTCGACGTAACCATTGGTTCTCTGCAAGTCACCTGCTCTAGGCTGGGTATCAGTCTGAGACGACCTAAAGTTGACAATGGGGTCCGCTTGCTGCGGCAGAAAGCCATTACTATGCATAGTCCGGTTGATCGCGATGGAAGTATGCTGTCGCAACCCATAGAAGAACAATCTCAGGAAATCTCACAGTCGGAACCGGCAGAGCCAGCCCTAGCCGCGAGGCCGCAGCAAAAGCGGGTGAAAACGCTTGAGGCCGGCTCGGTGAGCGTCGCGATCAGGATTCAGCACAATGGCAGGGAGCGGACAATTGAATTGCCGCTCGCTTTGGACGAGGTCGCGCAACTAGCTTGGGAAGCAGAGTTTCGGGATATGAGGATTGGTCAACTCATCGGGGAACTCATTGCGGCAATGGTGGCAAAGGACCTCTTCCGAGTGGTGCTTGACAAGCCTTGATCCCTGAGGCGTGGGCTCCACGCAGCGAAGGTTGGCGAAGCTCAGACGCCATCCTTGCAGGATGGCCTGCACCCGGTTCCCGGTTCCGAAGACACCGAGTTAGGTGTTTTGATGGAGCTGGAGGTGGGTCATGGAGAGACGGAAGTTTGAGGTGGCCCCGGTTGTCTGAACAGATTTTCCGCCTCGATAAGTGGAGCCTCTGCCGGGGTTAGGCTGCCAAGCGGACGGGCAGCTGGGTGAAGTAGGCTTGATCGGGTGTCGTGCCGTGAAGGCTCGAATGCGGTCGGCGGCCGTTGTAGAAGTCCAGGTAGCGGCCGATCGAAGCGCGGGCCTCGCTGACGCTGTCGTAGGCTCGCAGGTACACCTCCTCGTATTTGACGCTGCGCCACAGCCGTTCGACGAACACGTTGTCCCGCCAGGCGCCCTTGCCGTCCATGCTGATCGTAATGCCGTTGCTGGCGAGTGCACTGGTGAAGGCCGCGCCCGTGAACTGCGAGCCCTGGTCCGTGTTGAAGATGTCCGGCTTGCCGTGATGCGCCAGAGCATCCTTCAGCGTCTCGACGCAGAACGCCGCTTCCATTGTGATCGACAGCCGCCACGCCAGCACGCGGCGGCTGAACCAGTCAAGCACCACGGCCAGATACACGAAGCCGCGCGCCATCGGGATGTAGGTGATGTCCATCGCCCACACCTGGTTCGGCCGCGTGATCTCCATCCCGCGCAGCAGGTACGGGTAGATCTTGTGGCCCGGCTCAGGCTTGGTCGTGCGTGGACGCCGATAGAGCGTTTCTATCCCCATTCGCCGCATCAGCGTCTTGACATGCCGACGGCCGATCTTGCACCCCTCGGCAGCCAGCAGGCCTCGCAACATCCGCGAACCGGCGAAGGGGAACTCCAGATGCAGCCGGTCGAGACGCCGCATGATCGCAAGGTCGGCGCCCGGCACCGGCCGCGGCAGGTAGTAGACGCTGCCACGGCTGATGCGCAGGACTTCTGCCTGCCGGGTGATTGGCAGATCGTGCTCACGGTCGATCATCGCTTTGCGCTCAGCAATCCCGCCTTGGTGAGCGCGCCCTCTAAAAAATCGTTCTCCAGCGTCAACTCGCCGATCTTGGCGTGCAGAAACTTCACATCCACAGCTGGTGGCGCGGCTCCATTGCCGCCGCCGGGACCGAACACATCGGCAGCCCCGCCCTCGAGCTGCGCCTTCCACGATGTGATCTGATTGGGGTGGACGTCGAACTGCTCCGCAAGTTGAGCCAATGTTCGATCGCCCTTGATGGCGGCAAGAGCCACCTTCGCCTTGAACGCCGGCGTGTGGTGCCGGCGCGCTCGTCTCGTCATGGTCGCTCCTGATTCGCAGGCTACAGCGTGCCTGCCGTCAGGCAGAAACTCCACTTATCGTCCTGTGCAGATTTGCGGGACCGGCTCTCTCGGCCCTGGCTCATGGACTCTGACGCGGCGTCTGGCAAGGAAGCGGGTGACTGTGGCAGTTCAGTATCACCGGGTGCGCCGCGATGCCGCGCCGACGCGGAATGCAGACTCTGCCGACGTCGATCGTCGCAAGTTCGATCAACCCGCCCCGCTGGCTCCTATTTTCTTTCCAATGGAGTGATTCGGCTCGGGAGGCGCCGCTTCGGCCGCTGTTCACCGAGGGTAGTCAGGATGCGATCAAGGGACGCCCGGGTTGCGTCATCCCGTTCGTTCTGCAGCAATGCGCGGAGAATCGCAGGGCCCGCACGCCGGGCAACTGTGCGTAAAGCGACTTCCGCGGCCTGCCGCTCCGTCGATTCGGTCGCAGACAAAGCGTCACACAACAGAGGCGCGGTCAGCTTCAATCCGGTCTGGCCCAATGCCAACAATGCATAGCTTCTGACGTAGAAGTCTTCGCCCGCAATGGCCAAGTCGCCAAGCAACTCCAGATTCTCCGGCGTCGGAGAATTGGCGAGCAGGATGATCGCTCTCCGGCGGATTTCCGGGACGTGGTTTGTCAGCGGACCCTCCGTAGCGATCTGCCGAAGTATGCTCATGTCCCGCGCGGTGAACTGCGGCAGAGTACCGTCCGGATCGTGCTGTAACAGAATGCCGTAAAGCCGCTCACGATCGCGGATGCCAGCGAATGCCGCGTCCTTCACAACAACCGAACTCCGCCGGATTCCGCCCGCAACGCGGGCGCGTGGTTCGTTCAGCCTAAACGGGTCTCGTTTGATTCGCCTGCGCTGTGTGGCCATGTAGTCGAGCTCCGGGGTCTGCTATGTCAATCGATCGAGACCCAGCCGTGCCGGATGATGGTGCGGTACTGGTCGTACGTGAGATTCGTATCGGTGGTGCCGCTGCTGGGCAACATCAGGTTACCGGCATCATTGGTGTGCTGGAGACCCAGGTAGTGCCCCAGCTCATGACCAATCAGCATGCCCAGGTACTCAATGTGCAACCGCCGGACACCAGAGCCGTCCACGAAACCAGACTTGTTCTGCACAGTGCCGCTGCTGCGTCCATCATGAGAGGTCGGGCCCGGGATGTCTCCGTCGAGACCATCATATTTTCCGTCGATGAGCAGCTGGTTTACGACAAATGCGTCAATGTTGTTGTTCGTGTTCGGGCCGGACCACTGCTCCCACAGGTCCCGCGCTTCGGAATCGGAAGTGATTGATTCGAATCCTCCGGCGTTAGCCTGTGCGATTCCCCGGCGATCCGTCGAAAACGACACATCGTGTCGCTCATATATCGCGCGCGTGACCTCAGCAGCGGCGATCAGATCCCCACTCTCCGCGCCGACGAAATCCTCGAAGGCCACCTTGGTCACGTTGACGCCAAACCGGAACATGGTTCTTGCAGTGATAGTCCCGGAGACCGCAGTGTTGGGAGACTTCGTCATGATGATTTCGATCGTCATGTCCTCTCGGCCGTCAAACTTGTTGAACACGCCGCTGCCCTGGGGCGAATGAAAGCCAATGGAGCCGCCCCACGTGTTAAAAGCCGGAACAGAGATAGCACCGCCAAAGCTGCCAGTACCCTGCTCTACCAAGAAGCCGCCTACACCTCCATCCCAGAACTTCCACGTGAACTGCGGAGATACGCTGACCGCGGACGCGTCACCGTTACTCAGCGTGACGTTGATGCTCGTGTCGAACGCGTTGCCGTTGCGCACGCCTCGTGCGCTGAAGGTGCCAGTGACGAAGCTCCCTCGTGGTGAGAGCAAGAGGCTGAACGGATTCGATGGCAAGACCATGCACGTCACGCGAAATTCCGACTGACCGCCCTGTTGAGTCGAAAGCGTGGCGCGAAAGACCGCAGGTCCTGACGGCAGCGTGTGCTTCCGATCGAATCTGACGTCGACATAGCCTGCTAGCAGATTTGCGCGCGTGGTTCGCTGCTCGAGATGAAATGGCTTTCCGGCCCATTCGACGGCAACGCGTGCCAGCACTGGTGGCGCGGCCGGCCCTGCCACGAAACTCACGCGCAAAATGAACGGCCTGTGACTCATGATGCGGCGGTTCGTTGGCAACACGTCCGTGATTATGGCGCAGGTATCGCCCTCAAGCAGACTCCTGCGTCGGATACGTTCTACGGCGGCACGATTGGCGCCGGGAATGGCATAAAGGTCGGCGTGAGTACGCAGCGGGTGTTTTTTCCTGATGCGGACGATCTGCTTGGCCAGACGCGCCGAGATTCCGAGCACAGTTACCAGGGACTTAAGGTTCGCGGTCGCCAGGTTCAGAACCCTCGCTGGTTCGTTGTCTAGCGCGCTGAAGCGGTTGATGGACCTCTGTGGAATCCGCTGGGTGGTGCGTACGACGGTCGCCACAATTGCCTCCATTGCATTTGTTCGACCAGAGCCCCGCTCGGCCGTGAGTGTCAGTTGCCTCCTTATATGCCTCTATCGCGACGGTCTTTCCATCCCGCCCCCGGACCAATGGTGACGGCGCTTCTGTCTTAGGAGCGACCAGTCGGAATGTCCCGTATGCCCAGTGTCTGTAAATCTCCCGCCGTACGGCGTCAGGTGAAGTGCCCACTCGCGCTACTGCAGCAGCAAGTTCATCCTCGCTGCAGCCAAGCTTCTCGGTCCAATAGCGAACCTTTTGTTCGTCGCTCATGCTCACGCCAACGCATACGCTGAGAAAAGGATCCAAGCGCTCAAGCCACGGTGGAAAGCGCCCACTTGCTCGCGTGAGCCGACGCGCGGGGCAGCGATGGCGGCGTTCGCCAAGAGCTGGTGCGTCTTTCGAGCCGGACACATCGGGCGGCGAATCCAAAAATGACGAGGCCGGTCCATTGGCGGGTGTCCTATAAAGCCAGGGATCGCTCTCCGAGCTTCGCCAATGGCAACACCGCGACTACGACGGCGCCGTGGCCCGGAGCCTACCCGCCGCCGCGCGCTTGAACTGCTCGCGTCCTGTCCAGACGGTGCTACCGATACCCTTTTGATGGCTGCCCACGGTCTGACAACCGAGATGCTGATTGACTTCATCCGCGACGGACTCGCGACTGGGCGGACCAAGCAATTGGTCATCGCTGGGCACACGACCGAAGTCATGCGGGTGTGGATTACAGAGGCGGGACGGCTGGTGCTCGCGAAATGATGACCGGTCTGATCCTCAAGCGCGCCTCGACTTCCCGCCCCTCCGGCGAGTGGAGCGACGACGACTATGACGCGTGCTCGCCGAGGGCGTTGTGGGCTTTTTATGCGTTGAAACGAGCGAAATATTTAGTGTGCAACATAACTGATGCCACACCGAAGGTAATTGCTGTGGCGAAAGTTAGGGCGAATATCGTGATCCACATTTGCAGCTCCATCGCCTGGCAGGCGGGAGCGCGACCGGTCTCTCAGCCACCGGCGCCTGGCACAGAGCCGCAGCCGATGATTCGCGCAGCGTGCGCCTATTACTGGAGACAAGCGAGACATTTTTTTCGCCATTGGCAAAACGTGCCACTCTCTCGCGATGCTGGCAGGACAGCGACTGGAGCTTGCAATCGCAGTCTGTTCCACTCGGCAGCTTGTTTACAAACAGCGGTGCTGAAGACGCCTCATGCGCGGCGGTGAGGCGCGAGGCCGAGGAGGACTGGGGTCCGGTGACCAAAAACAGCAGAGCCCCACATGCGGGGGCTCTGTGCGTTACGCATAACATTGCACTAGACAGACACTAACCGAGGGCGGCTCTTGGGTCGGGGGCTGATGACGGGAAGCGCCTCGGTATCAATAAGCGTGGGCCGATCTCGCGTCCCTGTCTGTATAAGATTGCTCACAATGCTCGATTTCTTCAAGCGGGCCGCGCGGTGGCGGCGATGGCGGCATGCTAAAAGTTGGCTGAGGGAATAGCGCGCCCCGCCCTTGGCGAGGCCGCCGGCTCGCACCCCAGCGTCGGAGGTGGCGCCCGGGCCAACAAAACGGCTATACAGCCTTCCTAGCGGCCTACAGAGGGTGGGTACAGCGAAGGGTACGCCCCGAAGATCCCCGATATTCGAGGAATATCAATGGTTCCGTCCGAGCGGGCATCCTACGCGCCGAGCTGGTACACGGCGACCATGGTTCCGGCGTCCCCGCGCGGGCCGCTCACCTTCGATCTCGACGTCGACGTCTGCGTGGTCGGCGCAGGCCTCGCGGGACTGACCACCGCGCGCGAAATCGCGCGGCGCGGATGGTCGGTGGCGGTGTTGGAGAGCCGCCGCATCGCCTGGAACGCGTCCGGCCGCAACGACGGCTTTGTCCTTCCCGGCTTTGGCGAATCCATGGTCAGGATCGTGAGCCGCGTCGGCCTGGAGCACGCCAAGGCGCTGTGGGCGCTGTCCGATATGGGACTCAAATACGTGCGCACGACGATCGCCGAGGCGCGAATGCCCGGCGTCGCGCCGATTGCGGGCTGGCTCAAGGTATCCAAGGTCGACAACGCCGACGAGATCCTGGCGAATGTGCAGCTCTACGAGGAGCTCGGCGCGGAGGCCGAGGGCTGGCCGACCGAGCGCGTACGCGCGGTGCTCAGGAGCAATCACTACTTCCACGCCCTGCACCTGCCGCGCGCGTTCCACATTCACCCGCTCAACTATGCGCTCGGGCTCGCGGATGCGGCGGCAGCGGCGGGAGCGCACATCTTCGAGGACACGCCGGCGCTGTCGATCGACGTCGAAGGCGTGCGCAAGCGCATCGTCACGCCTTCGGCGCGCGTTCGTGCCGGCCACATCGTGCTGGCCTGCAACGTCCATCTCGGGGCCCTGATGCCGCGCATCGCCGGCACCCTGGTGCCGATCTGGAGCTACGTGATCGCCACCGCGCCGCTTGGACCGCGGCTCGCCGAGGCCATCGCCTATCGCGGCGCGGTGACCGATACCGACCTCGCCAACAATCACTACCGCATCGTCGGCAACGACCGCTTGCTG
The DNA here is from genome assembly GCA_963821505.1 of uncultured Alphaproteobacteria bacterium. Classification (GTDB taxonomy): domain Bacteria; phylum Pseudomonadota; class Alphaproteobacteria; order Rhizobiales; family Xanthobacteraceae; genus VAZQ01. The sequence goes on from CAWGEH010000010.1 coordinate 139,624, forward strand.
TGGTCCGGGCGCTCGACCACCTGGGAGGCCGATCCCGGCAAATTCGCGCCGCGACTGCAAGCCGATATCGCGGAGGTCTATCCGCAGCTCGGCGAAGTCGAGGTCGAGCACGTCTGGTCGGCGGTGCTCGGCAACGCGCTGCACCGCATGCCGCAAATCGGCGAGCTGTCGCCGGGGCTTTGGCTGGCGAGCGGTTTCGGCGGCCACGGACTCAATACCACCGCCATGGCCGGCAACGTTCTCGCGCAGGCGATCGTCGAGGGCGACGACAGCTGGCGGTTGTTCGCTCCGTTCGAACTGGTCTGGGCGGGCGGACGGCTCGGCCGCGCCGCGATGCAGGTCTATTACTGGTGGGTCAACGCCCGCGAACGCTTCGAAGCGCGCCAGGCCCGGCAACGCGAGGACGAATACCGGCGCGGGGCGGAGCTGGCGGCGCTGCGCGCCGGCGAAGAACCGGCGCATGTCGAGGCGCGGCTGGGCGCCGTGGTGCCGCGCGGCGAATTGCCGGAGGAGCCGGCATTGGCCGAGCTTCCGGCCGATCCCGTCATGGCGGAGGACATCGCCTCGCCCCCGATCGATCGTGCGGAGCCGGGCGATGACATCGCCGCCGCGCCGGTGCACGACAGTCCGGTGGGCGAGGAGGATGATCGGCAGCACTGGCCCGGCGACGGTGCGCGCCGCCAACGATTCTGACCCGGCGGCGCAGAGGCCAGACTAGCGGTCCGATTCCGAAGTTCGTCAGCACTCGCAGCACGCTCAGATACGAACTTCGGAATCTAAGGACCACTAGCAACTCTATGATTCTAGTGCCCCTTTTGAACCCGAAGTTCGCGATCGCATTTGCCGCACGGTATGCGCGAACTTCGGGTTCGGGGCACTAGAGCGCATCCCGATTGGGTCGAATCGTGATGCGCTCTAGATTCTTCGATTTTGCGCATGTTCTGTTCGGAAAACCGGTTCCCACTTTTCCGGAACATGCGCTAGGCACCAACGCGAACTCGCGTGGATGCCGCCGTCACCGCCCCTCGCGCCGCGCCATGAACGCGAGCCGCTCGAACAGGTGCACGTCCTGCTCGTTCTTGATCAGCGCGCCGTGCAGCGGAGGAATGAGCTTCTTGGGGTCGCGCTCGCGCAGCGTCTCCGGACCGATGTCCTCGACCATCAGCAGCTTGAGCCAGTCGAGCAGCTCCGAGGTCGACGGCTTCTTCTTCATGCCCGGCACGTCGCGGATCTCGTAGAACAGCCGCAGCGCCTCCGCCACCAGCCGCTGCTTGATGCCGGGGAAATGCACCTCGATGATCGCACGCATGGTGTCGGCGTCGGGGAAGCGGATGTAGTGGAAGAAGCAGCGGCGCAGGAACGCGTCGGGGAGCTCCTTCTCGTTGTTGGAGGTGATCACCACGATCGGCCGCCGCCGCGCCTTGATGGTCTCGCCGGTCTCGTAGACGAAGAACTCCATGCGGTCGAGCTCCTGCAGCAGGTCGTTGGGGAACTCGATGTCGGCCTTGTCGATCTCGTCGATCAGCAGCACGGGGCGCGCATCCGCGACGAAGGCATCCCACAACTTGCCGCGCTTGATGTAATTGCGGATGTCCTTGACGCGCTCGTCGCCGAGCTGGCTGTCGCGCAGCCGCGACACCGCGTCGTATTCGTAAAGTCCCTGCAGCGCCTTGGTGGTCGATTTGATGTGCCACTCGATCAGCTGGGCGCCGAGGCTCTTGGCGATCTCGAGGGCGAGCACGGTCTTGCCGGTGCCGGGCTCGCCCTTGACCAGCAACGGCCGTTCGAGCGTGATCGCGGCGTTGACCGCGATCTTGAGGTCGTCGGTCGCCACATAGGCGCTGGTGCCTTCGAAGCGCATGAGGTCTCCAAATATGGTGCGCGAGTGTAAAGGCTCGCGCGGGCGCCGCTAGCACAAAAAATTCGCATGGCAGAGCCGTGCTGCGAAACTTGTCGTGCGCGGGGTCGCAGCGTACCGTCTTTGCCCCGGCCGCACGGCCGCGCGGCTTGATGCCGTAGGATGGAGCAGGGCGATGGGGATCATCACGCGGGCGTGGATCGGCACTCTTGCACTCGGTCTCGTGCCCGCGCTCGCCCCGCCGGCGAGCGCCGACGAGCGCAAGCAGGACGAGCGCAAGCAGCTCGCCTTCGAGGTGGTCGATCGCAACGCGCAGCAGATGGCGGACATCAGCGACTCGATCTTCTACTTCGGCGAGCTCGGGATGCAGGAATTCGAGGGCACGAAGCTGCTCAAGGACACGCTGACGGCCGCCGGTTTCAAGGTGGAGTTGGGCGGCGCCGGCATGCCGACCAGTTTCTGGGCCGAGTACGGAAGCGGGGCGCCCAAGATCGCCATCGTCACCGAGATCGATGCCTTGCCCGGCGGCTCGCAGACACCCGGCAGCTATGAGCGCAAGCCGCTGGTGAAGGACGGCCCCGGTCACATGGAAGGCCACAACACCCACGGCGGGGTGGCCTCGCTCGCCGCCTTTGCGGTCAAGGAGGTGATGCAGCGCCACAGCATCCCCGGGACGGTCGCGATCTCGTTCGGACCGGCCGAGGAGCAATTGGCAAGCCGCCCGTATCTCGTGCGGGCCGGCATCTTCAAGGACGTCGACGCCATCATCTACCTGCATATCGGCGACGGCCTCACCACCGGCTACGGCGTGCAGAACTACGCCGCGATCAGCTCGGTCTTTACGTTTCACGGCAAGACCGCCCACGGTGCCGTCAATCCCTGGGACGGCAAGGACGCCGTCGACGCGGTGGAACTGATGGACATCGGTTTCGACAAGCTGCGCGAGCATCTACGCCCGACTTACCGTGCGCATCGGACAATCACCGCCGGCGGCATCCAGCCCAATATCATCGCCGACAAGGGACAGATCTGGTGGTTCGTGCGCGATGCCAGCATGCCGGCGGCCAGGGAGACCTATGACAAGCTCTTGAAGATCGCCGAGGGTGCGGCGCTGATGACCGGCACCACCTGGGACGTTCAATACGCCGCCTCCGCCTGGCCGCAGCGCGTCAGCAAGACGATCGCCGAGGCGGTACAAAAGAATATCGAGGCGGTCGGCGTGCCGAAATGGAGCGAGCAGGAGCAGCAGTTCGCCAAGGACTTCCAGAAAGCGGCGCAGAAGCCGGTCGTCGGGCTGCGGACGCAACCGATCCCGCTCGGCGGGCGGGCGCAGGCCACCTCCTCGAACGACAACGGCGATGTGTCCTGGGTGGTGCCGGCCGGCCTCTTGAATTTTCCCGCCTCGGTTCCAGGGATCGCGTATCACGAATGGAAGGCGGCGGTGACGCCGGTGAGCTCGATCTCGCACCAGGGCCAAGTGGTGGGAGCGAAGGTGCTGGCGGCGTCGATCATCGATCTCTTGACGTCGCCGGAGCTTCTGCAGCAAGCGCGCGCCGAATTCGAGCTCGAGTCGAAGAAAACGCCGTATTTTTCGCTGGTGCCGCCAGACGCCAAACCGGACCTCGACCTCAATCGGGCCGAGATGGAAAAATACCGCGCCGAGATGACGAAATTCTATTTGCACAAGACGCCGCGCTTCAATTGAGGGTGCGCGCGAAGGGCGGCAAAATCGCATGTCATCCCCGCGAAAGCGGGGATCCATATTCCAGAGATCCCGGCTTGGGGGCAGACGGGCCCCCGCTTTCGCGGGGACGACCACACGCGGCGAAGTTCGCGCCCTCTCAGCGCGGGCGGCTCACGGCGTCATCGCAAGAAGGTGAGCCGATTTGTGGCGGACGGCGCAGACCGGACGCCCTATATTCCGCGTGCGCAGACGTCTGCGCCAAACCGGCAGGGAGGACCGCATGCGCCGCCTCGTGGGCCGACGGCTCGGATTTGCTTTGTCGCTTTGGCTCGGCCTCCTCGCCGGCGCCGCCGCGCAGGGCACCCCGCCACAGGGCACCCCGCCACAGGGCATCGCGACGTTTGCCGGGGGCTGCTTCTGGTGCGTGGAGGCGGATTTCGACAAGGTCGAGGGCGTGATCAGCACCACGTCCGGCTATACCGGCGGGCGCACCGCCAATCCCAGCTACGAGGATGTCTCGCGCGGCGGCACCGGCCACGCCGAGGCGGTGGAAATCGTGTACGATCCGGCCAAGGTCAGCTACCAAAAATTGCTCGATGTGTTCTGGCACAACATCGATCCGCTGGTGAAGGATCGCCAATTCTGCGACCGCGGCGACCAGTACCGAACGGCGATCTTCTATCATGGCGAGGAGCAGCGCCGGCTGGCGGAGGCCTCCAAGGCGGAGGTCGAGAAGCGCTTCCGGCAGCCGATCCAGACCGAGATCGTGGCGGCCGGGCCGTTCTACAAAGCCGAGGACTACCATCAGGACTACTACCTGAAGAATCCGATCCGCTACCGCTTCTACCGCTTCAATTGCGGGCGCGACGCCCGGCTGGAAGAGCTGTGGGGCAAGAAGGATTAGACACCATGATCGATCGCTTGATAGGCGTTAGGTCGAGCCACGCGTCCCGGACGCGGTGCAGCGCGAAGCGGTGCACCGCTGATCCGGGACCGCCACGGACTGGTACGATCCCGGGTCTGCAACACATCATTCCGCACGCAGTCAAGCTTGCGCAGACTGCGTAAACTTGTCTGCGCGCGCTTCATGCTGCGCTGCGCCCGGGACACGCCTTCGAGGTAAACGCCATGGATCGTCGTCTGCTGCTGGCGGGAGCGGGCGCTGTCGCGCTGGCGGCGGGGCTGCGCTGGCTGCTGCAGGGCAGCGACGTCGAGGCTGCCGCCTCGTTCGAAATCCAAAAAAGCGACGGCGAATGGCGGCGCATCCTGACCAAGGCGCAATACGACGTGCTGCGCCTGCACCGCACCGAGATCCCCGGCTCGAGCCCGCTCAACGGCGAGAAGCGCGCCGGAACCTTTGCCTGCGCGGGCTGCGAGCTTCCGCTGTTCTCGTCGGAGACGAAATACGACAGCAAGACCGGCTGGCCGAGCTTCTATCGGCCGCTGCCGAACGCGGTCGGCACCGCCACCGACCATGTCTTGCTGCTGCCGCGCACCGAGGTCCATTGCCGGCGCTGCGGCGGACATCTGGGCCATGTCTTCGAGGACGGGCCGGCGCCGACGGGATTGCGCTACTGCATCAATGGGGTCGCCTTGAAATTTCTCCCCAGCGCTGCGGCCTAACCACGGACTCGCCGCCAGCGAACATGTTCGGCCGCGAGGCTTGCGATGGCCGGGCATGCGGCCGATCGGCTGATTGACGCCTCGACATATTTTCGATCAAGTCGCGCGACCCCGCCACCAGGAGCCTGACCATGCTTCGCCTCATGATCTGGCGCGCGCTCGCGCTCGTTCTCTTCGCCGCCGCGACGCTGCCCGCGCGCGCCGCGGAGGCGTATCAAATTTCCACCATCTCCGCGCTGCTGGCGGGCGGCTATGACGGCAATGCGACGGTGGGTGAATTGCTCCGTCACGGCGGCTTCGGGCTCGGCACGTTCGACGGCGTGGACGGCGAGATGATGGTGCTCGACGGCAAGGCGTATCGCGGGATGACCGACGGTCGGGCTCAGCCGGTTGCAGACACGGAGCACACTCCCTTCGCAGTGGTCGCGGCCTTCACGCCGCAAGGCTCGATGCCGGTCGCCGCGGGACAGTCGTCGGCGCAACTCGAGGCTGCGCTCGATGCGCTGGCCTACAGCGCATCGCAGGTTCTGGCGGTCCGCGTCGACGGCCGTTTCCAGACCATCCGCGTGCGCAGCGTGCCCAAGCAAACGCCGCCCTACCGCCCCTTGGCCGAGGTGATCAAGGAGCAGCAGGTCGTGCACAGCCTGGACGAGGTGGACGGCACCCTGATCGGGTTCCGCTTCCCGGCCGCCGCAAGCTCCGTCAACGTGGCCGGCTGGCACTTCCATTTTCTCAGCGCCGACAGGGCGCGCGGCGGCCATGTCCTTGCCCTGACCACCGGCGCGGCCCTGGCTTTGGTCGAGGAAATCTCCGACCTGCGAATCAGCTTCCCCGCGCAGGCGCCCGCATCGAGCGCGAGCGCGGAGTTGATCAAGACCGTGGAACACCCGCAATGACGCGCGGTGCAAGTGAATTTGCGTGCGTCCGGGAGCGTTGCGCTGCAGGACCGCGTCGGCCGCCACGCCCATCGTCTGCCGCGCGCCGCCGGCGAGCGGAGGGCGCCGGCAACGCTTTCCGGTAGCGTTTTTTTGCAACGCACCGAAAACCGGTGGCGGCCACAATTCCGTTATTGTCCACGATCGCGCGGCCCGATATAAGCTCGCCCCGCGAGCGGGGCTTCGCTTGTCTTTCGGCACGGGGTTGCAATGTCTTCGCAGAAGAATGGCCACGCAGTAGTACTGGACAAGACCAAGAGCTACCGACCTTCCGACAAAGAGCCTTTCATGAACGAGCGCCAGCGGGAATATTTCCGCCAGAAGCTCATGGCCTGGAAGGAGGAGATCCTGAAAGAGGCGAAGGAGACGCTGGCTCATCTCCAGGCCGAGAACGAGAATCACCCCGACCTCGCCGACCGCGCGTCCTCGGAGACCGACCGGGCGATCGAGTTGCGCGCCCGCGACCGCCAGCGCAAGCTGATCGCCAAGATCGACGCGGCGCTTGCCCGCCTCGACGACGGCACCTACGGCTATTGCGAGGAAACCGGCGAGCCGATTTCGCTCAAGCGGCTGGAGGCGCGCCCCATCGCCACGCTCTCGGTCGAGGCGCAGGAGCGTCACGAGCGGCGCGAGCGCATCTATCGCGACGAATGATGCGAGCTGCCGCTCGCCGCCGGGCAGGCGCGGGCGTCAGCGCGGACGAGATGCGCAGTCCGCGCAAGCCGGATGACCCCGTTGCCCGCGTCAGTAGACCGCGGTGACCCCATGCATCGGTTGAACAGGTTTGTGGCGGCGCGCGCGCCTCGGCCCGCCCCACGGAAGCTTTCGGGTGACACCATGATGACGTTTCGGCGCGGCCCTGTTCTGGCGGTGTTGGCAGTCCTGGTGGCGATCCTGGCCGTGGTTGGCGCGCTGCAGACGCAGGCGCAGACGCAGACGCAGGCGCAGACTTGGCCGCAGCGGCCGGTGAAGGTGCTGGTGCCGTTTGCGGCGGGCGGAAATATCGACGTGATGGGCCGGCTCGCCGCCTCGCGTCTGAGCGAGGCGTTCGGTCAGCAATTCGTGATCGAGAATCGCGTCGGCGGCAACGGCATCCTCGCGACCGAAGCGGTCGCCCGCGCGCCGGCGGACGGCAACACGCTGCTGTGGGCCAGTACCTCCGTCATCGCCATCTTTCCCGCGATCTCGAAGGTCGGCTACGACCCGGTGAAGGACCTCGCGCCGATCAGCCTGTTCGGCGTGGCGCCGCAAGTCCTGATCGTCAATCCGAAACTCCCGGCACGGAACGTCCCGGAATTCGTCGCCTACGTGAAGGCGCAAAAAGAAAAGCTGGCCTATGCCGGCGGCGGCGGGCCCGGCAGCGTCAGCAATCTCCTGATGTCGCTGTTTCTCAAGCGCGCCGGCCTGGAGATGACCAATGTGAGCTATCGCGGTACCGCTCCGGCGCTCACCGACCTCATCGCCGGCCACATCCCGACCATGTTCGTGCCGATCTCGGAGGCGCTGCCGCAGGCGCGCGCCGGCCTGATCCGCATGCTGGCGGTGTCGAGCGGCACGCGCTCGCGCGAGGCGCCCGACGTGCCGAGCCTCGCCGAGCAGGGCTTTCCCGGCTTCAACATGGTCTCCTGGACCGGCATGATGGCGCCCGCCGGCACCCCGAAGGACATCATCGACCGCATGGCGGCCGAGTTCGCGCGTGCGCTCAAGGACCCGCAATTCGTCGAGCACATGAAAAAGGCCGGCGTCGAGCCCGCGCAGGACGCGAGCCCGGCGGAGTTTTCCGCCTTCATTGCGAAAGAAATCCCGCTCTGGGGCGAAGCGGTGAAGATCGCCGGCGTCACCCTGCAGCAATAACGATCCTCAGCGGCCGGGCGACATCCTCAGGGTTTGTCGTCCGGCCGGCCCAGCAAGCTCGCCATTTCCTGCTCGAGGCTGTCGTAGAGCGATTTCTGCGGCGCCGGTTTTGCGTCGGGGCCGGCAGGCCGTGCCTCGCGTGCCGCCCGGGCAGCAGCATCCGCAGGCGTCTCGGCCGCGGCAGGCTCGCTCGTCGCATCCGGCGCGGCCGAGGTGGAGCGGGCCTCGTCGGTCTTGAACGGACGCCGCAGTCCGGCGTCGAGCCGCGGCGAGGGCGCGGGCGAAGCGGATTCCCTGGTCTCGGCCGCCGCCGGCTCGCTCGCTGTCTTGGGGGTCGCCTGGCCGGGCGCGGCCTGGCTTGGCGCGCCCTGGCTTGGCGCGCCCTGGCCCGGGCGGAAATCGTCGGTCCGGAACGGACGGCGCAGCCCCGCGTCCAGCCGAACCGAACGCGGCGCGAACTCCTCCGGTCCGCCGGGAGCGGCCTCGCTTGCCGGTCTCGGCTCTCTGGCGCGGACATCGTCGGGCTTGTCGGTAATCCTGTCCGCCGCCCTGGCCGGGCGGCGCAGCGCGGCCTCCAGCCGTTGCGCCATCTCCGACAGATTCTGGTCGGCGGACGGGGCGTCGGCGGCGGTCGGCGCAGCCGGCGGCGCCGCCGGGGGTGCCGGCTGCAGGCGCGGCGCCCGGCGTGGAGGCTGGCGTTGGTCGATGTTGGTCGTTTCGGGTGCCGTCGGCACGCGGGACAATTCTTCCGCCAATTCGGCCAACGGATCGGCGAGCCGCGGCCTGCGCTCGCGGGCTGCAGGCAGAGGAGACAGCGGAAGCGGCGCTTCGGGCTCGACCGGCGCGGCCGGCTCCTCGACCGCCGGCGGCCGTGGCGGTCGCGGCGCGCCCTCCGACCGCAGCGCGGGCTCGATGCGCGCAGACAGATCGGGCTTCGACGCCGGCTCGAGTTTCGGTCCGCCCTCGAGCTTCGGCGCGGGCTCGGGCTGCAGCGGCCACATGCTGTCGTCGCCGAGCGGGACAGCGCGCGGCAGCGGATCGGTTGCCGCTGCCGGCCGCAGCGCCGCCGCCTCCCGCGGCGCCGTGGCCGCGCGCAGGATGTTCTGCTCCACCACCACGTCGGTCGGCCCGCCGATGATGAGGAGATGCTCCACATTGTCGCGGCGAATGAGGACGAGGCGGCGGCGTCCGTCCACCACTGCCTGGTCGATCACGGCGAGCCGCGGCTGGCGGCCGCGCGACGCCGCGCTGCCGAGCCGCCCTCCGCCGAACCGTCGCAGCAGCCAGAACGCCAGCGCGAGCAGGCCGAGCACCACGATCAAGGCGACCAGCACTTTGAGAGCGGTCTGTCCTTCGCCGAACATGGTATCCAAGATCAGTCCTCCCTGCGCCCCAGGGGTGCGGCGTGTCGATCGGGATCACCCGAAGCGTTAACGCCTGTGGCAATGTGCGCCGCCGTGAATACTAACAAAGAATTAAGAAAGATAGGCCCCAAGAGTTCACCGACCGGACGCTAAGCTTTCTTTTGGTAAACGGCGGTTTGATGGCGGGGATCGGCTGTTTGACGGCCCCACCCCGGCGATTGACCATCAAATCGGGGCGATCTGCCTCGCGGTTGCGGACGCCGCGCCGCGGGTCGCAAGCAAGAGCCCCGGCGGGACGCCGTGCGCTTCCCGAGTTCCAGACCCGGTCGAGGCCCGGTCGCCACAATTCCGCGCGCGCGCACCTGCGGCACGGGGCACCCCGCCCCGCCGGCGGGTCGATGCGCGCGCGTGACGGCGCGTCCTCGATGAGCGCTGATGAGGCGTGAGGCCCTTGCGCGGACTCACCGGCTGGGGCACCAAAGACAAGGCGGATTGGGACTGATTCCACGCCGATCATGACGCAGCAGCAATTGTCCGACGACCATGCCCGCGCGCCGACCGACCGCACGCCGGCGAGCCGCGGCGGCGGCAGCATCGGTCTCGTGCTGCTGGTCGCGCTGGTGCTCGTCGGTGCCGCCGGAGGACTGCTGTTCATCGGCCGTGCCCGGGCGGAGCCCTACATCCTGGCGCTGCTCTCCGCGCTGGCCACGGCGGGCGTGTTCCTGCTGCTCGCGCTGGCCGCCGGCATTCTGCGCATGACCGGCCGGGAGACGGCGAGCCCGCTGCTCAAGGCGGTGGTGGATCACGCCAGCGAAGGCGTCCTGGTGACCGATCCGAAGGGGCGCGTGCTTTATGCCAACGCCGCCTATCTCAGCCTGGTCGAGGCCGGCGGTGCGAACGACGTGCGTCCGGTCGAGCGCGTCTTCATCGGCGATCCCGGCGTTTCGGAGGCCGTCTACCGCCTGCTCAAGGCCGCGCGTGAAGGCCGCCGCGGCCAGGAGGAGGTGCGGATCGGCGCGCACAAAGGCGAGGCGGCCCGCTGGCTGCGCATTCGCGTGCGCCCGCTCGGCGAGGGCAAGCGCGAATCGCGCATGACGGTGTGGTCGCTGGCCGACGTGACGCGCGACCTCGAGCGGCACGAGAACGTCTTTCAGGAGCTGCAGCACGCGATCGACTATCTCGACCATGCACCGGCCGGCTTCTTTTCGGCCGAGGCCAGCGGCAATGTGGTGTATCTCAACGCCACGCTCGCCAATTGGCTCGACCATGATCTCGCGCAGGTCGGCTCCGGCGGTCTCAAGCTCGATGACATCCTGGCGAGCGAAGGGGCGGCGCTGCTCATCACGCTGGCGGCGGTGCCGGGCGACGTAAAGACCGAAATTCTCGACATCGATCTCAAGACCCGCGGCGGCCGCACCGTTCCGGCGCGGCTCTTCCACAAGGTCGCGTTCGGCGCCGACGGCGCCCCCGGCCCCTCGCGCACGCTCGTCCTCAATCGCTCGCGCGACGGCGGCATCGACCCGCAGCGCGCCGCCGAGGTTCGCTTCATGCGCTTCTTCCAGAACACGCCGATGGCGATCGCGACCGTCGACAAGCAGGGCCGGATCGCGGACTCGAACGGAAGGTTCGCGCGGCTGTTCCATCCCGTGTTCAAGGGCGACGCCTCCGGCGAGCGTTCGATCCTCGCCGTGGTCGCCGAGCGCGACCGCGCCGCGCTCGAAGCCGCCATCCGCCAGGCCGGGGAGGGGCAGGGCGAGATCGCGCCGGTCGACGCCGCCCTCGCCGGACCGGGCGAGCGCTACGCGAGCTTCTTCGTCACCGCGATCGAGGAACAGGAGGAGCGCGACCAGGAGGCGGCGATCGTCTACGCGCTCGAGACCACGCAGCAGCGCACGCTCGAGAACCAGGTCAACCAGCAGCAGAAGATGGAGACCATCGGGCGCCTCGCCGGCAACATCGCGCACGATTTCAACAATCTCCTCAGCGCCATCATGATGGCGACCGATTTTCTGCTCAACGCCCACAAGCCCACCGATCCGTCGTTCCAGGACATCATGCAGATCAAGCAGAACGCCAACCGGGCGGCGAGCCTGGTGCGGCAGCTGCTCGCTTTCTCGCGCAAGCAGACGATGCGGCCGGTGGTGCTCGACCTCGGGGAGGCGTTGTCGGATCTCACCGTGCTGCTCAAGCGCCTGATCGGCGAGAACGTGACGCTCGATGTTCCGCAGGTGCGCGACCTGTGGCCGGTCAAGGCCGACGTCCATCAGTTCGAGCAGGTGATCATCAACCTTGCAGTCAATGCGCGTGACGCCATGCCGCTCGGCGGCAAGCTCGCGCTGCGCACATCCAATGTCGGCGCGCAGGACAGCGCGCGCCACCAGCCCAAGGGAATGCCGTTGGGCGAATACGTGCTGGTCGAGGTCGAGGACACCGGCAGCGGCATTGCGCCCGAAATCATCGACAAGATCTTCGACCCCTTCTATACCACCAAGGATATCGGCAAGGGCACCGGGCTCGGGCTCTCGACCGTTTACGGCATCGTCAAGCAGACCGGCGGCTTCATCTACGTCGAGTCGGAGCTCGGCAAGGGCACGACCTTCAGCATCTTCCTGCCGCGCTACATTCCGGCGGCGGACGACGTGCAGGCGCCGCAATTGCCGGAGACCACGGCGCCCGCGATCGCCAGCGCCATGTCCGCTGCCGACGAGATGCGCACGGCCGCGATAGATCTCACCGGCCACGGCACCATCCTCCTGGTCGAGGACGAGGAGGAGTTGCGGGCGCTCAACGCCCGCGGGCTCAAGTCCCGCGGCTATACCGTGATCGAGGCCGGCAACGGCGTGGAAGCGCTCGAGGAGCTCGAGAAGCAGGGCGGCAACGTCGATGTCGTCGTCTCCGACGTGGTCATGCCGGAAATGGACGGCCCGACGCTGATGAAGGAGCTCAAGCAGCGTAAACCCAACATCAAGATCATTTTCGTGTCGGGCTACGCCGAGGACGCTTTCGACAAGACCTTGCCCGACCACAAGCACTTCAACTTCCTGGCCAAGCCGTTCACGCTCAAGCAGCTGGTCACGGTGGTGAAGGAGACGATGGCGGGGTGAGCAGCGGACTTCCCCGCGCTCAGCGCCCGTGCGCCGCGACCGACCCATTCCGCCGCGCGCATTCGCGGGCTACGATCGGGGCATGGACGAGCCGGAGCCGCTGCAGCAAGACGAGTACGTGGAGACCCCGCGCGACCGCCGGATCGCCAACGCGGTCCTGTTGTTGCTCCTGATCATCGTGGTCGGCGGCGGGATCTGGCTTGCCAATGCCATGTTCGAGCAGCGCACGCTCGACAATTGCATGGCGCAAGGCCGACGCAATTGCGCCGCGCCGCTCGACGTGCCTGCGCGCTAGAGCGCATCCCGGTCGGATGGAATCAATCGGGCGGCAAACTCGGTCTGCTCCCTCCCCACGCGCCCCGGGCTTGCCCGGGTCGCGGCTTATTCTTGCGCAAGTCGGGCAGGCCCGACTTGTGCACTCAAACGCGAAACCCGGGCAGGCCCGGGTTTCGTGGGGAGGGGAGCGCACCGAGTACGCTGCATCGTTTTGCATCAAGGCGAACGGGACGTGCCCTAGACGCAGGACAGGGTCGTTCCCGGTCGAAGCTGTCCGTCGTCTGCCGTCCGTCCTCCAACTACCGGATCGTTCGCCAGGCCCACAGCACGACCAGCGCGCCCACCACGGCGGCGATGAGCGCGCCAAGCCCGAGGATTCCGATCAGGACCGCGAGGTGATAGCCGACGAACGACCCCGCGATGCCGACGAGCGAGCTCGTCAGCAGGGTGCGGTTTCCGCCGGCGATCTGGCGCGAGAGCCAGCCCGGGCCCGCGAAGCGATCGAACAGGAGGCCGGCGGCGAGGCCGATGATGATGAGAAGCAGGAAATCGGCCCCCGGAACTCAGCATGACGTGGTCTCCTCGAAGCGGGCGGCGCAAACGCGACGATCATGTAGTGCCCCGAACCCGAAGTTCGCGCAGATCGCGCGGCAGTTCAATCGCGAACTTCGGGTTCAAAAGGGGCACTAGAAATCGAAAGCGAGCCTCAAAGGCGCCTCGCGCGAGATGGTCGGATCGATGAGCGAGCAGCAATTGCGCGAGTTCGCGAGCACCAAGCGCCGCGGGCTGCCGCGGAAAAAGCGGAGCTGAGCGGCGCCGCTGCCGCGCAGCGCCGAGGCGCCGCTACCAGATGCCCGGGATGAAGCGATAGCGCACCCGCGCCGCGTAATCGCGATAGCCGGGAAGCTCCTCCGCCAGCGTCCGCTCCTCCAGTATCGCGCGCACGACGAGCACCGCCGCCAGCACCGGCGCGGTGGCGAGCCCCCACCAGGAGCCGAGCAGCAGGGGCGTGCCGATGAAGAAGAGGAGGGCGCCCGCATACATGGGGTGGCGGACATAGGCATAAGCGCCGGTATCGACGACGCGGTGGCCGCGCTCGGCCGCGATCTTCACCACCGGCGCCGCATAGCTGTTCTCGCGCAGGGCGAGATACGCGAGATACATGCAGAGCGCGATCAGGACGGCGCCGATCGCCTGCAGCCAGATCGGCATGTGCGCCGTGCGCCAGCGCGCGGCGTCGAGCGCCATCAGCGCGAGCCAGGGCACCCACACCACCGCTATGCTCGCCATGAAGGCCTTGTCCCAGCGCTTCTGCGCCGGCTGGACGAACATCGACATGCGCTCGGCGAGCAGCGCCGGATCGTGGCGCGCGAGCCACAAACCGATCACCAGCCCGAAGCCGCCCATCTCTGCGAGGAACACCCAGCCGGCGGCCCACCGCAGCGTTCCGGCCGGCACGAACAGCAGCACGGCCATGATGGCGATCCAGACGGCGGTGCGGATGATCAGTTGCAAAACCATCAGGGGTGCCTCGTCCGCGACAGAGCGACGACACGTCGACAAGGTCATGTAGGGTGGGCAAAGGCGCGCGCAAGCACGGTCACGCTATAGGCAAACGTGATCGCGCGCCGTGCCCACGCGCCGAATATGAAGTTTCACGCAAGACCGGTCGCAAGAACCTTGCGTCTTGCCGCGATGTCATCGACCGCGTGGGCACGGCGCACGCGACCAAGCCTGTGGGGTCCGCGCGGCTTATCTGCGCGTGCGCCTTTGCCCACCCTACCGCGTCTTCGCGCTGCGGCGCCCCGCTTTGCGCTGCCGGCGCCGCCGCTCCCGGCATTTGACGCATTTGCATCCGGTGGGCGCGAGGAAGAGCTCGAAATATTCCTCGCCATAATCGTAGGTGATCTCGTCGCCCGGCTTGATGCGTTTGATCGCGCGCAGGATCACCTTGCCCCTGACGACGTCGGACTCGGCGTTGGGACGGCACGAGTGGTTGGCGTAGCGCGCGATGTTGCGGCGGCTCGAGCCGTCCACGGTCCAGCGACTGTTGATCTCGTACAGATAGCGGGCGCCGCGCGCCTCGAGCCGCGTCGCCTGCGCATTGCCGATGCGGCGCCCCTTGTATTCGACGATGAACGCGCCGTTGGCGATCGGCGCGGTCGCGAACAGCCCGAGCCCGGTGCGCGAGCGGCCGACGCGATACGGCGCCTTGCGCGGCGCCTTCGGGATCTTGCGCCCCATCGCCGCCGGTCAGGCAGCTCGTTCCGCCGTCGTGGGCGTCACCTCGAGCCGGGTCTCGACCGGCACCGGCTGGCGCAACGTGCTGATGCCGGGACAGCCTTCGAACGCCAGGCGTTCGATCTCCCTGAGCTTGTCCGCGGGCGCATCGCTCGCGACGCTGATGCTGATCGTCACCTTCTGGAAGGCCGAGAGGGGCGCATCCGCGATCATGTGGCCGCGCACGTCGAACTCGGTGCGCGCGACCGCCTCGAAGCTGTCGTAGGCCACTCCGAGCTTGGCCGCGTAGAAGGCGAACACCGCGGCATAGCAGCCGACCACGCCGGAGAGCAGAAACTCGAGCGGGGTGGGCGCACAATTCTGCCCGCCCACGTGCACGGGCTCGCTGACGATGAACTTGTGGCCGCTCTTCTTGCACTCGACGAGCTCGTTGAGCTGGCCGATGGAGGTGACCTTGACCTCGACGAAGCTCTGCGGTCCTTCCGGCGCCGGCTTGTCCGGATGCGCGCGGTAGCGGCGCTCGCGCGCGTCGGTGACGTCTTTCAGCTCGGGAAAGCAATCGCAGACCTTGGCCATCAGGCTCTCCTCAGCGTTGCGCCTTAAGTCACCCGCGAGCGGCGCGCCGGCGCACTTAATATCCGGTCGTCACTTCACCTCGACGAGGCCGACCTCGTTGACCAGGCTGTTGGCGGTCACCGGATTGCCGTCACGCGTCACGCTCATGTTGCGCACGATATCGCCGCCGCCGGGGATCGCCCACGACTGGAACGCCTGCGTCTTCGGGTCGAAGCGCACGATGGTATTCGGCTTGGCGCCGGACTCGTTGTACCAGAGCGCGCCCTTGGCGAAGACGATGCCGTAAGGCTGCGAGCGCGGCCCGCTCGGCGAGGGCCATTCCTGGTGCGCGCCGCTCGCGAGGTCGAGGCGCCCGAGGTAACCGCGCGAGAAATCCGCGTACCAGACCGCGTCGTCGGGCGTGAGCGCGAGGCGGCGCGGCCGCGACGCCGCGTTCGGCAGCGGGTATTCCTTGATCGCCAGGGTGGCGGGATCGATGGTCGCGATCTTGTTGCTGCCGAACTCGACGAAGACCGGGATGCCCTTGGAATTGATCACCAGCCCGTAAGGCCGCGAATTCGGCGTCGGCGAGGTGACGAGCTTGACCTCGCCGCTCTTGGGATCGATGCGCCCCACCATATTGGCGTTCTGGGCCGTGAACCACACCGTTCCGGCGGGGTCGATGGCGATGGTGTGCGGATCCTTCGCCTTGGGATCCGGCATCCTGTATTCGGTGACCGCGCCGGTCCTGGGATCGAGCTTGCCGACGAGGCCCAGGTGATTGCCGGTGAACCAGATATTGCCGTCCTTGTCCTCGGCGAGTCCGTGCGGGCCGGTGTGCGGCGTCTTGAGCGGAAATTCCTTGATCTCGCCGGTCTTCGGATCGAGCCGCCCGAGCTTGCCGGCGAGCTGCCCGGTGTACCAGATCGCGCCGTCGCGGGTGGCGAGCGGGTCGTGCGGCCGCGAGCCCGGCGTCGGCACCGGCCAGAGCTTGATCGAGGCCCGGACCGGCCCCTCGACAATGACGGCGGCCGGCCGCGGCCGTTCCGGGAAGCTCTTGATCAGATAGTCCGTCACCGTGTCGATCTGGTCCTTGGGGACGGGGACATCGAAGTTGAGCATCATGCGCATGACCGTGCGCCAGCCCGCGGGCGTGTAGCCGGCGCGCAGCCGGTTGATGTCGTGGCAGCCGCCGCACAAGGCCACGACGGTCGACTTGCCCGGTCCTTCGGGAAAGTCCGGTGGCGCCGGCTGCGCGCGCAGCGGCAGCGCCGCGCACAGGAGGGCACCCGCGATCACGGGCAAGAGCGGTGTGTTCGACATGGCTTTTCCTAGAACTAGAAAATGCGCCTTGCGGCGCGTTGTTCACGCTTTCCCGCGCACGAGCTTGGCGAGTGAATGCCCGAGCCGTCAAGCCTAGAGCGCATCCCGATTGGGTTAAATCGTGATGCGCTCTCGATTTTTCGATTTTGCGCATGTTCTGTTCGGAAAACCGGTTCCCACTTTTCCGGAACATGCGCTAGTCGCCCCTCTCTCGTGTCCCGGACGAGCGAGCGTGAGCGAGCGAAGATCCGGGACTCAGGAGTTCCACGGCAAACTGCATCACAATGTTGCGCTTCGCAACTCTTGCGCTGGGTCCACGCAAGTCGGTTTACCCGACTTGCGCGCATTGAGCGCCGATCTCGGGCAAGGCCGAGATCGGTGTCTCGTTTCGCTGCGCTGCGCTCGCCCGGGACACGAAGCTCAGAAGCTTTCCCGCAGTTCCCTCGACGCCAGCCGCGCGCCCTCGGCGAGCGCGGCGAGCTTCATCCATACGATCTTGGAATCGACCTGCAGCCGGCCGGCGAAAGTGCCGAAGCCGCAATCGACGCCGGCGATGACGTTCTCGGGCCCGACCACCCCGGCATATTGCACGATCCGGTCCGCCACCAACTCGGGATGCTCGACGAAGTTCGAGGTGGAATCGATCACGCCCGGGATGATGATCTTGCCATCGGGCAGCTTCACCTCCTTCCAGACCTTCCACTCGTGTCCGTGGCGCGGATTGGCGCCGGGAAACGACACCCCCTGCGGCCGGCCCTTGAGCACGATGTCGACGATGTCCCTGAGCGGCACGTCCTTGTGGTGCGGGCCCTGGGTCGAGGCCCAGCAGATGTGCATGCGCATGCGCTCGGGCGGGATGTCCCTCACCGCATGATTGAGCGCCTCGACATGGGTGGTGATCACCTTGCGGAAGTCTTCGAGGCTCAAATGCGCGAACACCATGTGGCGGCTCAGGGCGAGGTCCGGGCAGTCGAGCTGCAGCACGAAGCCGGCGTCCACGATGGCGCGGTACTCGCGCGCCATCACGTCGGCGAGCGCGTAGAGGTAGGCCTCGTCGCTGGGGTAGTACTGGTTCTTGAGGTAGCGCGCGATCTGCCCCGGCGACGGCGAAGTGATGAACACCTCTTGCGCCTTGACGCCGGCCGTGGCCGCCCGCGCCCGCGCGATGTCGGCCTCGACCGCCGCGAAATCCTTCCATGCCACCGGCCCCGAGCATGCCGGCCGATGCTGGAACGGAGAGGCAAAGTAGGCGAGCATCGCCGAGAGCTCGGGAAAATCGGGCTCGCCGGTGCCGAGCGGCGGCGAACTCGGGCCGTCGAAACCGGTGAGGCGGTCCTTCACATGCGTGGTGTAGTCGGTGCGGCCCTGCTCGCCGTCGTTGATCACGTCGAGCCCGCAGGCGACCTGCCGGCGCACCACGTCGGCGACCGCGTCGCGCACCGCCGCCGCGAGCGCGGCCGCCTTGGCGCCGGGGTGCTTTTGCTCATGCAGGAGCAACTCCACCACCTGCGGCGGCCGCGGCAGGCTGCCGGTATGGGTGGTGAGGATGCGGTCGGTGCTGCGCTGCATGGCGCTCTCTTACGAATGTGAGCTGTGGTGCGGGACGGACAGCGTCCTCGTTCCGACCGCCTCGTGCGATTGCGACTGGCGCGAGATCAAGTCACGCTCCGCGCGGGTCCGGGGCGCCTGGGGGAGGGGGCTCGTGGCGCCCGCCTTCGCATCGCGAGGCCTTTGTTTCAGGCCGCCTTGGCCTGCTTGCGCGCCAGGAAGTCGACGAAGAGCCGCGCCATCTCCGGCTCCTTGGGCGCCCAGTCCTCGGTCGGGACGAGGTCGATGTCGAGGTCGCCGGGGAAGAGATCGTGCATCTCGCTCCCGCGGATCATGCGATGCGCGGCCTCCGCGGTGGCGTGGCTGTGGGTCTTGTCGTTGCCGGGAATGATGCAGGTCGGCACCGCGATGGAATTGAGGTCCTGCTCGCTGGCGCCGATGATCGGCAGTTCAGCGCCCTTGGCGAACTGCTCGCGCCAGCGTTCCATGGCGGCGATGAACGCCTTCGGGTCCATGGCCATGAGCACCGCGCGGTTGGATGGCTTCGCCTCGATGCGCTCCTGGAAATGATCGAGCGCGCAGACCGCCGCCATGCCCCCTTCCTGCGCCGCGCGGATGTATTTGCCGTAATAGTTCTCGGTCAGGCGCGCGGCCGCGAACGCCCCGCCGGTCACGCGCCACAGCAGCAGCGCGCGCACGGCGCGGGGATATTTCAGCGCGAACAGCACGGAGAGCCGGCAGCCGGACGAGCTGCCGCCGACGACGGCGGGTATCGCCTTGAGCTGCGAGAGCAGCTCGTAAAGATCGTCGGCCCAGACCTCGTATTCCGAGGTGTCGGCGCCGATGACGATGTCGGAGAGGCCGCAATTGCGCCGGTCGTGGATCAGCACGCGGTAGCCGGCATCGGCGACGTGCCGCGCCAGGGATTTCACGTTGTCGAGCGCGCGCCGCCCGCCGGGCGAGAGCGCGACCCACGGGCCGGCGGCGCCGAGGACTTCGTAATTGATGTTCGCGCCGCGCACATGGGCGATGGGCATCGGTTTCCTCCGTTCCTGCGGGTGCGGCAGTCTATACCGATGGGCTCGGCGTCGTCTCGACCGATCTCCGGCGGGTCCGCGCGCGCGGCCGGGCGGCTGCGCGCGCTTGACCGCGCACCGCAAACCGCGCCAACCTTGCCGCCATCACGGAGGCCGCCATCGTCGCGCGGACCTTCCAATGACGATGCATCACGGGAGGACACCATGAGCCAGGCTCGAGCCAGGCTGTTCGGCCGCTGCACCTGCTGCTCCGCGATCGCGCCGCCGGGAGCGGCGATGATCGGCCGGCGCGAATTCGTGGCCGGAGGCATCGCGGCGTTGGGCGCCGGCGTATTCGCCGCCGCGGGCGTCGTCTCCAACGCCGCCGCGCAGGACAAGCCCCATCGCATCGACGTTCATCACCACATTTCGCCGCCGACCTGGCTCGACGCGGTGAAGAAGGCCAAGCTCGATAACCCGCCGCTCGCCAATTGGTCGCCGCAGAAATCGCTCGACGACATGGACAAGGCCGGCATCGCCACCGCGATCGCCTCGCCGACCACGCCGCAGGTCAATTTCCTCGCCAACGACAAGGACGCGGCCGCCCGCATCGCACGCGAATCGAACGAGTACACCAAGAAGCTGATGTCCGATCATCCCGGCCGCTTCGGCCTGTTCGCCATGCTGCCGTTGCCGCACATCGACGCGAGCCTTGCCGAGATCGCCTATTCCTTCGACACGCTCAAGGCCGACGGCGTCGGCATCATGACGAGCTACGGCGACAAGTGGCTCGGCTATCCGCAATTCGCGCCGGTGTGGGAAGAACTCAATCGCCGCAAGGCGACCGTCTATACCCATCCGACCGGCGCCAATTGCTGCGTCAACCTGGTGCAGGGGGTGGGGGAATCGACGATCGAATTCGGCACCGATACCACGCGCACCATCGCGAGCCTGCTGCTCAGCGGCACCTCGCAGCGCTTCAAGGACATCAACTGGATCTTCTCCCACGGCGGCGGCGCGTTGACGGCGTTCGCCGAGCGGTTCCAGATCCAGATCGTGAGCACGCCGCCCTACAAGGACAAGTTCACGCGCGAAATCGTCGACGGCGAGCTCAAGCGCTTCTACTACGACACCGCCCAGATCTCGAACGCGGTGACGATCGGCGCGCTCGCCAAGCTGGTTCCAGTTTCGCAGATCGTCTACGGCACCGACTATCCCTATCGCACCGGGCTCGACCACACGAACGGGCTCGCGAAGGCGTTCAGCGGCGCCGACCTCGCGGCGATCGAGCGCGAGAACGCGCTGCGCATCATCCCGCGCCTCAGGACGGCGTAGGCGGGGAAGCGCGCGCCTCGCGTGCACGGCGTCGGCCTGCCATCCGCAGGGGCGAGTTCTCCTCCGGGGCGGGCGCCTGATAGGGCTTGCCGCCGAGCCTGGCCGCGGCGATCGACGCGATCATGGCGTCGGACATCGAACCTCCGTCCGCGCTCTCCTTGCCGCCGGCGTGATACCAGTTGAAGCCCGCGATCTTCGCCCAGTCCGCGAAATCCTTCATGAATTGCGCGGCCTTGGCCTCCATCTTTTTCTGCGACGGGCTGTTCTCGCCCCAGTAGGCCTGGCCGCTGATCACCAACGGGTTGGTGAACTTGAGGTCGCGCCACGACTGGATGACAAGGCGGACATAGGACGCGGGATCGTCGCGCGGAAAGTCCTTTTCCTTGTAGCCCAGATTGTAGTGCACCTGCTTCGGAAAGCCCATCCAATAGGCCTGCGGGGCGAACAGGCACACGCGCGCCGCCGCGATCCGCATGAGCTTGATCACCGGATTGTCCTTCTTCTCGTTGTCCTGCATTTGCAGCACCGGCCAGGTGGAGAGCGCGAGATTGTCGGTGCCGAAGAGCTTGTTGACGGCCTTGCAGAAGGCGTCGAAGTCATCGAGCGTCCAGAGGTCGGGCAGCCGCTTGGTCTTGTCGGCGGGATTGGGCCAAACGGTGTTGCCGGGCTCGGCGTCGATGATGAAGGCCTGCATTCCAAGATCGGCGCGCAGGCTTGCGATCAGGTCGATATCCGTCTTCCAGTTCCTGCCGGCGCAATAGCCCCAGCCGGCCCAATGGATGCCGGCCGTTCCGAGCCGCGCGATCAGATCCTTGCGCAGCTTGGCGTTCTTGCCGTCGAAATCGCCGCCGCGGCTGAACAGCTGAATCCAGACGCTGCGGATATCCATGTCCTTGAGCGCGAGAATGAAGCGGTCGATCTCGTCCGCGGGCGCCGGATGCGTCGGGTCGGGCGAGGCATAGTTCTTGTAGCGCGCGAGCGTGGGCTTGATGCTGAACTCGGTGAAAATTCCATGGCCGCGAAATGCCTGATGAATGCCCATGACCCTCTCCTGCCATGTCCGTCCCCGATCGCTCCGATGCTGTCATAGCACACTACAATCATAAGTTGCAATGGCGCAGGCGGCCGCCGGCCGGCCTCGACGGGGGCGCGCACGCGGGTAAGATCGATCGCCATGCGTTACGAGCTCTACTACTGGCCCTCGATCCAGGGCCGCGGCGAATTCGTGCGGCTCGCGCTGGAGGAGGCGGGCGCCGACTACGTCGATGTCGCGCGCCGCGGCGGCAAGCGCGGCGTGCCGGCGATGATGAAGCTCATCGACGGCTCCCGGATCGAGCGCCCGCCGTTCGCCCCGCCGTTTCTCAGGGCCGGCAAGCTCGTCATCGGCCAGACCGCCAATATCCTGCTCTACCTCGGCTCCCGCCTCGGGCTCGCGCCCCGCGACGAGGCGTCCCGGCTGTGGCTGCATCAATTGCAGCTCACCATCTCCGACCTGGTGGTGCTGATCCACGACACCCACCACCCCATCACCGGCTATCTCTATTACGAACAGCAGCGCGCGGCCGCCAAGCTGCGCACGAAATATTTCTGGCGCTATCGGCTGCCGAAATTCCTGCGCTATTTCGAGCGCGTGCTGGACAAGAGCGGTGGTCCCTATGTGCTCGGACGCAGGCTCAGCTACGCGGACCTCTCGCTGTTCCAGATCGTCGAAGGTCTGCGCTACGCGTTCCCCAAGCGGATGAAGCGGTTCGAACGCAAGGTGCCGCGCGTCGTTGCGCTGCACGACCGCGTGGCGAGGCGCCCGCGCGTCGCCGCCTATCTCGCCTCGCAACGCCGTATCGCTTTCAGCCAGTGGGGCATCTACCGCTATTTCAAGGAGCTGGACGACTGACGCGCCGGCGCTTGCAGCCTCGGCGGCATGATCGACATAAAACCGTTCGCTGCCAACTATAGCGGTTGTCGTTGAAATGGAATCAGTGCGAGCAGCAAACTCGGTCTGCTCCCTCCCCTGTGGGGGAGGGCTGGGGAGGGGGGTCATGCGTTTGGCACCGTCGGTGCGTCAATCTCATGACCAACACCCCAACCCCTCCCCACCGCGAGTGGGCTTGCCCGATTGCGCACTCGTATGCGTAACCCAGGCAAGCCCGGGTTACGTGGGGCGGGGAGCACACCATGCGCGGCGCTGTTCTGCATCAACGCCAACGGAAACCGCTTTAGTGCGGTGGATTTGAAGTTAGGGAGGCCGGGATGCTTTTTAATGCCTGCAACTGCGTTGCGGGGTCGTCGTTACTGTCGACATTCGGGTCGCTGTGCGGCGGCGGCGCCGGCTTCGTGTCGGCCATCGTCGGCACGATGATCGCGAATGCGCAGACCGCGCAAGCCCGGCCGCTGGATCGCGCGGTTCCGGAAGTCGACCGCGTCGCGGTGCGAATGGTCACCGACAATGTGGTGGTCCAATTCATCCCCTCGGAGCAGCGCGACGGCATCGCCATCGAGCGGCGGACCGGCGGCAACACCAAGCCGGACGCGCCGCCGCGGGCGGCGCTCAACGGCGAGTGGGGACTGTCCATGCACGCGCAATCGCACCGCGGGGAAGAGGTGCGCAACGTGCTGGTCGACTTCGGCTACACCGCCGACGTTCTGCTCAACAACATGTCCATTCTCAAGATCGACCCCGCGAGCTTCGACGCGCTGGTGCTCAGCCACGGTCATTACGACCATTTCGGCGGCATGGTGGGCTTTCTCTCCGCCAACAAGGGCGCGCTCAAGCGCAAGATGCCCCTCTTCGTCGGCGGCGAGGACTGCTTCTGCCTGCGGCGCAATTCCGGCGGGAATTTCGGCGCGCTCGACCGCCAGGCGATCATCGAGGCGGACCTCGCGCTGATGATGGCGGAAGGGCCGGCGGTGGTCGCCGATCATGCCTTCACCACCGGCAGGATCGCCCAGAACTCGTTCGAGAAGCCGCTGTTGCCGACCATGGAGATCGTCGGCCTCTTCGACGGCTTCGGCTGCTTCCCGGAAAAAATGCCGCCGGCGAAAAACATCGGCAGCTACATTCCCGATGATTTCGATCACGAGATCGCCACCACCTACCTGGTCAAAGGCAAGGGGCTCGTCGTCCTGACCTCGTGCAGCCATCGCGGGGTCATCAACGCGGTCAGGCAGGCGCAGGAGGTGTCGGGCGTCGAGAAGGTGCACGCCGTCATCGGCGGCTTCCACATCGTGCCGCCGCTGGGCGACGACTACATCCGCGAGACCATCGACGCCTTCAGGCAGATCGATCCCGATTACCTGATCCCGGCCCACTGCACCGGGGACCGATTCTACGATCTCGCCCGCGATGCGATGGGCGACAAGGTCATCCACTCGGCGGTGGGGACGCGGTTCATTTTCGGCGCGTGACGGCGCGCCGGGCCGTGCGCATTGCCGCGATCGCGCCGAACCCCAATAATCGCTTCAGCGCGCGGGGGCCCCGCCGCCTCGGCGCGATGCGCTTTGCCCTTCGACCCGTCTTCCCTCGATACGGTGGCGCGCGGGCGGGCGCGGGATGCGCGCGGGCGGGGCGCGCCCATCGCCGCTCGCTGCGGATGGCGGCAGGATTTTCTCGTGCGAGGCATGCTCATGAACGCCCACTCCGAAGACCTTCGACAGGCGCGGGCCGACGCCCGCGCCGACTTGGTGCGGCGTCTGTTCGCCGTCGCCATCAGCGTCGGGTTTGCCGCGACGCTCGCCAGGATGACCTGGGTGCAGAACGGCCGGCTGCCCGACGGCGGCGAGTTCGATCAGACGATCGCGCTCGCCACCGCGCTGCTGGCGACGATCCTGAGCTGGGATGGACCGCTGCTGTCGGTGCGGGACAAGCCGCTGTTCGGCTTCTGGCGGTTTCTGGTCAATGTCGCGCTGGTCTTCATCTACATGTTTCTGCTGATGGCATCGCTGCATCCGGGTTGCCTGATCTGGACGCTCGCGGTGATCTTCGTCCTGTATGTGGTCGCCGACGTGTTGACCATCCGCGAGCACATCGCAAGCTACCATCAAACCCCCGCCGCGGCGGGCGCGCCCGCCGCGAGGCGGATCTGGAACGTGTATCTGGGCGGGCTCGCGAACGATCCCCGGATCGAACCGGGGCCCGCCGTCAGCCTCGTCTGGGCGATCTATTTCGTGCTGCTGGCGCTGATCGCCAATGGGCGCGCCGACGCGCACATCCGGACCGCCTGCTTGTTCGCCCTCATTGGTGTCGTGGGGCATCGGCTGGGCGCAATGGCCCGCCCCGACGACACCAACGGTTACCCCGCGCGCGGGAGCGCCGCCGCGGTCGTCGGCGCGTTGCTCGCCGCGATGGTCTATTTCCGGCTGCTCGACGCTATGTAGGGCAACGGCTGGCGCAACGGCGCGGCCGAGCCAGAGCATGAACCCGAAAAGTGCAGACTTTTCGGATAAGACCATGCGACCAAGCAAATGCTGAGAGCGAAATCGCGTTTCAATTCTGAAGCGATTTCGCGCCAGGCCCGCGGATGCCGGTCGGGGCGCGTCAACCCACGGCGTTGAGCACCTTGCCGCCGGCGGTGACGGGCTTGGCGGCGATCAGGACGAAGGCGATCACGCAGGGCGCGCTGCCCTTGTTGACCCAGTTGTGGATGGTGCCGCGCTGGACCAGCACGTCGCCGGACTTGAGATGCACGCTCTTGCCGTCGTCGAGCTCCATGTCGATCTCGCCCGCGATCACCACGGCGTAGTCGATCGAATCGGTGCGGTGGTTGCGCGGCGCCACCCCGGGGCCGAAGCTCACCACCCGGAACACGGTGCCGTTGGGAAGCGTGGTGCCGACCTTGCGGGCGGCGTTGTCGGCATCGCCGCCGTTGTCGACCGGAAAGCCTTCGCTGGTCCAGATTGCGGCGGCGAATGCGCCCGGCCGGGTCTGCGCGACGTTCCCGGCGATCTCGTCGATCGTCACGATGGCGCGGCCGTTCTGGTCGTGACCGGTGACGACGCGGCGGACGGTGAGGCTCATCGGAGGGTCTCCTCGGGCTGGAGTTAAGGAAAGCAATCGTCGAAGTCGCGACGATTTCAATTTGCGCGCTCGCAGCGCGAATGTAGTGCAGCGAAATCCTCGGCAAGATCAACCTCGATCTGTTGCTGCTTGCCGCTGCAGGGACTAATTTCGTTCGAGGACAATGTCACCAGGATCGCCATGAACGCTCCCCGCCGCCATCACCCCGCCCTACAAGCACACGCCGCTGTTCCCGCTCGGCAAGGACACCGCGCCCTACCGCAAGCTCACGTCCGAGGGCGTGCGCGTCGAGCGCGTCGGCGGCCGCGACCTCGTCGTCATCGAGCGCGAGGCGCTGCGCGCGCTGGCGGAGGCGGCGTTCACCGACATCAACCATCTCCTGCGCCCGGGCCACCTCAAGCAGCTGCGCGCCATCCTCGACGACCCTGACGCGAGCGACAACGACAGGTTCGTGGCCTACGATTTCCTCAAGAACGCCAACATCGCGGCCGGCGGCGTGCTGCCGATGTGCCAGGACACCGGCACCGCCATCATCATGGGCAAGAAGGGACGCCTCGTCTTCACCGACGGCGACGACGAGGCGGCGCTCGCCGAGGGCGCGCGCGACGCCTATCTCAAGCGCAACCTGCGCTATTCGCAGCTCGCGCCGATCTCCATGTTCGAGGAGGCGAACACCAAGTCCAACATGCCGGCGCAGATCGAGATCTATGCCGAGGGCCAGGGCGAGAACGACGGCGCCTACAAGCTTCTGTTCATCGCCAAGGGCGGCGGCTCCGCCAACAAATCGTTCCTGTTCCAGGCGACGCCCTCGATCCTCACCCACGACCGCCTCATCGCCTTCCTCAAGGAGAAGGTGCTCACGCTCGGCACCGCCGCCTGCCCGCCCTACCACCTCGCCATCGTCATCGGCGGCACCTCGGCGGAATTGACGATGAAGACTGTCAAGCTCGCCTCCTGCCGCTATCTCGACGAGCTGCCGACGCACGGCTCCGAGGACGGCCATGCCTTCCGCGACCTCGCGATGGAGCAGGAGGTGCACGAGCTCACGCAGTCGCTCGGGGTGGGCGCGCAGTTCGGCGGCAAGTATTTCTGCCACGACGTGCGCGTGATCCGGCTCCCGCGCCACGGCGCCTCGCTGCCGATCGGGCTCGGCGTCTCGTGCTCGGCCGACCGCCAGGCACTCGGCAAGATCACCCGCGACGGCGTCTACCTCGAGGAGCTCGAGCACAATCCGGCGAAGTATTTGCCCGACATCGATCCCTCGAAGCTCGGCGGCGAGGTCGTCCACATCGACCTCAACCGGCCGATGCGGGAGATCCTGGCGCAACTCTCCAAATATCCGATCCGCACGCGGCTCTCGCTCAGCGGCCCGATGATCGTGGCGCGCGATCTCGCGCATTCGAAGCTGCGCGAGCGCCTGGAGCGGAGGGAGGGGCTGCCCGACTATTTCAAGAACCATCCGGTCTATTACGCCGGCCCGGCGAAGACGCCCGCCGGCTACGCCTCGGGCGCGTTCGGCCCGACTACCGCCGGGCGGATGGATTCGTTCGTGCACGATTTCCAGGCCGCCGGCGGCTCCATGGTGATGCTGGCCAAAGGCAACCGCTCTCCCGCGGTGCGCGAGGCCTGCCGCAAGCACGGCGGCTTCTACCTTGCCTCGATCGGCGGCGCGGCGGCGAACCTCGCGGAGCACTGCATCAAGAAGGTCGAGACCGTGGAATATCCCGAGCTCGGCATGGAGGCGATCTGGCGGATCGAGGTGGAGAATTTCCCCGCCTTCATCGTGATCGACGACAAAGGGAACGATTTCTTCAAGGAGTTGAATCTGGGGTGACTCGTGTCCCGGATGCGATGCAGCGCGAAGCGCTTGCGTAGCGGTGCGTCGCTGATCCGGGACCGCGGCGAAGACGGTGCGTGTAACGGTCCCGGGTCTGCAGCGCACCGCGGGCTGTCTTCCATTGGGATGAGCGACAGCGTGCCCGCGTTGCGCTGCGCCCGGGACACACGGATAAGCTAGCGCATGTTCCGGAAAAGTGGGAACCGGTTTTCCGAATAGAACATGCGCAAAATCGAAGAATCCAGAGCGCATCACGATTCGATCCAATCGGGATGCGCTCTAGCGCCCGTGAGGGCTCGGGGTGACGGGACGGTCTATTTTATGCAAAGCTTGGCACAGGATTGATCGGTGAGGATGACACGCATGCCCCATATCAAAGTGACCGACATCGCGTATGGCCGGCTCCGGGCCCCCGACCTCGACGTCATGGAGGAGTTCCTCACGCGCTTCGGGATGGCGCGTGCGGAGCGCACGCCGACGGCGCTCTACATGCGCGGCACCGACCCCCCTCACCACATCCACGTCACCGAGAAGGGCGCGCCGAAATTCGTCGGCCTTGCCTACTACGCGCCCAGCGAGGACGACCTCAAGCGCCTGGCCAAGGCGCCGGGCGCCTCCGCGGTCGAGGCGATCGATGAACCCGGCGGCGGCAAGCGCGTGCGGCTGACCGAGCCGAACGGCTACCAGATCGAGGTCGTCCACGGCATCGCCACGCTGCCGCCGATCGTGACCAAGCGCCAGAAGCTCAATACCGGCGAGGATCCGCTGTCGCGCGCGGGCGAACTGATGCGCCTGCCCAAGGGCCCCTCGCACGTGAAGCGGATCGGGCACGGCGTGCTGATGACGCCGAAGTTTCACGAGACCGTGGGCTGGTTCCGCGACACGCTGGGCTTCGTCTGCTCGGACGACGTCTATGCCGGCGAAAAGAACAATCTCATCGGCTCGTTCAATCGCTGCGACCGCGGCGACGCCTACGTCGACCACCACGTGTTCTTCTGCCTCAACCATACCAAGACCGGGCTCAACCACCTGTCGTTCGAGGTGCCGGACATCGACGACGTCGCCATGGGCCACGACTACCTGGCGCAGTTCGGCAAATACGAGCACATGTGGGGGATCGGCCGGCACGTGCTGGGCAGCCAGGTCTACGACTACTGGGCCGACCCCTGGGGCCGCGTGCACGAGCATTGGGCGGACAGCGACCGGCTCAATCTCGCCAACGGCTCCAACCTGGTGCCGGCGGAAGAAGCGCTCACGTCGCAATGGGGCGAGGCGCCGCCGGCGAAATTCATCGATCACGCCAGCCCGTAAGATCGATACCAGTCGGCCGCATCGCTTTTGCCGACATCCCGCCGCGGCGCGGATACGCGGATTTTACGCCGGTGTCGCGCCGGCGTCGCGTGACACTCATGGGCGCCGGCTATAGTGTGGACGGCGATCGGGCCGAGGAGGCGTAATGAGAATCAGCGCTGCCATGCCAGCCGTATTCGTGGCGGTGATCGGCTGCGCCGGCGCGACGGCGCACGCCGACGAATGCGACGACATGACCAAGAGCGTCCAGGTCCTGATCGACAAGACGGATCCGGCCGCCAAGGGCGGCAACAATCCCGCCCGGCTGTGCGCGGCGTTCGGCGAAGGTCTCGGGCTGATCAAGTCGTTCCGCATCGTGGCCGACGAATGTCTCGACGAGGGCGAACAGCGCACGCAGACGCTTGCGAAGCTCGACCGCTCGATCCGCCAGTTGCAGAGCCAGGTCGACAAGAATTGCGAGTGAGCCCACGATCGTCACCGGCGGTCGGCCGCGCGACGGCGGACGCGCGCGCAGCCGGCCGGCATGACCGAAAGGAACCGCAGCCATGAAGGCGTTGATGACGGCGGTCGCCGCGAGCGCGCTGATGGGCTTCGTGGCGGCGCCGGCGCCCGCACGCGCCGACGAGGATTGCGATTCCGCCATCAAGGCGCTGGAGGAAGCGATCTCGATCGCCTCCAAGAATTTCGACGAGACCATGGGCGACCTGAAGAAAAGCATGAGCGAGCCCGCCGACGACAAGAAGAAGGCTGCCGTCAAGAACATGTTCTGCAGCGCGAGCGGCGAGTTTCTCGGCACCTCGCGCGCGGCGCGGGCGGTGGCCGCGCAATGCGGCGACACGCAGCGCGCCGCGCTCGCCTCGTTCGACAAGTCGATCAAGGAGATGGAGACCGCGATCGACAACACCTGCAAATGACGCCGGGCCGGATGCGCGCCCCCTGGGCGCCGGGCGGCAGGGCGCGCATCGGCAAGCTCCGGGCGCAATCGGCTTGCGGCGACCCCGCGGCGGCGCGATAACCCGCTTCAGGAGGTGCGATCATGATCACCACGCTCGTACAGTTCCGGCTGCCCTCGCCGATCACGCTCGATGACGCCACGCGGCGTTTCGAAGCGAGCGCGCCGAAATACCAAAACCTCGCCGGCCTGATCCGCAAATACTACATCCGCTCCGAGGATGGCGCCGTCGCCGGCGGGATCTATCTGTGGGAGTCGCGGCAGGCAGCCGAGCGCGTCTATGACGGCGAATGGCGCGAGCGCGTGGAGAAGCTCTACGGCGCCAAGCCCACGATCACCTGGTTCGACAGTCCGGTCATTGTGGACAACCTGACCGGCGCCACCATCACGAAGGCAGCATGACCATGCAGTACGACGACACCACCGCCCGACGCAGCGTGCCGGCGGTCGCCGCAGGCGGCGCGGCGGCCGCGAGCTCGGCCGCGCTCACTCAACAGGCGCGCGCAAAAGGTCCGCCGATCTGGCTCGACATGGACCAGCAGGCGCTCGACGACGCCTACGACCAGGTGGTCTACGCACCCAACCGCGAGCAGGTGGCCAAGCGCCGGATCGCCAACAGCGACAAGGCGCGCGCGGTCCTCGGCGCGCCCGAGCGCGTCGGCTATGGTCCGAGCGAGATCGAGAAGCTCGACATCTACCGCACCAAGCGGCCGAATGCGCCGGTCAATATCTTCATTCACGGCGGGGCGTGGCGCGCCAACCGCGCCGCCGACTACGCGTTCCTGGCCGAACCGTTCGTGAACGCGGGCGCGCATCTGATCGTTCTCGACTTCACCAATGTCGACGACGCCGGCGGCAGCCTTTTTCCCATGGTCGAGCAGGTGCGGCGCGCGGTCGGCTTCGTCTACCGCAATGCCAAGAGCTTTGGCGGCGATCCCGGCCGGCTTTACCTGAGCTCGCATTCATCCGGCTCGCATATCGGCGGCTGCGTGGTGACGCACGATTGGCGCCGGCAGGATCTCCCGGCCGACATCCTCAAGGGCGCCACGCTCGGGAGCGGCATGTACGACCTCAAGCCGGTGCGGCTCTCCAAGCGCTCGAAATACGTCGAGTTCACCGACGAGATGGAGGGGGCGCTGAGCGCGCAGCGCCACATCGACAAGCTCAACACCCCGCTCATCCTGGCGCACGGCACCTACGAGACGCCGGAGTTCCAGCGCCAGACCCGCGACTTCTACGCGGCGGTGAAGGCGGCCGGCAAACCGGTCGAGCTTCTCGTCGGCGAAGGCTACAACCATTTCGAGATGCTGGAGACGCTGGCCAATCCCTACGGCCTGCTCGGCCGCGCGGTGCTGGCGCAGATGCGGCTCGCCGCGGCGGCCTAGAGCGCATCCCGATTGGGTCGAATCGTGATGCGCTCGAGATTCTTCGATTTTGCGCATGTTCTGTTCGGAAAACCGGTTCCCACTTTTCCGGAACATGCGCTAGCGGGGCCGACCATGACACGGGATCGCAGCGAAAAGGTCACGCGGCGCACGCTGCTTGCCGGCGCCGCCGCCGTCCTCGGCGCCGCCGGGCCGGCATCCGCGCAGCCGCCGTCGCCGGCAGGGCGCGTCAAGGGGCCGCTGGTCTGGCTCGATATGGACCAGCAGGAGCTCGACGACGCCTATGACCAGGCGGTCTATGCTCCCAACCGCGACCACGTCCTCAAGCGCTGCATCCGCAACAGTGAGCTCGCGCGCGAGCGCCTGGGACCACCCCGGCGTCTCGCCTACGGGCCGAGCGCGATCGAGGCGCTCGACGTCTTCACCACCAGGGCGCTGAACGCTCCCGTGAACGTCTTCGTCCACGGCGGCGCCTGGCGTTCGGGCGCGGCCAAGAACTACGCCTTCGCGGCCGAGATGTTCGTCAATGCCGGCGCGCATCACGTCGTGCTCGATTTCAACAACGTGCTCGAAACCGGCGGCGACCTGATGGTGATGGCCGATCAGGTGCGCCGGGCGGTCGCCTTCGTCTACCGCAACGCCAAGAGTTTCGGCGGCGATCCGGAGCGGCTTTACGTCTGCGGCCATTCCTCCGGCGCCCATCTCACCGGTGTCCTGCTGACCACGGATTGGCGCAACCAGTTCGGGTTGCCGCCGACCCTGATCAAGGGCGGCGTCTGCGGCAGCGGCATGTACGATCTCAAGCCGGTGCGGCTGTCGAAGCGTTCGAGCTATGTCAAGTTCACCGACGAGATCGAGGACAAGCTCAGCGCGCAGCGCCATCTCGACCAGCTCGTCGCTCCCGTGCGCCTGGTCTACGGGACGTTGGAGACGCCGGAGTTCCAGCGCCAGAGCCGCGATTTTGCCGCCGCGGTAACGGCGGCGCGCAAGCCGGTCACGCTGTCGGTCATGGAAAGCTGCAACCACTTCGAGGTGATGGAGCAGCTCGGCAATCCCTACAGCCTGTTCGGCCGCGCCGTGCTCGAGCAGATGCGACTCGCGCCGGCGTGAGCCGTGCGTCCGTCGCCTGCGCGGGTATGACAATGTCATACCCGTACGGGCAGGTTCCCAGCCCTTCCCGTCCGCGCCAGTCCGTCCGCCGCGGCATGCATAGCGACGAGGGGATTCGGCAAATGCAAGTCAAAGTGCAAGTCCGATGGGGTGCTGCGCTCCTGGCGCTGGCCGGCCTGTCGGCGGTCGCATTCCCCGCTCGCGCCGAGACGCCGGAGCAATGGATCGAGCTCGGCACGCGCGTGCACGGCGGCTTCGGTGCGTTCATCCCGGCCGGCATTCGCATCGGGCTCGACGCGCTCGCGCGGCTCAAGGCCGAACCGCGCGGCGTGACCGTCACCTTCTACAGCGGCGAGAAAGCACCCTGTCCGTGCATTGCCGACGGCGTGATGCTCGCGACCCAGGCGAGCCCCGGGCAAGGCACCCTGCAGGTGGCGGCGGAGAAGGCGCCCGCGGGAGAGCTTGCGGTGATCGTCATCTGCGACCGCAAGGGCGGCGCGGGGCTGCGCTACGGCGTAGCTGATGGGATGGATGGCCAAGATCGCGGCGTGGAACAAGACCCTCGATCCCGCCGGGCGCTATCAGGCGGCGATGTCGGCGCCGGGATTGTTCGAGGTCGCGCCCGCGCCCTGACTTGTGGCCGAAAAAACACAGTTATTGACGATCTGCGCAGCCCGTCAATTCAAGCCTTGGCAGCAGGACTTGGTTTGATACGCTGCCAGAGCCTAGTCATGGGCGTTTCCTCCCTTTAGACTTGAACCCCGCCTTCGGCGGGGTTTTTCTTGGTTGGCCAATAGGTTCGGAAGCGTTCTGCACCTTTCGCTAGAGCATGTGCGAAGGTGGGAATACATCTTTTGAATGGGGAAAACATCCGCCAAGGCGGAAAGCCTGCGAGCGCTGACGAAATGGACCGCGCCGGGACCTGAGCTTCCCTCTGCGCCGGGACGCCCCATGCCTGCGTCTGGACTGTGCTCGCCGATGCGTGCGGGCAAGCCCAGCGCCAGTCCGCACGCCATCCGCGGGCGCGCCCCGTCGTGTCGCGACGCGCTCGCGTTCTGCGCGCGCGCTCGGTACCCAACCCACAGCTTTTTTGGGAACCATCCGGTTTCCACTTCTGTTGGTGCGCTAGCGTACTGAGTAGGGCCCGGGGCTATGGCTGTCGTGCTGATCGTCGAAGACGAAGAACAAGTGCGGGTCCTCGCGGAGGCCATCGTTCAAGAAGCTGGTCACGAGACGCTGACGGCGGCGACGGCGGAGCAGGCGGTGGCGATGATCGGGGAGCGACCCGACATCGATCTTCTCTTTACCGACATCGGATTGCAGCAGGACTTGGAAGCCGGCTTGCAGCTGGCGAGGGACCTCGTCGTGCGCAAACCGGCACTCCCCGTGCTCTATACGACCGGCCAGGGCGTCACCGACGGGATGCGGGCGATGTTCACCGAGCCCTTCGGCTTTCTTCCCAAGCCATACACGCCCGACGACTTGAAGGCGGCCGTCGGCAATCTGCTGTCGGGCGCGAACGCACGTCCCGCCGGCACGACGGGCTCGAGCAAGCAAGTCGGACGCAGCGACGGGAAGTGAGGAGACTTCAGGGGCTGGGCGCTGGGCCACTTTCGCCCCGCGTCATCGAGGGCCAAGCGGCGCGGCGGCCAAGCGGCGCGGCGGCCAAGCGGCGGCCAAGCGCCGCCCGTACGGGTCGAAGGCTCACGCGGCACCGGCGATCATGAATGCGCTCGAACCTGGATGTCGGCGGCAAGCCGGTGGCGCCTTGCCGGCTGCGCTGCCGAGCGCTGCTGCCGGAACACTTCCGCGCAGTGAAGCCACCGCTCCGCCATCCGGCTCCAAGTCGCCTTGCTCGCCGGATCGCGCGTGAACTTGGCCATTTGCCGACACTCCGCGGCGTGCCTGAGAAATTCCTCCGATGGATTCATGGCGACGGTGCTCCTCGCTGATCGTCAGGCCGCGCGGCGATGCTGCTCGGCGGAGCGAAGAAAATGCTCCGCATGTTCGGAAAGCCGCAGCCAACACAAGGCAAGTTCCCGCCACGTCGTTCTTTCTCCGAACTCCGACGATCCCTCCACCAATTGAAGGCACTCGCTCGCCCGCTGCTGATACACATCCAACGGAGTCATGCCGCTGCGTCCTGACTTATGGCCGCCTCCTGCGTTTGCTCCCATATGCAACGGCAACGGAATCGGCCGCGAAATGTTCCTCCCGGGCCGGAAGAACTCGGGTTTTCTTCCACACCGGAGCCTGCGCGCTCGGCTCGCGGCGGGTTCCATTGGCGAGTGGCCGGTGCTTGTATGCGGGGAGGGTGCAAGTTCCCGGCCGTCGGTGACCACCGGCGCAGATGGCGTGGCGCGGATGATGCAGCGTCGGCGCAAACGCCTTGGGATTTGCCGCAGCTCCCCCCGTCCGCGTGCGCGCAACGGCCGGAGCGACATGCGTTGAAGCGACATGGCCGTTTACGTCGACGATGCGATCTGGCGATGGCAGGGCCTCAAGTGGGCCCATCTGCTGGCCGACGACATCCACGAGCTGCATCGCTTCGCGAGGCGGCTCGGAATCCACAGCGCCTCATATCAGGGCCCGCCCAGAACCGCGGTCCCACACTACGATCTCACGTCATACGAGCGGCACAGGGCGGTGGCGCAGGGAGCGATTGCCTGCGACCGGCACGAGATCGTTGTCGTCCTGCGCCGGCTGCGCTCCGGCGCGCTGGAAGCGAGCGCGGGGATCGGCCGTTAGAAGCGTTGTCCGGCGAAAACGGGAACCGGTTCGCCGCGCCACACGCGTCGACGCCAGGACGCCATAGAGGACGCCTTACGGCAGATTTCAGTTGGATTGCATCGCCCTCTCCGTCATGCCCGCGCTTGTCGCGGGCATCCCCGTCTTTGGGGCCGGCATTGCATTGAAGAGGTGGATGGCACCGGAACGCGGGCTTGCCCGCGTTCCGCACGATGAAAGCGCTGCAAGTCGGGTAGATAGACCCGACTTGCAGTGCCAAGCCCGGCCATGACGTTGAACGTGCGGTTCTATACTAAGTGGAAAATGCCCCTAGCGCATGTTCGCCCAGGGGTCGTACTTCTTGTCCGGGATCGTGCCGAGCGCGGCGTTGTACGCCTTCTCGGACTCGGCGTTTTTTTTCTTCTGCTCCGCGCTTTGCTGCTCCGACCCGGAATGCTTGGCGCCCCTTCCCCTGGAATAGGCCGGCGCCGTCAGCAATGCGATGGCCGCTACCGCGATCACGACGGTTCTCATGCAAGCTTCCCCCGTAGAACGCTCACGCCCCCAAGAGCCCCAAGATCAGGGACCATGGGCGCGCTTGTCGTCGAAAATACGACGCCGCAAGCGGGGAAAAGGTTAACGCCGGCCGCAGGAACCCCGGACGAGCCCCCGGACCGCGCCGGGGGAGGCCTCACTTGGGGACGCAGGCAAGCGAGACCTTGACTGCAACCCCTTGTCGCTGCGGGCGGAAGGTTGCCTGATTGTCGGCCTCGAAGGTGAAGGTCCCGCCCGGGTTGATGGCGTAGGTCGTGAGGATCCGCTCGTTTTCCTCGCACGCGACTTTGCAGGCCTGGCGGCATTCTCCGTCGACGAAGCGAATGGCGGTTCCGGCTGCGCCGGCGGCCCCCGGGGGACCGGGCGGCCCCGCCGGACCGGGATCGCCTTTCTCGCCGGCGTCCCCCTTCTCACCTTTGATTGCACTGTAAATATCGGAGCAACCGGCGAGCGCAAGGGAGGCAACCAGAGTGACAGCGATCGACCACGCACGCATGCGAGCGTCCTTCCCGTTTGACTTGGCTGCGGACTAGATACGTCTCCGGACGGGCGCGGTCAAAACGGGGGTCCGCAGGGGCACGATGGGCGGCCAAGCGCCGGTTCCCCTCCCGTGCGCAACCGGGCCGGCGGTGCGGCACTGGGAAATCAGGACGGCTGGCGAGTTCCGTTCCGATCAACGTAGCGGTTGGACTTCCCTGGCGCGCGATGCGGCTCGTCCTCGTCGGGCCGCCGACGAGGACTGCCAACTGACCTTACCGGCTGCCTCCGCCGCCCAGCGTTGCATAGCTTGATCGATTGACCAGATGAACCTGGGCACAGGCGGGGCACCGCAGCGATACGTAGGTCAGCGTACCGTCGGCGGGCGCGTCGTCCGCAAACCAGGCTTGCACCTTCTTGCCGGTCGTGGGGCATCGATAGATTACGCTGGCCATGCATTGTAATTCGGGCCGGGGCCAGCCGGTTCAATAGAACGGCCGCAAATCAAATGCCGACGACAGCTTCGAAATGAGGACAGTACCACGGGGGCACCGGTCCCGGCCGGCACCGACAACGGCGGTACTGTCCTTCGGAATTAGGACAGCACCTGTGACGGCGATGGTGAGCCGGTGGAGATGAAAGAGTGATTTGGATGCGCGAACGTCATAACGAGGCCGCCAACCGAGGCGGCCTCGCGAGAATTACCAGACGTACCGCCATGCAAGGCCAATTGCGATCACTACGACAACCGTCAACAGGCCTAATTGGGCCCATATATTGTTGGCCAAGCCGTGGGCTTTGTTATCGCTCTGCATAGTCATGGTGATGACCTCCCTACGGATGCCATCTCTAACGGTGGCCTTGCAAGAAGGCGCGCATGACCCGAAAACGGCATTGATCCAAATCAATTTGACTGGCCAAAGTGCCACGCAGGACTCACACATTGAAACTGAGCAACGACTGGCACGATTTCAAAGCCAGGCTCGACAAAAATTATCCGCCCGTCGGGAAGCCAACGCACTTGTCCATGGACTTCGCGGACGAGCCGGACACGGGAAAGGAGCTGTAATGACGAGGCCGCCAACTGCGGTGGCCTACTTACCATCGACCGACAGAACCCTGCCTGTCGCCCGATTCACCAAATGGGCCTGTAGGCACGCAGTGCAGGTTATCGTCTCATAAGTCTCGCCGTTGCCCGCCGCAGCATCATCTGCGAACCAGCCCTGCACGTAGGATCCCGTGTTGGGGCAACGATAGACGACAGTGGCCATGCAATTTCATGACACGGCTCAAGAGCATGTTCTTTGCGGTATCTCAAAACCGGCCACTGTGAAATTCAAATCCGGGCACAGAGGGCTGCTACCGCCAGCGGCGGTACTGGCCGGGTTCAGCCAGTACCCCAACGGCGGTACTGTCCGAATTAGGACACCCGCAGAGGGAAATTAGGACAGATGCCTATTTCTCTTTTTGAGAGCCCCCTTGTGCGGGGGATCGAAGGGCATGCCGTCCTCTCGGAAATTACGAAGCCAAATGACGAGGCCGCCAACTGAGGCGGCCTTTTGATATCGAATGGTTTACTGTTTAACCCAAAGCCTTCCCCGACCTTTCTGATGGCCTCATATTCCGGTGAATGACGCCATCCATTCAGCGCCTCCATGCTTTCCCATCTCAGGATTACGACGCGCCCCTTTGGTAAAGAGCCGTCAACCGGCGTTCCCGGTCCTGCTGCCACGTACACGCCACCGTGTTCCTTGAGCGTTTTCTGAGCAGTGGGCAGGTATTTCTTTGTGTATCCTTCTTGGTCGGTGATCTCGTTCATCGCGACCATGTAAACAGGCGGCTTGGCTTGGGCGTGAAGACTGTGCACCGCCATCCCCACTGCGACGCTTGAGAGCGCCGCCATAGCAAGTGCGTAGCTCAGTTTCATGAGATTCCTCCACTCCTGCCGTAGGTGCAGATAAGGGAGAAGCTACCACAGGCCAAAAGCCAATTAGGACACTCCCCGCGGCAAATTAGGACAGAACGCTCGGAATTAGGACACTACCCCCAACGGCAAAAAGAACATAT
This sequence comes from uncultured Alphaproteobacteria bacterium, assembly GCA_963821505.1. Lineage (GTDB taxonomy): Bacteria > Pseudomonadota > Alphaproteobacteria > Rhizobiales > Xanthobacteraceae > VAZQ01. Next base: position 177,772 of record CAWGEH010000010.1, read on the forward strand.
TGCGAACAGAGAACAAACAGTGTACATTGCTCACACGGTTGGGCCGTTCATTGTCGGTCCTTCGAATCCCGGCCATAAGGAGTGGGAGCAATGACTAGTGCTGCGCTACGTCTCGTCGAAGGTTCGTCCATGGATAAATCGAAGGCCCTGGAAGCCGCGCTCTCCCAGATCGAGCGCAATTTCGGCAAGGGCTCGATCATGCGGCTCGGCAAGAACAACAAGGCGATGGACGTGGACACCGTCTCCACCGGTTCGCTCGGCCTCGACATTGCGCTCGGCATCGGCGGCCTGCCGCGCGGCCGGGTGGTCGAAATCTACGGGCCGGAATCCTCCGGCAAGACCACGCTGGCGCTGCATTGCCTGGCGGAAGCGCAGAAGAAGGGCGGCATCTGCGCCTTCATCGACGCCGAACACGCGCTCGACCCGATCTATGCGCGCAAGCTCGGCGTCAATGTCGACGACCTCCTGATCTCCCAGCCCGATGCCGGCGAACAGGCGCTCGAAATCGCCGATACGCTGGTGCGCTCGGGCGCGGTCGACGTGCTCGTCATCGATTCCGTCGCGGCGCTCGTTCCGCGCGCCGAGCTCGAAGGCGAGATGGGCGACAGCCAGCCGGGCCTGCAGGCGCGGCTGATGAGCCAGGCGCTGCGCAAGCTCACCGCCTCGATCAACCGCTCCAACACCATGGTGATCTTCATCAACCAGATCCGCATGAAGATCGGCGTGATGTACGGCTCGCCCGAGACCACCACCGGCGGCCACGCGCTCAAATTCTACGCTTCGGTGCGCCTCGATATCCGCCGGATCGGCGCGATCAAGGAGCGCGACGAGGTGGTCGGCAACCAGACCCGCGTCAAGGTGGTCAAGAACAAGCTGGCACCCCCGTTCAAGCAGGTCGAGTTCGACATCATGTACGGCGAAGGCGTCTCGAAGAGCGGCGAGCTCATCGATCTCGGGGTGAAAGCCGGGGTGGTGGAGAAGTCGGGCGCCTGGTTCTCCTACGACAGCCAGCGCATCGGCCAGGGGCGCGAGAACGCCAAGCTTTTCCTCAAGGCCAATCCCGACATCGCCGGCAAGATCGAAGCCGCCATCCGGCAGAACGCCGGCCTCATCGCCGAGAAAATTCTCGCCGGCGAGAACGGCGGCGAGGACGAGGACGCGGCGGAATAAAACGCCGCTTCGAGCATTTTCTCTTCTGAGCTCCCCCGGCCGTCATTGCCGGCTGGTCCGGCAATCCGTCGCCTTCGCAGCGTATCTGCGTATCGGCGAAGACGATGGACCCGCGGGCGACATCAGCTCGCGGGTGACGGGGAGGCGGGGACCGCCGACGCCGCGTTCCAATTTGGGCGGCGGTCGCGCAGAAGCGCATCGCGATTGTCGAACCGTGATGCGCTCTCGACTGGTCGATTGCTTCTTCGATTGTGGCGCATGTCCGTTCGGGAGACCGGTACCTGCCCTGGATCAAGTCCGGGGCAGGCTTTTTTCCGGGATATGGTCTATGGCGTTTTCCCGGCGAAGTGGCAGCCGGTCCGCCGCGGAAAACGCGTCGAACACAAGGACTCCGGAGGTTTCCGATTCCAATGGAACGGAAACGCTCTAGCAGGCTGCTGAAAAACTCATTTTGACCGTGAACATAACTGAATCCCGAGGTGAACGAACTAGAATCTGTATCGGGAACATTGTTCTGTTTTTCCGCAGCCTGCTAGCGCATGTTCCGGAAAAGCCTGCCCCGGACTTGATCCGGGGTGGGAACCGGTTTTCCGAAGAGAACATGCGCAGAATTGAAGATCTAGAGCGCATCGCGATTCGATCCAATCGGGATGCGCGCTAGCGCCGCGGCAGCCGCTCGCGCGCCGCGGCGATGACTCCGGGGACCGCGGGCTCGTTGGCCGGCGCCATGATGTGGACGCCGGCGACGCCGGGGATGGTCGCCAGTTCCTCGATCAGCTCGATTGCGATGCGCTCGCCCTCGGCGGCCGGATCGGCGGCCTTTTCCAATCGCTCGACAAACGCCTGCGGAATGATGGTGCCGTAGAGATGCTTGGTCATCCAGGTCGCGGACTTGGCCGAGCGCAGCGGCGCGATGCCCACAAGCAGAAAGAGCTCCCGTGTCACCGCGTGCTCCGACAGCCGCGCGGCGTAGCGCCGCACGATGTCCGCATCCATGCAGAACTGGGTCTGCGCGAATTCGGCCCCGGCCGCCATCTTGGCCGCAAGCTTGTCGGGCCGCCAGCCGGCAGGCGGGTCGATGGGCGCGTCGGCCGCGCCGATGAAGAACGGCGCATGGCCTGCGACCTTGCGTCCGGAGGGAAGCTCGCCCTTGTCGCGCAGGTCGCGCGCCATGGCGGTCAGGGTCGTCGAATCGACGTCGAACACCGCCTTGGTCTGCGGCTGGTCGCCGGCCTTGGGATCATCCCCGGTCAGGCACAGGAGATTGCGCACGCCGCAGGCGGCGGCGCCCATGAGATCGCCCTGGAGCGCAATGCGGTTGCGGTCGCGGCAGGTGAACTGGAGGATCGGCTCGAGCCCCTCGCGCGCCAGCAGCGCGGCCGCGATCGGCGCCGACAGATGCGCGCGCGCGCTCGCCCCGTCGGTGACGTTCACGGCGTCCGCGAGGCCGCGCAGCGGCAACGCCTTGCGCAGGAGGTCATCGGCATTGCACGAGACCGGCGGCGTGATCTCGGCGGTGATGACGAATTGGCGCGATCGCAGCAGTTCTTCCAGGCGCGAGGCCGGCCGTCGCGACGTCGGGTTCATCGGCTTGTCCGGTGGTGCTTCGGTGCGATTGCGCGGACGGGCGCAGTGCGCGGGTGGGGCAGGGCGCTTATATAATCGATCGGCGCGGCAGCGGTAAGGGCGTTACGCCCGCGACGGGCCTCGGCCCGCGGGCGGGCCATCGCCGGGTCTGACGCGAGCGCGCCGTCGCCTCGCCCCGTGCCTTTTCCCGGGTGACCCGGCCGGCCCGGCGCCTGCAGAGGATACGCGCGGCAGCATCGGACACGCGGCGGCGGGGGTTTCCTGGACAGGGAACGGAGCCGCCGCTACAAGCACCGGCAACACGGGTATTTGGGAATGAGCGGCGTCAACGAGATCAGGTCGAGCTTCCTCGACTATTTCGCCCGCAACGGCCACGCCATCGTGCCGTCCTCTCCGCTCGTGCCGCGCAACGATCCCACCCTGATGTTCACCAATGCCGGCATGGTGCAGTTCAAGAACGTCTTCACCGGCCTCGAGAAGCGCCCCTATTCGCGCGCGACCACGGCGCAAAAATGCGTGCGCGCCGGCGGCAAGCACAACGATCTCGACAATGTGGGCTACACCGCGCGCCACCACACCTTTTTCGAGATGCTGGGCAACTTTTCGTTCGGCGATTACTTCAAGGACCGCGCCATCGAACTCGCCTGGACTCTCATCACCAAGGAGTTCGGACTGCCGGTGGACCGCCTCATGGTCACGGTCTTCGTCGACGACGACCAGGCGTTCGATCTCTGGAGGAAGATCGCGGGCCTGCCCGAGAGCAGGATCGCCCGCATCGCGGGGACCGACAATTTCTGGCAGATGGGCGATCTCGGCCCCTGCGGGCCCTGCTCGGAAATCTTCTACGACCACGGGCCGCAGATTCCCGGCGGCCCGCCCGGCTCGCCCGATGCGGAGGGCGATCGCTTCATCGAGATCTGGAACCTGGTGTTCATGCAATTCGAGCAACTGCCGGATGGCGCGCGGGCCGACCTGCCGCGGCCGTCGATCGACACCGGCATGGGGCTCGAGCGCATCGCGGCGGTGCTGCAAGGGACGCACGACAACTACAAGATCGACCTGTTCGGCGCGATCATCTCGCATGTCGCCGACCTCACCGGCGTCGAGCCCGAGGGCCCGCGCGGCGTGTCGCATCGCGTCATTGCCGATCACCTGCGCGCGTCCGCGTTCCTGATCGCCGACGGCGTGCTGCCTTCGAACGAGGGCCGCGGCTACGTGCTCCGCCGCATCATGCGCCGCGCCATGCGGCACGCGCAAATCCTCGGTGCGCGCGATCCGTTGATGTGGCGACTGGTGCCCACGCTCACGCGCGAGATGGGCCAGGCCTATCCCGAGCTCGTGCGCGCCGAGCCGCTGATCGCGGAAACGCTCAAGCTCGAGGAGACGCGCTTCCGCAACACGCTCGAGCGCGGTCTTGCCATCCTCGACGAGGAGAGCCGCGGCCTCAAGCAGGGCGACCGGCTCAAGGGCGAGACTGCGTTCACGCTCTACGATACCTTCGGCTTTCCGCTCGACCTCACGCAGGACGCACTCAAGCCGCGCGGCATCGCCGTCGACACCGAAGGCTTCAACGCGGCCATGGAGCGCCAGCGCGAGAAGGCGCGCGCTTCCTGGACCGGGTCGGGCGACGCCGCGACCGAGGCGGTGTGGTTCGGCCTGCGCGACAAAGCCGGGGCGACCGAGTTCCTGGGCTACGAGACCGAAAGCGCCGAGGGCGTCGTCGCCGCGCTGGTGAAGGATGGCAAGGAAGTTTCCTCGTTGCGGCAGGGAGAGAGCGGCGCCGTCGTGCTCAACCAGACGCCGTTCTATGCCGAGTCCGGCGGCCAGGTCGGCGACACCGGCGTCATGAGCGGCGAGGGTTTGCGGTTTCGCGTCACCGACACGCAGAAGAAGGCGGGCGACGTGTTCGTCCATTCCGGCGTGGTCGAGGAGGGCACGCTCGAGGCCGGCGCCGCGCTCACGCTCGAGGTCGATCATGCGCGCCGCAGCGCCATCCGCCAAAACCATTCGGCCACCCACATCCTGCACGAGGCGCTGCGCCAGGTGCTGGGCGAGCATGTCGCGCAGAAAGGATCGCTGGTCGCGCCCGACCGGCTGCGCTTCGACTTTTCCCATCCCAAGCCGATGACGGCGGAGGAGATCGAGCGGGTCGAGGACATCGCCAACGAGGTCGTGCTGCAGAATACCCCGGTGACCACGCGGCTGATGGCGGTCGACGAGGCGATTGCGTCGGGGGCGCGCGCGCTGTTCGGCGAGAAATACGGCGACGAGGTGCGCGTCGTGGCCATGGGCGAGAGCGGCGGCAACACCATGGGCTGGTCGGTGGAGCTGTGCGGCGGCACGCATGTGCGGCGCACCGGCGACATCGGCCTCATCGCCGGGCTCTCCGACAGCGGCGTCGCCGCCGGGGTGCGGCGGATCGAGGCCGTTTCCGGCACCACCGCGCGCAAGTCCGCGCGCCACCTCGGCGAGCTCGCCAAGGCGGCGTCGGCGGAGCTTAAAGTGCCGCTTGAAGAAATGCCCGCACGCCTGGCTCAGGTATTGGATGAACGCCGCCGGCTGGAACGCGAGCTTTCCGAAGCGAGGAAGAAGCTTGCCATGGGCGGCGGCGCGCGCGCGCAAGGCGCCGACGGCATGCGCGTGGTCGGCGACGTGAAGCTGCTGGCGCGCGCGGTCGAAGGGATCGATCTCAAGGACCTGAAAAGCCTCGCCGATGAGGGCAAGAAGCAGCTGGGCTCGGGCGTCGTCGCCATTGTCGGCGTCAGCGAGGAAGGCAAGGCGGGCGTCGTGGTCGGCGTCACGGCCGATCTGACGTCGCGCTTTTCCGCCGTCGATCTGGTGCGCAAGGGCGCCGAGGCGCTTGGCGGCAAGGGCGGCGGCGGGCGGCCCGACATGGCGCAGGCCGGCGGTCCGGACGGCTCCAAGGCCGAGGCCGCGCTGAAGGCGATCGAGGGTGCGCTCGGCGGAAGTTGAGCACCAGGCCGTCGCTATCTGCTTGTGGGAACATAGCTATGATTCGAACACGCGTAGGGTGGGCAAAATCGCCTGCTGCTCGGTGGCCGCGTGGATACCGGGATAGCGCGCCTTTGCCCACCCTACGCCGGCTTTGCCGGTCCTTGAGTCGAAGCGTCGGATTACGCGCGGAATAATGGCCGTGGCAACCGAGAACGTACCGGCCGCGCTGATCCGACCTACGCCAGCGGTGCTCAATCAAGACCGCGACTGACAGGGGAGCGCATTGGACCACGGGGCCTGGTTGAAGGATGCGCTCGTCTTTCTGGCCGCCGCCGGACTCATCGTTCCCCTGTTCCATCGCGCGCGCGTCGGCGCGGTGCTCGGCTTCCTGTGTGTCGGGATCGCGGTCGGTCCCTACGGTTTCGGGCAGCTCGCCGCCGACTTTCCCTGGCTGCGCTATCTGACCATCGAGGACCGTCCCCGGGTCGATCCTTTCGCCGAGCTCGGCGTGCTGTTCCTGCTGTTCCTGATCGGCCTTGAACTCTCGCTGGCGCGGCTGTGGACGTTGCGCCGTTATGTCGCCGGCATCGGCGGCCTCCAGTTCCTGCTCTCGGCGCTCGCCATCGGCGGGGGCCTCGCCGCGCTGGGAGCGGACGGCAGCAGCGCGATCGTGCTCGGGCTGTGCCTCGCCATGTCCTCGACCGCGATCGTGATGCAGCTTCTGGAGGAGCAGGGACGCTCGACCACGCCGGTGGGCCGGGTCGCGCTGGCGGTCCTGCTGTTCCAGGACCTCATGGTCGCCCCGGTCCTGTTCGGCGTGGAGATCCTCGCGCGCGGCGCGCAGAACGTCGCGGCGTCGCTGGGCTGGGCGCTGCTGCAAGCGATCCTCGTGGTCATCGTCATCGTCGCCGTCGGCCGCTACGTGCTGCAACCGATCTTTCGCTTCGCGGCGCAGACCGGCAGCCGCGAGCTCATCATGGCGATCACGTTGTTCATGGTGGTGGGGGTCGCAGCCGCGACCGGACTTGCCGGTCTATCGACCGCGCTCGGCGCCTTCCTCGCCGGGCTGCTGTTGTCGGAGACCGAGTACCGCCACCAGGTCGAAATCGATCTGGCTCCGTTCAAGGGGCTGCTGATCGGCCTGTTCTTCATCACCGTCGGAATGGCCATCGACATCGGCGCGGTTTGGAGCAACATCGCTATCATCCTGGTCGCGGTTGCCGCCTTGCTTGCGGTCAAGAGCGTCGTCCTGTTCGTGGCGAGCCGGGTGCTCGGCGTGAGCGTGGCCGTCGCCGCCGAGGTCGCGATCCTGCTGGCGCAAGGCGGCGAGTTCGCCTTCGTCGTGATCGGTCTCGCGCGAGCCAGCGGACTGCTGGCGGACGCGTTGGCGCAGCCCGCCGCCGCGGTGGTCGGCATCAGCATGATCGTGACCCCGCTCTGCGCCGCCGGCGGTCGCTGGCTCGGACAGCGCATGCAGCATGTCGATCATGCCCATCACATGCCCACGGCCGACCTGGCGGAACTGCAAGATCACGTGGTGATCGGCGGCTATGGCCGGGTGGGTCAAATGATCGCCCGCCTGCTCGCCGCCGAGAACGTGGCCTTCGTCGCCCTCGACACCGATGCCCGGCTGGTGACCGCGTGCCGCAAGCGCGGACACCCCTGCTATTTCGGCGATGCCGGCCGGGGCGAGTTTCTGGCGCGCGTCGGCGCCGCGCGTGCGCGCGCATTCGTCGTCACGGTGAACGCGCGCGCGTCCGCCGAACGCATGGTGGCGGCCGCGCGCAAGCAGCGGCCCGACGCTTTGGTCTATGCCCGCGCGATCGACGCCGAGCACGCGGCGCGGCTGCTCGCGCTCGGCGCCATCGACGTGATCCCGGAAGCGGTCGAGGCGAGCCTGCAGCTCGGCGGCCGGTTGCTCGAGGGCCTCGGCCTCTCGGACGAGGCGGTGGCGCGGCGGCTCGATGAGTTGCGCGAGCAGGAACTCGCGCGGCTGCAGACTGCGCGCGAGGAGGGGAGTTGAAGCCGGCGAGCTTGTGCGCGCTCGCGCAAGAGCGCTCGCTGCACTCGCCCGGGACACGAGGATTTCGTGTCCCGGACGAGCGAGCGCTGGCGAGCGAAGATCCGGGACCCAGGGCCACGCGACGATTGGAGAGCTTGGCGTCTCCTCCCAATCGCCATATGCGATTGCGCTGCCACAAAGGGGAGGGGAGCAGATCGAGCCAGTCTCGGACCAGTGCCTGGTATCGGCATCGCGTCAGGAGCCTTTCTTCAGGAAAACATAGTCTGCCGCGTAGGGGGCGCTGTGGAAGGCGCCGGCTCGATCGCAGCCACCGGTGTGGACGCCGCCCTGGGTGTTGATCCGCTGCACCGTCGTGACGCCCGACAGCGTGCCGCTGCCGCGATGCGCCGTCACCTCGAGCTTGAGCCAGGGGATATCGCTCGCGGTCTTGCCCGGCGCGCTGGCCACGACCTTGCCGACCACGGCGCTGCCGTCGGCGTGCTCCCAGCTCGGTCCGGCATAGTGGCGGCCGACGGTCTTGCCGTCGAGCACGAGCGTCGCGATCGGCTCACGGAACGCCCATGCGAGCTTGCCGTCGTTGCCGGCCTTGCACTCGTAGACTTGCGCGCCCTCGGCATGGAGCGTGGCCAGCACGGCCTCGCCGGGGGCGGCGATCGCGGGCGGGACTTGCGCCGATGCCATGCCGGCAAACGCCGCCACGGCGGGCAGGGACAGCGGAAGGCTTCTCCAACACACCTTCATACGACTTCCTCCTGCGGACTTTCTCCTTGCACCCGCGGATGCTCGGCCCGGCGCCGATGCTCCGCGCAAGCCCGTATTCCGCGCCCGGCTCAGGTCCCCGTTGCGGGAAGTGCCGTCATGCCATTGCCGTCTTCAGGTTCTCATCCACCTTGTCGAGGAAGCCGGTCGTGGAGAGCCATTTCTGGTCGGCGCCCACCAACAGCGCGAGATCCTTCGTCATGAAGCCGGACTCGACGGTGTCGACCGTGACCTTCTCCAGGGTGGCGGCGAATTTCGCGAGCTGGGGATCGTTGTCGAGCTTGGCCCGATGCGCGAGACCGCGCGTCCAGGCGTAGATCGATGCCACCGAGTTGGTCGAGGTCTGCTCGCCCCGCTGGTGCTGGCGGTAATGCCGCGTCACCGTGCCGTGGGCGGCCTCGGCCTCGACCACCTTGCCGTCGGGCGTCATCAGCACCGAGGTCATCAATCCGAGCGAGCCGTAGCCCTGGGCCACGGTATCCGACTGCACGTCGCCGTCGTAGTTCTTGCAGGCCCAGACGTAGCCGCCCGACCATTTCAGCGCGGCCGCCACCATGTCGTCGATCAGCCGGTGCTCGTAGAAGATTCCCTTCTTCTCGAACGCGGCCTTGAACTCGGCGTCGTAGATCTCCTGGAAGATGTCCTTGAAGCGGCCGTCGTAGACCTTGACGATGGTGTTCTTGGTCGAGAGATAGACCGGGTAGCCGCGGTTGAGGCCGTAATTGAGCGAGGCGCGCGCGAAGTCGCGGATCGAGTCGTCGAGATTGTACATCGCCATGGCGACGCCGCTGCCGGGGAAGCGGAACACCTCGCGCTCGATCTTGTTGCCGTCGTCGCCCACGAACACCAGCGACAGCTTGCCTTTGCCGGGCACCTTGAAATCGGTGGCGCGGTACTGGTCGCCGTAGGCATGGCGGCCGATGATGATCGGCTTGGTCCAGCCCGGCACCAGTCGGGGCACGTTCTTGCAGATGATCGGCTCGCGGAAGATGACGCCGCCCAGGATGTTGCGGATCGTGCCGTTGGGCGAGCGGTACATTTCCTTGAGGTTGAACTCCTTCACCCGCCCTTCGTCCGGGGTGATGGTGGCGCATTTGACGCCCACGCCGACTTTCTTGATCGCTTCCGCCGCTTCGATGGTGATGCGATCGCGCGTCTCGTCGCGCTTCTGGATGCCGAGGTCGTAATAGAGCAGCTCGATGTCGAGATACGGATGGATCAGCTTTTCCTTGATGAGATGCCAGATGATGCGCGTCATCTCGTCGCCGTCCATCTCGACGACCGGATTCTTGACCTTGATTTTCGCCATTGGGGACCTTTGCGAGCGCCTGCATGCCGAAGAGGCGCTTCGGGGAGGGAGAAGAAAACGGCGAGCGCTCGGCTGCGTCTCGCCCGGCGGGCGTCGCTATAGCACCGGGGCGGGAGGCGTGAAAGCCGCCACCGGCCGCGGCTCTGCCTTTTTCGCGGGCATTCGCGCTATACCACGCCCGGAGAACAGAAATGGCGACCGTCGCAGCAAACCAGAACGAGCGGCAAGAGGTGGAGATGGCGACCGCGATCGTGGCCGGTGGCACCCTTGTCGGCGGCGATATCGGCGGCGCCGCGGTGCCGTGGTGGAGCCTCACCAAGACCGTCCTCGCCGCGGCCGCCCTCGTGCTCGCCGATCGCCGCCGGCTGGCGCTCGATGCGCCGGCGCCGGCTCCTCTTATACGCTGCGGCAACTGCTGCAGCACCGCGCCGGGCTGCCGGACTACGGCGCGCTCGATGACTATCACCCCGCGGTGGCGCGCGGCGAGGAGCCCTGGCCGGTCGCCGAACTGCTGGCACGGGTCGCCGGCCACGCGCCGGCATGCGCGCCCGAAGCGCGCTGGATGTATTCCAATGTGGGTTACCTGTTCGTGCGGCAGATGATCGAAGACGCGATGGGCGAGGGGATCGGCGAGGCGCTCTCGCGTCTCGTGCTCGCCCCGCTCGGCATCACCAATGCGAGCCTGGCGAAGACACCGGAGGATCTGAGCGCGACGCGCTGGGGCAATGCCGGCCGGTACCATCCGGGCTGGGTCTATCACGGCTTGCTGATCGGCTCGCCGGCGGCGGCCGCGCTGCTGCTCGATCGCCTGATGCGCGGCGACCTGCTGTCGCCCGTCGCATTGCGCGCCATGCGGGACGGCTTCCCGCTCGGCGGGCCGATCGCGGGGCGGCCGTGGCGAGCGCCGAGCTATGGTCTCGGCTTGATGATCGATGCCGTCGCGGCAGACGGATTCATCGGGCATACCGGTCAGGGTCCGTCGAGCACCGCGGCCGTCTACCATTTTCCCGCGGCGGCGGCGGGCGCGGGGACGATCACGGCCGCCGCCTTCGCGCCGGTCGATGATCAGGGGGTCGTCGAGCGGCGCGTCGTCGATATCGTGTGCAAGGTGCAAGCACAGGGCCGCGGCCAACGCGGCCGGACATGCTAACCTTGCCGCGCGCGCGAACGCGCCGACTGGAATCGGGCGCGGTGAAAATGTGGACGACGATGCGGACGACGATGCGAACGACGATGCGGACGAAATTGCGGACTTGGCGCGACATCAGGGGGGCCTACGGCCGCAGCCGGCGGGCGCTCCGGCGCGCCATGCTCGAACCGGTCCTGGTCGGCTGGCCGGTGCTGCGCGACACCGTCATGACCGCGCTCGCGGCGCGCGGGCACCTCGTGCTCTGCGAGCTCGGCGATGTCCGCTTCTTCGTCGACCCGAGCGACCGGGTGGTCGGCGCCTGGCTGATGTGGCACGGCGGCTGGCAGCGGCGCGAGATCGACACCGCGGTGGAGGTGCTGTCGGCGGCCGGGCGGCTGCCCGCGGACGCCGTCTTCGTCGACATCGGCGCCCATATCGGAACGCACACGATCTACGCGCTGCGCACCGGCCGCTTTGCGCGCGCAGTCGCGTTCGAGCCCGAGCCCCGCAATGCCGGGCTGCTCGCCAGGAATCTCGAGGCGAACGGCCTTTCGCACGCTGCGGTCGTCGTGCCGAAGGCGGCCGGCGCCGCGCCGGGCACCGGCGTGCTCCATCTCCACCCGCGCAATACCGGCGCCCACGCCATCGACGAACCGCCCTCGGTCGACGGCCAGGCTCGGCTGAACGTGCCGATCGTGCGGGTCGAGGACGAATTGCAGGCCCTCGGCTTGGCGCTGGACAAGGTCGGGCTCGTATGGGTTGACGTCGAAGGCTACGAGCCGCAAGTGCTCGACGGGTTGGGCGAACTCATTGCACGCTCCATACCGATCACATTCGAATTCACCCCGAGCCGCTACAGCCGCGAGACCAGGCAGCGGCTGGTGGCGCGTCTCGCGCAGCACTATACGACCGTGCACAGCCTCGGACGGTTGGACGCGACCGCCGCAATCCATACCCTTGCATCGCGCGAGCAGACCGACGACGTGCTGGTGTATTAGAGTGAAATCGCTTGAGGCTGCGATTTCACTCTAGCAGGCTGCTGAAGAAGTCACCATTTGCGAGCTTTGAAGGCTGATTCGTCGCCGAGATGGAAGCTGATTTCGCCGTTGATCGTACCATCGTCGTCGAGTTCGGCCCATCCATCTCCGGAGACCGGGTCCATCTCGTCGGAGCCTTGCCAAGTGAAGTCGGCGGCAGCGGCAAAGAGGGTGCAATCGAGACCGCTGATCACGCATCCGAACTTGAACTCACCGAGCTCGTTAGCTTGGAACTGGATGTAGTCGGGCTCAACCATATCCAAGTAATCACTGTCCCAGAGCTCCATCTCGATGATCCGCCACTTGCCGATCAGCGCGCTCTTGGCGCCGCGCCGCATGTGGCCTCCAGAAGCTTGGGTATCCGCACGAGATTGTAGGCCAGGATTGCGAAGATGAAGACGGCTTGCACCTTGGCAAGCCCGCGAACTTTGACCTGTGCCAATCCTCCAATCGGCTTGGTCCAGCCGAAGATTTCTTCGATACGTTTGCGGATGACCTGGCTGATCGCGTAGCCGGGATGTCGGGTGATGCGACCGTCCACTGCCGTCCTGCGGATCTTGCCCGTCTTGGTGACGTGACCGTTGATCGCGATGTGGGGCGTCACTTCGCGTTCACGCAGCGCTTCGACAAACTCGACCACGTCGTAGGCTTTGTCGGCGCCGAGCGTGATCCGCTGCTCGGCAGGTCGATGATTGTCGATGAGGGTGAGGGCTGCCTCGCGCTCGGCTGTGCCGGTCGCTTGCGTCACGTCGCCAGCAACTGCCAGACCGTTGCGGTTTTCCATCAGGACATGGCCCATGTAGCACAGCCGACTCTCCTGGCCGTCACCCTTGCGGTAGAGCTTGGCATCAGGATCTGTCGTGCTCTCGTGGGTCTTATTCGATCGTTTCTCACGGTGGAAGTTACGCTCGCCATTGCGGCCGCCCGTGGACGGACCGTCACTCCCGTCCTTCGGCCGAAAGCTCTTCATCGAGGCCCAAGCCTTCAGCAGCGTTCCGTCCACCGAGAAGTGATCGCTCGATAGAAGCCGCTTCACCTTCGGCAGCGACAGCAAGCTGGACAAGAATTCACGCGCCACATCGGCTTCCAGCAGCCGGTCACGGTTCTTCGTAAAGACCGTAGCGTCCCAAACGGCGTCGTCGATCGACAGACCGACAAACCAGCGAAACAGAAGATTGTAGTTGATTTGTTCCATCAACTGCCGTTCTGAGCGCACGGTGAAGAATGCCTGCAGCAGTGTGGCCCGCAGAAGATATTCCGGCGGAATCGAAGGCCGCCCCATATGCGAATAGAGTTCGTCAAACCGATCCGACAGCGCCGCAAGCACCTCATTCACCAGAACCAGGATCGCCCTCAATGGGTGGTCCGGTGCGACCCGCTCCTCCAGCCGGATATACGAAAACAGCCCCTCTGATCCTCGTTGCTCGCCGCGCATCGCAAATCACCCCGCCGTGGTCCAATACAACGGAATCACGATCAGCTCTTGCCGTCGAGAGAGTTTTTCAGCAGCCTGCTAGAGCGCATCCCGATTGGGTCGAATCGTGATGCGCTCTAGATTCTTCGATTTTGCGCATGTTCTGTTCGGAAAACCGGTTCCCACTTTTCCGGAACATGCGCTAGTGGTCCGATTCCCAAGTTCGTCAGCACTCGCACGGCGCTCAGATACGAACTTCGGAATCTAAGGACCACTAGCAATTCTATGATTCTAGTGCCCCTTTTGAACCCGAAGTTCGCGATCGAATTTGCCGCACGGCGTGCGCGAACTTCGGGTTCGGGGCACTTGGTCTTCGTTCGGCCGCATGATCTTATCCGAAAACTCTGCAACTTTTCGGGATCATGCTTTGCCGGGCGCGGGAACCGACAAGACCAGGAACTGGATCGAAGCGCCGGGACCGATCGTCATCCTGGTCGAGCCCCAACTCGGCGAGAACATCGGCGCGGCTGCCCGCGTCATGGCCAATTTCGGGCTCGGCCGGCTGCGGCTCGTGCGGCCGCGCGACGGCTGGCCCAACATCCACGCGCAGCGTTCGGCTTCGGGCGCCGACCGTATTCTCGATGCCGCCGCGCTGTTCGACACGCTCGAGGCGGCGATTGCGGACTGCACGCTCGTGCTCGCGACGACGGCGCGCGCCCATGACCAGGCCAAGCCGGTGCTGGACCCGGACGCGGCCGCCGCCTTCCTGGCGCCGCACGTCGCCGCCGGCGAGAACGTGGCGGTGGTGTTCGGGCGCGAACGTTACGGCCTCGAGAACCACGAGGTGGCGCTCGCCGACCGGATCGTCACCTTTCCCGTCAACCCGGCCTTTGCGTCGCTCAATCTCGCCCAGGCGGTGGCGCTGGTCGCCTATGAATGGTTCAAGCTCGCGAGCGCCGGCGCGCTTCCCTTTTCCATGCCGCAGAAGTCGGAGCCGGCGGGCAAGGAGCAGGTGCAAGCTTTCTTCGCCAATCTCGAGCGCCAGCTCGACCTGATCGAATACTTTCGACCCCTGGACAAGCGCGCAACCATGCTGGTCAACCTGCGCAACATCTTCGCGCGCATGCAGCCGACGCGGCAGGACATGCAGACGCTGCACGGCATCGTGGTCGCCCTGACCGAAGGCCGCAAGGGCCCCGCGCGCGGCGGCGTGCTCGACGGCGAGGAGGCCAAGGCGCTGCGCGCATTGCTGGCGGAATACGGCGATGCCCGCGCGCCGGGCGAACGCGGCCCGGTGCGCGGCCTTGCCCGGCTTCTTCGCCGCAATCCCACCGACGCCGAGCGCGTGTTGTGGGACGCGCTCACCAAGGACCGCCGGCTCGCGGGCAAGGGCTTCAAACGCCAGGTTCCGGTCGGCACGCACATCACCGATTTCGTCTCGTTCGCGCTGCGCCTGGTGATCGACGTGGTGCCGGGGCACGAAAGCGAGGCCGCGGCCGCGGCGCGCAAGGACAAGCGCGCCTGGCTGATCGCGCGCGGCTATCGCGTGCTCGTGGTGGAAGCATCCGCGGTCGAGAGCGATTTGCGCGGCGTGCTCGACCGCGTGGCGCAGTCGGCGGCCGGCGGTTAGCGCATGTTCCGGAAAAGTGGGAACCGGTTTTCCGAACAGAACATGCGCAAAATCGAAAAATCTAGAGCGCATCACGATTTGATCCAATCGGGATGCGCTCTAGGCGCGACTATGCTCGGCCGATACTCAAGGGAATGCTTCAGCCCTTGAGCACCTTGAGCGCGGCCGCCGCGCCGGCGCGCAGGAAACCCATGTCGCTGCCGACGGCGAGGAAGCGCACGCCGCGCTTGGCGAGCGCGACGGCGCGCTCGGCGGAGTGGCAATAGGCGCCCATGATCTTGCCGGCCTTGCTCGCCGCGGCGATGATGCGATCGAGCTCGCGGTCCACTTCGCGCGACATCGGATCGACATCGGCGCCCTCCGAGAGCGCGATCGAGAGGTCCGCCGGCCCCAGAAAAAGGGCGTCGATGCCGGGCGTGGCGGCGATGGCTTCGACATTGTCGAGCGCGGTGCGCGTTTCGATCATGGCGAAGGTGACCGTCAGCGCGTTGGCCGAGCGCAGATAGACCTTCTGGTCCGGCATGTCGGCGAGCGTGGTCGCGCGGTGCGGGCCCCAGCTGCGCTCGCCGATCGGCGGGAATTTGGCAAACGAGACGTAGGCGCGCGCGTCCGCCGGCGTGTTGATCATCGGGGCGATGATGCCTTCGGCGCCGAAATCGAGCGCGCGGCTCGCGATCGCGAAGCTGCCGACCGGAATCCGCACGATCGGAGCCGCGCCACCTAGCCGCACCTGGGCGATCGCGGCCAGCACCGAGGCGGTGTCCCACAGGCCGTGCTGTCCGTCGAGCGTGACCGCGGGGAACCCTTCACGGCCGACGAGCTCGGCGACGATCGGCGCCGGCAGGCCGCACCAGCCGCTGTGAACGGTCTCGCCGGCGCGCAGCCGGCGGGCGAGCGAGAAAGCGGATTCGGTCGTCATGAGTCACAGCCCCCTTGGCCGTCGGCGTTCGCCGACAATCGCGCGTTGCTATCCGCCGGCTTTGATCTCCTGGACCGCTCTCGCCATCAGCTCGTCCATGGTGCGGCGAATCTGATGATCGGAGTCCTGCACGCCCTTGGCGTCGAAGTCGTGGCGAATCTTGCGGAAGACGTCATGGTCGCCGGCCTCCTCGAAATCCGAGAGCACCACCTCCTTGGCATAGGCGTCGGCTTCGGCGCCGGCGAGCCCGAGCTTCCCCGCCGCCCACAAACCAAGGAGCCTGTTGCGCCGCGCGGTCGCCTTGAATCTCAGCTCCTCGTCAACGGCGAACTTCTTCTCGAAACCTTCTTCGCGCTTGTCGAACGTGGTCATGCCTGCCTCGCTGTTTCGGGAGCGGCCGGCCGCTCTCGCGTCCGAGCCCTTTGCATCATATCGACGGGCCGCGACGCACGCTGCATCGGTCTGTGTTCCAGCTTGTCAACATTCATCCACCGGGAAACCACTGCGGCCTTGCATAGCGGGCGGCGATCGTCAAGGCAACCGACGGCGGAGTGATTCGCCCCCCTCGGCGCGCGCGGAACAAAACGATTCGACGCGATTGTGCTGCGCAGCGCGATCGGCTAGTTTGCTTGCGTGACGCGTCGCATGTTTACGCTTTTTGTCGCGCCCGCCACGCGCCGCCGCCGCGGACATCACATCAAAACGGAGCCACGGCATCCAGATGGACATCAACAAACCACGGTACACTCCGATGAGCCGCCGTCGCCGCATCTATGAAGGCAAGGCGAAGATCCTCTATGAAGGACCGGAGCCCGGAACGCTGATCCAGCACTTCAAGGACGACGCGACCGCCTTCAATGCGAAGAAGCACGAGATCATCGAAGGCAAGGGCGTCCTCAACAACCGCATCTCCGAATACGTCTTCCAGCATCTCAACGAGATCGGGGTTCCGACGCATTTCATCAGGCGGCTCAACATGCGCGAGCAGTTGATCCGCGAGGTGGAGATCATTCCGCTCGAAGTGGTCGTGCGCAATGTCGCGGCCGGGACGCTGTCCCAGCGCCTCGGCATCGAGGAGGGCACGCAGCTGCCGCGCTCCATCATCGAGTTCTATTACAAGAACGATCAGCTCGGCGATCCGATGGTCTCCGAGGAGCACATCACCGCCTTCGGCTGGGCCACTCCGCAGGAGATCGACGACGTCATGGCGCTCGCCATCCGCGTCAACGACTTCCTCTCCGGCCTGTTCCTCGGCGTCGGCATCCGGCTCGTCGACTTCAAGATGGAAACCGGTCGGCTGTGGGAAAACGATCTCATGCGGATCGTGGTGGCGGACGAGATCTCCCCCGATTCCTGCCGGCTGTGGGACATCAAGTCGAGCGAGAAGCTCGACAAGGACCGCTTCCGCCGCGATCTCGGCGGCCTGTTGGAGGCCTACACCGAAGTCGCCAAGCGTCTCGGCATCATGAGCGAGGGCGAGCGGCCGCAGGGCAGCGGGCCGGTCCTGGTGAAGGGCTGACGCACGGGCCGGTCGGGGGCAATGCGATGAAGTCGCATTGGCCTTCTTGGACAATGGCTTGTCCAATGTCTTGGACAATGGCTTGTCCAATGTCTTGGACAATGTCTGGGACAATCCCTTGGACGATGCTCAGGGGCGCCGTTGCCGGCGCCCTTTGTCTTGTCGGCGCGGGCGCGGGCGCGACGCAGGACCACGCAACCAGAGACTATCCGACCAAGCCGGTCCACATCGTGGTTCCCTATGCCGCCGGCGGCGGGACCGACGCGCTCGCGCGTTTCCTGGCGCAGGGGCTCGAAAAGCGATTGGGTGCGCCCTTCATCATCGAAAACCGCCCGGGCCAGGGGACTGCGACCGGTGGCGCCTATGTCGCGCGTTCCGCGCCCGACGGCTATACGCTGCTCGCCGCCACCAGCTCGACGCTCGCCTTCAATCCCACCGTCTACCGGAAGCTGCCCTACGATCCCGTGGCGGATTTTTCGCCGATCTCGCTCATCGCGGCGGTGCCGTTCGTGCTGGTGGTGAACCCGTCGTTGCCGGTTGATTCGGTCGCCGAGCTCATCGCGCTCGCCAAGTCGAAGCCGGGCGAATTGAGCTATGCGTCAGGCGGCATGGGCGCGCCGCACCACGTCTACATGGAACTGTTCAAAAGCATGACCGGCACCGACATCAAGCACATTCCCTATCGGGGCGGCGGACCGGCGCTCAGCGATGTGGTGGCCGGTCACGTTCCGATCATGTTCGGCGACGTCGGGCCGGTGAGCGGACTCGTGCGCGACGGCCGCCTGAAAGCGCTCGGCGTCACGGTCGGCAAGCGTGTCGAGACCATGCCCGAGGTGCCGACCCTGATCGAGGCGGGACTTGCGGGCTATGAAGCCAATTCCTGGCAGAGCCTGGTTGCGCCCGCGAATGTGCCGCCGCCGATCGTCGCCGCCTTGAACCGGGCGCTGACGGCATTCCTGGCGGAGCCCGCGACCAGGTCGCATTTTCTCAAGCTCGGCATGCAGCCGATGTCGAGCACGCCGGGGGAATTCGCCATTTATCTGCGCGCCGAGATCGCAAAATGGGCGCCCATCATCAAGGCGGCCGGCGCGACGGAGGAGTAGAGCGAAACCGCTTCATATGAATCTCGATTTCGGTCCAAGCATTTGTTTGGTCGCATGATCTTATCCGAAAAGCCTGCGGCTTTGCGGGATCATGCTCTAACGGCAATGCCGTGCGTAGCGCACGCAGCGCGGGCAATGGGAGGAGAACGACATGCGCAGCGATTTCACCATCGGGCTCGTGGTTCCGTTCGCGACCGATACGGTGCCGGACGAAGGGCTGCAGATGTATCCGGACGTGCGTTTCGTTCCCCGCGGCGTCGGCGTGCGGTCGCTGACGCCGGCCGGCTACGACAGTGCCTGCGAGGCCATTCTCCCCGCGGCCGAGCATCTCGCCGGTGAGGGCGTCGACGCGATCATGGTGATCGGGACGTCGTTGACGTTCTATCGCGGCAGCGACTTCCACGACCGGCTGCTGGCAAAGCTGCGGGCGGCGACCGGCCTGCCGGTGAGCACCATGAGCCAGGCGGTGGTCGATGGCCTGCGCCGCCTCGGCGCGCAGCGGATCGTCGTCGCCACCGCCTATGCCGACGACGTGAACGAGCGGCTGAAGGACTTTCTCACGGCGCAAGGCTTCGAGGTGCTGGCGCTGCGAGGGTTCGGCCTGTTCGGCTTCGGCGAACCCAGCAACAAGAGCGAGGCGGACATCATCGCGCTCGGCTCCGAAGTCTGCGCCGCGGCGCCGGCGGCGCAGGGCCTGCTGATCTCCTGCGGGGGGCTGCGCACCCTCGGCGTGGCGAAGCCGCTCGAAGCGCGTCACGGCATTCCGGTCGTCGCGAGCACGCAGGCGGCATTCTGGGCGGCGTTGCGGCTCGTCGGCGAGAGCGGCCACGTCGCCGGCCGCGGCCGGCTGCTGGAGCAGGCAACGGCTGCCCCTGTGCACTGAGGCGATTTGCGCCTAAGCTTCGGCGTTGTATGCGTTATCGGCTGGCCCCCGCCGTCACGGGCGCGCGAGCGCTTGCGGTTCGACCGATTCGCGCCATATCGAGAACGGCGCCTGCGCAAGGACACGTGATGAAAGCCCGCGTCACCGTCACCCTCAAGTCCGGCATCCTCGATCCGCAGGGCAAGGCGATCGAGGGCGCGCTGAAGTCTCTTGGCGTGAACGGCGTGGCGAGCGTGCGCCAGGGCAAGGTCTTCGACATCGAGATCGAGGGACGCGACCGCAAGCAGGCCGAGGCCGCGCTCAGGCAAGCGGCCGACAGGCTTCTCGCCAATACGCTGATCGAGAATTATGATGTTGAGTTGAAATGATCGCACGCCGTACCGGCATCGTGGTGGTCGCATTGGGCGTCGGCTTGGCGGCGCTGCTCGTGGGCGATGCCGCGACCGTCGGCGTTGCTCCGCGTGCATCCGACACAGCAAAGCCTGCCTCCGCCGCCTGGAGCGAGGTCAAATGGCCGTTCCCGCTCGACCAGTGGGGCGTCGGCCGCGCGTTCCATTGCCGCGCCGCCGATTGCGGCTCGGACATCGATCTCTATCTGCGCCCCAAGCTCGGCTTCTGCAATTGCACGACCGGCGTATCCGATGACGCCGAGCTCGACCGCGTCGGCGATCTCGAACTGCTCAGCGACAAGTTCAACGGACTGCGCGACGGGCAGCCGATCAGTGTCGGCTGGATGAACGGACGCAGCCGGCCCTATCGGGTCGCGATTCCTTATGCCGCGCCGCGCACCGCGTTCGCCATCGCCTTCAACGACAAATGCGACGTGGTGGTCGCGACCGTCGTCGCCGACGATCGTCGCGGCCGCCGAGCGCGCCGCCTTGGGCTTCCTCAACGGCGATCTGGTGCTGCGCTGGGCCGAGAAGGAGCTCGGGCTGTGATGCAATCCGCCGTCCTGGTCTTTCCCGGCATCAATCGCGAGCGCGACATGGCGCGCGCGCTCAGGCTCATCGGCGGACGCGAGCCGGCCATGGTCTGGCATGCCGATACCACGTTGCCCGCGGGCACCGATCTCGTGGTGGTGCCGGGCGGCTTCTCCTACGGCGACTATCTGCGCTGCGGCGCGATCGCGGCGCGCGCGCCGATCATGGCCGCGGTGCGCGCCCATGCCGCGAAGGGCGGTCTCGTGCTCGGCGTCTGCAACGGCTTTCAGATCCTCTGCGAGGCCGGGCTCTTACCGGGCGTGCTGATGCGTAACGCGGCGCTCAAATTCATCTGCCGCGACGTCTATCTGCGCGTCGAGCGCTCCGATACGCCTTTCACCCGCGGCTACAACGCCGGTCAGGTGATCCGCGTGCCGGTCGCGCACGGCGAAGGCAACTACGTCGCCGACGCGCGGACGCTCGCACGGCTCGAAGGCGAGGGCAGGGTGTTGTTCCGCTACGCCGCACCGGACGGCACGCTCGATCCCGCCTGGAACGTCAACGGCGCGACCAACGCCATCGCCGGCGTGCTCAACGATGCCGGCAACGTGCTCGGCATGATGCCGCACCCGGAGAACCATGTCGAAGCGGTGCTCGGCGCAACCGATGGGCGCGGGCTGTTCGCCGGGCTCTCCGATCACTTCAAGCAAGCTGCATAACATATTGCAATTACATAAATATCCGTCTTACGACGCCGGGGTTGATCGCGCCCCCCTCAGGCTGTGGAACCATGCTCGCGAAGGATTGCCGGCTGCGGTCCGGCAATGCATCTAAGGCGTATGGCAAGGACATCCAAACCGCCGCGGGCGAAGCCTAAGACCGCCCGGCGCGCGCAGGTCCGCAAGGCCCGGGCCCGGCAGGCAACGGCCAAGAAGCCGACGGCCAAGAAGACCGGGGTCAAGAAGGCAACCGTCAAGGAGACGGGCAAGAACACAAAGGCCAAGAACACGAGCGCCAACGCATCGCCTGGGAGAAAGTCGCAGCCGACTGGGATTACCCCCGCCCTGGTCGCTGCCCACGGGCTCAAGCCCGAGGAATATGAGCGCATCCGCAAATTGATCGGGCGCACGCCGAGTTTTACCGAGCTCGGCATATTCTCGGCGATGTGGAACGAGCACTGCTCGTACAAATCCTCGAAGATCCATCTGCGCACGCTGCCCACGACGGCGCCCTGGGTGATCCAGGGACCGGGCGAGAACGCCGGCGTGATCGATATCGGCGACGGGCTCGCCGTCGTGTTCAAGATGGAGAGCCACAACCATCCGAGCTACATCGAGCCCTATCAGGGCGCGGCGACCGGGGTCGGCGGCATTTTGCGCGACATCTTCACCATGGGCGCGCGGCCGATCGCCTGTCTCGATGCGCTCTCCTTCGGCGCGCCCTCGCACCCGCGGACGCGGCACCTGGTCTCCGGCGTGGTCGCCGGCATCGGCGGCTACGGCAATTCCTTCGGCGTGCCGACGGTGGGCGGCTCGGTGCGCTTCCACACCCGCTACGACGGCAACTGCTTGGTGAACGCGATGGCCGTGGGCCTCGCGCGGACCGACAAGATTTTCTACGCCGCCGCCTCGGGGCGTCGGCATGCCGATCGTCTATCTCGGCTCCAAGACCGGCCGCGACGGCATCCACGGCGCCACCATGGCGTCGGCCGAATTCGGCGAAGATTCCGAGGAAAAGCGCCCGACCGTGCAGGTCGGCGATCCGTTCGCGGAGAAGCTTCTGCTCGAGGCCTGCCTCGAGATCATGGCGAAGGACTGCGTCATCGCCATCCAGGACATGGGCGCGGCGGGGCTGACCTGTTCCGCGGTCGAGATGGGCGCGAAAGGGCGATCTCGGCGTCACGCTCGATCTCGACGCGGTACCGTGCCGCGAGACCGGCATGAGCGCCTACGAGATGATGCTGTCGGAGAGCCAGGAGCGCATGCTCATGGTGCTCAAGCCGGAAAAGGAGCAGGAGGCCGAGGCGATCTTCCGGAAATGGGGCCTCGACTTCGCCGTGGTCGGCAGGACCACGCCGACGAAACGATTCATCGTGCGCCACGGCGGCAAGGTCATGGCCGACCTGCCGATCAAGGAACTGGGCGACGAGGCGCCGGTCTATGACCGCCCGCACGTGGAAACGCCGAAGCTGCCGGTCGTGAAAGCGGCCGATGTGACGCCGCCGGTTGCGACCGCAGAGGCGCTGCTGCGGCTGATCGGCTCGCCCGACCTCTGCTGCAAGCGCTGGGTGTGGGAGCAATACGATCACGTCATTCTGGGCAACACCGTGCAGCGGCCGGGCGGCGACGCCGCGGTGGTGCGGATCAATGACGGTCCCAAGGCGCTCGCGCTCACGTCCGACGTCACCGCCCGTTACTGCGAGGCCGATCCGTTCGAAGGCGGCAAGCAGGCGGTGGCGGAAGCTTGGCGCAACCTCACCGCCGTGGGCGCGCGGCCGCTCGCCGTTACCGACAATCTCAATTTCGGCAACCCGGAGCGGCCGGAGATCATGGGCCAATTGGTCGGCGCGATCCGGGGCATCGCGGCAGCGTGCACGGCGCTCGACTTCCCCGTCGTGTCAGGCAACGTCTCGCTCTACAACGAGACCAATGGCCGCGCGATTCTGCCGACGCCCACCATCGGCGGCGTCGGCCTCCTCGACGACTTCGCAAAATCGGCGACGCTCGCCTTCAAACGCGGCGAGGAAGCCATTTTGCTGATCGGCGAGACCAAAGGGTGGCTCGGCCAGTCGCTCTACCTGCGCGACATCTGCGAGCGCGAGGAGGGAGCGCCGCCACCGGTCGATCTTGACGCCGAGCGCAAGAACGGCGATTTCGTGCGCGCGCTCATCGCCGAGGACATCGCCAGCGCGGTCCACGACGTGTCCGACGGCGGTCTCCTGGTCGCGCTTGCCGAGATGGCGATGGCCTCCGGCATCGGCGCCGAGCTCGATCGCGTGCCGCTTGCGGCGCACGCGTTCTGGTTCGGCGAGGATCAAGCGCGCTACGTCGTGACGGTTGCTGCCGGCGTGGCCGAGACGATGATGGCGCGGGCGCGCGCGGGCGGCATCGCTGCGCGACAGCTCGGCCTTACCGGCGGCGATGCATTGACCCTGCAGGGAGAGCGCCCCATTCTGGTCGCAAAACTGCGCGAGCGCTTCGAGGGCTGGCTGCCCGCCTATATGGCCGGCGGGCCGGCCTGACACGGTGCTCTGCGTTTGACGCGTTTCCGCGGCGAACCGCGCGCCCACCCTGGAGCAAGCTTGGGGCAGGCTGCGCCGCGGAATCGCGATGGGAGATTGCCATGGCAATGGACGCGAACGAGATCGAGCGATTGATCAAGATGCGCATCCCCGATGCCGAGATCACGATCCGCGATCTTGCCGGCGACGGCGATCACTATGCAGCCACCGTGCTGTCCGAATCCTTCCGCGGCAAATCGCGGGTGCAGCAGCATCAAATCGTCTATGAAGCCCTCAAGGGCGAAATGGGCGGCAAGCTGCATGCGCTTGCTCTGCAGACCGGCACGCCGGAGCGGTGAGGCACGGCGATGGGGCGGGCGAAGACGATGCGAGCGGTTGCGACCACGGCCGCTTCGAGTGTCGAAGGCAGCTTCCATGCCGGTGGAAAAAATGGCCTGGCGGCCGCCCTTGGCCCTTGGGCTCGCGGCGGCGCTACGCTACATATAGCTCAACGTTGCGGAGCGGCGCTCCGCCGGGCAGATGAGGGATTCCATGGCCATCGAGCAATTCATCGATAACGAGGTCAAGGGCAACGACGTGGTGCTGTTCATGAAGGGCACGCCCCAGTTCCCGATGTGCGGGTTTTCCGGGCAGGTGGTGCAGATCCTCGATCACCTCGGCGTGACCTACAAGGGCCTCAACGTGCTCGAATCCGATGATCTGCGCGAAGGCATCAAGGCCTATTCGAACTGGCCGACCATCCCGCAGCTTTACGTCAAGGGCGAGTTCGTCGGCGGCTGCGATATCATCCGCGAGATGTTTCAGGCAGGCGAGTTGCAGGGCCTGTTGAAGGACAAGGGCGTGGGGGTCAAGGAAAGCGCCTCCGCCTGACGTTGCGCGCCCGGCCTTCGGCGCCCGGATGACCGGCAAGCCGCGGCCCGCGTCAGCTGCGCTGAAAGACGTCTCCGCCCATTTCGCCTTCGGGCAGAACTGGGCCAGCTATTCCACCATCATCGACGACGCGCGCGTGGCGGAGGCCGAGCGCGGCCTCGTTCGCTTGCTGACCGCGGAGGGGCTCGCGGGCAAGTCTTTTCTCGACATCGGCTGCGGCTCCGGCCTGCATGCGGTCGCGGCCGCACGGCTCGGCGCGTCCCGCGTCGTCGCGCTCGACCTCGATCCGATTGCGGTCGAAACGGCGAGGGCGGTGCTGCGCCGGCATGCGCCGCAGATTTCATGCGACCTGCGCCAGCTCAGCGTATTCGAACTTTCGGCGGAGACGTTCGGCCGCTTCGACGTGGTCTATTCCTGGGGCGTGCTGCACCATACCGGGGCGATGCATGACGCCCTGGAACGCGCGGCGCAGACGGTTGCGCCCGGCGGGCGGCTGGTTTTCGCGCTTTATCACCGCACCCGCATGTGCGGATTCTGGCGGCGCGAAAAGCGCTGGTATGCCTCGGCTTCGCCCCGGATGCAGGGCGCGGCGCGCGCGGTGTACATCGCGCTGCTGCGTTTGCGTTTCGCGCTCGCCGGCGGCGACTTTCACGCCCACGTCGCGACCTACCGCAGCCGGCGGGGCATGGATTTCGCCCACGACGTCCACGACTGGATGGGCGGCTACCCCTACGAATCGATTTCGGCCGCGGAGGTCGAGGCGCTCATGCGGCGTCTCGGTTTTGTCCATGTGCGCAGCTTCGTGACCCCGCTGACCATCGGGCTCTTCGGCTCGGGCTGCGATGAATACGTCTACCGGCGGGCGTCCTGAGCGGCGCTGTCGCCGCTCAAACCGCTCCGGAATGACGGCGATTTCGCCGCCGACGCAAACCGCTTCAATCGCAGGCGACTTCGCCCGACCCGATCTTGCAGCCGAACAGCCGCGCGCTGGCGGTGTCGTGGAAGGTCGCGCTCCAGCCGTCCGCGGCGTGCTCGAGGGTGGCGAAGCCGAAGTGATGGTCCGAGCGGCCGTAGCTCACCCGCGTGCCGCCGATCTTCTTGCCGGTGAGATTGCTCTTGATCTTGCCCGCCAGCATCGTGCCCCCGGTGCCGAGCACGAATTGCGGGCTGCGCTTGTCGGCGAAACTCAAGACCTCCGCGACGTGGATATGGCCGGCCAACGCGAGCGCGATGCCGTCGGGCAGCCGGCCGTCCCAGGCGGCGAGCGCCTGCTGCAGGCTGGCGTTGAGGGTCTGGCGATGCGAGCTGAAGCCCCAGACCGGCCGGTGGGTGAGGAGCCAGGTACCGGGCGCGGGCCGCATTGCCGCGAATTGCGCGGCGTAGTGCGCCGGATCGCACGGGCAGGCATCGGCGGCATCGCTCGAATCCAGGACGACGAAAGACTGGCCCGCCAGCGTGACAGTGAATTGCGGGATCAGCTCGATGCAGGGCGGCGCCTGCGCCGGCGTCGGGTCGAGCAGGCGGAAATAGCCCGCGCCGGCGCGGCTGCAGATTTCGTGGTTGCCGCGCACGGCGATCCATGGCGCTGCGCGCAGGCCCGGTGCTGCGGGGGCAAAGAAATCCGCCTTCCAGGTCGGCCAGTCGTCGCCGTGGGGGCTGCCCTTGCAGCCCTGATCCGGCGGCGGACAGGCGCTCTCGCGGTAGAGGTAATCGCCGACATGGACGACGAGGTCGGGCTTGGCTGCAGCCACGCTGCTGGCGACCTGCGCAAACGGCCAGAGCTGGGGGCTGTTGCAGTCCTGGAACTTGCCCCGATACTCCTCGTCCTCCGGGTCATTCGTCCCGGCGCGTGCCTTTTTGGCCTTGAGGCGGCAGCCGGTGTCGCCGAACACGACGATCGATTTCAGCGCTGCCTTGGGAAGGGGGAGGGGGCTATCCCCGATGCTCGCGGCGGTGGCGCCCGCTGGAATCGGCAGCTCGCAGACCAGGACCGGGAACGCCGCGTCGGGCGGGGCGCGAACGTTCATCGGCTGCTGCGCCCCGTCGACGGTGATCGCCGGACAGTGCGTCGCGTCCGCGAGCACCGCCCGCGCCGTCGGCCCCTGCGCGGCGAGCACGACATAGGCGGCCTCGAGCTTCGGCGATTGCGCCTGTGCCGCGAGTGGCGTCAGCACGAACGCCAGGGCCAGCGCCGCGGCCGCGAACCGGCACCGCGATCGATCCGGTCGCGGCGTGACCGCGCAGGTCATGCGGTGTTGCTCGCGTCAGCGCGAATAGAACTCGACCACCAGATGCGGCTCCATCTGCACGGGATACGGCACCTCGGTGATCTGCGGGATGCGGGTGAGCTTGGCGGTCATCTTGGAGTGGTCGACCTCGATGTAGTCCGGCACGTCGCGCTCGCCGAGACCGGTCGCTTCGAGCACCAGCGCAAGCTGCTTCGACTTGTCCTTGACCTCGACCAAGTCGTCGACCTTGACGCGGTAGCTCGCGATGGTCACGCGCCGGCCGTTCACCTTGACGTGACCATGGCTGATGAACTGGCGCGCCGCAAATACCGTGGGCACGAACTTCGCCCGGTAGATCACGGAGTCGAGCCGGCGCTCGAGCAACCCGATCATATGGGCGCCGGAATCGCCTTTCATGCGGATGGCTTCGGTGTAGATGCCGCGGAATTGCCGTTCGGAAATATTGCCGTAATAGCCGCGCAGCTTCTGCTTCGCGCGCAATTGCACGCCGTAGTCGGAGAGCTTGCCCTTGCGGCGCTGGCCGTGCTGGCCGGGGCCGTATTCGCGGCGGTTGACGGGGCTCTTCGGGCGGCCCCACACATTCTGGCCCATCCGGCGGTCGATCTTGTACTTCGCCTCGTGGCGCTTGGTCATCGCGTCCTCATGTTGAGTTGCTCGCTCGAGGATCGCGCCCTCCTCTGCTCCGGGTCTCCCGGAACCGACAGGTTTTGGCCGAAGCGCCGGGCAAAACCGCGGGTCGCGAAACGCTGCGCGAGCCCAAAGCCCGCGTCGCGCGCGGTTTCTAGGGGGAAAGCCGGGTCAAGTCAAACCGCTGCCGGGCCGCCGCTAGGTGGCCTCCTGGTAGACGTCGATTTCAACCGAGCCGGGAAAGAACGAGCGCCAGGTTCGCAGGTAGGCCTGCACCCTAGGATCGCTGGCGACGCGCTGGCGGTTGAGCTCGACCACCTCGTGCGTGTCGTATTCGATTTCATGGATGAAGCGCGCCGGATCGTCCACGTTTTGCAACAGACGGACCCGCCGACCGCCAAACGCCTCGTAGAACGGCGCGGCCGACTTGAGCAGCGATGCGAGCTGGCTGGAATTCGCCGCCGGCAAAGTGAATTTGAACTGGACGGTTCGTCGCACCGTCTGAGCTTCGTTCGCCATCGTTTGCGCCCCGTCTGCAGGAATTGATCGGGCTTGGCCCCGGACGATGCTAGAGGGGTTTGCGTCGCGTTGGAATCGGAAACCGCTGCGGGCCCTCGCGTGGGACGCGGTTTGGGCGTCGAGAACGCCTAGCGAGCGATTCCGAAACGGGCCAGCGCAATGCCGAGCGCGGGCGAGGGCGGCCGGCCGGAAGTGAAAACGAGGCGTGCGGGGGAGGAGGGCTCCGCGTCCGCGTTCGGCGCGGTCAAATCAGCGACCCTTCGTGCGATTGCCGGCGCCGGATCGATGAAGCCAACCGGCCAGGGCGCGAGGCGCTCCAGCCGGTCGAGCAGCAGCGGGTAATGCGTGCAGGCGAGCACGACCGTATCGGTGCGCCGCCCGCCGGCTTCGATGAAGCAGGGCGCGATCTCCCGCGCGATCAGGGCATCGGCCACCGGCGCGCCCTGCAACTCGGCCTCCGCGAATCCGGCGAGCTGCGCCGAGCCGACCAGCGCGACCTCGCTGCCATTGGCGAAGTCGCGGATGAGCGCACGGGTATATTCGCGGCTCACCGTCGCCTGCGTGCCGAGCACCGAGACGCGCTTGCTGAGCGAGCGCGCGCAGGCCGGCTTGATCGCCGGCACGGTGCCGACGAAGGGCACCCCGAAGCGCGCCCGCAGGTGCGGCAGCACCAGCGTCGAGGCGGTATTGCAGGCGATCACGATGAGGTCGGGGCGATGGGTCTCGATCAGCTCGCCCATGAGGGCGACGACGCGCGCGACCAGCGCTGCCTCGTCATGATCGCCATAGGGAAAGAAGGCGTCGTCGGCGACATAGACGTAACGCGCGTCGGGGCGTGCCTTGGCGACCTCGCGAAACACCGTGAGGCCGCCGAGCCCGGAATCGAAGACGAGAATGGTCGTTGCCACGGCGGTGTTTGGTACGAAAAGAACGGCAGTCCGGCAACACCCGCCGGCGCGCCGCCGACACTCGCGCCGTCCGTCTCCGCGGCAAGGCGTGCGCGCAACGGCCGGCATGGCGTCCGCTGCGGTGAAGGCGGCGGTCGTCAGCAGGCTTTGCCGAACACCCGTCCGAAGATGGTGTCGACGTGCTTGAGGTGATGGTCGAGGTCGAAATTTTCCTTGAGCTCCGCCTCGCTGAGGTGCTTGCGCACGTCGTCATCGGCCTGGAGCAGCGTCAGGAAGTCGCCTTCGCCCTGCCACACCCGCATGGCATTGCGCTGCACCATGGCGTAGGCGTCCTCGCGCGCAACCCCCTTCTGCGTGAGCGCGAGCATCACCCGCTGCGAATTGACGAGACCGCCCAGCCGTTCGAGGTTCTTTTGCATGTTGTCCGGATAGACCACGAGCTTGTCGACGATGGCGGCGAGCCGGGTGAGCGCAAAATCGAGCGTGGCGGTGGCATCGGGTCCGATCATGCGCTCGACCGAGGAGTGCGAAATATCGCGCTCGTGCCAGAGCGCCACGTTCTCCAGCGCCGGCGTTACATAGGCCCGCACCATGCGGGCAAGCCCGGTGACGTTCTCCGACAGCACCGGATTGCGCTTGTGCGGCATCGCGGAGGAGCCCTTTTGACCCGCGGAGAAGAACTCCTCGGCTTCCAGCACCTCGGTGCGCTGCAGGTGCCGAATTTCGGTGGCGAGCCGCTCGACCGATGACGCGACCACGCCGAGCGTGGCAAAGTACATGGCGTGCCGGTCACGCGGGATGACCTGGGTCGAGACCGGCTCGACGGCAAGGCCCATCGCTTCGGCGACGTGCGCTTCCACGCGCGGGTCAACCTGCGCGAAGGTGCCGACCGCGCCCGGAAATGGCGCAGGTCGCGACCTCCGTGCGCGCGCAGATCAGGCGCTCCTTGGCGCGAAAGAACTCGGCATAGGCGTAGGCGAGCTTGAGGCCGAAGGTCGTCGGCTCGGCGTGGATGCCGTGCGAGCGGCCGATGGTGGGCGTGAGCTTGTGCTCGAAGGCGCGGCGCTTGAGCGCGGCGAGCAGCCTGTCGACATCGGCGATCAGCAGATCGGCGGCGCGCACGAGCTGTACGTTGAGGCAGGTGTCGAGCACGTCGGAGGAGGTCATGCCCTGATGCACGAAGCGCGCTTCGGGCCCGACGATCTCGGCGAGGTGGGTGAGGAAGGCGATCACGTCGTGCTTGACCTCGCGCTCGATCGCGTCGATGCGCGCGACGTCGAACTTGGCGGTCTTGCCCTTGTCCCAGATCGCCTTGGCCGCGGCCTTCGGGATGATGCCGAGCTCGGCCATGGCGTCGGCCGCGTGCGCCTCGATCTCGAACCAGATGCGATAGCGCGTCTGCGGGTCCCAGATCGCGGCCATTTCGGGCCGGGTGTAGCGCGGGATCATGGGCGGCCTTGCAAGCTCGATGGCACGAGCCGCGCTGTAGCAGATCGATGGCGCAAGCTCAATTCGCGTTCGCGGCTGTCACCAATGACGAAGGCCAAATTGCCGCCCCGGTGCGTGTTTGCTAGGGTGTCGGAAACTTTGCCGGTAACGTCCCGCTCACAACAAGATCAAGGAGGCGACCAATGATCAGGTCATTGCTGGCCGGTGCGTCCGCCGCGATCCTCGCCGCCGCAACGGCACCGTGCGCCACGGCCCAGGAGGCTGGCGGGCAGCAGCTCGGCACCGTCCATTTCGAGACCTCGTGCAACGATATCGCGCAGCGCCGGTTCGATCGTGCAATGCGCTACCAGCACTCGTTCTGGTACCGCGCCTCGAAGGAGATTTTTGAGGACGTGCTCAAGGCCGATCCCCAATGCGCCATCGCCTATTGGGGGATCGCGCAGAGCCTGCTGCTCAATCCGTTCGGCGTTCCGCCGGCGGCCAATCTGGCGCAAGGGCTCGACGCGCTCGAGAAGGCGAAGGCCATCGGGGCCAAGACGCCGCGCGAGAACGAATTCATCGCCGCGCTCGCGGCGTTCTACACCGACTACGACAAGCTCGATCACCGCACCCGCGTCGGACGCTACCTCGAGGCGATGCAGGCGCTCGCCGCGCGCTACCCGCAGGACGACGAAGCGCAAATCTACTACGCCCTGGCGCTCGACGTGGGCGCCTCGCCCGCCGACAAGACCTATGCCAACCAGCTCAAGGCGGCGGCGATCCTGGAGGGAATATTCAAGCGCCAGCCGCAGCATCCCGGCGTCGCCCACTACCTCATCCACTCCTACGACTATCCACCCATCGCGGAGAAAGGTCTCGACGCCGCCACGCGGTACTCCAAGATCGCGCCGACGGCGCCCCACGCCCAGCACATGCCCTCCCACATCTTCACCCGGGTGGGCTACTGGAAGGAGTCGATTGTCGCCAATCTCGCCTCGGTCCGCGCCGCCAAGGCCGACAAGGAGTACGGTGATCAGCTCCATGGCCAGGACTACCTGGTCTATGCCTATCTGCAACTCGCGCGGGACAAGGACGCCGGCGCTATCATCGACGAGATGGCGGCGGCGGGCGACCGCAATCCCGACCTTCCCGGCGCGAGCTTCGCGCTCGCCGCGTCGCCCGCGCGCTACATGGTCGAGCGCGGGGACTGGAGCGGCGCCGCGGAACTGCAGGTGCGGCCGAGCAAGTTCCCCCACGTCATGGCGATCACGCATTTCGCCCGCGCGCTCGGGGCGGCGCGCTCGGGCCGGCCGGACGCGGCCAAGGCGGACATCGCCAAGCTGGCCGAATTGCGCGACAAGCTGCGCGCAGCGAAGGACGCCTATTGGGCCGCGCAGGTCGACATCCAGTGGCAGATCGCGACTGCCTGGCTGCTCTACGCGCAAGGCCAATACGACGACGCGCTCAAGGCGATGAGCGCGGCGGTCGAGGCCGAGGACAAGACCGAAAAGTCACCGGTCACGCCGGGGCCGATCGCGCCGGCGCGAGAGCTCTACGGAGCGATGCTGCTCGAGCGCGGGATGGCCAAGGACGCACTCGCCGCGTTCGAAGCGACGCTCAAGAAGGAACCGCACCGGCTCGGCGCCACGCTTGGTGCCGCCAAGGCGGCGGAGATGTCGGGCGATCACGATCGGGCGCGGGCGCACTACGCCGCGGCCGTTGCGCTCGCCGAGAACGCCGATCCGGTGCGCCCCGGCATTGCCGCGGCGCGGGCGTTCGTCGCGAAGGCGAACTGAGACGGCGCCCGGGCAAAACCCCCGGGGGGCCGTCGTTGGAAGCCGTTTCGCAGGCCGCGTGAGGCCACGAATGCCTCGGTAAAGAGCAAAGTCGTTTCAGATCGAATCGTGATGCGCTCTAGATTCTTCGATTTTGCGCATGTTCTGTTCGGAAAACCGGTTCCCACTTTTCCGGAACATGCGCTAAACGAAAGTCTGCAACTTTTCGGATCATGCTCAGGCCGCAAACCGCGCGCGATCGTTCGGCGCCGTGTAATCGACGGGCGTTCCCTTGGGAATGATGCCGGTCGGATTGACGCGCGCGATCGACCAGTAATTGATGACGTAGTAGCGCGCTCTCACGGTCTCGGCGATGCCGGGCAACTGATAAAGCTCGCGCATGTAGTTCGAGAGGTTGGGGTAGTCGGCGACGCGCTGTCTGTTGCATCGGAACAGCGAGAAATAGGCGACATCGAATTGCACCAGCGTCGGGAACAGCCGCCAATCGGCCTCGGTGATCCGCCCGCCGAGCAGGTAGCGCTGCCGCGCCAACCGCGCTTCGAGCTCGTCAAGGGTGGCAAACAGCGCGTCGTAGGCGGCCTCGTAGGCGGCCTGCGACTTCGCGAAGCCGCAGCGGTAGACGCCGTTGTTGACGGCGGCATAGATGACGTCGTTGAGGCGGTCGATCTCGGCGCGCAGCGGCGCGGGATAGAACACCGTGTCGTCGCCGGCGATGCCGGCGAACTCGCTGTCGAGCATGCGAATGATTTCGGAGGATTCGTTGTTGACGATCCGGCGGGTCTTGCTGTCCCACAGGGTCGGAACGGTGACCTTGCCGGTGTAGTGCGGATCGGAGGCGGTATAGGCCTGGTGCAGATGGCGGAAGCCGTTCACGGTGTCGGGCGTGCAGTCCGGGAAGGCGGGATCGTTGTCGAAGGTCCAGCCCTGCTGCCGAAGTCCTGGGATCGCATAGGCGACCGTGATGGCGCCTTGCAGCTTTTTGACCGAGCGGTAGATCAGCGTGCGGTGCGCCCACGGACAGCCATGGGCGACGTAGAGGTGGTAGCGTCCGGCTTCGGCCTTGAAGCCGGATGATCCGTCCACCGTGACGCGGTCGCGGAAGCGGCTGTCGGCGCGGCGAAACTCGCCGCCGGTCCCGGTTTCCTGCGGAAGCTCGCCGTCGCGCCACGCGCCGTCGATCAGGACGCCCATTACGCCGCCTCCCCGCGCGCCAGCGCCGCGGCGTTGCGGATTGCAGCGATGTTGGCGCGATAGCTGTCGGGCTTGCCGCCCTTGAACACCGCCGAGCCCGCGACCAGCACATTGGCGCCGGCGCGCGCCACGAGCGGCGCAATCTCCGCCGTGATGCCGCCGTCGACCTCGATGTCGATCGGACGCGCGCCCGCCAGCGCGCGCAGGCGCGAAATCTTCTCGGCCGTGAACGCAATGAAGGCCTGGCCGCCGAAGCCGGGATTGACCGACATCACCAGAATGAGATCGACGAGATCGATGACCGGCTCGATCGTGCTCTCCGGCGTGCCCGGATTGAGCGTGACGCCGACCTTCTTGCCGAGGCCGCGGATCGCCTGCAGCGAACGATGCACGTGCGGCCCCGCTTCCACGTGGATGGTGATGATGTCGGCACCGGCCTTGGCGAAAGCCTCCAGATAGGGATCGCAGGGCGCGATCATGAGGTGCACGTCGAGCACCTTCCTCGTGTGCGGGCGCAACGCCTTCACCACGTCGGGTCCGATCGAGATATTGGGCACGAAGTGCCCGTCCATCACGTCGACATGGATCCAGTCGGCCCCGGCGGCATCGACCGCGCGCACCTCCTCGCCGAGCTTGGCGAAGTCGGCGGCCAATATTGAGGGGGCGACGATGAGCGGATGACGCATCGAGTTCCTCCGGAAACGCGCCGTTCGCCTAACACGGGGCGTGGGGAGGGAGCAACGCGCCCGAGCGCGTCCCGATAAGGCTCGCATCGTGATGCGTGCCGGAATTTTTGATTTTGCGCATGCCCGATCAAAAGCCGGTCCGCAATTTTTCCGGGACATGCGCTGGTGCGCCCCCAGATACGCACGATCCGACACCGCCGGGCTTAAATCGCGTCAAGCCAACCTGCCGCCAGCGGGATCGCCCACCATATGATGGATCGACTCTGGCCCTCGGCAGACGTGCGGCCGCGCAAAATCTCTCTCGGGAAGGGAACATCATGGTGCGTGTGGATGCCATCGTGCTCGGTGCCGGCATCGTCGGCACCTCAATCGGGTTGCATCTCGCCAAACGGGGGCTTGCCGTTGCGCTCCTCGACCGGCGCCCGCCGGGCGAGGAGACCTCCTACGGCAACGCCGGCGTCATCGAGGGCGACACCATCTTCCCGCCGGTCTTCCCGTCGGACCCGATCGCCCTGTTGCAGGTCGCGCTCAAGCGTGCGCCCGAGGCCAATTATCACCTGAGCTTCCTGCCGCAGGTCGTACCGTGGCTGCTGGCGTTTCGCGCCGCCTCCCATCCGCAGCGGCTGATGGAAACCACGCGGGTGATGCGTCCGCTGTTTGCAGGCGCCGTCGTGGAGCACGAGTCGTTGCTCGCGGACTCCGGCGCCGCCGGCTATTTGCGCAAGGAGGGCTGGCTCAAGCTTTACCGCGGCGATCGCGCGTTTGGCGCGCTCAAAGGCGAGCTCGCGCTCGCGCAGGAGTTCGGCATTCCTTACCGCGCGCTCGAAACGGAGGCGGCGCGCGAGCTCGAGCCGAACCTCGCACCGGTCTTCCGTCATGCCGTGCATTGGCCCGGCGTCGCCAGCGTCACCAACCCGCTGGCCGTGACCAAGGCCTACGCGGCACGCTTCGCTGCGCTCGGCGGCGCGGTGATTCGCGGCGATGCGCGCTCGCTCCACCGCGCCAACGGACATTGGCGGATCGAAACGGCCGAAGGGCCGCTCGACGCCGGGCAGGCGGTGGTGGCGCTCGGGCCCTTTGCCCCCGATCTGCTTGCACCGCTCGGGATCAAGCTGCCGCTCGGCATCAAGCGTGGATATCACCGTCACTACCGGCCGGCCGGGAATGCCGCGCTCGCACGGCCGGTAGTAGACGCGGAGACCGGCTACTGCTTGGCACCCATGGAGCAGGGCATCCGGCTCACGACGGGGGCCGAATTCGCCGCCCGGGATGCGCCGCCGACGCCGGTGCAGTTCGAGCGGCTGCTGCCCGCCGCGAGGGGTCTGTTCCCGTTGGGGGAACCGGTCGAGCCCTCGCCCTGGATGGGCAGCCGGCCGTGCTTCCCGGATTCACGCCCGGTGATCGGCCGTGCGCCCCGGCAGGCCGGCCTTTGGCTCGCCTATGGCCACGCCCATTGGGGGCTGACGCTCGGCCCCGCCACTGGCCGGCTCCTGGCCGAGATGATGACCGGCGCGACGCCGTTCTGCGACCCCGCGCCCTATGGCGCGGAGCGATTCGGACAATGAGCCTGTCATCACGCGCTTGAGCAGGCGCGGCTGCGCGCGAATTGGAAGTGTTCGCAGAGCTGGCCAGCCACCGGTTGCGCTGCAGCCAGGGGCCAGGGGCCAGGGGCTGAAGCAGACGAGCGCGTTACTCGCTGATTGTGCGCACGACACTCGAAGTGGGGCGGGTGTCGCTCATCGCGCCTCTCATTTGCTTCTGGATCGCCTCGTCGTAGGAGGCAATCGTCGTCACCGGGAATTTCGGCTTCATGAAGACGACCTTGTACCCGCCGGCCTTGAGATCGTTCAGCAGATCCATCGCGGCCTCGCCGGTCGCATGCTGGAAATCATGCATCAGCACAATGCCTTTGCCATGCTTCTTCAACTTCGCCATCACCGACTGTCTGACCTGCTCGGGCTTGCGCATCTTGAAGTCGAAGGAATCGAGGTCGGCCGAGAAGATGGCGATGTTTCGCTTGCCGAGATACTCGATAAGCTCCGGCGGTTGCCGCAGGGCCGGGAAGCGGAAATAGGGCGCGGTCGGTCCGCCGACCGCCCAGTGCACCGCACTGATGCCCTTCTCGATCTCGTCCTTGGGGTCGTACTCCACGGTTTCGTACCTTGCCGTTGATATTGCACCTACCCTTGGTCTTCGACAAATCCTGGTGACACCAGGTATGCGAGCCGACGGCGTGTCCGGCTGCGGCCACCTGCTTGAGGATGCCGGGCTCATACGTGGCATGCAGGCCGATCGGGAAGAAGATCGCCTTGGTGCAGTGCGCCGCGAGCGCTGCGAGCACCGCCTGCGTGTTCTTTGGCCAGGGTCCGTCGTCGAACGTCAGCACCACCTCGCCTTCGCGCAGGAAATCATAGCTCTTGAAATGCTCGAAGCCGAAGCCGGGGCCGCCGGTGGTGTCGATCTCGACCACGCGCGAGATGCCCAAAGCGTTGGGATTGCTGCAGGTTGACGCGGCCGCGGGCGACGGGCGCAGGGGCCGGGTCCGCCTGGGCGACCATCGTCGGGGCCGCCGCGCCGCCGGCGGCGTTTGTGGCCGGAGCCGGAGCCGGGGGCGGGGCAGAAGTATCCGTCACCACCGCGGCTTGCTTTTCCTCGGGTGCCGCCAGGGCGGCCGATGGCGCCGGACTGGAAACGGAAGTCTTCTGCAAAAAGATCGCGCCAAAAATCGCCGCGCAGACGACGATCGCAAGCGCGGACGCTATCGCTGCCAGACGCATGTCCGACCTCCAAGTCCGAGATGTCGCAAGCCCTCGGACGCCACTGGCCCGAGTTTACGCCCATATCCTTAATCCCACCTTAAGTGGCCAATTCGAGGCGGAGTCAACCGAACGGGCCATTATTCGCGGAAAACTTGCCTGGTGTGGCAATCCTGCCAGCTGGGGAGGCCTCCCGGCAGCGCCCTGGCCTCGTACACGCCGCGGGCGATCGCGCGGGCGAGCACATTGGCGGCGAGGGCGCCGAGCTCCGTGATCTCGTTGACGGGATCGGCGAGCGGCCGGCGGCCGGTCGCAGCCGCGAACACCGTGTCGCCATCGAGCGTGGTATGGGCGGGATAGATGGCGCGGGCGAACCCGTCCTGCGCGATGACCGCGAGCTCCTTGGTCTGCGCCTTGCTGAGCGCGGCATCGGTGGCGACGATAGCGATGGTCGTGTTCTCGCCCGGACGCCCTTTGGCAGCCGGGACAAGCGCCGCGGGCGGCACTGTCAGCGGAAAGCCAAGCCCGCCGAACTCGTCCTCGACCTCGAACGGCGCCGCCCAGAAGTGCGGGCCGCGACCGACAACGACGCTGCCGCAGGCGTTGACGGCGACCAGCGCCCCGACGGCATGGCCGTCGCGGGTGATCGCGGACGCGGAGCCGAGCCCGCCCTTGAGGTTGACGGTGGTGGCGCCGAAGCCCGCGCCGACGGTCCCGAGCGCAAACATCTCGCCGGCGCGGGAGGCGGCCGCGTAGCCGAGATCGCGATAAGGCGGAAAGCGCCCCCAGTTCTTGTCGCCGCCGTTGAGCAGATCGAACAGCGCGGCGCCGCAGACCAGCGGCACGCGGATGTCGCCGATGGCGAAGCCGCGGCCGCGCTCGCGCAGAAGAGCCTGGACGCCCGTGCCGGCATCCAAGCCGAAAGCCGAGCCGCCCGATAGCACCACGGCGTCGATGCGCTCGACGGTGCGGTGCGGCTCGAGCAGGTCGGTGTCGCGCGTGCCCGGTGCGCCGCCGCGCACGTCGACGGCGGCGACGGCAGGCTCCTCGAAGACGATGGCCGTGACCCCGGACGCCAGGCGCGCATCGTCGGCGTTGCCGACCAGGACGCCTGCGACGTCGGTGATGAGGTTGCGTGGAGCCATGTGTCCTCGCGAAAGATGTGCGGATCAATCTCG
Organism: uncultured Alphaproteobacteria bacterium; assembly: GCA_963821505.1. GTDB lineage: Bacteria > Pseudomonadota > Alphaproteobacteria > Rhizobiales > Xanthobacteraceae > VAZQ01. The sequence continues at coordinate 215,578 of CAWGEH010000010.1, forward strand.
GCCTTGTGCCGAGATGGGGGCGGAGCAGCGAGCCGGGGAATTTCACTCTTCACATCATAGGGAGTCGTAGAATGGCGACTTGCGTCAGGACGCCGATGCATCGCATTTAGACTCATGGCAGCCGACGTCACCATCTTCGCCGCGCTCCTTGCCGGCCTCGTGAGCTTTCTGTCGCCCTGCGTGCTGCCGCTGGTACCACCCTATCTCGTCTATCTCGCCGGCACCTCGCTCGAGCGGCTCGCGGAGGCGGAGCCTGCGCCGCAGGTGAGGCGCGATACCGTCATGGCCGCCGCTCCTGTTCGTGGCCGGGTTCTCGACAGTGTTCGTCGCGCTCGGCGCAAGCGCAAGCGCGATCGGCGCACTGATACGCCTATATTCGAACGAGCTCGCCATCGTCGCCGGCATCGTCATCATCGTCATGGGCCTGCACTTTCTCGGGCTCACGCCGATCGGTTTCTTGCACCGGCAGGCACGGATCGAGGTGCAAAAGCCGGTCGGGCTCTGGGGCGCTTATGTGATGGGGCTCGCCTTCGCGCTCGGCTGGACACCGTGCATCGGGCCGATCCTGGCGGCGATCCTGGCGGTCGCGGCGTCCAAGGCCACCGTCGCCAAGGGCGCGGGCCTGCTCGGCAGTCTACTCGCTCGGGCTCGGCGTGCCGTTCATCATCGCGGCATTGGCGGTCGAGCCGTTTGCGGCCTTTCTGGCGCGCTTTCGCGCGCATCTCGCCCATGTCGAGCGGGTGATGGGCGGCCTGCTCGTGCTCACCGGGCATCGCCTTCCTCGGCGGACTTCTTCACGCAGTTCAACAGCTGGCTGCTCGAGGCCTTCCCGTTGCTGCAGAGCATCGGCTGAGGTCGACAGCCGAAGTCGGATTGATCCGGCTTCGGCCCCTCTAAAACCTAACGTGACGAATCCGCCAAACGCCGCGCAGGCGATGATTGCCGTCGCGGACTACTCGGCCTCGACATAGGTGATCTTGCCGTCGGGGCCTTTCTTCCAGACGTAGAGGACGTAGCGGTCCTTCTTCTTGCCCCCGACGGTGTAGCCCGTCACGTCGCCCTTCTTGTCGAAGGAGAGGTCTCCCAGCACGGTGTTGAAGACCTTGCCGGAATGCATCACCTCGGCGACTTTCTTGGGATCGAGCGACTTTGCCTGTCTCGGCGGCCTGCTTGATGACCTGGACGGCGGCATAGCTGTAAAGCGTGTAGGCCTGCGGCTCGAAGCCCTTCTTGCGGAAAACCTCGACGATCTGCTTGTTCGCGGGATTGGTGCGCGGATCGGGCGAGAAGGTCATCAACGTGCCTTCGGCGCCAGGCCCCGCGATCGCGGCGAATTCGTCGTCGGTGATGCCGTCGCCGCCCATGAAGGTCGTGGCCTTGACGCCCTGGTCGCGCATTTGCCGCAGGATCAGTCCGCCGGTGTCGTGCAGGCCGCCCCAATAGACCAGGTCGGCGCGCGCCGCCTTGATCTTCGATACCAGCGCCGAATAGTCCTTGTCGCCGACATTGACGCCTTCATAGAGCACTTCCTTGAGCCCCTTGGCGTTCATGGTCTTGCGGGTCTCGTCGGCGAGGCCCTGGCCATAGGTGGTCTTGTCGTGGACCATCGCGATCCGCTTGCCCTTGAACTTCTCGGCGATGATGCTGCCCGCCACGCCGCCCTGCTGGTCGTCGCGCCCGCAGGTGCGGAAGATGTTCCACATGCCGCGCTCCGTGACCTTCGGGATTGGTGGCGGCGGGCGTGATCTCGAGAATGCCGTTCTCCTGATAGACCTCGGATGCCGGGATCGTGACGCCGGAATTGAAGTGGCCGACGACGAATTTCACGCCGTCGCCGACGAACTTGTTGGCGACCGAGACGCCTTCCTTCGGATCGGCGCGATCGTCGCCGATCAGCAGACCTGGATCTTCTGCCCGCAGGATGCCGCCCGGCGGCGTTGATGTCCTCGACCGCCTGCTCGACCCCGTTCTTGAGCTGCGCGCCGAAGGCGGCGCTGCCGCCGGTGATGCGGGCCGGCGACGCCAAGCTTGACTTGCGCCGAAGCGGCATCCGCGAAAGCAAGGCCAAGACCGAAGGCAAGGCCGAGCGTGAGCCATTGTCTCATAGTGTCCACCCTGGATGAGAAACCGTGAGAACGCGTGCGCTGCGCGCGAGCCGGCCTGATGGTGCGATTCAAGCCGCAAATGGAGGAAAAGTCACCCGGATTTTGAGCGCTCCGCGGCGGTCGTATCGTCGCGGCGGCGCCATCGCAGGAGGCCCGCGCGCTCGTTGATCCAACTGTAGCGGGTGACCATCTGGGCCACCCGCGTGAGCCGGAATCCGAGCAGGCCGAAGGCGAGGCAGACCGCGTAGTCGATGAGATAGTAGTGCAGCGACAGGAACTTGCCATCAAACAAGGCATAGTGCAGGAAGCGCACGGCAAGGCTCAGCAGCACCATGTAGAGCGCGACGTGCCACCACGGCCGCCAGGTCGCCGCGATCGCGCGGCCGGCGAGCCAGGCGGCGCCTCCGCCCAAGACCACGCTCACCAGCAGAAACATGCCGAGCGAATGCTCGTCAGAGAGGAATTCGGGGATCGAGAAGTGCATCGTTCTCTCTTGGATTAGTGGTCCGATAACTTCCGAAGTTCGTCAGCGACTCGCGGCACGTTCAGATACGAATTTCGGAATCCAAGGACCGACTAGCTAGCAACTCCTATGATTCTAGTGCCCTCTTTTGAACCCGAAGTTCGCGATCACATTTGCCGCGCGGTGTGCGCGAACTTCGGGTTCGAGGGCACTGAGAGGCATCCCGATTGGAGTCGAAATCGTGATGCGCTCTAGATTCTTCGATTTTGCGCATGTTCTGTTCGGAAAACCGGTTCCCACTTTTCCGGAACATGCGCTCAGTGCCGGCCGCCTTCGAGATAGGCCGCCTTCACCTCCGGCCGTGCCAGAAGCTCACGCCCCGTCCCGCTGAGTGTGATCAAGCCGTTGACCATGACATAGCCGCGGTGCGCAAGCTTCAGGGCGTGGAACGCGTTCTGCTCCACCAGGAACACCGTGAGCTTCTCTTCGCTGTTGAGCTTTTTGATCGCGCCGAAGATCTGGCGGGCAATCATCGGCGCCAAGCCCAGCGATGGTTCGTCGAGGAGGAGGAGGCGGGGGCGGCCCATCAGCGCGCGCGCGATTGCCAGCATCTGCTGCTCGCCGCCCGAGAGCGTGCCGCCGCGCTGGTCGATGCGCTCCTTGAGCAGCGGAAACAGCGCAAAAACGCGTTCGAGGTCGGAGTGAAAATGCGCGGGGGCGGCGACCGCGGCGCCCATCTGCAGGTTCTCCAGCACGTTCATGCGCAGGAAGATGCGGCGGCCTTCCGGCGCCTGCGCGATTTGCAGCCGCGCGATCTCGTGGGTCGGCATCTGCGTGATGTCGCGGCCGGCGAAAGTGATCCGGCCTTCGCGGGCGCGCGGATTGCCGAAAATCGTCATCATCAGCGTCGATTTGCCGGCGCCGTTGGCACCGATCAGCACCACGATCTCGCCCTCGCCGACCTCGAGGTCGACGCCCCTGAGCGCAGCGATATGGCCGTAATAGGCCTTCACTCCGCGCACGGCGAGGAGCGGCGAGTTCAACGCATCTCCCGATTGCCTCGCTGGGGTGGCGGTCGGCATCATCGTATCCCGATCTCACCCTCTGCGACCTCGTCCTCCTCGACGCCGAGATAGGCCGCGATCACCTTGGGGTCGTTGCACACCTCCTCCGGGGTCCCGTCCGCGATCTTTTGGCCATGGTCGAGCACCGCGATATGGTCGGAAATCTCCATCACCACCGTCATGTCGTGCTCGATCAGGAGGATGGAGGTCGCATGCTCCTCGCGGATGGCTTGGAGATAGCGGCCGAGCTCGGCGCTCTCGTTGGGATTGAGGCCGGCGGCAGGCTCGTCGAGGCATAGCAGCACCGGATCCGTGCACATGGCGCGCGCGATCTCGAGCCGTCGCTGGCCGCCATAGGGCAGCGCGCCAGCCGGATGGTCGGCGCGCTCGGTGAGGCCGATCTTGTCGAGCCAGTAGCGCGCCTTGTCGATGGCCGAGCGCTCCGCCCGGGCGTAGGAGCGCAACCCGAGCGCGCCGAAGGCGGTAAATCCCGATGCCCACATCAGGGAATTGTGCTGGGCCACCAGGAGATTTTCCAAGACGGTCATGCCCTGGAACAGACGGATGTTCTGGAACGTTCGCGCGACGCGCGCCTTCTGCGTCACCAGATAGTCTGGCATGCGCTCGAGCAGAAACAGCATGCCGTCGCCGCGCGCGAGGCTGCGCGTGCCGCGCTCGGTCAGGGCGCCGAGTTCCTCCCACACGCCGGGATCGCCGAATTGCAGCGCAATGCGTCCCTCGGTCGGCTTGTAGAAGCCGGTGATGCAGTTGAACACGGTGGTCTTGCCGGCGCCGTTCGGCCCGATCAGCGCCGTGATATTGCCGCGCTGCGCCGTAAAGGAGAAATCGTTGACGGCGAGAAGGCCGCCGAAGCGCATGGTGAGGTGATCGACGCGCAGGACGGGCCTCGAGGGTTCGGCCGTCGCGCCCGATCGCGCGCCGGTTGGCGGCGCGTCATAGGCGGCAGCGCTCATCCGTCGCCCTCCCGCGCGAGCGAGGGCTTCGCGCCGTCGTTACCGGGCTGGCGAACGGCCCGCGCATGAGGTTGGCGCGCGTCGAGCAGGACCGAGGGAGCACGCGTCGCGATCAGCCCGCGCGGCCTCCAGATCATGATCAGCACCATGGCCAGGCCGAACAGCAGCATGCGGTATTGCGTTGGATCGAAATCGCTGCCGAACACGGCTTTGAGAAAGTCGAGCTCGCGCATGATCTCGGTGCCCCCGATCATGATGACGGCGGCGATCGCCACGCCGATCAGGCTTCCCATGCCGCCGAGCACGACGATGGCGACGATGATCGCGGATTCCATGAAGGTGAAGCTCTCGGGCGAAATGAATCCTTGCCGCGCCGCAAAGAACGATCCGGCAAATCCCGCGAACATCGCCCCCATGGCAAAGGCGGTAAGCTTGGTATTGGTGGTGTTGATACCGAGCGACTTGCAGGCGATCTCGTCCTCGCGCAGGGCTTCCCAGGCGCGGCCGATCGGCAGCCGCCGCAGCCGCACGGTGATGGCCGCGGTGACCAGGGCGAGCGCGAGGACCAGATAGTAGAGGAAGATGGTGCGGTAGATCGGGCTGAATTCGAGCCCGAACCGAGCGGCGAAGCCTTCATCGGAAGCGTTGAACGGAATGCCGAAGAAGGTCGGCCGCGGAATGCTGCTGATGCCGGCATAGCCGTTGGTCACCGGCACCCAGTTGATCAGGACGAGCCGGATGATCTCGCCGAAGGCGAGCGTCACGATGGCAAGATAATCGCCGCGCAGCCGCAGCACCGGGAAGCCGAGCAGGATGCCCCAGAACGCGGCGAGGCAGCCTGCGATCGGCAGCAGGATCCAGAACGACAAACCGAAGGTGTTTGCGAGCAGCGCGTAGGAATAGGCGCCGACGGCGTAGAAAGCGACATAGCCGAGGTCCAGCAGGCCCGCGAGCCCCACGACGATGTTGAGGCCCCAGCCGAGCATAATGTAGATCAAAATCTGGACGCCGAAATTGTCGATCCACTTCACCGCGCCCTGAAAGCCCACGATCGAAAGCGCGAGCGGTGGATAGAGCACCGCGAAACCGAGCGTGAACGGGATCATCAAGCGCGCGAGCCGCGCGCGCCATGCCGCGAGCTCGGCGTGCTCGAGCGGCCGCCGCGTGGCGCGCCGCTCGAGCCACGGAGCGATCAGGAGCGCATGCAGGAAGCGGCTGCCGGCGATGATGGCGACCAGCGCCGCGAGCAACGGCCAGCGCGTCTCGAGGACGAGCTCGTTGCGGATGTTCTGGACGGTGTCGAAGCCGATCAGCGGCAGGAACAGCCCGAATGCGACGAGGCCGGCAATCGCAGCTTCGCGCAGCGCGCGGACGACGTCGACGCGCGAGGCGGGCCGTGACGCCTCATGCGCCATCTCACACCTTCTCCACGTCCGGCCGGCCGAGTATGCCCTGCGGCAGAAAGATCATGGTGATGGCCAGAATGGAGAAAGCGGCAACGTCCTTGTAGTCGGTGGAGAAATAGGCCGACCACATGGTCTCGATGAGACCGATCAGCAGGCCGCCGAGGACGGCGCCAGGAAGCGAGCCGATGCCGCCGAGGACGGCGGCGGTGAATGCCTTCACGCCGGGCACGAACCCGTCGGCGAAGCTCACCACGCCGTAATACACAAGGTACATGGTACCGGCGACGGCGGCGAGCGCCGCCGCGATCACGAACGTGATCGAGACGGTGCGGTCGACGTCGATGCCCAGCAGCGCCGCCATCTTCTGGTCCTGCTCGCAGGCGCGTTGCGCCCGCCCAAGCGCGGTCTTGGTTACCACGAACCAGAACGCGCCGAGCAGCGCCGCCGTCACTCCCCAGACCACCAGCTGCTTGTAGGACACGGCGACGTCGTAACCGTCGGGGTCCGAGATCAGCACGATCACGTCGTTGAAGAACGGCGGAATGGACTTGTTGCGTGGGCCCTGGGCGACCTGCACGAAATTCGACAGAAAGATCGACATGCCGATCGCCGATATCAACGGCGCAAGTCGATGCGAGCCGCGCAGCGGCCGGTAGGCGACGCGCTCGATCGTCCAGTTGACCAGCGAGGTCAGCAGCATGGCGACGATGAGCACGATCAGCAGCGCCGCCACCACCGAGCCGATGCCGAGCCAGGTGGTGAGAACGAGAAAGGTGATGAGGGCGATGAAGGCCGACACCATGAACACGTCGCCATGGGCGAAATTCACCATGCCGATGATGCCGAACACCATCGTGTAACCGATGGCGATGAGGCCGTAGATCGAACCGAGCGTGATGCCGTTGATGAGTTGCTGGATGAAGACTTCCATGTTCGCGCGTGCCCCTAAGGGGCGTCCCCAACGACCCGGCAACCGCCGAAGCTCTATCAGGGGGCGGCCGGGCCAGCAACGGCGGCACCGGTCGACCGGTGTCGCCTGGGGAAGAACGGCCCCGGTGGCGAGAATAGGCAGGAACCAAGGTTCCGTTTCCGCGTTATCAGGGTCGATCGCGAATGGTGCCGACATGGCGCTATTTATTGCTCTGGCTGCTTGGCGTGCCGATCCCAATTCTGCTTCTGATTTGGGCGTTCGGCGGGCTTCACTGATGGGTCGCCTGCGGCGTTTGGCCGGGCCGGTCGGCTAGGTTTTCAAGTCCACTCAGGCGATAAATGAGGAGGCCGCGTCCGTGCGGCCTCCTCACTAATTGTGCCGGCAATGGACGTCGAGGTCTTGGTTCGCATCTTGAGCTTCGCCCTGGTCTTTGCCGCCATGGCGGGGTGGGAGATCGCCGCGCCCCGCCGCGCGCTCGCCGTCGGCCGTCGGCCGCGCTGGCCGCACAATGTCGGCATCCTCGTCGTCGATGCCATCGCCGTGCGAGTGGTCATTCCGACCGCGGTGGGGGCGGCCCTGTTCGCCGCCGGGCACGGATGGGGGCTTTTCCATCTCGCGGGATTGCGGCTCTCGGTCTCGGCGCTGCTCGGCTTCCTCGTGCTCGATCTCGTCGTCTATGGGCAGCATGTCGTATTCCACAAGTTACCGGTGCTGTGGCGCCTGCACCGCATGCACCACGCCGATCTCGACATCGACGTCACCACCGGTGTGCGCTTTCACCCGTTCGAGATTCTCGTTTCGATGCTGATCAAGATCGCAACCGTGGTCGCGTTCGGCATCCCGGCGGTGGCGGTGCTGCTGTTCGAAGTGGTGCTCAACGCCACCGCGATGTTCAATCATGCCAATGTGTCGATGCCGACCGCCCTCGACCGCGTGTTGCGGCTGTTTCTGGTCACCCCCGACATGCACCGGGTGCACCATTCGATTTTGCGCAACGAGACCGACAGCAATTTCGGTTTCAACCGGCCGTGGTGGGATCGGCTGTTCGGGACTTATCGTGCGGCGCCCGAAGCCGGGCACGAGCGCATGACGATCGGGCTGCCGATCTTTCGCAATCCGCGCGAACTGCGCATGGATCGCCTGCTGACGCAGCCGTTCCGGGACGATCATGTCGAGGCGGCCGAGGCGGGCGATCGGGGCCGCAAGCCCGCCGACGATCGGAGAAAGTCGGGGACATGAGCGGACCGCGCCTGCCGGGCTGGGCCGCCGTTGCCGATGCCGATGACGGGATGCACCCGTGCATTGACACTCGCCTCCGCCAGTGCCTTGCTGCTGCGGCAGTGCGTGCGCAAGGAGCCGCCCCATGAGCGCCATGAAGTCCGAGGACGCCATCGGCGCGAAGGGGCGGCCGTTCACTGGCGCGGAATATCTTGCCAGTCTGCGCGACGGACGCGAAATCTATGTCTACGGCGAGCGCGTCGACGACGTCACCACGCATCCCGCGTTTCGCAACGCCGCGCGTTCGATCGCCCGTCTCTACGACGCGCTGCACGACGCCAAGAACAAGGATCTGCTCACCTCGCCGACCGACACCGGATCGGGCGGGTATACCCATAAATTCTTCCGTGCCGCGCGCTCGCGCGAGGAGTTGATCGGCCAGCGCGACGCGATCGCTCAATGGGCGCGCATGTCCTACGGCTGGATGGGGCGCTCGCCCGACTACAAGGCCTCGCTGATGAATACGCTTGGGGCCAATCATCAATTCTACGGAAAGTTCTCCGCCAACGCCAAGGCGTGGTATCGGCGCGCGCAGGAATACGTGTTGTTCATGAACCACGCGATCGTCAATCCGCCGGTCGACCGCGCCAAGGCGGCTGACCAGGTCAAAGACGTGTTCATCACCATCCAGAAGGAGACCGACGCCGGCATCTACGTGTCCGGCGCCAAAGTGGTTGCGACCTCGTCCGCGCTCACCCACTACAACTTTCTCGGGCAGAACGCGGCGGTGCCGACGCACGACACCGATCTCGCGGTCATGTTCATCGCGCCGATGAACGCGCCGGGGGTGAAGCTCATTTGCCGCGCCTCCTACGAGATGATGGCGAGCGTCATGGGCACGCCGTTCGACTATCCGTTGTCCTCGCGCTTCGACGAGAACGACGCGATTTTCGTGTTCGACAACGCGTTCGTGCCGTGGGAGGACGTGCTCCTGCATCGCGATCTCGAAAAGCTCAAGACCTTTTTCCCGCAATCGGGGTTCCTCGCCGGCTATCAGTTCCAGGGTTGCACGCGGCTCGCGGTCAAGCTCGACTTCCTGGTCGGCATCATCGCCAAGGCGCTGCGCACGACCGGCGCCGACGAGTTCCGGGGCAACCAGGCGATGCTGGGCGAGGTAATCGCTTGGCGCAATCTGTTCTGGGCGCTCACCGACGCGATGGCGGCAAATCCCACGCCTTGGGTCGACGGCGCCGTGCTGCCCAACGTGCAGTCGGGCTCGAGCTATCGCGTGTTTGCCGGCGAAGCCTACGGCCGCGTCAAGGAAATCGTGGAGAAGATCGTCGCGTCGGCGCTCATCTATCTACCTTCGTCGGCCAAGGATTTCAAAAATCCTACGATCGACAAGTATCTGGCGAAATATGTGCGCGGCTCGCACGGCATCGGTTACAAGGAGCGCATCAAGGTGATGAAGCTCCTGTGGGACGCGATCGGGACCGAGTTCGGCGGTCGCCACGAACTCTACGAGATGAACTACGCCGGCAACCACGAAGACATCCGCATCCAGGCGATGTGGAACGCGCGTACTACCGGCACGCTCGACGGTATGATCGCGCTCGCGGAGCAGTGTCTCTCCGATTACGACGAGAACGGCTGGCGCGGTGCGACCTGGCTCGATCCGGATGACGTCGCCTATCCGGGCGTGGCGGGCGTCACGCGCGCCGCGGAGTGAGCCACATGAGCTGGATCGACCAACGTCCCGACGATGCGATGGACGGCGCTTTTACCGCGGTGGGCCCCGACCTCGTGCGCACGGTCGAGCCCGCCGTTTTCCGCGACGCAATGACCCGGCTCGGCGCCGCCGTTCATGTCATCACCACCGCCGGTCCCGGCGGCAAGGCCGGGGCGACGGCGACCGCCGTCTGTTCGGTTTCGGACGCGCCGCCGACGCTGCTGATGTGCCTCAATCGCCGCAGCCAGACCAATCCCGCGGTGGTGGAGAACGGGGTGTTCTGCGTCAACACGCTCGGTGATGGCGGCGCGCAGATCGCCGACATATTCGCCGGTCGCACCGGCGTCACCGGCAGCGACCGGTTTGCCAGCGGAGAATGGGTGACGTTGTCGACCGGCAGCCCGGTGCTCGCCTCGGCGGTGATCGCGTTCGACTGCCGCATCGTCGAAGTGAGATCGGTCGCGAGCCACAACGTATTCTTTGGCGCGGTCGAGACGGTGCGACTGGGGCCGGGCGGCCCCGCGCTCGTCTACCATGGCCGCGCCTACAAGCGGGTGTGAGCCCGTTCCGGTTCGCGGCGAATGCGGCAAAACTCGCAGCGATGGCGGGGCGAAATTGCGGCCGCGATCACGGTAAATTTTCCCTGTCGTCACGAACTCGGAAGCAATCACCGCGTTAACGTTGGGGGCTGGGGCACGCACGTCAACTCGCGAGGAGAAGAGATAATGAACAACCCGAACCAACAAAATCCGAATCAACAGAATCCGAACCAACAACAGCAGAATAATCCACGTCCGGGCCAGCAGCAGGGTGGCGGTGGGCAAAAGCCCGGCCAGCAGCAGCAGGGTGGCGGTGGGCAAAAGCCCGGCCAGCAGCAGCAGGGTGGCGGCCAGCAGAAGCCGGGTCAGCAGCCGGGTCAGGGCGGTCATCAGGGCGGCACGGACCGCTAGCTCGATTTGTCGATTTTTAGTCAGGGTAATGGCCCCGCCCGCGCGGCGGGGCCATTACCTTTTGTCGGATTGATGTGTACGGAGGCATCCGACAGCTGTTCCCCACGTTTTCTCCGCGACCGAGGTGGCCTATGATTTTGCATGGCCACCGCTGCGCTTCCGCTATTTCATCTCTACGGCGATCCGCCTGACGATCAGGCCTTCGACTTCATTCATATCGAGACGATCGCGTCGCGATCCTCCATTCACGATTGGACCATCCGGGCTCACCGTCATCGCAACCTATTTCAAATCCTCTTAATCGAGCGCGGCGGTGGCGAGATGACCTTCGAAGCCGCCTCGATTGGCTTCGACGCGCCCTGCGCGATTCTGGTGCCGGCGACCATTGCACATGGCTTTCGCTTCCGGCCGGCTCTGACCGACGGCTGGGTGATGACATTCACCGAGGATGTCGCCGCGGGCATGGGCGATCGTCGCGGCGAGGCGCTCGCGCGCCTCAAGGCGCTTGCCGCCGAGCCGGTCGTGCCGCTCGGCGAGATCGAGCGCGACCGACTTTTACGGCTGGCGGTCGAACTGCACGAGGAGAGATTCCTTGCGCGTGCCGGCTTTCGTATTGCCATGCGCGGGCTGTTGGCACTGATCGCGGTCGAGGTGGCACGGCTCGCGGCCGGCCGCGCCCTTGCCGGCGGCGATCCCGTCGCGCTCGAACCCACCGGCGCAACTGTCGACGCGCTGCGCAAGCTGGTCGAGGAGCACTTCCACGAGGAGCGTCAACTCGCCTTCTACGCTGACAAGCTTGTGATGACGGTCGACCGCCTCAACGACCACGTCAGGCGCGCGACCGGGGTCACCGCCGGCCATCTGATCCGCCAGCGCGTGCTCACCGAAGCCAAACGCCAGCTCGTGTTCACCAGCCAGCCGATCCACGAGATCGCCTACGATCTGGCGTTCTCCGATCCGTCCCACTTCGCCCGTTTTTTCCGCAAGCAGACCGGCACGACACCGCACGAGTTCCGCGCGGCGCGGGGCGGGTAGGGGTGAAGGTCAGAATCAGGCGTGGGGATCAGGCGTCAAGTGCTCGGGGAGGAAGCACGCGGTGTCGTGCCGGTGGTCGCATGGTGGGGGAGCCGAGCCTGACTAACCCGCCTTCCCCAGCTCCTTGAGCACCTCGCTCGCCTCGCGGAAGGCGTGATTGCCCACCGGCACGCCGCAATAGATCGCCTGCTGCAAAATGATCTCCTTGATGTCGTCGGCGGAGAAGCCGCCCTCGGCTACTGCCGCGCGCAAGTGCATGCGGAATTCCTCCCATCTTCCGATTGCCATCATGGTGCCGATGACGAGGATGCGGCGCGTGCGCTCGTCGAAGTGTGGGCGCGTCCAGACCTCGCCCCAGGCACAGCGGGTGATGAAGTCCTGCCAATCCGCATTGAACGCTGTCCTGCTGGCGTCGGCGCGATCGACCCAGGCATCGCCCAGAACCTTGCGGCGCGCGTCGGCGCCGCGCTGATAGCGCTCCTTGTCGTCCATCGCTGAACTCCCTGATCGACTGAAAGATGACGGACGACCCACGACGAGGCCGGGACCGCGGTCTTGCGTCTTTCTTGCGCCTGCTGTCGTCTGGCCTGCGTCCGTGGCTGTCTATCTTGGTCCGTGGCTGTCATCCTGCAAGAAGGAATCCGAGAACCGCGGCTGTGTAGGCCTCCGGCTGCTCGACATTCGACAGATGCGCGGCATCGACCAGCGTAAACTTCGCCCCCGGGATGTGGCTGCTGATATATTCGTTGGCTTCGGGTGGCGTCGCGCCATCGTGCTTTCCCGCGATCACCAGGGTCGGCGCCTTGATCTTGGGCAGCAGTGCGCGGTGATCCATGTCGCGAACCGCTGCGCCGCAGGCGAGATAGCCTTCGAGCGGCGTCGCGGCGAACATCTCCTGGACGTGCGCGACCGCCTGCGGCGCGCGCTCCAGGAAACCTTTCGTGAACCAGCGCGCCATGTTGGGTGCGGCAAAGGCCGCAACGCCTTTTTCCTCCACCATTTTCAGGCGCTCGTTCCATGCGGTCTTGTCCGGGAAATAGCTCGACGTATTGGTGATGACCATCCGCTCGATACGCTCGGGAGCATTCGCTCCGAGCCATTGACCGACCATGCCGCCCATGGAGAGGCCGCACCAGTTGACTTTCTTGAGAGCCAACCCGTCGAGGACGGCGAGGACGTCGCGGCCAAGGCGCTCCATCGTATAAGGCCCCTGCGGGCAGCCCGACCGGCCATGGCCGCGCCGATCGTAGCGCACGAGCCGGAAGTGCCGGGTAAAGGGAGCAACCTGGCCATCCCACATGTGCAGCGTTGTGCCGAGCGAATTCGACAACATGAGCACGGGCGCGCGTTCCGGACCCTCGACTTCGACATAGATCGGACAGCCGTCGGCATCGATCACGGGCATGGTTTCCCTCCAAAGCTCGATGTTGGTCAGCGCTTGCCGCCGCGCGCCTCCAGCGAACCGACGATGCGGTCGATGAAGGTCTGTGCGGCGCCTTGGTAGCTCATGGGTTCGAACAGCTTGGCGATCTCTCCGACGCTGAGGTTGAGTTTCACCCGATCGTCCTCGCTCACCACCTCCTGCAGGTCGCGCTTGGCGGCGGCGGCTTTGCGGCTTGCCTCTTCGACGATCCGGTGGGCCTCGTGCTTACCCAGCTTGGAAGCGAGCGCGAACGATACCGCCTCGGCCATGATAAGCCCCTGCGTGCGGGCGAGGTTGACGCGCATGCGCTCGCCGTCGATTTCGAGTCCTTGCGCGATATCGACGATGGCGGCGAGCGCGCCCGAGGTCACGAGAGCGAGGGCCGGGAACGTCGGCCATTCCGCCTGCCAGCCGCCGAGCGCGCGCTCGTGCTCCTGCACTTGGGCGGCAAGGACGGTCGCGAGCAGATTGGGAGCGATCGTCGCGGCCGCGAGCGCGGCTGCCGCCAAGGTGGGATTGCGCTTGTGCGGCATCGTCGAGGAGCCGCCGCGTCCGGGCGCCGACGGCTCGAAGGCTTCAGCCACCTCGGTCTGCATCAGAAGCGAGACGTCGCGGGCGATCTTGCCGCAGGTGCCGGTCAAGATCGCGAATGCCGATGCGACCTCGGCGAGCCGGTCCCGGTGGCTGTGCCAAGGCGCTTCCGGCAGCGGCAGGTCGAGCAATGCGGCAAGGCGTTCGGCGACTTCAAGCCCGCGATCCCTGAGCGCGGCGAGCGTGCCGGCCGCGCCGCCAAATTGCAGCACCAGTGCCTCCCGGCGCAGTCGTCGCAGCCGCTCGCGCGACCGGGCGAGTGCAGCCGCATAGCCCGCCAGCTTCAGCCCGAACGGCATCGGTAAGGCATGCTGCATCCAGGTGCGCGCGACCGCGGCGGTGCGGCGGTGGCGGCCGGCGAGCGTGGTGAACCCCTCGATGGCGCGGTCGAGGTCGGCAGTGAGTGCGTCGATCGCGGCTTTGAGTTCGAGCACGAGCGCGGTGTCGATGACATCCTGGCTGGTCGCTCCCCAATGCACGCAACCTCCAGCTGCCGCATCGGTCTTGGCGACCTCGGCGATGAGCGCGTCGATCAGCGGGATGGCGATGTTGCCGGCGGCAGCGGCCGCTTCGGCCAGCGCCGTGAGGTCATAGCGTTGGGCGTGGGCCGCTTCCGCGATCCGCTCGCTGGCGAACGCGGGAATGATGCCGACCGCCGCTTCCGCGCGCGCGAGCGCGACCTCGAAATCGAGCATGCGTTGCAGCCGCGCGCGATCGTCGAGGATGGCGCGCATGGCGGCGCTCGAAATCAGCGGGGTCAGCAGCGAGGAGGGGACAAGCGGGCTGGTCATGGCGATGCGCTGGGAACGGATAGCTTTAGCCGCACGCAAGGCGGGCGCCAATCCCCAAGAGCCCTCCCACTCGTGCAAGACCTTGCATGCAAGGCCATGCATGCAAGGCCATGCATGCGAGCGCAGAGCCGTAGCTTGACGAAAGCGCTTTCCCCATTGCCCGCCAGCGCTCTATAAGGGAGCAGCAGCTCATCCGTCATTTCCGGTACGCGGTCAAGCTTGCGCGGACTGCGTAAACTTGTCTGGCCTGCCGCGCATCCACGTCTTGAAATCGCACACCGATTGCAAGGCGTGATGGCCGGAACAGGCCCGGCTCTGATGCAGTCAACGTGAGGAGAACGCCGATGGCGATGACCATGAACGGGCAGGTCCAACTCCCCGCCAGCCGCGAGGTGGTGTGGGCGAAGCTCAACGATCCGGAGGTGCTCAAAAGCTGCATCCCCGGCAGCGAGCAGCTCGACAAGATTTCCGACAACGAGTTTCAAGCCATCGCCACCGTGAAGGTGGGTCCGGTCAAGGCGCGCTGGAAGGGCAAGGTCCGGCTCTCCGATCTCGATCCGCCGAACAGTTATCGCATTTCCGGCGAGGGGGAGGGCGGCGTTGCTGGCTTTGCCAAAGGCGGTGCCAAGGTATCGCTCTCTGACAAGGACGGCGGCACGCTGCTGACCTACGACGTGGAGGCGCAGATCGGCGGCAAGCTCGCCCAGCTCGGTCAGCGCCTCATCAACAGCGCGGCGAAGAAGACGGCCGACGATTTCTTCATCAAGTTCGCCGCCGCGGTCGCCGCGGGGGGCTGACGGTCAGTCGTGGCCCGCGATGCGCGTCCTCTCTTGACCATTGCCAAGCGCGGTCGGGACAGGCGCTTTGGCCCCCTTGTGACGCATAAGAAAGTCGACCACGGATGTTGCCGGGATGATCGCTCGGCACGCAACCCTTGGGGATCGTCGAGGCGACGGCGCACGTCGGGAGTCGCGAACGCCCTTGACCGGTCGTACGCCGCAGGTTCAGAGTTGACTTGTTCCAATCCACGCCCCGGGGCAAAATCGACCCGATTTTGACCCGATCCGCCGTCGGCCCCGCCCGTCGGTGCGAAAAACGAGGCCTTTGGCCGGATTTTGAGGAGGAAAGCCATGTCCGCCGTCGCACTGACGGTGAACGGCAAAGCCGTCACCGGTGACGTCGATCCGCGCACCCTTCTGGTGCAGTTCCTGCGCGAGCACCTGCGGCTCACCGGCACCCATGTGGGCTGCGACACGTCGCAATGCGGCGCCTGCGTGGTGCACGTCGACGGCAAGGCGGTGAAAGCCTGCACCGTCTTCGCCTGGCAGATCGACGGCGCCAACGTCACCACCATCGAGGGCCTCGCCGAGCCGAACGGGCCGCTGCACCCCATGCAGGAGGCTTTCCGCGAGAATCACGGGCTGCAATGCGGCTATTGCACCCCGGGCATGATCATGACCGCGGTCGACATGGTCAACCGCAAGGGCCACGACCTCGACGATCACACCATCCGCCACGAGCTCGAAGGCAATCTCTGCCGCTGCACCGGCTACCACAATATCGTCAAGGCGATCGCGGCCGGCGCCAAGGCCATGGGAGCGGGACACGCGCAGCACAAAGCGTAACGCAAGGCGTGGGCAACGGCGTCATCCAGGGAGGAGACCGCCATGAGCGCGACCGGAATCGGTGCGTCGGTGCGCCGCAAGGAGGACCAACGCTTCATCACCGGCAAGGGCCACTACACCGACGACGTCAACCGTCCCGGTCAATGCCACGCCTATTTCCTGCGTTCGCCCCACGCCCACGCCAAGATCAAGAGCATCGACGGCAATGCCGCCGCTGCAATGCCGGGCGTGCTCGCGGTTCTGACCGGCTCGGAGCTTGCCGCCGACAAGATCGGCAACCTCATCTGCGGCTGGATGATCACGTCCAAGGACGGCTCGCCGATGAAGATGGCGCCGCATCCGGCGCTCGCGCACGGCAAGGCGAACTATGTCGGCGATGCCGTTGCCGTCGTCATCGCCGAGACGCTGGCGCAGGCGAAGGACGCCGCCGAGAAGGTCAAGGTGGACTACGAGCTGCTGCCGGCGGTGGCCGATCCGGCCAAGGCGCAGGCGCAGGGCGCGCCGCAAATCCACGAAGTCGCGGCGCACAACACCATCTACCAGTGGCATCTCGGCGACCCGAAGGCTGCCGACGCCGCGTTCAAGGCCGCCAAGCACGTGACCCGGCTCGACTTCATCAACAACCGCCTGGTGCCGAATGCGATCGAGCCGCGCGCGGCGATCGCCGAATACGATGCCGGCACGGACGGCCTGACGCTCTGGAACACGACGCAGAACCCGCATGTCGCACGGCTCGTCATTTCCGCCTTCATCGGCATGGCGCCCGAGCACAAGCTGCGCGTGATCGCGCCCGACGTGGGCGGCGGCTTCGGCTCCAAGATCTTCATCTATCCGGAGGAGGTCGTCTGCCTCTGGGCCGCGCGCAAGATCGGCCGGCCGGTGAAATGGGTGGCCGAGCGCTCCGAGGCGTTCCTCACCGATGCCCATGGCCGCGACCATGTCACGCATGCGGAGATGGCATTCGACGCTGACGGCAAGATCACCGGCTTGCGCGTCAAGACCATCGCCAATCTCGGCGCTTACATGTCGACGTTCTCGTCTTCGGTGCCGACCTATCTCTACGGCACCTTGCTCTCCGGCCAGTACGAAATCCCGGCGATCTATTGCGAGGTCGATGCGGTCTACACCAACACCGTGCCGGTCGACGCCTATCGCGGCGCCGGCCGCCCGGAGGCGACGTTCGTGGTCGAGCGGCTGATCGAGGTCGGCGCGCGCGAGATGGGCATCGATCCCGCCGACCTGCGCAAGAAGAACTTCATCAAGACGTTCCCGCATCAGACGCCGGTGATCATGACCTACGATGCCGGCGACTATCATGCTTCGCTCAAGAAGGCGCTGGAGATCGCCGACTACGGCGGTTTCGGCAAGCGCAAGCGCGAATCCGCCCGCCACGACAAGCTGCGCGGCGTCGGCTTCTCGACCTATATCGAGGCCTGCGGGATCGCGCCGAGCCAGGCTGTCGGCTCGCTCGGCTGCGGCGTCGGGCTATGGGAATCGGCGGAGGTGCGGGTGAATCCGACCGGCTCGGTCGAAATCCTCACCGGCTGTCACCAGCACGGCCAGGGGCACGAGACGACCTTCGCGCAGGTCGTTTCCGAGCGGCTCGGCATCCCGATCGACAATATCAGCGTCGTGCACGGCGACACCGACAAGGTGCAGTTCGGCATGGGCACCTATGGCTCGCGCTCGGGCGCGGTCGGCATCTCCGCGATCGTGAAGGCGCTCGACAAGGTCGAGGCCAAGGCGAAGAAGGTCGCGGCTCACATGCTGGAAGCGGCCGAAGGCGACATCGTGTTCAAGGATGGCAAGTTCACGATCGCCGGCACCGACAAATCGGCGGCCTGGGGCGAGGTCGCGCTCAACGCCTATATCGCGCACAAATTTGTCGGCCAGGAGCTGGAGCCGGGATTGAAGGAAGGCGCCTTCTACGATCCCGTCAACTTCACCTTCCCCGCCGGTTGTCACATCTGCGAGGTCGAGGTCGATCCGCAGACCGGCGAGAGCGAGATCGTCGCCTGGACCGCGGTCGATGATTTCGGCACGGTGATCAATCCCATGATCGTCGAGGGCCAGGTCCACGGCGGCATCGCGCAGGGCGTGGGCCAGGCGCTGCTCGAGGGCGCGGTCTACGACCGGGACGGTCAGCTCGTCACCGGGTCGTTCATGGACTATTGCATGCCGCGCGCTCAGGATCTGCCGACCCTGAAGGTCGAGATGACCACGACGAAATCGCCGTCGAATCCGCTCGGCATCAAGGGCTGCGGCGAGGCAGGCGCAATCGCGGCACCGGTCGCGGTCATCAACGCCATCACGAATGCGATCGGCACCGAGGATTTGGCGATGCCCGCGACTGCGCAGGCGGTCTGGCAGGCATTGCAGAAGGCCAGCAACGGACGCAAGGCGGCATAGGAGCAATCACGATGTACGCATTCACCCAACACCGGCCGACGAGCGTGCGGCAGGCGGCGAACCTCCTGGCCAAGGAAGAGGAAGCAAAGCTTCTCGCCGGCGGCCACACCTTGATTCCGACCATGAAGCTGCGCCTCGCCGGGCCGAAGCATCTCGTCGACCTGTCGAAGGTCGATGGCTTGACCGGCATCGAGATGAAGGGCCGTTCGCTCATCATCGGGGCGATGACCCCTCACGTCGAGGTCGCGACTTCGCCGGTGGTGAAAGAGAACATCCCCGCCTTGGCCGACCTCGCCGGCAAGATCGGGGATCCTGCGGTCCGCCATCGCGGCACGATCGGCGGCTCGATCGCCAACAACGATCCCAACGCGGATTATCCTGCAGGCGTGCTCGGGCTCGGCGCCACCATCGTGACCAACAAGCGGCGCATTGCCGCGGACGAGTTCTTCAAGGGTTTGTTCGAGACCGCGCTCGAGGCGGATGAGATCATCACCAAGGTGCAATTTCCCAAGGTCAACAAGGCGGCCTATGTGAAATTCCCCAATCCGGCCTCGCGCTACGCGCTGGTCGGCGTGTTCGTGTCGAAACGCAGCTCAGAAATCCGCGTGGCGGTCACCGGCGCGGGCTCGAACGGCGTGTTCCGCGTGACCGCGTTCGAGGAGGCGCTCAAGAAGCGCTTCGGGGCCAAATCGCTCGAAGGAATGACCGTGCCGGCCGACGGCATGGCAAGCGACATCCACGGCAGCGCCGAATATCGCGCGCACCTCATCGGCGTGCTGGCGCGCCGGGCGGTCGCGGCGGCGGGATAATTATCCGTAGACCGGCTTAGCGCGGCCCCGGGCGCACGGGTTTGCGGCCGGACGCCCGTTCCGCGCGTAGTCGAGAACATCGGGGCCGGTCGGGGTTGCACGGGCGCAGACGGGATCGTGAGCTCCGGGCGGCGCTGGCCGGAGCTCCGGCCAGGGATGCGTTCTTGGCAGGACAAGCCCGGCGTTCAGGCGCTATAAGCTCGGTTGCATGAACCCGACGCCGACGCCACGCTCGCTGCCCGCCTCGATCGATGCCACGCTCGACCTGCTCGCGGCCGCCCAATATCTCGCCGACCGGTCGCTCGCGACGGTGCTCTTCCTCGCGCTCAAGATGGGACGGCCGCTGTTTCTGGAAGGCGAGGCGGGCGTCGGCAAGACCGAGATCGCGAAAGTGCTGTCGTCGACGCTCGGGCGCCGCCTCATCCGCCTGCAATGCTACGAAGGCCTCGACGTGGCGGCAGCGGTCTACGAATGGAATTATGCCGCCCAGATGATCGCAATCCGCGTCGCCGAGGCGGAGGGCGCGCATGACCGCGAGCGGCTCGAGCACGACGTGTTCTCCGAGCGCTTCCTGATCAAGCGACCGCTCCTCCAGGCGCTCGAACCGGATCCGGCGGGCGCCCCGGTGCTGCTGATCGACGAGCTCGATCGTGCCGACGAAGCATTCGAGGCCTTTCTCCTGGAAGTGCTTGCCGATTTTCAGGTGACGATCCCGGAGCTCGGCACCGTGAAAGCCGCGCATCCGCCGATCGTGGTGATCACGTCGAACCGTACGCGCGAAATTCATGACGCGCTCAAGCGCCGATGCCTCTATCACTGGGTCGGCTATCCGACCGCCGAGCGCGAATTGAAGATCGTGCGCGCAAAGGTACCGGGCATCGGCAAGAGCTTGTCCCAGCAGGTCGTGCATTTCGTGCAGGCGCTGCGCAAGGAGGATCTGTTCAAGGCGCCGGGCGTCGCCGAGACGCTCGACTGGGCATCCGCGCTCGCCGAGCTCGACGCGGTCGCGCTCGATCCCAGGACCGTTTCCGACACGCTCGGCGTCATCCTCAAATATCAGGACGATATCGCCCGCATCGAGGGCAGCAAGGCGAAGGAGCTGATCGATGAGGTGCGCGCAGAACTCAGAGCAGCGGAGTAGGAGGGCGTTTTTTTGATCGCCATTCCGCGCTGCGAGCCTGCTTGGCAACCCGCGCGGGTGAGAGCCAGGAAAGCGCTACGCTTCCGGATGGGGGCGCGTTGCCTGTCGACCTCGGGTTGATCCCAAGATCGGATATTGCGCGCCAAGTCGGTTAAACCCCGGTTTGTGACGGGATGATGGATTGAAGGTCGATGCAATGGCCCAACAGACCGGCCGTCTCGCCGAAAACATCGTTCACTTCGCCCGCGCGCTGCGGGCGGCCGGAATTCCGGTCGGTCCCGGGGCGGTGCTCGATGCGCTCGCCGCGGTCGAGGCGGCCGGCGTCGGCACGCGGGACGATTTCTACTGGACGCTGCATGCCGTATTCGTGAAGCGCCACGAGCACTCGCTCATCTTCGATCAGGCCTTCCGCATCTTCTTTCGCCGGCGCGGGACGCTCGACAAGCTGCTCGCAGCCATGCTGCCGCAAGCGCCTCCGCGCGAGGACGAGAAGCCGCCACCCGGCGCCCAGCGCGTGCAGGAGGCGTTGCTTGCAAGCCTCGGCGAGGCCGAGCGCAAGCCGCCGGAGCTCGAGCTCGACGCGCGTCTGACCGTGTCCGACCGCGAGGTGCTGCAGAAGAAGGACTTCGCGCAGATGACTGCGGCGGAAATCGCGGCCGCCAAGGACGCCATCAAGCGCCTCGTGCTGTCGCTCGACGAGGTGAAGACGCGCCGGCTCGCGCCCCATCGCCATGGTCATCTCATCGACATCCGCCGCACGTTGCGCGCGAGCCTCAAAGCGGGCGGCGCGGTGATAGACCTCAAATATCTGGGACCGCGGACGAAGTCCCCGCCGATCGTGGCGTTGCTCGATATTTCCGGCTCCATGAGCCAGTACACCCGGCTGTTCTTGCACTTTCTCCATGCCGTCACCGATGCGCGCAAGCGGGTGCACACGTTCCTGTTCGGCACCCGGCTGACCAATGTCACCCGCGCGCTCAAGGCCAAGGATCCGGACGAAGCGCTGGCCGCGGTGAGCGCGAACGTCGCCGACTGGTCGGGCGGCACCCGCATCGCGACCTCGCTGCATGCCTTCAACAAGCTGTGGGCGCGCCGCGTGCTTACCCAGGGCGCGATCGTCCTGCTGATCAGCGATGGGCTCGAGCGCGACCCCGACGACCGGCTCGCCTTCGAGATCGACCGCCTGCACCGTTCCTGCCGGCGGCTGATCTGGCTCAATCCGCTGCTGCGTTTTTCGGGCTTCGAGGCCAAGGCGAAGGGCATCCGGACCATGGTGCCGCATGTCGACGAATTGCGGCCGATCCACAATCTGGACTCCATGGCGGAATTGGTGCGCGCGCTTTCGGCAAGCGGCGGCCGCGCCGGCGATCCCAAGGCTTGGCTGGACAAGGCGGCGTGACCATATTTGGCAGGCGGAGCGGCCCGATGCCGACTCGTCATCCTGAGCAGCGGAGGTTTTGACCATGTTGGCGCGCGACGAAGACATTCTGCAGGCGGCACAGGACTGGCGAGCAAAGGGGCGCGGCGTGGCGCTCGCGACCGTGGTCGAGACCTGGGGCTCGGCGCCACGGCCGGTGGGCTCGAATCTGGTGATCGACGACGAGGGCAATTTCCTCGGCTCGGTGTCGGGCGGCTGCGTCGAGGGCGCGGTGGTGACCGAGGCGCTCGATGTGATCGAGACCGGCAAGCCGAAGACGCTCGAATTCGGCGTCGCCGACGAGACCGCCTGGAAGGTCGGGTTGTCGTGCGGCGGCACCATCCGCGTGTATGTGGAGAAAGTGGACTAGCACGATGCAGGTAGCGCGGACTCGGTCCACCCCTTTTGCGTGCGCGGACGATCGACCCGACCAAGCCCATGGAGGAGGGGCCCGGCGGATTCGCTGTGCCGCGCCGGCCCCATCGCAACCCTCCCCCGTAGGCGGGAGCGGAAGCACATCGTGGTGGGGGAGAGTTCATTCGTGAAGCTCGATATCCTCAAGGCATTGAACGCGGAACGCGCGGCGCGGCGCGCCGCGGTCGTGGTCACCGATGTCGGGAGCGGCGAGCAGCGTCTGGTCAAGGCTGCCGACGTCGCGCGCGATCCGCTCAAGGACGCAATCGAAAAGCGCATCCGCAGCGGCAAGAGCGGCATGGAGGAGACGCCGACGGGCAAGGTCTTCCTCACCGTGCACGTTCCGCCGTCGCAGCTCGTCATCACCGGCGCGGTGCACATCAGCCAGGCGCTCGCCCCGATCGCGAAAATCCTGGGTTACGATGTGACCATCGTCGACCCGCGCACCGCCTTTGCCTCGACCGAGCGCTTTCCCGACGTGAAGGTGATTGCGCAGTGGCCGGATGTGGCGTTGCCGCCGCTCGGCGTCGATCGCTATACCGCCTTCGTCGCGCTCACCCACGATCCCAAGATCGACGATCCCGCGCTGACCCATGCGCTTGCGCGCGACTGCTTCTATATCGGCGCGCTCGGGTCGAAGAAGACGCACGGGCGCCGGGTCGAGCGGCTGAAGGCGCAGGGCGTCTCCGATGCCGCGCTCGCGCGGATTCACGCCCCGATCGGCCTCGATATCGGCGCGGTATCGCCCTCCGAGATTGCGGTCGCGATCATGGGCGAAATCACGGCGCGGCTGCGCCAGTCCGCGGAGAAAACCCGATGAAATTCGGCGCGGTGCCGGTGGGTGAGGCCGAGGGGGCCGTGGCCGTGCATTCCATCCGCAAGAGCGGTCTCGTTTTGAAGAAAGGCACCTTGATCGGCAAGGCCGAGATCGCGGCGCTGGAGGCCGCCGACATCACCGAGATCGTGGTCGCGCGGATCGAACCGGGCGACGTGTCGGAGGACGCGGCGGCGGCCGAAATCGCCGCGGCGGTCGCGGGCGCGGGGGTGCACGTCGATCGCGCCTTCACCGGGCGTGCCAATCTGTTCGCCGAGACCGCCGGCGTGCTGGTGGTGGAAAAGGACGCAATCGATCGCCTCAATCAGGTCGACGAGTCGATCACCTTCGCGACGCTCCCGGCCTATAAGCCGGTGGTCGCGGGCGAGATGATCGCGACGGTCAAGATCATTCCGTTTGCGGTCGCGGGCAAGCAGCGCGATGCCGCGCTCGCGCTCGCCAACGCTGCCCGCCCGCTGGTGCGGGTCGCGCCCTATCGGATACGCAAGCTCGGCATTGTCTCCACCTTGTTGCCGGGCCTGGCCACCAAGGTCATCGAAAAGACCCTGAAAGTGACCGAGGAGCGCCTGGCGCCCACCGGCGCGGCCATCGTCGCCGAGCGCCGTGTTCCCCACGAGCAGGGCGCCCTCGCGAAGGCGATCGAGGAGGTGCTCGGCGAGGGAGCCGAGCTGGTGATCGTGTTCGGGGCGTCCGCCATCGCCGACCGACGTGACGTCATCCCGGCCGCGGTCGAAGCCATCGGCGGGCGGATCGAGCATTTCGGCATGCCGGTCGATCCCGGCAACCTGCTTTTGGTTGCGGCCGCGCGCGGTCGCCCGGTGCTCGGCGCCCCGGGCTGCGCTCGCTCGCCGAAGGAGAACGGTTTCGACTGGGTTCTCATGAGGTTGCTTGCCGGCCTTAATGTTCAGCGCGAGGCCATTACCGGCATGGGCGTTGGTGGCTTGCTGATGGAAATCGTGACCCGGCCGCAGCCGCGCGCGGAGCCCCCGGCTGCCGCCCAGCGGCGCATCGCCGCCGTGGTGCTAGCCGCCGGCCGCTCGACCCGCATGGCCGGAGCGAACAAGCTTCTCGCCGAAATCGCGCGCCGGCCCCTGGTGCGCATCGCCGCCGAGGCGGCGCTGGCTTCGCGCGCAACGCCGGTGATCGTGGTGGCAGGCCATCAGCGCGCCCAGGTGGAGGAAGCGCTTGCGGGCCTGCCGGTGCGGCTGGTCTACAACCCGGATTTCGCCCAAGGCCTCGGCACCTCCCTCAAGGCCGGCATCGCTGCGGTGCCGGCGGACGCCGACGGTGCGATCGTCTGCCTTGGCGACATGCCGCAGGTCGACGCGCGCCTGATCGACCGGCTGATCGGCGCCTTCGATCCCGATCGCGGCGCGCTCGTGGTGATGCCGACCTTCGAGGGCAGGCGCGGCAATCCGGTGCTGTGGTCGCGTCGGTTCTTTCCCGATCTCATGGCAATCGAAGGCGACGTGGGCGCCCGCCATCTGATCGGCCGCTACAGCGAGGCTGTGGTCGAAGTGCCGATCGAAGGGAAGGCCGCGCTCGTGGACGTCGACACGCCGGAAGCGCTCGTCGGCGTCAGGGCCGAGATCGAAGGCGCGTTCTCAAAATGAAGGCCCCGGGCGCGAGCCCGGGGGCTTCGATTCCTGCCGGCGATCAAACGTTGCCCGTCGTCAGCCGCCGGGTCGACACCACAGGATCGTGCAAACCGGCAGCGGGCTGTGGCGCTCGCATCGCCGCAACGCCCACAGCTTGGCGTCCACGATGGAGTAGCTGCGCGCCCACCCCCCCGAGCCGAGACCGGTCGCCCGGCAAACCCAAGCGGAGGCCCCGGAGGAGGCGATCGCCAGCAAGCCAGCTGCGAGAACAAGCGAGGCTAGAATCCGTCCCATATTCTTCTCCTCCTGACTCGACGACCGTTTATAGTCGCCTCATTCGATCTGGTCACGCGCTCGTGGTTTGAGGCCGGAACGTTACCAATTGCCTACCGTGTCTTCCTGGAACTCGTCGTCGTCATCAACGTACCGCTGCTCGCACGCGCGGAGCGCTTTTGCGGGCGAACCGAATCCGCCTGATCAATGAGATGACCGTCGTGCACCGTGCAAAGCGGATACTCATAGCGGTCTCATAACCACGCATCCGAACAACAAGTTCCGCTGCTGCGCGCGCAGCCCGTGGCGGTGCAGGGCCGCTTGCGGCGGTGCCGGGCCACTTGCGCTGGCCGGCCACCCGGCCTATTAGATGACTGACCAGTCAGTCATCTAAGCACGGCACGGTCGGCGCATGGCGACGGGGCCAAAACGGCGGGCAGCGCGCACGGGCCAGAGCGCCCGGCGGCAGGGGGCGCGCGCGCAGCAGCGCAACGCGCGCCGCGCCGCCATTCTCGCCGCTGCGCTTGAGGAATTCGCCGCGCGCGGCTTTGCGGCGACGCGGCTCGACGACGTCGCGCGGCGCGCCGGTGTCGCCAAGGGCACGATCTATCTCTATTTCCGCGACAAGGAGAGCCTGTTTCAGGAACTCGTGCGCGCGATGTTGAGCCCGCTCGTGGGCGCGATCGAAGCGGCGCCACTGCGCGATCTGCCCATCCGCGCCGTCGTCGAAATGATCGTCGACGTGTTCGTTAACGAGATCTACGCCACCCGCCGAAAGGACGTGAT
The DNA here is from genome assembly GCA_963821505.1 of uncultured Alphaproteobacteria bacterium. GTDB lineage: Bacteria > Pseudomonadota > Alphaproteobacteria > Rhizobiales > Xanthobacteraceae > VAZQ01. Next base: position 241,565 of record CAWGEH010000010.1, read on the forward strand.
CCGGCTGATCATCGCCGAGGGGCCGCGCTTCCCCAAGCTCGCCGAGTTCTACTATCGCGAGGTCATCGCGCGGGTGCTCCCGGTCGTTCGGGCGCGGCTCGCGCTTGCAGTGGAGCGGGGCGAGCTCGCCCACGACGCGCTCGCCCGCTTTCCGCAATTGCTGGTGGCACCCTGCCTGCTCGCCATCATCTGGAGCGCCTTGTTCGGTCGCTTCGCGCCGCTCGACGTCAGGGACTTCATGCGCGCCCACCTCGACCTGCTGTTCGGGGAACGGAGCGCGACATGAGCGGACGGCATCTCGTCCTCGCCTTGCTCGCGGTGCTCGTGCTCGCCGGCTGTGACAGTGCCAAAGAGCCGACATTCCAGGGCTGGGTCGAGGCCGAGCTGATCTTCGTCGGGCCCGACGAGTCCGGCCGGATGCAAACGCTGTCGGTGCGCGAGGGCGACCGGGTCGAGGTGGACGCGCCGCTGTTCACGCTCGATCCCGATCTGCAACTCGCCGACGTCGCCATGCAGGAGGCGGCGGTGAAGAACGCGCAGCAGGCCTATGACCGCGCGCAGCAGCTCTTGAGCAGGCAGGCCGGCACACAAAAAACGATGGACGATGCCGAGGCAGCCCTGCGCACGGCGCAGGCGAGGCTCAATTCGGCGCAGACCCGGCTTGCGCGCCGGAAGGTGTTCAGCCCGGTCGCCGGCACCGTCCAGCAGATCTATTACCGCGGCGGCGAACTGGTCCCCGCCGGCAAGCCGATCCTGGCGATCTTGCCACCGGGCAATCTGAAGGTGCGGTTCTTCGTCAATGAAGCCATGCTTCCCCAGCTCCAGATCGGCGATTTCGTCAGCATCCGCTGCGACGGTTGCGAGGCGGGCATCACCGCCAAGATCAGCTTCATCTCCCGCAGCTCGGAATTCACGCCGCCGGTGATCTACAGCATGGAGGAGCGCTCGAAACTCGTATTCCTGATTGAAGCGCGGCCGGAGCGGCCGGAGCGGCTGCGCGTCGGCCAGCCCGTGAGCGTGGTGCTGGGGTGGGAGCGGTGACCGCGGCGCCCGACATTGCCATCGACGTCGAAGGACTGACCAAGTCCTTTGCCGGCCGCAAGGTCGTGCGCAACCTGTCGATGCGGGTCAAGCGCGGCGAGATCTACGGCTTTCTCGGCCCGAACGGCTCGGGCAAGACCACGACCATCCGCATGTTGTGCGGCCTGCTCACGCCCGATGAAGGCCATGGCACCTGTCTCGGCTACGACATCCGCGCCGAGGCCGACGAGATCAAGCGTCACGTGGGCTACATGACGCAGCGCTTCAGCCTCTATCAGGACCTCTCGGTGCGCGAGAACCTGGAATTCGTCGCGCGCCTCTACGGGCTTGCCAGTCCGGCGGCGGCAACGCGCGCGATGATCGAGCGCCTCGGCCTTGCAGGTCGCGAGGAGCAGCTTGCCGGCGAACTCTCGGGCGGCTGGAAGCAGCGGCTTGCGCTCGGCGCCTGCACGCTGCCCAACCCGCAGCTGCTGCTGCTCGACGAGCCGACCGCAGGCGTCGATCCCAAGGCGCGGCGCGAGTTCTGGAACGAGATTCATGCGCTCGCCGCACACGGTCTCACCGTGCTGGTCTCCACCCATTACATGGACGAGGCCGAGCGCTGCCACGAGATTGCCTATATCGCCTACGGGGTGCTGCTGGCGCATGGGACGGTCGAGGAGGTGATCGCGGCCTCGCATCTCGCGACCTATACGGTGAGCGCGCGCGACGGCGACGGCCTGGCGACGCTCGCCGAGAAGTTGGCGCGGCAGCCGGGCGTCGACATGGTCGCGCCCTTCGGCACCAGCCTGCACGTGTCCGGGCGCGAGGAGGCGGCGCTCGAGGCGGCGATCGCGCCTTATCGCGCGCGGCCTGAGCTCACCTGGAGCCGTGCCAAGCCTTCGCTCGAAGACGTCTTCATCGATCTCATGGGCAAGGCCAAGGACAATTTCCAATGAGCCCGCCTGGTCCGACCACCGCGCTGCGCGGACGCCCGCCGGTCGGCTTCTGGCGTGGGAGCTTCTGGCACCAGAGCTTCTGGCGCCGCGACTTCTGGCGGCGCACGTGGGCCATGCTGATCAAGGAGTTCATCCAGCTCCGGCGCGACCGTGTTTCGTTCGCGATGATCGTCATGATCCCACTCGTTCAGCTCCTGCTGTTCGGCTACGCGATCAACACCAATCCGCGGCACCTGCCGACCGCGGTGCTGCTGCAGGAGCAGAGCGACCTCGGCCGCTCAGTGCTCAAGGCACTCGAGAACACCGCATATTTCGACGTCACCCACGTCGTCCGAAACGAGGCCGAGTTCGACCGCCTGCTGGCGTCGGGCGCGGTGCTGTTCGCGATCGAGATCCCAGCCAATTTCGAACGCGCGGTGCGGCGCGGCGATCGTCCCGCGCTGCTGGTTGCCGCCGACGCGACCGACCCGGTTGCCGCCGGCTCGGCCATGGCGGCGCTCGGCAACTTGGTGCAGACCGCGCTCCTGCACGACCGCGCGATTCCCGATGGCGCGACGCCGCCGTTCGAGATCCGGACCCACGCCCGCTACAATCCGGCGGCGAACACCTCGTTCAACATCGTGCCCGGGCTCGTCGGCACCATCCTCACCATGACCATGCTGATCTTCACCGCGCTTTCGGTGACGCGCGAAATCGAGCGCGGGACGATGGAAAGCCTGTTGGCCATGCCGATCACGCCGGTCGAGATCATGCTCGGCAAGATCATCCCCTATATCATCGTCGGCTTCGTGCAGGCGGCGTTGATCATCGGGATCGGCATCGGCCTGTTCGGCGTCCCGCTGCTCGGCAGCCTCCTCCTGCTTGCGCTCTTGAGCACCCTGTTCATCACCACCAATCTTTCGGTCGGCTACACCTTCTCGACCGTCGCGCAGAACCAGCTGCAGGCGATGCAGATGTCGATGATGTTCTTCCTGCCGAACATCCTGCTCTCGGGCTTCATGTTCCCGTTCGCAGGCATGCCTGGCTGGGCGCAATGGATCGGCGAATTCCTGCCGCTCACCCACTATCTTCGCATCGTACGCGGGATCATGCTCAAGGGCGCGACTCTTGCGGACCTGCGCTACGATACGCTGGCGCTGGGCGCGCTGATGCTGATCGCCATGGTCATTGCCATCAGTCGCTTCCGGCGGACGCTGGACTAGATGAGGCCGCTCGCTGCGCTTGGAAGCATGAGCTTCGAGCTTTTGTCATGGCTGCCTTGTCCTTGCCGCAGCCCTGGCCGGCGCAGACATCGCCGAGCAGTGGAAGTCCGTATTCCCGACACCTCACTGCGAGCGGCAAGGCCAAGGTGCGCGCATCAACCGCACTTGCAGGTGATGGCGCCTGCTCCCAAATCAGGCGCAACGAAGCGTAATTTTGCGCTTCGTTTCCTCCCCAGACTTGGGCCGCCGATCGAGTTCGAGGCGGCCCTTCTTTTTACCTCATCGGCGGGCTTGCCGGTTCTCCGCCTCCGCCGGTTGTCGAGGCCTGCCTGGTTCGTCCGGCGGACAACGAGCATTGCGTGCGCTCGGGCGCTGCGGCCCGCGCGCGCTATCGAATGCGTCGACGCTTTGCTGCCTGCACCGGCGAGCGCGGGGCTCCCTTGACGAGAGCCATGGAGATCCTACCTGAGCCGCGCGGATGACCGAGCGAAGAATTGACCACCGGAGGGTGGGAGGCCCGCAGAGATAGGTGACTCATCGCCGTGAAGGCGAATCCAATCGAAAAGGAGTGCGCGATGAAACTCAATTCCGCGCAGGTCGAGCGAACGCTGGGTCAATTTGAAGCGCAGGCCATCCCCGATGACCATCCGGCGGTTCCGCAGCTCCACAGGCTGTTCGGGGATCACACTTTCTTCCTCGACAGCAACGGACTCAACATCGTGGAGCCTGCGGAGGGTGGCGACACCGGAACTCAAGCCGCCCAGGTCGTCAATCTCGCAAGCTGGAGCGAAGGCAACCCGACAGGTCTCGAGCCGCACGAACCCGAACCGACCGACATCAACATCGTGCTCGAGTCAATGCACTAATTCAGACCTCGGGCTTCGCCGATCGGATGGGACGATCGGCGGGACGCGACAGGTGCGGCGCGGGGCGAGCTGCTCGCCCCGCCCGCCTCATGCGCGTCCCATGAGGCTGAATGGGATGCCACTGGAGCCGGCATTGGCGGCCGGGCGCGGTGCGAGGTATGTTCAGCTGGATGTCGTGCGATCGCCGGCCGGCCAGATCCCGAGTATCCGGGGGTCGTATGACTGGCCGGAGTCGGTATCGGTTTGCGGTCCCGGAACATCATGGGGTGGTCCGGTCGGGAGAAACCATCATGGTTGAGACTCCAAAACCTCCAAAACCCAAGCGTCGGCAGGACGACGGCGATTTTGCCGAACGTGATCGCCGCCGGCGCCAGGAGGAGGCACTCGACGAGGCCCTCGAGAACACCTTTTCGGCGTCGGATCCGATCTCGATAGAGCAGCCGATGCCCGCGTCCTGAAACACACGGCGGCAATGGCTGGCGGCGTTGCACGACATGCATGCGCCAGCGGGTCATGGCCCTGCACCGGCCCGCTTCGGCCGGGCAGCAGAAAATCTGCCCTGCCATGCGGGCATGGATATTCCGCGGGAAATTGCGCTATATCGACTGTGAACGGCGGACCCCCGAGCCGCGCGCACGAATCGGCAGCATCGTTGGACCCCATGTCCCATCCGGTCACCGCGACCAGCGAGGCGAGCGAGGCCCAGCTGTCCATCGGCTTCATCAACTGGGCGCACGCGCTCGACCACTATGTGATGCTGATCTTCCCGACCGTGGTGATCGGGCTCGAAGTCATCTACGGACGCAGCTACGCCGAGCTGATCGCGCTCGGCACCGCCTCGTTCCTGGCCTTCGGCGTGTTCTCGCTGCCGGCCGGCTGGCTGGCCGACCGCTGGAGCCGCCGCAACATGATGGTGATGTTCTATGCCGGCTGCGGGCTCGCGCTGCTGGCGGCGGCCTTCGCACCCAACCTCGTGGCGCTCGCGGTTGCGCTGTTTGCGCTCGGCATGTTCGCTGCGATCTATCATCCCGTCGGCACCGCGATGCTGATCGAGCAAGCGAGCGCGCGCGGGCGCTCGCTTGCCTTCAACGGCGTATGCGGCAATCTCGGCGCGGCCCTCGCCGCCGGTCTGACTGCGGCGCTGGTCGCCGGCTTCGGCTGGCGCGCGGCCTTTCTGCTGCCGGGCGTGATCTGCGTCGCGACCGCCGTGATTTATCTTCGGCTCGTTCCGGACGCAGGGCGCAAGGCCGCGAGCCGCGGCACGGTGGCGGACGTTCCGCTCGGCGCCTGGCTGGCGGCGACGATCTTCGGCCTGTTCATCGTGATCGCGCTCTGCGCCGGCCTGGTCTTCAATATCATCTCGGTGGCGCTGCCGAAGATCGTGGATGAGCGGCTCGGCTCCGACGTGCCGCTGCTCCTGGTCGGCGGCGTCGCAACGGCGGTGTTCATGTGCGGGGCGCTCGCCCAGATCGCGGTCGGCCGGTTGGTGGAGAAATTTCCGCCGCACATTCTGTTCGCGGCGATCGCGAGCCTGCAATTCCTGGGCGTGCTGTGGGCGGCGCAGACGACGGGGAAGATGCTGATCGTGGCGCTCGCAGTGGCGATGGCGGCGATCTATGCCCAAGTCACCGTCAACGACCTCGTGATCGCCCGCTACACGGCGGATGCCTGGCGCGGCCGCGTCTACGCCGTGCGCTATTTTCTCACCTTCCTGGTGTCGGGCGCGGCGGTCTCGGTGATTGCGGTGTTGCACGGCCGCGGCGGCTTCGGACTGGTCCTCGGCACGACCGCCATCATTGCCCTGGGCTTCGTGGTCGCGACCGCCGTGATCGCGGTGCTGGTCAACGGCGTCGAGAGGGAGCGCGCGCGTGCGGTGGCGCCGGCGGAGTGAGCGACCCTCGCGGGAACCTTCTGCCGCCTGCCGCGTTGCGCAATACGGCGATGTCGTAGCCGCGAGGCTCTGTCGCCGGAACGACCACGATCAAGCCGACGACGCCGGAAGTACGCGCGTCGGCGGGTTCGTGGTCGTTGACGTTTGTCCGTTGGCGCCAACCACCTCCCGCATTGCTGTTTCAGCCCCCCAAGTGCCGCCGCGCGCCCTGGCGTCGGCCGCGCGGGCGGTTACAATTACGCTGTCCAGAAGAATTCGCTTTCCGAGCGTCCCGGGATCAGCGTGTTCTACAAGGACGCGAGCGATGCCGTGTTCCACGCATATTCCTGTTACGCGCGCGGCCTCGACATGATGAATGCCGCGTACCAATACCTCGATCTGGTGCCGAAGGGGCGTGATGAGGCGAATGAGCCGCATCCGCAGGCATGGGTTCGCTATCGCGACAGCTACGCCGGTTGACATCCCAATGTTTCGAGGTGACGCGATGAGCTACAAGGCAACAGCAGAAAGGATCAGTCAATATCGACGCCAAATTGCCCAGCTGCGCGAGCAGATGCGGGAAGCGCAGGCGACGATCGAGCCGGAGCACGTCAAGGACTACGAATTTCGTCGCGCCGGCGGTGGGGCGGTCAATCTGTCGGCGCTCTTCGGCAGCAAGGATACGTTGTTCGTGGTGCACAACATGGGGGCGTCGTGCCCTTATTGCACGCTGTGGGCGGACGGTTTCAACGGCGTATTCGACCATCTCCGCGACCGCGCCGCCTTTGTGCTCGCGTCGCCCGATAGCCCCGATCAGCAGCAGAAGTTCGCGCAAAAGCGTGGCTGGCGATTTCCAATGGTCTCATGCCAGGGCACGACCTTCGCGCAGGACATGGGCTATTGGCGCGACAACGGGCCGATGCCGGGCGTGTCGGTGTTCAGGCGCAGAGGCGACCAGATCGTTCGGGTATCGGATACCTCGTTCTCGCCCGGCGATGATTTCTGCAGCGTCTGGCACTTCTTCGATCTGATTCCGGAAGGCGCCGGCGATTGGCAGCCGAGATATGACTACGCCGGCTAGACTAGACTAGTCCTGCGCCGTCGCGCCGAACATGACAAAGGCCCGGGCTGATGCCCGGGCCTTTGCATGTTGTAAACCGCGGAAGTCGATTGCGCCGCTCGAAGTCGGGCTTGCCCGACTCCGAGCGCTTAAGAAGCCGGCGAATGGTCTCAGAAGTCCATTCCGCCCATACCGCCGCCGCCACCGCCCGGCATGGGGGGCGGCTGCTTCTTCGGCAGCTCGGCGACCATGGCCTCGGTGGTGATGAGAAGGCCGGCCACGGAGGCGGCGTCCTGCAGCGCGGTGCGCACCACCTTGGTCGGGTCGATGATGCCCTTCGAGACCAGGTTGCCGTACTCGCCGGACTGGGCGTCAAAACCGAAGCCGTACTGATCCTTCTCCAGGATCTTGCCCACGATCACGGAACCGTCTTCACCCGCGTTGATCGCGATCTGGCGCGCCGGCCAGGAGATCGCCTTGCGCACGATCTCGACGCCGGTCTTCTGATCGTCGTTGTGGGTGCGGATCCTCTTGAGCGCCTCGGTCGCGCGCAAGAGCGCAACGCCGCCGCCCGGCAGGATGCCTTCCTCGACCGCGGCGCGGGTCGCGTGCATGGCGTCATCCACGCGATCCTTGCGCTCCTTGACCTCGACCTCGGTCGCACCGCCGACGCGGATCACCGCGACGCCGCCGGCGAGCTTGGCCAGCCGCTCCTGCAGCTTCTCGCGATCGTAGTCGGAGGTGGTCTCCTCGATCTGGGCCTTGATCTGGGCGATGCGGGCCTCGATGTCGGACTTCTTGCCGGCGCCGCCGACGATCGTGGTGTTCTCCTTGTCGATCGTGACCTTCTTGGCGCGGCCCAGCATGTTGAGCGTCACATTCTCGAGCTTGATGCCGAGATCCTCGGAGATCGCCTGTCCGCCGGTGAGGACCGCGATATCCTGCAGCATGGCCTTGCGGCGATCGCCGAAGCCGGGAGCCTTCACCGCCGCGACCTTGAGCCCGCCGCGCAGCTTGTTGACGACCAGCGTGGCAAGCGCCTCGCCTTCGACGTCCTCGGCGATGATGAGCAACGGCTTGCCGGTCTGCACCACCGACTCGAGCAACGGCAGCAGCTCCTGCAGGCCCGAGAGCTTCTTCTCGTTGATGAGGATATAGGGATCCTCCATCTCGACCCGCATCTTGTCGGCGTTGGTGACGAAATACGGCGAGATGTAGCCGCGGTCGAACTGCATGCCTTCGACCACGTCGAGCTCGGTCTCCAGCGATTTCGCCTCCTCGACCGTGATCACACCCTCGTTGCCGACCTTCTTCATCGCTTCCGCCAGGAATCGGCCGATCTCGGCGTCGCCGTTGGCGGAGATGGTGCCGACCTGGGCGATCTCCTCGTTCGAGGTGACCTTCTTGGAGTTCTTCTTGAGGTCTTCCACGATGGCCTCGACGGCCAGATCGATGCCGCGCTTCAGGTCCATCGGATTCATGCCAGCGGCAACCGACTTGGCGCCTTCCTTGACGATGGCGGCAGCGAGCACGGTCGCAGTCGTGGTGCCGTCGCCGGCGACGTCGGAGGTCTTCGAGGCGACCTCGCGCACCATCTGTGCGCCCATGTTCTCGAACTTGTCTTCGAGCTCGATCTCCTTGGCAACGGTGACACCGTCCTTGGTGATGCGGGGAGCGCCGAAAGATTTGTCGAGTACGACGTTGCGGCCCTTGGGGCCGAGCGTCACCTTTACCGCGTTATTGAGGATATCGATGCCGCGCAACATCCTGTCGCGCGCGTCGACCGAGAATTTGACTTCCTTGGCAGCCATAGCTGTGTCTCCAAAATGATGTATGAGGGCGAGCCCACGCGGTTCGCGTCAGGCGGCCTTCTTCTTGGCAACGCCTTCTTCGATGATGCCCATGACGTCGCTTTCCTTCATGATCAGGAGTTCCTGACCGTCGATCTTGACTTCGGTGCCCGACCATTTGCCGAACAGCACCCGGTCGCCAACCTGCAGGTCGATCGGGATGAGCTTGCCGGCTTCGTCGCGGCCGCCGGGGCCGACCGCGATGACCTCGCCCTGGGAGGGCTTTTCCTTGGCTGTGTCGGGAATGATGATGCCGCCGGCGGTCTTCTCCTCGGCATCGATGCGCTTGACGACGACGCGGTCGTGAAGCGGACGAAATTTCATGATGTCCTCCTAAGCTTTTGCAGGATTTGAGATTTTGCGTTGCCCGGGAATCGGCAAACAGTCGTCTGTCCGGTTCATCAAAGCGCGACATAGGGGGCACGATTCCGGCCCGCAAGAGGCGCTCGAGAAATATTTAGCACTCCGCTGCGGGGAGTGCCAAGACGAATCTGGCAGTCAGCTCACGCGACTGCCAGATCCCATTCGTCCATGGGTGGGCGCGGCCAGCAGCCTCGCACAGCTTGTCAGCACTACTGACACAATGCTGCTAACGCCTTGATTTTAGGAACTTTATTCTTTTTTTGCGCTTGTCTGCGCGGGAGGTGACTAGCACACTTGGTGCTCGAACTCGGAGGGTATCCGTCATGGCATCCAAAGATTTTCGGAGTCAACTTGAGGGCTACGGTCTCACGACGGCGCGGATCCTGTATCGGCTTCCCGATCATCCTTCCCTGCTGCAGACTTATGTCTGGCAGGAGTACGATCTCTGCCCGCGGTTTCCGGCGCTCAATCGCTTCCTTGCATTCTGGCTCGAAACGCTGGAGGGACCGCTGCATTCCGTGACGGTCGCGCATTCGCGGCTGATCAAGCCGGCCGAAATCCGTGCGGTCGACGGCGAATTTCGGTTGCATTGATCGCGCGGTTGCGTGGCTTCAGGCAGCGCGCGCCGGGGCGCAAATGATCCGGTTGTTGCGGGGATGCGCGGCGAGCACGAGCCGGCAGCCTTCCCGAAGCGCCCGGCAGCCCCGCCGCGGACCGCACACGATCATTCTTTCGGCGAGCTGCAATCCGCTCCCGCTTTGCCGCGGGCCGGTTTGATCAACTGCCCCAACCGCGAGCGGGGTCAAGGCGACCCACCCGGAGATGAGCAGGGGCACCGACAGAGATGCCAGGTTGGCGATTAAGCGGGTCATGAGGGTACCCTCTCGCAGCGTGTCTTATCCCGGACAATGTGCAAACTTGTAGCGCTACGATACGTAGCATTATCTGGGGGCGTACTGCAAGAGCCTGCTCAATCTCGATTGCCGCGGGTGTCCGGGTCCCAGTGACGATACCGGACGGGGCTTGGGGTTCCCGGTCTTGCCTGCGCGGCGACGGGACGGGAAGCGGCGTGCAGGCTGCCTGACGCCGGTTGCGCGGCGCTACGTCAGCACGCCCACCATTGCGCCCATCACGCAGGTCGCGAGCGTCCCCGATACGATTGACTTGATGCCGAGCGACACGACGTCGTCGCGTCGCTCCGGCGCCATCGTCGCAAGCCCCGCAATCATGATGCCGAGCGAGCCGAAATTGGCGAACCCGCACAAGGCATAGAGCATGATCAGACGCGAGCGCGGGTCGAGCGCGTCGGCCGGCAGCTTCGACAGCTCCACATAGGCGATGAACTCGTTGAGGATCGTCTTGATGCCCATGAGGCCGCCGGCCGTCACCGCTTCCTTCCAGGGAATGCCGAGCAGCCAGCACACCGGCGCCATCACATAGCCGAGCAGCCGCTGCAGCGTGATCGGTTGCCCCGCAATCGGCGGCAGGACGCCGATGATCGCGTTGGCGAGGTGGACCAACGCGACCAGCACGATCAGCATGGCGCAGATGTTGAGCAGAAGCTCGAGACCCGCCGCGGTGCCCCTGACGATCGCATCCATCGTGCTCGATGCGACCTTTTCCACGTCAGGAACCGCTGTGCCGCCGGTGCGCTGCTCGCTCCGCTCCGGCACCATGATCAGGCTGACGAGAATTGCCGCCGGTGCCCCCATCACCGAGGCGATCACGAAATGCGCCGCCGCATCGGGAACCAGAGAGCCGAGCAAGGTCGCGTAGAGCACCAGAACGGTGCCGGCGATGCCGGCCATGCCGCCGGTCATGACGATGAACAGCTCGCTGCGCGTGAGGCGCGCCAGATAAGGCCGGATGAACAGCGGCGCTTCGACCATGCCCAGGAAGATGTTGGCCGCGGTCGAGAGCCCGACGGCGCCGCCGACCTTGAGCGTGCGCTCCAGCAACCAGGAAAAGCCGCGCACGATCGGCGGCAGGATGCGCCAATGAAACAAGAGCGTGGTCAGGACGCTCATCACCAGCACGATCGGTAACGCCTGCAGCGCGAGCACGAATTCCGCGCCCGGGACCTTGAGCTCGTAGGGAAGCTGACCGCCGCCGAGATAGCCGAAGACGAAGGAGGTGCCGGCGCGGCTGGCGGCGCCGATCGCCTGGACCGCGTCGTTGATCGCCGCGAAGGCGCGCGTGGCGCCCGGTACCTTGAGCAGGATGACCGCTGTGACGAACGTGACCAGGAGGCCGACGGCCGCCTGCCTCCAGGCCACGGCACGGCGGTCTTCGCTGATGATCCAGGCGATGGCGAGAAGAGCGAACACGCCCAGCAGCGATTGAAGATGTTGCATTGCCCCGTCTTCGTCATGCGCGGGTCTCGCCCGCGCGTATCCATGCGCTTACGAAGACGACATGGGTGGCCGGGTCAAGTCCGCCATCGTCCCGTGGCCGCGCCATCGCCTTGCCGAGGCCCCGCCGCCGGCGGCAAAATGCGCAGGCCTGCGGTGGTCAACGGAGCCATGAATGACACGGATCCGCTTCGATTTCGGCTCGCTCGTGCTCGACGCCGAGCTTCTCGATACGCCGACCGCCCGCGCGGTCGCGGCGGCGCTGCCGATCTCCTCATCGGCGCTGACCTGGGGCGAGGAAGTCTATTTCGAGGTGCCGGTCAAAGTCGCCGCCGAGAACGATGCGCGCGCCATCGTCATACCGGGCGAGATTGCCTACTGGCCCGGCGGCCATTGCATCGCGCTCGGTTTCGGCCGTACGCCGATCAGCCAGGGCGAGGAGACGCGGCTTGCGAGCCCGTGCAATATTTTCGCCAAGGCGCTCGGCGACGTGAAGGCGCTGGCCCAGGTGAGGGCAGGGACCAAGGTCAGCGTGAGCCGGATCGGATAGGCGCGGGCGATCTCTTGGGCGGGTTGCCGGCCTCGTGCGCAGCGCTTACCCCCGCCCCACGAACGGCATCAGGTTGGCCATGACCGTCATGAACAGCACGTTGGTGTCGAGCGGGAGATTGGCCATGTACACCACGGCGCGGCCGACGTCGTCGGCGTTCATGCGCGGCTCGACCGCCATGCGGCCGTCCGCCTGCATCACGCCCTGGCCCTGCACCATGCGCTCCGTCAGCGGGGTCGCGGCGTTGCCGATGTCGATCTGTCCGCAGGTGATGTTGTAGCCGCGGCAATCGAGCGCCGTCGACTTGGTGAGCCCGGTGACCGCGTGCTTGGTCGCGGTATAGGCGACCGAGCGCGGGCGCGGCGCATGCGCCGAGATCGAGCCGTTGTTGATGATGCGGCCGCCGCGCGGCTCCTGCGCCTTCATGATCTTGATCGCTTCCTGCGTGCACAGGAACATGCCGGTGAGATTGGTATCGACGACCTTTTTCCAGGTCTCGTAGGGCAGGTCCTCGAGCGGCACCGCGGGCGCGCCGATGCCGGCGTTGTTGAACAGGACGTCGAGGCGACCGAAGCTCTCCCTGGTCTTGGCGAACAGCGCCTTGATCGCCGCCGGATCGCTGACGTCGGTCGGAGCCACGAGGGTTTTCGCACCGGTCGACTTGCCCTCGCTTGCGGTCTCTTCCAGCTTGTCCTTGCGCCGTCCCGCCAGCACGGCGGCGTAGCCGTCCTTCATGAGCGCCAGCGCCACGGCCTTGCCGATGCCGGTACCGGCGCCGGTGACAAGAGCAACCTTTTGCAACGCGGCCATCGTCGGGTCCTCCTCGATCGAGTTCATTGTCGCTGTGGCCCGCGGGCCAATCGCACCGAGGCGATGACGCGCCATCGCGGCCTTCGTCTCCGTGGGCGCATGCCCCGCCCTTTCAGCGGATGTTCTTGTAGGGCGGGCGGGGTATTCCGGCATGGGCGGCGCGCAGCGCCGCCGACCAGCGTTCGCGCAGGTCGTGGAAATAGGGCTCGCCGGGTTCGATCCGAAAATTGAGCTCGGCGTCGCAGGCGTCGCGCCGCGCAATGAGAAGGTCGAGCGGCAGCCCGACGCTGAGATTCGAGCGCATGGTGGAATCGACCGAGACCAGGCCGACCTTGAGCGCGTCGTAGAGGTCGATGTCGTAGGTGATGGCGCGATCGAGTACCGGCTTGCCGTATTTATGCTCGCCGATCTGCAGATAGGGCGTGTCCTGCGTGCATTCGATGAAATTGCCGGCGGCGTAGAGCATGAACAGCCGCGGCCGCTCGCCCTTGATCTGTCCGCCCAGCAGGAATGAGACGTCGAATTTCACATCGGAGGCCTCGAGCGCCTCGCCTTCGAGCTCGTGCAGCTGACGGACGGTGCGACCGACCCGCTGGGCGGCCTGAAACATGGTGGGGGCGTTCATCAGGGTTTCGGTTTCGCCGGTCGCGGGATTTTCCCAGCCCTCCCGCAGGATGCTGACGACCGATTGGCTGATGGACAGGTTGCCGGCCGTCGCGATCGCCATGATTCGCTGGCCCGGCTGCATGAAAAGGTGGAGCTTGCGGAAGGTCGCGATGTTGTCGACGCCCGCGTTGGTGCGGGTATCGGCGAACATCACGAGCCCGTCGCGAACCAGGATGCCGCAGCAATAAGTCATGATGTCCGAACGACCCCTGCAACCCGCTCCCGCCCTATATAGCGGTGCCGGCGGCAGGCCGGCAATGCCAGTGCCCCGAACCCGAAGTTCGCGCACACCGCGCGGCAAGTGCGATCGCGAACTTCGGGTTCAAAAGGCGCACTGGAACCATAGCGTTGCTAGTGGTCCTTAAATTCCGAAGTTCGTATCTGAACGTGCCGCGAGTGTTGACGAACTTCGGAATCGGACCACTAGAGCGCATCCCGATTGGGTCGAATCGTGATGCGCTCTAGATTCTTCGATTTTGCGCATGTTCTGTTCGGAAAACCGGTTCCCACTTTTCCGGAACATGCGCTGGCTCAGTTCTGCGTCTGCTGCGCCGCCTGATCGACGCGGACCTTGACCGACAGCACCTCGCCGGCCCCGCCGTAGCGGGTGCCGCGCAAGGGCGCCGCCGTGAGATAATCGAGGCCGACGGCGACCCGGACATGGGCATCGGTGGCGCAGACGCCGTTCGCGGGATCGAAAGCGATCCAGCCGAGCTCGGGCAGGAAGGCCTCGGCCCAGGCGTGGCCGGCCTCCTGCTCGTTCACGCCGTCCTCGCGATGGAAATAGCCGCCGACATAGCGCGCCGGAATGGCCCGGCTACGGGCGGCTGCGATGAAGATGTGGGCGAGGTCCTGACAGACGCCGCGCTTGAGCGCAAAGGCCTCGGCGGCCGTGGTCGCGGCGTGGGTGGGATCGGTGTCGTAGCTCATGCCCTGGTGCAGACGCCCGAGCATGAGGTGCAGCAGGTTGAGCACGTCGTCTTTGGCATCGTCGCGGCTCTTGGCGGCGAAATCGGCGATGCTCGCATCGGGATTGGTGAGCGCGGTCTCGCGCAGGTAGAGGCTGGGCGGAAATCGCTCGACGGCGCCGCGCACCACGCCCTGGGTGTCGCGCGTCTCGACCTCGCCCTCGACCAGGACGGCGAGCTCGCTCAACGGTCCCTCCGCGGTGAAGACATGGGTGATGTTGCCGAAGGCGTCCTCGTGCTGGTCGAGCCGGCAATCCGTGGACACGTCGATGCGCCAGCGCGCGACGTATTGACCATCGTGGTTGCGCGGGGTCAACCGCAGCATCTGAATCACGCTGCTGGCGGGCGTCTGGTAGCGATAGCTGGTGAGATGCGAGATGCGAATGCGCATGAGCCGACGACAGACGACAGATAACAGCGGACAGAATCGGCGCCCGAAAGTCCAGTCGTCCGTCCTCCGTCGTCTGCTACATCAGGTATTGCTCGGTGATGGCGGCGCCAAGCCGATTGTTGCTCCCGATGAATTCGTCGATGAATTCGTGCATGCCCTGCTGGAAGATCTCTTCCATGCGGCTGTTCTCGAGCCGCGCCCGGACGGCGCGGGCCTGGCGCTGCGCCGGCCCCTGGCGGCCGTAAGCGCGGGCGATGTGGTCGAGGTAGAGCACGAGGTTCTCGTAGCAGCTGGCGAGCGAACGCGGCATTTCGTCCCGCAGGATCAACAGGTCGGCGATCAGCCACGGCTTGACGCTTTCGCGATAGACCCAATGGTAGGCGGTGAGCGCCGACACCGAGCGCAGGATCGCCGACCACTGGAAATAGTCGAGCGGTCCGCCCACGCGTTCGTGCGCCGGCAACAGCATGTGATACTTCACGTCGAGGATGCGCGCGGTGTTGTCGGCGCGTTCCATATAGACGCCGAGGCGGGAGAACCAATAGGCGTCGTTGCGCAGCATGGTGCGGTAGGCGGAACCGTCGAAGCGCAGCGAGGATTCCTGCACCCAGCGCAGGAAACGCATGAACTCCTCGCGCGAGGTCGGGCCGTTGCCGAAGCGCTTGAGCTCGAGCCAGGTGCCGTTGATGGCGTCCCACATCTCGACGGTAAGCGCGGTGCGCACGGCGCGCGCGTTGGTGCGGGCGATCTCGAAGCAGCTGCGGATGGAAGACGGATTGGCGGTGGAGAAGCACAGAAAGTCCGTGACCGCCTCCTCGTTGGCCTCCGGATAGGCGGCGGCAAAAGCGTGGGCGCAGCCCGCGGTCGCGACCGCCGATTCCCATTCGTTCGACGTGCCGACATAGGCGAGGGGCAACGTGGTGAGGCGCTGCGTCACCTCGAGGATGCGCGCGAGGTATTCCGCGCGCTCCACGTAGCGCGCAAGCCAGTAGAGATTGTCGGCGGTGCGGGAAAGCATGGTAGCTAAAAGTGTCCCGAATGCGGTGCGGCGGGCGCAGACGAGTTTACGCTCTCTGCGCAAGCCTGCCGGCGACGCGGCACCGGAGCGGCGCACCATTTCGCCCCGCTGCGGGCTGCGCGGGGGCCCGGACATGCCTCGACTGACCGAGTGTTCGCGGTCATCGATCCAGCACCCACGTGTCCTTGGTCCCGCCGCCCTGGCTGGAATTGACCACGAGCGAGCCCTTCTTCAGCGCGACCCGGGTGAGGCCGCCCGGCACGATGCGGATACGGTCACGCCCGGTCAATACGAACGGGCGCAGATCGACGTGCCGCGGCGCCACCCCTTCCTCGACGCAGGTCGGACAGGTCGAGAGCGCGAGCGTCGGCTGGGCGATGAAATTCTTCGGGTTGGATTTGAGCTTGGCGCGGAACGCCGCGATCGTGGCCTTGTCGGCCTTGGGTCCGATCAGCATCCCGTAGCCGCCCGAGCCGTGCACCTCCTTGACCACGAGCTCTTCGAGATGGTCGAGGACATAGCCGAGGTGCTCGTCCTCGCGACAACGCCAGGTCGGCACGTTCTTGAGAATCGGCTCCTCGCCGAGATAGAACTTCACGATCCCCGGCATGTAGCTGTAGACCGCCTTGTCGTCGGCGATCCCGGTGCCGACCGCGTTCGCGAGGGTGACGTTGCCGGCCTGGTACACGGACATCAATCCCGGAACCCCGAGCGCGGAATCGGGGCGAAACGCCAGGGGATCGAGGAAATCGTCGTCGATGCGGCGGTAGATCACGTCGACGCGTTGGGGGCCCTGCGTCGTGCGCATGAAAACGAGGTCGTCGCGCACGAACAGATCGCGGCCTTCGACCAGTTCGACGCCGAGCTTGTCGGCCAAAAAAGAATGCTCGTAATAGGCCGAATTGTAGACGCCGGGCGTGAGCAATACGACCGTCGGCTCGGCGCTGGAGGTCGAGGGCGCCACCGATTTCAACGTCGCCAGCAACTCGTCCGGATAGTTCTCGACCGGAGCCACGCGATGACGGGCGAACAACTCCGGAAACAGCCGCAGCATGATCTCCCTGTTCTCCAGCATGTAGGAGACGCCGGACGGCGTGCGCGCATTGTCCTCGAGTACGTAGAATGTCTCGGCATCGACGCGCACGATATCGATGCCGCCGATGTGGACGTAGATGTCGTGCGGGACCTTTTGGCCGTTCATCTCCGGACGGAAGACCGGGTTCTGGAACACCAAGTCTTCCGGGACCACGCCCGCTTTGAGAATTTCGCGCCGGGTATAGACATCGCGGATGTAGTGGTTGATGGCCTTGATGCGCTGTTCGAGACCCGCGCACAGGATGTCCCATTCCGCGGCGGCAAGAATGCGCGGCAGCACGTCGAAAGGGATGAGTCGTTCCTGCGCATCGGCTTCGCCGTAGACCGCGAAGGTGATACCGATGCGGCGGAACAGGACCTCCGCCTCGCGCCGGCGGTAGTCGAGCACGTCGGGCGGAATTTCGGCGAGCCAGCGGGACAACTCGCCATAGGCGGGCCGCAATGTCCCGTCCGTACCCCTCATCTCGTCGAACGCGACCGCCATGCCTCTCCCTCGGTCGCGCGCCCGCGCCCCCACACGAAGCCGCGCGCGACGACGATCCTAGCTGCAAGCCGCGCGCCAACCCAAGGGGGTATCCGGCCGCGCCGGCGGGGTGCGGTCGTCGGCTTCTTGCCCATGTTTTGGGCGGCAGATGAACACGCGACGGGCGCATCCCGCGCTACGGCGCCAACAGCTTCTTGACCCGTTCGATCACCGGCCGCGGTGTCGCATAGATGCGTTTGACCAGTTCCTGCACGTCCTCGCCGGTCGTGGGCGCAAGGTCGGCCTTTATCCTGGCCGCGTCCGCCCGGAATTCCGGGTCCTGCATGGTGGCGTCGAAGGCGCGCCGCAGCAGCGTAGCCTTGCTCGCGGGGAGTCCGGGCGGCGCCGCGAACGGCCGCGCCATGGCGCCGGGTCCGACCATGAGCTGCAGCAGTTGGCGGTCCTGCGGCGTGGAGACGAGATCGACCACCGCGGGCACGCCCGGGAAGTCCGGCGACCGCGCGAGCGCGGTGAGAACGAGCACGTTGATCTTGTTGTCGCGCAGCCAGTCGGGCTTGGCGATCTTGAGCGCGGAATGGCTGAACACGCAGCGGCCATGGGCCTCGCCGCGCTCGATCGCCAGGATCGTCTCCTGGCTGCCGAGATACCCGGTCACCAGCTTGAATTTGGTGCCGAGCACGTCATTGAGAACGATGGGCCAGGTATCGGTCTCGGAGCCCGCGCCGGTACCGGCCACCACCATCTGCTGCCGCTTGACGTCGTCGATGGTCTTGAAGGGCGTCGCGCCCCAGGCGATGCAAAGGCCGATATCCTTGGTCAGCGCGCCGAGCCAGGTGAAGGCGCTCATGTCGTAGCCGGGATTGCGGGCGCCGATCAGCGGCTCGAGGATCGGGCCGCCGGCGAAGGTCGCGATCGCGGTGCCGTCGCGCGGCGCCTGCTCGGCGAGATAATTCGCCGCCCGGATGCCGCCCGCGCCGGGCATCACCTGCACGGTCACGGTCGGCTTGCCGGGAACGTGACGGCCGAAATGACGGCCGACCAGACGCGCATAAAGATCGACGCCCCCGCCGGCGGTGCCGGCGACATAGATGGTCATGGGACGGTCGATGGTGTCCTGCGCCGCGGCGGATTGCACGCAACCCAGCAAAAGCGCCGCGACGCCTATCGAGACCGACCAACGCACCGTCATGACGCCCGCCCGCGCTTTGCCGAGGCGTTCAAGGAATCGGGACTTCGCCGACGTCCTTCGGCACTTTGTAGCCCTTCTGCACCGCCGGCCGCCTGGCGATAGTCGTGTACCACCGCTTCACGTTGGGATAGCCGTTGAGATCGATCGTCTGCCATTCGTAGCGCGAGACCCAAGGCCAGATGGCGATGTCGGCGATCGAATAATTGTCGGCGACGAACTCGCGCTCGGCGAGCCTGCGGTCGAGCACGCCGTACAGCCGCTTCGCCTCCTTGAGAAACCGCTCCTCGGCATAGGGCGCCTTGCCCTTGTTGTATTTGACGAAATGGTGGACCTGTCCGAACATCGGCCCGGGTCCGCCCATCTGCCACATCAGCCATTCGAGCACGCGGTAGCGCGGCTCGCCGTCCTTCGGCAGGAGCTTCCCGGTCTTGTCCGCGAGATAGATCATCAGCGCGCCGGACTCCATCAGGCTCATTCCGTTGTCGCGATCGACGATGGCGGGGATGCGATTGTTCGGACTGATCTTCAGGAACTCGGGCTTGAACTGCTCGTCCTTGCTGATGTCGACGGCATGCGCGGTGTAAGGTAGGCCGAGCTCCTCGAGCAGAATGGAAGCCTTGCGGCCATTGGGGGTCGTCCAGGTGTAGAGATCGATCACGGTTTGGGTTCCTGTGCTCGCGTGATTTGCTGGGAGATTTGTCGGCGGAAGGCGGCAGTTGACACCGCGCAGTGAGTAGCGGGAAATCCGCGCAGCGTCGATGCGAAAATCAACCGCGGCGGCCGATGTCCATGACCTCGACCTCGACCGTGGTCTCGCGGCCGTCCCGTTGCACCGTCAGCGGCAATCGTTTTCCGACCCCGACGCGCTCGAGCTCCTGGGTCAGGTCCGCCAGCCTGCGCACCGGTTTGCCGTTCACCCCGACGATCACGTCGCCCGGCGTGCCCGTATTGGGGTCCATGCCGCGCAGGCCGGCGCGCTCGGCGGAAGAGCTCGGGACGGTCCGCAGGATGACGACACCTTGCACGCCCGCGCGCGTCGCCGCCGCCTCGTTGGCGGCGACGATGCCGATGCCCGGCGTTGGCACCGCGCCTCTGCGGATGAGCTCGGGAACGACGCGATTGACGGAGTCGATCGGGATGGCGAAGCCGATGCCGGCGTTGGTCCCCGACGGTGAAAGGATCGCAGTATTGACGCCGATCACCCGTCCCGCCGAGTCGAGCAGCGGGCCTCCGGAGTTGCCGGGATTGATGGCGGCATCGGTTTGGATCACGTTGGTGATCTCGCGGCCCCCGCTGGTCGGCAGCCGGCGCTTGAGCGCGCTGATGATCCCGGTCGTCAAGGTCTGGTCGAGGCCGAACGGGTTGCCGATGGCGAATACCCATTGTCCGACCTTGAGATCGTCGGACGTGCCGATCGGGACCGGCGGCGGCAATGACCGGGTGCTGTCTACGCGAATCACGGCGACATCATAGTTGGGCGCCGCGCCGACGATCTGCGCCCGCACCACCTGTCCGGAGGCGAGGCGGACGGCGAGGCTGGTGGTGCCTTCGACCACGTGGTCGTTGGTCACGATGTGGCCGGCGGCATCCCAGACGAAACCCGTTCCCGACTGTGCCGCGCCGTTCTCGCCCTCCGCCGGCGAGATATCGAGCGCGCCGGCGCGCCCGACGACCTGCACCACCGAGGGAGAGATGCGCTCGAAGATGTCGATCGTGGTGCGCTCGATCTCGGCCAAGCTGCCGCGCGGCTCGACCGCGCGCGGCGTCGAAGAGGAAAACAACAGGCGGTCGACATAGGGCTGGGCGAGATAGGCGCCCAGAACGACCAACAGTGCAACAACCACGATCCTGGTAAAGCGGTCGCCCATTCCACGCCTCCTGCACCAGTCTAGAGGATGGTCCCGAAAAGTGGATACCGGTGTTCGGAAAAGATCGTGCTCCAACAATAGGCCAGGGCGGGAAAGACGATTCGAAGAAAAGTCATCCCGCTCGAGCAGACAAGCACAAACGCGATGAGTCGTTCCGGGTTGCAGGTCGATCGGCGGGCCGGATCGTTCGTCCGCCTGCACTTACGAAACCGGCGTCACGATCAGCACGTCGGCATCCGGTACCGCCGCAAACAGCCGCTCGACGTCGGCCCGGCGCCGCTCCAGGGCAAGCCGCTGGTTGATATAGCCCTTGTCGGTGATCTCGTTGGCGTCGATCGAAGGCGCATCCGGCAGCAGCAGCACCCGCGCGATCCGCTGCGACGAGCCTCGATTTTCGGCATTCCATTGCGCGATCGCCCGGCCGACGTGCTCGCGCACGGCGGGATGGTGCGCAAGCTCCGGGAGCGGAGCATCGCAGCCGACGAGGGCGCGACAGCCCGCGGCGTTGAGCCAGGCAAGGATGCCGATCGCCTCCCGGTTCTCGCCGGCAATGACGGCGTCTTGCAGCGCCGGCGTGGCGGCCGCGAGCGCTCCCACCCGCAGTACGCCCACTGCCACCCAGGTGCCGGTGGCGAGCTTGAAGTCCTCGGCCAGTCGGCTGTCGAAGACGATGCCCTGTGCCGGCTCGGCCGGATGGACAAAGCGGACGGCGTCACCCGGCTTGTAGAAGCCTTCCTGGTCGAACGCCGCGCGCGTGAGATCAGGCCGCTTCCAATAGCCGGGCGTCACGTTCGGACCGCGCACCCGCACTTCGAGCTTGTCGCCCGTGGGGACGAGCTTGAGCTCGACACCGGGTACCGGCACGCCGATCGGGCCCGCGCGCTCGATCAGGAAATGCGCGGCGGTCGACAACGGCGAGGTCTCGGTCGTACCCCATGACGAGGTCATCGGCACGCGCTCGCCGATGGTGCGGAGCGCGACCGCTTCGAGTCGCTCCCAGAGATCCTGGGGCAGGGCGGCGCCGGCATAGAAGATCAGGCGCAGCTTGGCGAAAAACGAGCGCGCCAGCGCCTCGTCGCGCTCGAGAAACGGCAGCAGTGCGGCGTAGCCGGCCGGGACGTTGAAATAGATGGTGGGCGCGACCTCGCCGAGATTGCGCACGGTTTCCTCGACCAGACCGGGCACCGGCTTGCCGCCGTCGATGAACAGCGTGCCGGCATGGCGCAGCACCAGATTGAAATTGTGATTGGCGCCGAAGGTGTGGTTCCACGGCAGCCAATCGAGCAGGACGAGCGGCGCCTCGTCCAGGAACGGCCAGATCTGGGCGAGTTGCTGCTGGTTCGCCGTCAGCATGCCATGGGTGTTGATGACGCCTTTGGGCAGCCCGGTGGAGCCGGAGGTGAACAGGACCTTGGCGACGGTATCGGCGGTGATGCCCGCGACCGCTTTTTCCAGGCTGGGCCCCGGCCGGCCTTGCGTCATCCGTTCGAAGGTCGTGACGGCGTCGAGATTGGCGCCGTTGCGGCTCGCGACCAGCTCGACATTCGCCAGCTCCAGCGCGGCAAGTGCTTTGGCGAAAGGGCCGGTATCGGAAACGTAGACGAGCCCCGGCTCCAGCACGCCGGCGATGTGCTTGAGCTTGGCGTGGTCCTGGCTCTGGAGCGAATAGGCGACCGAGATCGGCGCCACCGGAATGCCCGCGGTGTGGCCCGCAAGCGTGAGCAGCGCGTGGTCGATGCCGTTGCCGGACAGGATCATCATCGGCCGCTCGGCCGAAAGCCCGCGCTCGATGAGGCTTTGCCCGAGCGCGTCTACCGACAAGCGCGCGGCTTCGTACGTGACCTTGCGCCAAACTCCGTCCGTGCCGCGCTCGGCCAGAAACAGACCTCCCGGATTGCGCTCGACCGCGGCGCGGAACAGGCCGGCCAGGCTCGCATCGTAAGGCGCCAAGGCCTCGCTCGAGCGACAGCGCAGGCTGCCGTCGGACGCTCGCTCACAGACGATCCGGGGAACCGCATAGGCAATCGGGCGCGGTGGCGCCGGTCCGGGCATGTGGCCATCCTCCGCACCTGCCGTTCATGGCAGGCAGGTCCCCGAGGTGATCCGGGGGTCTTGCTGGGCCGGGAGCTCCGGCGGGTGACTTGATGCATCATAACGCACAATGGCAGGGTAGGCGCGGCCCCGCCGCCGCGGGCCGGTAGCACTCGGGTCATCATGACAACGGCAAATACAACTGCAAATGCGTCTGCGCCCAAAGAGGTCGTCACCGCCGCCCTGTTGGTGATCGGCGACGAAATCCTGTCCGGCCGCACCAAGGATAAGAACATCGGTTATATCGCGGAATATCTGACCGCGGTCGGCATCGACCTCGTGGAGGTCCGCGTGGTCGGCGACGACGAGACGGCGATCGTCGATGCGCTCAACGCGCTGCGGCACCGCTACACCTATGTCTTCACCACCGGCGGCATCGGGCCGACCCACGACGACATCACCGCCGACTGCGTCGCCAAGGCGTTCGGGGTGTCGATCGACGTCGATCCGCGCGCGCTCGCCATCATGCAGGAGCGGCTGCAGGCGACCGGAACGGAAATGAACGACGCGCGTCTGCGCATGACGCGCATCCCCAAGGGTGCCGATCTCGTGCCCAACAAGGTGTCGGGCGCGCCCGGAATCTGGATCGGCAACGTCATCGTCATGGCCGGTGTGCCGTCGATCATGCAGGCCATGCTCGACGAGGTGGCGCCGAAGCTCCAGACCGGCATCCGCATGCTGTCGCAGACCGTGCGGGCGAACGCGCGCGAGGGTGACATCGGCACCCAGCTCGGCGAGATCGCCAAGGCCAACCCCGACGTCGCGATCGGCAGCTATCCGTTCTTCGACCCGCAGCATGGCCCCAATACCAACGTGGTCCTGCGCGCCCGCGACGCCGGCAAGCTCGCGCTCGCGACGCGTGCCGTGGAGGTCATGCTGGAGCGGGTGCGGGGCGCTCAGACCAGCGGGGGTGACCACCGCCCGCGCTGACGGCGCCGCCGCACCGGCGGCGAGGGCGGCCGGCTGACGCGGTCGTGATGTCGCGGGGAATGCGATCGCGGATAAGATGATCGCCAAGAAGGGGGCGGGCCAACGCGCCGCGCGGCCGGCAGCACTGTGCGGCGCAGTCGATCAAGGAGGAGGCCGTCATGCCCGGCGAGTTTGAGCCCACCCGGCGCCGATTGCTGATGGCGAGCGCGCTCGCCGTGACCGGATTTGCCTTCGATGAGGCGGTGGCCGAGCCGCTCGCGCCGACGCCGCAATGCCACGATGGCGACGAGCCCACTGTCCGCCAGACCGAGGGCCCGTATTTCAAGCCAAGCTCGCCGCAGCGCGTCGATCTGGTGGAGCCCGGCAGCAAGGCGCGGCTGGTGGAGTTGAGCGGGCAGGTTGTCACGCGCTCCTGCCGGCCGGTCGCGCAGGCCTTGGTCGACCTCTGGCATGCCGACGAGCGCGGCGAATACGACAATGCCGGCTTCCGCTATCGCGGGCATCTGTTCACCGATGCCGACGGCCGCTATCGCTTCCGCACCATCCTGCCGGCGCTCTATACCGGCCGCACGCGGCATTACCACGTCAAGCTGCAGGCGCCGCGGCAGGGCGTGCTCACGACCCAGCTCTATTTTCCCGACGAGCCGGCAAACCGCCGCGACGGCCTGTTCCGGCGCGAGCTGGTGATGCGCATGGCCGAAGCGGGCGACGGGCTTTCCGCAAAGTTCGATTTTGTGCTCGACCTGCGATAAGGCGCCGAGGGGAGAGGAACCGGTGCGCCAGTTTCGAGTTCGGCGAACGGTTTCCACTTGGCCGAAAAACGCTGTAGAAAGCGCAGCCCTGTTCCCGCCGGGGAGAGTTCATGGCGCAGCCGCTTTCGCAACCGCAGCGAAAACCGCAACCACAACCGCAGAAGGCCTTTCCGGTCTCGTGGGACGAATTCCACCGTGACGCGCGCGCGCTCGCCTGGCGGCTCGCCGGCGCCGGCCCGTTCCAGGCCATCGTCTGCGTCACCCGCGGCGGGCTGGTGCCGGCCGCGATCGTGGCGCGCGAGCTCGGCATCCGGCTGATCGAGACGGTCTGCGTCGCGAGCTACAATCACATCACCCAGGGCGAGCTCAAGGTGCTCAAGGACGTGGCGCGCAGCATCGTCGGCATCGGCGGCGGCCGGGGCAAGGGCGTGCTGATCGTCGACGACCTCGTCGATACCGGCAGGACCGCCAAGGTGGTGCGCGACATCCTGCCCGAAGCGCACTTCGCCACCGTCTACGCCAAGCCCATGGGGCGGCCCATGGTCGACACCTTCATCACCGAGGTCTCGCAGGACACCTGGATCTATTTTCCCTGGGACACCGGGCTTGCCTTCCAGCCGCCGATCCGGGACGGCGAATTGTAGCGGCGCGCGGCAGCAGATTTCAGTTGGATTGCATCGCCCTCTCCGTCATGCGCGCGCTTGTCGCGGGCATCCACGTCTGATCGGGACACCAGCCCCGCATTCGGCTATGATCGGCGGCACGACGCTCCACATTGCGATGACAGGAGGATTTGTCATGGACGCGGTCACGCCGAAATCGCAAAAATCCGCCGACCAGCATTCCCACGTCGTGCGCCCCGCCAACATGGAATGGCAGCAGACGCGGTTTCCCGGCTGCGAGGTCAAGACGCTGCTGTTCGACCGTGCGACCGGGCTCGTCACGGCGCTGATGCGGTTTGCGCCCGGCGCCGTGCTTCCCGACCACGAGCACGTGAAGATCGAGCAGACCTACGTGCTCGAAGGCAAGCTCGTGGACAAGGAAGGCGCGGCCGCCGGGCTCGAGGTCAAGCCCGGCGAATTCGTCTGGCGCGAAGTCCGGGAGCCGCCACGTCGCCTGCACGCCCGAGGGCGGGCTGATGCTGGCGATGTTCCAGATCCCCAACAAGTTCCACGAGCGCGACGGCCGCGTGACCGACCTCGGCGGTCAGGACTGGGAGAGCGTCTGGGGTCACGCGCTCAGGGATTGAGTCGCGGTCCTCCGGCGGTCTCACATTTTCCGGTTGGTTGATTTCAGCATTTCACACTCACGTGTCACCCCCGGGCTTGACCCGGGGGTCCATCCCTCTTCGCAAGAATCTTCTCGCGAAGAGGATGGATTGCCGGGTCAAGCCCCGGCAATGACGACCCGAGCTGGGTTAAGATAGAGAGTGTTGGTGCGGGCCGCGTGGTGGAACGGTAGACACAGCAGACTTAAAATCTGCCCCTCGGCTTCGAGGGTCCCGGTTCGAGTCCGGGCGCGGCCACCAAAAATGTCATATCGTCATATACTTAGCGCTACAGGGAACGCCACAACGGGTAGCGTGCCAAGTGGTTCGACTTTCGTGTCCGCAGCGTGTCCGCACGACCCCCCGAAGCCATTGGGAAGCCTCGACCCCGGAAAGCGCACGGGCGGTCCGCGCCGGCAACCGCGCGCGGGCCGAGCGCCTTCGCCGCCCATCAAAAAAGATCGACTTTTTGGGTTCCGGCTTCGCGCGTTACATCGACATCCAGCTTCTGCCGTCCCATCTGGTCGAGCGCGGCCTGCGGGGAATGTCCGTGCGCGCATGGCGCAGCATCATCACGGCGTAGCGCGTGGCGCTCATGAGGTCGTCACCCTCCTTGTGCACCCTTCCGTCCTTGCGATGGTAAAGCCGGTATTCGTCGAACCAATCGGTAAGGTGCTTGAAAACCTTGAAGCGCCCGCTCTCCATTCGAATCAGCATGTCTTGAATGCCAGCCTCGACACTCACGCTGCCGTCTTCAAACTGCGAATGCTCGTGCAGCATGTCCAAACCTTGCGCTCGATACTGATCGGCCAACGGCTTGCCGGCGCCCTCTAGCGTCTCTCTGCGCCCATCACGCGGCCACGCCCAGGGAAGTCTCTTGCCCCAAAGCTTGAGCGCCGCAGCGTGAATAACGGCTGTCGCCTCGCGCAGGCAGTAAGTCCTGCTGACATAGACGGTGTCGGTGTCGCGATCCCACACCAGCTCAACCGCCGCAAACGGATGATCCCAGCCGAAATCCATGCCGCCAATGCGCGGCCAATGCCTGGGAAACTCGCGGTGCTCAATAGCGAGCGTCTCTTCCTTCACGGGGAAGATGCGACCGCTGCCGAGAACCGGAACACCTCTGGTGCGCGCCTCGCGTTCGTGCGGTGCATAGGAGGCCACGATCCGCGCCTTGTCCACCTCGGAAAAGTGCGGCGCGTCGTCAATCGTCGCACAAATCACGGCGCGGTCAGGATGCGATGCGCTGCTGCTCGAAAGGAAGCGCTGGACGACAGCGCTCACCCCGAGCAGAGGAGTAAAGCACAGATATACGATCCCACCGGTTTCATTGGTTCGCGTCAGTCCTTCGCTGTAGATGCCTTCGTCGGGCTCCTCATCGAAATAGACAACTTCCAGCGCGGCGCCCTGCCACTTCTCCCGGCCACGCTCGTAGCTCTTGAATTGAAGCGACGAGAGGCCGCCGCTGATGTGTCGGACGTTGACGGTATCGATTGCGGCCGGGATACCGCGCGATGTAGCAATGCCAGCGATGGCAGCCTTGGGGACCATCCCCGTGCCCCATTCGGATTCCCGAAACGGCGGCCCGATCAGCTTCTCTTGCAGGACGTCGCGTGTCGTCTCTGCGGTGACGCCGGCAGCCCACGCTCGCACCGGCTTGTCAAAGCGCTTGCCATTCCACCACTGCGGATAATCGCCGGTGAGGTGAAACGCTAGCTCAGCCGCACCGCACATTGTTTTGCCGAAACGGTTTGCACACATGAGCAGGCGCTCGCGGTGCTTGGCGCCGGCTTCATGAAAAGCGGCCTGCTTGGGATATGGGCGATAA
Source organism: uncultured Alphaproteobacteria bacterium (assembly GCA_963821505.1). Taxonomy (GTDB): domain Bacteria; phylum Pseudomonadota; class Alphaproteobacteria; order Rhizobiales; family Xanthobacteraceae; genus VAZQ01. The sequence goes on from CAWGEH010000010.1 coordinate 269,013, forward strand.
TGCGCAAGCCTGTTCTCAGCCGCACGCTGCGCCTTCACCGCTTCCAGCCGAGTTATGGCGGCCTCGACCTGTTCCGGCGGCAAGCTGTCAATGTCGAGGTTCAGGCTCATTGCCAACCCCATCAGCGTCGGGCGATGCCAGCAGCGCCGGTGCTGTGCGCGCCTCGATCATGCGCTGACGCAGCGCCACGAGAAGCTCGTCGATCTGTTCGTCGTCCAGGTCCGACGTGATGTTCTCGAAAATGAACTCGCGCGGTAGCACGCTGGCGGTAAGACGGAGATATTCGCCGGGCTTTTCTTTGTAGAGCGTTTCCAGTGCCTCTGCACCTTTGCACAGCTTGCTGCCTGGTGCCGCCGGCTCGCACCAATGGCGCAAAATATCTTCGAAGACTTGAGCCGCAAGCCTGTTGCGCGCGCCCTTCGGCCGGCCGCCACTATGACCTAACTGAAATTGACCTTTGGTGTTACGCATCGATCACCCATCCGGCTCACTTTTCCCGTTTGCCTGACTGCGCGCAGCGAGCGGCCACGTCGCCACACCGCCAATGAGCGATATGAAGTCGCGGCGTTTCACTGCCGTACCTCCCGTGCTTCCGACAGGAAAGATAGCACACCTTGGTACGGCAGGAGACTGCTGCGCTGCGGGATTTCAACCTGGTTTATGACTGCTGCGGGTCACTCGCGTCGATTGGGCGTCTGATACGAGTCCGCTTGTCCTCAAATTTCGGACATGCCAAGCCGTAGTCACATTCGTCGCGATGTGCCACTATGCAGGCATCGCTGTGCCGGCGGGATGGCGGATACGCAAGCGTGCCGCCTTATCACCCCATCGCCAACCACCTTCTTCAGACGGGACGCAGCGACGTGCCTAATACCGCATAAACTCTCTTATCACCCCACCAACCCTTCGCGGAGGTCGAGATGGCTAAGAAGCAAACGCGCTCAAGGGCTGAGCAAACGCGCTCAAGTGCTGACCGGCTAACGCATCCGCTTCTCGAGAAACTCGGCCCCATACCGGCTGCTCAAGCCGAGCTTTTCGCGTACAGTGTGAAGGTCGTCTGCGGTAAACAGACCGAGACAAACTGTTGTTGTGTCGCAGGCGCCAGGCCGGGCGTGTACGCGACCGAGGTCAACATTCAAAATCTAAACCTCGTGCCCGCGACGGTGTTGAAGATTGTCGTACCCCTGATCAACTCTGGCGCCGTTGTCGCGCGTGAGCCCAACGTCGCCGACCCCCTCAAGATTCCTGCACGCGCGATCGAGGAGGCCGTCAAACTTCCCCCGCTGGGGGCGACGATGGACGATTGTTGCCGCATCGCGGAGCTGCTGCTGGGCGCGCCCCCGAGCGGAGACACCGGGCTCACCATCGCCCTCCTGACCGTCCTGAGCCTGGTCGAGCTGTCCGTCTCCGCGGTCTACACGGCGAACCCTCTGAGCGGAGACGGCATCAGCATCGACGTCGAGTACGTTCCGTCGCGACGACTGGGACTTCGTGGCCAGGGTTAGTAACGGCACTCGGCTACGACAAAAGTTCCCCACACGAGTGTCGCTCGGCCGGATCGATGACGGCCCATGGGGGACTCGCCAGCCGCATCGGCGCGCACGCCCATGAGGTTGAGTGCCGCGGGCAGCGGATCGTCACCGCTTGTCAAACGCTATTCAAGTCACCGTGAAAGGCCAAACGCCGCGGTCGAGATAAGTCCCAACGTCGTGCCAGTTGAATTGCATGAGGCACGTATTGCCGATGTAATTGGTCTTTTGGACGCCGGCCGGAACCTGCATGGCGAAATTAATTGTGAGAGACGTTGACGGATCGATCGAAGCTCCGGGGAACGCCGGCTCGGTCAGGCGCGGAAAGCGCGTATCGACATTCTGCAGGAACATGCCGACTACCGGATCGACATTGCCAGATCCGACAAAGGCATGGGCGAACAGCCAGATTGCCGCCGTCGGGTCGGGATTCCGAATCCCGACATTGTAGTTGATCGTTCCTCCCGGGGGCGCCGAACCGCTCCATCCCTGGAAGATAATCATAGGAGATTTCACGCGCTTGAGCTTCTTCTCGATATCCTCCGGTTTCACCTCCGTGAAGTTTTGGCCTCGGTGGCGGCCCTTCTCCTTCTCGATAGCTTCCTGAATTCTTTTGATCTGTTGTTTGATCTGGGCGGCGGTGAACTTGGGCATTGCTGTACTCCCTATTCGCGTAGAACTGGAGGTGGTGTTGTCCTATTTTGACGCACTCATCCCATCGGTAGCTATCAACGAAATCCTGGCTCTTTACTTGGCGGATGAATGGTCAAAATCAGATATGGGGAGATTTCACGCGCTTGAGCTTCTTCTCGATATCCTCCGGTTTCACCTCCGTGAAGTTTTGGCCTCGGTGGCGGCCCTTCTCCTTCTCGATAGCTTCCTGAATTCTTTTGATCTGCTGCTTGATCTGGGCGTCGGTGAACTTGGGCATTGCCGTACTCCCTCTCATCCCCCGTTCACGCACCACTGGGGAAGTGGTATTGTTCCATCGAGGCTCGTAAGAGAACGCAGGAGTACCGAGCGAAAGCTACTCAGGGCATCGATCCGCGCCATCAGCTGGATCCGGATACCCCGATGGTGGCCTCTACAAGCACGTAGTGGCGCAGTTCATCGAGCAGTACGCAAAGCCGAAGCAAAGATCGTGGGATGACACCGAGCGCGAGCCGGCGGCCGTGGCGATATGATGATCGCGCTCAGTCTGGGCCTGTGCAAGCCTTTTTTGACGGTGTCGTCCTGCGATTGCCGCGTGTCAATCGCGACCGGGACGAGCAAGCTTCAGGTCCAGTCACTTCCGCTATGCCCCGAAAGCGACCGATCGCCGTTTTAGGACTGCATGTCGTGAAGGTGCCAATTCCCGACGTGAGCAGGTGCAGCGATATGCGTATGCAGAAGCCAATTATTCGATCACCTCGTCGGCGCGAGCGAGCAGCGTGGCCGGCAGGTCGAGGCCGAGCGCCTTCGCGGTTTTGACGTTGATCACCAATTGAAATCGCGTCGGCTGCTCGACCGGCAAGTCGGCGGGCCTGGCACCCTTGAGGATCTTGTCGACGAGGCTCGCCGCATGCCGGAACTCGTCCGGAATGCTCGGCGCATAGCCCATGAGCCCACCGAGCCTCGGAAACTCGATGAAGTTGCAGATCGCAGGCAATCGGCGCAATGCGATCAAGTCCACCATGCGCTTGAGCTGGATGAAGAAGGCCGGATCCGCGATGAACAGCACGCCGTCGGATCGCCGCTCAACGATCGCGGCAAAGACACCGTCGAGCTCACCTGCGCCCCGCACCTCCAGCGGATCAACCTGGAGCGACAGCGAGCGGCCGGCGGCCTCGACGGCCTGCAGCGCGGGCTGGTGCGACGAGTTGGTCGGATTCCAGAGGACAGCGAGGCGGGCGAGCGACGGAATGGCCTCCTTGAGCAGCTCCACGTGCTTGGCGCTCATCTCCGATATCATCCGCGTCGTTCCGGTCAGGTTTGCGCCGGGATGCGCGAGAACTCGCCACAACTCCGCTCGCCAGCGGATCACCCATCGCCACGAACACGATAGGAATCGTCTGCGTGGCGCCCTTGGCTGCCAAGGTGGCCTGCGGGGCCAGCGCCACGATGACGTCGGTCTGCAGGCGGACGAGCTCCACGGCGAGCTCGGGCAGCCGGTCGAGCTTGCCTTCGGCCCAGCGGAACTCGAAACCGATGTTGCGGCCCTCGACATAGCCGAAGTCCTGCAGCCCCTGGCGCATGAACTCGAACGTTGCCGGCGGATTGGGCCACAAGACGCCGATGCGCGGAATCTTCCTCGCCTGCTGCGCCCGCGCCGCGAACGGCCACGCTGCCGTACCGCCGAGCAGCGTGATGAACTCGCGTCGTTTCAATTGATCGAATTGCATTCGGTCCCCTGCCAGCCAGGGCCGCATTGCAAGGATATCGAATTGGCGAGGATTAGTCAGCGGGTATCGGAGCGACTGTACAATCTGTTAGCCGTTGCGCGAGGGCGGCCGATGTCTCAAGTGGGTCAAAATGCGAAAATCTCGCAATGAGTATATGTCGGCCTAGCCGACATTGCTCGGCGCGGTTGGCACGAGCAGAAGAGTGCGCCATAAGCCGACATTGACTTTGTGTCGGCTTCGTCCTCCTAAGCGGCCGCACATGATTGCGCTCCCGTTAGCCCAAGCACGTTAGCGTCTCCAGCTGGTCAATCCGCTCAGCCGTCACCGTCAACTGGCACAGTCCCGACCTCAGTAGTGACTGGGGATGGGATGGCCCGCGCCCAGACCTTCAATAGCACCCTTTGGCCGCGGCTGCGCCTTGGGGATCTTCGGTAGGTCCATGCCGACTTTCTTGTAGGGGATGCTGTCGAGCAGATGGCGGATTAAGTTCAACCGGGCGCGGCGCTTATCGTCGGCGGGGACGATGTGCCAGGGCGCCTCCGCCGTGTGCGTGGCCTTGATCATGCGCTGGTACGCCGCCGTGTAGTCCCACCAACGCCGCACCGATTCGGTGTCCATCGGGCTCAGCTTCCAGTGCTTGACCGGGTCGTCAATCCTGGCCGCGAACCGTCGCCGCTGCTCATCCTGACTAACATCGAGAAAGTACTTGCGCAGGATGATGCCATTCTTGACGATCATCTCCCGCTCAACCACGGGGGCCAGCTCCAGGAACCGCTCATACTGCTCGTCGCTGCAGAAGCCCATCACGCGCTCGACCCCAGCCCGATTATACCACGAGCGGTCGAAGAGGATGATCTCGCCCGCCGCTGGGAACTGCGCCACGTAACGCTGCAGGTAGACCTGCGTCTTCTGGCGGTCAGAGGGTGCGGGCAACGCCACGTGCCGGTAAACTCGCGGGCTTGTAAGTGCGGTGATCCGGCTGATCACGCCGCCCTTGCCCGCTGTGTCCCGGCCTTCGAAGACCACGATAATGCGTGCTCTTTTGGCTTGGACCCAAGTTTGCAGGCGGACAAGCTCGACCTGTAGCTTCGCAAGCTCCTTCTCGAATTCCTTGCGGCTCATCTTACTGGACGGGGCCGCCGCTTTGGCTGCCTCGTGCTTTTTTTGCCTGTTTTTTCCCAACTGGACACGCTCCCTACCCGATGCGACAGTCTGGCAACAGTCCGATGATCTTACAAGTCGAGCTGAGTTGCTTGACATAAGCTGACATTGCGTCATTCATTCGATCACCTCGTCGGCGCGGGCGAGCAGTGTCGGTGGGACGGTGAGGCCGAGCGCCTTTGCGGTCTTGAGGTTGATTACAAGTTCAAATCTGGTCGGTAGTTGAACAGGCAGATCGGCTGGCTTCTCGCCCTTGAGAATGCGGCCCGTGTAAACGCCCATTTGACGGACCAAATCCGCTTCGACCGGCTCATAGCTGATGAGGCCGCCCGCCTTAACGGCTTCCTTGCTCGGGAACATCGCTGGTATCGCATGGCGGACCGCTAGCGCGGCGACTTGATCAACGTGGCTGCGGAACAAGGGGTCCACGGTCACCATAACCGCGTCCACCCGCTGTTGCGCCATTTTGGCAAAGGCTGGCTCGATATCGCTTTGACGGCTCGCATCCACCACCTCCAAGCGCAACCCGAGAGAACGCGCGGCATTCCGCGGCAAACTCGGGTTTCCGACGATTGCGCGGTAGCTGGAGTTGAACAGCACTGCGATCGACGTGGCGGCGGGCACCATTTCGTGCAGCAACTCCAAACGTTTCTCGCCCGTCTCGCTAAAGAGACCCGCAACCCCCGTCATGTTTCCGCCGGGCCGTGCAAGGCTGGCCACGAGGCCAATTTGCACAGGATCGAAGCCGACGTAAAAGAGGATGGGAATCGTTTGCGTCGCCGCTTTGGCGGCAAGCGCTGCCGGCGCACCAGCCGCGACAATCACAGCCACATTGAGCCGAACCAGATCAGCAGCCAGAGCTGGCAGCCTGTCGACGCGATCCTCTGCCCAACGAGTCTCGATCGCCACGTTTCGGCCTTCGACGTAGCCGGTTTCAGCAAGGCCGCGGAGAAAGGCATCACCACCTTCGGGCTTCCTTGTCGAAGGCTGCAGAATTCCGATAACCGGTAAAGCGTTCTGCTGCGCTCTGGTTGCGAGAGGCCACGACGCTGCGCCGCCGAGTAGCGTGATGAAATCGCGCCGCCTCATGGGGCTTTCCCTCCTGCCGAGCCTCCGGGCGCGCTGACGTTATCACATTCGGGGGCGACGCCCGTTGTGCATCACAGCAATCTGGCGGCCAATGTCTCGGTTGGGTCAATCGCGCCGGATCGACCCGCTCGCGACGCTCGCGGCAGGTCCGCTATGGCTCCGATAGCGACCAGATTTGGTGCGTCGCAATGAACTGTCGCAAGGTGCCAACAACGGCCGTGAGCGGGTGCAACAAATGACCCGCGCGGTTATTCGATCACCTCGTCGGCAAGCGCGAGCAGCGTCGGCGGGATTTCGAGGCCGAGCGCCTTAGCGGCCTTGAGATTGATGACCAGCTCGAATTTGCTCGCCTGTACGATCGGCAAGTCCGCAGGCTTTGTACCCTTGAGTATGCGGCCGGCATAGACGCCGATCTGCCGATGCGCATCTGTCAGGCTCGATCCGTAGCCAGCCCGCCGGCTTCGACGCTTTCACGCGACGAATATATCGCAGGGACTGGCGTCGCCCCCTTAAACTGTTGCTGAAAAATCATTCGATCATTTCGGTGACGCGCACCAAAAACGGTTCGGGGATGGTTAAGCCGAGTGCTTTCGCGGTCGTGTTGTTGAAGACCAGATCGAACTTGAGCGGCTGCTCGACGGGGATATCGGCGGGCTTCGAGCCACGAAGAATCTTGTCGACGTAATCGCCTGAACGTCGGAACAAGTCCGGGAAGTTCGGCCCGTAGGACATCAGGCCCCCAGCTAGAACATGCTCTCGAAATGCATGCATGGTTGGCAATCTGGCGCTGGCCGCCAACGTGTTGATGCGAACCCGCTGCGTGGTGAGGAAGGGATCACTGCAAACATACAGCGCATCGGCAGCGCCTTTGGCCGCTTCGATGCTTGGGATGATATCCTCGGCCTTCATGACTTCGAGCCTGAATGCATCAAGGCCGAGCTGGATCGCCGCCGCCTGGACCCGCTCCATTTCCAACCTGATGAGAGGGCTATTGGCATTGCCAAGGACAGCCACTCGATTGAGAGCAGGTACGACTTCACGCAACAGTTCAAGTCTGAGGCCCCCAAGATCGGTCTGCATGTTCGATAGACCGGTGACATTGCCGCCCGGGCGCGCCAGGCTGGCGACCAGCCCGGTCCCGACCGGGTCTCCAGCCGAAGCAAAAACTATCGGGATTGTCGACGTCGCTTTCTTGACGGACATGGTAGCCGTGGTGCCTGCCGTGACGATGACATCGACCCTGCGCTGAGCAAATTCGGCCGCGAACGCGGCATAACGATCATCCCGCCCTTCCGCCCAGCGATATTCGATTGCGATGTCGCGGCCATCGATCCAGCCGAGCTCACGCAGGCGCTGCAGAAAAGCCCGGACGAATGGACCCCAGATCGTCGGCGTGGTCGCACCCAAGAATCCAATCGTGGGCGACTTGCCCGGCTGCTGCGCGCGCGCCGCCAGCGGCCATGCAGCCGCCGCACCACCGAGCAGCGTGATGAACTCGCGCCTCCTCACTCGATCACCTCGTCCGTGCGAGCGAGCAAGCTATTCGGCGGATCGATGCCGACTGCCTTCGCGGCCTTCATGTTGATGACAAGCTCGAATTTTGTCGCATTCTGGATCGGCAGGTCCCCTGGCTTTTCGCCTTTCAGTATGCGGTCGACGTAGAGCGCGGTCTGCCTATGTAGTTCGATATTGTCGATCCCGTAGAACGCCAATCCCCCGCTCGTTACCCAGTAGCGGAACGGATAAACGGCGGGCAGCCGATGCTTGTCAGCAAGCGCAATGACCAGTTTGCGACTGACTGACGGCGCAGGGCCCGGCAATATCACGAGCCCGCCGTTCGGCCTTCCTGCAATGGCCTCGACCGCGCGTTCGATTTCGGATCCGCCGCGCACCGGATGCTCCGACAATTGCACCTTGAAAGACGGTGCGCCGCTCTTGATGATGGATAGGTATCCGCTCGTTGCGGGATTCTGCGGATCATAGATGAGTCCGACATGCTCGGTTCGCGGCGCAAGTTCTTTTAGCAGCTCTAGCCATTTGATGCCGATCGAAAACTCGTGCTGCGTAAATCCTGTGATGTTTCCTCCTGGTCGTGCCAAACTCCTGACGAAGCCGGCCCCAACTGGGTCTGTCACCTGCGCGAAGACGATGGGAATAGTGCTGGTCGCCTTTTTTAACGTCGCCAGTGCCGCCGTGGCGGAGGCGATTAGTACATCCGGCCTTAACTGCACGAGTTCGGCGGCCTCCTCTCCCAGGCGGTCTGCACTCCCTTCCGCGTACCGGGTCTCGAACCGCAGGTTATGGCCTTCGGTCCAACCAAGCTTCTCGAGACCCTCGCTAACCGCTGCCACTCGATCTCTTGCTTCCTGACTACCTTCAGACTGCGAGAGCAACAGGCCTACGAGCCGCGGGATAGCCGGCTGCTGCTGCGCCCGCGCCGCGAGCGGCCACGCCGCCGCCGCGCCGCCGAGCAACGTGATGAAATCGCGCCGTTTCACTGCCCGATGCCTCCGTGCTTCCGACTGAAAGGATAGCACAACTTAGTGCGGTAGGGGTTGCTGCGCTGCGGGATTTCGAACCAGCTCATGACCGCAGTGGGTCAATCGCGCCGGATCGACCCGCTCGCGACGCTCGCGGCAGGTCCGCTATGGCTCCGATTGCGACCAGATTTGGTGCGTCGCAATGAACTGTCGCAAGGTGCCATAAGCGGTCGTGAGCAGATGCAGCAATAGTCTGCAGAAGTCAGGCTTACTCGATCACCTCGTCGGCGGTGGCGAGCAGCGACGGCGGCACCTCGATGCCGAGCGCGCGGGCGGTGACCAAGTTGATGACCATGTCGAATTTTGTCGGCTGCGCAACCGGCAGGTCGGCCGGTTTCTCGCCTTTGAGGATGCGGCCGGTATAGATGCCGGTGAGCTCGTGTATGTTGCTAAGGCTCGTTCCGTAACTGACCAGTCCGGCAAATTCGCGCGCAAAATAGACGGTAGGTAGCGCGTGACGCGCCGCCAGGGTGACGATCAATGCGCGACGATTGAAAAAGAACGGGTCGACGGTGACCAGCAATGCGGCGCCGGGCTTTTGGGAGAGATTTGCGAACGCCGCCTCGATATCGCGATCGATATAACCGGCGTAAAGGATTTCGACAGGAACCCCCAGGGTTGGAACGCTCGCATGTATGTCCTTGACAATGGAGTCCGTCATCGCAGCGTTGGGACTGACGAGCGCGACGAAACGGGCCGCTTTCGGCGCCAGCTCACGCAATAGTCCGAGCCGCTTCGCGGTGAGCTCCACGTTGAGGCTTTTGAACTCCTGTGATATTGCCGCCCGGCCGGTTGAGACTGTCGACGAGACCCAATGCGACCGGGTCGGAGCCGGTTCCGAACACAATCGGAATGCTTGAAGTCGCGGCTTTGGCTGCGAGCGCCCCCGCGGTGCTGGCGGGCGCGGCGATTACCGCCACCTGTCGGCGAACCAGATCGGCCGCCAATTCCGGCATTCGATCTTCGCGCCCTCCAGCCCAGCGGAACTCGATCGCCACGTTGCGGCCATCGACGTAGCCAGTTTCGCTCAGGCCTTTGCGGAATGCTTCAAGCCATTTGACGCTCACCTGCGCCGAACTGGAGCCAAGGAACCCGATCACGGGCACTGCTGGCTGCTGCGCGCGCACGGCGAGCGGCCCCGCGGCCGCAACACCGCCGCCCAGCAAGATGACGAATTCGCGCCGTCGTATGCCTGACACGAGGGCTCCCCCTCGCAGTCGGTCCGCCGCACCCTCAGCCTACCACCGACCAGGTGGCAGGTCCCTGTGGCAGGCCTGAAATGTTCTTAATCGAGGTGCTGCGGTGCACCGCCCCACTCGGGCCGATGGCCGGTCAAGGTCATTCACGTCGCTCCGACGGGCAGCAAGGCTTCGCCGAATGTCCGCTATGCCTTCAATAGCGAGCAAATCTGTGCGTTGCAATGAACTGACGCGCCTTGCACCGGCTACTCGATCACCTCATCGGCGCGAGCCAGCAATGCCGGCGGCACGATGAGGCCGAGCGCGCCGGCTGTCACAAGATTGATGACGAGCTCGAACTTGGTCGACTGCACGACCGGCAGGTCCGCGGGCCTCGCACCCTTGAGGATGCGGCCCGCGTAGAAGCCGACCTGCCGAAACGCGTCCGTCAGGCTCGTTCCATAGCTCATCAGGCCGCCGGCCTCCACGTACTCGCGCACGATATAGATGGCTGGAATTGCATGCCGCGTCGCCAGCGTGGCAAGCTGAAGACGTCGGGTGAAGAAGAGCAAGTCGGAGCTGACCAAGAGCGCCTCGACGCGGTTGCTGACGAGTGTCGCGAATGCAGCCGTGATTTCACCGCTGGTGCCGGCGTTGACGACCTGAATTTGCAGCCCCATGGCGCGAGCGGCCTCTCCAACGTCTCGCGTGAACTGAACAACAATAGGCGAGGCTGGATTGACGAGCACAGCCATTCGAGTGGCTCCGGGGATAAGCTCGCGCACCAGGCCGAGTTGCTTTGCCCCCAATTCACCGATGAGGAAGTTCACGCCGGTAATGTTGCCGCTTGGCCGGGCGAGGCTGGCGACAAGACCAAGCCCGACCGGGTCCTCGCCGACGGCGATGACGACGGGGATCGTCGTGGTCGACGCCTTGGCCGCCAGCGCCGATGGCTCTCCGGTCGCGACCAGCAAGGCGACCTGCCGGCGAACCAATTCCGCCGCTAAAGCGGGCAATCGATCGATCTGATTCTCAGCCCAGCGATAGACGATCGCTACGTTCTCGCCCTCGACGAAGCCTGTGCCCTTGAGGCCCGAGCGAAACGCGCGCAGACGGTCCGCAAAGGCGTCAGGCGATGCGCCGCCGAGGAACCCGATCACCGGCATCGCCGGCTGCTGCGCGCGCCCTGCCACCGGCCACGCGACCGCCGCGCCGCCGAGCAGGGCGATGAACTCGCGTCGGTTCATTCGATCACCTCGTCGGCGATGGCGAGCAGAGACGGCGGCACGTTGAGGCCGAGCATCCTGGCGGTCTCGGCGTTGATGACCAGTTCGAACTTTGAGGACTGCACGACCGGCAGGTCTGCCGGCTTGGCCCCCTTGAGAATTTTGCCAACGTACAAGCCGACCTGTTGCCATGCGTCAGCATTGTTCGCTCCGTAGCTGATCAACCCACCGACTTCGACATGCTCCCGCTGCGCATAGATGGCGGGGAGCGCGTGGCGGGCGGCCAATTGCGCCAACTGGACACGCCGCCCATTGAAGAAGGGGCCGGGACCGACAAAGAGGGCGTCAGGTCGATCGCGAACGATGGTGTCGAAAGCTTCATTGATGCCGCTGCTGGTACTGGCATTGAGGACCTGGATTTGCAGGTTCATAGCGCGAGCGGCCAAATCCACATCTTGCAATGAAGACTCTGTAATCTCTGGGGTGGCCGGATTAAAGAGCGTCGCCACTCGTATGACGGCGGGCACCAATGCGCGCAACAACTCCAGCCGCTTTGCTGCCAACTCAGCTGTCAAAAAGTTGACGCCGGTAAGATTGCCGCCTGGCCGAGCCAAGCTTGCCACAAGACCGTTCCTGACCGGATCACCTCCGACATTAAACGCAATGGGGACCGTGGCGGTTGCCGTCTTCGCTGCAAGTGCAGCCTGGTACTCATGGCGGCGATCACCGACACGCGCCGCCGAAGCAGGTCCGCAGCCAGCCCTGGAAGCCGGTCGGTCTGGTTCTCGGCCCAGCGATACTCGATCGCAACGTTCTCGCCCTCAACGTAGCCCATCTCCTTTAGTCCCTGGCGAAACCCGCGCAACGGTCCCGGGAACCCATCAGCGGACTGGCTGTTGAGAAATCCGATCACCGGCATCGCCGGCTGCTGCTGCGCGCGTGCCGCGAGCGGCCACACGGCTACCGCACCGCCGAGCAGCGTGATGAATTCGCGCCGTCGCACGTCGAGCATCGGGACCCCTCCGGAACCCGCTGTGCCAGCTTACCGCACGTTCAGCCTGCCGCGGAAACACTGGCAGGTCCTTGGGCCTGGCCTGAATCGTTCTGAAATCGAGGCAAGGAGTCGCAGCGCCATTCAGCACAATTCAGGCTTGCTTAAGTACCTAACGCGTGGTGTGGGTCATAGTCCCGATTCTGACGATGCGGTGCTTGAAGGGGAGGAGACGTGACAATGTCAACTTGCTGGGCATGTGGTGGAGCGTCCCGGTCTTGGGCTCGCATTTGCGAGGTGTGCGGCAGCGGTGAAGCTGTGGCGACCACATTTGAGAAGATGGAAGCATTCAAGCGAGATTATTGGCGCGATTCAGCAGGGCAGTTTAGCCATCCGTTGCGCAGTGGAGTGGGTTATTTCGTTCCGGCTATCGCCAATCCTCTTTTGCTTCGCGTTTAACTGCGGTTCTTTTCCACGGCGGCGCGGAGGCGCGAATTTCGCTCCACGCCCACTATCGCGCTTGCCGAGGTCGGCAGGCTACAGGTTTGCGAGGTGCCGCTATGAAAAGCCTGATAGCTGGAACTCTAATCCTCTTCGTAACCATCATCCTGGTCGCGGTGGCGATTATTCGCCATGTAAATCATAAGCAAGATGCGCTATGGTGCCACGATCATGGGTACGCGAACTACGCAACGAAAGACGGGTTTTGCGTCGGAGCAGGCGGAAAACTCGTCAAAGTCGGAGCTGATGGACAATTCACCAAGGCTGCCAGCGATAACAGAGAGTTCTAGCGCCCTGGCACATCGCGTCATTTCGGTGCGATGCGGAATTTGGTCGCTATCGGGGCAAAGCGGACATCGACCAAGCCGCGCCAATTAAGAAGCGAAATGACGCGGTGTGCCACAACCGGACTCTTGCACCGCACAAAACAACGCCGTTATTCAAGTACCTCGTCGGCGCGCGCGAGCAGCGACGACGGCACCGTGATGCCGAGCGCCTTCGCGACTATGAGATTGATCACCAGCTCGAATTTGGTCGGCTGCTGCACTGGGAGGTCGGCGGGCCTGGCGCCTTTGAGGATGCGGTCGACATAAGACGCCGCCTGTTTGAAATTGTCGACGGTGTCGATGCCATAGGACATGAGACCGCCCGCGGCGACATAATACCGATAGGCGTAGATCGCCGGCAAACCATGCCGAGCAGCTGTCTTAGCGATCAGCTCACGGCTCCCATCGGCGACGGGGTTCGGCAGCACAATCAGACCGCCATTCCGCTCCTGCGCGAATGACGCGAAACTCCGCTCGATGGGGTCGCGAATGGACAGATTGCTCACCCTCACAGCAAGAGCGGGCGCTGCGGCCTCGATCGCGCGCAACATCCCCGTCTGGGGTACCTGTTCCGGATTCATAACGACAGCGACGCGCGTCACGTTTGGCGCTGCCTCCTTGAGCGCTTCCAATAATTTGCCGTACATCGAGAACTCCGCAGGAGCAAATCCGGTGACGTTGCCGCCCGGCCGCGCCAGGCTTGCTACGAAGCCGCTGCCGACCGGGTCAGTAATGTGGGTGAACACAATAGGAATCGTGGTGGTCCGCTGCCGCAGAGGCGCCAATATGAGCGCGGTGCTAACCAGGATCACGTCCGGTTTCAGCGCGACAAGATCGATGGCGGCGTTGCGGATGCGGTCACGATCACTCCCGACCCAGCGATATTCAATGTTGATATTTTGCCCGTTCGTCCAGCCGAACTCATCAAGCCCACTCTCGAAGGCGTTTCGCCGTCGCCCCCCTTCCTCGTCTCCTTCCGCGAACGGCATCATCGCCCCGATGCGCCGCATCCGCTCTGGCTGCTGCGCGCGCGCCGCGGACGTCCACGTGACCGCCGCGCCGCCGAGCAGCGTGATGAACTCGCGGCGTTTCATATCGACCATCGGGTCACCGCCTTGGCCGCCGGCCGGTCTACCGCACGCCAACCTGCCGCAGAGAGGCGGGCAAATCCTTGGGGCCGACCTAAATCGTTCTAAATCGAGGCGGCCCGCTGCCGACCCCTCCTATGCTGCCAGCCATACGATAGCACACGATACGGCAGGAGACCGCTGCACTGCGGGATTTTGGTCCGGCCTATGACCGCTAATGGAATGGTCCGGCCGTGCTCGTGCCCCGCCAGCAAGTCAAGCTGGCCAGGGGCGCCAAAGACAAGGAGCACGCCATGTCTCAGAGACTCAACACTGCCACCGCCGTAATCGGCATTGATATCGGGAAGAACTCGTTCCACGTCGTAGGTCTTGATGTGCGCGGCGCGATTGTGCTGCGGCAGAAGTGGTCACGTGGTCAGGTTGAAACGCGGCTGGCGAACCTGCCGCCTTGCCTGATCGGCATGGAGGCCTGCGTCGGCGCGCATCACCTCAGTCGCAGGCTCAAGCTGCTCGGTCACGATGCCCGGCTGATGCCGGCGAAATACGTGCGCCCGTATAGCAAGGGACAGAAGAACGACTTCCGCGACGCCGAGGCGATCGCCGAGGCGGTCCAACGCCCGACGATGAAGTTCGTCGCAACGAAGACCGCCGAACAGCTCGACCTGCAGGCGCTGCACCGCGTGCGTGAGCGGTTGGTCAGTCAGCGCACCGGCGTCATCAATCAGATCCGCGCGTTCCTGCTGGAGCGTGGCGTTGCGGTGCGACAGGGGCTGCGCTTTTTGCGCGCCGAGTTGCCGGCCATCCTCGCCACGCGCACCGAGGTCCTCTCGCCGCGCATGGTGCGCGTCGTCGAGGAACTGGCTGGCGACTGGCGCCGGCTGGACGAACGCATCGAGGGCCTGTCGACCGAGATCGCAGCGCTGGCTTATCAAGATGCGGCCTGCAAACGGCTGATGACGGTCCCCGGCGTCGGGCCGATCATCTCGAGCGCGATGGTTGCCGCAATCGGCGCTGGAGATGTGTTCTCCAAAGGCCGCGACTTCGGCGCTTGGCTGGGGCTCGTCCCGAAGCAAATCTCGACGGGAGACCGCACGATCCTTGGCAAGATATCCAGGCGCGGCAATCGCTACCTGCGCGTCCTGTTCGTACAGGCGGCTTGGGTCGTGCTGATCAAACCGAAAAGCTGGGAACGCTACGGGCTCAAACCCTGGATCGAAGCCGCCAGGAAGCGATTGCACCACAACGTGCTGGCGATCGCGCTGGCCAACAAACTGGCCCGCATCGCCTGGGCTGTACTCAACAAGGAGCGGAACTTCGAATGCATCAGCAGGCATGCGATGTCGCCCCGACCAGTTTAAGTGTCGCTCCGTGCTCGGACCGGTCAACGCGTGGCCTGGCAACACCGAAGCAAGAGGCAAGGTCAGCGCGACGGCCAGCCTTGACCGCCCCTTGCGCGCGGCGCCTCGGGACCAGCGCAGGCCGGGACGAAGGAACGGCCTCACCGGCACGAACAAAGGAACTGCCTAAGATTAAGGAGCGATCGATGACGTAGTCATACAACCTGTTTCCCGCCGAGGTCTGCGAGAGGATGAGATGAGATGGAGGATCGGTCTTTCCGGCGCCTGCGAACACTGGTGACCCAAATGGCCCAGTCGAGGCCTGTCCGCTAATGAGATCGCAGGCGCGCTGATATCCATGATGGCCCGGAGCTCAACACGCTCCAATCAGAGGCCGGATACATTGATGCAAGACCGCACATCCGCCAGATCGACGAAACCCTCTTGCAACGCACGGCCGGACCATACATTGGGTCAGAAGGCGAAGAACTCACGTTGAGCATATCTTGTCCGCTTTACCCCCGTTAGCGACCGGTACGCGGACATTTCGGATTGGCAGCTTCGTGCCAGCAGCGGAAGTTACGGGTTCACTGACTTCGCTCTTTCCATCAGCGCGTTGCGAAAATGGTCGTCTGGGGCTCCGGGGCGTGAAAGCTCGCAACCTATCCTTGCCCACGGCAGCGCTTCGTCAGTATACATCTCGCCGAAAACTTCAAATTGACCAGGGTCGTCGAACGCGCCTCCTGCAAAAACTTGCCTAGTCGGAATCAGCTCGACGTGCCATCGAAGCGTCGTGCCACAGTTCGGGCAAAACTCGTACCGGACCGATCTTCCGCTGTCGCCGATGCGATTAAATGTCTTCGTTGGTCCAACAAACTCTTTCACGTTCGCAGTATCTACTACAATCGAGAAGCCGAACGCGCTCCCCGTTCGTTTCTTGCAGGCGTCGCAATGGCAAAGGATGGTCCACACTGGTCGGTCGCGGAGTTCAAACCGGACCGATCCGCATGAACAGCCACCCTTAAGAGTGTTCATTAGCTCTCTCCGATCAGTCGACAGCCGCAATTTTACCGCAGCATCGATGGGTCAAATTCTGAGCTCAGATGTCGCGTTGTGTCGAGGCGCGCGCAATTGTCCGGTTCGGGTGTGGCGCCGTGAAAGGCGGCGCTTTTCAGTGGGTGCGAGGCCCACCCGGCAACTGCTCCAGCCGGAAGCAACCGGAGCAGTCATGGAGGCAACGAAGTGACTGAAGCCTCTGGTTAGCGGGTCACGAATTGGTGACCGCGCGAGTGTGCAGGCCGCAACGCGAGTGAACGCCGAGCAAGCCTCGAAAAGGACAATGCGCAGGCCGACCCGACGACCCTTTCGGGGAAGGCTGATACGGCTGGGTGAGTGAGCAAGACTACGCCCAGCCGCTGCGCCGGGGTAGTGGCGGCAGCATGTACACAAGGAAAGCGTACGCAACACGGGAAGCCCCGAGGCGTGGCCAGCGATGACCAACCGGATGCCCGCGAGGGACAGGCCGGGCGCCCCGGGGTGGCGGAGAGGTTCGTAGTACCGCCGAAGCCGGTTAACGCCGGTGGAGGGAAGGGACCTCAGTTCAAGACGAACGCAACACGTGGCGAGGGACCTGGAGATTGGGCAACCTATCAACTCCGAAGAGTGTTCAGAAGCTGCAGACGGCGTTGCACGCGAAAGCGAAGGCAGAAGCCGGGTATCGCTTCTACGCCCTGTACGACAAGATCAGCCGCGAGGATATCCTGGCGCATGCCTATGCCCAGTGCCGCTCCAACAAGGGCGCGCCGGGTGTGGACGGTCAGGACTTCGCGGACGTCGACGCGTACGGGGCGCAGCGGTGGCTCGACGAACTGGCGCTTGCTCTCAGGCAGGAGACTTACCGACCGGCTCCAATCAGAAGAGTGTACATACCGAAGGCCAACGGCAAACTCCGGCCGCTGGGCATCTCGACCTTGCGGGATCGGGTCTGCATGACGGCAGCGATGCTGGTGCTGGAACCGATCTTCGAAGCCGACCTTGCACCCGAGCAGTACGCGTACCGTCCTGGGCGAAACGCCCAGCAGGCGGTGGTCGAGGTGGAAGAACTGCTGTTCCGAGGCCATCCGGAAGTCGTTGACGCCGACCTCGCGGACTACTTCGGGAGCATCCCCCATGCCGAGCTGATGAAGTCGGTGACGCGCCGGATTGTTGATCGGCGCGTGCTGCATCTAATCAAGATGTGGCTGGAGTGCCCCGTGGAAGAAACCGACGATCGAGGACGGAAGACACGCACGACCGAGGCCTGGGACAACCGACGCGGCATTCCGCAGGGTTCACCCATCTCACCCTTGCTGGCCAATCTCTACATGCGCCGGTTCGTGCTGGGATGGAAGAAGCTCGGGTTGGAGCGTAGCCTCGGCTCTCGCATCGTGACCTACGCCGACGACCTCGTGATCCTGTGCAGGAGGGGCAAGGCCGAAGAGGCTTTGCAACGACTGCGCGAGCTCATGGGCAGGCTGAAACTCACGGTCAACGAAGAGAAGACACGAATTTGCAGGATACCGGAAGGGGAGTTCGACTTCCTGGGGTACACGTTCGGGCGAATGTATTCGGCGAGAACCGGCCAGGCCCGCCTGGGACACCGGCCATCGAAGAAGAGCATCAAGCGCGTGGTCGAAGCAGTCCACGAGCTGACCGCCCGACCGGGGACTTGGCAAGACACCACGAAGCTGGTGGGCAAGTTGAACCGCACGCTGCGCGGATGGGCGAACTACTTCCAAGTAGGCACCGTCAACAAAGCATATCGAGCGGTTGACAGCTACACAGCGGTGCGGTTGCGTCGGTGGTTGCGCATCAAGCACAAAGTCAGGCGACGCAAGGGCGGGACCTATCCACTCTCGCACCTTTACGGGCACTTCGGGCTCGTACGCCTGAGCGCGCATGGGCGCGACGTGTCGTGGGCGAAGGCGTGAAGTTCTTGTCCGAGAGCCGGATGCGGGAAATCTGCATGTCCGGTTCGATGAGCGGGGTGTGGAAACGGAGTCATGGTCGAACCACTGAGGCACCGCCAGACGAAAGAGGCGGAAACGGATATGTTCGACCTAAAGCCACCGCGCCACACCTCGACTTTACCAAAATGCGAAAACCTCGCAATGAGCATATGTTGGCCGGTCTACCCCCGATAGCCGACATTCCTCGGCGCGGTCGGAACGGCAGAAGAGTGCCAAAACCGGCCGTGAGCAATCGCAGCAAACAGACGTAGCTATTCGATGACCTCGTCGGCGCGGGCGAGGAGTGTCGGCGGGATTTCGAGGCCGAGCGCCTTGGCGGTCTTGAGGTTGACCACCAGCTCGTATCTTGTCGGCGCCTGCACCGGAAGGTCGCCCGGTTTCTCACCCTTCAGGATGCGATCCACATACGCGGCCGCTTCCTCGTAGTAAGCTTTTCGATCGATCCCATACGACATTAGGGCGCCGGCAGCGGGGAATTCGCTATAGGGATAGATGGCGGGCAGCCGCGTCCGCGCCGCCAGCGCGATGATGCGGTCACGGAAAACGGCTGCGAGCGCGCTCGCTGTAACGACCAGCCCACCCTCCGGCTCTTGTGCAAATGCCTCGACCGCGGCGTCGATGCTGGGTCCATCGCTGAGACTGGCCGGCTTGACTTGCACGGCAAACGTAGGCGCAGCAGCCTCAATCATTTGCAAGAATCCGGCTGCCGTGGGATTTCCGGCCTGAAGGATGACGGCTACGCGTTTAAGATTGGGCGCGACATCCTTAAGCACTTCCAACCATTTCCCTCCCATGGCTGGGTCGAAGTTGGTGAATCCCGTGACGTTGCCGCCGGGACGGGCGAAGCTCGCGACTAGGCCACTCCCGACTGGATCGGGGACATTCACGAACACGATGGGAATGCCGCGGGTTTCTGCCTGGATCAATTGCACCATCTGAGTGTTGGTGGCGAAGAATATGTCCGGCTTCATTGCAGCAAGCTGAGCTGCAAAGTTGCGCGCCTGGTTGATGTCGCTCTCGCCGTGCCGAGTCTCGATCTGGACATTACGGCCGTCGTGCCATCCCAAGCCATTGAGCCGATGACGAAAGGCCGCGATGTGAGGTTCGGCCTCACGGCCCGCGGAGTCCAGAATTGCAATTCGTCGCATAGTGCCGGGCTGTTGCGCGCGGGCAGAGAGCGGCCACACAGCCGCCACACTGCCCAGCAGCGTGATGAACTCGCGCCTCCTCATTCGATCACCTCGTCGGCGCGCAGGAGGAAGGATTCCGGGATCGTCAGCCCGAGGGCCTTCGCGGTCTTGAGGTTGATCACCAGCTGGAATTTGGTCGGCCGCACTACTGGCAGGTCGCCCGGCTTCTCGCCTTTGAGGATGCGGCCGACATAGACGCCGGCCTGGCGATACATGTCGAAGTCCGCGCCATAGCTGATCAGCTGACCGGCCCGAACGTTCTCACGCGCGGCTGACATCGTGGGCAGCTTATGGCGCAGCCCGAGTGCGGCAATCTGCTCACGTCGGGTGGTCAGGAACGCATCCGAGCCGACAAGCACAGCACCAGCGGCCTGTTGCTCCGCAGACGCGAACGCGGTCTCGATCTCGTTTTCGGTGCCGCCGTTGACGACGATCACCTCTAGCCCGAGGCGCGGCGCCGCCGTCTGCGCATTGCGGATATCGGCTTCCAACACAACCCGGTTGTTCGGATTGACAAGCACCGCAAACTTTTTGGCGGCGGGCACTATTTCGTGCAGCAGCTCCAGTCTCTTTGGTTCGAGTTCGCCGCTGACCATGGTCACGCCTGTCACGTTCCCTCCAGGCCGGCTGAGACTGCCGACCAGGCCAGCCTCGATAGGATCGGCGCCGCTCGTAAAAACGATCGGAATGGTTTGCGTCGCTGCAATCATCGCCTGCACGGCGGCTGTGTTGCCGCCGATCAATATGACCGCTACCCGGCGGCCGATGAGATCGGTCGCCATCCAGGGCATCCGATCGTACTGACCGTCGGCCCAGCGATACTCGATGGCGACGTTGCGGCCCTCGACGAAGCCGGTTTCATTCAAGCCCCGACGGAACGCGTCCATGCGGTCTGCCCATTCCGCAGCTGACACGCCGTAGAGCACCCCCACCACCGGCAGCGCCTGCTGCGCGCGCGCCGCGAGCGGCCACGAAGCAGCCGCGCCGCCGATGAGCGTCATGAATTCCCGCCGCCTGAGATCGGGCATGAACTCCCTGCCTCCGACCAAGGTCCGAGCGCTCGTCGGGCGCTGGCCTCAAGCCGGAACGTATAGGCACAGAAAGGTCACAAGAGAAAACAGGACCAAATAGAGTCCGACCCCGGTGACGACCCCGATGATGTCCGAAGCCCAGCTCGGCCCAACCTCTACAACGCGCTCGCTAATGGTGAGGTCTCCCACGAAAGTAGCCGGTACGGCACCTTCAGACTGTCGTACCATGGCCGGGAAATCCTTGGGGCAGACCTGAATCGTTCTGAATCTAAGGGGCTGGAGAGGTCACCGGGTGGCTGCCCGTAAGCCCGAAGGGTGCCGCCTCGCCTGGTAGCGGGCTGGCGCCCGCGGGAGCGGGCAACGTCTTGGTCAATTGATCGCGCAGCGGGTCGCCAAGGGGTTGGGTAACTCAGTGATCGCATCGTCGTCGCGCTCGCGCTCGCTCGCGAACTTGAACCCGCCCTTCGGCCGCAGCTTGCCGTCCGCCGCGAGGACATCAGTTTGATGCCATCGCTCCGCCTGTCGCCCTACAACTAGAGTATTCAACCTGCAAGGCCGCGATTGTTGAGACCGGCGGGATTACTGGGCTTGTAATACGGTTTCCGAAAGCACACCTCGCACAACCGGCGATACGCGATTGCAGGGGAGTGGCAGGCAAAGAATTTTGCGCTCCTATGACATGTGTCACAGGCTTATTCCTCAGGCTCGATCATTGTAACCGCATGGGCACCCCAAGTGCCTCACCCGATGGATGGGGGCTGACCATGCGCAGCAACACCATGAAATGCACCATCAGAATGATCGTTGCACTAGGAATCGCGCTCGTCGGCGTTATTGCAGTCTGCGACGTCGTTGCGTACTCGTCGTCGGTTGAGCGAGCCTGGGTGATCAAGAAGGAATCTCGATCTCCGCTTGCGAAGACCGAGTTTCGGCTCAGCGAATATCAGCAACTCAGTGGACATTTTTTCCAAAGGCAGCCACTTCGGTGACGGGCCCCCGATCTGTTGGGGCGCGACACCACGGATCGGAGGCCCGGCAATCGGCAACATGCCTTCAATGTCCGCCTTGAGTTCCTAAGCAGACGCGGCGCGATCAGTAGGCCATGGCCGCTTTGCCCCCGAAAACGGACTCCGATCTGCGGTTAGTCGCCCGAACTTGCCGGCTGCCGTGGAGTGCGCTTCATCGCGCAGCAACGGCTATGCCACGGCGACGCTTGGGCCGTCGAAAGGGCGGCTGATGCGCTGCACTGTCGATGGATTGACGCGCGCGAGCAGACGAGAGACCTGCACGGCCGACCACTTGCCGCCGCGGGCCGCAGGAATGCCGCGAGCGTCCAACTCCACTGCAATGGCCCGCAATGACTCACAGCCGGCCGCCTGTAGCTCTTTCACGGTGTCGGCAAGATCCGATGCCCGCGCCTGCGCTCTTGCCCGCTGGGCCGCATTGCCGGCCGCGCGGGCCTTCGCCGTCAGCCTTACGCCACGATCCCCGCCAAGTTTCACACCGCGCCTCTTGGCGGCAGCCAAGGCCGCTTTCGTGCGGGCGGAAATCATGCCGGCCTCAAGCTCGGCCACTGCGGCCATCTGCTGCAGCAGGAATTTGCCCGTAGCACCCTCGATTTCCGGCAAGTCGGCGAAGCGCACGTCCACACCGGCCTCGAGCAGACGCGACAGGAAGGCAACAGAGCGGGTGAGCCGATCGACCTTGGCCACCACGAGCGGCACCTGCCGCACCCTGGCGGTGGCCAACGCCTTGTCCAGCTCGGGGCGATCTGAACGGCGACCGCTCTCAACCTCGACGAACTCGCCGACAATCCGCCAGTTGCCGCCGTTGAGGTAGGTGGCAACGGCTTGGCGCTGCGCCTCGATGCCGAGGCCAGATTTGCCCTGCCGCTGCGTTGAAACCCGGTAGTAAGCAAGAAACCCGCCATTCGAAACCATTTTTCCCCTCCTGTTACGAGACAATCAACGGACGTTGATTGTGCTGTAACAGGTATCGATCCATAACACAACGCCATTCCGCTACCTATTTTGCTTCGCTCTCGCCGCTGTGGCGCAAGCGCCACAGGATCGGCCGCGCGCTGCCGCTGCCGCGACCGACCGGCTCACACATCGCTCGGAGCGTTTGAAGCGTGCCCCAGTAGATTCCGTACGGCAGTTTCTTGCGGCGCATTTGCCGCCGCCGCGAATGCGTCCAGTCATAAATTTGCGTCGAACTCAGCACTTCAGCGCCGCTCGCCATGAAAGCGCGCCTGATCCGCACCTGCACCGGACCGCGGCCCTTGGATGGCGTCGGCGGCCGGTTACGCAAATTAGGGTGATGTGCCCATTTCATGGAGGCGCCGCGTTCACGCTCCCAGCAGTCTTGGTCGCCGTACGCGAGTACATGCTGTCCTCCTCTCGGTACATGGTGAGATATGCGGTATGTCCCTGTCCGGGCATCACCCGCCCGCCTAAGGTGCTCTCTTACGAACGTTGACGCAATTTCGCGGCGACGTGAGTAAGAGTGCTACGTTCGTATTTGCGTCACGGACTATTGCTACGTTCGAATTTGCGTCAGCCCGTCTTCTGCGCTCCCAGGTTCGGCGACTGATACCTTCTGCCGCCCATGGCTTGAGCGCCGAAAGCGATTGGGTTCGCGGCGTTGCTCCGAGTGCTTGGCGTCGCTGCCTGTGCCTTTCGCGTTCTCTGAGCTTTCGGAGGTGCGTACGTTGCCTCTTGGTCACGTCGATTGAACCAATGGTTGTAACGCCGATGCGCTGCCGTCTTGCGTAGGTGAGACCGAGCGCCCGGGCCCAGCCATCTGGGGTCCGCGGTCGCGACGTGCTTCTGGCTTCCTCGATGATATCGCGCGCTTCGTCTTCGGTGATTTCGTGCCACATGCGCCGCGAGGCATTCCGCAGGCTGCCGATCATGCGGTCTGCATTCTCGGGTAAAGCTTGCGCCCATAGGACGAGGTAGCGCGGGTAGTCGTCGGTTTCGGCCGCGCCATTGTCCTGCACGAGCGCCTCGATTTCGCGGCGCCGTCGCCGCCGAATGTCGTAACCGCCGCGGCCCTTCATCGGCGCCTGAGCGCGTCATTCCAATCGGCGCCAGGCTCCCTCGGGAATTTCACTTCGACGACGATTCGGCCTGATAGCCGCGCCGCAAGAGTATAGGCGGTCTTCTGGCCGGCGCCGTTGGCGTCATTGTCGGCGAATACGATCAGGCGCTCGATCTCGGCCGGCGGCTCGAACGTCTCGATGCCGTAGGTCGAGAGCACCGACCACGTCGGGGTTCGGAACAGCTTCATTGCCGACAGCGCGCTCTCGATTCCTTCCGCGATGCCCATGCTGGGCATGACCGGGGCGAGCCGCACGTGCGGGCTCCTGCCGTGCCGACAGGCGATCTTGCGCGGCTTTTCGACCGGCGCCTTTCCGCTGCCGTCGAGGGCAAGGTAGGTGCGGTGGATCGTAACCGGCTTGCCCGTGAGGTCGTGCACAACCGCGAGCATGGCCGGGAAGGTGCTGGTTGCGTCGTCGTCGTAGTAGCGCAGGCTTTGCGCGGTGCGGATCGTGTTGGGATAAACATCGAGCCCGACGCCGCGCGAGCGCAGATAGGTGTCGACGATGTCGCCCTGCGCGGTCGGCTTCGCGTCTGCCCAAAGCTTGCGCAGCCTCGGGCGCGGATCGGGACTGGGCTTGGGCTTGGCATAGGCGACCAGCGCGCCGACGTGCTGCTCGATCAGCTTCGCGGCGTCACGAAATGCGAGACCGTGGAAATGCATCACAAGGTCGGCGCCAGCACCCCCCTCCGGGCTGCATTGCCGACAGAACCATGTGCCGTTGCGGTCGGTGTCGAAGAATTTGAACCGATCCCTTCCGCCACACATCGGACATGGCACGTTTTTGCCAGTGAGATGCTGGGCGTCGATGCCGACCTTGAGCAGGACATCCCGCCACTGTCCCCGGGCCCGCTCGCGGAGTGGGATGCGATCAGCGAATGTCATGCCACCCTCCGCGACTTCGCGAAGGCGATCTGGCGCGAACGCGCGTAGCTGCGCACCTCGGGCGTCGGCTCGCTCTCGATGCCTTTCCAATGCCAGAGCGGCTTTTCGCCGAACTTTGCGCGATAGAGGTGGTAGGCCCAACCGGGTTTCTTCCCCATCTGGCGGGTGAGCGCGACGAACTCCCCGTACCAGCGGCGCTTGTCCGCGACGGTGTACGCTGACGCCACGGCCCTGCCGCCGCGGACCAGTCCAAGCTCGCCGTCGAGGAAATCGACCTCGCGTCCACGCGGTCGCGGCTCCCATCCGCAATGGACGCACGGGGGTGGCGCAGTCATGATCTGCTTGCAGGAAGGACACTCGCGTAAAGCCGGCGCTTCGCCGCGCTTGCGAGCCCCGTGAGTGCGGTTCTCCGCGCGCGCGTCAACGTGGAGCGTCCACTCGATGTGATCCTCGGGTAACCCGTGGCGATGCCAGGCCCCGGCGTGATCGAGGATGATCGCATCCGTCTTGCCAGGCGCCGTGCGAAGCACCCGGCCGATCATCTGGCGGTAGAGGCCGAGTTGCTTCGTCGGTCTCGCCAGGATGCAGCAGCCGATCTCGGGGCAATCCCAACCTTCGGTGGCGATGTCCTTATCGACTGGCGCAAACACCCTTGCTCCGACGAGGAAGCCGAGCCCGATCAATTCCGCGACCTGCGGCGCCTGGGTCATCGTCTCGAAGATGTTCCCGAGCCCGCGCCCGTCGCCGCGGCACGGCGTGGCGGTGAGGCCGAGCAGCACGGCGTCAGGGTACAGACTGATCAGATACTCGCGTGTGCGTCCGCGGATGCGATGAGTTTCGTCGAAGATGATGATGTCGGCGGGCGGCAGCTGCATGGTGTCGGACCTGACGCCGCGCGCGAGGAGCGTGTCTATGGACGCCACCTGCACCATCGCCTGCGGGCGCAGGTCCCGCTCCCGGCCGGCCAGCACGATGCCGTGCATGCCCAGCGGGATCCCGTTGGCGCTGAGCTTGCGGGAGGTTTGGTCGATGATCTCGCGACGATGCGCCAGGAACAGCACACGCTGATGCCGATCCACTGCACGCCGCGTGATCTCGGCGGCGACCACCGTCTTGCCGGAGCCGGTCGGCGCCACGTAGATCACACTACGCACGCCGCGCGCTACCTCGCGCTCGATCTGGTCGACGGCCTCGCGCTGGAAACCGTGTAGGTTGACGCGCGGCAGATCACCGAATGGTCGCTCGTACGCCACTCCACGCCCCTCACACGCGTCCGGCCCACTTTCGCCAGTTGCCCAACCGCCAGCTCTGGGGGTGGCCGGGAAACAAGCCGCTGTCGTAGGGCTGTATGTCACTGCGCTCCAGCAGCTGTTGTGCGAGTTCATCCGGGACACGACCACCACTCGGCCAGACGTAGAATCCCGCCCCGCCGTTGTTGCTGTGCAGACGCACAAGGCGGGCGTCCGGCTTGCGCAGTAGGTGCAACGCCTTTTCCAGGCTGAGCTTGGTGGGTTTGGTCACGCTCATTTGTGCAGCTCCTTGCGGTCTTGGCCGCTTTCGGGCTACACAGCGCTCGCCAGAGACTGTCGTAGCCCTAGTTGGAGCGGGAGAGAACTCGAACCCTCGACGATCGTGGTTTTTGGGACCTGTCGTCGCGAACCTGCCCGCCCCAATGAAAATGTGAACGCCGCCCTCAACGGGGCGGCGTTCGCTGTCAGCGGATAGCGGCTTCGTCGGTTGCGAGGCGGCGAGCGATAGGGGGCGCTTTGGCTCGCGACGGACGCGGCGGGTTTCGCCGGCGTGTGCGACGGCTGAATAGCCATTGCCGCGCTGTCTCGATGTGAATGTACCGATCGCGGCCGAGCTGCAAATAGGGCAGCCCGTCCGGTGCGGCCATCCAGTTGTGAAGGGTTCTGTAGGTCTTTCCTAGCGAGCTGGCGAATTGCCTAGCAGGCACGCAGCCGTCAAGGAAATCGGGGGTAGCCATTGGCACTATCTCCGTTTTCGAAGAAAGTGTCGGCCAATCTAATCGCGCTTCGCCGTTCGCACACCGACAAGATGGTGCGGGGGTTCGTGTCCCGACACGAAGTCCAGGCGGTTAGTGACGCTAGGTCAGGTGCTCGAAGTACCAAGTAAACGAATTTTCAGAAAGGAAATCGACCCAGTGGGGATTATGAAGATCAGGGTTCTGTGCCCAAGCGCGCACGAGGGTACGGCGTGACGCTGCAAAGTTATCTTCGGCCTTGCGATATGCGTCTTCGGGGCTGTCGCCGGCGCGACGGCGCAAGGCCATGAACCAAACCCTGCGGCGATTGTGCTGAAACGCCGTGTAGCTTTTCGGGCGATTGTCGGGGGACGGCATCTCACGAACAAGCTCGACAAAGAAAGTCTGCAACTCCTCGGTAAATTCGCCGCCGTGCGCGATTACCTGCTCTATGCGGCGGGCCAGGGGCTCCGTATTCCCGCGGCGGGCTTCAGCAATCAATTTGTCGTCTCCCGCCGGCTCGGGCCAGGAGTTGGGCAGCTTGGGCAGCTCCTCAAGAATTTCCCTGGCTGCATCCCACGGAACAGCCGCCGCGCTTGGCACCGACTTGTTTTTTGCCGCGCCGCGATGGCGATATATAGCGACATCGAAAAGTACTTCGAGATCGCGCAGTCCCACCTTCGAGACTTTCTTGACAGGCGAGGGGCGCAGCGCGCTCATCGAGGCCTTACTCTTGCGAACAGTCATGACCTGCCTCGCCCCTTCATAATCGGCACGATCGCGGCGGGAGTGGCGCCAGTGATGATCGCGCTCGCCGCGCGCAGCGGATCGTCGAACAAGTGTGCGTATCGATGCGTCGTCGTCGGGGTGGCGTGACCGAGCAATGCGCCGATAATCGGCAGCGATAAGCCTGCAGAAGCCAATACTGACGCGTATGTGTGCCGCAGATCGTGCAGCCGCGCGTCGGGGATGCCAGCAGCTTTCCGCAGTGCATCCCATGCAGCGTTGAGGTGGCCGCGATGACCCCCGCCACCGGCGGGAAACAGCCATTCGGCGTCGGCGCCGGCCTCAGCGCGCATTTCACCCAGCAGGCGGCCCGCTGCCGCAGATAACGGGACCCGGTGCAGCGCAGCCTGCTTGGTTGTCGCGGCCGGTTTGCTCCACACCCCGGCGTCGATGTCGATGTCGGTCCACCGCGCGGCCAGCAGTTCGCCACGTCTGGCGCCCGTCAACAACAACAGTCGCACAGCATTAGCGGCCTGCTGGTCGTCCAGCTCGGCCAACGCCTTGCTAAGTAGCGTTAGCTCGGGGCCGCTCAAGTAGCGGTGCCGCTTGTGCTCCTGGTTGCGCTCGATGCCGCGGCATGGATTGTCGGGACGCCAGCCAAAACGGACAGCGAGGCTGAACATCTTCGACAGCACGGCGAGCGTGCGGTTGGCGTGGGTCGGGGCGCGGGCACTGAGCTTGTGGTGAAAGGCGTCGATGTCGGCGTGCATGACCGCCGCCACCTTCATGCGGCCAAGCGCAGGCAGGATGTCGGCGGCAATCTGCTGCCGGTAGACCCGTTGGGTCGATGGCCGCTTGCGCGGGACGTAGTCGCGCTCGAACCGCGCGCAAAGATCGGCAACGGTCGCTGCTGCGCGGCTCTCTTCCTGCTCACCGACAGGATCGGCGCCACCGTCGATCTCGCGCTTTAGCCGCTTGGCTTCCTCGCGCGCTGCCCCCACCGACCAGTCGGGATAGCTGCCGATGGTGATGCGCCGCTCGCGGCCGTCGAGCTTGCGGCGGTAATTGAGGACGAAGGCTCGTGCGGCAGCCGCGGTGACGCGGCAACCAAAGCCCTTGACTGCGTCGTCATAGGTAATCTTGTTGCCGCGTGGGGGAGCCGGCAGGCGCTTAATGGCGATGTCCGTGAGGCGCATCGGAGGCTTCTGTGTCCGCAGGGTGTCCGCATCGGTATGCAATCCCGGCGGCACATGGTGGCAACGAATTTCTGCTAATGTCAATGAATTTCCATTGTTTTCGTTGGGCTTTTGCAGCCCGAAGATGAAATGCGTGTCCGCACAAAGACTTCGAAAAATTGGCCGGGATCGACTTAAAATCTGCTTCTGGGAAACCGGAGTGCCGGTTCGAATCCGGCCGCGGCCACCACGCGCCTCGATCCTCCAAGCATTTTTGTGCGGCCGCGTAGTCTTATCCGAAAAGTCTGCAGTTCTTCGGGATCATGCCCTACGCCAGCGTGACCATGCCGCTCCAGAACTGCTGGCCCTTGCCGGTATCGACGTCGTATTTGCGCGCGAATGCGAGCCGGCCGTCGTCGCCGATGCGGTAAAGCATGATCCCGGCGGTGAGCGTGCCGATCGTATTGCCTTCGCGCAGGGCAAGCGGCCGGATGCTCGCGGCCACCAGCAACCGTCCGGTGGGATCGATGCCGAAGGTGCGCAGGTGGATGCCGCGCCCGTCGATGGTCTGGATGAGGCTCGGCTCTCCGGTGTGTGCATCGATTGCGAACACCGCAACGTTGTTCTCGCCGCCGTTGAAGACCTTCTTGCCATCGAACTCGAGTTCGCCCTGGTTGCGGTTGGTGACATAGACGAACCGGCCGTTGGGATGGACGTGGATCGGGCCGGCGCCCTGCGCCGGCTTGACGTTGACGGGATCGGCCAGGGTGTCCTTGACGAACAGGGGCTCGCGGCCGAGCGCGCCGTCCGCTGCGAGCTTGTAGGCATAGAGCTTGTTCTGGCGCTCGATCGAGACATACACCCACGGCTGCGTCGGGTGAAAATCGAGATGCCGCGGGCCGAAGCCCAGCCCCGTCCCGGGCGCGATCGAGGCCATGTTCGAGAGCGCGCCGTTCTTGAAGCCGTAGACCTTGAGCGCGCCGGGGTCCTCCGGCTTGCCGGGCCCGGCGTTGTTGCCGCGAGTCACCAGGATCGCCGTCTGGTTTCCCGGCGTCGTGCGGATCTGGTGCGCGTAGATGCCGGCATCGGGTTTCCCCGGCTGGCTCACCAGCTCGCCGAGCGTGCCGTCGCGACCGATGCGATGCACCGTGACGTTGCTCGGGGCGTTGTAGGCGGTGAGCAGATATTCGCCGGCCTGATCGACGCTGGTATGGATCGGGCGCGACGGCAGCGATCGCGGCTCCCCGTGCGGCGCCAATGCGCCCGAGGCCGGGTCGACGCGGAACG
Source organism: uncultured Alphaproteobacteria bacterium (assembly GCA_963821505.1). Classification (GTDB taxonomy): domain Bacteria; phylum Pseudomonadota; class Alphaproteobacteria; order Rhizobiales; family Xanthobacteraceae; genus VAZQ01. The sequence continues at coordinate 298,748 of CAWGEH010000010.1, forward strand.
CATTGGCGAGATGCCTGTCGCCGGCGACGCCCGGTCCGCCGCTGCTCGACACGACGTAGAGATACCGCTTCGAGGGATGCGGCCAGGCGTACTGGATGTTGGCCGGCAGCGTGACCGCGCCGCGCTTTTGCAACGCGGCCTCGGCGATGTCGATGTGGAAGAGGCTCAGGTCCGGCCCGACGCTGGCGTAGAATACGGTCTTTGCTGTCACTTGTTGACTCCACGCGCTTTTGGGGGCGGCAACCGCGCCGGCAAGGAGCGCGGCGAATTCGCGGCGGTTGACCATGGCTCGTTTCCTCCAGTGAATTCTTTTGTTTTGGAGACGATCGTAGCCCGGATGGCGCGTCGGCGAAATCCGGTATCTTCCGGCGCGCTCGCGCCGCCGCGGATCGCGCCGCGATTACGGCGCATTCCGCCGCCAGAGCTATGGACGCGTGCTCGCGATACGAATTATTCAGGGCTCGCCTGCGAGGAGTTTGCGACCGGAGTTGGCCCGCACATGCAGAACGAGACCGCTCATCATCGGCCCGTGCGCGTGAGGGCCTGCGTCGCGCGCGGCGTCGGCGGACTGCTCGTCGGCGTGCTGCTGTCGGCGTGCTCGTCGGCCGGGGACAATCCGTTCACGGTCTTCGCCGATCCCGGCAAGTATGAGTTTTACAACTGCGAGCAGATCGCCGCGCAGCAAGCGTCCTGGAAGGCCCGCCAGCAGGAATTGAAGTTGTTGATGGACAAGGCCCGGCAGAGCACCGGCGGCGCGGCGATCAACGTGATCGCCTACCAGACCGATTACGTCGGCGCCGGGGAGGAGCTCAAGGTGCTCGACGCGACGGCGCGCAGCAAGAATTGCGCTGCGCCGAAATAGCGCAGCACTCCGGTCTCGGCCAAGTCAGGCGCAGGATGCGCCGAGAGCGAAATCGCTTCACCTCGAATCGCGACCTCGCGCTAAGCATTCGTTCGGTCGCATGATCTTATCCGAAAAAGTCTGCATCTTTTCGAAATCATGCTCTAACCGAATCGCTTCCGCGCCAGTTCCGCGCCTTTGCCGAGCGCTTCGAGCTTGGCGAAGGCAATGTCGCGCCGCATCGGTGCCATGCCGCAATTGGTGCCGGCAATGATGCGTTCCTTGGCCACGTGCTTTACCGCTTCGCCGATGACGGCGGCGACCTGCTCGGGGCTCTCGACCTCGTCGCTCGCCACGTCGATCACGCCGACCTGCACGTCCTTGCCCTCGAGCAGTTTCAAGAGGCCGACCGGGACGCGGGAGTTGCGGCATTCGACCGAGACCTGATCGATCCGGCTCCCGGCCAGCGCGGGGAAGATTTCCTCGTATTGCCGCCATTCGCCGCCCAGCGTCGCCTTCCAGTCGATATTGGCCTGGATGCCGTAGCCGTAGCAGATGTGGACGGCGGTGGTGCAGCGAAGCCCCTCGATCGCGCGATGCAACGCCTCGATGCCCCAGTCCTGGACCTCGCGCATGTACACGTTGAATGCCGGCTCGTCGAACTGGATGACGTCGACGCCATCGGCTTCGAGCGCGCGCGCCTCGGCATTGAGGACGTCCGCGAACGCCATCGCCATCTTCACCCGGTCGCCGTAATGGGCGTCGGCGATGGTATCGACGATGGTCATCGGTCCGGGCAGGGTGAACTTGAGCTTGCGCCTGGTATGGGCGCGCGCAAGCCTCGCCTCGCGCGCATGCGCGCGCGCTTTGAGGCGCAGGGCGGCCGTGACCGTCGGCACCATCGCCTTGTAGCGGTCGGCGCGGATCCCGATCTCGACCTTGCGCGCGAAATCGATGCCGTCGACGGATTCGAGAAAGCCGTGCACGAAGTGCTGCCGCGACTGCTCGCCGTCGGTGACGACGTCGATGCCGCAATCCTCCTGCAGCTTGAGCGCGAGCAGGGTGGCGTCGCGCTTGGCGTCCTCGAGCTCCGGGCCGGCGACGCGCCAGGCCGCCCAAAGCCGGTTCGGCTCGGCGAGCCAGGCGGGCTTGGGCAAGCTGCCGGCGATGGTGGTCGGAAATAACGGCATGACGGGCGATCCTACAGGATCAGGAGGGCTTCCAGCCATAGAGCCAATCATGGCGCGCGAGGAGCCGCGGCCCGCCAATGGCGAGGAGCGCGAGCGTGCGCGCCAGCGCCGGCGCCCCGCGCAGGTGGTAGATCGTTCCGTTGCGGCGTGCTGCGCGCTGCGTGCGCGCGGTGCGCGCGTGCCGCTGCCGTTCGTAACGGCGCATGGCGCCGGCGGCATCGTCGGGCGTCTCGCCCAACCGCTGCGCGAGCACCGCGGCGTCCTCGATCGCCATGGCGGCGCCCTGCGCGAGATAGGGGAGCATCGGATGCGCCGCATCGCCCAGCAACGTGACCGCGCCTTTTCCCCAATGGGCGAGCGGCGCGCGGTCGCAGAGCGCCCATTTGTGCCAGTGCGCCGGCGCGGCGAGGATGGTGCGCACCGCCGCCGGCCATATTCCGGCGGGATAACGCGCAAGGATATCCGCGCGTTCGCCCGGGGCGTTCCAGCCGGGCTCGCGCCAGTCCTCACGCACGATGGCCACGACATTGACGAGGCTGGCGCCCTTGACGGGATAATGCACCAGGTGGGCCTCGCCGCCGAACCAGAGGCTGACCACGGGCGCGAGCAGGTCGGGCATTACCGCGTCGGCGGCGACCAGCGCCCGCCAGGCGGTGTGGCGGGCGAAGCGCGGCTCGTCCCGATGACCCAGCCGGGGGCGCAGGCTCGACCACAATCCATCGGCGGCGACCAGCGCGATGCCGCGCTGCGCGAATGCGTGCGGGCTGGGTGCGCAGAGCGTGACGCCTTCATCGGCGAGCGCGAAGTCATCGACGCGCGTACCGAGCCGAAGGCTGATGCCGGCATGCGCGCGCACCGCTTCGACCAGCACCGCTTGCAGGTCGCCACGATGGATCACCCAATAGGGGGCGCCGTAGCGGCGCGCAGCGACGGCGCCGAGCGGCGCGCGCGCCAGTACCCGCGCCGTCTTCGCGTCCATGATCCGGAGCTCCTCGGGAGCGACCACATGGCGCTGCAGCTGCTCGCCCAGGCCGAGTGCAATCAGAACGCGCGACGCATTGGGCGAGAGCTGGATGCCGGCGCCGACTTCTTGCAGGCGGTCCGCCTGGTCGAACACCACGACCTGGAGTCCACGCTGCGCGATCGCCAAAGCCGCGGTCAGCCCGCCAATGCCCGCGCCGGCGATAAAGACGGTGGGCGGGGAAGCCACGGCCCTGTCTCCGTCGCTGCCCCTGCGCTAGGCGGTCATCCCATCCGCCAGCGCGCATTCCGGCGGGCGCGCCGCATGGGGATCGAGCGCCGGATCGTGCCGGAACAGCGTCGAGCAATACGGGCAGATGATCTCGGTCGCGTCGCCCATGTCGAGATAGACATGCGGGTGGTCGAAGGGCGCCAATTCCCCCTCGCACATGAACTCGCGCGCGCCGATCTCGATCACCGCGACGCCGGGAGTGTTGTGGAAGTGAGGAACGATCCTGTCCGTCATGTCCTTTGTCCGCTGTCGCACGCCGCCGGTCCGCTTGCGCGATGTCACACGGTGAGGGAGTTGCGTCGCGGCGAACGGGCCGGGCCGCGCTGCCGTGACTGCGGCCAGCATAGTGGGCGGAGTGGTGGATTCCTAGGCCGAGGGTTGCTAATCCGTGGGCGCAACACGACTTTTCGAGACCATCGGCGCCGGCCGCAGCTTGCCGCGGCATCCATTGTGCCAATTCTGCCGTTCCGGCATCTTGCCGACGCAACCGCGCACGACGAAATTGGCGGCGGGGCGAAGGAGACGGATCGATGACCGGTGCGCGGATCGCGTTGCCGCTTGTTCTGGCGCTCGCCTTCGTGGGCACCGGCCTCGCCGTGGCGCCGCGCGCCTGGGAGGCGCAGTTTCTGCTCGCGGCGCAGGACGATCCGGTTGCGCTCGCCGATCACGCGATCGCGCCCTCGTTCGATGCCGCCGTTGCCGCGCGCGAGATCAATGCCGCGCTCGCCGCCAACGATGCCGACCTCGCCAAGAGCTTCCTCGATCTCGCCCGCGACCGCAACGTGCCGGTCGATCCTGCGCTGGCGGAGAAAGTCGAGGCGGCGAATGCGGGCGCCGCCACCGCGGCCCGCTCGCTCGGGAGCTTCGCGCGCGGGCTCGTCACCGGCGAACCCGAGGACATTTCGGGCTCGCCGGCACGGCGGTCGGAGATCTGTTCGTGTTCGGCGACATCCGCGATGCGCTGCGCGAGGGCACGCGACTGGCGAGCGGCCAGGAGGCCGACGAACTGGTGCTCGGCCTGGCTTGCGTCGGCCTGGCGGTGACGGCCGGGACCTACGCCACGGTCGGCGTGGCCGCGCCGGTGCGGGCCGGGATGACGGTGGTCAAGGCTGCGCGCAAGACCGGCCGGATCGGCGGGGAGATGGCGGCCTGGATCTATCGCTCCCTGCGCGAGGTCGTCGATTGGGCGATGCTCAGGCGCGCCGTCGATGGCGCGAGCATTGCCGCGCCGGTCGCCGCCGTGCGCGCGGCGCGCGAGGCGGTCAAGGTCGAAAAGGCGCGGGATATGGTACGCCTGGTCGGCGACGTGGGACGGGTGCAGGCGAGGGCGGGGACGCAAGCGGCGCTCGACGGATTGAAGCTCGCCGAGGGACCGCGCGACATGTCGCGGATCGCGCGCCTCGCGGCCGCCAAGGGCGGCAAGACCCGTGCGATCCTCAAGCTCGCCGGCCGCGCGGCGATCATGATCGCGGTGGGCATGTTCGATCTTGCGTTGTGGCTGTTCTGGGCCGTCCTGACGGCGTTCGGCCTGCTGTCCTCGCTCAAGCGCACGGCGGAACGGATGACCGAGCGCCATTGCGCGCGGCGCAGACTTCGCCGCCGGCGCGCCGGGCGCGAACTCGACGCTGCCGCGGGCATGGCCGCCGCGCGTCCGCAATGACATGCACCGCTTTCGCCACGACGGCGTTGACATCGCATTTCTCGACGAAGGGGAGGGCGAGCCGATCGTCCTCGTGCACGGCTTCGCCTCGACCGCGCAAGTGAACTGGGTCCATCCCGGCTGGGTCGCGACGCTGACCGCCGCCGGCCGGCGCGTCATCGCGCTCGACAATCGCGGGCACGGCGCTTCGAGCAAGCTCTACGATCCCGCTGCCTATCACAGCGCCCGCATGGCCGAGGACGTGCGCGCACTGCTCGACCATCTCGGTCTCGGCCGCGCCGACGTGATGGGCTACTCCATGGGCGCGCGCATCACCGCGTTCTTCGGGCTTGCCCATCCCGCCCGTCTGCGCCGGGCCGTGTTCGGCGGCCTGGGCATCCACCTGGTCGACGGCGTCGGGCTGCCGGAAAGCGTCGCGCAGGCGCTCGAGGCACCCTCACTCGCGGATGTGCACGATCCCAGCGGGCGACTGTTCCGCGCCTTTGCCGAACAGACTCAGTCCGACCTCAAAGCGCTCGCCGCCTGCATTCGCGGCTCGCGCCAGACCTTGACGCGCGAGCAGGTCGCGGCGATCCGTGCGCCGGTGCTGGTTGCGGTCGGCACCAAGGACACGATTGCGGGCTCTGCGCACGAGCTTGCGCCGTTATTGCCCGCCGGCCGGGCGCTCGACATTCCCGGGCGAGACCACATGCTCGCGGTGGGAGACAAGGTGTTCAAGCAAGCCGTGCTCGGCTTTCTCGCCGACGAGCCGTGACCGAGTGGGACCCGGCTCCAAAGTTCCCGCGGAAACGGAAAATTTTTTCGCCGCAGGGTGCGCGGCGACGCGAAACCCGACGCCGGTCGGAAAGGTTTGATTGATGTCTTCGATTACCAAAGGAACTCGCTATGCCCATTCTTTTGTACATCGCAATGTGGTCGTGTGCGCTCGCCATGAGCTCGTGCATGGCCGTGCCGCTTCATGCCGAGCGGAATAATCGGCTCTCGTCCCGCGCCGACGATTGAGCAGGAGTGCGGCGCCCGCCGCCTGCTTTCGAGCAACCCGTCACGGGGTCGCCCGAAAGCGTACCGGTTGCGTAACGACCGCACGCGCACGTCGAGCCCGCCGCGAGGCGGGCTTTTTTGTGCGCCCGGCGGCTGTTAACGCCTCCTCCCGCTTTGCAGCCCCATTCGCCATATATGGTCTTGAGCGAGCTCAAATGTGCTAAGCTCGCGTTCGACACCGACAAGGCGTGCGGGAGACGGTCATGGCTCAGCAACGGGTGAGAGCCGAAGCCCTCGACAAGGTGGACCCGGTCTGGGCGCGAGTACGTGGCGAGGCCGAGGAGATCGCGCGCCGCGAGCCCGAGCTGGCGACCTTCATCTATTCCACCATCCTGCATCACGACAGCTTGGAAGCGGCCGTGGTCCACCGGGTGACCGAGCGTCTCGACGGTCCCGAAGTCTCGGCCGAGCTGATCCGTCAGGCCTATGCCGATGCGCTCGAGAACGAACCCTCGATCGGCGCCGCCTTCCGCGCCGACATCGTGGCGACGCTCGACCGCGATCCCGCGGCCAACCGCTTTCTCGAGCCGGTGCTCTATTTCAAAGGCTTCCATGCGATTCAGACGCATCGGCTGGCGCATTGGCTGTGGGAAAAGGGCCGCAAGGACTTCGCCTACTATCTGCAGAGCCAGTCGTCGGCCGTGTTCCAGACCGATATCAATCCGGCGGTGAGCATCGGGCGTGGAATCTTCCTCGATCATGCGACCGGTCTCGTGGTCGGCGAGACCGCAGTGATCGAGGACGACGTCTCGATCCTGCAGGAGGTGACGCTCGGCGGGACCGGCAAGGAGGCGGGCGATCGCCATCCGAAGATTCGCCACGGCGTATTGATCGGTGCGGGCGCCAAGATTCTCGGCAATATCGAGATCGGCCATTGCGCGCGGATCGCCGCCGGATCGGTGGTGCTCAAGCCGGTGCCGCACAACACCACGGTGGCCGGGGTTCCGGCCAGGGTCATTGGCGAGGCCGGCTGTCCCGAGCCGTCGCGCGCCATGGACCATATGTTCAATGACGGCGACGTCTGAACCAGAGGGGGAGAGCGACCGGTGGATGTCCAGGAAATCAGGAAGCTCGACGCCTATCTCAAGCGCCTGTTTGGCAATCCCAGGATCCGCGTGGTGCCGAAGCAAAATGATTCCGCGGACGTCTTCGTCGGCGAGGAGCACCTCGGTGCGCTCGTCCTCGACGAAGACGAGGAGGACGACGAGCGTTCGTACAATTTCGAGATGAAGATCACCTTGGGCGACGCCTCCACCACCGGCCCGGACATCAAGAAGCTCGACGCCTATCTCAAGCGCAAATTCGACAACGAGCGCATTCGCGTCGTGCCGCGGCTGAGGAAGAAGGATTCCGCGGAAGTCTATGTCGGCGAGGAATATATCGGCGTGGTGTTCTTCGACGAAAAGGACGCGCGCTCGTCCTTTTTCGAGCTGCCGATCCTCGCGCTCGATTTGGACGAGCCGGGCCTGCTCAAGGGATAATGCGCGTTCGCAAGCGTTCCGCGGCGCAGGCGCTGTTCGCTTGACGACAGCGCCGCCTGCTGCCCGGCCACCGGTCGATCAATGTGGCGGCTGCAACTTTGCGATCAGCCGATCGATGCCGGCCGCGACCGCGTGCCAGTCGGCGAGCCAGTCGCGCGGGAAACGCACCACGATGTCGGCTGCGCCGATGCGCCGTTCGTACAAGCAGATGCCAGGCGTCGGACCCGCGCCGTTGCGGGTGCAGCGCGCGACGAAGCTCGGCACCGCCGCATCATAGATCAGGTCCTCGCCCTGATAGGGTGTGCCCTCGCGGAACGCGAGAACGTTCAGTCCGCCGGGACCGAGCACCGCGTCGGATGTGGTATAGCGCGGATAGATGGTCATCACCCGCTCGGACGGGGGCAGGGTGTCGCCGGCGGCCGAGATGGTCATGAATACCCGGTCGAATGGATGCATCGGCGCCGCAAGCGTGCCGGGCGCCGGCGCCGGCGGCTTGGCACCGGCGTCGGGGGGCTCGAGCGACGGCCATAGAAAAGCGAGATCGACGCGCTCCTGCGCGCCCGGTCGGCGCTGCACCGGCACGCGGATGGCGGCCGGCGGCAGGTTGAAGGAGGCGCCCGCGACGGTGATCGGAAGCGCCGGTGCATCGGGGCCGACCGGCGGCCCCGGCCAGCGCGGCCACAGCACGTAGCCGAGATAGATGAAGGCCATGGATGCGACCGCGGCGAAAACCAAGAGGGGCAGCAAAAGCAGACCATGACTGCCGTGCCGATGGCGGCGCGGTTGTCGGCCTCGCTTTCCGGTCAAGTGAATCGTGCTCATCGACACTGATCAGCCCTGCGAAGCAAGCGTGCGTAGGCGCGAACGGGAATCGGACGCCGGGGATCGGGATCCGCGCCGGAAGAACCTCGCGCCCTGGCTTGCGATACCTGATCCCAACAGCGTTAACCCTTAGTTAAGGCTGTTCTGGCGCGCCCGCTCGCACTCTGCCAAAGATCGAGCGGGCGAAACGGGGGCGTCATGTCAACGCAACAGGTTGAGCGCGGCTTCGCGCTGGTGATCGGCTTCGGCCTTGCCGGCTGCTGGAGCGTGGTCTCGGGCACGGTCCTGGTCATGGCATTGGCGGCGTTCGGCATGCCCGTGGGCTGAACGCGGACGCCGCCTGCTCGCCAATCCTGGCGCGCCGTGGCAACGTCACGCCTCCACGAAAGGAGGCGTGAATGGCCATCTTCGAGCTCGACGGCGAGGGCCCGGATCTGCCGGCCGACGGCCGCTACTGGATCGCCGACAGCGCCAGCGTGATCGGGCGGGTGCGCATCAGGACCGACGCCAGCGTCTGGTTCGGCTCGGTGCTGCGTGGCGACAATGAATGGATCGAGCTCGGTTCACGCTCGCAGATCCAGGACAACGCGACGCTGCATACCGATCCCGGCTTTCCCCTCGTCATCGGCGACGATTGCGTCATCGGCCACAACGTGGTGCTGCATGGCTGCGTCATCGGGTTGAATAGCCTCGTCGGCATGGGTGCGATCGTGCTCAACGGCGCGCGGATCGGCCGCAATTGCCTGCTCGGCGCCGGCGCGTTGGTGACCGAGGGCAAGGAATTTCCGGACAATTCGCTCATCGTCGGGGCGCCGGCGCGGGCGGTTCGCACGCTCGATGAAGCGGCGGCGCAGGCGATCCTGCGCGGCGCCGACATCTATGTGCGGCGCTGGCAGCAATATGCGAAGGGCCTCCGACGGATCGGGTGAAGCTTGTGTCCCGGATCAGCGATGCATCGCTGCTTGCTGGCGCACTTTGCGCTGCACCGCTCCGCGACACGAGAAAAAAGTTGCGGCCGGCCCCGGGGAGGGGGCCGGCCGCGCGCAAATCCCGGTCGAGGTTCGGGGAGGCGGGGCAGGGGACCGGATTCGCGCAATCTTCGACGAGGCTCAGCGCGACGTGGCGGTGGCGGTTGCCGGGCGCGGATCGCCGAGTGCGACCCAGAGGTTAGGGTCGTTCTGCGATTGCCGCTTCACGAACCGGTAGCCGGTCTCCGACCAGAGCAGGACGGCTTCGTTCTGGTTGTCGAGGATGAACTCGCCCCTGTCGGTCTTGACGGTGAGCACGGCATGGCCGTCGCCTTGCTTGTCACGCACGACGGTGATGAGGAGGGCTTGGCGCGGCCATCCGGCCTGCATCAGCAGCCTGCGCTTGAACAGCACGTAGTCCTCGCAGTCGCCGTAACCGTCGTCGGGATAGCTCCAGCGCTCCGCCACGCCCCAATGCTCGAGATCGGTCATCGGCTTGATCGTGTCGTTGACCCGGTTGTTGATCCGCACCAGCTCTTTCCAAGCCTTCGTCGTCAGCGCGACATCGCGGGCGTCGGCTGCCTTCGTATCGCATTCGGGCGCGTATTCCGCGCAGAACTCGGTCCAGCCGATCGGCGCGCGGGCCGCGGGGCCGACCGATGCGAACAGCGCTCGTTCGCTTGCTGCGTTCGCCGGCGTCATTGCCAGCGCGGCGGCGAGCGCCCCGATGGCGAATCCAGCCCGCAGCGTGGCTGCAACATTCCATTTCATTTTGTGGCCTCTCCCTGTTCTTGAGGCCACATTTCCCACAAACGATTTAAGTCGCCGCTAATCCGGCAACGGCATTTTGAAGACAACGCCAATAAACAGCGCGACGAATACTGTTATTGTTCGAAACGAATTTCACTCAAATGCAAAACAATACAATTTGAATCAAATGCCCGGCGTTAACCCGGCCCGGCAGCCGCCGCATGGCCTGACGAACGGCCGCCGCCGGCGACGTTAACGCTGGCACGAAGCGGGCCGGCGGGCCACGGCGGGGACGAACCGCAATGATCGGGCCCGGATTGCTTGCTCCCGCGCGCGGCCAACGCCTCGCGGCATTTACCGGGCGGTGACGCTCTTCTTCGAGAAATCCCCGCGCACGGATTGTGGCGCCATCGTGAGCGCCTGCGCGTTGCTCGCTTGCCCGAAGGCGCGCGGCAGCCTATGTCAACACCGCCGACCGCTTCGAGCCGGATTCCCCTTCAATCAACTCGCTTGGCCAGAATACCCGACCATGCACGATCAGCCGCGCAGCGAACGAATGCTCAACGTGCCTGGGGTCGTACTCGCACTGCTCGCGGTGCTCGGCCTCGTCTACGCGCTCCTCGCGCTGGTGCTGACGGCGGAACAGACGACCGAGTTTCTGCTGCTCTTTGCCTTCATCCCTGCGCGCTACGACCCCGCCGTATTACCGAATGTCGTCTGGCCCGGCGGCTGGGCCGCCGATGCGTGGACGTTCGTCACCTATGCGCTCATCCACGCCGACCTCAGTCATCTGATCTTCAACGCCGTGTGGTTCCTGGCTTTCGGCTCGCCGGTCGCGCAACAATTCGGGCCGCTGCGATTTCTGGCGTTCATGGCGGTGACGGCCGCCGCCGGCGCGGCTGCGCATCTGGTCACTCATTTCGGCGAAATACTGCCGATGGTCGGCGCCTCGGCGGCGATCTCCGGCGCCATGGCCGCGGCGATGCGGTTTGCGTTCCAGCGCGGCGGTCCGCTCGGGTTCTGGCGCGATCGCGAGGCGGCTTGTCGGGTTCCGGCCGCACCACTTGCCGCCACGCTTCGCGATCGGAACGTGCTCGCCTTCCTGCTGGTGTGGTTTGGCGTCAATCTTCTGTTCGGAGTTCTTCCCGTCGGCATGCCCGGGCTCGAGCAGGCGATCGCCTGGCAGGCCCATATCGGCGGGTTCCTGGCGGGCCTATTTGCGTTCGCCGCATTCGATCCGGTTCCGATGGCGGGCGCGCGCGACAACGGCCAAGGGCCCGACCCGACATCGACGGCGGGTTGATCATCGCGGTTGACCATCGCGGTCGACATCGCGGTCTTGCGGCAACCCCCGTTCCGATCGATAATCCCCATGTCACGTCAGTGCCGTGCTCAGTCGCGGCTGCTGCGGAGAGCCGCCGAGCCGCTCGCTCTTGCGGCGGCACGCAAGAACCAGTGGCTCGTCCGTGGCCGCGTGGAGCAGCTGACACGACGGAACTCGGTACCAAATCGGGCGTGACCAACACCGGCCGACAATCCGCGCCCCCGGCGCAATGTCGGTCAAGGGAGGCGACGATGATCGTGAAAGCCATTCTCTCCGCCAAGGGCCGCGACGTGATTTCAATCGAGCCCACGGCAACTCTCGAAACCGCGGTGCGCACGCTCGCCGAGCATAAAATCGGCGCGCTGCTGGTGCTCGGCCCGGATCGCCGGGTCATCGGCATTCTGTCCGAGCGCGACATCGTGCGCGTGCTCGCGGAGGGGGGCGCGGGCGTGCTGGCGCAGCCGCTGTCCCAGGTGATGACCCGCAAGGTGGTCACCTGCAGCGAGGCGGATACCGTCGGCGTGCTCATGGAGCTGATGACCAGAGGCAAATTCCGCCACCTGCCGGTGGTCGAGGGCGATCAATTGATCGGGCTGGTGTCGATCGGCGACGTGGTCAAGCACCGGCTCCAGGAAATGGAGCAGGAGTCCGCCGCGTTGCGCGACTATATCCAGACGGCATAAGCCGGCGGACGGAGGAGGACCGACCTCAGACGGCGGAGGAGTTCTCCGTAATGCCGTCGCTGGTCTGTCCTGCGTCGTTGGGCTTCCGTCCTGCGGCAGGACGCGCGATCGCGAACACTTTGTCGACCACGGAATAGTCGGCGTAGCCGCAACGTGCGATCGGCTGCATGGCGGCCGTATCGAGGCGGCCGTTCTTGATGAAGCGGTCGTCGATATGCACGCCGACCACCTGCCCGAGCACGACGTGGCGATGGGTGGATTTTCCCTCCAGGTCCTTGAGATCGATGATCTGCAGGAGCTTGCATTCGAGCGCGCAAGGCGAGGCCGCGACCCGCGGCGGCCGGACCAGCCGGCACGGGGCGGGAGCGAGGCCCGACCGCTCCATCTCGTTCACCCCGCGCGCAAATTGCGCCGACGTCTCGACCACGGCGGCGCGCAGGTCGAAGGTGGCGAGGCTGCAGACGAATTCCTTCGTCTCCTCCACGAACACGAGCGAGTCCTTGGGGCCTTCGCTGGAGAACAGCACGATCGGCGGCTCGTCGGATACCGCATTGAAGAACGAGTACGGCGCCAGGTTGATCTCGCCCTTTGCGCTCATCGAGGTGATCCAGCCGATCGGCCGCGGAGCGACGATCGCCTTGAAGGGATCGCGCGGAAGTCCATGGTCGTTCTTTGCCGTGTCGTAGAACATGATCGGATGTGGGCGTTGCGCCGAAGCGAGCCTAGCGGCTGGCGAAGCGGGTGGCGATTGCGTCGAGCGGGGGGCGGGGCCGGTCCTCGGGCGGCTCGCTCGGCCGGCCGATATGGACGAAGCCCGCGATGCGCTCGTTCGCCCCAAGGCCCAGCGCAGCGAGCACGCCGCGGTCATAGGCGTACCATTCGGTGATCCAGTTGGCGGCATAGCCGAGCGCGTGGGCGGCGAGCACGAAACTCATGGCGGCGGCGCCCGCCGACAGCACCTGCTCCCATTCCGGAATCTTCACGTGCGGCCCGGCGCGGCTCACCACCGCGATGACGAGTGGCGCGCGCGCGAGCCGCCCCCGCTCGGCTTCGACGTGCTCGGGCTTCGCCTGCGGGTATTTGGCGCGGAACGCCGCCACGATCGCCTCGCCGGCCGCGAGTCTCCGCCTCACCCTCGAAGATGATGAAGCGCCACGGCACGAGCTTGCCGTGGTCGGGAACGCGCGACGCCACCGTCAACAGGGTCTCGATTTCGGCGGCCGACGGACCGGGGCCGGCAAGCTCGATCGGCTTGATCGAGCGTCGGGTCTTGAGCAGTTCGAGAGCATCAGGCATCGGTTTGATCCGCGCAGCAGGCGAGGCCTTGCGCTGGCTGCGCTGCGCCTAGCGCAGGTCCCGGAAAAAGTCCGCCCCGGACGTGATCCGGGGTGGCAAGCGGTTTTCCAAATGAGACACGCACAAAATCAAAGAGCCCGGAGCGCATCACGATTAAGCCCAATCGACCTGCGCTCTAGCATACGGCGGCAATGGTGACAAACCGCACTGCGGCGGCATGAATTTGCCGCGATTGCGGTTGAAAACTGCCGCCCATGAGGATCGGGGGGACGAGGACCGGCAGGGGGTGCCAACTCGTTTTGGCCACAGGCCTGTGGCTCGCGGCGCTGGGCGCCGCGGCCGATGCGCAATGGTTCGGCAACAGCCAAAGCTTCGACGATTCGTTCACGCTCCGTCCACCGAACGACGTGCCGTCGGTCCCGCACGGTCCGGCCCAGAGCCTCACGCCTCCCGGCGGCAATGCGGCGCCCAAGGGACAGGTGCTGCAACCGCCGCCGGCGGCCAACCCCGGCGTGCAGGTCCATGCCGCGCCGGCCGTACCCGCCGGACAAGGCGCGCTCGCGCTCAGCGCGCGGTTCGGCCACGACCTGCCGGCCATCAACGGCGGATTGCATTGGCGGGTCTTTCGCACCGAGCAGAATGGTGTTCCGCGCATCGTCAAGGAAGACAAGGGATCCGCGCCCACCTTCGTCCTGCCGCCCGGCCCTTACGTCGTCAGCGTCGGCTTCGGGCTTGCGAACGTGACCAAGGCCGTGCAGGTGCGCGCGGAAACGGTGAAGGACGTCTTCGAGATTCCCGCCGGCGGATTGCGTATCGAAGGCCGCGTCGGCGACGCGCGCATCCCGCCGGGGCAGATTTCGTTCGAGCTCTACAAGGGCAGCCAGTTCGAGCCCGGCGACAAGCGGCCGATCGCCACCGGCATTGCGACCGGCGATCTCATCCTGGTGCCTGAAGGCACCTATCACATCGTGTCGAACTACGGCGACGCCAATGCGACCGTGCGTTCCGATATCCGCGTGCAGGCCGGCAAGCTCACCGACACCACGATCAACCATCGCGCCGCCATCATTACGCTCAAGCTCGTGAACGAGCCGGGCGGCGAAGCCCGCGCCAATACCCAATGGTCGGTGCTCACGCCGGGCGGCGACGTGATCAAGGAATCGATCGGCGCCTTCCCGCGGGTGATCCTGGCCGAGGGCGACTATCGGGCGATCGCCCGCAACGACAACAAGACCTACGAGGGCGAATTCCGGGTGGTCAACGGCGTCGACCGCGAAGTCGAGGTCATGGCGCGCTGAGCTGAGGCGTCGTCGCCGCCGCTGGAGAGGCGCGCATCCCGCGCAGCGCACGTGATCTCCTGTCCCGGGCGGAGCGCAGCAAGCACGCAGCGACGCGCCGCAGACCCGGGATCGTTACGGACATGGCCCGTGGAACGGTCGCGGACCAGCGGTGCACCGCTCTACAGCGCAATAAGCTTGCGCGGATTGCACGCCGTGCCGCAGCTCGACCGGAATGAGGCGCGACGCCGCGATCCGGCGGGGTCCGCGGGACGAGGGAGGAGCGGCATGACTGGGCTGCGCGCGACCGCCGTCATGCTGCTGCTCGTCGGCGTTGCTGCGGCCGAGGCGGCGCCGCTGGTGCCGCCGAGCGACCAGCCCGGTCGCGAGCGCTACCGCTTCGCGCCGTCGCCGCTCGACCGCTTCGTCGAGCCGAACCCGCCGGCCAAGCCGCTGCTGCGCTGGGACTGCGACCCCCACGGCGCCGCGCGCACGAAGCCGCGCGCGAGGCGACACCGCGATTGCTGACCGAACCCACTTGCATCCCGAAGGCGCTCATTAGCGCATGTTCCGGAAAAGTGGGAATCACGAATTCGACCCAATCGGGATGCGCTCTAATGGGTGTCCCGGGCGCAGCGCAGCATGAGCGAAGCGAAATGTTGCGCTGCAGACCCGGGATCGTTCCGATCCGTGGCGGTCCCGGATCAGCGGTGCACCGCTACGCAGCGTGCAGTCGGGCTTTTGCAGATTGCGTCGCCTCGTCTGCGCTGCTGCGCGCTGCACCGCATCCGGGACACGGACTCGGTTGACGCGGCCGCCTACGCCGCCTGCTTCATCCTTCTGACATCCGGCGCGACCGCCTCGTCCGCGAGGGCGGCGAGCGCGGCGTCGAGCGGCAGCACGCTCTGGCCCTCCTTGCCGAGGCGGCGGATCGACACGGTGCGCTCGGCCGCTTCCTTGCGCCCGACCACGAGCAGCGCCGGCACCTTGGCGAGCGAATGCTCGCGCACCTTGTAGTTGATCTTCTCGTTGCGCAGGTCGCCCTCGACACGCAGCCCCACCCGCTGCGCCGCCGCCACCACCTCGCGCGCATAGGCATCGGCGTCGTCGGTGATGGTGGCGACCACCGCCTGCAGCGGGGAGAGCCAGAGCGGCAGGTGGCCGGCATAATGCTCGAGCAGGATGCCGAAGAAGCGCTCGAGCGAGCCGAACATGGCGCGGTGGAGCATCACCGGCGTCACCTTGTTCGAATGCTCATCGATATAGAAGGCGCCGAGCCGGCCCGGCATGTTGAGATCGACCTGCACCGTGCCGCACTGCCAGTCGCGGCCGATGGCGTCGCGCAGCACGTATTCGAGCTTGGGGCCGTAGAACGCGCCTTCGCCCTTGTTGAGCGTCCAGGGCCGGCCGGAGGCCTGGAGCGCGGCCATCAGCGCGGCCTCGGCCTTGTCCCACACCGCGTCGTCGCCGATGCGCTTGTCGGGGCGGTCGGAGAATTTGACGGTGACGTCGGAAAAACCGAAGTCCTCGTAGATCGAGAGGATCAGGTCGTTCATCGCGAGCGATTCGGCGGCGATCTGCTCCTCGGTGATGAAGACGTGCGCATCGTCCTGGGTGAAGGCGCGCACGCGCATCAGGCCGTGCAGGGCGCCCGAAGGCTCGAAGCGATGCACCTTGCCGAACTCGGCGAGCTTGAACGGCAGATCGCGGTACGACTTCAGCCCGTTCTTGAAGATCTGGATGTGGCCCGGGCAGTTCATCGGCTTGACCACGAAGGTGCGCTCGTCGTCTTCCCGCGGCTGCGTCAAGAACATGTTTTCGCGGAACGTCGCCATGTGACCGGAGGCGACCCAGAGCGAGGAGTCCATGAGCTGCGGCGAGTTGACCTCGACATAGCCGGCCGCGCTCTGGCGGCGACGGATATAGCTTTCGAGCATCCGGAACAGCGTCCAGCCCTTCGGATGCCAGAATACCGAGCCGGGGGCTTCTTCCTGGAAGTGGAACAGGTCCATCTCGCGGCCGAGCTTGCGGTGGTCGCGCTTCTCCGCCTCCTCGAGCTGCTTGAGATAGGCGTCGAGCTCCTCCTGCTTGGCGAAAGCGGTGCCGTAGATGCGGCTGAGCATTTCGCGGTTGGAATCCCCGCGCCAATAGGCGCCCGCGACCTTCATCAGCTTGAAGGCGCTGCCGACCTTGCCGGTCGAGGTCATGTGCGGGCCGCGGCAGAGGTCGAACCAGTCGCCCTGCTTGTAGATCTTGATTTGCTGGTCGTCCGGGATGGCGTCGACCAGTTCGACCTTGAACAGCTCGCCCTTGTCGCGGAACACGCGCTTGGCCTCGTCGCGCGACCACACCTCCTTGGTGAAAGGTTTGTCGCGCGCGATGATCTCGCGCATCTTGTTCTCGATCGCCTCGAAGTCCTCCGGCGTGAACGGCTGGTTGCGGAAGAAGTCGTAGTAGAAGCCGTTCTCGATCACCGGGCCGATGGTGACCTGCGTGCCCGGCCACAGCGTCTGCACGGCCTCGGCCAGCACGTGCGCGGCGTCGTGCCGGATAAGCTCCAGCGCGCGCGGGTCGTCGCGGCTGACGAACTCGATCTTGGCGTCGCGCTCGATCGGGTCGTTGAGATCCGCGAGCGCGCCGTCGAGCGCCATGGCGACCGTGCGCTTGGCGAGCGAAGGCGAAATGCTCTTGGCGATATCGAGCCCGGTCGAGCCCTTGGGATAGTCCCGGCGCGCGCCGTCGGGAAAGGTCAGCGCGACCATCGTCTCACTCCTGTTGCTCACTCGCTGCCTACGAACGCAGGTAAGCGCAGTTCATTCCGCCGCGCCTATTGGGGACGGCGGGCGGAGGGGTGGTTAGATCATGGCAGCGGAACTTGCAACCCCGAGGAGCGCACGCGAGTACACGTTGAGTGGCGGCGCCTCATGATCCCGTCCGACATGGGCGCTGTGCTGGGCTGCTTCGCTCGTTGGCGTGCGGGTTGGTAGGGACGCGGCGCCCGCCACCGCTGGGCCGGCACCGGGGGCCGGATTTCTTCGCATCGGTATGGCAGTCCGCGAAGGAGGGATGGGCATCGCGATGGCGAGGACCATGCCTCATTCGACTTTGTGCCCCGCCATTGATCGCAACCGTCTCTGGGTGGAAAGATTCAATTGCGTGGCACCCGGGCACGGCTTGTCAACTCCCGCGAGGCCGCGGGCGATGATCTTGGCGCGCGAAGAGCTATAGGACTCCATCCAATATCCGGACCAGATCGCAGCGATGCCGTCCGCTATGTAGA
This sequence comes from uncultured Alphaproteobacteria bacterium, assembly GCA_963821505.1. Lineage (GTDB taxonomy): Bacteria > Pseudomonadota > Alphaproteobacteria > Rhizobiales > Xanthobacteraceae > VAZQ01. The sequence goes on from CAWGEH010000010.1 coordinate 316,613, forward strand.
AATCCTCTGGCTCTTCCCTACAGGCCAGGTCGACCACTTCAGCGGCCTGCTGCGTTTCATGCTCGGCCTTGGGCGCGGCCTTGCTCGCGCATTCAAGCCAAGCTTCCTTCCAAATCTTCGTGTCGGGTTGGTCTGGTTCTTTGGGCAAACGTTCAAGTACGCGATCGCGTATCTCGTCGCGCTTTTCAGGCGGCACGTCTGTCAGTAGTTCTTCGATAAAATGGTCAACCGGCTTTGGAGAATAACTGTAGCTTGGGTAGTCTTGTGTTTTGTCGCGGACGACAAGCGATGGCTCGAAAACGGGTGAGCCGACTTGTGCTTTCTCGCACTTGTCGATCCGGGTGCGCCAGAGGGCCGCTTGCAGGAACTCGGCATGATCAAGTCTGCTTCCCTGAAGGTCGGCCCCTTGCAGTTGAGTCTTGCCGAGATAGCTTGCCTCTAGGTCTGCGCCCGCAATCAAGGCGGTCTGAAGGTCAGCCCCCCCAAAAAATGAGCCGCTAAAATCTGTTTTTGTTAAGTCTGCCGCTTGCAATCTGGCGCCCTTGAAATCGGCCGCCTCGAACCAAGCATTTGCGATCGAGGCGCCGGTCAGTTGCGCATCTGAAAACACAGCCCCGCGGGCACTTGCAAAATCCAGCTTGGCCCCCGGTAGTTTTGCGGACAAAAATATAGCGCCATCGATTCTTGCACTGTGGAGGGAAGCGCCGCGAAGCGATGCAAACTGGAAGCCAGCGCCTTGGAGTCTGGCGTCCAGCAGGTTCGCGCCATCAAGAACGGCCCCAGCAAATGACGCGCCTTGAAGTTCCGAAAACTCAAAATCTGCCCCGATCAGGGAAGCGCCGATGAAATCGACGTGGCGGAGGTCCGCGCCAGCAAATAATCCGCAACGAAAATCTCGATTTTGAAAACTATGCATTCGAATGGTCTGGTGGGGCGCTATTCCGCGCTGTTTTGCGGCGCTGGTCACTTTTGCCAGCCTTTCGTCATCAACGACGTCCAACAAATTCACAAGAACAATCCGATCAAAATTTGATGGCAGGAACCTGACAAGAAAACCCGAACGGCTGCACTCCTGCGGAGCGATGGGACGCATGGCGGATTGAGAAGGAGCGGAGTTTTTCGGGAATTGCCGTAGCCACCGCCCATGGAGCTCGCCGGGAAATGTCGCCAGACACACGGAGACGAGAACGAACAACGCGATAGCCGCCAGGGTGATTGGCTGCCGCATCAGGCGTCGCCATTCGACGTCCCGTCGGGCATCGAGCGCCAGCGGCCACAGCAGCAACACGGTCGCGAGCTCGACGAAAATAAGCATGCGGTGCGTCCATGTAACAAAATGGCTATGGTAGGGCAGGAACTTGAATTGGAACACCAAGAGTACGAGCACGGGAGCGATCGCGAGCGTAATCCAGGCGGTCAGTTTGAGAATTCCACCCAGCGCGCCTTCGCGCTCTCGTGGTGATCCCGCAAAGATCTGGGCGAACAGGGTATTGGCCAGCCGTTGCCGCATTGCGACGTTGGCCGGCGGGGGCTTTACCGCCCGATCGAGAGCCTCGTTGTACGCCACCGCCGTGCGCCCTAGCAGCAGCACCTGCAAGAGCACGTAGCCGTGAAAGATCACGAACAAGATCGGCGCGAGAAAGAAGAAGCCCCATAGGGGCAGGTCGATGTTGAGCACCGGCAGCTTGACAGGATCTTCGAGGAAAAGCTGACGGTGCGTGACTGTCCCCGCTGCGATGACGAGATAGAGTGCGAAGAGGAGATAACTGAGCCAGATCGTCGAGACGCGGACGGCGGAGTCGTTGAGCGACCGTTCCAGCGCGACCACGTCAAAGGGATCGAGCTTTTCCGCCATAGCCCGCCTCGCTATCGCAATGGTTGCAATTCTCTCCTCATTCCCGCACTCTCGCAAGTGGCTCGATGCAGGGGGGACCTAAGTACGGGGGGCCGGCTGGTGGGAACGCGCCCATGGGCAGAACTCGCCGCAAACGGGCCCACAAATGAGAGCGAGGTCGGGGTCTGTTCGAGCGGCGTGTCGTGGCAACTCGACTCATCTGCGGACGCGGGCAAGCACAGCGAAGGCTCGAGCGAGGGAGCGGCTCAGACGCCCGACGCGCGTTCGATCGCGCAGTTGGTCCCGCGCCAGCGGCCGTAGCGCCAGGGCAGGTACCAGCGCGCGTCCCCAGGCAACGACGGCGGCACGAAATCGAGCCCGGAGGTCCCAAAGGGATGACAGCGGCAGAGCCGCGCCAGCGTCATCCAGCCGCCCGCCCACAGGCCGAAGCGACCGATGGCTTCGTCAGCATAAGCGGAGCAGGTCGGCAGGTGACGGCAACTGGCTCCGGTCAATGCCGCGAGCGTATAGCGGTAGGATTTGACCAGCCCGCGGGCGGCGAATCCGGGCAGGCGGGCGAGGTGTGCGCCGAATATGCTCAGCCCCTTATGTTGCCGGTCCATTTCCCGTCGCTCGCGGAGAATCGTTGCCGCCGCCTTGTCGGGGCCCCTCTCTACATAATTGTGGCGGCCCGCGAGGTCAGGGTCTGCGCCAAAAATAGGCGTTCGCAGGCGGTTTTTCGGACTAGACCCGAATCCCTGCCGCCTCTAAAACGGGCAAGGCAAACTGTGGGACACAGGCGCCTTCGACCGACGTCGCTCAAGAAACGTCAGGCAAGGCGTCATTGATGAGGGTCAGCATGCTCCGACTGTTCTGGGGCGCATTCGCGCTTGCATGTAGTGTTGTCCAGGCATCTTCTGCTCCACCCGCCCCGGCCGACGATAGCGGCAGTGCACCGATGCGCTTCGAATGGCGGCGCGAGGGGCCGGCTCAGGCGTGCGGAACGAATTGCCGGGAGTGGATTTCCGCCGTCGGCTACATCACCGCCGATACGCCGCGCGAGTTCGAGGCCTTTGCCAAGGATCCCGACCCGCGCGGAGCAGTTCTGGTGCTCGATTCCGATGGCGGCTCGGTGCTCGGCACGCTCGCGCTCGGCCGTGCCATCCGAAACCTCGGCATGATCACCACCATCGGCAAGACCACGCCGTTGTCGCCTGCCGCCGACCGCCGCGCGCGCCTTTCGCCCGATGGCAATTGCGAATCCATGTGCGCGTTCCTGCTGCTGGCCGGCGCGCGCCGCTATGTGCCGCCGGAGGCGCATGTTCTCGTTCATCAGATCTGGCTCGGCAAGAAGCGCAAGCAGGCGCTGGAATCGAACTATTCCGCCGAGGAGCTCAACGTCGTCCAGCGCGATATCGGACGGCTCGCGCAATACACCATCGAGATGGGCGGGGGCGGCGAGCTGCTCGAAACGGCGCTGCGCATCCCGCCGTGGGAGCCTTTGTATCGGCTCTCCCCCGATGAGCTGCAGCGCATGAAGCTCAATACGGTCGATGCGCTGTTCGAGCACGATCTCCCGCAGTCCGCGCCGACCAAGGCGACGACGTCGCTGGCCACGGTAGGGCATCCGAGCGGCGCGCGCGACTAAGCGATCGGCTGCCGCGCGCTCGTTCATTCAATTCCACAAGCCTCACGGCCGGACTTGCTCCGGCCGTTCAGCCTTTGCTTTCGGCAGCAAGAACGTGGATGGCCGTGACAAACGTGGGGTTGTTGGATCGTTCGCCTACCGCGTCCGCCGGCACCGGTACCGGCCGAACAGCCTGGAGTAGTCCGTCCGCCGCTTGGCCCAGTCGGCGCCCGCGGCGGTAATCCGAATCCGGACAGTGCGCGACGTGCGCCTTCACGCGCGCCGCAAACGCATGATGGTCTCGAGTGTGATGCAGTAGGGCGGCCGGTCGGCGGGCGAAGCGCATCGAGTCGCGGCAGTTCGGTTCCTCCCGGCTCAGGGCCGCGGCTTCGCCTGTGCAGTCGGGTGCCGGCGCGGCGCCCGCACTGCAGCAGGCCACGAGGGGCCGGCCAGGCAGGCATTCGCACGGGTCGTCATCACACGGCAACCCCCCGAGCAGCCGGCGCGGAATGCACCACTTCGCCGCTTCGGGCTGTTATTCGGCCGCCAGCGCGGCCCGCCGCTTGGCCTCGATCTGGTCGATGGCGGCCGCCACGGCATCGAATGTCAGCATGGTCGAGGCATGACGTGCCTTGTAGTCGCGCACCGGCTCGAGCACGGCAATATCTGCCCATTTGCCGCTTGGAGGCGCACCATTTTCCTTCAGCATGCGCCGCACTGTCTCGCGCAGGCTGCGCAGTTCCGCCGCCTTGGCCCCGATCACGTTGCGCGCCATGATCGACGAGGAGGCTTGGCCCAGCGCGCAGGCCTTCACGTCGTGGGAGAAGTCGGTGACGGTGTCGCCGTCCATCTTGAGGTCGACCGTCACGGTCGAGCCGCACAGCTTGGAATGCGCGGTCGCGCTGGCGTCGGGATTGGCGAGCCGGCCCAAGCGGGGAATATTGCCGGCCAGCTCGAGGATGCGGCTGTTGTAGACCTCGTTCAACATGACATTCGATTGCGGTTGATCGGCCGGCGACACGATTGCGCCGCCCCTGTGAAGCAATATATAGGGAGTGACCCGGCGGCGCGAGCAAGGAGGCTTGCAGGGCCGACGGGTGGCTTTGCTCCTGCGGGCGAGGCCGGTACGCAAGCCATATGGCAGCCATGTAAAATGGGAATGCGGCGTCCGGTCGCCGCGCATGGGTCAAATCTTCCCAGAGCGCGTATGACTGATGCGGCCGCCCCGGTGACACCCCCGGCCCATGAGGCCGGTCGAACGGAGAGACCGCGATGGACGCTGTCGTCAAGCCCTGGCCCAAATCCACCCCCGCCGAAAAGCCGCCCCTTTCCGACCATGTACGCGCCGCCCCCGAGCCGGTCGTCCCCAAGCCGTCGCGCGAGGAAGCGGTCGCGGCCGTGCGCACGCTCATCGCCTATGCCGGCGACAACCCCGACCGCGAGGGTCTGCGCGATACGCCCAAGCGCGTGATCGACGCCTATGACGAGCTCTACAGCGGCTATCGCGAATGCCCCGCCGATGTGCTGGAACGCACGTTCAGCGAGATCGGCAGCTATGACGATTTCGTCCTCGTGCGCGACATCGCCTTCAATTCCCATTGCGAGCACCACATGATGCCGTTCACGGGACGGGCGCACATCGCCTACAAGCCGGTGGATCGCGTGGTCGGGCTGTCCAAGCTCGCCCGCCTGGTCGACGTCTATGCGCGCCGGCTGCAGACGCAGGAGCACATGACCTCGCAGATCGCGAGCGCCATCGAGGAGATTCTCAATCCGCGCGGCGTCGCGGTCATGCTCGAGGCCGAGCACATGTGCATGTCGGTGCGCGGCGTGGAGAAACCGGGCTCCTCGACCATCACGACGCAGTTTACCGGCAGCTTCCGGGAGAACCCGGATGACCAGGTTCGTTTCATCACCATGGTGCGCGGGGTCGATCGCTGAGTTGCAGCGTCGACCGCCGAGTTTTCACGTCTTCATCCTGAGGAATTCGCCCTGAAGGTGCGATGAGCGAGGCTTCATGCCCGACACGCCTTCGATCTTCGGGGCGCGCGGCTCGGCCGAGGAGGTCGAGGAGGGACGCGCCTTCGCGCCGAAATTCGACGCCGACGGGCTGGTGACCTGCGTTGCCACCGATGCGCGATCTGGCGACGTGCTGATGGTCGCCCACATGAACGCGCAGGCGCTGCAGCAGACCATCGCGACCGGCGAAGCCTGGTATTTCAGCCGCTCCCGTCGCACCCTTTGGCGCAAGGGCGAGTCCTCGGGCCATGTGCAGCGGGTGGTCGAGATGCGCATCGACTGTGACCAGGACGCGGTCTGGATCAGGGTGGAGCAGGCCGGCGCCGGCGCCTGCCATACCGGCCGGCGCTCGTGCTTCTATCGCGCCGTGCCGTTGGGCAAGTCCGGCGCCGTGACGCTCGAATTCCGCGACGGCGAGAGAACCTTCGATCCGAAGGCCGTGTACGGAGAGAAGAAGTAATACAGCGGCCTATTGGGCCGTGATGGAATCAATACGCGCGGCGAACTCGGTCTGCTCCCTCCCCCGCTCGCGCGGGAGGGGTGGGAAGGGCACGCTCGCACGAACGCTTCGATACGGAATCACACGGCCGATCACGAGGCTTTCTGCGCGACCCCACCCTGTCCCTCGCCCGCAAGCGGGGGGAGGGGACGGTGTGGCACCGCCCGTCGTCGACTGCGCTAGCTCAATCCCGCCGCGGCGACGCGCGCCAGCAATTGCCGAGCGCGCGCGAGGTGCGGCCGGTCGTACATCACCCCGTCGATGCCGACCGTGCCCCTGCCGGGATTGGCATCGAACGCGGCAATCACGGCACGCGCCTTGGCGATCGCCGCCGGCGTCGGCGTGAACACCTCGTTGATGACGGCAACCTGTGCCGGATGGATCGCCATCTTGCCGGTAAAGCCGTCGCGGCGCGCTTCCTCGGTTTCGCGCCGCAGGGCCGCGATGTTGCGGAAGTCGACGGTGACGGTGTCGATTGCCTGCACCTGCGCGGCGGCGGCGCCGGCAAGACAGAGCGCGCGCGCGAGCCGGTAGGGGTCGAGGAAGCGGCCCTCGGGATCGCGGTTGGTTTCCGCGCCGAGCTCGGCGGAGAGGTCCTCGGCGCCCCAGGTGAGCCCTTCGAGCCGCGCGCTGGCCCCGCGATAGGTGCCGGCGAGAAACAGCGCCGTCGCGGTCTCGGTCGCGATGGCGACGATCTTGATGTGTCCGTCGGACAGCCCGCTGATCGCTTCGCGCACCGAGAGCTTCGCGTCGGCGTGAATTACGCCGGCGCCGCCTTCGGCTTTCGGCAACATGATTGCGTCGGGGCGGGCGGGCACGACAGCGTCGAGATCGGCGTCGGTGAGGCCGGTCTCGAATCCGTTGACGCGGACCAGCAGGCGAGGGCGGGCGGCGGCCTTGACGGCCTCGGTGATGAAGGCCGCCGCGCTCTTTCGCGCCTCGGCCTTGCCCGCCGCCGAGATCGAATCCTCGAGATCGACGATCACCGCGTCGGCGCCGCTCGCCATCGCCTTGTCGAGCTTGTTGCCGCCGTCGGCGGGGACGAAAAGCAGTGACCGCATCAGCGCGGCCGCATGCGCATGAACACCTGGCGGCGGCATTCCGCCACGAGCTTGTTGTCCTGATTGTAGGCACGGTGATGGAACTCGACGATTCCAGCCCCTGGCCGCGACGTCAACTCGCGCTTGCTGATGACCTCGGTCGTACAGTGGACGGTGTCGTTTTCGAACAGGGGATGCGGGAATTTCACCTCGGTCATGCCGAGATTGGCGATGGTGGTGCCGACCGTGAGGTCGTTGACCATGATGCCGATCATCAGGCCGAGGGTGAACAGCGAGTTCATCAACGGCTGGCCCCACTCGGTCTCCTGCTCGCAGAAATGGCGATCGATGTGCAGCGGCTGCGGGTTCAGCGTCATGTTGGAGAACAACATGTTGTCCATCTGCGTCACCGTGCGCGTGAGCGGGTGCTCGTAGAGGTGACCGACCACGAAATCATCGAAGTAGATGCCGCCGCGCTTGTGGCGGTGAACGTCGGTATCTTGAGCCATCGGGTTCCTCCCTGGGCAATGCGGCGCCGCCGGGGCACGCGGCACGGTCCGGCGGGCCGCGCGCCGGTCAATTGCCGAATATTTCGCTGAAGAATCTCACCATCGCGGCCTGCGACAGCAGGTTCGCGCGCTCTTCGGCTGCGTTCTTGGGAGTGGAGAAGCCATGCTCGGTGCCGCTGTAGAGCTCCATCTGCCAGCCGATCTTGGCCGCGCGGAAATCCCTGATCAAGCCGTTGACCTCCTCGAGCGGAGCGATCGGATCTTCGGCGCCGTGCAGAATCAGGAAACGACCCTTGATGTTCTTGGCACCCTCCGGCGTGAAGTTGCGGAACGAACCGTGGATCGTCACTGTTCCGAGCACCGGCGCGCCGGTCTCCGCGAGCTCGACGGCGACGGTGCCGCCGAAGCAATAGCCGACCATGCCGATGCGCGCCGGATCGACCATCGGGTTCTGCCGCAATACATCGAGCCCCGCTTGCGCGCGTGCGCGCATGAGCGGGCGGTCCTTGTTGTAGATGGCCGACTGCTCCTGCATCTCCTTGACCTCCTTTGGCCGGATATTCTTGCCGAAGATGTCGGGCGCGAAGGCGACATAGCCCAGTTTTGCAACCATCTCTGTGTTCTTGCGCGTCAGCTCGGTCATACCGTCGCGTCGGTGCAGTAGCAGCACTCCCGGGCGCCTGCCGCGGCTCGCATCGTCGTAGGCGAGATATCCTTCAAGCGCGGTGTCGCCCTGCTTGTAGTCCACGGTTTGCGTTTTGAGCTCGGCCGCCGCCGGCGTCGTCTGCAACGCCCCGGCAAGGGTGGCGATAAGAATAGCGGACGCGACGCGGGCGTTTTTCATTTTGATCCTCCCGAAAATGGAAGCGAAAGCCTAGGCCGATCGCAAACGGAGGTCCAGCCGATAGCCGCCGACGAGATGGTCCCGGCGACAAGGCGGAAGATAAATTCGCTGCGCTCGGCCGGTATGCTTGCAAGCCGCCTTCGGAGCCGGATCGTCGGCTTGACCGGCGGCGAGGTCTCGCAAGATAATTCGGTAAAGGGCGGTCGGCGCGACAGGCAGGGGAGATCGGCGTCTCATTGAAACGCATTGCAAGGGAGCGTACGCGATGACGCGCGCAACAGGGCTCGACGCGGAGCTTCTCGAGAGCAAAAAGAAAATGGTGACCGGAAGGTATCTGCGCAATGCGTGGTATGTCGCCGCGTGGTCCGACGACCTCGCCGATGGTCAATTGCTCGGCCGCACGATTTTGAAAGAGCCGATCGTGCTCTACCGGAAATCGGATGGACATGTTGCCGCGCTTCAGGACCGCTGCCCGCACCGGTTCGCGCCGTTGCACATGGGAAAGATCGTCAAGGGCGATTTCGTCCAGTGTCCTTATCACGGGCTGGAATTCAATTCGTCCGGCGCGTGCGTCTTGAATCCGCATGGAACAAAGAACATTCCACCGCGGGCTCGTGTCCGCAGCTATCCGGTGACGGAGAAGCACAAGGCGATCTGGATTTGGATGGGTGAACGCCCGCCCGATCTTTCAAAGGTGCCGGACTTCAGCGTGCTCGATAACGTTCCGGAGATGCATGCGACGAAGCGGGACCGAATTACCATTCGTGCCAACTACGAGCTCATCATCGACAATCTGCTCGACTTGAGTCACACGTCCTACCTGCACGAGGGTATTCTCGGCAATTCCGACACGGTGGAGTCCGAGATTACCGTCGAACAGGATGGCGATGACGTGGTCGTCGGGCGTCATGCCCAGAATGCGACCGTGCCGGGATTGTTTGCCATCCTCATGCCGTCGGCGCCGGAACGCGTGGACAAGTTCACCCGCATGCGCTGGATGCCTCCGAGCAATTTGCGCCTCTTGACCGGAATCTGCATGCCCGGTGCGATCCCGGAAAGCGGAACCGGCTATCACGCCATCCATATGCTGACGCCGGAGAGCGACAAGACCACTCATTACTTTTTCACCGCGGTGCGGTTCAATGTTCTGACCGCGGATGACGAGCTGAACGCCCGGATCCAGGACAAGATATCGGCCACCCGCCGCTTCGCATTCGAAGAGCAGGATGCGCCGGTCATCGAAGCTCAGCAGGAGATCATCGATTCCGCACTGAGCGCCATTGATCCGGTCATCCTCGCGATCGATGTCGGGCCGGTGCGATACAAGCAAATCCTGCAGAAGCTGGTCAGCGACGAGCAGAGGGTTTAGAGCATGATCCCGAAAAAGCCTGCCCCGGACTTGATCCGGGGTGGATACCGCTTTTCGGAAAAGATCATGCTCCAACAATAGGCTGGAGCGGGATGACGACTCGAAGAAAAGTCATCCCGCTCTAGCGGGTCAGGCAGCCCGGCGACGGCCGGGTGCGCTCGCACGGCGGCGCCCGCGGAGCCGCGACCGCGCTGATGCGGTCAACCTTCCTGCGGCGGTGTGAACATGCGGTCGCCTTGCAGGTCGATGATCTGCTTGGCCTTGGAGATCGCGAAGGCCACCGCATCATCCTTGCTTTGATGGGTATCGGCGCGGATGAACCGGTGCTCCTTGACGCCCGCGGGTGCATCCTTCTCGATGATCCCGGCGGTCTGGTACCCGTTCTCCGTCCGGAACGGAGCCGGCCGAATGCGATAGCCCTGATATTCAATCGCAGGCGTCGTTGCCGATCCGTCGGACTCGTTGGCTCCGCCGGCGCCGGCAAGGCGGGCCCATGCCGCTTTGAGTTTCGAGAGCATCGACCGCAATGATAGTACAAACCGACATGCCCGCACAACGCGGGCGCGAACGATCAATATCCGAACTGCTCGCGCAGGATGCGCTCGTCGAGGCTGTGGCCGGGATCGAACAGCATCTGCATCGAGATGCCGTGATCCATCTGGATGTCGACCGAGCACACCGCGCGCACCTCGTCGTGGTCGGCGACGGCGGCGACCGGACGCTTCTCCGGCTCCAGCACGTCGACGCGCACGCGCGCGGTGTCGGGCAGCAGCGCGCCGCGCCAGCGCCGCGGCCGGAACGGGCTGATCGGGGTCAGCGCCATCAGCGGCGCGTTGATCGGGATGATCGGACCCTGGGCGGAGAGATTATAGGCGGTGGATCCGGCGGGCGTTGCCAGCAGCACGCCGTCGGCAACCAGTTCCGGCAAGCGCTCCTCGCCGTCGATCAGGATGCGCAGGCGCGCCGCCTGATAGGTCTGGCGAAACAGCGAAACCTCGTTGAAGGCATGGAACTCGACGGTGTCGCCGTCCCCGTCATGTGCGCGCATGAGCAGCGGATGGATCATCGTCACCTGGGCCTTGGCCAGGCGCTCGGGCAGATCGTCGGGGGAATACTCGTTCATGAGGAATCCGACGGTGCCGCGGTGCATCCCGTAGATCGGCTTGCCCGTCTTCATGAACTGATGCAGGGTCTGCAGCATCAGGCCATCGCCGCCGAGCGCCACGATGACGTCGGCATCTTTGGCGGGAATGTTCCCATACCGGGCGGCAAGCCGTTTGAGCGCCTCCTGCGCCTCCGGGATGGGGCTGGCGACGAATGCTATCCGCTCGAAGCTCGCGTCCGCGGGGCTCATGGGCTGAAAATCGACGCATGATTAGCCGGCAAACAGCGCCCGCGACCGGCAAGGTGGGTGGACATGGAGCGCGCGATCCTCGTCTATACGACCTATCCCTCGATTGTCGAGGCGGAGCGGGCCGGACGTGCCCTGGTGGAGCGCCGCCTGTGCGCCTGCGTCAACATCTTGCCCGGCATGATTTCGCACTATTGGTGGCAGGGCGCGGTCGAGCGCGGCGAGGAGGTGGTGATGATCATCAAGACCCGTAGCTCGCTTGCCGAACGGGTCGGCGCGGCGGTGAAGGAAATGCATTCCTACACCACGCCCGCGATCCTGGTGATCCCGGTCGACAGCGTCGACCAAGGCTATCTCGACTGGCTCATGGCCGCGACCGAGCCGGCGGGGAAGGGGTGAGCCACTCTGCGCGATCGTGGCCCGCCCATGCGGCGGGGCATCGCCTGCGCCGATGGGCTGTAACCGCGGAGCAACAGGCGGCGATTTTGCGCGCCGGATCGGCGCGGATCGCGGTCGAATACGCCATCAGCGCCCTCGATTTCATGACCGGTCTGCCCTCGCTCGGGACCTACAGCGCCTATCCGTTGCCCGGACGCACGTTCATGGCAAAGGCGGGACTGACATTCTGACCGGTCACCGGCCGCCGTAGATCTGATCGTGGCGGGCTTCGCCCTGGCGGCGGCCAGGACATCGGCGAGCGCCTTGAACCGTTGTTGCGATTGGTTGGGACCACGTAAGGCGCAGCACCGATCGCACGGTACGCGCAGGGGCGGCCGGCGGACGGCGTGGCGGGGGCAAGACACAACGCCTGGTGAGCATGCGCACGCCGATGCTCCCCGCAATGTCGTGGCGCTTCGGCGCGTTGGCGCTCCGTTCGAGGCCGGGCGCAGACCGACGAGCCAGATCAAAATGTACATCGCATCCGTGCCCCGCTAGGCTCGATTGGATCGGCTTGGGGGACCGCGCCTGGCGCGGAAGCCCGCGCAGGGGAGCGACAGCCATGAGCGATGATTTCGAAGACCATTGCTGGAAGGACGTCATCACGCCGGAGGTGCTGGAGGTCTATTCCTGCTATCGGCGCAAGGTCTTTGTCGGTCCGAGCCCGGCACTGCTGGCGGTCGATCTCTACGACGTCGTCTATCGTGGCGGGCCGCGGCCGCCGGCGGAGCTCGCCAGGGCGCATCCGAACAGCTGCGGCGAATACGCCCATGCCGCGATCGAACCGACCAGGCGACTGTTCGCCGCGGTGCGTGGCGCCGGCCTTCCGATTTTCTATTCGACCGGCGACGTGAGGGCGGAAAGCCGCCCCGGTCTGGTGACCGCGACCAAGCGCAACAGGCCGCCGGTCGATCCCGCCGATTACGCCATCCGGCCGGAGTTCAAACCGCAGCCGCAGGACGTCGTCATCACCAAACAGCGCGCCAGCGTGTTCTTCGGCACCCCGCTGGTTGCTCATCTCACCCAGCTCGGGGTGCAGACGCTGATCATCTGCGGCGAGAGCACGTCGGGCTGCGTGCGCGCGACCGCGGTCGATGCCTATTCCCACGGGTATCACGTCGTGCTGGTGGAGGAATGCTGCTTCGATCGCAGCATCCTGTCCCACAAGGTCAACCTGTTCGACATGCATCACAAATACGCGGACGTGATGCATGTCGACGAGGTGATCGCGCACCTCGACGGCATGGCCGTCAAGAAGGCGAGCTGATCCGATGAATGGACGCTCTCCGCCTCATGCTGCGGAGCATCGCAACTTGGGGAAGTCCTCGCCGCCTGGACACGCTCGTCTGCGTTGCGATGCGCCGCGAAGCATGAGGGCGCCCCACCCTTCGAGACGCGCGCACGCGGCTTCTCGAATTTGCGCCTTCTCGTCCGCGTTCCTCGGGGTGAGGGCGGAGCAAGGCAACTCCCGAGCGCGATGATGACATGAAACCCTCCCACTACGGCCCGTTCCCTTATTCCCCCATCATTCGACGTCCGCGTCTGGGCTGGCCGGACGGCGCGCATGTCGCCCTTTGGGTGATCCCCAATATCGAGTTCTTTTCGCTCATGGAGAAGGTGCCGGCCGGCTCGGGCGGCCCGGGCACGCCGGTGCCGGACATTCCGTCCTGGTGCGCGCGCGACTACGGCAACCGGGTGGGCGTGTTTCGGCTGATGAAAGTGCTTGACCGCCACGGCATTCGCGGCACCGTTGCGCTCAACAGCGAGCTTTGCGCCCACCATCCCGAGATCATCGAGGAAGGCCAAAAGCTCGGCTGGGAGTGGATCGGCCACTGCGAGAGCAATACGCGCCGCCTCAACGAGGCGTCGGCGGGCGAGGAGGCAGGCATCATCCAGCGCGCCCTGGCGACGATCGCGAAGGCAACCGGCACGCGGCCGGTGGGCTGGCTCGGCTCGGGCCTGCAGGAGACCTGGAACACGCTCGATCTGCTCGCGGCGGAGGGCTGCGAATATGTCTGCGACTGGACCAATGACGATCAGCCCTATCTCATGAATCTCGACGGCGGACGGCGTCTCATCTCCGTGCCTTACAGCCACGAGATCAACGACAAGCCGGTGTTCGAACGGGCCCATCGCACTGCCGACGAATTCCGGGAGATGATCTGCCGGCAATTCGACGTGCTCTATCGCGAGGGCGCGGAATCGGGACGCGTCATGGCGATCGCGTTGCATCCCTATCTCACCGGGATGCCCCATCGCATCGACGCTTTCGACGCGGCGCTCGCCTATATCTGCGGGCACGCGCGTGTGTGGAAGGCAACAGGTGCCGAGATTGCGCGACATTATCGCGCGCAGATCGCCAACCAATGATGGAGTAGACATGATCATGGGCCGATCGCTGGGACATGCGTTGCGAGCGCTGCTCGCGGGCGCCGCAATCGCCGTCGCGCCGGCGGCAAAAGCGGAAACGGTGACCGTCGGCATGGTGGGCGCGGTCTCCTCCACCCATTGGCCGGTCTATATCGGCCTCACCAAGGGATATTTCGCCGCCGAAGACTTGAAGCTCGACCTTGTGTTCATCCAGTCGAGCGCGGCGCTGGTGCAGCAGCTCACCGCGGGCTCACTCGATTTGGCCCTGTCGACCGGGCTTGCCGATCCGATCCGCGCCATCGACAAGGGCTCGGCCATCGCCATCGTGCGCATCGAGATGCAGGCGCCACCGTATGCGCTTCTCGCCAAGCCCGCGATCAAGCACTGGAGCGACCTCAAGGGCAAGACCATCTCGATCGGCGGCCCGAAGGACATCACCCGCATCTATCTCGAGCGGATGGCGGGACCGAACGGCGTGAAGCCCGACGACTATGATACTGTGTTCGCGGGCGCGACCTCGGCGCGCTTCTCGGCGCTGCAAGCGGGCGGCGTCGATGCCGCGCTCCTGCTTCCGCCGTTCAATTTCTATGCCGAGTCGGCAGGCTTCACCAATCTCGGCCTCACCATCGACTATGCCCGCGAACTGCCGTTCGCCGGAGCGGTGGTCGGCCGCGCCTGGGCGACGTCGCACAAGACGACGCTCGCAAAGGTGCTGTCGGTCCACAACAAGAGCATGGCCTGGTTTTCCGACCCGCAGAACCGCGCCGAGGCAATCAAGATCATGGTGGACGCAAGCCGGCTCAAGGAGCCGGACGTCGCGAAGTCCTACGACTTTCTCCACACCAACGGATTCTTCGAAAATACCGGGAAGGTCTCCAGGACCAAGATGGGCGCGCTGCTCCAGGCGCTCAAAGCGCTCGGCGACGTGGAAGGCTCGACCGACGTCGAGCGCTTCGTGCTGCCGGGCGTGACCCAGCTGGCGGATTGACCCCGCCCGGCGGCGACGAGGGGGCGGTGCAGCGGTCGATGGAATCGCGCGAGCCGTTGCGGATCAGGTTGCCGCGCTTCTCGGCCGCAGGCCTGCTTTCGGTCCTGGGCGGGCTTCTGCTCTGGGAGCTGATCAGCCGCTTTCTGGTCGCCAACGCGCTTTTTCTGGCCGCCCCCTCGCAGATATTCGCGGCAATCGTGGCGCTGGCAAAAAGCGGCGAGCTGTGGCGGCACATGTGGATCAGCGCGATCGAATTCGCGCTCGGCTACGTGATCGCGAGCGTATTGGGGGTTGTCGTCGGCTTCGCCATGGCCGAGAGCGCCACCATGAAACGTGTGTTGCAGCCGTGGATCTCGGGCCTTTACGCCACGCCGACGATTGCCCTTGCCCCCTTGTTCATCCTCTGGCTCGGGATCGGCATCTGGTCGAAGGTGCTGGTGGTCATCTTCCTGGTGCTGTTTCCGGTCACCATCAATACCGAGGCCGGACTTCGCACCACGAGCGAGCGGCTGATCGAGATGCTGCGCTCCTTCGGTGCGACGCCGCGGCAGATTTTCTTCAAGGTCTCGCTGCCGTCGGCGGTGCCCTTCATTCTCGCCGGCCTCAAGCTCGGCATCGGCCGCGGCCTGATCGGCGTGGTGGTGGCGGAGCTGTTCGGCTCGCGCGCGGGGCTCGGCCGCCTGATCGCCCAGTCGGCGGACGCCTTCAACATGCCGGAGCTGTTTGCCGGCGTGGTGGTGCTGGCAGCCGCCGGGATCGCGCTCACCGCCGGCTTCGGCTGGCTCGAAAACCGGCTCGTGCCGTGGACCAAGGACTAGGGCCCCGACATGGCGCCGAAGCTGCAAGCCCGCGATCTCGGAAAGACCTTCGGCGACTTGCACGCGCTGCAAGCGATCAACCTTGCGGTCGAGCATGGCGAGTTCATCTCCGTCGTCGGCCCGTCGGGCTGCGGCAAGACCACGTTCTTGCGCATCGTCGCCGGGCTCGAGCCGGCAAGCGCGGGCGACGTGCTGCTCGACGGGCGCGCGGTGCGCGGCCCGGGCGGCGACCGCGGTTTCGTGTTTCAGTCCGACAGTCTGCTGCCGTGGCGCACGGTATTCGCCAATGCGATCATCGGGCGCGAGGTCGCGGGTCGGGTCGGGCCGGCGGAACGGCGGCGAACCATGGAGCTCCTGAAGCTGGTCGGGCTCGAAGGGTTCGAGAACTACCATCCGCGCCAGCTGTCGGGCGGCATGCGCCAGCGCGTCAATCTCGCCCGCGCCCTCGCGATCGACCCGCAAGTCTTGTTGATGGACGAGCCGTTCTCCTCGCTCGACGCGCAGACCCGCGAGATCATGCAGACCGAGCTGTTGCGCATCTGGGAGCAGGGCCGCAAGACCGTCTTGTTCGTTACCCACCAGATCGACGAGGCGGTGTTTCTGTCCGACCGCGTGCTCGTGTTCGCGCGCCGGCCCGGCCGGCTATTGGAGAGCGTCGCGATCGAGCTGCCGCGTCCGCGCGCGCTCGCGATCAAACGCACGGCCGAATTCGTGCGCTACGTGGATCACATCTGGCGGTTGATCGAGGACGACGTGCGCGCCAGCGTGATCGAGGAGAAGGTGTGACTTTTCGTCCCCTTTGCCCGCGATAGCGGGCGGCCCATCCCGGACGGTGTTGCGCACACGGCGGAGCCGTGCTTCTTCCGCAACCAAAATCGGGCTACCGGGTGGGTGCGCCCCTTCGGCGGGGCGGGAACGCAAGGGAAGGCAGACATGATCGACATCCGCATCACGCGGCGGCAGTTCAACACGGGCCTCGCCAGCTCGGCGGCAGTCGGGATGTTTCCGGCATTCGCGCGCGCCCAGCAGAACTACCCCAATCGCCCGGTTCGCTTCATCCTGCCCTTCGGGGCGGCGGGCGTTGCCGACATCACCTCGCGCATCGCGGCGGAGAAGCTCGGCGACAAGCTCGGACAACGGTTCGTCGTGGAAAATCAGCCCGGGCCGGGCGGCATCGCGGCGGCGCGCGCGGTGCTGTCCCAGGCGCCGGACGGCTATACGCTCGGCCTCGTCACCAACGGCACGTCGATCAGCGCGGCCATCTACAAGGCGCTGCCGTTCGATCCCGTGAAGTCGTTCGCCACCATCTCGACCATCGGCTCGTTCGACCTCGTCTTCGCCACCAATGCCGAGTCCGAGTTCAAGACGCTGCCGGACTTCATTAAGACGGCGCGCGAGCAGCCGGGCAAGCTCAATGTCGGCACCATCAATGTCGGCGGCACCCAGAATCTTGCAGCCGAGCTGCTCAAGTCGCTGGCCGGGGTCAACTTCCAGATCGTCCCGTATCGCGGCACGCCCGATGTCATCGTCGCGCTGCTGCGGAACGACGTGCAGATGCTGGTCGAGTTCTATGCTCCGATCAAGCCGACGCTGCTTGACAAGAAGATCCGCGCCGTGGCCACGTCCGGGACCAAGCGCTCGCCGTTTTTCACCGACGTGCCCACCGCCGCGGAAGCCGGCGTCCCCGGATACGAGGTCGTTTCGTGGAACGGGCTGTTTGCGCCGGTCGGCACCCCGGCGGAAATCATCAATCTGTTGAACAAGACGATTCGCGAAATCCTCGCGATGCCCGACGTGAAGCAGCGCTACGCCGACCTCGGGATCGAAGCCAGGGCCAGCACGCCGGAAGAATTGAAGGCCCGGCTGTCCGGCGATATCGCCAAATGGGCGGCAGTGATCGAGCGGGCCGGCATTCCCAAGCAGTAGCGGCCGTCGGGCTCGCGCCCCGTGCTTCGGCAGCGCCGTCGAACCGGCTCAAGCCGGTTGGAGAACAGCAGGATGAGCGCAGGGAGATCAGAGCGGATGCAGACGGGAGGACGCCGACTTGGCGGCCATCGTGCGCCGGGTCGGAATGGTGCCGGGTGAGAGATTTGAACTCCCGACCAACGGTTTACAAAACCGCTGCTCTACCGCTGAGCTAACCCGGCTTCTGTTTGAAATTGCTTAGCTTTTGTGTTCTCGAACGAGAACATTGCCAGCGCATTGCTACCCTTTGAGTTTCTGTAGGGCGGCCTGCAGGCTGGCGTCAACCCGGGCCGCAGCGTCGGCCTGCATCCCCGGCAGTCCGCGATAGCGTGGGCACGTTCTCCTTCAACAGTTCAATCCGCTTGCTGACTGGCGTCCGGCGGAAAATCTCAAGGAAATCTTCAAGGAGATTTCAGACCGGCGACAGCCGGGCCTCAAGCGTGTCCTTCTGTCGGCCGCTAAGCATGCGGGTACGTGGTCGAGCAACTATTCGACCCCGGTCAAAGTCAACTACGCTCAAACCATTGAGGATCAAATCCATGGCCAACTTCTCGGATACAGACAAGCGGCCCGCGAGTGGAGAGAATCGCAAAAAGGCCGGCTCGTCCGCCCCGAAACGCAAAAGCGGCACATTGCCCGAAAGGGACGAATTGCCCGAGTTGGAACTGGGCAAAATTGGCGGCGGAGTAATGGATGATCCGTGTGCGGGCGGACAGTATCGCCGTCGCTGACTTGCGGAAAATCGATGATGTCGTACACGCTCGACCAATTTGCAGCCGAGTGTCATCGCATCCTCGCCACCGATTCCGGATCGGAAGGACGCGAACGGGTACGAGCGCTGCTCGGCGAGGTCTGCAGTGACGAGGCGTTTGTCGCCACGTATCTGAGCGACCACGTGTCCACGCGACAGATTCTCTACGAGGATCCTGAGCTGGGCTTCTGCATTGTCGGTCACGTCGAGCATAGCTCGCGGCAAAGCAGGCCGCACGACCACGGCCCGACCTGGGCGATCTATGGGCAGGCGGCGGGCGAGACCGTCATGACCGACTGGGGGATCGTCTCGCCGCCGCCGAGCGAAGGTCTAGCGGGCAAGGCGCGGCGCTTGCGCGACTACACGCTGACGCCGGGCAGCGCTCAGGTCTACAATGAGGGTGACATCCACTCGCCGCAGCGCAATGGCCCGACGCGATTGCTGCGCATAGAGGGCTGCAATCTCGAACATATTTCCTCCGCCTTTTTCGAAGCGGTCTAGCCGGCCGCAGCCTCGAGACCGCGAAGACGCTCAGGCCCGATATCCCGCCGTCGCTGCTTGCCCGCGCCGACGAGGTGATCGAGTGAGGCAGGATTCTACCGGCACATCGTGTCGGAGCGTCGCACTGTCGTTCCGGGGCACCGAATAGAACGGGCCAGCATGAAGTGGCCGTGAGTGCATCTAGGGGTCCGGAATATTGACTAGGGCCTGTTGGGATTTAGGATTCTCATCCGTGCTTGATTGTGATTCAAGCTTTGAATGGACCGATTCGTTTTGACTGACGCCCAATGGGCGAAGATGGAGCCGCTTTGTCTTGGCAAGCGGAGCGACCCCGGCCGCAGCGGCGAGGACAACCGACGATTTGTTGAGGCGGTCCTGTGGATCGCCCGAACCGGCAGCCCGTGGCGTGATCTGCCGCCCTCGCTGGGCCACTGGAACAGCGTATTCACGCGCTTCCGCGACTGGGCGAAGGCCGGTGTCTGGAAGCGACTGTTCGACGCCGTGTCCGACGATCCCGACATGGAATACGCCATGATCGACGCCACGATCATCAAGGTCCATCGCCACGGACAGGGCGCAAAAGGGGGACCCAAAGCCAGGCGATCGGCCGTTCGAAAGGCGGTATGACCACCAAAATCCTGGCCCTCACCGATGCGCTCGGCAATCTCGTGCGCTTCGTGCTTCTGCCGGGACAGCGCTTCGACACGGTGGGCGTGCCGCCGCTCATCGAGGGATTGGCCTTCGACGCGCTGATCGCCGATAAGGCGTTCGACAGCAACATCATCATCGCCGATCTCGACGCGCGCGGCGCCAAGGCCGTGATCTCCCAGCATCCGCGTCGCGCAAAGCCTCTCCCCCTCGACCAGGAGATGTACAAATGGCGGCATCTCATCGAGAACTTCTTCGGCAAGCTCAAGGAGTTCAAACGTATCGCAATGCGCGCCTGCAAGACCGATCAGAGCTTCGCCTCCATGATCCATCTGGTCGCAGCCGTGATAAACTCGCGATGAATCCCAACAGGCCCTAGAGCGCATCCCGATTGGGTCGAATCGTGATGCGCTCTAGATTCTTCGATTTTGCGCATGTTCTGTTCGGAAAACCGGTTCCCACTTTTCCGGAACATGCGCTAGGGGCAAACGGCGAAGACCGGGAAGCATGGGCGCGGCGGAATTACAAACCGTTGCTCTCCCCGTGAGCTAGTCCGGTATTTCAATGGCTTAGGCGATGGAATCAGAAGTTAAATCTGAAACTTGCCGCCACCCCTGACCGTGCGCGGCGACGTTTGCCGGCGGCTCGAATAGCAAAACAACGCGACGGAAGCGACAATTGCCGCATCCCGTTTGCGGCCATCGGCCAGGGGGTGTTGGTAAAGGACCGCGCGGCCAACGATGGCGGCGCCGCCGTCGTTTTCGTGCCGACGCGACCGGGGAAGCGGTGCAGGCCAGAATTTTTGCTGGCGCGCCGGAACCCCTTGGGGGTTTTCGGTATTGAGGACCGTGGGACGAGCTCTACGACCCTCAGAGCTCGTTCGTCCCAGACTTGAGCCCCGCTTCGGCGGGGTTTTTCTTTGGGGCAGCTCCGGGCGTTCCCAGGACAACCGCCGCTGCCGGGCAGCGTCCCGGGCGCTAGACCGTGTGGCCGGGGTCGAGCGGGGACGGCGTCTGCAATTTGCTGTCTTCCGTCATTTTCGCGGTATCCGGCGCGCCGACCTGGCCGCGCGGTCCGAGATCCTGCCGCGCGATGTCGTCCTCGCTCGGTCGATCTTCTTCGCGGTTTTGCCGAATCTTGGCCTTCTCACGAATGGTCTGAGCCATGGCTTTGTACCTCTTGAGGCTGTTCGCCAAGCGATGGATGGATCGGGCTTGCTCCCGATTCATGCCTCGCCGCACGACGGCCGACTGTTCCCGAAAATGGCGACGCCGCCCCGATTTTGGAGTCCTCGACCTTCTTGTCTCGCCCGATTCTTACCCTACATGACCGTCAGTGTCGCGTCCCTCCCAGCCCCCCTGCGATACGCGACATGAAGAAGCCCCGGCAACGCAAGTTCGCCGGGGCTTCGGATTCTCATATCAGTGTCCGACACGAGCCTGATCCGGATCCGCGCATCTTGGAGACGAGGATCCCACCCGCAGACTGCGTCCCGGACATGAAGCGGGTCCCGAAGGACCGCGCTCGCGGATGCCTTGCTTGGTCTAGGCTGGTGCTTTGGCGGTCGCCGCTTCCTTCCAGATGCTGTTGTGACGCGTTTCTGGCATCAGGAACAGGGCGAGCACGAAACACACCGCCGGAACCGCGATCGGATAGATCAGCGCGTAGCCGATGCTGCCGGTCGCCGCGAAAGCCGCTGAGGTGATGAACGGCACCAATCCGCCACCCCAGCCGTTGCCGATGTGATACGGCACAGACACCGACGTGTAGCGAATCCTGCCGGGGAAGAATTCCGCCAGGAAGGCCCCGACCGGCCCATAGACCATCCCCACGTAGCAAACGAGGATGAAGATGATGAAGATCGCGATCGGATAGTTGATGTTGCCAGGCTGCGTGACGGTTCCCAGCCACGAATACAGCGGATAGTAGGTGATCGCCGCGAGCAACATGCCTCCCAAGATCACCGGTTTGCGGCCGATGATGTCGGACAGCCAGCCAAACAGGATCAAGCTTGGCGTCGCGAGCAGTAGCGCGGCTCCCACGATGTAGGCCGTGGTCAGCGGGTCCACCTTGGAAACCTGCTGCAGGAAGTACAACGCCCAGAACTGACCGCTGTACCAGACCACCCCCTGCCCGATCAGCACGACGCAGGCGATCAGCACGAATTTTATGTTGGAGCTGAGGAAGGCCTCTTTCCAGGGATTCTTGGTCATCTCCCCCCTGGCCTTGATCTCCTTGAAGATCGGCGTCTCCTGGAGTTGGAGCCGGATGTAGATTGCGATGGCCACCAGCAGGAAGGAGATCAGGAACGGAATTCGCCACGCCCACGCGTCGAATACTTCATTGCCGAAATACGTGCGTGTCGCGATGATCACGAACAGCGACACCACGATCCCGAGCGTCGGGGAGGTCTGCAGCCAGCCGGTGTAGAAGCCGCGGTGTTCGTCAGATACGTGCTCGGCGACGTAGGTGATGGCGCCGCCATATTCGCCGCCCAGGCACAGGCCCTGGATCATCCGCAGACCGAAGAGGATGAACGCGGCGCTCAGGCCGATCGACGCGTAGGTCGGGATCAACCCGATCGCCCCCGTGCCCAGCCCCATTCCGCTGAGGGTAATGAGGAAGGTGTACTTGCGGCCCACCCGGTCGCCCATCCATCCGAACAGGAATGCCCCCAATGGACGGATCAGGAAGCCGGCAGTGAACAGCGCAATCGTGCTCAGCAGGGCCGCAACCGGATGGCTCTGTTCGAAGAACTTGACCGACAGGACCGCGGCCAAGCTCCCGAAGATATAGAAGTCGTACCATTCGATGACATTTCCGACCGACGCGGCGACGATCACGCGCCGAAAGTCTTGCGGGATTTCACCAGCCATAGCGTTATCCTCCTATTTCAAGGAGTCATCGCTTCGCGGCGCGCGGATGCACCTGGACCACCCCGCAGCGAAATGCCCCTCGCCATTTAGTCTTGTAGTCTTGGCAACCGTTTCTCGAACTGAAGTTTGCCGTGTTGCAACGGCCCGTCCCTGGACCCCGTCCCTCCGCGTAAGAGTCGGAACGAGGAAAAAGGTATCATTGCGGGGGGCGCGGCCTAATTAGACTTTCGGCCTAAGAGCCCATCGGGAAAGTTGTGGCTGCCTGCGTTAATCGCTTCAAGCATTGGCCGGTTGTGGCGATACCCGCTTCATCGGTCCGCACAAGCTCCAGCAAGACAAGCCCAGCCCAGCAATGACGCGAATTTCGATGCAATCGAATTTGCGTATCAGCTCACCCGTTTGGTCGCGACATAAAGCGCCAGCGCCGCCGCGTTCGAGACGTTGAGACTCTTGATCCGTCCGGGCAAATCGAGCCGCGCCACGCGATCGCAGGTGGCGCGGGTCAATTGCCGCAGTCCTTTGCCCTCCGCGCCGAGCACCAGCGCCAGCGGCGCGCGCAACGCCGCATCGCCGAGGTCGACGTCCCCGGTGCTGTCGAGCCCGACCAGCAGGTAGCCGCGCTCGCGCAGCGTTTCGAGCGCGCGGGCGAGATTTTGCACCGTGACGATCGGCACGTATTCGAGCGCGCCCGACGCCGACTTCGCCAGCACGCCGGTCGCTTCCGGGCTGTGGCGCGCGGTGGTGACGACGGCCGCGACCGCAAAGCCGGCGGCGGTGCGCAGGATCGCGCCCACATTGTGCGGATCGGTGATCTGGTCGAGCACGAGCACGATGCCTGCGGGCTCGATCTCTTCCAGTTCGGGCGAGGACAGGGGGTCGGCCTCGGCCAACAGCCCGTTATGGACGGCATCCGGACCGAGCCGGTGGGCGATCGCGTCCGGGCGCACGAGCTCGGGTTCGACGCGCGGCGCCACCCCGTCCTCGGCCAGGCGGCGCGCCGCGTTCTCGGTGGCGTAGAGGCGCCGGATGCGCCGCGCCGGATTTTCCAGCGCAGCTTTCACGGTGTGCCAGCCGTACAGAATGACCGCGCCCTCGCCGGAGGGTCGCGTCTCCCCTCCGTGCGCGAGCCGACGGCGGTCCGGCTTGCGCGTCCAGCCGCCCTTGCGTGGCTGGCGCGTGTCGGGTGGGCGTGGGACACGGTGGCGCATGTCTATCCTCGGCGCGCGACAGTCCCGTGCCGCAAGTCCAATATCAAGGGAGCAGGCGATCGTCATCCGCCGAGCGGGCGGCCTCTCCGTAGACGGAGGTGGGCGGGAACAGGACCTGCGGTCGGCGGTCGTTTCGGTCCCGGCCGGAGCCGACCGGCCGCGGTTGACACCACGCAACCCGCTCCCCATAACGCGCCGTATTCAGAGAACGTGCATCCGCGGGGATGCGACGTTCGGCGGCGGGGGAGTGTCCCGAGCGGCAAAGGGGGCGGACTGTAAATCCGCTGGCTTACGCCTTCGTAGGTTCGAGTCCTACCTCCCCCACCATCCGGAGGACGAAGACGGACGACAGAGGACGGATTTTGACGACAGACGTCTGTCGTCGGACCTCGGGTTGTCCGGCTGCGGGTGTAGCTCAATGGTAGAGCAACAGCCTTCCAAGCTGATGACGAGGGTTCGATTCCCTTCACCCGCTCCAACCACCTTCCCACCATGCCGGCGCGATATGGGGGCCCAGCCCGCAAGCCTGCTGTTTAGCCTCCCAAGACTGCGGCGATGAAATGCGCGGGAGCGAGCGCGACACGGTGGGGCCGCAGGCGGCAGCGTGGGCGCTCTGGCGCCAGGCGCGGCTTGAAGTGCTTGCGCGGCGCGCGACCGGCCGGTGATGGCGGCCGCGCTTGACGCGATCCGCGATCAGGACGGGGACGGTATTGCGTGTAAGGGGCGCGACGATCGGGTCGCAGAGAGGACGGCATGCTCAGGGTGACAGCACTGTATCTGGGGCTGATCGTCGCCGCTCTCGACGTCGCGCACGCCCAGGATATCGCGGGGATCGAGGACTGCACGAAAACGACCGGGCTGGACAAGCGAACGGGCTGCCTTCAGAGCAACGTCAACTTCCTGCATCAGCTCGTGACCAAGAATGCGCTCGACGCACGGCAAAGGTTGAATGCAGCCAATAACGAGATCGTCGCTCTCAAAGCGACCGTGGCAACCCTGCAAGCGAGCCTGGCGCAACTTCAGGCAGCACAGAAGGCCGCGGGCGAAAAAAAGCCGCAGTCGAAATAGCGAGGTTCGGCACGCTGCGCGCCGCGCTTCGGGGACACGGCAGCGCTGGGGCAGCCTCTACGCGCGCGATCGGGTCTGGAATGCCGGGCCGCCGTTCCTATTTACGGGGTAGCCCTTCCTGTCTTAAGAGCGCGGCGGCGCCGGACATAGAACCAAACGGTCCGCGCATCTTGCACAGCATCGAGAGGAACAGAGAACAGTCAAATGGCCAAGCAGAAATTCGAGCGCACGAAGCCGCATTGCAATGTGGGGACCATTGGTCACGTGGACCACGGCAAGACGACGCTGACGGCGGCGCTGACGAAGGTGTCGGCGGACAAGGGCTGGACGAAGGACTTTGTTTCTTATGACCAGGTGGCGAAGGCGTCGGAGAGCCAGGGGCGGCGCGACCCGTCCAAGATCCTGACGATTGCGACGAGCCACGTGGAATATTCCACTGCCAAGCGGCATTACGCCCATGTCGACTGCCCCGGGCATGCCGACTACGTCAAGAACATGATCACGGGCGCGGCGCAGATGGACGGCGCGATCCTGGTGGTGTCGGCGGCGGACGGTCCGATGCCGCAGACGCGCGAGCACATCCTTTTGGCGCGCCAGGTGGGGGTGCCCTACATCGTGGTGTTCCTCAACAAGGTCGACGTGGTGGACGATCCCGAGCTTTTGGATCTGGTGGAGCTCGAGGTGCGCGAGCTTTTGACCAAGTACCAGTTTCCCGGCGACAAGGCTCCGGTCATCCGCGGCTCGGCGATCAAGGCGCTCAACGGCGAGAAGGGCGAGACCGCGGACGAGGCGATCCTCAAGCTGTACGAGGCGCTGGACACGTTCGTGCCGCTGCCGGAGCGACCGATCGACCAGCCGTTTCTGATGCCGATCGAGGACGTGTTCTCGATCTCCGGGCGCGGCACGGTGGTGACGGGGCGGATCGAGCGCGGCAAGATCAAGGTCGGGGAGGAAGTGGAGATCGTCGGGCTGCGCGACACGCAGAAGTCGGTGGTGACCGGGGTGGAGATGTTCCGCAAGCTGCTGGACGAGGGGGTTGCGGGGGACAATGTGGGCTGCCTGCTGCGCGGCATCGACAAGGACGCGGTGGAGCGGGGCCAGGTGCTGTGCAAGCCGGGGTCGGTGAAGCCGCACAAGAAGTTCAAGGCGGAAGCCTACATCCTGACCAAGGAGGAGGGCGGCCGGCACACGCCGTTCTTCAACAACTACCGTCCGCAGTTCTACTTCCGCACCACCGACGTGACCGGGCAGTGCACGCTGCCGGCCGGCACGGAGATGATCATGCCGGGCGACAACGCGACCATGGACGTGGAGCTGATCACGCCCATTGCCATGGAGGAGAAGCAGCGCTTCGCCATCCGCGAGGGCGGCAAGACCGTCGGCGCCGGTGTGGTGGTGTCGATAACCGAGTAAGGCAAGGGCGCGGGGCAGGCCGTGATCGTCGCCACCAGGCTTGCAATGGCAGCCCCGTTCATGCATTTACAACCCCGCGGCGGGCCTCGGGGCCGCCGCAAGCGCTTCCGGAGGAGTGTAGCTCAATGGCTAGAGCACCGGTCTCCAAAACCGGGGGTTGGGGGTTCGAGTCCCTCCACTCCTGCCAGGCGTAACCCGGCTCGGTCAGACAAAGTCTAGAAAGATCAAAGGATTATGGCCGCATGCCGGAGGCAGCGGCAGGCAAACTATGGCGAAGATCAGTCCGTTCAAGTTCCTGCAGGAGGTGCGCGCCGAGGCGCAGAAGGTCACTTGGCCGACTCGGCGTGAGACTGCCGTCACCACCGCCATGGTGTTCGTGATGGTTGCCATCGCCTCCGTTTTCTTCCTGGTGGCGGACCAGTTCATGCGTATGTTCGTGACCCTCGTTCTCGGCATCGGCGGTTGAGAGGAGCCGGCGAAATGACCGACAAGCATTGGTACATCGTCCAGGCCTATTCGAATTTCGAACGCAAGGTCGCCGAATTCGATCCGTGAGCAGGCCAAGCAGCGCCACCTCGATCATCTGTTCGAGGAGGTCATGGTACCGACCGAAAAGGTCGTGGAGGTGCGCCGCGGCCAGAAGGTCGACGCCGAGCGCAAGTTCTTCCCCGGTTACGTGCTGGTGAAGATGGATCTCACCGACGAGGCCTACCATCTCATCAAGAACACGCCGAAGGTCACGGGATTTCTCGGTGCCGACAACAAGCCGAAGCCGATCTCGGATGCCGAAGCCGCGCGGATCCTGCACCAGGTGCAGGAAGGCATCGAGCGGCCCAAGCCATCGGTATCCTTCGAGGTGGGCGAGCAGGTGCGGGTATCCGAGGGCCCGTTCGCATCGTTCAATGGCGTGGTGGAAGAAGTCGATGACGGGCGCTCGCGGCTCAAGGTCGCCGTTTCCATCTTCGGCCGGCCGACTCGGGTTGAACTCGAAATGGGCCAGGTGGAGAAGCTGTAGGGCCGACGACCGGAAACGGCCGACGGAGAGGCGAAGAAGTTGAAGACGCTATAGAAGACAAGGACGGAAGACAGACGCTCGGCGCAATGGACAGGAAGCTTGTTCATCTGTCCGCCGTCGTTGTGTCCACCGTCATCCGAACGTGGGAGGTGACGGCGGCCGCCAACCGCCCGGATCCGGACCACGAACCCTGAACCGGCCGACCACGGCCAATGACAGGAGCTCAACGATGGCCAAGAAAATCACCGGCTATATCAAATTGCAGGTGCCGGCCGGCGCGGCCAATCCGTCGCCGCCGATCGGGCCCGCGCTCGGTCAGCGCGGCCTTGCGATCATGGAGTTCTGCAAGCAGTTCAACGCGCAGACCCAGAAGATGGAGAAGGGATCGCCCATTCCGGTCGTGATCACGGTCTACCAGGATCGTTCCTTCACCTTCGAGATGCGCACGCCGCCGGTGTCCTATTTCATCAAGAAGGCGGCAAAGCTCGAGAGCGGGTCCAAGACGCCGGGCCGCGACAAGGCCGGCACCGTGACCAAGGCGCAGGTGCGTGAAATCGCCGAGCAGAAGATGAAGGACTTGAACTGCGATACCATCGAGGCCGCGATGCGCATGGTGGAAGGCTCCGCCCGCTCGATGGGCATCGAGGTCGGGGAGTAATCGCCATGGCCAATCTCGGAAAACGCACCACTGCCGTCCGCGAGGGCGTCGACCGCACCAAGCTCTATCCGCTCGAAGAGGCGGTGAAGATGGTCAAGGAGCGGGCGAAGGCAAAATTCGACGAGACGATCGAGGTGGCGATGAATCTCGGCGTCGATCCCCGGCATGCCGATCAGATGGTGCGCGGCATCGTCAACCTGCCGAACGGCTCCGGCCGCAGCGTGCGCGTGGCCGTGTTCGCGCGCGGCGCCAAGGCCGACGAAGCCAGGGCCGCCGGCGCCGACGTGGTTGGCGCGGAGGACCTGGTCGAAAGAGTGCAGGGCGGCAATATCGATTTCGACCGCTGTGTCGCCACGCCCGACCTCATGCCGCTGGTCGGCCGGCTCGGCAAGGTGCTTGGCCCGCGCGGCATGATGCCGAATCCCAAGGTCGGCACGGTCACCATGGACGTGACCAGCGCGGTGAAGGGCGCCAAGGGCGGCTCGGTCGAGTTCCGGGTGGAGAAGGCGGGGATCGTACAGGCCGGCGTCGGCAAGGCGTCGTTCCCGGCCGACAAGCTCGTGCAGAACATCAAGGCGTTCGCCGATGCGGTGCAGAAGGCCAAGCCGGCCGGCGCCAAAGGCACCTTCATCAACCGCGTGGCGATCTCGTCGACGATGGGCCCGGGGGTCAAGGTCGAGCCGGCATCCCTGTTCGGGCAGTGATGTCGGCGTGGCTCAGAGCTGATCCCGAAGAGTTGCGAACTTTTCGGATAAGATCATGCAACCAAACAAAAGCTTAGAGCGAAATCGCGATTCCTCGATGTGAAGCGATTTTCGCCCTAGGCGGCCGAGCGGCGACCCCAGAGCTCGCGCGTCGCGATCCTTGCGCCCTCGGCGAGCGATTTGAGCTTTGCCCACATGATGGTGGGATGAACCCGTTGCGCAAAGGGTGACTGGGCGAAGCCGCAATCGGTGCCGCCCATGACATTCTCCCGCCCGACGATCTCGGCGAGCCGCACGATGCGCTGCGCCACCAATTCCGGATGCTCGACGATATTGGTGGCGTGGCTAATGACGCCCGGGATCAGCACCTTGCCGGGCGGCAGCTTGACCGATCGCCACACCACCCATTCATGCTCGTGGCGCGGATTGGCGGCCTCGAACTGATAGGCGCCGACGTTCACCTGCAGCATGAGATCGACGATGTCCTTCATCGGCACGTCGAAAGCGTGCGGGCCGTTCCAGCTGCCCCAGCAGATGTGATAGCGCGAGCGCTCCGGCGGGATGCCTTCGAGCGCACGATTGAGCGCGTCGATACGCAACTGCGCCCACGCGCGATACTGGGCATGCGTCATCGGCGGGACCATTTTTTCGTGCATGTAGGGCAGGAAGGCGTCGTCGATCTGCACATGGAGGCCGGCATCGACGATCGTTTTGTATTCCTGGTGCAGGCAGTCGGCGAGCGCCCACAGCAGGCGCTGCTCGTCCGGGTAATGTTCATTCTTGGCGTTGGGCAGCGCGCTTGCCGGCGCGACCACCGGCAGGAACGCGCCTGCGACCTTCGCCTTGGCGGCCGCGGCCTTGAGATTGGCGATGTCGCGGTTGACTTGGGATGGCGAGTAGGTGAGCGCGCCGTTGACCACGAAGCGTGAGCCGAGCCGCTTTCCCAGGCCTGAAACCCTGTCGTATTCCGCGTAGAATTCGGGGAAGGCGACGCGGTCCTGCCCGCCGCCCACGGATGCCATGGGATCTCTGTCCTCTTCCGGGGTCAGCGGCCGGGCGGTAACGCCGGTGAGGCGGTCGTGCACGTAGAAGGCCCAGTTGCGGCCCTTGCTGAACTCGCCGTCGCTGACGATGTCGATGCCGGCCTCGGCCTGCCGGCGCACCACTTCCTCGATCGATTCCTTGAGGCAGGCCTCGTACGCGGTTTGATCGTAGGGCTGGCGATCCTCGATCTTGTGGAGGAACTCGACCAGCGCCGGCGGCCGCACCAGGCTGCCGACATGGGTGGTGAGAATGCGCTCGCCGGGCATCTTTCCCCCTTGTGGTTGGTCCTAGCGCATGTTCCGGAAAAGTGGGAACCGGTTTTCCGAACAGAACATGCGCAAAATCGAAGAATTTAGAGCGCATCACGCTTCGACCCAATCGGGATGCGCTCTAGTGTCCCGGTTCCGACCTTCGTATCCCCTTTGCAGCACGCGCTCGTACGAACGTCGGAACCAAAGGGACACTAGCAACTATATGATTCTAGTGTGCTTTGGATTTGACGTTCCTACGAAGGACCAGCGGCAATGGTGGTAGGAACGTCAAATCCGCCACACTTGGCTCGCCATTTTGCATACCATCTTCAGGCTGCGTGCGGCAGCCGCGCAGCGGCGGGAGGGGCCGGCGCTGATCTGCGAAATTTTCGCAATTCCGCTTGGCAAAATCGCCGCGAGCCTCTACATAGCGGTCAGGGCGTGCCGGCCCAGTGTGTCGGCGCGCCTTTGCGCGCTTCATGGAAAACATAGCGGTTGGGACTTCATTCCTTTTGGGCATCCTGCGGGATTTATCTGAAAGGAACCGGGGCCGATCGCAATTTTTCCATGGTCGCCAAGGCCTTCCGGCGGTTTCCGGAAGTCCATCCTGTCCGAGACTGCAGGTGCCGATCTCCGGCTTAATGCGAAATGCCTGCACAGACGGGGAAGACCGTTTTGGGGCCAAGCGCCCCGCGACCGGTTTGAACCTCGAGAACCCGGTGCGGCTTCGTTCCCGCGCCTGGGGGGCAGGATTTCAGGAACGCCGTCCTGCTGCCCGGATTTATGCACGCCGGGACAGGACGGCAGGTCGCAACCGGCGGTCCCGGCGTATGAAGGCGGGCCGCCAACCGGAAAGAGCTTGCAGTGGATCGAGCCGCTAAGAAAGAGCTCGTGACGGCGCTCAACGGTGTTTTCAAGGACACCAATGTCGTCGTCGTGGCTCATTATTCCGGCCTCAACGTCAGCCAAATGCAGACCCTGCGCAAGCAGATGAAGCAGGCAGGCGCGGCGGTGAAGGTCGCGAAGAATCGTCTCGCCAAGATCGCTCTCGAAGGCACGGATGCAGCCGTGGTCGTTCCCCTCCTCAAGGGGCCGACGCTGATCGCCTATTCGGGCGATCCGGTGGCTG
This sequence comes from uncultured Alphaproteobacteria bacterium, assembly GCA_963821505.1. GTDB lineage: Bacteria > Pseudomonadota > Alphaproteobacteria > Rhizobiales > Xanthobacteraceae > VAZQ01. The sequence goes on from CAWGEH010000010.1 coordinate 347,550, forward strand.
CCCCCAAGGTCGCCGCCGACTTCGCCAAGGCCAACGAAAAATTCGTGATCCTGGGCGGAGCGATGGGCAAGACCGCGCTCGACGCCAACGGCGTCAAGGCGCTCGCTTCGCTGCCGTCGCTCGATGAGCTGCGCGCCAAGATCGTCGGCCTCATTCAGGCGCCGGCGACCAAGATCGCGCAACTCGTCAATGCTCCGGCGGCCAAGCTCGCCCGCGTGGTCCAGGCCTATGCCGCCAAGAGCGAAAGCACGAGCGAGGCGGCGTGACGCCATCTGCAAACTCGACTGGTTCCGAACCCATAGGGATGTTCAATGGCTGATCTGCAGAAACTCGTCGACGACCTCTCGAAACTCACCGTTCTCGAAGCCGCCGACCTGGCAAAACTGTTGGAGGAAAAGTGGGGCGTGTCTGCCGCGGCCGCGGTGGCCGTCGCCGCCGCTCCCGGCGGGGCTGCTGCCGCTCCGGTCGAGGAAAAGACGGAGTTTACCGTGGTGCTCACCGCGATCGGCGACAAGAAGATCGAGGTGATCAAGGAAGTCCGGGCGCTCACCGGCCTGGGCCTGAAGGAGGCCAAGGACCTGGTCGAGGGCGCGCCCAAGCCGGTCAAGGAAGGCGTGAGCAAGGACGAGGCCGAGAAGGTCAAGGCTCAGCTGGAAAAGGCCGGGGCGAAAGTGGAACTCAAGTAAGTGTGAAGTGAATCCGGGTGATTCCGGGTGAGAAAACCTGGAATCACCCTTAGATCCCGCTCAGCGGCGTGGCGGTTCGGCGGCAGCCGAGGCGCGGAAATATAGAGGGTTTCGACGGTTGTCCTGATGGTCGCGATGGATGGCGGCCTTCCGGAGAGTCGTCCCGGGCCCGACGGTTCGACAAAGCGAGAGATGAGATGGCGCAGACGTTTACCGGTCGCAAGCGCGTTCGTAAGTTTTTCGGGAAAATCCAAGAAGTCGCAGAGATGCCGAACCTCATCGAGGTTCAGAAGGCGTCCTACGACCAGTTCCTGCTGGTCAAGGAGCCCCTGGGCGGCCGACCCGACGAGGGCCTGCAGGCGGTCTTCAAGTCGGTGTTCCCGATCTCGGATTTTTCCAACACCTCGATGCTCGAATTCGTCAAGTACGAGTTCGAGGCGCCGAAATACGACGTCGACGAGTGCCGCCAGCGCGGCATGACCTATGCCGCGCCGCTCAAGGTGACGCTGCGCCTCATCGTGTTCGATATCGACGAGGAGACCGGGGCCAAGTCGGTCAAGGACATCAAGGAGCAGGATGTCTACATGGGCGACATCCCGCTCATGACCAACAACGGCACCTTCGTCGTCAACGGCACCGAGCGCGTGATCGTCTCTCAGATGCACCGCTCGCCGGGCGTGTTCTTCGACCACGACAAGGGCAAGACCCACTCCTCGGGCAAGCTGCTGTTTGCGGCCCGCATCATTCCCTATCGCGGCTCCTGGCTCGACATCGAGTTCGATGCCAAGGATATCGTCTACGCGCGTATCGACCGGCGCCGGAAGATTCCGGTGACGTCGCTGCTCTTTGCGCTCGGCATGGATGCCGAGGAGATCCTCAACACCTTCTATCGCAAGATGATCTACAAGCGGCAGAAGGACGGCTGGCGCGTGCCGTTCGATTCCAACCGCTTCCGCGGCTACAAGGCGATCAACGATCTGGTCGACGCCGATTCCGGCAAGGTCGTGCTGGAGGCGGGGAAGAAGCTCACCGTGCGCCAGGCGCGCCAGCTCGCGGAGAAGGGCCTCCGCGCGCTGCGGATGAGCGACCAGGAGCTGGTCGGCCAGTACATCGCCGAGGATCTCGTCAACCCGAAGACGGGCGAGATCTATGCCGAAGCCGGCGAGGAGATCACCGAGAAGACCCTCAAGGCGCTGAACGAAGCGGGCTACAAGGAGCTCCCGCTGCTCGACATCGATCACGTCAATGTCGGCGCCTATATCCGCAACACGCTCAATGTCGACAAGAACCTCACGCGCGAGGACGCGTTGTTCGACATCTATCGTGTCATGCGTCCCGGCGAGCCGCCGACGCTCGACACCGCGCAGAACATGTTCCAGTCGCTGTTCTTCGATCCCGAGCGCTACGATCTCTCCGCCGTCGGCCGGGTGAAGATGAACATGCGGCTCGATCTCGATGCCCCCGATACGATGCGGGTGCTGCGCAAGGACGACATCGTCGCGGTCATTCGTACGCTCGTCGATCTTCGCGACGGCAAGGGTGACATCGACGACATCGACCATCTCGGCAATCGCCGGGTGCGCTCGGTCGGCGAGCTGATGGAGAATCAATATCGCATCGGGCTCCTGCGCATGGAGCGCGCGATCAAGGAGCGCATGTCGTCGGTCGACATCGACACGGTGATGCCGCAGGATCTGATCAACGCCAAGCCGGCGGCGGCCGCGGTGCGCGAATTCTTCGGCTCTTCGCAGCTCAGCCAGTTCATGGACCAGACCAACCCGCTCTCCGAGATCACGCACAAGCGGCGGCTCTCGGCGCTCGGACCCGGCGGTCTCACGCGCGAGCGAGCCGGCTTCGAGGTGCGCGACGTGCACCCCACCCATTACGGCCGCATCTGTCCGATCGAGACGCCGGAAGGCCCCAATATCGGCCTGATCAACTCGCTCGCGACCTATGCGCGGGTGAACAAATACGGCTTCGTCGAGACCCCCTATCGCAAGGTCAAGGACGGCCGCGTCAGCGACGAGGTGGTCTACCTCTCGGCGATGGAGGAAGGCCGCTACACGGTCGCGCAGGCGAACGTCCCGATCGACAACCGCGGGCGCTTCACCGAGGACATGATCGTGTGCCGTCACGCCGGCGACGTGCAGATGGTTCCGGCCGACAAGGTCGATTTCATGGACGTGTCGCCGAAGCAGCTGGTGTCGGTGGCGGCCGCCCTCATCCCGTTCCTGGAGAACGACGACGCCAACCGCGCGCTGATGGGCTCCAACATGCAGCGCCAGGCGGTGCCGCTCGTTCGCGCCGAGGCGCCGTTCGTGGGCACCGGCATGGAGGGCGTGGTTGCGCGCGACTCCGGCGCCTCGATCGCGGCGCGCCGCACCGGCATCGTCGATCAGGTCGACGCCACCCGCATCGTGGTGCGGGCGACCGAGGAATCCGACCCGACCAAGCCGGGCGTCGACATCTATCGGCTGATGAAGTTCCAGCGCTCGAACCAGAACACCTGCATCAACCAGCGTCCGCTGGTGAAGGTCGGCGATCAGGTCACGAAGGGCGACATCATCGCCGACGGTCCCTCGACCGAGCTCGGCGAGCTGGCGCTCGGGCGCAACGTGCTGGTCGCGTTCATGCCCTGGAACGGCTATAATTTCGAGGACTCGATTCTGCTTTCCGAGCGCATCGTCAAGGACGACGTCTTCTCCTCGATCCATATCGAGGAGTTCGAGGTCATGGCCCGCGACACCAAGCTCGGACCGGAGGAAATCACCCGCGACATCCCGAACGTCTCGGAAGAGGCGCTCAAGAACCTCGACGAAGCGGGTATCGTCTATATCGGCGCCGAGGTGCGCGCCGGCGACATCCTGTGCGGCAAGATCACGCCCAAGGGCGAGAGCCCGATGACGCCGGAGGAGAAGCTCCTGCGCGCGATCTTCGGCGAGAAGGCCTCCGACGTGCGCGACACCTCGTTGCGGGTGCCGCCGGGCGTGCAGGGTACCGTCGTCGAGGTGCGGGTGTTCAACCGCCACGGCGTCGAGAAGGACGAGCGCGCGCTCGCCATCGAGCGCGAGGAGATCGAGCGGCTCGCCAAGGACCGCGACGACGAGCAAGCGATCCTCGACCGCAACGTCTACGGCCGCTTGGCCGAGATGCTGGAGGGACGCCAGGGCATCGCCGGCCCCAAGGGCTTCAAGAAGGATTCCAAGATCACCCGCGCGGTGCTCGAGGAATATCCGCGCTCGCAATGGTGGCAGTTCGCCTCGCCGAACGACAAGCTGATGGCCGAGATCGAAGCCATCCGCAAGCAGTACGACGAGTCGAAGAAGGGTCTCGAGCAGCGCTTCCTCGACAAGGTCGAGAAGCTACAGCGCGGCGACGAGTTGCCGCCCGGCGTGATGAAGATGGTCAAGGTCTTCGTCGCGGTGAAGCGCAAGATCCAGCCCGGCGACAAGATGGCCGGCCGCCACGGCAACAAGGGCGTGGTGTCGAAGATCGTGCCGGTCGAGGACATGCCGTTCCTCGAAGACGGCACGCAGGTCGATATCGTGCTCAATCCGCTGGGCGTCCCCAGCCGCATGAACGTCGGGCAGATCCTGGAAACCCATCTCGGCTGGGCTTGCGCCGGCCTCGGGCTGCGGATCGGCCAGGCGGTCGATGCCTACAACGCCAAGCACGACACCAAGCCGCTGAAGGAGATGCTGAAGAAGATCTACGGCGACGACGAGACCATCAAGTCGCTGGGCGAGAAGGATTTGGTCGAGCTCGGCACCAATCTTCGTCACGGCGTGCCGATCGCGACGCCGGTCTTCGACGGCGCCAAGGAGGCCGACATCGAGCACATGCTCGATCTCGCCGGCCTCGATCATTCCGGGCAGGTGACGCTGTTCGACGGCCGGACCGGCGAGTCGTTCGATCGCAAGGTGACGGTGGGCTACATCTACATGCTCAAGCTCCACCATCTGGTCGACGACAAGATCCACGCCCGTTCGATCGGCCCCTACAGCCTGGTCACCCAGCAGCCGCTGGGCGGCAAGGCGCAGTTCGGCGGCCAGCGTTTCGGCGAAATGGAGGTGTGGGCGCTCGAGGCCTACGGCGCCGCCTACACGCTGCAGGAAATGCTGACCGTGAAGTCGGACGACGTCGCCGGCCGCACCAAGGTCTACGAGGCGATCGTCCGCGGCGACGACACGTTCGAGGCCGGTATTCCGGAATCGTTCAACGTGCTGGTCAAGGAGATGCGTTCGCTCGGCCTCAATGTCGACCTGCACAATTCGAAGCAGCAGCGGCAGGGCCCGGGCGGTGAAGCCGCGGAAGCCGCGGAGTAGCAGATAACGGATAACGGATAACGGATGACGGACGACAGAGGACGGAGAGCGACCGGCGGCAGGCTGTCTGTCGTCCGTCATCCGCCATCCGTCGTCTGATACGGAGAGAACGATGAATCAAGAGCTTATGAATCTTTTCAGCCCGCAGGTGCCGGCTCAGGTCTTCGACCAGATCCGCATCTCGATCGCGAGCCCGGAAAAGATTCTGTCGTGGTCCTACGGCGAGATCAAGAAGCCGGAGACGATCAACTATCGCACTTTCAAGCCCGAGCGCGACGGCCTGTTCTGCGCGCGCATCTTCGGGCCGATCAAGGACTACGAGTGCTTGTGCGGCAAGTACAAGCGCATGAAGTACAAGGGCATCATCTGCGAGAAGTGCTCGGTCGAGGTCACGCTCTCGCGCGTGCGGCGCGAGCGCATGGGCCATATCGAGCTCGCGGCGCCGGTCGCCCATATCTGGTTTCTCAAGTCGCTGCCGTCGCGCATCGGGCTCTTGCTCGACATGACGCTCAAATCGCTCGAGCGTATCCTCTATTTCGAGAGCTATGTCGTGCTCGAGCCGGGATTGACCCCGCTCGAGGATCGCCAGCTGCTGAGCGAGGACGAGTATCTCAAGGCGCAGGATCAGTTCGGCGCCGACAGCTTCACCGCCATGATCGGCGCGGAAGCCATCCGCGAGATGCTCAAGGCGCTCGATCTCGACAAGATGCAGGCCGATCTCCGGGCGGAGATCGCGGGCTCGGATTCCGACGCCAAGAAGAAGAAGGTCGCCAAGCGGCTCAAGATCGTCGAGGCATTCCAGCAGTCCGGCAACAAGCCGGAATGGATGATCCTGACACAGGTGCCGGTGATCCCGCCGGATCTGCGGCCGCTCGTTCCGCTCGACGGCGGACGCTTCGCCACGTCCGACCTCAACGATCTCTATCGCCGCGTCATCAACCGCAACAATCGCTTGAAGCGGCTGATCGAGCTTCGTGCGCCCGACATCATCATCCGCAACGAAAAGCGGATGTTGCAGGAGGCGGTCGACGCGCTGTTCGACAATGGCCGGCGCGGACGCGTCATCACCGGCGCGAACAAGCGTCCGCTCAAATCGCTCGCCGACATGCTGAAGGGAAAGCAGGGGCGCTTCCGGCAGAATCTGCTCGGCAAGCGCGTCGACTATTCCGGCCGCTCGGTGATCGTGGTCGGCCCGGAGCTCAAGCTGCACCAGTGCGGGCTGCCGAAGAAGATGGCGCTCGAACTGTTCAAGCCGTTCATCTATTCCCGGCTCGACGCCAAGGGTCTTTCGACCACGGTGAAGCAGGCGAAGAAGCTGGTCGAGAAGGAGAAGCCCGAGGTCTGGGACATTCTCGACGAAGTCATTCGCGAGCACCCCGTGCTGCTCAACCGTGCGCCGACGCTCCACCGCCTGGGCATCCAGGCGTTCGAGCCCGTGCTGATCGAGGGCAAGGCGATCCAGCTCCATCCGCTGGTCTGCGCCGCGTTCAACGCCGACTTCGACGGCGACCAGATGGCCGTGCACGTGCCGCTCTCGCTCGAGGCGCAGCTCGAAGCGCGCGTCCTGATGATGTCGACCAACAACATCCTGCATCCTGCCAACGGCTCGCCGATCATCGTGCCGTCGCAGGATATCGTGCTCGGCCTCTACTACCTCTCGATCATGCGCGAGGGCGGCGAGAAGGAGAAGCAGCTCAGCATATTCGGTGAGATGGCCGAGATCGAGCACGCGCTGCATGCCAAGGTCATCGACCTGCACACCAAGATCAAATACCGCTGGATCGGCCTCGACGAGAACGGCAAGACCGTTCGGCGCTGGTTCGAGACCACGCCCGGCCGCGTGATGCTCGGCCAGGTGCTGCCGAAGAGCACGAAGATCTCCTTCGACGTCGTGAACAAGCTCATGACCAAGCGGGAAATCTCCAGCATGATCGACCAGGTCTACCGCCACTGCGGGCAGAAGGAGACGGTGATCTTCTGCGACCGTATCATGGCGCTCGGCTTCCACCACGCCTTCAAGGCGGGCATCTCGTTCGGCAAGGACGACATGGTGGTGCCGGACACGAAGTGGAAGATCATCGAGAAGACCCGCAACGAGGCCAAGGAATTCGAACAGCAGTACAACGACGGCCTCATCACCCAGGGCGAGAAGTACAACAAGGTGGTCGATGCCTGGTCGAAGGCCACCGACCAGATCGCCGACGAGATGATGAAGCAGATCTCGTCCGTGGAAAAGGTCGACCGCGGTCGTTCCGCCCAGGTCAACTCGATCTACATGATGGCGCATTCCGGCGCGCGCGGCTCGCCGGCGCAGATGCGCCAGCTTGCCGGCATGCGCGGCCTGATGGCCAAGCCTTCCGGCGAGATCATCGAGACCCCGATCATCAGCAACTTCAAGGAAGGGCTCTCGGTGCTCGAGTACTTCAACTCGACCCACGGCGCGCGCAAGGGCCTCGCCGATACCGCGCTCAAGACCGCGAATTCGGGTTATCTGACCCGGCGCCTGGTCGATGTGGCGCAGGACTGCATCATCACGACCGAGGACTGCGGTACGTCGTCGGGGATCAAGGTGCGCGCCATCATCGATGCCGGCACCGTGGTGGCTTCGCTGGCGAGCCGCATCCTCGGCCGCACCACGGCCGAGGATGTTCGCGATCCGTCGTCGCACAAGGTGATCGTCAAGAACGGCACGCTGCTCGAAGAGCCGCAGGTCGAGGCCATCATGGCGGCGGGCGTGCAGGAATTGCGCATCCGCTCGGTGCTCACCTGCGAGACCACGACCGGCGTATGCGCCAAGTGCTACGGGCGCGATCTTGCTCGCGGCACGCCGGTCAATATGGGTGAGGCGGTCGGCGTCATCGCCGCGCAATCGATCGGCGAGCCGGGCACCCAGCTCACCATGCGCACGTTCCACATCGGCGGTGCGGCCCAGATCTCCGAGCAGTCCTTCATCGAGTTCGAACTTCGACGGCAAGATCAAGATCAAGAACAAGAACATGGTGAAGAACTCCGACGGCCAGACGGTCGCCATGGTTCGCAACATGGTCGTCGCCGTGCTCGATCCCGACGGAACCGAACGCGCGGTGCACCGCATCCAGTACGGCGCGCGGGTTCTGGTCGATGAAGGCGATATGATCAGGCGCGGGCAGCGCATCGCGGAATGGGATCCGTATACCCGGCCGATTCTCACCGAAGTCGACGGCACGATCGGATTCGAGGATCTGGTCGAAGGCCAATCGATATCGGAGACGCTCGACGAATCGACCGGCATCGCCAAGCGCGTGGTGACGGATTGGCGCACCACCCGCGGGGTGGATCTGCGTCCGGCCATCGTGATCAAGGACAAGACCGGCAAGATCATGAAGGTCGCCCGCGGCGGCGAGGCGCGCTACCAGCTCGCCGTCGACGCCATCATCTCGGTCGACCCGGGAACGCAGGTGCGGGCGGGCGACGTCATCGCGCGCATCCCGACCGAGAGCGCCAAGACGCGCGACATCACCGGCGGTCTGCCGCGGGTGGCGGAGCTGTTCGAGGCGCGCCGGCCGAAGGAGGCCGCCATCATCGCCGAGACCTCCGGCACCATCCGGTTCGGGCGCGATTACAAGAACAAGCGTCGCGTCATTATCGAGCCTGCCGACAAGGACGAGGAGCCGAGGGAGTACCTGATCCCGAAGGGCAAGCACATCCACCTGCAGGACGGCGACGTGGTCGAGAAGGGCGACGCCATCGTCGAGGGCAATCCCGCGCCGCACGACATCCTGGCGATCAAGGGCGTCGAGGAACTGGCGGCCTATCTCGTCAACGAGATCCAGGACGTGTATCGGCTGCAGGGCGTGGCGATCAACGACAAGCATATCGAGGTGATCGTTCGCCAGATGCTGCAGAAGGTGGAGATCGACGACATCGGTGAGACCGACCTGATCCAAGGCGAGCAGATCGACAAGATCGAGCTCGACGAGGTCAACGCGCGCGCGAAAGAGGAGGGCAAGAAGCCGGCCGCCGGCCATCCGGTGCTGCTCGGCATCACCAAGGCCTCGCTGCAGACGCGCTCGTTCATCTCGGCGGCGTCGTTCCAGGAGACCACGCGCGTGCTCACCGAAGCCGCGGTCAACGGCAAGGTCGACACGCTCGAAGGCCTCAAGGAGAACGTCATCGTCGGCCGCCTGATTCCGGCGGGCACCGGAGCCATGATGAACGAGTTGCGCGAGGTCGCGGGCAAGCGCGACGCGCTCATCCTCGAGGAACGCGAGAGGGAGGCCGCTGCCAAGGCCGCCGCGGCGGAGGCTCCAGAGCCGGCACAATTGCCGGCGGCGGAGTGATCCGGCCGACCGTGATCGCATCGAGACGATCGGGGCCGCCTGCGGGCGGCCCCGATTTTGTCGGCCCCAATTTTGTCCGTTCCGACCCTCCGCGGCAGCCCGGCCGCGCCTCTTCGGAGGGCAATTTCAATGCTCTCTCAATGAGATGCCTTTCGCCCGCATCAACGCCTTTGAGCGCTTGGTGTCGAATCGGTCCGGGTTGGGGTTCATCGCCATGCATCCGCGGGCTAAATTTGTCCGCGGACGGAACCCGGCACCGCAAAAAGCCATTTTGGTAGCGCTGACTGAAAGGGGGCTGTTGTCGCCTTCGACTCGAGCCTCCGTAAGGTCCGATGGAAGCGCTCCTCGTCAAAATCTTTGCCACGGCGCTGGCGCTCAGCCAGGTCACCACCGCCCCGGACGCGGTGAAGACGCAGTTCGACCGCACCCGCGATCAGGACGAGGTCGCGCAGCTGCTGCGCGCGGGCTGCACGCATATGCGCAAGGCCTTCGACATCGAGGACATCAATATCGAGGATCTGATCGCGACCGCACTCGATGATCCGCAGGCCACCGGCGAGAGCAAGGTGTTCCGCGGCATCAATTTCGCCGATCTGCAAACGGCCTATCGGCAGTTTTGCAAGAACGAGAAAGTGCGCGGCGCCGGCCGTCGATCTCGGCGACGTGATCGACTTCTACAACAAGGCGGCCGCCGATCTGCCCGACCATACCAAGCTCAAGGGTATGAAGCTTCCCGGTGCGAGCGTCGTGCTCGACCGCAAGGGCGAACGTTTTGCCGAGGTCTTCGAGGAGAACCAGCGCCGCGTATGGGTGGTGCTCGCCGACATCCCCGAGCACGTGCAGAAGGCCTTCGTCGCGGCCGAGGACAGGCGCTTCTATCAGCATAAGGGGATCGACGAGCACGGCCTGATCCGCGCCTTCATCGGCAATCTCGCCCAGTCCGGACGCCCGCAGGGCGGCTCCACCATCACCCAGCAGATCGTCAAGAATCTGTTGGTGGGGGAAGACCTCACCTACGAGCGCAAGATCCGCGAGATGATCGTGGCCTCGCGGGTCGAGCAGACCTTGAGCAAGGCGGAGATTCTCGAGCTCTATCTCAACTCCGTCTATCTCGGCCGCGGCTCCTGGGGCATCGAGATGGCGGCGCGCAGCTATTTCGGCAAGCCGGCGAAGGACCTGACGCTCGAGCAGGGCGCGCTGCTGGCCGGCCTGACCAAGGGACCGAACTATTACAATCCCGACCGGCATCCCGGGCGGGCGCAGGAACGGCTGGCCTATGTTCTCAGCCGCCTGCGGGAAGACGGCGTGGCCACGCCCGACCTGCCGGTCCGCGGATTGCCGGCACTGCCGGCGCTCGTGGCCTATGAGCGTCCGCACCGCGACATCGGCTTTCACTTCGTCGACCAGGTCGCGCGCGAGGCCAAGTCGGTGGCGGGGATCAATGCGATCACGGCCAACTCCTACACCGTCCGCTCGACCATCAACCCGCAATTGCAGCGGGCGGTGGAGGGGGCATTGCAGGAGGGGCTGTGGCGCTACGAGCGCGGCGCCGGGCGGGCCCAGTTCCAGGGCGCCGAGGCGAACCTGGCCAAGGCGGTTCAACGCGTCGAAGCGGAGAGGAAGCCGGGTGACAAGCGGCCGGCCTGGCAGCGGGCGCTGGCGACGGCACGGCTGCCGCTCTACGACGTACACTGGACGCCGGCGGTGGTGGTGGAGAAGCCGAGCGGCAAGAAGGGCGAGGCCTGGCGGGTCGGCTTGAGCGACGGGCGGGTGCTGCCGTTCGCGCTCGACAATGCAACCGCTCAGCGCAAGCTCACGCTCTACGACGTGGTCCTGGTGCGCGTGGTCGAGGGCAGGGGCAAGGCCGCGGCGCGGGCCGAGCTGCGCGTGCGTCCCACGGTGCAGGGAACGGTCGTCGTTCTGGAGAACAAGACCGGCCGCATCCTGGCCATGACCGGGGGCTTCTCCTATCCGTTGAGCCAGCTCAACCGGGCGACCCAGGCGGTGCGCCAGCCGGGTTCCGCCATCAAGCCGCTGAGCTATCTTGCCGCGCTCGGCAGGGGCCTGCAGCCCAATACCATGGTGAGCGACGAGCCGATCACGCTGCCGCCGATCGGCGGCGGCCGCGCCCGCGCGCAGGACTACTGGACGCCGAAGAACTACGACGGGGGCTTCGGGGGCATTATCACGTTGCGGCGCGCGCTCGAGAATTCGCGCAATCTCGCCACCGTCCATCTGCTCGACGGCGGCATCGAGGCCAGTGCGGAAGCGAGCCTCGATCGTCTTTGCCGGCTGGCGACCGAAGCGCGCATCTATCATGAATGTGTGCGCTACTATCCGTTCGTGCTCGGCGCCGAGCCGGTGCGGCCGATCGATCTCGCCGCTTTCTACGCCGCGATCGCAAATGAAGGCGTGCGTCCATCGCCCTATGTCATCGAATTCGATCGAGCGCGACGGGGCGACCGTCTATCGTCACGATCCGAAGTCCTCGGTGACGATCACATCCGTCGACCGCGCCGCGTTCTACCAGCTCAAGACCATGCTGCAGGGGGTGGTGGCGCGCGGCACGGCGCATGCGATCTCCGGCCTCGCGCCCTACGTGGCGGGCAAGACCGGCACCTCCGACGAGGGGAACGACGCCTGGTTCGTGGGCTTCACCAACGACGTCACGGTCGCGGTCTGGCTCGGCTACGACAATGCCGGCGGCAAGCGCCGCACGCTCGGCGGCGGCGCGACCGGCGGCGGGGTCGCGGTGCCGATCTTCGAGCCGGTGATCCAGGCGGTGTGGGCGAATGTTGCGCCGCGGACCGCGCTCGCCCCGCCGTCGCCCCAGGCCAAACGCCAGCTCGCGTGCAAATCGATCGATCTCCAGTCCGGCGAAGGGCCTATGGCGGGAGGACGAGCCATCACCGAGTGCTTCCGGATCGACCGCAACGGCCAGATCCTCGATACGCAATATCAACTCGTCTCGCGCGAAGAGGCCTACGGCGAGCGCGAGTCGCAAGGCTATTATGGCGTGGCGCCCAGTCCTTTTGGCTACAACGGCGCCTATGAACAGCGCCCGGCACCTTATTATTACTACGGCAATAGTGGCCGCTCTCCCGACAATGGCGGGCGCTATTACTACGACAACAACGGGCGGTACGTGCCGGTGCCGCCGCAAGGGCAATATCAAGGACAATATTACGGCCAGACTGCTCCGTACGGGCGCGATCCGCGATATCGGCCCGCCCCGCAGCGCGATCCCTATGGGCGCGAGTACCAGACGCCGCAGCGGACCGATCCCGGCTATATCTGGGGCAACCGGCGCTTCTAGAGCGCATCCCGATTGGGTCGAATCGTGATGCGCTCTAGATTTTTCGATTTTGCGCATGTTCTGTTCGGAAAACCGGTTCCCACTTTTCCGGAACATGCGCTAGTGAAAGCTGTTGTCATGCGGAGCCTGAATCTCATCGCTTTGTTCGTGGTGTTGGTGCCGTTCGCCGTGATCTCCGGCACCCAACTCCAGGCGCAGGAGTTTACAATCACGGAGGTCGCGTCCCCTGCCGGCCTCGGCGTCGAGCAGCTCAAACCGAACACCATCGCGTTCATGGATCGGCCGAGCGACGAGTTGATCGACCCGGATACGGGCCTCGTTCGCTTCGAGGACTGGGCGCAGGCGAAGCCGGTCGAGAAGCAATTCCTGACTCCTTTTCCGAGCTATCTCGAGCCATATGTCGACGTTACGGTCGACGGCGTGCCCAAGCGCTTCAAGGAGAAGCTGCACATGTACGTGGCCGAAGCCCGCTTTGCGCTGGCGCGGGCGCCGGACTCGATCGATCTCGCAGGCTTTGTGAACCTGCCTTTCATCGAGCGCATCGATCCGGCGATCAAGCACAGCTTGATCACCCCGGCCGAGGCGGTTTCACCCAAGGACCCGCGCGCCATCCACAACCAGCACCCGTTGCGGCGCTGGTGCGAGGCCCGGCCGGTTACCATCTGCATACGCTCTCGCTACCAGTTCGAAGGCAAGTTGCCGGTAGGCATCCAGCTCGCCAACAAGCTCAGGGAGGGATCGAAGAAGATCACGGATTACCTCGAATTCGAGAGCGAGCTCACGCTGCGGCCGCCGGAAGAGGTTGCCGAGATGGGTCTTGCGAGCTTGACCGGCCTCGACACGCCGCCGCTCGGCGCGCTCGAGCAGAACATTTTCTACGTCAATCAGGTGATGCAGTTCGGCAAGCTGCTTGCCGTCTTTCAGCAGCACCCGAGCGACGCAAGGCAGACGATCGTCACCGTGTTCATCGCGCTCGCGGTCGAGACCAATGTTCTGGCGAAAAAGAAAGAATTCGCGAAGGTGCCGGTGCTGCGAAATCTGGTGCCGGCCCAGGTGCTCGCCGGGAAGAGTTCGTTCAACACCGGCAACTCGATCAGCGCTGGGCTGCCGGTCTACGCCCGCAATCAGGTCAAGGCGATCGCGGCGGTCCTCGAGCGCAAGTGAAATCGTCCGGCGCAGGTAACCGCCGCCAATGCGCGCGCTTTCGCTCTGGAAAGAAGAATCGACGCAAGACAATCGCGGCCACGTCCCGTGCTGTTCGCCCGTCCAAGTTCCTTTGGAACTTTGGAACTTTTTCACCGCGCGGCTAGCTCATGGAACTCACAGCCCTTTCTCAAAATTGCCGCCTTCGCACATTTGAGTACCGGCGAGCACACTCCGGTACTCCTTCCGACCGAGCTTGGTTGGTATGGGGGTATCCGAGCGAGTGAGGGGGGGCCGAGTGCGAGGGGCATTCGGCCAAATACCGACGCCGTAGTTCCCCGACGGCGCCGGAGATCGTGGGCTGTCAACCTTAGCACTCGAGTTTGACGGCGGTCGGCTGGACCGCCTCGCCGGTGGCGGCCTTTCGTCGCCGGTGGCAACAAAGCAAACGGTGCCCGCGGCAAGCCGGGCGGCGCCGGCGGCGAGCGCACGCGGCCTTGACTGGTTCACTTTCTTCCTTGCCGACATTCAGACCGGGTTCGGTCCTTTCGTCGCGATCTACCTCACCGCACACGCTTGGCCGCAGTTCGATATCGGCTTGGTCCTGACCGCCGGCGGGCTGGTCGCCCTGGCCTGTCAGATGCCCGGCGGCGCGCTGGTCGATGCCGTACGCTCGGCGCGGCTGGTTGCGGGCTCTCGCCGTGGGGGCGATCTGCCTGAGCGCGCTTGCTCTGGCAATCTGGCCGAATTTCGCCGTGGTCATGGGCGCCCGCGTCCTCCATGCCGCGGCCAGCTGCGTGCTGGGGCCGGTCATCGCCGCGATCAGCCTCGGTCTGGTCGGACACGCCGCCTTGGGCGCACGGCTCGGCCGCAACGCCCGCTTCGCCTCCCTCGGCAGCGGCGTCACCGCCGCGGCGATGGGCGCATGCGGATACTTGGTTTCGAATCAGGCCGTGTTCTTCCTCACCGCGGCGCTTGCGGCGCCCGCCATATTGGCGCTGGCCCGCATTCGCGTGAGCGATCTGGAACGCCCCACCGGCACCGGTGCCTCAGCTGCGAGCACAAGCGTGCGCAGCGTGTTGAGCGATCGCCGGCTCCTAATTTTCGCCGGCTGCATCTTGCTGTTCCAGCTCGCGAATGCGGCCATGCTCCCGCTGATGGGTGGCATCTTGACCATGCGCTCGAGCGCGTGGGCGTCAACCCTGATCGGCGCGTGCATCGTCGTGCCGCAACTCATCGTCGCCGTATTCGCGCCTTGGGTCGGACGCGTGGCCAACTCGTGGGGGCGGCGGCCGCTGTTGTTCCTCTGCTTTGCCGCCTTGGCAATGCGCGGCGTGCTCTTTGCGCTCGTGACCGCTCCCTACCTGATCGTTGCCGTGCAAATTCTCGATGGCGTCTGCGCCGCCATCCTCGGTGTCGTTCTTCCGCTGGTGGTGGCGGATGTCATGCGCGGCACAGGACGGTTCAATCTCGGGCTCGGAATCGTCGGCAGCGCGGTAGGCATAGGCGCGGCCGTCAGCACCACGCTCGCCGGCTACGTGATGGATCGTTTCGGCAGCGGGGCCGCATTTTACAGTCTCGCGTCGATTGCCGTTTGCGGGTTGGCCTTGGTGTGGTTGCTGCTGCCCGAAACGCGCTGCGGCGGGACGCGGTCACAGCCGGCGCCATAAAGCCATCATCACAAAATTGTCACGAAGAGCCGCAGGCCTGCGCCGGTCGCGCCGCTGCTATGCGGCGTTCCAGAAGCGGTATTCATCTGCTCTTTGATTCGGCATCGTCGTCGGGCGACGACAAATTAGTCAGGTTCCCGGGAAACTCCGAGCCGGTTCTCGCGTTGGCAATAGGCTTCGTGGCACGCGTATCCGACCCGGGGAGTTCCAGCACACATGGACGACGCCTGCCGATATTCCGATCGTCCGTTCGCATTCCTCGCCCGCTACATCAAGATGCGGCCCATCGCCCACGCGGTCATCGTAATCGCCGTCGTGGCGGCGGTCGCATGCTCGGTCGGGGCGCAGTACGGCGTAAAGCTCCTCGTGGATACGTTGTCGGAGGGACTCTATGGCGCCAATGCCCATAACGCGTGGCTCGGGTTCCTGCTGTTGGCGACCCTGATTGCCGCCGACAACCTTCTGTGGCGGGTGGCCAGCTGGATCGCCAGCTTTACCTTTGTCGCCGTAACCGGGGACCTGCGGCGCGATCTGTTTCGCCACCTCACCGGGCAGGCACCCAGCTACTTCGCCGAGCGGATGCCCGGGACGCTGACGAGCCGAATTACCGCCACTTCCAACGCGGTCTTCACCTTGCAGAACATGTTCATCTGGAACGTGTTGCCGCCCTGCATGGCGACCGTCGTTGCGATCGCTTTTGTGCTCACGGTAAGCGTGCCGATGGCCGCCGCCTTGATGGCGCTTTCCGGTATTTTGGTGCTCGCCATGTTTCGCCTCGCCGCCGCGGGCAGGCCGCTGCATCACGAATTCGCCGACAAGGCCGCGGCGGTCGACGGAGAAATGGTGGACGTCGTCGGCAATATGGGCCTGGTGTGGTCGTTTTGCGGGATTGGCCGCGAGCACCGCCGGCTTGACGCCACCATCGATCGCGAGATGGCGGCGCGCCGGCGCAGCCTGCTGTACCTGGAGAAGCTGCGCCTGTTCCACGCCGGGGTCACCGTCCTTTTGACCATTGCCTTGTTGGCCTGGGCGATTGCGCTGTGGCAGAACGGCGCCGCGACCGCGGGCGACGTCGTGCTGGTGTGCACCCTGGGGCTTTCGATCTTGCATGCCACGCGGGACCTGGCGGTGGCATTGGTGGACGTCACCCAGCACCTGGCACGTCTCTCCGAGGCGCTGGCGACCCTTCTTATTCCCCATCGCCTGCGGGATCATCCCGAGGCGACGTCGCTGGTGCGCTCGGGGGCGAGCGTCGCGTTCGAGAACATTGCCTTCGCTTATCCCGATGCACGCAGGGTGTTCACGGACTTCAGCCTGCGCATCGAACCCGGGCAGCGCGTCGGTCTCATCGGCCAATCAGGTTGCGGCAAGTCGACCCTGTTCATGTTGTTGCAGCGCTTTTACGACCTGCAGGGCGGGCGGATTCTGATCGGCGGCCAGGACGTTGCGCGGGTGACCCAGGAGAGCTTGCGGGCGGCCATTGCCGTCGTC
This sequence comes from uncultured Alphaproteobacteria bacterium, assembly GCA_963821505.1. Lineage (GTDB taxonomy): Bacteria > Pseudomonadota > Alphaproteobacteria > Rhizobiales > Xanthobacteraceae > VAZQ01. The sequence goes on from CAWGEH010000010.1 coordinate 364,500, forward strand.
CCGCAGGACATATCCTTGTTTCACCGCTCCGTCATGGAGAACATCCGTTACGGCCGGCCGGAGGCGTCCGATGCAGACGTGCATGAAGCCATCGTCGCATCCAATTGCGCCTCCTTCATCGAGAATCTGCCCGAGGGTGCCGCAACCATGGTCGGCGACCGCGGCGTGAAGCTGTCGCCCGGCCAGCGCCAGCGCATCGGCATTGCTCGTGCCTTTCTCAAGGATGCGCCAATTCTCCTGCTCGATGAAGCGACTTCGGCCCTCGACAGCGAGTCCGAGGAGGCCGTTCGCGAGGCCCTCGATCGCCTGATGGGGGGCCGCAGCGTCATCGCAATCGCTCACCGCTTGTCGAGCTTGCGCAGTTTCGATCGAATCGTCGTGCTGCAGGCCGGAACGGTGTGTGAGGACGGGCCGCCGAACGTGCTGATGAAACGCAAGGGCGTTTACGGCAATCTGGTGCGGCGAGAGGTGGCGCGGCTGGCGAAACAAGCCGCGTAGTCTCCACGCGAGCGAGGCCGTGAGACTCCGCGCGCCGGGTGACGCGGGGCGGGGCGGCGGTCGCATTCGAAGATGCATGATGGACAACTCCGACAAACTGTCTGTCCCGCCATGCCAGGGCAGCGCTTGGCGCCTGCGCCAAACCCGACTGACGCTGCGAAGGGGCGAGCCTTGGGGCGTTACGGTCGGGTGGATCCCGAGGACTTAGCGCGCGCCCCTCGAACGCCGAAAACCTCGATTTTCCGGCCGCTTGCGCCTTGACTTCGCCCCCACCCGCCGATACATACCGCCCACTTTTCGGCAGGCGGTGAGCTTCGCTTGCTCGGAACGGCGTGCCCGAACCCCGCTAAACCATTGAGATCATTAGGTCTCATTCGGCTGCGGATGGGCGTCACCAGCCTCGAGAAATGAAGCTCAGACGCTGCCTCTGACGACTGTCAGATGAGAAGTGCATGACCGCTTGGCGCTTCTTGCGCCACGGTCCTCTGTGAAACGGGTGAGCGCCGAACGCACCGGGAGCGGAAGGCGCTCTTCCGTTTTGCGCGTTGGGACGAACCCATTCCCTTTGCGCTCCCGCCGACCGCGGGGATGAAGGGACGAAGGATTGCAGGCGAACGATGCCGACCATCAATCAGCTGATCCGCAAGCCGCGCGTCACCCAGCACGCGAAGAAGAAAGTGCCGGCGCTGCAGCAGAGTCCGCAGAAGCGTGGCGTATGCACGCGCGTCTACACGACCACGCCGAAGAAGCCGAACTCGGCGTTGCGCAAGGTCGCGAAGGTGCGGTTGACCAACGGCTTCGAGGTGATCGGATACATCCCGGGCGAGGGCCACAATCTGCAGGAACACTCGGTGGTGATGATCCGTGGCGGCCGCGTGAAAGACCTGCCTGGCGTTCGCTACCACATCCTGCGCGGTGTGCTCGATACCCAAGGCGTGAAGAACCGCAAGCAGAGGCGCTCCAAATATGGAGCAAAACGACCCAAGTAATTGGGTCGTTTTGCGTAGGCCCCCGGGGAAGCGAGGCAAAGCCGAGCGAGACCCGGGAAACCGAGAGGCAGACTGACACCGGTGTTCCGGCAACGATAGAACCGAGACGTGGGTAGCCGGACCAGCCCGGCCACGATAGAGCGAAGACCAAGGACCGACGCATGTCCCGCCGCCATAGTGCCGAGAAGCGAGAAATCAACCCGGACCCGAAATACGGGAACGTGGTGGTCTCCAAGTTCATGAACTCGATCATGCGCGCCGGCAAGAAGTCGGTGGCCGAGAGCATCGTCTATGGCGCGCTCGAGATCATCGAGGGCAAGACGAAGCAGAATCCGGTTTCGATCTTCGAGCAGGCGCTCGACAATGTCATGCCGTCGATCGAAGTCCGCTCGCGGCGGGTCGGCGGCGCGACCTATCAGGTGCCGGTGGAAGTGCGGACGACGCGCCGGCAGGCGCTCGGCATCCGTTGGATCATCTCCGCCGCACGCGAGCGCAACGAAAAGACGATGACGGAGCGGCTCTCGGCCGAGCTGCTCGATGCATCCAACAGCCGGGGAAACGCGGTCAAGAAGCGCGAGGACACCCACCGCATGGCTGAGGCCAACCGGGCGTTTTCGCATTATCGCTGGTGACCGCCAGCAGGAGATCGAGGACTTAGCCGCTCATGCCCCGCAGCCATCCTATCGAGGACTACCGCAATTTCGGCATCATGGCCCACATCGATGCCGGGAAGACGACGACGACCGAGCGGATCCTCTATTACACCGGCAAGAGCCACAAGATGGGCGAGGTGCATGAAGGCGCCGCGACCATGGATTGGATGGAGCAGGAGCAGGAGCGCGGCATCACCATTACCTCCGCTGCGACCACCGCATTCTGGACGAACAAGCGGCTCAACATCATCGACACGCCCGGCCACGTTGATTTCACCATCGAGGTGGAGCGCAGCCTGCGCGTGCTGGACGGCGCGGTGTGCGTGCTCGACAGCAATCAGGGGGTCGAGCCGCAGACCGAGACGGTTTGGCGGCAGGGCGACAAATACAAGGTCCCGCGCATCGTGTTCTGCAACAAGATGGACAAGATCGGTGCGGACTTCTTCCAGTGCCTCAAGGACATCGTCGATCGCCTGGGCGCCAAGCCGGTGGCGATCCAGCTTCCGATCGGGAGCGAGAACCAATTCAAGGGCGTGATCGACCTCGTGCGCATGGTGGGCGTCGTTTGGGACGACGAGACGCTCGGCGCCAAGTATCACGACGTCGAGATTCCGGCCGATATGGTCGAGCAGGCCAAGGAATACCGCGAGAAGATGATCGAGGCCGCGGTCGAGCTCGACGACGATGCGATGGCCGCCTATCTCGACGGCAAAGAGCCCGACGAAGCCACGCTCAAGGGCCTCATCCGCAAGGCGGTGATCACCGGGGCGTTCTTTCCGGTGTTGTGCGGCTCCGCCTTCAAGAACAAGGGCGTGCAGCCGCTGCTCGATGCGGTTGTCGATTACCTGCCGTCGCCGCTCGATGTGCCGCCGATCAAGGGCATCGACAGCAAGGGCAACGAGGTCGTGCGCAAGCCGTCCGACAGCGAGCCGCTGGCGATGCTCGCCTTCAAGATCATGGACGATCCCTTCGTCGGCACCATCACTTTCTGCCGGATCTATTCCGGCCGGCTCGAAAGCGGCACCGGCGTCATCAACTCCACCAAGGACCGTAAGGAGCGCATCGGCCGCATGCTGCTGATGCATGCGAACAATCGCGAGGACATCAAGGAGGCCTTTGCCGGCGACATCGTCGCGCTCGCGGGTCTCAAGGAGGTGCGCACCGGCGACACGCTGTGCGATGCGCAGAAGACGGTGATCCTGGAGAAGATGGAATTCCCCGATCCGGTGATCGAGATCGCGATCGAGCCGAAATCGAAAGCCGACCAGGAGAAGCTCGGTGTCGCGCTCGCCAAGCTCGTGGCCGAGGACCCGTCATTCCGGGTCACGACCGACCAGGAGTCGGGCCAGACCATCCTCAAAGGTATGGGCGAGCTTCATCTCGACATCAAGGTCGACATCCTCAAGCGCACCTACAAGGTCGACGCCAATATCGGCGCGCCGCAGGTCGCCTATCGCGAGAAGATCACCAAACAGGTCACCGTCGACCACACGCACAAGAAGCAGACCGGCGGGTCCGGCCAGTTCGCCCGCGTCAAGATCGTGGCGGAACCATTGCCGCCGGCCGGAGGCTTCGAGTTCGAGAACGAAGTCGTCGGCGGCACGGTGCCGAAGGAATACATCCCCGGCGTCGAGAAGGGTCTCGAATCGGTGCTGGGCTCCGGCGTGCTGGCCGGCTTCCCGGTGGTCGATCTCAAGGTGACGCTGATCGACGGCGCCTACCACGACGTCGAACTCGTCGGCGCTCGCGTTCGAGATCTGCGGCGCGCACGGCGCTGCGCGAGGCGCTGCAGAAGGGCTCGCCCGTTCTGCTCGAGCCGATCATGAAGGTCGAGGTGGTGACGCCCGAGGACTATACCGGCTCGGTCATCGGCGATCTCAATTCCCGGCGCGGGCAGATCCAGGGCCAGGACATGCGCGGCAACGCCAACGTCGTCAACGCGATGGTGCCGCTCGCCAACATGTTCGGCTATGTGAGCAATCTGCGCTCCATGTCGCAGGGGCGCGCCACCTTCACCATGCAATTCGATCACTACGAACAGGTTCCCTCGGCGGTTGCCGCCGAGATCCAGGCGAAGTTCGCCTGACGAGTCGAAGCGAAAAGATCACGAGACGGAGAGTCCCATGGCCAAGCAGAAATTCGAACGCACGAAGCCGCATTGCAATGTGGGGACCATTGGTCACGTGGACCACGGCAAGACGACGCTGACGGCGGCGCTGACGAAGGTGTCGGCGGACAAGGGCTGGACGAAGGACTTTGTGTCCTATGACCAGGTGGCGAAGGCGTCGGAGAGCCAGGGGCGGCGCGACCCGACCAAGATTCTGACGATTGCGACGAGCCACGTGGAATATTCGACTGCCAAGCGCCACTACGCGCATGTCGATTGCCCGGGGCATGCCGACTACGTCAAGAACATGATCACGGGCGCGGCGCAGATGGACGGCGCGATCCTGGTGGTGTCGGCGGCCGACGGCCCGATGCCGCAGACGCGCGAGCACATCCTGTTGGCGCGCCAGGTGGGCGTGCCCTACATCGTGGTGTTCCTCAACAAGGTCGACGTGGTGGACGATCCGGAGCTTCTGGATCTGGTCGAGCTCGAGGTGCGCGAGCTTCTGACCAAGTACCAGTTTCCCGGCGACAAGGCTCCGGTCATCCGCGGCTCGGCGATCAAGGCGCTCAACGGCGAGAAGGGCGAGACCGCGGACGAGGCGATCCTCAAGCTGTACGAGGCGCTGGACACGTTCGTGCCGCTGCCGGAGCGACCGATCGACCAGCCGTTCCTGATGCCGATCGAGGACGTGTTCTCGATCTCGGGCCGCGGCACGGTGGTGACGGGGCGGATCGAGCGCGGCAAGATCAAGGTCGGCGAGGAAGTGGAGATCGTCGGGCTGCGCGACACCCAGAAGTCGGTGGTGACCGGGGTGGAGATGTTCCGCAAGCTGCTGGACGAGGGGGTTGCGGGGGACAATGTGGGCTGCCTGCTGCGCGGCATCGACAAGGACGCGGTGGAGCGCGGCCAGGTGCTGTGCAAGCCGGGGTCGGTGAAGCCGCACAAGAAGTTCAAGGCGGAGGCCTACATCCTGACCAAGGAGGAGGGCGGCCGGCACACGCCGTTCTTCAACAACTACCGTCCGCAGTTCTACTTCCGCACCACCGACGTGACCGGGCAGTGCACGCTGCCGGCGGGCACGGAGATGATCATGCCGGGCGACAACGCGGCCATGGACGTGGAGCTGATCACGCCCATCGCCATGGAGGAGAAGCAGCGCTTCGCCATCCGCGAGGGCGGCAAGACCGTCGGCGCCGGCGTCGTCGTCAGCATCACCGAGTAAGGACCGCGGCCAGAGTTTTAGACGACGGAGGACAGACGATGGACAACAGACCAGCATGATGGCGCGAGGACAGCTCATCCGTCCTCTGTGGTCCGCGCGCTGTCGTCCGTCATCGGAGCAACCATGAACGGTCAGAATATCCGCATCCGGCTCAAGGCGTTCGATCACCGCATCCTCGATGCGTCGACGCGCGAGATCGTGGCGACGGCCAAGCGCACCGGTGCGCAGGTGCGCGGCCCGATTCCGCTGCCGACCAGGATCGAGAAATTCACGGTCAACCGTTCGCCGCACATCGACAAGAAGAGCCGCGAGCAGTTCGAGATGCGCACGCACAAGCGGCTGCTCGACATCGTCGATCCGACGCCGCAGACCGTGGACGCGCTGATGAAGCTCGATCTTGCCGCCGGCGTCGACGTCGAGATCAAGCTCTGAGCGGGAACGGACGAAAAAGTAAGGAACATCGAACATGCGTTCCGGGGTGATCGCACAGAAGGTCGGGATGACCCGCGTCTTTACCGACGGCGGAGAGCATGTGCCGGTGACGGTGCTGCGCCTCGCCAATTGCCAGGTCGTCGCCCACCGCACCAGGGACAAGAACGGCTACGTCGCGCTGCAGCTCGGCTCCGGCACGCGCAAGCCGAAGAATCTGACCAAGGCGGACCGCGGTCATTTCGCCGTCGCCAAGGTCGAGCCCAAGCGCAGGCTCGCCGAATTTCGCGTGGAGGAAGGCGATCTGATTCCGGTCGGCGCCGAGATCACCGCCGATCATTTCGTCGTCGGCCAATTTGTCGACGTCACCGGCACCTCGATCGGCAAGGGCTTTGCCGGCGGCATGAAACGCTGGAATTTCGGGGGGCTGCGGGCCTCGCATGGAGTGTCGATCTCCCATCGCTCCATCGGTTCCACCGGCGGCCGCCAGGATCCCGGCAAGACCTTCAAGAACAAGAAGATGCCCGGCCATATGGGGGTTGACCGGGTCACCACGCTCAATCTCAAGGTGGTGCAAACCGACGTCGAACGCGGCCTCATCCTGGTCGAAGGCGCGGTGCCGGGTGCGAAAGGCGGCTGGATCACGCTGCGCGACGCCGTGAAGAAGAAGCTGCCGAAGGACGCCCCCAAGCCGGGCAAGTTCCGCTTGCCGGAGGCGGCGCCCGCCACCGGCGGCAGCGCCGGGGCCGCGCCCGCCGAGGCCGGCACGGAAGCAGGCAAGCCGGCCGCGAAGGAGGGCGCGTGACATGCAACTGAAGATCATGTCGCTCGATGGCGAGGCGGCGGGTTCGGTCGAGCTGTCGGACGCGATCTTTGGCCTCGAGCCGCGGGCGGACATCCTGCACCGCTGCGTGCGCTGGCAGCTCGCCAAGCGCCAGCGCGGCACGCACGACGTCAAGAACCGCGCCGAGATCAACCGCACCGGCAAGAAGATGTATCGGCAGAAAGGCACCGGCTCGGCCCGGCACGGTCCCGCCAGGGTCAATCTCTTCCGCGGCGGCGGACGTTCGTTCGGACCGACCCCGCGCAGCCACGCGATCGACCTGCCGAAGAAGGTGCGCGCGCTCGCGCTCAAGCACGCCTTGTCCGCCAAGGCCAAGGATGGCGGCATCATCGTGCTCGACAGGGCCACCGTGAAGGACGGCAAGACCAGCGCCTTGCAGAAGAACTTCGCCAAGCTCGGGCTGACCAGCGCGCTCATCATCGACGGCGCCGAGGTCGAGGCGAATTTCGCCCTTGCCGCGCGCAACATCCCCAACATCGACGTGCTGCCGGTGCAAGGCATCAACGTCTACGACATCCTGCGGCGGCAGATGCTGGTGCTGACCAAGTCGGCGCTGGAAGCGCTGGAGGCACGTTTCAAATGAGCACCACCGATCCGCGCCACTACGACGTGATCATCGCGCCGGTGATCACCGAGAAGGCGACGCTCGCCTCGGAGCACAGCCAGGTGATGTTCAAGGTCGCCAAGCACGCGACCAAGCCGCAGATCAAGGAGGCGGTCGAGAAGCTCTTCGACGTCAAGGTCAAGGACGTCAATACCCATGTCCGCAAAGGCAAGATCAAGGCCTTCAAGGGGACGGTGGGCGAACAGTCGGAAGTCAAGCGCGCGATCGTGACCCTCGAAGAGGGCTACAGCATCGACGTGACGACGGGTCTGTAAGGGAGCGGCGCAATGGCACTCAAGTCCTATAATCCCGTCACGCCTAGCCAGCGCCAGCTCGTTCTGGTCGATCGCTCCGGCCTTTACCGCGGCGCCCCGGTGAAGACGCTGACCGAAGGCAAGCACTCGAGCGGCGGCCGCAACAACAACGGCCGCATCACCGTGCGTTTCCGCGGCGGCGGTCACAAGCAGGCGTACCGCAAGATCGATTTCCAGCGCCGCAAATTCGACGTTCCGGCCAAGGTCGAGCGCATCGAATATGATCCCAATCGCACCGGCTTCATCGCGTTGATCAAGTACGACGACGGCGAACTGGCTTATATCCTCGCGCCGCAACGGCTCTCGCAGGGCGATACCGTCGTGTCGGGGGAGCACGCGGACGTGAAGCCGGGCAATGCCATGCCGGTTGGCAACATCCCGATCGGCACCATCGTGCACAATATCGAGATCAAGATCGGCAAGGGCGGACAGATCGCGCGCTCCGCCGGCACGTATGCGCAGATCGTCGGTCGCGACGGCGACTACGTCATCTTGCGCCTGAACTCGACCGAGCAACGCCTGGTGCATGGCCGCTGCATGGCGTCGATCGGCGCGGTGTCGAACCCCGACAATATGAACGTCTCGATCGGGAAAGCCGGACGCAAGCGCTGGATGGGACGCATGCCGCACAACCGCGGCGTGACGATGAACCCCATCGACCATCCGCATGGCGGCGGCGAGGGCCGCACCTCGGGCGGACGGCATCCGGTGACGCCGTGGGGCTTCCCGACCAAGGGCAAGAAGACCCGCAGGAACAAGTCGACCACCAAGTTCATCATTGCGAGCCGCCACGCGCGGAAGAAGAGATAGAGAGGACGGCATCATGGCGCGTTCGATCTGGAAGGGTCCGTTCGTCGACGGCTATCTGCTCAAGAAGGCGGAGGCGTCGCGCGCGTCGGGCCGCCACGAAATGATCCGGATCTGGAGCCGGCGCTCGACCGTGCTGCCGCAGTTCGTGGGACTGACCTTCGGCGTCTACAACGGCCAGAAGCATATCCCGGTGCTGGTGACCGAGGAGATGGTCGGTCACAAGTTCGGAGAGTTCGCGCCGACGCGAACGTTCTACGGCCATTCGTCGGATCGCAAGGCGAAGCGTGCGTCCGGTCCTGCCGGCCCCGCGGCGGCTGCGCCGGCGGCCGGCGGCAGCTCGTAAACCGAAGAGGGCGAAAATGGGCAAGAAGGCACGCGAACGCGCGCTTGCCGAGAACGAGGCGAAAGCGGTCGCCCGCATGCTGCGGGTGAGCCCGCAGAAGCTCAATCTCGTGGCGCAGCTCATCCGCGGCAAGAAGGTGGCGACCGCGCTGGCCGATCTCGAATTCTCGCGCAAGCGCATCGCCCGCGACGTGCGCAAGTGCCTGGAGTTGGCGATCGCCAACGCCGAGAACAATCACGACCTCGACGTCGACGATCTCGTCGTCGCCGAGGCGCATGTCGGCAAGGCGATCGTGATCAAGCGTTTTCATCCGCGCGGCCGCGGCCGCATGGGCCGGATATTCAAGCCGTTCGCAAACCTGACGATCGTCGTGCGTCAGGTCGAGCTGGCGGCTTCTTGAGAGGTAACCAATGGGTCAAAAGGTCAATCCAATCGGGTTGCGGCTCGGCATCAACCGCACCTGGGATTCGCGCTGGTACTCCGGCAAGGGCGAGTACGGGCAACTGCTCCACGAGGACATGAAGATCCGCGAGGAGCTGATGAAGGATCTCAAGCAGGCGGCGGTGTCGAAGATCGTGATCGAGCGGCCGCACAAGAAGTGCCGCGTCACGGTGCAGTCCGCGCGGCCGGGCGTCGTTATCGGCAAGAAGGGCGCCGATATCGAAAAGCTTCGCAAGAAGGTCACCAAGCTCACCAAGTCCGACGTCGTGATCAACATCGTCGAGATCAGGAAGCCGGAGCTCGACGCCCAGCTCGTCGCCGAATCGATCGCGCAGCAGCTCGAGCGCCGCGTGGCCTTCCGCCGCGCCATGAAGCGCGCCGTGCAGTCGGCGATGCGGCTCGGGGCCGGCGGCATCCGCATCAACTGCTCGGGACGCCTGGGCGGGGCTGAGATCGCGCGTATGGAATGGTATCGCGAGGGCCGCGTCCCGCTGCATACGCTGCGCGCCGACGTCGACTACGGCGTGGCCACGGCGTTCACCACCTACGGCACCTGCGGCGTAAAGGTCTGGATCTTCAAGGGCGAGATCATGGAGCACGACCCGATGGCGCAGGACAAGAAGATGGCGGAGGGCGAGGCGGGGCGTCCGCGTCGAGACGCGCCGTGAGCGGGCTGGATCGGGATTAAGAAAGGCGAAAAGCCATGCTGCAACCGATGCGGACTAAGTTCCGCAAAGCGCACAAGGGCCGCATCAAGGGTCTTGCGACCTCGGGCGTGGATCTGGCGTTCGGCCAGTTCGGGCTCAAGGCCCTGGAGCCCGAGCGCGTCACCGCCCGCCAGATCGAGGCGGCGCGGCGCGCTCTCACCCGCCACATGAAGCGTGCGGGCCGGGTCTGGATCCGCATCTATCCGGATGTGCCGGTATCGAAGAAGCCGCTCGAAGTGCGCATGGGCTCGGGCAAGGGTGCTCCGGAATTCTGGGTTGCCAGGGTCAAGCCGGGGCGCATCTTGTTCGAGATCGACGGCGTATCGGTCGCGATCGCGCGCGAGGCGCTCGGGCTTGCGGCCGCCAAACTGCCGATCAAGACGCGCTTCATCGAGCGCATCGCGGAATAGGGTCGAGGAGTGACCATGAAGCCGGGCGATCTCAGGGCCATGACCGTCGACCAGCTCGACGACGAGGTTCTGAAACTCAAGAAGGAGCGGTTCAACCTGCGCTTCCAGCGGGCGACGGGGCAGCTCGAGAACACGTCGCGGGTGCGGCAGGTTCGCCGTGACATCGCACGGATCAAGACGATCGCGGCGCAGAAGCGCGCCGGGCAGCCGACGCCCGCTCGTGCGGCGCAGGAAAAGCCAGCAACCAGACCGGCGCGCGGCGCGCGCTCGCGAGCCAAGTCGGAGTGAGCCGAGATGCCGAAGCGCATGCTGCAGGGCGTCGTTGTGAGCGACAAGCAGAACAAGACCGTGGTGGTGCGCGTCGAACGCCGCTTCACCCATCCGGTCATGAAAAAGACGGTGCGGCGCACGAAGAAGTACTACGCCCACGACGAGACCAACGAATACCACGTGGACGATATCGTCTGGATCGAGGAGCGCCGCCCGCTTTCCAAGCTCAAGCGGTGGGAAGTAGTCCGCGGCGAGAAGAAACAGGTCGTGTGAGCGCAATGCGCGCTGGCAGCGAGAGCACCAAGGTGGCGTCATGATTCAGATGCAGACCAACCTCGACGTGGCGGACAATTCCGGCGCGCGCCGCGTCATGTGCATCAAGGTGCTGGGCGGCTCGAAGCGCAAATACGCCACCATCGGTGACGTGATCGTCGTGTCGGTGAAGGAGGCCATCCCGCGCGGCCGCGTCAAGAAGGGTGAAGTGATGAAGGCGGTGGTGGTGCGGATCTCCAAGGATATCAAGCGGCCCGATGGTTCGATCATCCGCTTCGACCGCAACGCAGCGGTGCTGATCAATCCGCAGATGGAGCCGGTGGGCACGCGTATCTTCGGACCGGTCCCGCGCGAGCTTCGCGCCAAGAACCATATGAAGATCATCTCGCTCGCGCCAGAGGTGCTGTAATGGCTGCGAAAATCCGCAAGGGCGACAAGGTGATCGTACTTACCGGCCGTGACAAGGGGCGCACCGGCGAGGTGATCGAGGTGCGCACCGATGCGGGCCGCGCTTTGGTGCGGGGCGTCAATCTCGTCAAGCGGCACCAGAAGCAGAGCGCGCAGCAGGAGGGGGGCATCATCTCCAAGGAGGCTACCGTACATCTGTCCAATCTCGCGCTCGCCGATCCCAAGGACGGCAAGCCGACGCGCGTCGGCTTCAAGTTCGTGGGCCAAGGCGACGATCGGCGGAAGGTGCGGGTGGCCAAGCGCTCGGGAGTTGAGATCGATGGCTGATACCGAGACCAAAGCCAAGGCCGGCAAGGGCGAGAAATCGGAAAAGGCCCCGCGTCCTGCAAAGGGCGACAAGGCCCAGCAGGCGCAAACGGGCGCGAAGGCCGGCAAGGGCGACAAGGTCGCCAAGGGCGAGGCCGCCGAAAAGGCGCCGAAGGCAAGGAAGCCGGAGGAGCGGGTCACGCCGCGCCTGAAGACCTATTTCGAAGGGGTGGTGCGAAAAAAGCTGTCTGACGAGTTCGGCTACAAGAGCGCCCTGCAGGTGCCGGTGATCGAGAAAGTGGTCATCAATATGGGCATCGGCGAGGGCGTCAGCGACCGCAAGAAGGTCGAGGCAGCCGCCAACGATCTCAGCCTGATCGCGGGCCAGAAGGCGGTGATCACCAAGGCCAGGAAGTCGATCGCCACGTTCAAGGTACGCGACGGCCAGGCGATCGGCTGCAAGGTAACGCTGCGCAAGACGCGCATGTACGAATTCGTCGATAGGCTGATCAATATCGCCCTGCCGCGCGTGCGCGACTTCCGCGGCTTGTCGCCGAAGAGCTTCGACGGCGGCGGCAACTTCACCATCGGGATCAAGGAACACATCATCTTCCCCGAGATCGACTACGACAAGGCGGCCGATGTCTGGGGCATGGACATCACGGTGTGCACCAGCGCGAAAAGCGACGACGAGGCGCGCGCGCTGTTGAGCGCGTTCAACTTCCCGTTCCGGCAGTGAGGGTTAGCCTCAGACGCGGAAAGCCAGGAGATATTGATGGCGAAGAAAAGTTCGATCGAGAAGAACAACAGACGGCGCAAGCTGAGCAAGAAGTATTCGAGCCGGCGTTCTCGACTGAAAGCCGTAGCGCGCGACAAGAGCAAGCCGATGGAGGAGCGGTTCGCGGCGACGCTCAAGCTCGCGGAACTGCCGCGGAACTCGTCGGCAACCCGTATCCGCAATCGCTGCGAGATATCGGGCCGGCCGCGCGGCTATTATCGCAAGCTCAGGCTGTCGCGCATCGCGCTCCGGGATCTGGGTTCCAAGGGACTGATCCCCGGTCTCGTCAAGTCGAGCTGGTGAGGAGGGTCGCAGGATGGGTGTGAACGATCCGCTCGGCGACATGATCGCGCGCATTCACAATGCGCAGATGCGCAACAAGTCCAAGGTGTCGACGCCGGCTTCCAGGTTGCGGGTGAGCGTGCTCGATGTGCTCAAGACCGAGGGTTTCATCCGCGGCTACGCGGCGGTCGAGCATTCCAACGGCCGCAGGGAACTCGAGATCGAGCTGAAATATTTCGACGGCGAGCCCGTGATCCGCGAAATTTCGCGGGTGTCGAAGCCGGGGCGGCGCGTCTATGCCTCGGTCAAGGCGCTTCCGCGCGTGAACAATGGATTGGGCGTCGCGATCCTGTCGACGCCCAAGGGCGTGATGGCCGATCACGACGCGCGCGACCACAATGTGGGGGGAGAAATCCTCTGCACGGTGTTCTGATGAAACCCGCAAGATGGCTGCAGCGGCCGAGCCCGCGCATGACCATCGAGGGATGCAAGCGGACGCGAATGGAATAGAGCCATGTCCCGTGTCGGAAAGAAGCCCGTTGCCATCCCCTCTGGCGTCACCGCCAGCGTGGAGGGCCAGGTCGTCAAGGTGAAAGGCCCGAAGGGCGCGCTTTCCCTGCAGCTGCACGGCGACGTCGCGGCCAAGGTGGAAGGCGGCGAGGTCAGGATCGATCCGCGCGCGGACACCAAGCGCGCCCGTGCCATGTGGGGGACCTACCGTTCGCTGCTGGCCAACGTGATGACGGGAGTGACCAAGGGTTTCGAGCGTCGGCTCGAGATCACCGGCGTCGGTTATCGCGCCGCGCTGCAGGGCAAGAACCTGCAGGTCCAACTCGGCTACAGCCACGACATCGTGTACCCGATCCCGGATGGCATCACCATCGCGGTGCCCAAGCCGACCGAGATCGTCGTCACCGGCATCGATGGCCAGAAGGTGGGCCACGTCGCCGCTGAAATCCGCGCCTTCCGCAAGCCCGAACCCTACAAGGGCAAGGGCGTCAAATACGCGGGCGAATACATCTTCCGCAAGGAAGGCAAGAAGAAGTGATGGGAGCGCACGATGGCGACAGTCACTGATCGGACGCTGCGGCGAATGGCCAAGGTGCGGCGAAACGTCCGCCGCGCCGCCGGCGATCGCGCGCGGCTCTCGGTTTTCCGCTCGTCGAAGCACATTTACGCGCAGGTGATCGACGATGCGAAAGGCCAGACGGTTGCGTCGGCTTCGTCGCTCGAGAAGGACATGCGCGACAGCCTCAAGACCGGCGCCAACGTCGAGGCGGCCAAGGCGGTGGGAAAACGGCTGGCCGAGCGGGCGTCGGCGAAGGGCATCAAGCAGGTCGTGTTCGATCGCGGCAGTTATCTCTACCACGGCCGCGTCAAGGCGCTGGCCGACGCGGCGCGGGAGGGCGGCCTCGATTTCTGACGATGAACGACCGTGGGCAGACGGATATGGACGCAAGCGAGAGTTGTTGCATTGTCTGTCGTCGGTCGTCGGCGCTCTGAACACACGAGACGAAACCAGGTTGGAACCAGATCATGGCACGTGAACCACGCGAGCGCCGCGAGCGGGAAGAGCGCGACAGCGAATTCACCGACAAGCTTGTCCACATCAATCGTGTGGCCAAGGTGGTGAAAGGCGGGCGCCGCTTCGGCTTCGCTGCGCTCGTGGTCGTCGGCGACGAGAAGGGTCGGGTCGGTTTCGGCCACGGCAAGGCGCGCGAAGTGCCGGAGGCGATCCGCAAGGCGACCGAGGCTGCCAAGCGCGGTCTCATCCGGGTGCCGCTGCGCGAAGGCCGTACGCTGCACCACGACGTGGCCGGTCGCCACGGCGCCGGCCGGGTGTTCCTGCGGGCGGCGCCGCCCGGGACCGGCATCATCGCCGGTGGCCCGATGCGCGCGGTATTCGAGACGCTGGGCATGCAGGACGTGGTGGCGAAGTCGCTCGGCTCGTCCAATCCATACAATATGGTGCGGGCAACTTTCGACGCGCTCAAGCACCAGGATTCCCCGCGTTCCGTCGCCGCGCGGCGCAATATCAAGGTATCGACGCTGCAGGCGCGCCGGCGCGAGGCCGGCGAGAGCGAACAGGCCGCCGACTGACACCCGTCAGCCGCGCCCGATCATTGCGTGCTCGCATTTTCAATGGAAAGCCGGTGTCCCCTTTTCCGGGAAATGCGCTGAGAGGCCGACATGAGCAAGACCGACAAAGTCATCAAGATCGAACAGACGGGCAGCCCGATTCGCCGCCATCATGCCCAGCGCGAGACGCTGATCGGGCTCGGCCTCAACCGAATCGGGCGCGTGGCGGAGCTGCCGGACACCCCGCAGACCCGCGGCATGATCGCCAAGATCAGGCACCTGGTCCGGGTGGTGGGCG
This sequence comes from uncultured Alphaproteobacteria bacterium, assembly GCA_963821505.1. Taxonomy (GTDB): domain Bacteria; phylum Pseudomonadota; class Alphaproteobacteria; order Rhizobiales; family Xanthobacteraceae; genus VAZQ01. The sequence continues at coordinate 379,568 of CAWGEH010000010.1, forward strand.
AAAAGGGAGAAGCCCGATGAAGCTGCACGAACTCGCCGACCGGCCCGGGGCGCGCAAGCCGCGTGCCCGCATCGGCCGCGGCATCGGCTCCGGTACGGGAAAGACCGGCGGCCGCGGCGGCAAGGGCCAGACCGCACGCTCCGGCGTGCGGATCAAAGGCTTCGAAGGCGGCCAGATGCCGCTCCACCGCCGGCTGCCGAAGCGAGGTTTCAAGAATACCGCGTTCGCGCGCAAGCTGAACGAAGTCAATCTCGACAAGGTGCAGGCCGCGATCGAGGCCGGCAAGCTCGATGCCGGCGCGACCGTCGATGCCGCGGCCTTGGTGAAGGCCGGCGTTTTGCGAAGGGTCAAGGACGGCGTCCGGCTGCTCGGCTCGGGGGAAATCAAGGCCAAGGTCGCGTTCTCGGTCTGGGGGGCGTCCAAGTCGGCGGTGGCGGCCGTGGAGAAGGCGGGCGGCTCGGTCACGCTGCTGGCGCCGAAGCGGGAGACGGACGACCAGGCGGCTTGATGCCCATAGGAAATGGCCGCTGGATCCCCATATAGAACGGCGACTGAGAGGGGCGGAACGGGAGCTTCAGCGCATGGTGTCTGCAGCAGAACAACTGGCCGCCAATCTCAATTTTTCGGCGCTCGCCAAGGCCGAAGAACTCAAGAAGCGCATCTGGTTCACGCTCGGCGCGCTCCTGGTCTATCGCTTCGGCACCTACATCCCGCTGCCCGGCATCGATCCTTCGGCCTGGGACCAGATCTTCCGGTCGCAGGCCGGCGGCATCCTCGGCATGTTCAACATGTTCTCCGGCGGTGGCATCCACCGCATGGCGATCTTCGCCTTGAACATCATGCCGTACATCTCGGCCTCGATCATCATTCAGTTGATGACCACGGTCTCGCCTACGCTCGAGCAGCTCAAGAAGGAAGGCGAGCAGGGCCGCAAGGTCATGAACCAATACACGCGCTACCTGACGGTGGTGCTCGCGGCCTTCCAATCCTACGGCATCGCGGTCGGCCTCGAAGGGGCCGGCAATGTCGTCAGCGATCCCGGCTGGTTCTTCCGCATCGGCACCATGATCACGCTCACCGGCGGCACCATGTTCCTGATGTGGCTCGGCGAGCAGATCACCTCGCGTGGCATCGGCAACGGCATCTCGCTGATCATCCTCTCGGGCATCGTGGCGGAACTGCCGTCCGCGATCGTCGGCACCCTCGAGCTCGGCCGCCAGGGCGCGCTCTCGACCGGTCTGATCCTGGTGGTCCTGGTGATGGCGGTCGCGGTCATCGCCTTCATCGTATTCATGGAGCGAGCGCAGCGGCGGCTGCTGATCCAGTATCCCAAACGCCAGGTCGGCAACCGCATGTTCGAGGGCCAGTCCTCGCATCTGCCGCTCAAGCTCAACACGTCGGGCGTGATCCCGCCGATCTTTGCGTCCTCGCTTCTGCTGCTGCCGACCACGGTCGCCAACTTCAATGCCGGGCGAGGTCCGGATTGGTTCGTCGCCATCACCACCCAGCTCGGCCACGGACGGCCGCTGTTCCTGATCCTCTATGTCGCGCTCATCGTCTTCTTCGCGTTCTTCTATACGGCGATCGTGTTCAATCCGACCGAAACCGCGGAGAACCTGAAGAAGCATGGCGGCTTCATCCCCGGCATCCGGCCGGGCGAGCGCACCGCGGAATACATCGACTATGTGCTCTCGCGCATCACGGTCATCGGCGCGGCCTATCTGGCGCTGGTTTGCTTGTTGCCGGAGATTCTGATCTCCTATGCGGCGGTGCCGTTCTATTTCGGCGGCACCTCGCTGCTGATCGTAGTCAGCGTCACCATGGATACGGTGGCGCAAATCCAGGGCTACTTGCTGGCGCATCAATATGAAGGTCTGATCAAGCGTTCGAAGCTGCGGGGGCGGCGTAGATGAGATTGATATTGCTCGGCCCGCCGGGGGCCGGCAAAGGCACGCAGGCCCAGCGACTCGTTGCCAAACATGGGCTGGTGCAGCTTTCGACCGGGGACATGCTGCGTGCGGCGGTCAATGCCGGCACGCCCGTCGGGCTGCGCGCCAAGGAGCTCATGGCGCGCGGCGAGCTGGTGCCCGACGACGTCGTGGTGGCGATCGTTTCCGACCGCATCGACGAGCCCGACGCTCGCAAAGGCTTCATTCTCGACGGCTTCCCGCGCACGGTGCCGCAGGCGCATGCGCTCGAACGCATGCTCCGGGAGAAGGGCCTCAAGCTCGACGCGGTGATCGAGCTGAAGGTGGACGAAGGCATCCTGCTCAAGCGGATCGAGAAGCGGATCGCCGAGACGAAGGCGCGGGGCGAGACGCTGCGCTGCCGACGACAATCCGGAAGTGCTGCGGCGGCGGCTCCTGGCCTACCGCGATCAGACCGCGCCGCTCGCGACCTATTATCGGCTGCAAAGCGTGTTGCGGCCGGTTGACGGCATGGCCCCGATCCCGGAAGTGTCGAGCGCGATCGACCGGGTGCTCCAAGACGGGGGGACCAAGAGCGCGCCGGCGAAAAAGGCGCCGGCCCCAGGCGCGCCGGCCGGGACGCCCGCGTCCGGCAAGGCGCGGGCCGGGAAGCCGGCCAACGAACCGCCGGCCGAGACCTCCCAGGCGAAGACGCCGGAGGGCAGGCCGCCCGCGGGTAAGAGCTCAACCGCCGGGGCAATGGCCGCTGGGCGCGCCTCGCGACCCGCCAAGGGCAAGGGTGGCGAAAACGCGCCCGCAGGCGGGAAAAAATCCGCCGGCAACGCCTCGAAAAGCAAAGCCAAGAGTTCCCGATCCGGGAGACGCGCCACCGCCGGGCGCAAGCCTCTCCCGCGCAAAAGCAGTCGCCAGCGGAGGTTGACGAAACGACGTTGAATCCATTAATAACCCGCATCCAAGTCGAGAGGTCGAACGATACCGGGCCCCGGGGAACGGGGAGGGTGTCGCGTTATCGTTTGCAAACCGCCATCGAGTGGAACGATCGCCGGCCGTCTCGATTGCGCCGGCAACAGGAGTGAATGGCCGTGGCCCGCATCGCTGGCGTCAATATACCGACCAATAAGCGCGTCATTATTGCACTGCAATATATCCATGGCATCGGCCCACAAAAGGCCAATGAAATCATGGCGAAAGTGGGAATTCCGGAAGAGCGGCGAGTGTCGCAGCTGACCGACCAGGAAGTGCTCCAGATTCGCGAGGTGATCGATCGCGACTACATGGTGGAAGGCGACCTGCGGCGCGAGGTCGCAATGAACATCAAGCGGTTGATGGATCTCGGCTGCTACCGGGGGTTGCGGCACCGTCGCGGGCTACCCGTTCGCGGCCAGCGCACCCATACCAATGCCCGCACCCGCAAGGGTCCGGCAAAGCCGATTGCCGGCAAGAAGAAGTAAGTCCGCAGTTCGCACCAGACGGACCAGTTCGGCCCGGCCGCTGCGACGCCGCGCCGCGAGAGGATCGAGAATGGGCAAAGAAGCCACCCGCGTTCGCCGACGCGAACGCAAGAACATCGCTTCCGGCGTCGCGCATGTGAACGCGACGTTCAACAATACCATGATCACCATCACCGACGCACAAGGCAACACGATTGCCTGGTCGTCCGCCGGCACCATGGGCTTCAAGGGCTCGAGAAAATCGACGCCCTATGCGGCCCAGGTGGCGGCCGAGGACGCCGCCAAGAAGGCCCAGGAGCACGGCATGCGCACCCTCGAGGTCGAGGTTGCCGGGCCGGGCTCCGGCCGCGAATCGGCGTTGCGTTCTTTGCAGTCGGCCGGTTTCACCATCACCTCCATCCGCGACGTGACGCCGATTCCGCACAACGGCTGCCGTCCACGCAAGAGGCGCCGAGTATGACCGACGATGTTCTCATCCGGCGGACTCCAGGCGAGTCCGCCGCCGCAGAAAATTCCCACGGGGCGGAGTGGGATGCGCGGCCAGCCGCCGCGCCGCTCAAAGCGATGGGTGCCAACGTGACGATCCAGAAGAACTGGCAGGAACTGATCCGACCGAACAAGCTTCAGGTGAGCGCGGGCGCCGATCCCAAGCGCGAGGCCACCGTGGTCGCCGAGCCGCTCGAGCGCGGCTTCGGCGTGACGCTGGGCAATGCGCTGCGACGCATCCTGCTGTCGTCGCTGCAGGGCGCGGCGGTGCAGTCGGTCCATATCGACGGCGTGCTGCACGAGTTCTCGTCGATCCCCGGGGTGCGCGAGGACGTGACCGACATCGTGCTCAATATCAAGGACATCGCCATCAAGATGCAGGGCGATGGGCCCAAGCGCATGGTGGTGAAGAAGCAGGGCCCGGGCACGGTGACCGCCGGCGACATCCAGACCGTGGGCGACATCGTCGTGCTCAATCCGGAGCTCGTTCTGTGCACGCTCGACGAGGGCGCCGAGATCCGCATGGAGTTCACGGTCAATACCGGCAAGGGCTATGTGCCGACCGAGCGCAACCGGCCGGAGGATGCGCCGATCGGCCTGATCCCGGTCGACAGCCTGTTCTCGCCGGTGCGCAAGGTCTCCTACAAGGTCGAGAACACCCGCGAGGGACAGATTCTCGACTACGACAAATTGACGATGCAGATCGAGACCAACGGCGCGCTCAGCCCTGATGACGCGGTCGCTTACGCCGCGCGCATCCTGCAGGACCAGCTCAACGTCTTCGTCAACTTCGAAGAGCCGCGCAAGGAGGTGGTCACCGAGGCCATCCCCGACCTCGCCTTCAATCCCGCCTTTCTCAAGAAGGTCGACGAGCTCGAGCTTTCGGTGCGCTCCGCCAACTGTCTCAAGAACGACAACATCGTCTATATCGGCGATCTCGTTCAGAAGACCGAGGCCGAAATGTTGCGCACTCCGAATTTCGGGCGCAAGTCGCTCAACGAGATCAAGGAAGTGCTGGCGCAGATGGGACTGCATCTCGGCATGGAAGTGCCGGGCTGGCCGCCCGACAATATCGACGAGCTCGCCAAGCGCTTCGAGGATCACTATTGACGGATGACAGACAACGCACGACAGCGGACGGATCGCTCGTTCCTCTGTCATTCGTCCTCTGCCATCTGTTCTCCGTCGTCTGAGGTCGCCCATGCGTCACGGTAATGCCCATCGCAAGCTCAACCGCACCAACGAGCATCGGCGCGCCATGTTCGCCAACATGGCGGCGGCTCTGATCAAGCACGAGCAGATCGTGACCACCTTGCCTAAGGCGAAGGACTTGCGGCCGATCGTCGAGAAGCTGATCACGCTCGGCAAGCGTGGCGATCTGCATGCGCGCCGCCAGGCGATCGCGCAGATGCGCGACGTGGCCATGGTCAAGAAGCTGTTCGAGGTGCTCGGCCCCCGCTACAAGGACCGCCACGGCGGCTATACCCGTGTGCTCAAGGCGGGCTTCCGCTACGGCGATTCCGCGCCGGTCGCGGTGATCGAGTTCGTCGATCGCGACGTTGCGGCCAAGGGGCAGGATTCCGGCCCAACCCCGGAGCAGGCGGCAGCGCAAGCGCAGGCGCCCGCGCCAGCATAACCGCCGCAGCGGCTTGACGGACACGACAGGGCAGCGCGTCGCGCTGCCCTTTTTCGCGGGGGCGCGGCGGTCGGCTGGTTTTCTGGTGATAACTCATTGGCAACGCCCGCGAAATCGGTATCTTGCCGCCGGGCGATGAGGCGCGATGGCCGCCGGCGCGCGCGGCCGATACGGAGGAGGTGGGAATGAACCGTGGCGTAGGTCTTGGGTTTGGAGTCCTGTTCGCGGCTTTGTACGCGACCGCAGCCATGGCGCAGACGCCGGTCGAGCGTGGGCGCTATCTCGTCGGCACGATCATGACCTGCAACAACTGCCATACCCCGATGGGGCCGAATGGTCCGCAATTCGACAAGGCTCTGTCCGGCGGATTGCGCTTCAACGAGCCGCCGTTCGACGTCACCGCCTCCAACATCACGCCCGATGCCGAGACCGGCATCGGCAAGTGGAGCGATGCCGACATCAAGAAGGCGCTGCAGGAGGGCGTGCGGCCGAGCGGGCATCATCTGGCGGAAGTCATGCCCACCGGCTTCTACAAGATTCTCACCCCCGGCGATCTTGACGCCATCGTCGCCTATCTGCGGTCGATCCCGCCCGTAAGCAACAAGGTGCGCGATCCGGTCTACAAGATGCAAATCCCCCACCAGATATTCCCGGGCGCCGAGAAGCCGATGCCCGAAGCCGACCTCAACGACAAGGTCAAGCGCGGTTTCTATCTCGCCACCATCGGCCATTGCATGGAGTGCCACACCCCGTTCGGTCCGCCGGGTAAGGGCGTCGATTTCCAGAATTCGCTCGGCAAAGGCGGGCGCGAGTTTCCCGGCCCGTGGGGCGTGTCGACCTCGCGCAACATCACCTCGAGCAAGACCAAGGGCATCGGCGACTGGAGCGACGCCGAGATCAAGCGCGCCATCACCCAGGGCGTACGCAAGGACGGCAGCAGGCTCAAGCCGCCGATGGGCTTTCCCTACTACGCCAAGTTGACCGACGGCGATCTCGACGCCGTGGTCGCCTATCTGCGCACGGTGCCGGCGAAGGAGTGACGCTTCTTCGCCGAGCGGACGCCGGACGTCACTTGCGCCGGCGCGGATCCCTGCCGAGTATGTCGTAGACGTCGGCGGGGGCGAAATCGTCGGTGATGACATCGCCGCTGGCCGCCTGCGCCAGCGGCTGGTCCATGCGCCGTTGCAAGATTTGCGGCAGCGGAAAACGAAAGCCGTGGCGCTCTTGCAGCGCCGCGGCCCGGCGTTGGAGCGTGTCCTTGTCGAGCGCCGAGTCCGTGCCGACTGCGATCACCTCGCCCGTCCCGGTCGGATAGAGATCGAGCGCGCCGAAGACGTCGCCCAGGGTTTTCACGGTCGAGGGATAAAGCTTGCTCCCGTCGTGGACATTGAAGGCGGCAGCGCCGCCGGGCGCGAGCCGCTGCTTGACCAGGGTGTAGAACTCGCGGGTGAGCAGATGGAAGGGAACGTAACCGCCGCGATAGGCGTCGAGCAGGATGAGGTCGTAGCGCTCGCCGTTGCGGTTGAGAAAAACGCGCCCGTCGCCCGCCAGATAGCGCATGCGCTCGTTCTCGTGCAGGCCGAAATAAGTCTTGGCGGCGGTGATCACGCCGGGGTCGATCTCGACCGTGGTGATCGCGGCCTCCGGCATGAAGCGCCCGAGATAGGTTGAGATCGAGCCGCCGCCGAGCCCGAGCATCAGAATTTTCCTGGGAGCCTCGGCATAGACGGTCGCGATCGTCATGACCTGCGCGTAGCGCAGCGGCAGGTCGTCGGGGTCGAGAAGGTTGCTGATCGATTCGGTGTAGTCCCAGCCCTTGACCTGGAACGACATCACCAGCTGGTTCTGCCGCTTGGTGATGAAGACGTCGTTGTATTCGGTTTCGATATGGGCCAGCCGGCCGTTGGGTCGCTTGAGCATGGCGGCGCGGGCGCCTTCGTCGATCAGGCTTTCCGCCCGGCCGGTCGGCGCGGTGGCCAGCGCGGCGAGCGCGAGGAAGATGAGCGCCGCAAAAGCGCGGCGCTCTAGCCGCGCCAGCGCGAGCAGCGCCGATCCGGCGACCAGTCCCAGTGCCCCGAGCGTGAACGTGATGGCGCGGGAGCCGATCATGGGAATGAGGAAGAAGGTGGTGCCCAGCGTGCCGAGGATCGAGCCGGCGGTGGAGACGCCGTAAACCGCGCCCGACACCCGCCCGGAACGTTGCGCCGTGCGCAGGAGAAGCCGGATGGCGAACGGCGAGTACATGCCGAGAAACGTCACCGGGATGAACATGAGGGCAAGCGACGACAGCAGGCTGCCGGCACGGATATCGTCGACGCTGTCGAGCACGAATTCGAGAATGGGCTGGGCGAAGCTCGGCAGCGCCAACAGGTATGCCGACCCGACCATCACGGTGGAGGCGAGCAAGACCGGGGAGGCGGTACGGTCGGCCAGCGTGCCGCCCAGGAAATAGCCCGCGGTGAGCGCGGTCAGCACCGTCGAGATCAGCGCGGCCCAGGTATAGATGCCGCTGCCGAAATAGGGATTGAGATAGCGCGAGCCCAGCATCTCGAAGCTCATCACGATGGCGCCGGTGACGAAGGCGACGGCATAGATCACCGCCGCGGCACCGGTATTCGAGGAGCCGGCGATCGATTCGGCAGGACGGTGGTCCACGAGGGCCTCGGTTGGGTATAAGGAGTGGGGGGCCAGTTTAGGCGTCATGGCGGCGCTTGTTCCAGAGGCGCGCTCTTCCCCTCGGCGCGCCCTTCAATTGCCGCGACCATGGGCTTATATCTCACCCCGCCAAAACCCGGATTGCCCATGTCATTGCAGCTGAACGTCCCTTCGCGCCTGGCCTGGCTTGCGGCGGTCGGCCTCATCGTCCTCGCCGCTGCCCCGCTCCAGGCTTTTGCCCAAGAGCGCACCCAAGAGCGCACCCTCGAGCGCCGGGTGCCTTCCTCGTCGAGCGAGCTTCGGCTCTCCTATTCACCGGTGGTCCAGCGCGTGGCGCCGGCCGTCGTCAACGTCTATGCCGCCAAGATGGTCGCCGTCCGCAATCCGTTGTTCGATGATCCGATCTTTCGGCGCTTCTTCGGCGAGCCGGGCGGATCCGGCGGCCCGGGCGAGCAGGTCCAGCGCTCGCTCGGCTCGGGCGTCCTCGTCGATGGCTCGGGCCTCGTGGTCACCAACAATCACGTCATCGAGGGGGCGGACCAGGTGAAGGTCTCGCTCGCGGACAAGCGCGAATTCGAGGCCGAAATGGTGCTCAAGGATTCGCGCTCGGATCTCGCGGTGCTGCGCATCAAGGCGCACAACGAGCGCTTCCCCGCGCTCGAATTCGCCGATTCGGACGCGCTGCAAGTCGGCGACGTGGTGCTGGCCATCGGCAACCCGTTTGCCGTCGGCCAGACCGTGACCCACGGCATCGTCTCGGCGGTGGCGCGCACCCAGGTCGGCATCACCGACTACCAGTTCTTCATCCAGACCGACGCAGCCATCAATCCCGGCAATTCGGGCGGCGCGCTGGTCGATGTCGGCGGCCGCCTCGTCGGCATCAATACCGCGATCTTCTCGCGCTCCGGCGGCTCGCAGGGCATCGGATTTGCCATCCCCGCCAACATGGTGAAGGTCGTGGTCGCTTCGGCAAGAAGCGGCGGGTCCGTGGTCAAGCGGCCATGGCTCGGCGCCAGGTTACAGGCGGTGACGCCAGAGATTGCCGAAAGCCTCGGGCTCAAGCGCCCGTCTGGGGCGCTGATCGCGAGCGTGACGCCGACCAGCCCCGCGGCGCGGGCCGGGCTCAAGACCAGCGACCTCATCATCGCCATCGATGGCCAGCCGGTCGACGACGCCAACGCCTTCGACTTCCGCTTTGCCACCAAGGCGCTTGGCGGCAGCGCGCGCGTCGGCATCGTGCGCGCCGGGAAGGAATTGGCGTTGAACGTGCCGCTGGAAACGGCGCCCGACAGCCCGCACGACGAACTCGTCATCGCGTCGCCCTCGCCGTTCCAGGGGGTCAAGGTATCGAACCTGTCACCGGCGCTGGCGGACGATCTGCGGCTCGATCCCTCGACGCAAGGGGTGGTGATCATCGATGTCGCCAACGGCTCGCCGGCGCAGACCCTCGGCTTCCAGCGCGGCGACCTCGTGGTATCGGTCAACAACGCCAAAATCGCCAAGACCCGCGACTTGGCGCGCGTCACCGGCCAGCAGAGCCGGCGCTGGAGCATCACCATCCTGCGCGGCGGCCAGCAGATGTCCGTGGAGCTGCGCGGATGACGCCGCCGCGCGCCAAGCGCGGAGGCCCGAGCCTGTTCGCGGCCGCCGGTCTCGAGCGCGCGGCGCCGCGTCCGCTCGCCGACAAGCTGCGGCCGACCGAGCTCGGCCAGGTGGTGGGCCAGGACCATCTGCTCGGCGCCGACGGGGCGCTCACGCGCCTGCTCGACACGCGAACGCTGGGCTCGCTCGTGTTCTGGGGACCGCCCGGCACCGGCAAGACCACGGTGGCGCGGCTTTTGGCGCAGGCAACCGACCTGCATTTCGAGCAGATCTCGGCGATTTTCTCCGGCGTCGCCGACCTCAAGAAGGTATTCGACGCCGCGCGCGCGCGGCGCGAGACCGGGCAAGGGACGCTGCTCTTCGTCGACGAGATCCATCGCTTCAACCGCGCACAGCAGGATTCCTTCCTGCCGGTCATGGAAGACGGCACCATCGTGCTGGTGGGCGCCACCACCGAGAACCCGTCCTTCGAATTGATTGCGCCGCTGCTTTCTCGCGCGCGCGTCCTGGTGTTCAAACCGCTGGATTCCGATGCGGTCGAGAAGCTCATCGCCCGCGCCGAGCTGATCGAAGGCAAAGGGCTTCCGCTCGACGCCGAGGCGCGCCAGTCGCTCATCCGCATGGCCGGCGGCGACGGCCGCGCGGCGCTCACGCTGGCGGAAGAGGTGTGGCGGGCGGCGCGCCACGGCGAGATCTTCGACGCGGTCAAATTGCAGGAGGTGGTGCAGCGCCGGGCGCCGATCTACGACAAGAAGCAGGACGGCCACTACAACCTGATCAGCGCCTTGCACAAATCGGTGCGCGGTTCGGACCCGGACGCCGCGCTCTACTATCTCTGCCGCATGCTGGACGCCGGCGAGGACCCGCTCTACATCGCGCGCCGGGTGGTGCGCATGGCGGTCGAGGATATCGGGCTTGCCGACCCGCAGGCGCTCGTCGTCTGCAACGCCGCCAAGGACGCCTACGACTTTCTCGGCTCGCCCGAAGGCGAATTGGCGATTGCCGAGGCCGTGATCTACGTCGCGACCGCACCGAAATCGAATGCCGCCTATGCCGCCTATGGCGCGGCCATGCGCACCGCCAAGGAGGCGGGCTCGCTGTTGCCGCCCAAGCATATCCTCAACGCGCCCACCAAGCTGATGCAGGCAGAAGGCTACGGCTCCGGCTACGACTACGATCACGATGCTCCCGATGCCTTCTCGGGCCAGGACTATTTCCCCGAGCAACTCGGCCGGCAGACATTTTACGATCCGCCCGAGCGCGGTTTCGAGCGCGAGATCAGGAAGCGGCTGGACTACTGGGCCAAGCTCCGCAAAGCGCGGAGCCAGCAGTGACGGCAACGGGAGCCGTTGGGCTGGCGGCGTGCGCGCTCGCGGCCGCCGTGCCCGCATGTGCCGCGGCGCCGTTCGACGGCCGCTGGGCGGCCGACGCGCCCGCCTGCGGCGGCGAGAGCGCCGCGGTGTCGCTGGTGATCATCAATTCACTGTCGTTGCGATGGCGTGAGGCGACCTGTCTCGTCCGGACGAGCTACCGCGTCGGCGGGGCGTGGCACGTCGGCGCGCGCTGTTGGGGGGAGGGCGCCGTCAGCAACGTTCCCATCTCGCTGCGCATGCGCGGCGACCAACTCCTGCTCGACTGGGCCGGCGCGCCGGCGGAAGAATTGCGGCGGTGTCCATGAGCGCATCGGCAAAGCAACGGCGCGGCCAAGCGGTCGTCGCTGGACGGCCGCCGGCGGCGTCGGGCGTGCAGACCGCCGAAGTGAGCGCCGACGAAGCCGGCATGCGCGTCGATCGCTTTCTCGAGGCGCGGTTTCCGGGGCTCTCGTTCTCCCACATCCAGCGCATCATCCGGAAAGGCGAGCTGCGCGTGAACGGCAAGCGCGCGCAGCCCAAGCAGCGCCTGGAGGCCGGGCAGGCGGTACGCATCCCGCCGCTGCGATTGGAGCAGCCCGCGGCCCGTGCGCCGGGAAGCGATGCCGACGCCAAAACGCGCGCTTTCCTCAAATCGATCACCCTGCACGAAGACGCCGACGTGCTGGTGCTCAACAAGCCCATGGGGCTCGCGGTGCAGGGCGGTTCCGGCACCACGCGCCACCTCGACGGCATGCTCGAGGTGCTGCGCGACGCCCACGGCCAGCGCCCGCGCCTGGTGCACCGGCTCGACAAGGACACCGCCGGCTGCCTCCTGGTGGCGAAGACGCGGTTTGCGGCCTCGGCGCTCGCCAAGACCTTCCGCTCGCGCTCGGCGCGGAAGGTCTACTGGGCGCTGGTCGCGGGCGTGCCCAAGCCGCGCCAGGGCCGCATCTCCACCTTCCTCGCCAAGGAGGAGCGCGAGGACGATTCGTTCATGCGCATTGCGCGCCACGGCGAGGAGGGTGCCAGCCACGCGGTGACCTATTACGCCGTGGTCGATACCGCGGCGCGGCAGCTCGCTTGGCTTTCGCTCAAGCCGGTCACCGGCCGCACCCACCAATTGCGCGCGCACATGGCGCATATCGGCCATCCCATCGTCGGCGATCCGAAATATTTTTCGAAGGAGAACTGGGAGCTGCCCGGCGGCATGCAGAACCGCCTGCATCTCCTCGCCCGCCGCATCGTCGTGCCGCATCCGCGCGGCGGGACGCTCGACATCACCGCGCCGCTGCCGCCGCACATGCAGCAGTCGTGGAATCTCATCGGCTTCGACGTGACGCGCTACGATCCCATCGTCGAGGCGCCGGAAGAATAGCGTACCCGGCGCTTGGGTTCGAGCGCGCGTCTATCCCCGACACAGCGCAAGACCGTGATCCACGACGAATTCGAGTCCGGCAGCAAAGTGCTTGTCGCCGTGAGCAATGGATGGCCGGCGGTGCTGTCGAGCCTCAAGAGCCTGCTCGAGACCGGCCATGCATTGGCGGCGGCCAGCGCCGAACGGGCATGTGACGCGCGCGAGCGGGCGGTTGCGCTGGCAGAGAGCGGCGCCGGGTAAGGAGCGAGGAAGCCGATATGAGCGAGCCGAAATTCGTGCCGAAGACGGTCTACGTCAGCTATATCGCCTCTGCGCCGGAGAAGGTCTGGGACGCGCTCACCAGCGCGAGCTTCACCAGGCAGTACCTCTTCGGCCGCGCCGTGGAGATCGAGCAGAAGGCCGGCGGCAGCTTCATCCTGCGGATGCCGGACGGGCGGCTCGACGTCAAGGGACGGGTGATGGAATGGGACCCGCCGCGTCGGCTGTCGGTCACCTGGGGTGTCGATTGGGATCGAGGAGTTCCGGGAATTGCCGGAGTGTCTGGTGACCTACGAGATCGAGCCGATGGGGGAGAGCGTCAAGCTGACGATGACCGAATCCCACCAGTGGGACGTCCCTGATGCCATCCTCGCCGGCGGCCGCCAGGGCTGGCCATTCATCCTGTCGAGCCTCAAGAGCGTGCTCGAAACCGGCAAGCCGATAGCGGTGAGCGTCAAGATGGGGCCGCCGCCGGAGATGATGGCGGCGGTCAAGGAGGCGTGCGCGCGGAAGCCTTGGCGAGCGGCAGGGCCGGGCGCGAAACACTGAGCACTCGTGTCCCGGGCGAGTGCAGCGAGCGCGCTTGCGCGAGCGGAACGAGACCCGGGACCCAGAATCGCGCAGCGCAAGATCGCGAGAGCCGTCCCGTGTGGCTCTGGGTCGCGGATCTTCGCTCGCGCAGTGCGCTCGCTTGTCCGGGACACGAGAGAGGAGGATCAGCGCAGGCTGGCGTTGATCTTCTCCAGCGCCGCCGAGCCCGGGCACAGCTCTTTCTCGGACAGCGCGTTGAGCGGCGTCTCGACGGTGTTGAAATGGCGGTGGAGGTCTTCCGGCTCGCGATCGACATAGAGCAGCCCGGTGACGACCTGGCCGATGGCGGCATGCCGCTGCAGGAAGCTCATGGCGCCGAGCCGGTCGTGCGCGTCGTAATCGGCGGCCACCTTCCTGAGCACCAGCTTCGAGCCGTCGTGCTGCTCGACCACCTCGACCGAACCCGGCTCGTAGGCGACCGTGATCGGCGCGCGGCCGGTGATGAAGTCGAGCCGGTTCACCGCCTCGTTGTGCTCGCGCACATAGTCGAAGCTCTTGGTCGAGCCGACGTGATTGTTGAACGCCACGCACGGCGAAATCACGTCGATGAAGGCGGCGCCCTCGTGCTCGATCGCCGCCTTGATCAGCGGCACCATCTGGGTCTTGTCGCCCGAAAACGAGCGCGCGACGAAAGTGGCGCCGAGCTGCAGCGCCATGGCCACGAGATCGATGGAATTGTCGGTATTGGTCACGCCGCGCTTGGACTTCGATCCGCGATCGGCGGTGGCCGAGAACTGGCCCTTGGTGAGGCCATAGACGCCGTTGTTCTCGACGATATAGACCATGTTCACGCCGCGGCGCAGCGCGTGTGCGAACTGGCCGAGCCCGATCGACGCCGAATCGCCGTCGCCGGACACGCCGAGATAAATGAGTTCCCGGTTCGCGAGGTTTGCGCCGGTGAGCACCGATGGCATGCGCCCGTGCACGGAGTTGAAGCCGTGGGAGTTGCCGAGGAAATAGGTGGGCGTCTTCGACGAGCAGCCGATGCCGGAGAGCTTGGCCACCCGGTGCGGCGCAAGGTCGAGCTCGAAGCAGGCCTCGATGATCGCGGCCGAGATCGAATCGTGGCCGCAACCCGCGCACAGCGTCGATACCGAGCCTTCATAGTCGCGATGGGTATAGCCGAGCGCGTTCGTCGGCAGCGCCGGATGGTGGAATTTGGGCTTGGTGATGTAGGTCATGGTCCGGTCGTTCTCTCCGTCGTCATGCCCGCTGTCACGGGCGATGCCGACCTCGGTGTGGTCACGACACCACCTTGCGCAGCGGGGTGACCTTGAGCGCGTCGAGATGTTCGCCGATCGCGCGTGCGATGAAGCGCGCGGTGATCGGCGTGCCGTCATAATGCAGGATCGGCACCAGGCGGATGGGGTCGATGCCGCATTCGTTGACGATCAGCGAGCGCAGTTGGGCGTCGCGATTCTGTTCCACCACGAACACGAAATCGTGGTCGGCAACGAAGCTCGTGACGCTCGAGTGGAACGGAAAGGCGCGCACGCGCAACCGGTTGAGCGACTGGCCGCGCGCCTCGATCATGTGGATGGCCTCGTCCATCGCCGGCGAGGTCGAGCCGTAATAGATGACGCCGTATTTCGTCGGCTTGCCCGCATTGGCCTGTAGCGGGCGGGGCACGAGGTCCTTGGCGGTCTCGAACTTGCGGATGAGCCGCTGCATGTTGTCGGCATAGGGCGCGCCTTCCTCGGTATAGCGCGCATAGCGGTCGCGCGACGTGCCGCGGGTGAAGAACGAGCCCTTGCTCGGATGGGTGCCGGGATAGGTGCGGTAGGGGATGCCGTCGCCGTCGACGTCGAGATAGCGGCCGAAATCCTTGCCGGCGTCGAGATCGGCCGCCGTCATCACCTTGCCGCGGTCGTATTTGCGGCTGTCGTCCCAGGTCAACGCGCGGCACAGGCGGTGATTCATGCCGATGTCGAGATCGAGCATGACGAAGATCGGCGTCTGCAGCCGGTCGGCGAGGTCGAAAGCGTCGGCGGCGAAGTCGAACGCCTCGGCCGGATCTTCCGGGAACAGCAGCACGTGCTTGGTGTCGCCGTGCGACGCATAGGCGCACGAGATCAGGTCGCATTGCTGCGTGCGCGTCGGCATCCCGGTCGAGGGCCCGGCGCGCTGCACGTCGAACACCACCGCCGGTATCTCGGCGAAGTAGGCGAGCCCCAGGAATTCCTGCATCAGCGAGATGCCGGGGCCCGAGGTGGCGGTAAAGGCGCGCGCACCGTTCCACGCGGCGCCGATGACCATGCCGATCGATGCAAGCTCGTCCTCGGCCTGCACGATCGCGACCCTGTTCTGCTTGGTCGCCGGATCGACCCGTAGCCGCCCGCAATGCCTGGTGAAAGCATCGGCAAGCGACGAGGACGGCGTGATCGGATACCAGGCGCACACGGTCGCGCCGCCATAGACCGCGCCCAGCGCGGCGGCGGAGTTGCCCTCGATGAAGACGCGGTCGCCGACCGCGTCGGCGCGGCGCAGCCGCAACCCGATCGGGCATTGCAGATTGCTCAGCGCCCAGTCGCGCCCGAGATGAAGCGCGTGCAAATTCGCCGCAATCAGCTTTTCCTTCGATTTGAACTGCTCGGCGACGAGCTCCTCGATCGCCTTGAGCTCCATGTCGAGCAGCGCGGAGAGCGCTCCGACATAGACGATGTTCTTGAACAGCTGGCGCTGGCGCGGGTCGGTATATTCGCGGTTGCAGATCGCCGTCAGCGGCACGCCGATGACCGTGATGTCGTCGCGGAACTTGGACTTCGGCAACGGCTTGGTGCAGTCGTACAGCAGGTAACCGCCGGGCTCGATCCCGGCCACGTCCTTGTCCCAGGTCTGCGGGTTCATGGCGACCATAAAGTCGGTGCCGCCGCGCGCGCCCAGGTGGCCGGCCTCGGAGATGCGTACCTCGTACCAGGTCGGCAGGCCCTGGATGTTGGACGGGAAAATGTTGCGCGGCGCCACCGGGATACCCATGCGCAGCACCGAGCGCGCGAACAGTTCGTTGGCGCTGGCGGAGCCCGAGCCGTTGACGTTGGCGAACCGGACGACGAAATCGTTTACGCTGCTGATCGGGCTGCTACTCGGCATTGGTCATCCGCGTGAGTCATGTCGATGAGATATTTTTTCATGTCCCAGGCGCCGGTCGGGCAGCGCTCGGCGCACAACCCGCAGTGCAGGCAGACATCCTCGTCCTTCGCCATGACGCGACCGGTCTTGAGATCGTTGGCGACGTAGAGGTCTTGGGTGACATTCCTGGCCGGCGCCTGTAGCCGCGTGCGCAAATCGGCTTCCTCGCCGTTCGTCGTAAAGGTGATGCAGTCCATGGGGCAGATGTCGACACAGGCGTCGCACTCGATGCACAGCGACGAGGTGAAGACGGTCTGTACGTCGCAATTGAGGCAGCGATCGGCCTCCTTGAGCGCGAGCTCGAGGTCGTAGCCGAGCTCGACCTCCGCCTTGATGTCGCGCAGCGCCACCACCTTGTCGCGCAGCGGCACCCGGTAACGCAGGTCGGGGGCGATGTCGTTGTCGTAGCTCCACTCATGGATGCCCATCTTCTGGCTGAGGATTTCGACCATGGGCAGGGGACGGTCGTTGATGTCCGAGCCGGAGCACATCTTGTCGATCGACAGCGCGGCGTCGTGGCCGTGGGCCACCGCCCAGATGATATTCTTCGGCCCGAAGGCGGCGTCTCCGCCGAAGAACACCCGGGGTTGGGTCGAAGCCATGGTCCGGGGGTCGACCTTTGGCATATTCCATTTGTCGAACTCGATGCCGATGTCGCGCTCGATCCACGGGAAGGCATTCTCCTGTCCGACCGCGACCAGCACGTCGTCGCAGGGAATATGCTGCTCGGGCTCGCCGGTCGGAACCAGATTGCGCCGGCCCTTGGCGTCGTATTCGGCCTTCACCTTCTCGAACACCACGCCGGTGAGGCGGCCGCTCTCGTGGGCGAACGCTTTCGGCACGAGGAAATTCAGGATCGGGATATCCTCGTGCATGGCGTCCTCCTTTTCCCAGGGGGACGCCTTCATCTCCTCGAAGCCCGAGCGCACCACGACTTTCACTTCGTCGCCGCCAAGGCGACGAGAAGATCGGCAGCAGTCCATGGCGGTGTTGCCGCCGCCGAGCACGATCACACGCTTGCCGATCTTGTTGATGTGGCCGAAGGACACCGACGACAGCCAGTCGATGCCGATATGGATGTTTGCCGCGGCTTCCTTGCGGCCGGGTATGTCGAGGTCGCGGCCGCGCGGCGCCCCGGATCCGACGAACACCGCATCCCAGCCCTCGGCCAGCAACGCCTTGAGGCTGTCGAGGCGCCGGCCGCCGCGAAATTCGATGCCGAGATCGAGGATGTAGTCGCATTCCTCGTCGATGACTGACTCGGGCAGACGGAAGCGCGGGATCTGCGTGCGGATCATGCCGCCGGCTTTCGGATCCTGGTCGAAGATCACGCAGTGGTAACCGAGCGGTGCCAAATCGCGGGCGACGGTGAGCGAAGCTGGGCCGCCGCCCACCAGCGCAATGCGCTTGCCGTTCTTCATGGCCGCTGGCTTGGGCAGGCGACCACGGATGTCGTCCTTGAAGTCGGCTGCGACCCGCTTGAGGCGGCAGATCGCGACCGGTTCCTTCTCCACGCGCCCGCGCCGGCAGGCCGGTTCGCACGGCCGGTCGCATGTGCGCCCGAGGATTCCGGGAAACACGTTGGACTTCCAATTGATCATGTAGGCGTCGCTGTAGCGACCAGCCGCGATCAAACGGATATATTCGGGGACGGGCGTGTGCGCCGGGCAGGCCCACTGACAATCCACGACCTTGTGGAAGTAGTCCGGTGCCGAAATGTCGGTAGGTTTCATTTACTCCTCTGCACGCACGCTTGCCGCGCGCCCCTCGAGTACCATGCGCGAACAAACGTCGGCCGGTCTTCCTCCGAGGTTCGGCTTATGAGCCGCCGAATCCGGCCGGGATAGTAGTGGAGGCCCCCCTGAAATTCCACCAATACATTCGTCATAACAAAGTTTTACACCCTGCAACGTGATGTGGCTGTGCATCGCAGCGACACGTTAAGCTTGGGTCTGGTAAAAATACCGTGATGGCCTCGATGATGGTCCATAACCTACTGAACTTCCTTGTTTCTTTTTCACGACCGAATGGTGCGGCGCACGCTGCAACTTCCGGCGGCAGCGGAACCGGGATCCGGACGGTGCGCCGCGGCCCGCCGGCCACTGTCGGCCGTGCAATCATTGCGGCGGAATAGCGGCTGCGGCGAGCATGCGATCGGCGGCGGAGATCGGCAAAACTGACGCCGCGACGCCGAGCGCGGCGGCATGCGTCGGGATGGTTCATGCCGCCGTCAGGCGCGCGCGAGCGCCGGCATGACCTCGCGTGCGAACAGATCGACCGTGCGCAGCACCTCGGCCAGCGTGAGATCGCCGAAGGCGAATTGGCCCACGAAATAGTTGGTGCCGGCCTCTTCCATCTGCGCCTTGATCATGCGCGTGACGGTCGCCGGCGAGCCCGCGATGCCGCGGCCGCCGTCCTTGATCTGATCGAAGTGCGGCGGCCGGTCTCCCCCGGCGGGGCTCGTGCCGTGCAGATGAAAGAGATGATGGAAGTGCCGGTGCCAGAGCGGATAGGCGCGGCGCGCGATCGCCAGCGCCTCCGCGTCGGTCTCGCCCATGATCACGAACCGGGCGAGGCCGAGCAGCGGCGTGTGCGTCCCTTTGAAGGCGGCGCGATAGCGCTCGGTGATCGCGCGCACCTGCGGCGTGAGCGCATTGGCAACCATGTTGAAGCCGTTGCGGCCGGCAGCGTCGCCGCCCTCGGGCGTCCCGGCGCCCGACCAGAACGGGGGATGCGGCTTCTGGAACGGCTCGAGCTCCATCGGTACGTCGGCGTAGTCGTAGAACTCGCCGTGAAAGGTGAGCGTCCGGCTGGTCAGCGCCTGACGCAGGATCTGCAGCGTTTCGAGATAGATCTTCTGGCGATGATCGGGGTCGACCCCGTAATAGGCGGTCTCGATCGGTGAGATGCCGCGGCCGACGCCCAGCTCGAAGCGGCCCCTGCTCAGCTGGTCGAGCATGCAGATTTCCTCGACGACCCGGAGCGGATGGTGGAGCGGAAGCGTGTAGACGAGCGGGCCGAAGCGCAGGCTGCGCGTGCGCTGCGCGACGGCGGCGAGGAAGACGCTGGGCGAAGCGGCAAGGCCGAGCGGCGTCGCGTGATGCTCGGCGGTGTGGTAGGCGTAGAATCCGGCGCGGTCGTAGACCTCGACGATCTTCAGCCGCTCCTCATAGAACGCATGCAGCGGAAGCTCCTTGCGATCGAGGTGATCGAAAACGCCGAATTGCATCCGTCCTCGCTTCAACGCTTCTCGAGCTCGTCTCGTCGGCCCGTCGCGGTCAGCGTCCCGCGAAACCCGCCGCACGGGGGGAAACGGGGCGCGCGCGCATGCTGCAACAAGTGCAGCCGGATTGCACGTCAAAGACGTTGCATGAGTGGCGCCGGCAGCCCATTTTCAGGCGATGCGCGATCTGTTCGAGGACATGTTCACGAACGAGCCGCTCGACCCGACGGCGGTGGCGCGGCGTGCCACGCGGCCGGAGCTGCGGCGGCGGTTCTATGAGCGGGCCGAGGTCGCGGGCGGGGACGGGGAATTCCGCGTCGCGCTCGACGGCCGTCCGGTAAAGACTCCCGCGCGCCGCACGCTCGCGGCGCCGACGCGCGCGTTGGCGCAGGCGCTGGCGAGCGAATGGGACGCGCAGGGCGACGTCGTCGATCCCGCCAAAATGCCGCTGACGCGGCTTGCCAACAGCATCATCGATGGCGTGACCGACGCGTCGCCGGCGGTCGCCGCCGAGGTGGCACGATATCTCGGCTGCGATCTCGTGTGTTATCGCGCACCGGGCCCGGCCGGTTTGGTCGTCCGGCAAGCGGGCGCCTGGGATCCAGTGCTCGCCTGGGCGCGCGAGGCGCTGGGCGCACGCTTCGTGCTGGCCGAGGGGCTCGTCTTCGTCGCGCAGCCGCCAGCGGCACTCGCCGCCGCCGGCGCCGCCATTCCGCTCGACCCGTGGCGGCTCGGCGCGTTGCATTCGGTCACGACCCTGACGGGCTCGGCGTTGATCGCGCTTGCGCTCGCGGGCGGCGCGTTGTCGATCGATGCGGCCTGGGCCGCGGCCCACGTCGACGAGGACTGGAACATGCACGTCTGGGGCCGCGACGCGCTTGCGCTCGGGCGCCGCGCGTCGCGTTTCACCGAAATGCAGGCAGCCGCGACGGTGCTGCAGAAGGCCTGATCGGGAATCGGTCTCGGTGGTGCAGCCGTGCTGAGCATCGTCCCCGCTCGCGCGCGGACGACGGCACGGCAGCTTCGATATTACTTCTTCTTGAGGGTGCCGTAGGCGACCACGGTGTTTCCTTGCACGCTGCCGAACCACCCGAACGCCAGATCATCCCCCTGCCGCGCGACGGTGATGGTGCCGTCCGGGCAGCGGCCGCCTTTGTCGGCTTGGCCCTTGGTGATGACCTCGACGAAAAAGACGTAGGACTTCGACGACCCGACGCGGGTGAGCTTGCCGGTGCAGTCGAGGTCTGGGTACTTCGTCTCCCCCCCTTTCGCCGTGATGGCGATCTCGAATTTGTAAGGCGCGGGTTGCCCGACCTGCGTGAGCTCACCGGCCCAGTTGCCGTTCACGGTGGGGCCTGCGGCGGCACCCTTCTTGCCCTTCGCCGGCGCCGCCGGCGCTGAATCGGCGGGCGAAGGAGGAAATTGTGCCGTCGCGGGCGCGATTGCTGCGACCATGGCGAGAACCGCCGCGGCGGTAGAATAACACAGGGCCTGGTAGCGGAATTCCTTTCGCATGCTGTGCTCCCCTCGAATACGCTCACACCGACAAGACCTTACCCTCAAATGCCGATGCATGCTATGGATTTTGCGCCGGAGGCGGGGGCGAGGGGACGATGAAAGACATCCTCGAAAAGCTCGAAGAGCGCCGGGAACGTGCGCGTGCCGGAGGCGGGCAGGCGCGCATCGAGGCGCAGCACAAGCGCGGCAAATTGACCGCACGCGAACGCCTCGAGCTCCTGATGGACAAGGGCTCGTTCGAGGAGTTCGACATGTTCGTCGAGCACCGCTCGGCCGAGTTCGGCATGGAGAAGAGCCGGATTCCGGGCGATGGCGTGGTCACCGGCTGGGGCACGGTCAACGGCCGCACGGTATTCGCCTTCGCCAAGGATTTTACCGTGTTCGGCGGCTCGCTCTCCGAGGCGCACGCACAGAAGATCATCAAGATCCAGGACATGGCGATGAAGGCGCGCGCGCCCATCATCGGCTTGTTCGACGCCGGCGGCGCGCGCATCCAGGAAGGCGTGGCGGCGCTGGGCGGCTACGGCGAGGTGTTCAAGCGCAACGTCATTGCCTCCGGCGTCATTCCGCAAATTTCCGTCATCATGGGCCCGTGCGCGGGCGGCGACGTCTACTCGCCGGCCATGACCGATTTCGTGTTCATGGTGCGCGACACCAGCTACATGTTCGTCACCGGTCCCGACGTGGTGAAGACCGTGACCAACGAGGTGGTGACCGCGGAGGAGCTCGGCGGCGCCGCCGTGCACACGGCGAAATCCGGCATCGCCGACGGCTCCTACGACAACGACGTCGAGTGCCTGTTGCAAATGCGCCGGCTCATCGATTTTCTCCCCGCCAACAACGAGGCCGGCGTACCGGAGTGGCCCTCGCACGACGACGTCGAGCGCGCGGAGAAGTCGCTCGACACGCTCATCCCGGACAATCCCAACAAGCCCTACGACATCAAGGAGCTGATCCTCAAGGTCGCGGACGAGGGCGATTTCTTCGAGCTGCAGGAGGCGTTCGCCAAGAACATCGTCACCGGCTTGGGCCGCGTGGCGGGCCACACCGTGGGCTTCGTCGCCAACCAGCCCATGGTGCTCGCGGGCGTGCTCGATATCGATGCCTCGCGCAAGGCCGCGCGCTTCGTGCGCTTCTGCGACGCCTTCGGCGTTCCCATCGTGACCTTCGTCGACGTGCCCGGATTTCTGCCCGGCACCAACCAGGAATACGGCGCCCTGATCAAGCACGGCGCCAAGCTCCTGTTCGCCTATTCGCAGGCAACGGTGCCGCTCGTCACGGTGATCACGCGCAAGGCATTCGGCGGCGCCTACGACGTGATGGCATCGAAGCATATTGGCGGCGACGTCAACTATGCCTGGCCGACCGCGCAGATCGCCGTCATGGGCGCAAAAGGCGCGGTCGAGATCATTTTCCGCGCCGATATCGGCGATGCCGGCGCAATCGCCGCCCGCACCAAGGAATACGAGGACCGCTTCCTGTCGCCGTTCGTCGCTGCCGAGCGCGGCTATATCGACGACGTGATCATGCCGCATGCGACCCGCGCCCGCATCGCCCGCGCGCTCGCGATGCTGCGGGAAAAGCGTGTCGAGATGCCGGGCAGGAAGCACGACAATCTCCCGCTCTGATCGGGCGGGATGGCGCGGCCCCGCTCGCCATTCATCACCGGTGCGAGCCATGGCATTGGGCGGTCCTTGGCGCCGGCCTTGGTCCGGGCGGGGCATGGGCTGGCCGTGATGGGCTGACCTTGGAGGACGCCGGGCTTTGCGCCCCCGCGCCTTCGCCGATCAGGCATGGTCCTTGCCCTGCCGGCCGGCTCGCTCTCTCGGCCCCGGCGCAAAATCGGCCGCCGCGCCGCAAATTTGCCGCCTTGAAGCGGCGAGCAGGGACGCTATCTTGCGCGGGGTCGGTCCCCAAGGGAGCAGGGCAAACATGCCAAACCATCCGGTCGTCACCAAGCTTCTGTGCGTCGCCATGGTCGCCAGCATCATGCTGCCGCTCGGGCGGATCATTTTCCCGCTGGTCGATACGGCCGTGAGCGGCCTGGAGTTCGACACCATCCAGGCGGTCTTGAGCGCAACGATCGGTTTCGGGCTGCACGCGGCGATTTTCGGCTAGCGCCAGGCCACGCAAACTCGTTCGGCGCATCCGCTGGTCGCGGATTTCGCCGACGCTCCAGCCGGGCCTGCCGTCAACGCTCGGGGAATCTCATGCTCAAGCAGATCGCGCTCACCGCCGCCATCGTCACGCTCGGCATCGTCGGCTCGCTCAACGCGCAGCAGATGGTACCGGTGCAGCCGGCGATCAGGCACACGCCGCTGCAGAAGGTGGACGTGCCGGGCAGCAATTACGAGGTGGTGCTGGGCATCACCGAGCTCGCGGCGGACGTGAAGGCCGGCCGGCTCTCCCATCCCGGCTCGCTGTTGGCCTACGTGATGGAGGGCGAGTTCTTCCTCGCGCCCGACGGGCAAGCGGAAAAAACCTACAAGGCCGGCAATTCCCTGCAGGTGCCCAATGGCGTGTTCTACAGCGAAGGTACCGGCGGCAAGCCGGCCAAGGTCTTGGCCGTCTATGTCGTCGAGAAGGGCAAGCCGCTGGTGAAACCGGCGCAATAGGCGGCTCCAAGTCTACCTTCGGGCGTGCGCGCGCGGCGGCCGCGCCGTACCGCCCCCCGTGCGCGAAGCGCGTGCGCGGCATGCCGGCGTGATATGATTGAGGCGCAAGGCGCCTCGACGCTCGCGCATAGAACCGCGGTAGGGAGAAAATAATGAAGAGAGCGATTGTCTTTGCGGCGAGCGCCGCGCTCGTTTGCGCGGCTGCTGCCGCGCGCGCAGCCGAGTATCCGGTGAAGCCGATCACGCTGGTGATCGGCTTCGCGCCGGGGGGCCCGAGCGACGTCATGGCCCGCATCATCACCAGGAAGATGGAGGAGATTCTCAAGCAGCCGCTGGTGATCGAGAACCGTGCCGGCGCCGGCGGCAGCATCGCCGGCGCGGCGGTGGCGCGCGCGGCGCCCGACGGCTACACCGTACTGCTCGCCACCGGCAGCCTGCTCGCCATCAACGTGAGCCTCTACAAGAACCTGGGCTACGATCCTGAAAAGGATTTCGAGCCGATCACCCTGGTCGGCACCCAGACCAACGTGCTTTACGCCCACCCCACGCTGCCGGCGCAGACGCTGGGCGAGTTGATCACCTATGCCAAGCTCAATCCCGGCAAGCTCACCTTCGGCTCCGGCGGCAACGGCACGCCGGCGCATCTGGCCGGCGAGATGCTCAAGATCGAAGCCAAGATCGACATCGTCCACGTGCCGTTCCGCGGAACGGGACCGGCCCTGCAGGCCGTCCTCGGCGGCCACGTGCCGATGGCGTTCAATCCGCCGCCGCCGCTCCTCCCCCACATCCAGAGCGGCGCGATCCGCGCCATCGCGGTCACCACGCTCAAGCGCACGGCGGCCCTGCCCACGGTGCCGACCATCGCCGAGAGTGGCTTTCCCGGCTTCGACGCGACGACCTGGCACGGTCTCGTCGCGCCGGCGGGGACGCCCAAGGAGGTGGTCGCCACGCTCCATCGCGCGGCGGTGGCTGCATTGAACGACGCCGAAGTCCGCAAGGCGCTGACCGACCTCGGCGTCGACGTCGTCGCCGATACGCCGGAGGAGTTCCGCGCCTATATCAAGTCCGAAATCCCGAAATGGGCGGCGATCGTGAAGGCCTCGGGCGCCAAGTTGGACTGAGGCGCATCTTGTCGTTCCCGTCGGCAGTCGTTGGGTGCTGGCCGCGATGCGCTCCGGTGTCTTCGATCTTGCGCATGTTCCGTTTGGAAAATCGGTTCCCACTTTTCCCGAACATGCGTTAGCTTCACCGGGATTCGAAGTTGTCGGGATCGGCATGCGCCTCCTCGATCGTTTCCAGCGCGGCGAGATGCGCCTTGGCCGCGTCGAGGCCTTCAGCGACGGCGTATTTGCGATCGTCGTGACCCTGCTCGTGCTCGAGGCTGAAAGTGCCCGTGCTCAAGGACCATGCGAGCGTGAGCGAGCTCGCCCGTCAAATGGTCGAGCTCGCGCCCAAATTCCTGAGCTGGCTGATCAGCTTCGTCATCGTCTGCAAGTTCTGGCTCAATCACCACCATGTGCTCGCACTGGCGCGCCATGCCGATTACGCCATGGCGTGGCTGAACTCGATCTTCCTCATGGGGCAGCGTTCATCCCGTTTCCGACCGCTGATGGGCGAGTATCCCGACAACCGTCTCGCGGCCAGCTTCTTCGGCGGCGTGTTCGCGGTGAACACGCTGCTGTTCATCGCGCTGCACGCTTATATCGTGCGCAACCTGATCAAGCCGGAGCTTGCGTCGGCGCAGGACCCGCACGGCATGCGCAAGGCCATGATCGGCCCGGCGTCATATCTCGTCGGCGCCGCAGTCAGCTGGTTCAGCGTCTATGCCGCCTTCGTCGTTTATGCGCTGACGCCGTCGTTCTACATCACGCCGCCGAAATTCTACGGCCGTCAGGGCGATACGCCGGGACGAAGGACGGAGTGAGGGGCGGCCGGAACACGGGTGCGTGCCGGGCCGATGCCGGCGGCGGCCGGCGGGCGATCAATGCGCGTGCTCGCGGACGGGCCTTCACGCCCGCTGGCGAGTTCTATTCGGATCGCGCGAGGGGCCGCGCGCGCGGGCGCAAGGATGACGCTGCCGGTATCAATGCGTCCCCGAGTGCACTCGGCGCTCTTGTGCTTGCTCGCCGCCGCTGCGAGCCGAATGCTCCGCGAGTTGCAGCCACGATTGCGCTAACGTGAGCCAGAAGGGTTTGTCGTGCTCGTTGTCTGCTGTTTGCGCCATGCGCAGGCAGTCTTCCGCATTGCTGCGGTAATCGTTGTTGGCCTTCATGTTGACGCTCCCCGATACGCGACTTGGCGCTGAATCGACCACCCAACCTGGGCAAACTGATGGCTCCGGGGACCCGCCGGGGACGGACCGGTGCCGGTTCCATGTGATTGATTTCCCACATTAATTCCAAGCGGCGGCCCCCGGGGTTCGCGAAAAATCGCGCCCGGCGCGAGGACATGCGTGGCCTGCGGCTCGTTATCGCCTGCCGCAATTGCCAATGAGGCTTGAACGGGTATGTTCGGCGGCATGTCGCCTGCCATGCCCGCGCCGGCCCGGGATATCGTGGTCGTTCACAGTTCCGATTTGCATGTGGATCATGACTACACCGCGCGGCTGCATGGCGGCGATGGCACGGCGGGCCTAGCCGGGGTGCTGAACGCGGCCCGCGCCGTCGCCGCGGATGCCGTCGTGCTCGCCGGCGACACCTTCGATTGCCATCGGCTGCCCGCTGACTTGCTCGATCGCGCCGCGGCGGTCATCGCCACGGCGGCGCTGCCTGTGGTGCTCCTGCCCGGCAACCACGATCCCGCGGTTCCGGACGCCGTCTATCATCATGGGGCGCTGGCCGAGGTCGACAATCTTCACGTGCTCGGCGTCACTCACGACGAGGCCGTCGTGCTCGCCGATCTCGGGCTCGAGATCTGGGGTCGTCCGCACCGCGACTACGGCGACATGATCCCGTTCGAGCGGTTGCGGCCGCGCTCCACCCGCTGGCAGATCGCGGTCGCGCACGGACACTATGTGCCGATCCCCGACCGCAGCATCCGGCTGCGTCCGTCCTGGCTGATCGGCGACGACGAACTCGCCGCCACCGGCGCCGACTACATCGCGCTCGGGCACTGGAACCGGGCGGCGAAGGTCGGGCGGGTCGCCGCCTATTACTCCGGCTCGCCGGAATATGCCGGAACGGTCAATGTCGTGCGTCTGACCGCGGCCGGAGATGTCGCGGTCACGCGCGCCGTGCTCGACATTGCGCGCGAGCCTTCGGGCACATGATCCCGGAAGACGCGGAAGTCTTGGACAGGACTCTCTGGACAGAAGTCTTGGACAGGATCACGCGAGCGACAGCTGTCCGGCACGCAACCAGCGCCTCGATGGCAACGCAGATCCGCGCTATCGTCTGGCCATGATCTCCTCGCGGCGAGGACGAGAGAAAAAACGTCAAGAGGGCAGGGAGGTTCACATGCAGTGTCGGCTCGCTTTTATCCCGTTGCCGCGTCGGTTGGCCGCCGGTCTGATCGCGGCTGCCACGACGCTCGTCATGGCTGCCACGATGCCCGGCGCGCCCGCGCAATCGCAAACGCCGAGCGGAAGCTGGACGCAGAAAGCGCCGATGCCGGCGGTGCGGGGAGAGGTGGCGGCGGCCGCGGTCGGCGGCAAGCTCTACGCGCTCGGCGGCAGTGTCGCGGGCAAGGCGGTGCCGCGCAACGAGGAATACGACCCCGCGGCCGATCGCTGGCGCTCGCGCGCGCCGTTGCCGCAGGCGCGCGACCATCTCGGCGTCGCCGCGCTCGACGGCAAAATCTATACGTTCGGCGGCTTCACATCCTCGGTGCACCAGGGCGCCGGCGATGTGGTGTTCGAATACGATCCGGCGGGAGACACCTGGCGCACGCTCGCGCCGATGAAAGCGCCGCGCGCGTCGGTGGGCGTCGCCGTGCTCGACGGAAAGATCCACGTCATCGGCGGGCGCGGGCTCGATGCCGTCACGGTCGCGACCCACGAGGTCTATGATCCCGCGACCGGCGCGTGGAGCGCGGCCGCGCCGTTGCCGCTGGCGCGCGACCACATGGCGGTGATCGCGGTCGACGGAAAAATCCATGCCATCGGCGGCCGCCTGAC
Source organism: uncultured Alphaproteobacteria bacterium (assembly GCA_963821505.1). Taxonomy (GTDB): domain Bacteria; phylum Pseudomonadota; class Alphaproteobacteria; order Rhizobiales; family Xanthobacteraceae; genus VAZQ01. The sequence continues at coordinate 407,501 of CAWGEH010000010.1, forward strand.
GGGACCTGCCGACCGCACCGGCCGCCATGACGTCTATGATCCGGCAACGAATGCGTGGACGGCGGCGGCGGCGCTGCCGACGCCGCGCAGCGGCGTCGCCGCCACGCTCTACAAGGGATTGATCCTGGTGCTCGGCGGCGAGCTTCCCCCCAATCACACCTTTCCCGAAAACGAAGGCTACGATGCGAAGACCGACCGCTGGGTCACGCTGGCACCCATGCCGGCGGGCCGGCATGGGTTCGGCGGCGCGGTCATCGGATCGAGCGCCTATTTCGTCGGCGGCTCACTGACGCCGGGCGGCGGCGGCCTCACGGATCAGTTGATCATGTTCAGCCGGCCGTAGCGGGGCGCGCATCCGCTCGCGCGCGAGCGCCCGACACCCGCGCGGCACGAACGCGACAGCCAGAGCGCTTTCCGTTCCGTTGGAATCGGAAACCGCTCTCGAGTCACGGCGTTTGACGCGTTTTCTGCGGCGAACCGGTTCCCACTCCGGATCGAACCCGGGGCAGGCTTTCGCCGGAAAACGCTGTGCTCGCTACTGCGCCCGCTGCTGTCCGCCTTGCTGCTCACCCTGGCCGGTGGTCGACGGCGTCTGCGGCGGTACGGTGATTGCCGGCGGCGCGGTTTTTGGCGCCATGCCGGTGGTGGCTGGGGGGTTGACGTCGTTGCGTGCCGTCCTGGTGCCCTCGCTGCTGGCGAACACCAACGCCAATACGACAATGATGAAGACGGCGCCGGCAATCCATCCCCACGGGGTCGGGGAGCCCATCCTCTGGTCCAGGTCCAGCGGGCGATCCATGCCCATCCTTCGATCGAAGTCTCGGGGGTCCGTCATGGCGATCTCCCATATGTTTTGTCGTGGAGGGAAAACCCGTGGGAGTAGCGCCTGGTTCCGGCGGTTGCGCCGCCGTCCGGTTCCGCAGGCCGGTCCTGGCCGGGAATAAAGTCCCAGCAGGGCGCGGTTCCGCCGTGGTGGGAGAAACAGCGTTCCGGCCGCCGGTCATTCCGTCTTGTCGAAGATCAGCTGCGTCTGCGTGACGATCGCCGCGAGCTTGCCGTCGCCGCGGGTGATGCGCGTTTCCAGCACGATGGTGGTGCGGCCGCGGTGCAGCGGCATGCAGACCGCGTGCGCGGTATCGCCCTTGGGCACGGCGGCGAAGAAATTGGTCTTGCTCTCGATGGTCGCGGTGCGTCCGCCGTCGGGCAGGCTGATGCTCGCCGTCATCCCGCCGAGGGCGTCGCCCAATGCCATCATCGCCCCGCCATGCAGCACGCCGCGGCGATTGCAGAGGTCCTCGCGCACGGTGAGCTCGGCCTCGGTGCGCTCGGGCGAGCGATGAAGGATATTCACGCCGAGGAGCCGGGTGAAGGCGGGGATATCGGGCAGGGCCATTGGCATTCCTGTGCAGCTTTCGAGTTGGCGGGTCATAGCACGGCGTGCGGGCGGCGCCAGCGCCGATGCGCGCTCGAGGTAGCCTTCGGAGGCGATGAGTTTTTCGGCGCAATGGAAACGGCCGTTCGCGTCCTGCCGACGTTGCAGCAACCCATTTGCATCGCGCGCGCGCTTCGCTAAAACCGCCTTGGGCGCTCGTAGCTCAGCTGGATAGAGCACCAGACTTCGAATCTGGGGGTCGGGGGTTCGAATCCCTCCGAGCGCGCCATTTTGTCCGCGATATCGCCGGGAAGGCGCCGGTCCAGCTCTGCGCTCGCTACCGCCGAAGGCTCGTTTGCCGGACAAACGCTCGCGTCGTTATCACAGCCATCACGCGGCTCAACGGCTTGTGCGCTTCGTTTCTTCCGATCCTGAAACCAAGAGCTCAGAGACCCTCGCCGGAAGGTCTGATGCAAATCAAATGCAATTCTCATTGACCTCATAGACTGCACACGGTTTGCACATGCCGACGGGCGACGGCCCGTCTGAAATGAGACGTAACGTGAGGATGCTCGCTGCCAAGCTGGTTGTCTTTGCAATTTCGGCGGTACTTGCGCTGCCGATCGCGGCCGAACCTGCCCAAGCCCAGGAGCATCTATCGTATGAGGCTGCCCGGAAGCGTCACGCCGCGCCCACAGCCTATGATGCGCAGGCGAATCCACACTATGGGTTCGGCCCGCGGGTCATCGTTCAGCCCAACGATGTGGTCTCAGGCAACCGAGTGATCGGCCGTGATCCGGATCCCTTCATTCGCGGCGAGATATTGCGCCACTATGATTCCGGCTGGCCTGATCCCTAACCGCTCTGAACCGCGCTAACGCCGATCGTCAAGACTTTGCGATCGCATGTCGCCATCGAACGGGACACTCATGAGAGTGCCGGACGTAATGACAAAGCGGGTCATCACGCCGGAAGCGACGACTTCTCGTCAAAAGACCCGGGGGGGCGGCAAAGAGACCTATTGGTCGGCCGCATGCGGTCAAATAAATCTATGGGCGTGCTTGAAACGGAGTTGCCGACGTGGATTGAGGTCAACCGGCTTGTGTTCAGGCCGGCTGGCAGCGACCGCGTGAAAATCCGCGCCATCATCACGAATGCGCGCCCGGTTCGTCTGCGCGCACACAGTTCGTCGGAGGGCCAAATGAGAACCTATTGGCACTGTCCCATGCTGGCATTGTTGCTGGCGGTATCGAGCGTTGCTGAAGCTGATGCGCAAACCGTAGGCTACCCGAACAAACCGGTACAAATCATCGCGGATTTATCCGCTGGCAGCACGCCGGACGTGGCCTTGCGGTTCGTCGCCGATCAGCTGACCCAGTCCTGGGGGCAACAGATATTGGTGGTCAACCGTCCGGGTGCCGGCGGCAGTGTTGCGGCGCGGGCGGCCTCGGAGGCCGAGCCTGATGGCTACACGCTCTACCAGCCGGTGCTGTCGACCTTCGTGTCCTTGCGCCCCGCGGCGCCAAACGTTCCGCTCCACGTGCCGAAGGACTTCCTGCCGATCGGGTTCGTGACCGAAAATCCGATGTTCATCGCGGTCTCTCCGTCGCTCGGCATCTCGACCCTGCCGGAGCTGATTGCGCTCGCCAAAAAGCGTCCAGGCGAAATCTCCTATGCCACGACCGGAGTAGGGCGGCTGACCCATCTGACCGGGGAATTGTTGCAACATCAAGCCGGGATCAAGCTGCTGCTGGTGCCCTATACCGGCGGCCCTACCCATGCGATCAGCGATGTCGCAACCGGGCGTGTTGCCTCGATCATCGAGGGATATTCCGGCGTCGCGGGAGCCGCTCGATCGGGCTCGGTGAAGTTGATCGCGGTCGCATCGGCCAAGCGGCTGCCGGAGTTCCCGGACGTGCCTACCGTGGCGGAAACGATTCCGGGTTTTCAGGCCACCGGCTGGGGCATTTTGGTGGCGCCGGTCGGCACGCCCGAAGCCATCATCCGCAAGGTGAGCGAAGGCCTGCACAAGGTCGTCGTCCAACCGGAATTGGACAAGAAGCTGGCCACGCTCGGCAGTTATACCAGTCCGATGTCGCCCGCCGAAGCCACCGCGTTCGTCCACCGGCAGCAGCAGATGTGGCAACCGGTCCTGGACGAGATCGCCAAGAAGCCGCGATGAGGGCGGCATGATCGACCGCCGGGCCTCGGCGAGCGTCGCGGTGCGCATGACCGGACGACCACGGGCAGAAGCGGCTGAGCGAAGGGCCGGCGTGGCTAGCTCGATGCCGAATCCTTCTTCAACAACGCGATCGCGTCCTGCACCGTGGTCATGAACTGGGCGGGGAAGATGATGGTCGAATTCTTTTCGACCGAAATTTCCGCCATCGTCTGCAGGGTCCGCAGCTGCAGGGCCACGGGATGCTGGGTGATGATGTCGGCCGCTTGGCCGAGCTTCACCGCGGCCTGATATTCACCTTCGGCGGCGACGATCTTGGCACGACGCTCGCGCTCGGCCTCGGCTTCCTTGGCCATGGCGCGTTGCATATTGTCGGGCAGCACGATGTCCTTGATCTCAACGGCCGTCACCTGCGTGCCCCACGGTTCGGTGTGCCCGTCGATCACGTTCTTGATCTGCTCGTTGATGCTCGCCGTATCGGCCAGCAGCTGATCGAGGCTGAATCGTCCGACCACGTTACGCACCGTGGTCTGGCTGATCTGATTGATTGCGTTGTAGACGTTCTCGATCGCGATCACCGCTTTTTCCGGATCCGAGATGTGATAGTAGGCGACCGCCGCGATATCAATCGAGACGTTGTCCTTGGTGATGATCTTCTGCGAGGGAATTTGCATCGTGACGGTCCGCAAGGACACGCGCACCATCTGCTGGACCGGAGCGAAGATGAACGTGAGCCCGGCCCCGCGCACCCCCTCGAACCTGCCGAGAAAGAAGACGACGCCGCGCTCGTACTGGCGCAATACGCGGACCGACGCGAAGAGATAGAGGACGATCGCGACGGGAAGAATGAAGGTCCACAGCATGAAGGCAATATCGCATAGATCGCCAGGACGGTCGAGCAGACCGGCTCGCCGCAGCGCGCTGGCCGGCGCCGCGGCGTGGACCGGATCGATGCCGCCGACCGACCGGGTGTACCGGCTGCACACGGTCGGCGGCCTGGGGGCGGACCATCCCTGGCGCGCGGAGAGGCGACATCGCGTGTTGGCAGGCGCGTCGGGTAATGAGCCGCTGCTCCGGGTCGGCAGCAACCACGGCCCGGCTGTCGTCGAGCTGGAACCGCTCGACGAGGCGACCGTTGAGAACCTAAAATCGGGGCCTTCGCGTCGCGCTGCTCCGGCGTCGTGTGAACGACGCCGGGGCGGCGGCGCGGAGGCCCGCATTTTATGCCGCGGCGGGTGGTAGAATGGGCGGGTGCGCCTGGTCGGGTGCGGGTGGGCTACGGTTCGTTGTCGGCGACGCAAGCCTTGCGTCAGCAAAGGAGTGCCTGGATGTCATCCTCGAGCGATTGGGAGATGCCGCTGAGCGTCCAGCCGAAGCCGGAGAATTATGCCTACGACCTCGAGGCGGCCCTGACCTCGCTCGTTGGGCTGCGAGCCATCATTCCCGGCGATGCCTTCACCGCCGAGACGCTCGGCACCGAGCGGACCGGAAACGGCGTGCTGATCCGGGACGGGGTGGTGCTCACGATCGGCTATCTCATCACCGAAGCGGATACGGTCTGGCTGCATCTGGCGGACGGCCGCGCGGTTCCCGGCCACGTGCTCGCCTATGACCAGGAGACCGGCTTCGGACTGGTGCAGGCATTGGCACGGCTCGAGCTGCCGGCGCTGCCGATCGGCCAGTCGAAGACCGCAAAGGTCGGGGATCCGGTCGTGGTCGCGGGCGCGGGCGGACGCAAGCATTCGGTGGTCGCGCGCATTGCCGCCAAGCAGGAATTTGCCGGCAATTGGGAATACGTGCTCGACGAAGCGATCTTCACCGCACCGGCCCATCCGTTCTGGGGGGGCACGGCGATGATCGGCCGCGCCGGCGAGTTGCTCGGCATCGGCTCGCTGCAGGTGCAGCAGGTGCGCGAAAGCGGCACGCCCGAGCCGCTCAACATGATCGTGCCCATCGATATCCTCAAACCCATCCTCGAGGACCTGCTCACGCTCGGGCGGCCGAACCACCCGCCGCGGCCGTGGCTCGGTCTCAACGCGACGGAGATCGACGAGAAGATCGTGGTGGCGCGGGTGTCGCAGGGCGGGCCGGCGCGGCGCGCCAATCTGCGCACGGGCGACATCGTGCTCGCGGTCGCCGACACCGAGGTCAGCGACCTCGCCGGCTTTTTTCGCAAGGTGTGGTCGCTGGGCAAGGCCGGGGTCGAAGTGCCGATGACCATCCATCGCGACGGCCGCACCTTCGAGGCGCGCGTCACCTCCGGCGACCGCAACCGCTTCCTCAAGGGGCCGAGCCTGCACTGACCGGGGAGGCAGGCGCGCTCGCCGAAGACTGTCAACTCGCGCCGGCAGCGCGAGCGATTTTGCCCACGCGGTCACAACGCGTGGGCATTGCGCTTTCACGGCAGGTGCGGATGACGGCGCGCGCCGGCGCAATGCCCACCCTACCGAACTCTCGGACGCGGAATACTAGCGCATGTTCCGGAAAAGTGGGAACCGGTTTTCCGAATAGAACATGCGCAAAATCGAAGAATCTAGAGCGCATCACGATTCGATCCAATCGGGATGCGCTCTAGTAAGTCACCACGCCGCGGATCGATTTGCCCGCGTGCATCAGGTCGAACGCCTTGTTGATGTCCGCGAGCGGCATCACGTGGGTGATCATCGGATCGATCTCGATCTTGGCCTCCATGTACCAGTCGACGATCCTGGGCACGTCGGTGCGGCCGCGTGCGCCGCCGAAGGCGCTGCCGCGCCACACCCGCCCGGTCACCAGCTGGAACGGGCGGGTCGCGATCTCCTGGCCCGAGCCGGCGACGCCGATGATCACGCTTTCGCCCCAGCCGCGGTGGCAGCTTTCGAGCGCGGCGCGCATGAGATTGACGTTGCCGACACACTCGAAGGTGTAGTCGGCGCCGCCGATCTGGTCCGCCCCGCTCTTGGTCATGTTCACGAGATAGGGCACGAGCTCGCCGCCGATCTCGTTTGGGTTGACGAAATGGGTCATGCCGAAGCGCTCGCCCCATGGCTTCCTGGCATTGTTGACATCGACGCCGATGATCATGCCGGCGCCGACCAGCCGCAGTCCCTGAATCACGTTGAGGCCGATTCCCCCGAGGCCGAAGACGATGCACTTTGCGCCCGGCTCGACCTTGGCCGTGTTGATGACCGCGCCGATGCCGGTGGTCACGCCGCAGCCGATGTAGCAGACCTTGTCGAAGGGCGCGTCCTCGCGGATTTTTGCCACCGCGATCTCCGGCAGCACGGTGAAATTGGCGAAGGTCGAGCAGCCCATGTAGTGATGGATGCGTTTGCCGTCGATGGAGAAACGCGAGGTGCCGTCGGGCATGACGCCCTGGCCTTGGGTGGCACGGATGGCGGTGCAGAGATTGGTCTTGCGTGACAGGCACGAGGGGCACTGCCGGCATTCCGGCGTATAGAGCGGAATGACGTGGTCGCCTTTCTTCACCGACGTTACGCCCGGGCCGACGTCGACCACGATCCCCGCGCCTTCATGGCCGAGGATGGCGGGAAACAGGCCTTCCGGGTCCGCCCCCGAGCGAGTGAACTCGTCGGTGTGGCAGACGCCCGTTGCCTTGATCTCGACCAGCACCTCGCCGGCCCTCGGGCCGTCGAGCGTCACCGTCGTCACCTCGAGAGGCTTGCCCGCCTCGAATGCCACCGCAGCTCGCACGTCCATCCATTTCTCTCCCTTGTCATGCTCCCGTGGCCCGCCTCAAGGGCAGTTGCGCCTTCGCGGCGGCGAGGCGCGATGCGCAAGCGGGGAACGCAGCCCCGATTGCCTCGCCTCATCCGGGGTACGAATACACCCATACGGCAAAGGGCGCGGCTTGCGCCGCGCCCTGCATGAAGGCCGTCGTTGAATTCATGCCTTCGGCTGCGGCACGATGCGGATATAGGGTTTCGGCGCTTTCCAGCCCTGCGGATATTGCTTCTTGGCATCCTCGTCGCTGACCGACCCGGCGATGATCACGTCTTCGCCGTGCTTCCAGTTCACCGGCGTCGCCACCTTATGCTTGGCGGTGAGTTGCAGGGAGTCGATCACCCGCAGGACCTCGTCGAAATTGCGGCCCGTGGTCATCGGATAGACCAGGATGAGCTTGACCTTCTTGTCCGGGCCGATGACGAAGACGTTGCGCACGGTCTGATTGTCCGCGGCCGTGCGTTTCGCCGGATCGCCCGACACGGCTGCGGGAAGCATGCCGTAGAGCTTCGACACGTTGAAGTCGGTGTCGCCGATCATCGGGTAGTTCGGCGCGAAGCCCTGCGTCTCCTTGATGTCGCTTGCCCAGCCCGCGTGCTTGTCGACCGGATCGACGGACAGCCCGATGATCTTCACCCCGCGCTTGTCGAATTCCGGCTTGATCTTGGCCATGTAGCCGAGCTCGGTCGTGCAGACCGGCGTGAAGTCCTTGGGGTGCGAGAACAGCACCGCCCAGCTGTTCCCGATCCAATCATGAAAGCGGATCTTGCCTTCGGTCGTCTCCGCTTGGAAATCCGGAGCCGTATCGTTGATCGCGAGAGCCATCACTCACCTCCGTCGCCTAGGACACCATTGGTTATGGAAGCCGGTAACATAATGAAGTGACAGCCCAACAGCCAGTGCTCGCAGCGATAGCGGCCCGCTATGACAGCACAATCCGCGCCGCCCGTATCGGCAGAAGGAATGGAGCGCGCGCCACGCGCACCGGAGAAGAATTTTGCGGCTGCACGCAACCGCCAGGCGACGCTTTGCCGCGCGGGCCCTTGAGGTCAAACGCTCGATCCGGTCGGACGCGGCGGGGTGACCGACGGCTCGAGCATGATCCCGAAAAGTTCAGACTTTCCGGATGAGATCATGCGGTCAAACAAATGCCTAGCGCATGTTCCGGAAAAGTGGGAACCGGTTTTCCGAACAGAACATGCGCAAAATCGAAGAATCTAGAGCGCATCACGATTTCGACCCAATCGGGATGCGCTCTAGGGCCTGTTGGGATTCATCGCGAGTTTATCACGGCTGCGACCAGATGGATCATGGAGGCGAAGCTCTGATCGGTCTTGCAGGCGCGCATTGCGATACGTTTGAACTCCTTGAGCTTGCCGAAGAAGTTCTCGATGAGATGCCGCCATTTGTACATCTCCTGGTCGAGGGGGAGAGGCTTTGCGCGACGCGGATGCTGGGAGATCACGGCCTTGGCGCCGCGCGCGTCGAGATCGGCGATGATGATGTTGCTGTCGAACGCCTTATCGGCGATCAGCGCGTCGAAGGCCAATCCCTCGATGAGCGGCGGCACGCCCACCGTGTCGAAGCGCTGTCCCGGCAGAAGCACGAAGCGCACGAGATTGCCGAGCGCATCGGTGAGGGCCAGGATTTTGGTGGTCATACCGCCTTTCGAACGGCCGATCGCCTGGCTTTGGGTCCCCCTTTTGCGCCCTGTCCGTGGCGATGGACCTTGATGATCGTGGCGTCGATCATGGCGTATTCCATGTCGGGATCGTCGGACACGGCGTCGAACAGTCGCTTCCAGACACCGGCCTTCGCCCAGTCGCGGAAGCGCGTGAATACGCTGTTCCAGTGGCCCAGCGAGGGCGGCAGATCACGCCACGGGCTGCCGGTTCGGGCGATCCACAGGACCGCCTCAACAAATCGTCGGTTGTCCTCGCCGCTGCGGCCGGGGTCGCTCCGCTTGCCAAGACAAAGCGGCTCCATCTTCGCCCATTGGGCGTCAGTCAAAACGAATCGGTCCATTCAAAGCTTGAATCACAATCAAGCACGGATGAGAATCCTAAATCCCAACAGGCCCTAGTGCGAAATCGCAATTCAATGCGAGGGATTTCGCTCTCGCGCCGGCGCTCATCACAATCTGCTGATCGTGCCGCACCGCAAACAGGCGAGCCGCCGGTATGTTTTTAGTGGGGATGCTCGCTGCGTTGGCACAATTTCTCGTGCTTCGCCTCCGATTGGGGTCAGCGCCGCAACTTCGCCATACCCCGGCCCCGAGCCGAACCCGCTCGTGGCGCAAAATGATTCGAACCGAAACGGCGCGTCGCGCGACTAACGCAAAGGCGTGAGGAACCCTTTGAGTCCGAGGGAGTTAATGCCGCAGTCATTCCTCACCCGGCAGAAGGTCCCGACAAGGGGACCGGAGAGTGTCAATGACCAGGGGTCTTGAGCGATCGGTCGGCGCGGGTCTGCAGGCGCTGCTGGCGGCGATCAGGAAGTCGCCGATCGTGGTGCGGCTGGCCGAGCGGCTGCTGCTTGCCCGGGAGTGGGCGAGCGTGCGCAACTCACCCGACGTCGACGCCTATGTCCTGGCCTGGATCGCCAGCCACGCCCGTGGACGCCGGCGCCCGCCTCGCGTGTTCATGTAGGTCTCTCGCGCCCGGTTCGGACGGGCTCATCCCTTACCTTCCGCATGCCCTGCGTTCGCTGGCCCGCTTGCCGGCCGCGCTTTGCACTGGGGGCCCATCTCGCCCAGAGCATGATCCCCGCAAAGTTGCAGGCTTTTCGGATAAGATCCTGCGACCAAACAAATGCTTAGAGCGAAATCGCGATTCAATGCGAAGCGATTTCGCTCTACAACGATCTGGCTCGGCGGCCGGATCGCCCCATGGACCTGCAAGATCTGATTTCACGATTGGCGGTCGCGCTCGGTGTCGGTCTCTTGATCGGGCTGGAGCGGGCCTGGTGGAGGCGTGGTGCGCGGCCGGGCAGCCGCGCCGCGGGAATTCGCACATTCGCCATTTCCGGCCTCCTCGGCGGCATGATCGCCGCGCTGGCGCACTCCTTGGGAGGGGCCGCGAGCATCGCCGGCGGCATCGTTCTCGGCTTGGCGTTCGTGGCCTATAGCGCCGTCATCGCCCTCTTCAGCCGCGACGAGAACACGGCGATTGGAACCTACTCGGCGACCACCGCCATCGCCGGCATGCTGACCTTTGCCCTCGGCGCTTACGCTCTGCTCGGCGACATCCGAATTGCCGCCGGGGCCGCCGTCGCCGCCGCGGGTCTGCTCGCCGCGCGGGAGGAGCTGCACGGGTGGGTACGGAAAATCACCTGGCCGGAATTGCGATCGGTGCTGGTATTGGCGGCGATGACGTTCATCGGGCTGCCGATCATGCCCAACGCCCCGATCGGGCCGTTCGGCGGCGTCAACCCGCGCGAGGTCTGGATCATCGCCATCGTTCTCGCCGGCGTTTCCTTCCTCGGCTATGTGGCGGTCAGATATTTCGGCGCCCGCCGCGGCTTGCTGCTGGCGGCCGCGGCCGGGGGCTTGGCGTCGTCAACGGCGGTCACCATCGCCAATGCGCGTCGCGCCGTCGCGGGCGAAGGCCCGCCGCGGCTGCTTGCGGCCGGTGTCGCCATCGCCTCCGCCGTCATGTTTCTCCGCGTGACAGCGATCGTCACGGCGCTCAAGCCCGATCTCCTGCGCTTGGTGGCGCCGGCTCTTCTGGCCGCGACGCTGACGGCGTGCGGATTCGCCCTCGCCTGGATGGTTTGGCAGCGGACCGAGCATGAATATCGCAGCGTGAAATTTCGCAATCCGTTCGATTTTCTGTCGGTGGTGGGATTTGCGCTCTTCCTGGGCGTCGTCATCGTGCTCGGTCGCGCGGTCGGGGAAGCCTTCGGCGCCAAGGGCGCGGTGGTGGGCGCGATCGTGGTGGGGCTGGCCGACGTCGATGCGGTCACGGTGTCGATGGTGCGTCTGACCCCCGGGACGCTGGATCCGGTCGGCGCCGCGCTCGCAATCCTCGCCGCCGTCGCCAGCGATACCGTGAGCAAGGTCGGCATCGGCGCCGCGATCGGACGCGGCTGGTTCGCGGCCGACCTCGCGGCCATGGCGCTCGGTTGCCTCGGCATCGGCGGTGCGGCCTTGTGGTTGACGCTTGCATTGGTCGCGCCGTGACCGGCTGTTGACATTTGCGCTGCTCCGCAGCAAAGCCTAACATGCCGGGCTCGCGGGGTCCCATCGCGGCATGTTCAAGCGAATCCTGATCGCCAATCGCGGCGAGATCGCCTGCCGGGTCATCAAATCCGCGCGCCGCCTGGGCATCGAAACCGTCGCGGTCTATTCCGAGGCCGATCGGGACGCGCTCCACGTCGAAATGGCCGACGAGGCCGTGCTGATCGGGCCGCCGCCGGCCGCCGAAAGCTATCTCGTCATCGAGAAGATCGTCGACGCCTGCAAAAGAACGGGAGCCGAGGCGGTGCATCCGGGCTACGGCTTTCTTTCCGAGCGCGAAGCCTTTCCCAGGTCACTGGCCAAGGCCGGCATCGTTTTCATCGGGCCCAATCCCAAAGCGATCGCCGCTATGGGCGACAAGATCGAGAGCAAGAAGGCCGCGGCGCGGGCCAAGGTATCCACCGTTCCCGGCCATCTCGGCGTCATCGCCGACGAAAAGCACGCGGTGAAGATCGCGGACGAGATCGGCTATCCCGTGATGATCAAGGCCTCGGCCGGCGGCGGCGGCAAGGGGATGCGGATCGCGCATTCCAGGGCCGAGGTCGCCGAAGGTTTTGCGCGCGCGCGCTCGGAGGCGAAATCCTCCTTCGGCGACGACCGGGTGTTCATCGAGAAATTCATCGACGATCCGCGCCATATCGAAATCCAGGTGCTCGGCGACAAGCACGGCAACGTCATCCATCTCGGCGAGCGCGAGTGCTCGATCCAGCGCCGCAACCAGAAGGTCGTGGAGGAAGCGCCGAGTCCGCTGCTCGATACGGCCACGCGCAAGCGAATGGGCGAGCAGGCGGTCGCCCTTGCCAGGGCGGTCGGCTACGATTCGGCCGGCACCGTCGAGTTTGTCGCCGGGCAGGACAAGAGCTTCTACTTCCTCGAAATGAACACGCGGCTGCAGGTCGAGCATCCCGTCACCGAGCTCGTCACCGGCATCGATCTGGTCGAGCAGATGATTCGCGTGGCGGCGGGCGAGAAGCTCAAGCTCAAGCAGAAGGACGTGAAACTTTCCGGCTGGGCGGTCGAGACCCGCGTCTATGCCGAGGATCCGATGCGCAATTTTCTGCCGTCGATCGGCCGCCTGGTGCGCTACCGTCCGCCGGCGGAGACGAGCGCGGGCGGCGTGACCGTGCGCAACGACACCGGGGTCTACGAGGGCGGCGAAATCTCGCTCTACTACGATCCCATGATCGCCAAGCTCGTGACCCACGCGCCGACGCGCCAGCAGGCGGTCGCCGCCCAAGCCGACGCGCTCGATGCCTTCGTCATCGAAGGCTTTCGCCACAATATCCCGTTTCTCTCGGCGCTGATGCAGCACGAGCGCTGGCAGGCGGGAAAGCTCTCGACCGCGTTCCTGGCGGAGGAGTTTCCGCACGGCTTTCATCCGGTCGTCCCGCAAGGAGAAACGGCGCGCGTCATGGCCGCGGTCGCGGCCGCCGTCGATCACGTGCTCGGCGAACGAAAACGCCGCATTTCCGGGCAGCGGCCCGGCGTCACGGTCACGCGGGAGCAGCGCCGGGTGGTGCGGCTCGGCGAGAGCGAGCTCGCGCTCGATATCACGCGTACCGATCTCGGGTCTACCCGAGATCGGCAGTCAAAAGCGCCCAAGTCGGCCACAGCCGACTTGGGTGGCGGCGGGCTCGTGGTTTGCTTCGCGGGCGCCGGCAAGCGCAGCCGCTCGTCGGGATCCCATGTGCTGGCGTCAAGCTGGAAGCCGGGTGATCCGGTGTGGTCGGGAACGATCGACGACCGGGCGATCTGGGTGCAGGTGCGGCCGGCCCTCAACGGCTTCGATCTCTCCCACCGCGGGGTCGAGACGCGCGCTTATGTCTACACCGAACGCGAGGCGGCGGCGGCGCGGCTGATGCCGGCGAAGAAGGCGGCCGATTCAGGCAAGGCCGTGCGCTGTCCGATGCCCGGCCTCGTGGTCTCGATTGCCGTGCTCGAAGGACAGGAGGTCAAGGCCGGCGAGACGCTCGCCGTGGTCGAGGCGATGAAGATGGAGAACGTGCTGCGCGCGGAGCGCGACGGCGTGGTGAAGGCGATCAAGGCCAAGCCCGGCGACAGCCTCGCCGTCGATGCGGTGATCATGGAATTTGCCTGACGCGGCTCCGCCTTCTCGCGCGGCTCACGCACCGCCGAGCGAGAGCGCGATCCCGAGCGGCTTCCCTCCCGCCGGCATCGAAAAGCCGCTCCGCGTGCGTGCGGATGCGGCGCTTTCTGCGCCGAACCCGGTCCCCGCTTCGTCGGGCTAGCCTCGAGCATGATCCCGAAAAGTTCCAGAGTTTTCGGATAAGATCATGCGACCAAATGAATGCTCGGAGCGAAATCGCAATTCAATGTGAAGCGATTTCGCTCTAGACGACGGGCCGCCGGCCGCCGATCGCTCCGAAGACCAGCGCGATCAGGAAGAGTAGGAGCGCAATAAAGAAAATGATCTTCGCGATTTCCACCGCGGCGCCGGCAATGCCGCCGAATCCGAGCACGGCGGCAATGAGCGCGATGATCAAAAGCGTCACGACGAGGTTGAGCATAGCGAGCCTCTCATAGCATCCGATTGTTGGCCGTCGTCGGCCGGCTTATGCCAGCCGGCCTTCGGCGTCGCGCAGCTGACCGCCGAGTATGCCGGCGAGCGTTGCCGCCGCGCCGCCGAACAGCAGCGACATGAAGGTCCAGAACGAAAAGTAGGCGCCGGCCTTGGCGGTTTTGTCGGCGGCCTCTTTCACGGTCTCGCGCGCTTTCGTCTCGACCTCGGTGACCCGGCGCTGCGCCTCGTCGGGGGGAAGGCCGCTGCGGGCGGCAACCACCTGCGCGAGATAGGCGCGGTCGTTATCGTCGATGCCCGCCTGCGCGGTGCTGCGAACGAGAATCCGCGTCACCTCGGCGCGCGTCTCGGGGTCGAGCGCCGGCCGTGCCCCTGCGGCAGCGATCCCGACGGTGTCGGCCGGCCGCTGGGTGGTGCTGGCGGTTGCCGCGCTCGGAGCCGGGCGGAACAAGAGATCGACGAAATAGTCGATGGGCGCGCTCGCCGCGGGCGTGTTCGCGGCTTCACCGCGGGGCGCCGCGCCCATGCCGGCGGCCGCGCCCGCGGCCACCTGCGCGGTGGCGCCGACGGCGAAGAAGCCCAGAAGACCGGCCAGCGTGGCCATGGCGACTACCCCGATGGCCCAGACGATGAGCCCCTGTGCGGCGTCACGGAACGTGGTTTCGCCGATGACCCCGTCGTAGGCCGGACTTCGCAGGCGCCCCGCGAGATATCCGCCGGTCGCGAAGCCCATGGCCTGCGCCATCACCAGCCAGACCGCCGCCGCGACCGTGAGCGTCGTGGCCGACGGTCCGGAACCGTAGGGGGAGGCGAAGGAGAGGCCGATTCCCGAACCCAATGCGACGATGATGAAGGTGACGGCCGTGGCCGCAAATACGCCGGCAATCGCGGCGCTCCATGAGAACGGCGTCCGGCTCGCATCGGACGCGGCCGGGACGATCATATCGCGTTCAATGATGGTTTCGGTCATGGCCAACTCCTGCGCACGAGGTCGCTCGCTCGGGAGCCGCGCGTTGCCTCAAATTCTTCACAACTGCCAAACGGCCCCGCCTGTTTGGAGTTCCATCGGCGGGCGCGCGGGCCGCGCTTTTTTGCGCAGCGCCCTGCTACGTGTTTCTGGCGAGCGAGGATGCCTCCTATATGAGCGGACAGGTGCTGCACCCCAACGGCGGCAAGGTGGTGGGGTCGTGATCCGGCCGGAACCATCGGATCGAGCCGCGGGTTTGGAGGGAATAGCCAGCAGGAGACCGAGATGGGACCCAAGCCGAGACGCGCGCCGCAGGACGTTCCGGATTCGCTGCCGAAACGCGACGAGGGAACCGATGTCATCCCGGATGACGTGCGGCGCACCGACCCCTCGCAGCGCGTGCCGCCGGATTCGCTGCCGCCCATGGAAGAGCAATCGGTGGAGCGCGCCGACGGCGGCGTGGCGCGGCACCCCATGCATGACGACGATCTCGAGGATGGCGATTCCGAAGATTTCGAGCACGAGATCGATGCCGTGGAAGGGATCGGGTTGCGTCGCCACGCCTGATCCCCGGGGGCAACGGTTGCGTCGTGCGGGGGTGAATTCGCCCTCGCGCCGTGCCACCCTTCGAGCGGGATGGAATCGCTCGCGTTGTTTTTCTCCGCCTCCGGCCGCGTTGCACCGAAGCCGTTCGCCTTCGGCGCGGCGGTGGTCTATGCGATAGCCTGTCTGTCGTTGCTGTTGATCTCTCCACTTGTGACGCTGCACGCCGGGGCGGCGCTGTTTGCGCTCGTGCAGGCAATCGCGATCTGGGCCTGGCTGTGCCTTCATGCCAAGCGCCTGCGCGATGCCGGTCGCAACATTGCCCCGGCCATCGCCATCGCAATTCTCTATGCATTGGCGATGGTCCTGCTCGTTCTGATCCTGGCGCTGAGCGGTGAAATGGCGTTCGGCGATGCCACGCAAACGCCCGGGCGCGGCGGCGATCCGCTGTCGTCGCTGCTGGCGATCTGGAGCGGGGATCCCGGGCTTTTCGCCTACGTGATCGCGGGGATTTTCGGGGTCATTTTCGCGCCCATGCTGATTGCAATGGGCTTTTCGATCTGGGCCGGGACGCGCCGCCGCGCGGCTGCGGCCACCGCGCGGTGATGATCCCGCGTACCCTGTTTTTCTGCTAATCGAAGCGCGTGACGCTGCATTTCGCCTATGGATCGAACATGAGCCGCGCGCTCATGGGCGCGCGCTGCCGGGGCGCCGAGGCGCTCGGCACCGCGACGCTTTCGGGCTGGAGCTTCCTCATCAACCGCGAGGGCCTGGGCTCGGTCGCGCCGCGGCCGGGCGGACGCGTGCATGGCGTGCTGTGGCGCCTGACCGCGCGCGATCTTGCCGCCGTCAACGCGTACGAAGGCGTCGATTCCGGTTTGTACCTGCGCCGCCGGCTGCCGGTCCGGTGCGGCGAACGCCAGGTGACCGCGCTGGTTTATGTCGCGCGCCAGCAACGGGAGGGGAGGCCGCGGCCGGGCTACATCAACGTGGTGGTCGAAGCGGCGCACGACTGGAGGCTGCCCGAACTCTACATCCGGTCGCTTGCGCGCTGGTCGCCGTCGGCGTGGCCGGGCGCGCGGGCAAGGGACGTCGGGGAGGTGGGAGGAGCGCAGACGTGATCGCCCACGTCGTCCGTTACGTCGTCATCCGCGGCCGCGTGCAGGGCGTGGGCTACCGCGACTTCACCGAACGCGAGGCGCTCGGTCGTGGTCTCGCCGGCTGGGTGCGCAATCGGCGGGACGGCGCGGTGGAGGCGGTGCTGGCGGGGCCGCCGGCGCTGGTCGCCGACATGATCGCAGCGTGCCGGCGCGGGCCGATCAACGCCCGTGTGGAGGCGATCGAGGAGCGCGAGGGAACGCACGACGAGCTTGTGATGCGCGGACGCGCATCGTTCGCGGTCCTGCCCACGGTTTGACAGGTCGCGCCGGGACGGCGCCAGCGCATGATCCCGAAAAAGTGGCAGACTTTTCGGATCAGATCATGCGACCAAGAAATGCGTAGAGCACATCGCGATTCCATATGAAGCGATTTCGCTGTGAAGCGAACTCGTATGAAGCGATTTCGCTCTAGGTTGCGGAAAGGTTTGGGACCAATCCGTCAGCCGCGGCGGGACTAGACGCAATGGGCCCGAACAGCGGCTCGAATTCGCGCCGCAGGACGCGGTCGATCTCGTCGAGCGTCACTGCGTGGCCGAGATCGGCAAGGCTGGTCACGCCATAGCGCGCTTCGCGGACGCCGCAGGGCACGATGCCGGCGTAATGCGAGAGGTCGCAGTCGATGTTGAGGGCGATCCCGTGCAGCGTGATCCAGCGCTTGATGCGAACGCCGATCGCCGCGATCTTGTCCTCCCGTTCCGCGCCCCGGTCGGGCCGGCGCACCCAGACCCCGATGCGGTCTTCCCGCCGCTCGCCGGTGACATCGAACCGCGCCAGGCTGCGGATGATCCATTCCTCCAGGGTGGCGACGAAGCGGCGCACGTCCGGGCCGCGGCGCCTGAGGTCGAGCATCACATAGGCGATCCGCTGGCCCGGACCGTGATAGGTGAACTGCCCGCCGCGGCCGGCGGAATAGACCGGAAAGCGCGCCTCGATCAGTTCGTCGGATCTTCGCGCTGGTGCCGGCGGTGTAGAGCGGGGGATGTTCGATCAGCCAGACCAGCTCCGGTGCGGTGCCGGCCGCGATGGCCGCGGCGCGCGCGTCCATCAGTCCCAGCGCGGCCTCATAAGCCACGAGGCCGTCGCCGATCCGCCATTCGACCGGAAGCGATCCCGGCGGGGGAGCGAGCCCGACCATCACGCCGTTGCGTGTGCCGATCACCTGGTCTGGCATGCGAGCGTCACGTCCGTTCGGCGCAAGGAAGGTTTGCAGGGGATGTTTGCAAGGAATGCTCGAAGGTGCCGACGCAGGATGTTGGAAGTCAAGGAACTTACTACTCTCCTGGCTTACTCTCCTGGCTATGGATATGTATCTCTCTGGGCGCATACGCTGCCGCTGGCGGCCGGGCGCGCTCCAGGCGCGGTATGCAAACGGGGCGGCGGCCCTTGTTCCGCGGGGGGTGATTTGTTACATCGGGCGCCATCGCTCCAACGCGAGGCCCCACCGCCCGCGTTCATCCCAGCTGCGGTCGTGGCGGAATTGGTAGACGCACTAGCTTGAGGTGCTAGCGGGGCAACCCGTGGAGGTTCGAGTCCTCTCGACCGCACCACTCGAGCGAAATCGCTTCGCGTTGAATTGCGATTTCGCTCTAAGCATTTGTTTGGTCGCATGATCTGATCCGAAAAGTCTGCAACTCCTCGGGATCATGCTCCAAAGGCGACTGTCCTCTCTCGGATTAACGCCGTGCCGGGGATCCGCTCAAGCGTCGCGGTCGGCAGCGCGCGCCGGGCGCGGCTTTCCATTCGCCGCGCTGGTCGGAGCCGGATCAGCCGCCGGACAGCGCCCGGATCGGCTCAACGCGTCTGCGGCGCGTTCAGATTGGTCGGCTGCCGCACCACGCTCAATTGGTGGCCATACGCGCGCGGACGATTGGCCGGCCAGATCCCCAAAAATCCGCCGAGCGGCAGGGGCTCCCTTGGCCTGGCGGACGGCTTTCTGGCCGCCACTCGGGGTTTCTCCGGCCGCTGCGGCTTTTCCGACTTTTCCGGCGGACCCAGCCGGAACGGGCGGGAGTACGTGAAATTGTGCGCGCCCGGCACGGGCAACACCTCGGCCTCGGCCGGCACCGCATAGGCCACCGGGCGCGGCCACAAGGTCATCGGCGGCAGCGGCACGCCGCCGTCATGCACGATCTGCCGTTCCAAGGTCTGCGCCATCGCCACCTTGGGCTCGGAGCCGACATACTCGATGCCGAAGCTCGCCTGGCTCGGTGCCGCCAGCACCGGTTCGGGGCTTTCCGTGCCCACCACGGGCAGGACGCGCGGCCAGACCTGGTGCTCGCTCCCGTGGCGCGCGGCCCACAGTTCGGGCTCGGCCACCGTCTTCGGCCGATCCGGGGTCGAGGGCACCACGTGCACGATCTTGAAGCCGCGCGCCTTGAGCTCCTTGAGGATGTCGGGGAGCGCCAGTGCGGTGGCGGCATGGATGTCGTGCAGCAGCAATATGCCTTTGCCGCGCGCCTCGATGCGGCTGATGGCCCGCCGCGCGATCTCGTGGTTGTTGATGTGGGTCCAGTCGTCGGCCATGAAGTCCACGCTCCACGCCATATCGTTGTGCGCGGCGAGGTATTGCTCGACCGAGTTCTGGCGCAAGAGGCCGGGGAAGCGGAAGAACGGCGCGACTGCCTTCGGATCGCCGAGCGCGGCGCGCAGCGAGTCGAAGCCGCCCTCGATCTCCTGGGCGGCGTGGTCCACCGTCATCTTGTGGAAGGTGAAGGGATGGGTCTGGCTGTGATTCGCAACCGTGTGGCCCTCGTTGTAGACGCGCCGCACCATCGCCGGGTATGCCTGCACCATGCGGCCGACCATGAAGAAGGTCGCCTTCACGCATTCGGATGCGAGCGTGTCGAGGATACGGCTGGTGTAAGGCGGCAGCGGGCCGTCGTCGAAGGTCAACACGACTTCGTGGTCCTTGAGCGGCAGCGATTCCGGGTATTGCGCGCTGCCGACGCGGGGGTGATCGCTCGGATCGACCACGAGGGTGCGGCTGACCCCGAGCGCGCCCGGCGGGCATTCGGCGGCACCCGCCGTTCCGACGCCGAGCAAGGACGCCAGCAGAAAAGAAGCCGCAATGGTGCTGCGCATGCCCCGCGTCCAACCCGATTTTTTTGCACCCGCCCGAGCGCGGCGCGCTGGCATGGTGAGTCAACCCTTAAAGTGTACTCGAACAGTAGGGGGAGGCAATTTAATGACCCCTTAATGGCCCCGGTTGGGAGCGATTAATTCCGTCTGTGGCGAAAGCGACACGGTGCCGGGAAGTTCGCCGCGCGCATGCGCAACACCCGGGACGACATGCACAACTCCATAGCCCCGCTGCTTGAGCCCACGCAGGAACGCCGGCAGCATCGCCGCGGTCTGCCTGCGGGTATCGTGGAACAGCACAATTCCGCCACGATTGGCGTCGAGCCGGCCGAGAACGAGTTGAAGCTGTTGCTGCGGCGACATCGGGTTCCAGTCGCTCGCCCAGAGATCGGCGCCGAAGACCACGATGCCGCGCCGCTGCAGCAGATCGAGCAGAGGGGCGGACGACGCAAATCCGGGGAAACGGAAGAACGGCGTCCTCGGAGCGCGGCCGGACCGGCCGTAGAGCGCGCTGTCGACGGCGGCAAAGCCGCGGTCGATTTCGGCCTCGGCGGCGCCCACCGGCATGCGGTCGAGCAGGGGGTGCGAAAATGTGTGGTGGGCAACCGTGTGACCTTCGTTCAATTCGCGCCGGGCAAGCTCAGGATGCGCGAGCGCATTGCGTCCCAGCAGAAAGAATGATGCCCTGACGCATTCAAGCTTGAGTGCATCGAGAATGCGCCCGGTGGTGCCGGGTTCGGGGCCGTCGTCGAAGGTGAGCACGAGCTCCTTCGGAGCGAGCGCCAGCGTCTGCGGGAAATGCTTGCGGCCGACGCGCGGCGTGCTCGTCGCATCGACCGGCAGAATGCGCGCGGTCCCGAGCGCGTCGGCATTACCGGGGCAGGGCGCGGTCTCGCTTCGGGCTGGGGACGCGCTCAGCGCGAGCACGAGAACCGCGATCGATGTTCGCATCTTGTGGCGCCGGTCGTTTCCTGTGCGGAGTTGAGCCCGATCCTGCGGCCGCAATAAGGTCGCCCGGCAAGCGGAGGCGAGCGCGATCAGGCTGCGCTCGCGCCTACCGCTTGCGGGTTGCCGGCCGGAGTTTTTGTTCCCCGCACGCCGCCGCGGCCGCGACGTTCGCAATTGCCACCCCGGAACATCGAGGATAGAAGCCGTCACGTCCGCTCCCTTGGTTGCCTCATGGCTTGATTGCGGGGCTCGGCATGCTCGAGGAAAAAGACATGGCCGCGGCGCCCGCCCTCGCGCTGCGCGACGAGGACGGAGCGGTGCGCGAGGAATATGTCGAGCGCGTCGCGCACGCGATTGCCGCCGGGGATTCCGCCGCGCTGCGCGAGCTGGTCGGCGACCTGCATGAGGCCGACGTCGGCGACCTGATCGAGGCGCTCGACCCCGACCTGCGGCCGCGCCTGATCGAGCTGATGGGGCGGGATTTCGACTTTACGGCCCTGACCGAGGTCGACGACGCCGTCCGCGAGGAGATTCTCGAAGAGCTGCCGTCCGAGACCGTGGCCGAAGGCGTGCGCGAGCTCGATTCCGATGACGCGGTGGCCATTCTCGAGGATCTGCCGAAAGACGAGCAGACCGAGATTCTCGATCAGCTGCCCGCGTCCGAACGGGTGGCGCTGGCGCGCAGCCTGCTCTATCCGGAAAACTCGGCTGGCCGGCGCATGCAGACCGAGTTCATCGCCGTGTCGCCGGCATGGACGGTAGGGCAGACCATCGACTACATGCGCGAGACCCCGGATCTGCCGGACCGTTTCTGGGAGCTTTACGTCGTCGACCCGGACGGCAAGCTCAGGGGCGCCGTGGCCCTCGATCGGCTGCTGCGCACGAAGCGGCCGGTGCCGATCGAACAGGTGATCGAGGAGGACCTGCGCCCGGTGCAGGTCACCGACGACCAGGAGGACGTCGCGCGCCTGTTCGAGCGCTACGATCTCGTCTCGGCTCCGGTCGTCGATGAGAACGAGCGCCTCGTCGGCGTGATCACCTTCGACGACATCGTCGACGTCATCGAGCAGGAGGCCGAGGAAGACATCAAGGCGCTCGGCGGCGTGCGGCGCGAAGAAGAGTTGTCGGATCCGGTTGCGACCATCGCACGCGGACGCTTCAACTGGCTGCTGGTCAATCTCGCCACCGCCTTTCTCGCGTCTTCGGTGCTCGGCCTGTTCGAAGGCCAGCTGCAGAAAATGGTGGCGCTCGCGGTGCTGGCGCCGATCGTGGCGAGCCAGGGCGGCAATGCGGCGACCCAGACCATGACCGTGACCGTGCGCGCGCTCGCGACCCGCAAATTGTCGAGCGTCAATGCCGGGCGCATCGTGCTGCGCGAGGTGCTGGTCGGCTTGGTCAATGGCGTGGCCTTCGCCGTCATCACCGGCGTGGCGGCCGCGGCCTGGTTCAAGGTGCCGGACCTCGGCCTCGTCATCGGCTTGGCGATGATCATCAATCTCCTGGCGGCGGCGCTCGGCGGCATACTGGTGCCGCTCGTGCTCTATCGCTTCGACGCCGACCCGGCGGTCTCGTCGGGCGTGTTCGTGACCACGGTGACCGACGTCGTCGGGTTCTTTTCGTTCCTCGGTATCGCCACGCTGTGGTTCGGGCTGAAATGAGCATTGGGCCTGTGTTCCGGATGCGGTGCAGCGCGAGCGCCGGTAGGAGCGCATGTGCGGTCTGCGCCGGCGAGTGCGTAGCGTGCGCCGCTGATGCGGGGCCGCCAAGAACTCGGTCGTGACGGTCTCCGGTCTGCAGCGCACCATTTCGTGCCGCGCTGCGCGCGGGAGGCAACCGGCTGGATAGCTCAATGGCCGAGTGGGCATCGGCCGAGTAGGTCTATGGCTGCCGGGTCAATGGACCGTCGCCCTCAAGGTCCTTGGCCGATTTGCGGGAATCACATACGGCTTGCGGCCATGCTGCGGGTCAGATTGAAGGCCGACGGCCGGGTCGTCGAGATTCTTCCCGACGGCAGCGAGCAGGCGCTGCCGAGCCGGCTGGCGCAGATTGCGCAACAGATGCGCGGGGGTCGAGCCACCAGCGTCCCCGCGGCCGCGGCGCCGACCGCCGATAGGGCGTCGACCGACGCCGCCTATGCCCGCGGCGTGCGCGCGCGCACCAAGCTCACCCAGGCGGAGTTCGCGGCGCGCATCGGCGTGCCGATCGAGACCGTGCGCAACTGGGAGCAGGGCAAGCGCTCCCCGCGCGGCCCCGCCCGCGCGCTGCTCAAGGTGATCGACAAGGCCCCGGACGTCGCATTCGCGGTGCTGCGTACCGACGCCGCACCAGCAAGTCTCGACGACAGCGGACGGCCGCCGCAGCCCGCACCGCCGGTCGACACCGCCGTTTAGAGCATGATCCCGAAAAGTTGCAGGCTTTTCGGATAAGCGACCAAACAAATGCTTAGAGCGAAATCGCGCTTCATGTGAAGCGGTTTCGCTCTAGCGCATGTTCCGGAAAAGTGGGAACCGGTTTTCCGAACAGAAATGCGCAAAATCGAAGAATTTAGAGCGCATTACAATTCGACCCAATCCGGATGCGCTCTAGCGGACCGCCGTGCGTTTTCCATCCGGCGGTGTCGGTCGGGCGAGAGTGGCCGGCCGAGCGGTCCTCGGCGCAGCCACCCACGTCAGGGCCGCCATGGCCGCAAGCGTCGCGAGATAGGCGACGAGCTGCAGCTGCGTCGGCCGGTCGGTATAGCCGATCAGGGTGTGCAGCAGGCGACCGAGGATGCCGTCTTGCGGCAGCCAGGCTGAGCTGTCCCACAATCGGCCGCCCAGCACGTCGATCAGGCCGCCGGCGTCGAGATACTGCACCGCCTGTGCGGCCATGCCCGCCGCAAGGAGCGCGATCAGCACGGTCGTCACCGCGAAGATGTAGCGTGCCGGGATGCTCACGAGCCCGTAATAGGTCAAGGCGGTGAATGCCGCACCCACGGCGAGACCGAGCACGCCGCCGACGAAGAGCGAGGACCCCGACGTTCCGCCCGCGAGGATGCCGTAAAGGAACAACACGACCTCGGAACCTTCGCGCAGCACCGCGAGCCCCACGACCACGGCCAGCGCGGTCATGGGGCGCGTGCCCGCGGTCACCGCCGCGCCGACTGCGGCCATTTCGACGGCCATCTCGCGGCCATGGCGCGCCATCCAGGCATTGTGCCACATCAGCATCAGCACCGCGGCGCCGAGCACGCCGGCATTGAGCAGCTCCTGCCCCGAACCTTCGAAGGCATTGGCGATGGCGTCCGCGAACAGGGCGATCACGCCGGCCCCGATAGCGCCGGCGAGCACGCCGAGCGAAACCCAGCTTGCACGGCCGGGCACGCCGCGCGTCGCGGCCAGCACGATGCCGATGATCAGACCGGCTTCGATCACTTCGCGAAAGACGATGACCAGGGCGCCAAGCATTTTGTTATTCCGCGATCACCACGCCTTTGGCGGTATCCGCGTGGAACTCGCCCATGAACTCGTAGCGACCGGCCGTGAGCGGTCCGATGCGGACGAGACCCTTCGACTTGCCGGGAATGATCTTCTCGACCTTGAGGGCGCTGCTGTCGAATTCCTCCGGCGTCGCGTCCTCGTTGCTCACGTAGATCGACACGCGCTTGCCGGCAGGCACGCGGATTTCCTCCGGCTCGAACTTGTGATTCCGGATGACGAGATTGAAGTCCTGGGCGACGGCGGCCAGGCTCGGCATGCTGAGCGCCGCCATCACCATCGCAACTGCAAGTCCACGCATCGCATTCCCGCACCCATGTCTTCAGCCATATGAAAGACTTCGGACGCAATGACGCAAGTGTCTTGTTGTATTATTGAATCATTCTAATCTCGCACTGCGGTGAGCGGCCCACTGAAAAGACGGGACGAGGGGCTTTTGTCGGGCCCATTCAACGCGTTTTGATCGCGCCGCGGATTTGCGGGAGCCTGCGGTGCAAGCACGATCCCGAAAAGCCGCCGCCTTTTTCGGATAACATCATGCGGCCAAACGAACGCTTGGGAGCGAAAACGCGCTTCGGTCTGAAGCATTTTCGCCCGGGGGCGCCGAGTGGGGCATGCGCGGGCCACCGCCGAAGGATCGATTGATTTTACCACGGAGAGCACAATGGACGTCGTCGCAGCCAACGGCGCAAGGATACCCGCCATCGGCCTTGGCACCATGACACTCAAGGACGCGGTCTGCGTCGAGGCGGTCAAGACCGCATTGCGCCTGGGCTATCGGCATATCGACACCGCCGAGCGTTACGGCAACGAGACCGAGGTGGGGGAGGGGCTGCACCAGGGGCTGGCCGCCGCCGGCCTCAAGCGCGAGGACGTCTTTGTCACCACCAAAGTCTATCACGACAAGCTCGCCGCCGCCGATTTCCAGCGCTCGTTCGATGAAAGCCTGAAGAAGTTGAGGCTTCCCTGGGTCGATCTGCTCCTCATCCATTGGCCTAATCCGAACGTCCCGCTCGCGGAGACGCTCGGCGTTCTCTGCAAGGCCAAGCGCGACGGGCGAGCCAAGCATATCGGCGTTGCGAATTTCACCACGTCCTTGCTGCAGGATGCGGTCAAGCTGGCGAGCGAACCGCTGGTGACGAACCAGATCGAGGTGCATCCATTTCTCGATCAGAGCAAGGTGCTTGCCGCCTGCCGCGGATACGGCCTCGCGGTGACGGCCTATTGCCCGCTCGCCCGCGGCAAGGTTCCGGGCAACGAGGTGCTCGCGCGCATCGGTAAGACGCACGGCAAGAGCTCGTCGCAGGCCGCGCTGCGCTATCTCGTGCAGCAGGGTATCGTGCCGATCCCGCGCACGGCCAATCCCGACCACCTCGCCGCCAATCTCGCGGTGTTCGATTTCAAATTGAGCGATGCCGAAATGGCCGAGATCGGCAAGCTCAAGCAGGCAGGCGCGCGCGTGGTCAACCCGCCGCACGCGCCCAAATGGGACAGCTGATGCCGCTCGCGCGGGCCGACGGGAGATCGTCATGGCATTCGTTGCGAAAGCAGTCGCACTGGCCTGCCTCGCGCCCATCGTGGCGGCAGCGACCAGCCGGGCCGAGATCGCCAAGCCCGACGCGCGCGATTCCGCGGCGGTGCAATCCTGCATCAAGTCCGCCGGCGCCAGGCCGCAGCGGCAAGAGGGCTGCATCGGGATCATTGCCGATACCTGCCTCAAGCGCCCGGCGGCGCAATCGACAGCGGGACAAGTGGCCTGCGCGGACCGCGAACTTGCGGTCTGGGACGACATCCTCAACGAGAGCTTCCGCCGCTTGCGCGAAAAGCTCGATGAGGCTCAGAAGATCAAGCTGCGCGACATGCAGCGCGCCTGGCTCGAATCGCGCGACCGCACCTGCGCCTTCTACTGGGACTTTTTCCAGGGCACGATTGCATCACCGATGGGCGCGTTTTGCAGCAACCGCGAGACGGCGCGTCGCGCGCTGTTCCTGCTCGGCTTCCTCGCTGACGCCGACGGCCGCTGAGGTCGCGCCATGACTCTCACGGTCGAAGCGCACGGCGCCCGCATCCCGCTGATCGGGCTCGGCACCTGGGAACTGCGCGGGCGCGCCTGCGCGCGCTTGGTCGAGCAGGCGCTGCGGCTCGGCTACCGCCACGTCGACACCGCGGAACTCTACGACAACGAGCGCGAGGTGGGCGAGGGGCTGCGCGCCTCCGGCATCGGGCGCGAGGAGGTGTTCGTCACCACGAAAGTTTGGCCCTCGCATTTTGCCCGGGGCGATCTCGAGCGTTCGGCCGAGGAAAGCCTGCGGCGGCTGCGGCTCTCGCAAGTCGATCTCTTGCTGCTGCACTGGCCGAACCCGCAGATTCCGCTGCGCGAGACGCTCGGCGCGCTGTGCAAGGTCAAGCGCGCGGGACTCGCGCGCCATATCGGGGTGTCGAACTTCACCGTCGCCCTGATCGAACAGGCCGTTGGGCTTGCGGACGAGCCTCTGGTCTGCAACCAGATCGAGGTGCATCCCTCAATCGACCAGTCGAAGGTGATCGCCGCCTGCCGGCGGCACGGCATGGCGATCGTGGCCTACAGCCCCATTGCCCGCGGCGGGGTGAAGCGCGAGCAGTTGCTCGTGCGCATCGGCCAGGCGCACGGCAAGACCGCGGCGCAAGTGAGCCTGCGCTTCCTGGTGCAACGGGGCATCGTCGTCATCCCGCGCACCAGCCGGGTCGAGCGGTTGTCGGAAAATCTCGCGATCTTCGACTTCGAACTCTCCGCGACCGAAATGGCCGAGATTGCGCGGCTGGCGCGCCGCGACGGGCGCATCGTCAATTACGCCTATTCCGGATCGCCCGACTGGGACTGAGCTCGATCGCAATGAGATGGGCATTGAGATTTTCTCGATTGCCGGCGTGCCTGGCGGTGCTTGCGATGACAGCCGGGCCGCCGCCTCTCGCGGGCTCGGTCCGCGCCGAGCCGACGCGGCCGCAGGCTCCGCCAGTGGCCTACGGACCGGCGGCGCCGCGTCCCCGACCGGAAGGTGCGGCGCGGGGGAACGAGCCGAACTCCGCCGAGGGCATCGCCCGTGAAATCGAGCTTCCGCCGGCCTTCCGCGAGCTCGCCAAGAGTTCCGGCGAGCCGCAGATTCCCGGTCTCGCCATCGTCTACTTGCATCCGCTTGGGTCGGCGGCGGACGCCAACCGCTGGCGGAATATCATCGTCCATCAGACCGAGGGCCCACCGGGCTCGGCGAAGAGCCTGGCGCTGGCGCAGGCGAAGAATCCTGGCAAGCGTGGCGTAACCTTGTGGGTGGAAACCGACGGCACCGTCTATTGGTCGACCGCCGAAACCGCGATCCCGACCCATGGCGACGGCGCTAACCGCAACGACAACAAATATATCGACAATTCCAAGACCTATCGCAGCGTGATCAAGACCAACTCGATCGGGGTCGAATTCGTCGGCAACTATCCCGATGTCGCCAAGGCGGCGACGCGCGAACAAGCGCAGGCCTGGTCGGTGTTGGTGCGGTTTCTGCAGGAGCGCTACGATATCCCGGCCGCGAATATCTACGCCCACAATTGGATCGACTTTAAAGATCGCCGCTATTGCGAAGGTTGCGAGCTGGCGAGGCTTGCGCGCAAGCTCGGCTACGAGCCGGGAAAGCACGCGGGTCCGTAGGTTGGGTTGGCGCGGCCCGCGTGCCTGCGATTCTTGCCGAGCCGTTCCGCGCATAACTCAACTTCGTGCGGCGGAACGTTGGGTCACGCGCGCAACCCGAGCATTCGACCAGACGCGGGTGCACGGGCCGCGCCAATCCAACCTGCAGGCCTTCGCTGTTTGCCAATTCGCGGAGCATCGATCGTGAACGTAACGCAATCCGACGGCGCGCTCGTGCTGTTTTCCGGCGGGCAGGATTCCACCGTCTGTCTGGCCTGGGCGCTCGAACGCTTCCGGCGGGTGGAAACGCTCGGCTTCGATTACGGCCAACGCCATCGCGTCGAGCTCGACGCACGGGCGCGCGTGCGCGAAGGCATGACGGTCCTGCGCGCGGGATGGGCCGAACGCCTGAGCGAGGATCACCTCATTCGCCTCGATGCGCTCGCCGCCATGTCCGACACCGCGCTCACCCGCGAGGTTGCCATCGAAATCGGCGAGAGCGGACTGCCGACGACCTTCGTTCCCGGCCGCAACCTTGCCTTCTTTGTCTTCGCGGGTGCGCTCGCCTACCGGCGCGGAGTCGAAGAATCTCGTCGGCGGCATGTGCGAGACCGATTTCTCCGGCTATCCCGACTGTCGCGACGACACGATCAAGGCGATGCAGCTTGCCCTCAATCTCGGCATGGACCGCCGCTTCGTGATCCATACCCCATTGATGTGGATGGACAAGGCCGCGATCTTCGGGCTTGCGCATGAGATCGGCGGGGACGCGTTTCTCGACCTCCTGGTCGAGGACACTCACACCTGCTATCTCGGCGACCGCTCGCGCCGCCACGAGTGGGGCTACGGCTGCGGAGAGTGTCCGGCCTGCCGGTTGCGAGCCCAGGGATTCGCTAAATGGAAATCCGCGCGATGAGGTCAGCCGGGACGAGACGCTGGGGCGAAGGCATCGCGTTTCTCGCTCTGTTCGCGCTCACCATTCCGGCGGCGAACTGGCTTATTGGACATGCCGGGACCGTGTGCCCGGCGGGCGGACCCTGTCTTGTTCCGGTGGCGCCGGGACTGATGGCGCCCTCGGGCGTGACGATGGCAGGGGCTGCCCTCGTGCTGCGCGACCTGGTCCAGCGCCGGCTCGGCTTTTCGGCGTCCTCGCTCGCGATCCTCGCGGGAGCGGCGCTCTCGGCGCTGGTGGCGCCGCCCGCGCTCGTGGTCGCTTCCGCGGTCGCGTTCCTGCTGTCGGAATTCGCCGACCTCGCGGTCTATACGCCGCTTGCGCGGCGCGGACTGGTCATCGCCGTCGTGGCATCGAGCGTCGTGGGACTGGTCGTGGATTCGATCGTGTTTTTGTGGCTCGCTTTCGGCTCACTCGAATTCCTGCTCGGGCAGGTCGTCGGCAAGGCGTGGATGGTGCTGCTGTCGATTCCGTTCGTCGCTTGGCTGCGCCGGCGCGACGAACGCTTCGGCATCATGCCGGTCTGAGACCGACCTCGCGTCACGAGGGTGCCCAAGAGGTTTGCAATGAGCGCGGCTCTTTACGATACGCTTCGCCAGATCACCACGGCGACCATCACGACCATGCTGTTGAAGAAGGGCATCCGGCGCTGCTGGATGAACGGGCCCAAGCCGCTCATTGCCGGCGGCGCGCGCCTCGTGGGGCCTGCTTTTACGCTCCGCTTCGTGCCGGTGCGTGAGGACCTCGCCACGCCTGAAAGCTGGGCGAAGCCGGTCTCGACCCGGGGCGCGATCGAGGAAATGCCGGAAGGTTGCATCGCGGTCGCCGACGCCATGGGCGTGACCTCCGCCGGCATTTTCGGCGACATTCTCACCATGCGCATGAGGAAGAAGAGCGTCGCGGCGCTCGTGACGGACGGTGTCGTGCGCGACAAGGCGGGGGTCGTCGCTTCGCAGCTGCCGGTCTGGTGCGCGGGGGTAGCGGCGCCGGCGTCGGTCAATGGCCTAACCTTCGTCGGCTGGCAGGAGCCGATCGGCTGTGGCGGCTGCGCGATCTTTCCCGGCGACGTCATCGTGTGCGACGACGACGGGGCGGTGGTGATCCCGCAGAATCTCGTTGGCTTCGTCGCCGAGGAGGGCGCCGAGCACGAGCGCATGGAAACCTGGATCGTCGGCGAGGTCGAGCGCGGCGCGAAGCTTCCCGGGCTCTATCCCATGAACGACGAAACCAAGGCGCGCTACGCGGCCTGGAAGAAGAAATGACAGGCCGGCGGAGCGTCGGTCAGCGGCCGAAGTCATGCCCGTGAAGTCGGGCTATCGCTCGATCACGTTCTCGCCGGCATCGTCCACGGGTCGATGCGGTGCGTGAAACGCGTGGTCGTGAAACGCGTGGTCCAGGTGCTCGCTGATATCATGTCGCCGAGACGCAGAAATCGCCGAGGTCGGTGTTCCGCGTCGCAGAGGGTTCAGTCCCGAGCACGAGAATCTTGCAGCCTTCTCGGTCGTGCGCGGGCCGTACAGCTTGCCGGCCTTGATGTGAAGCGACGTGCCAGCTGAGTATCGCTTCCTTCATTTGAAATCGCCTTCAACCACGTAAAGCATCTCCGCAATGGCCCTTGTGGACGTGCGCGGAAATGAACGAGCCGGGCTCCATGACGAGGTGCAGCTTCTCTGCCGAGAACCTTGGTCCGGCAGGAGCAACCCGGTCACGCGCAGCCGGTGTCGCAGCGGCGCCATGAGAGCTTGATGTTGGGGCCATAGTTTGGTCCTCCTAGTCGGTGAATGCACCGAACCAGGCCGCAAGCCGTGCTGTTTCTTGGTAGGGTCGGGGGCTCGCGCTTCGGGATTCCCGTCAATCCAAGCGCTTTCGGGGCAACTATGGCCCCAAGTCTGGGCAAGCCTCGATAAAGCCTGAAAACCGTGTGTTATCAACGTGTCGTGGTAGACGGATGTTCTTCCTCCTGTCCAAAGTTCTCGGCTTCTTCGCCATCCCGTCCAATCTCGTTGTCTCCATCGGCATCCTCGGCTTGTTGCTGGTGCCGACACGCTTTGCGCGCGCGGGACGGTGGCTCGCATTCGCGAGCCTGATCGTCTTGGCGGTCCTTGGGCTTTCGCCCATCGGCAATGCATTGATCATTCCGTTGGAGGAGCGGTTTCCACCTTGGAACGCCGCGTCCGGAGCGCCCGACGGCATCATCGTGCTTGGCGGCGCGATCGCGCCCGACATATCGGCGGCGCACGACGACGTCGCGCTCAACGAGGCGGCCGAACGGCTGACCGTCGTACCCGAGCTCGCGCACCGCTATCCCGATGCCCGCATTCTGTTTTCCGGTGGCAGCGGCGCGCTGATCTACGACGGCGGCGCGGAGGCCAAGTTCGCCATGCAAGCCTTCGAGAGTTTCGGCATTGCGCGCGCGCGCATCATCCTGGAGGACCGTTCCCGCAATACCGTCGAGAATGCGGTCTTCTCCAAGGTGATCGCTCGGCCCAAGCCCGGCGAACGCTGGCTGCTCGTGACTTCCGCCTATCACCTGCCGCGGGCGATCGGTGTCTTCCGCAAGGCCGGCTTTCCGGTCGAGGCCTATCCGGTCGACTGGCGCACCCGCGGCGGTGAAGACGCGTTGCGTCCGTTTGCCACGATGGGCGATGGACTGCGCCGCACCGACACCGCCGTGCGCGAATGGGTCGGGCTTGCGGTCTACTGGCTCACCGGGCGGAGCTCGGCGCTGTTTCCGGCTCCGACGACCATCGAGAAGACGGTCGTCGAGAACAAGCCGCCATCGCGCGGCGACGCGCGCCAAGCCCAATCTGCCCGCTGTTCGGAGAACAACGATGGCGATCGATGCGACGCCGAGGCCGGTGCCATGCGGGCGGGCTTGACCGCGCGTGTTGGCCCCGCCCGCCATCGCGAGTGAAACGGAAAAATGAGCGATGCCGCAGAACATCACCACGCACGTCCATACGCTGGTCGAGGCCGCCGAGCGCGTGATCGAGACGCTGTCTGCCGATGAGGCGGTCGCGCTCCACGGCCACGACGACATCGTGTTCGTCGATCTGCGCGATATTCGCGAGCTCAACCGCGAGGGCCGCGTGCCCGGCGCTTTTCATTGCCCGCGCGGGATGCTCGAATTCTGGATCGATCCGCAGAGCAGGTATCACAAGCCCGTCTTCGCGCATGACAAGCGTTTCGTGTTCTTCTGCGCGGCGGGCCAGCGCTCGGCGCTGGCGACGGAGACTGCGCAGCGGATGGGCTTGAAGCCGGTCGCCCACATCGCCGGCGGCTTCGGCGCCTGGAAGGCCGCCGGGGGGCCGGTGGAGGCGCCAAGCGACAAGACCACGAGGTGAGCCGGCGCATGGCACTCAAGCTCGTCATCGGCAACAAGAACTATTCCTCGTGGTCGTTGCGGCCGTGGATCGCGATGAAGGTCGCGGGCATCGCCTTCGAGGAAGAGGTGATCTCGCTCGACGCCGCGGACTTCAAGGAGCGGGTCGCGCAGATCTCGGGCACCGGCAAGGTGCCGGCGCTGGCCGACGGCGCCACGCGGGTGTGGGAGTCGCTCGCGATCCTTGAATATCTCGCCGAGAAATTTCCCGATGCCCGCCTGTGGCCGGCCGATCCGGCGGCGCGGGCGCACGCCCGCGCCCTCGCCGCCGAAATGCATGCCGGCTTCGTGCCGCTGCGCCGCCATTTGCCCATGAACATGTGGCGTCCAGTCATCCCGCGCGACCTCACCCCCGAGGTCCAATCGAACGTGCGGCGCATCGACGCGATGTGGACCGATTGTCGCACGCGCTACCGGGCGGACGGCGCTTTCCTGTTCGGCAGCTTCGGCGCCGCCGATGCCATGTACGCCCCGGTCGTTGCTCGCTTCCACACCTACGCCGTGTCGGTCGGACCCGCGGCGCGCGCCTATATCGAGGCCGTTATGGCGCTGCCGGCCTGGCGCGAGTGGCGCACGGCGGCGCTCGCCGAGCCCTGGGTCCTGCCGGAGGACGAGGTGGACTGGCCGACCGTTATGCGAGTATGACTGCCCGCGGGCTTGTCCTTTTTGGCTCGCTTGGCCGATCGGCGCCCAAAAAATGTCGAGAAAGTGTATTGATTCCGGCGCGGGGACGAAAGAAATACACCGCCAATCCTGCCGCACCCCGCATCCTTTCGGTGCTGCCGGAAGGGATCATTCAATAGCGAAATCACCTGCTTTACCGCGTGGAGCTGTCATCATGCGATATCGTCTTATCGCTCTCTTTTCGGCTGTGCTTTCGGTTCTCGCCTGCTTCTGCATTGCAACAAACGCGGAGGAAGCCAAGAACGACGTCAAAGGGCTTTTTCTCCTGACCGATTACCCCGCGATCACGCTGCGGCCGGGGACCACGTCGTCGATCAATCTGAAGCTGCAGAACTACGGCCTGCCGCCGGAGCGGCTGGCGCTGTCGGTCAGCGGCGTGCCGTCGGGCTGGACCGCGACCCTGATCGGCAACGGCCAGCCGGTCGCGGCAGCGCTGCCGCCGACCAATGGCAACGTATCGCTCGAGCTTCGCCTCGACGTGCCCAAGGATGCCCCCGTGGGCACGACCGCCCTCACGGTGAACGCACGTGGTTCGACGACCAATACCTCGCTGCCGGTATCGGTGACCCTCGCCACCGATCTGCCCGCCAAGCTCACCCTCACGCCGCAGCTGCCGGAGCTGCGCGGCACGTCGAAATCGAGCTTCGAATTCCAGCTCGGCATCAAGAACGACAGCGGCAAGAAGGTCTTGGTGAGCCTGTCGGCGCAGGCGCCGCAGAATTTCGACGCCACCTTCACCGAGCAGTACGGCAGCCAGGAGCTCAACGCACTCCCGCTTGATCCGGGCCAATCGAAGGACGTCAAGCTCAAGGTGCGGCCCCCGAACACCATCGCTGCCGGCAAATACAAGGTGACGGCAAAGGTAGCGGCCGACGACGCCACGGCGACAGCCGACCTCATGCTCGATATTACCGGGCAACCCAAGATCGACATTGCCGGCCGTGAGGGTGTGCTCAGCGCCAAGGCCAGCGCCGGCCAGGAGGCCTCGATCCCGGTGATCCTGACCAATTCCGGCACCGCGGCCGCCGAGCAGATCGAGCTGTCCGGCTCGGTCCCGTCGGGCTGGAAGGTGAACTTCGAGCCCAAGACCGTCGACCGCATCGCCCCCAACGAGAACAAGGAAGTGCAGGCCCTGGTCACGCCGGCTGCCAAGGCGGTCGCCGGCGACTACGTCGCCACCGTGCGGGCCGCGTCGCGCGGGGAATCGGCGTCGCAGTCGTTCCGCGTCGCGGTCACCACCTCCACGCTGTGGGGCATCGTCGGCATCGCGCTCATCGGCGGGGCGCTGCTCGTCATGATCGGCGCCGTTGTATGGTTCGGTCGGCGATGAGCGACGACGTCATCGCGGTACAAAAGCTCACCAAGCGCTACGACGGCGTAGCCGTGGTCAACGGCATTTCGTTTTCGGTGGCGCGCGGGGAGATTTTCGGCCTGCTCGGTCCGAACGGCGCCGGCAAGACCACCACCATCCTGATGCTGTTGGGCTTGACCGACATTTCGGATGGGCAAGCGCGCGTGCTCGGCCATGATCCCGTGCGCGAGCCGCTCGCCGTGAAGCGCCAGGTCGGCTACTTGCCGGATCAGGTCGGCTTCTACGACAATCTGACCGCCGCCGAAAATCTGCGCTACACGGCGCGGCTGATGGGACTCGAGCGCGCAGAACGCGAGGAGAAGATCAAGTCCTCGCTCGCGCATGTCGGACTGTCCGATGTGACGGACAAGCGCGTTGCAACCTTCTCGCGCGGGATGCGCCAGCGCCTCGGGCTGGCCGAAATCCTGATGAAGGAGGCGCAAATCGCGATCCTCGACGAACCGACTTCCGGGCTTGACCCGCAGGCCACGGTCGAGCTGCTCAATATCATTCGCGAGCTCAAGCACCGCGGGGTGAGCGTGCTGCTGTCGTCGCATCTGCTCGAACGGGTGCAAAGCGTTTGCGATCGTGTCGCGCTGTTCAATCAGGGCGCCATCGCGCTCATCGGCACGGTGCCGGAGCTGGGCCGCCAGGTGCTCGGTGGTGGCTTCCGGGTCGAGGTGGAGGCCGAAGGGCAGGGGCTCGCCGAGCGGATCGCGGCCATCCCGGGCGTGCAGCGGGTCGAGACCGCGGGCGCCAATCGATTGCTGCTCCTCGCCGATCGCGACGTGCGCCCGGAAGCGGCGGCCGCGGTGGTGGCGGCGGGCGGGCGTCTGCTGCGGCTTTCGGTCGAGGAGCCCAGTCTCGAGGCGATCTATACCCGCTACTTCCAGACCCATGAAGGAGAGCGCCATGCGGCGTGAAGGCTCGGCCTTGCACGGGTTCGGGGTGGTGACGATCAAGGAGATCGCCGACCACTTCACCAGCATTCTCGTGGTCGTGCTGGTGGTGTTGATCGTGGCGACCGCCATCGCGGTCGTGCGCGGCGCCATCGATCAGATCAAGGAGATCACGGCCGAAGATCCGTTCCTGTTCCTGCGGCTGTTCACCCGCGGGGGACCGCTGCCGCTGGTCGCATTGCTGTCGTTCCTGGTGCCGCTGGTCGCCATCGGGCTCGGCTTCGATGCGGTCAACGGCGAGCACAACCGGCGCACGCTGTCACGTATCCTGTCGCAGCCGATTTATCGTGATGCGCTGCTGTTCGGAAAATTCATCGCCGGGCTGTTCACCTTGTCGATCAGCCTCATTGTGCTCTGGCTGCTCGTGATCGGGCTGGGACTGGTCGGGCTCGGGGTCCCGCCCAACGCCGAAGAGATGGCCCGCGCGCTGGTCCTGCTGGTGGTGACGATTGCCTACGGGGGGTTCTGGTTCGCGCTTGCGCTGCTGTTCTCGATCATATTTCGCTCGGCGGCGACCGCAGCGCTGGTGTCGCTCGGCGTCTGGTTGTTCCTGACCATTCTCTGGCCGCTGTTCTCGCCGGCCTTGGCCGATTCGCTCACCACGGCGGGAGACGTGCTGGGAGTCCTGGACACCCGGCAGATGTTCGCGCGGCTGTCTCCGAGCGTGTTGTTCAATGAGATCGTGGCCGTCGTGCTCGATCCATCGGTGCGCTCGACTCAGCAATCCATGCTCGCCGCCATGGGCCTCGCTCTGCTCGAGCGGGGAGCGATTCCGGATGCGCCGATACCGCTGCTGCAAAGCGTGCTGATCGTTTGGCCGCAGATCGTCGGGCTGATAGCAGGTTCGATCCTGCTCTTCGTCATCGGCTACATCGTCTTCCAGCGCCAGGAAGTGCGGGCTTGACCGATTGCATCGTTCCCGTGCCCAGCGGAAGTTCAGACCCCTAAGTCGTCGCAGCATCAAAAGGACGAGGGCATGACCCTCGTCCTTTCAGGTATTGAAGCTCGCTCTACGCGAGATGCGAAAACGCGTCAGCGCGACGGATTGGCCTTCGATCCCGATGCAAACGACCGCAACCGGTCAAGTCTCCAACACTCGGATGGTTCCGCCGGAACACGTGCGCGTGAGCGCGCAGAGAATGAGCGCGCGGAGAATGCACGCCGCGAACAGATCATCGGCGAGCACGCAAAGGCGGGAAATTCAGTGCGGGATGTCGTCGCCGGCTGATCCGCTTGCGATCGCCCGCGCTGCGACCTGCCGATGAAGCGAAGGGGCGGCTCGACGCCGCCCCTTCGCCCTCACGCGGTGAAGACTTGAAACCGCGGTGAAGACTTAGACCGCTATCACCGCAATAATCCGGTGGCTGCGATCGACGATGATGATTTCATCGCCCACGACGAAGTACATATGTCCGCGCCAGTCCGGGTGGATCTCGATGAGCGCCGGAGGGACCTCCACGACGCGCACGCTGGTTGGCACGACGGTACCCACGCGCACCGCGAAATTGACGCTGCCGACGCGCGGCACGTTGCCGCCGGCCAGGACCTTTTGTCTGATGGTGGTGCGTTGTTCAGTGGTCAAACTGACGTTGCCGCCCGTCTGGCCCTCGCGAGCCTGACCCGGTGCGGCCGCGCCCGGCTGACCGGGCTGGCCCTGCTGGCCCTGTTGGCGCTGCGGGGACTGCCCTTGCGTCGGGCTTTGCTGGGTCTGGCTCGGGCTTTGGCTTTGCTCACGCTGGCCTTGGCCGGTGGTCTGGTCGCGGTTGCGCTCGCTGCGCTGCGGCTGCGCCTTCTCGCGCTGACCGGCTTTGCCTTGCGCGCCGTTCTCATGCTGCGTGGCCTGACCCGTGGTCTGATCCTTCTGACCACGTTGCATCATGTGGTCCTGCGCCTGGCCTTGCCGGTTTTGTCCGCGCTCGTGCGCGCCGCGCTGCGGGGACTGGCGGTCCTGCGCTGCGCCGCCGCTTTGTGCGCCCGGGCTTTGCGCGGCGCCTGATTCTCGTCCGCCGCCCGGCATGGATTGCGCCGACGCCATGGCAACTCCCGCCAACAGCGCGGCCGTGGTGATTAGAAGTGTGCTCCTCATTGGAACGGTCCTTTGTTTTTCCCCGCGCGCCGATTGATCCCGGCATGGAAAAAACAAGCAACGCGTCGTGCAGTTCCCGCGCCGTGCTCATTTGGCGCAATGAATTCACAATTCGCCGTCGTTAACGGACATTCATCGTGGCACGAATACAAGGCTCGACATGGCGTTGCTGCCAAGTTCCGTCGGAACGGCATCGCCGCCGCCGGGTTCTTGATATGACACGACGGGACGAGAACCCATGACATATCGAACATATAGCGGCCCGCGAGGATCGGACACGATCGCTCCGCTCGAAAAGGATCGGCTCCTGTACAAGGAATTCGAGACGCTCGACGGCGCGCTCGCCTGGGCGCGCCATGTCAACGAAGGCGGTCGCGTTGCGCTCCTGATCGAGGGCGATGACGGGACGCGGCTTGGCAAGCAGGAGATTGCCGGTGCGCTGCACCACCGCGAGGCTCCGCCACGCTGATCGCGCGTGCGACGCCTCCTCATCGGCGGCCGACATCGGATCGAAGCGATCCGGATCAGCCGGGGATGTGAGCCGCGCGATTCGACAGGGCTGCGGGGGGCTTAGGAATTCGGTGATCGGTCGCCGGCGATCTTCTTCCAGCTGGCGCGGGCAAGCGCGCTGACGTCGTCGAAGTTCTTGCCGACCACGTCCCAGTTCACCATCGGCTTGGCGCCTGCACCCGCGAGGGTGTCCGCGACATAGGCGCCGCCTACGGTCAGCGCGCCGCCCAAGATGATCCCGAGAATCAGGCGCATTCCATCACCCCCTGCCGGCTCGGCTCGGCTGCGCGGTAGGCTAGGAAGGCGGCGCCATTGTGGTCCGCGGACCCGAAGGGCCGGTCGCGCAGGCCGTTTCCTCTTTCAGATTCGTGCAACCAGAGCCGGGGGGGATAATTTACGTAATAGCCGTGTGGATTTGATCGCGCCCCCACTCCAGGGCATGCCCGCCATGACGGTTGCTGCGCGCGATGCGTTGGTTGAAGGCCTCTGCTCAAGCCATTGAAACAACGAGCAGGTTAAAAATCAACCGACGAATGCGGCTGACCTGGAGGAAAAAGGAATTTTTGCGGCAATCGTGAATTTTCGCTGCTATATTCACGGGGGATCGGGGGAAGCACCGCTCGAAAGGAGCAGATCGTGTCGTTGGAGTTCAGGAGAACCGCGTTGAACGAACACAAGTTTCAGATCGGCCAGACCGTCTACTTCACCTCGCGTCCGATCGGCCATATGGCCGCCAACAGTACCTATGAGGTGGTGAGGCTGCTTCCCTCCGACGGCGCCGATTACCAGTACCGCATCAAGAATGCCAAGGAGGCGTTCGAGCGCGTGGCCCGAGAGAGCCAGCTCGAATATTCAAGCTGAGACAGCGAACGGCAAAACCGGGGAGGGTGGCCACCGCCGCCCCCCTTGAGCCATACTGCCCGCTATAAGGGTGGTTGGTCATGGTGGATCGCTTAGCGGAATGGGTTTCCACCGGCGCGGTGCTGCTGCCGGTGTGGGCCGTCATCGCCGGCCTTGTGGTCATTGTTGGCGCGTTCGCCTTCATGCGCGCCGGTTTCGACGGCAGGGGCGCGTCATTTGTCCACGCCGCGCTGGTCGTCGTCGCCATCGTGATCGGATGGTGGATGCTCGACCAGTTTGCCCGCCGCGACCGTGTCGCCGCCCAGGACGCCGTCGAGGCGCGTGCGCTCGAACTTGCAACCCGCGCGTTGGCGCCGGGCTCGGCCCTGGCCTGCCTCGACGCGATCGCGGGTGACGTGGTCGAGGAAGGATGCGCGAAGGCTCTCTTCGCCAGCCCGGAGGCAACCGCCGGCGCCGTCTCCTATGTTGCCGCGCAGCTCGCGCTGGTGACTTCGAACCCGAGCCGGCGCCCGCCCGCCGGCCCCGGCTCCGCGACCGACCAGGTGCGCCGCGCCATCGAGGCCGACCGCTTCGGCATCGTGGCGCACGTGCTCGCGGTCCGCGACGGTTGCACGCCGGATCGATGCGGCGCTTTCGCCTCGCTGCAAGATGCGAGCCGCGTGCGCGCCAACCTCGCGGACCGGCCGTTCGAAGCGCGGGTCAAGACCCATTCCGCCGGCTGGCAGGCGGGAGGCAGTCGTCCGGTGGCCGGCAACCTGCCCGGCGCCGCGACCTCTGCGGCGGCCGGACCGGCGCCGAAAGCGCTCAACAACCTGTACTTCCCGTCATCGTCCTCGATCCCTCCGGTCAATATCATGACCGCCGAGCCGGCTGCGCCGCCGCCCCATGACACGACGGGCGCGAGCGAAGCGGGAACGCCGCCGCGCAAGCCGTCGCAGGGAGCCTCGCAGGCGCGTCAGCCGTCGATCTCCAATAATGCGCCCGCGCGCTCGGCGCCGATGCAGCTTGCTCCGTCGCCATGAATCAAGCTTTGTTCTGAGGATAAGCCCCGCGTTCGCATGGCAACGCGCCGCGGGCCCGCTATGATTTCATCGTGCTCGAGCGCTTGCGTCGGGGTGGGGACGGGCAAGCCCGCTCCGGCACCGTGGTGTCGATGCGCGTTCTGGGCGAGCCGGCCCCCGCCCGGATCGGGTCCGGAGCAAGCGTTCGCCCGATGACGCTGTAGGTTGGATCCCGCCGTGGCCCTTCATCTCATCAAGCTTTGCGTCGGCTGCGACTCGGTCAAAGACCTCGAGGCTTGGATTCGCGAAAAGCTCAAGGAGCGCAGGAAGCGCGGGCTCTCGCGTGAGCATCTGCACCGGACGCGCATGGTGCCCAAGCGCGTCGACGAGTTGCGCGACGGCGGCTCGCTTTACTGGGTGATCCGCGGGCAGGTCATGTGCCGGCAACGGCTCATCGACGTGCGCCCATTCGTCGATAAGGACGGCGTCGGCCGCTGCCATTTCGTCCTGCAACCGACGCTCACTCTGGTCGAGCCCCGGCCCTGGCGCGCGTTCCAGGGCTGGCGCTATCTCGACGAGACCGAGGTCCCGCGCGACCTCGACCGCGCTGCGCCGGGCGCCCGTCACATGCCGGAGGCGCTGCGTCGCGAGTTGCGCGAGTTGGGCCTGCTGTGAGCCGAGGCCCCGGCATGACATTGCCGCCGCCGTCGATTGGCACCTTATGGTCCGCCGTGCGCGTTGTCGGTTTCCGCCGAAGCTCGCCGCGAGCCCGCGCCGGAGCGCGAGCCGATTCGCCGCAGTCGCTCGATCAGGAGCGGTTTCCGATTCCACGGGCGCGCAAACCACTCTAGATTGGCCTTCAGCCGCCGAAACGGCGAGCGTCACAGCCGAGGTTCGGATTACCCGACTTCGGCCAATGCAAGCGGCCGAACCCGCGCAGGGCCGCGTGAGGGAGTGGGAGGATCCAATGCGACGCAGACAATTCACCATGACACTTGTCGCGGTCGGCGCGGTCGCGCTCACGGCCGGCGGCGCGCTTGCGCAAGACGTGGTCAAGATCGGCATGAGCTTCTCCATGACCGGCGCGGGTTTCGCCGCGGCCGGCCGGCAGGCCTCGGCCGGCGCGCGGCTGTACATCCAGCAGCACGGCGGCATGGTCGCCGGCAAGAAGA
Organism: uncultured Alphaproteobacteria bacterium; assembly: GCA_963821505.1. Taxonomy (GTDB): domain Bacteria; phylum Pseudomonadota; class Alphaproteobacteria; order Rhizobiales; family Xanthobacteraceae; genus VAZQ01. Next base: position 448,336 of record CAWGEH010000010.1, read on the forward strand.
TCGAACTGGTCCTGCGCGACGACGCCGGCGTTGCCGACAACGCGCGCCGCCTGGTCCAGGAGATGATCGTCAACGACAAGGTGCAGATCATCGGCGGCGGGATCACGCCGACGGTGCTCGCCTACGGCCCGCTCGTGACCCAGGCCAAGATCGCGACCGTGGTGATGATCTCGGGCGCTTCCATCACCACGACCGCGTCGCCTTATTTCGTGCGCACCAGCTTCATTCTCGCCCAGTCCTCCTGGATCATGGGCGAATGGGCGGCAAAGAACGGCAGCAAGCGCGCCGTTACGCTGGTCAACGAGTGGGCGCCGGGTACCGAAGCGGAAACCGCGTTCAAGCGGCGCTTCACCGAACTCGGCGGCCAGATCGTGGAATCGATCCGTATTCCCCTCGCCAATCCGGATTTTGCGCCGTTCCTCCAGCGCATCCGCGACATCAATCCGGATACGGCGTTCATCTACTTCCCCGGTACGCAGGCCGGCATCTTTGCCAAGCAGTTCGCCGAGCGCGGGCTCGCCAGTTCCGGGATCAAGATCATCGGCCCTGGCGACCTCACCGACGACGACGAGCTCAACACCATGGGCGACCAGATGCTGGGGATGGTGACCGCGCACGACTATTCGGCCGCGCACGACTCGGCCCTGAACAAGAAATATGTCGAGGAGTTCAAGAAGGCGAACAATTTCCGTCCGAACTTCGTGTCGGTCGGCGGCTATGACGGCATGCACCTCATCTACGAGGCGCTCAAGAAGACCGGCGGCAAGACCGACGGCGACGGCCTGCTCGCCGCCATGAAGGGCATGCGCTGGGAAAGCCCGCGCGGGATGATGTCGATCGATCCCGAAACCCGCGACGTCGTGCAGCCGATCTACATTCGCAAGGTCGAGAAGATCAACGGCGAATTGTGGAACACGGAATTCGCCAAGTTCGACGACGTCAAGGATCCGCTGAAGGTGAAGAAATAGCGAAAGGTCGAGGGCCGCGGCTTCACACCGCGATATTGTCGATCAGTCGCGTCTTGCCGATGCGGGCGGCGACCAGGAGACGGATCGGGCCTTCTTTGATCGAGGCGATCGGTTGCAGCGTGTCGGCGTGGCGGGCTTCGAGATAGTCGAGCGCGAAGCCCGCGCGCTCGATCGCCGCGCCGCCCTCGTCGAGCACGCGCGCGAGCAGCTCTCCGCGCGCGATCTTGCCGGCGCAATCCTTGAGTACGCCGTACAGGCTCGGCGCCGCTGCGCGCTCGCTCGCGGACAGATAGCTGTTGCGCGATGACAGCGCGAGGCCGTCGCGCTCGCGCACGGTGGGGACGCCGACGATCCTGGCCGGCAGATCGAGGTCTTGCGCCAGCCGCGTCACCACCTTGAACTGCTGATAGTCCTTCTCGCCGAACAGCGCGACGTCGGGCGCGCATTGGATCAACAGTTTTGCCACCACGGTCGCCACGCCGGCAAAGAAATGCGGGCGAAACTTGTCCTCCAGCCCGGCCGTGGCCGGGCCCTCCGGTACGATGCGGGTCGCGAAGCCCGGTGGATACATCACCACCGCCGGCGGTGCCCAGACGAGATCGACCGCCAGTTCGGCGAGCGCGGCGAGATCGGTGTCGAAGCTGCGCGGGTAGCTTGCAAAGTCTTCGTGCGGCGCAAATTGCGCGGGGTTGACGAAGATCGAAACCACGACCCGCTGCGCCCGCCGCCGCGCCGCCCGCACCAGCGCGAGATGGCCGGCATGGAGAGCGCCCATGGTCGGTACCAGCGCGATGCGCTCGCCGGCCGTTCGCCACGGCATGACGGCGCGGCGCAATGCCGATACCGTGCGCACGATTCGAGGGGCCATGGGGACAGACGTTCGTCTGGTTGAGGGGTGGCGGCGCCCGCCGGAAGCTAGCAAAGCCGGCACGGCGAGACCACGTCCCGTCGGCGCGTGGTGCACTGCGCCGGGGCACCGGCACCAGGCATTGCGCCGGCGGCGAGATATGGCCACCTTATGGGCGGCGGGATTGCCGCCGTTTGCAGTGTCCGTGCTCCATGGCCAAGGATCGCAACGACCGCTCACCGATGGACCGTGGCCGCGCGCCGGCGGCGGCGACGAGCCGTGCCGAAATCGACGCCTTTCTCGCCCGGGTGAAGAGCCTCGCGCCAACGACCGAACCCGGCCGGCGCGGGCGGCTGATCTTCGCCCTCGACGCGACCATGAGCCGGCAGCCGATGTGGGACACGGCGTGCCATTTGCAGGCCGACATGTTCCGGGAGGCGGCTGCGATCGGCGGGCTCGACGTGCAGCTCGTCTATTATCGTGGTCTCAGCGAATGCCGGGCCTCGCGCTGGGTGTCGCAGGCGGAGCGCCTCGCCGGGCTGATGGAGCGGATCGACTGCCGCGGCGGCCATACCCAGATCGGCAAGATCATCGCCCACGCCAAGCGCGAGACCCAGATCACCAAGGTGCAAGCCCTGGTCTTCGTCGGCGATGCCATGGAAGAGAAGCTCGATCATCTCTGCCATGCCGCCGGCGAGCTCGGGCTCCTGGGGGTGCCCGCCTTCATGTTCCAGGAGGGTGACGATCCGATCACCGAACAGGCTTTCCGGGAAATCGCGCGCCTGACGCGCGGGGCTTATTGCCGCTTCGATCCGGGCGCCGCCCATCAGCTCGCCGAGCTCTTGCGGGCGGCTGCCGCCTATGCCGCGGGCGGAATGCGGGCGCTTGCCGATCTCTCCGCGCGGCGCCAGGCGGGCGCGCTCAAGCTGCTCGCGCAGATGAGACCCTGATGGCCACGCTCCTCTTCGGCCTGGTGATCCTGGCGCTGGCGCTGTGGGCGCTCAATGCCTTCAGCAGGGTCAATCCGCAAACGGCGGCCGTGGTGCTGAAGACCGGCGGCGGGATCGGTGCGCTCGCCATCGCCGGCGTGCTCGGCGTGCGCGGCCGCCTCGACATCGCCATTCCGCTCGGCCTCACCGGCCTCGGCTTGCTCGGATGGTTGCCTTGGAGCATTCCCGGCCTCGGCGCGCGTACGCGCAAGAGCGCCGGTCAAGCCTCGCGCGTGCGCTCTCCCTTCGTCGAGATGGAGCTCGACCACGACAGCGGCGCGATGCGCGGGCGCATCCTCGCCGGGCGGCACGAGGGCGCGGCGCTGGACGCGCTCGACGTCGCGACGGTCGCCGGTTTCCTCCCCGAGGTGGACGAGGAGAGCCGCGCGCTACTGATGGCGTATCTTGACCGCCGCGAGCCCGGCTGGCGTGAAGACGCGCAAGCCGGTGCGGCGACGGGCGGGGGCCGCCGGGGCTGGAGCGGCGGCAAAATGACGGAAGAGGAGGCCTATCAGATCCTTGGCGTGCAGCCGGGGGCGAGCGCCGCGGATATCGGCCGCGCCCACCGCGCGCTCATGAAGAAACTGCATCCCGACCAAGGGGGGTCGACGTATCTTGCGGCCCGCGTCAACGAGGCCAAGGACGTGCTTTTGCGCCGCCATCGCTAAACCCCTTTACTCGACGCAGCATGTGGCGGCTCCTGTTCGACGCGGTTCCCTGGTTCTGCGGCGACGTCAGTTCTTGATGGTCACGCATTCAACGTCGTTGCGCTTGAGATATTTGCAGGCGGCTTCCGCCTTGTCCTTGTTGAGGCCGGCGAAGCGCGCTCGATAGTAGGTGGTGCCGCCCTTCTCGATGGTCTCGGTGAACGCTTCGGCGCCGGTGAGCATTTTGGATGCCTTGCTCTGGACCGAGGAGAGGCGTTGCTTCGCGGCCTGCTCCGCCGGGTAGGCTCCCACCTGGATCATCCAGCCGCTGTGGTGCTGCGGCTTCGCTGCGGGCGCCGCAGGTGCGGGCTCCGCGGCGGCCGTGCGGACCGGCAACACGCCCAGAACTCCGGGACGTGCCCCCGGCAGCGGGACCGGTGCTTCGGCCTTCGCCACCGCTGCCGCGACGGCCGGCGGTGCGGCCGGCTCGGCCTTCGCCACGTCTACCGCGACGGCCGGCTCGGGCTTCGCCACCGCTATAGCGATTGCCGGCTCGGGCTTCGCGACCGCTACCGCGGGCTCGGGCTTCGCCACGGCGACCGGCGCGGGCGCCGATGGCTCTGGCGCGGCCGCGACCACCGCCGCGGCCGGCGCTGCGGGTGCGGCCGCCTGGGCGGGCGGGGCTACCGGCAGCGACGCGACATGCAACGGCGCGAGCGAGGCGGTCTGCGTCCCGGCCTTGACCGTCAGCGTCTTGACCAGCACCGGCCGGATCGGATCGGTCGAGCCGGCGGTCACGCGCGCTTGCGCCGTCTCCGCCGGAGCGGCTGTTGCCACGCGCATCGGGGCCGGTTCGGCTTGGCGGGCGGGAGGATTGAAGCGCACCGGCACGCTGACGGCGCTGGCGACGGCAAACCGGGGCGCGGCTTTGGCCGCGGCATTTGGCTCGGACTTGGCCTCGCCCTCCGGCTCGGCCTTGGTGGCGACTTTGGCGGCGACCTTCGCAGCGGCCTTGGCCTCTGGCTTGGGCTCGGCTCTGGCAACAAGCTTCGGCTCCGGCGTGGCCTCACGCGTCACCCCGGCCTCTGCGACCATCGGTGCGGTGCGCTTGGTCGAGGCCTGGGCGATCTTCTCGCTGATCAGGTCGCGCATGCGCGCGTCGCGGCTGCCCGCGCTGCTGCCGCCCATGACGACCGCGACGAGATAACGGTTTCCCCGGTGCACCGACGTCACCAGGTTGAATCCGGAGGCGTTGATGTAGCCGGTCTTGATGCCGTCGACGCCGTCGACCTTACCGAGCAGATGATTGTGATTGCCGATCGTCTGGCCGCGGAAGGTGAACGAGCGAATCGAGAAATATTTGTAGTAGCGCGGGAAGCGCTCCTGGATGGCGCGCCCGAGCGTGGACTGGTCGCGCGCCGTGGTCACCTGGCCGTTGTCCGGCAGGCCGGAGGCGTTCCTGTAGATGGTATGGCTCATGCCGAGCGCTTGCGCCTTGCGCGTCATCAGCTTGGCGAACTCGCTTTCATCGCCGGCGATCGCCTCCGCGACCACCACGGCGGCGTCGTTCGCCGAGCGCGTGACGATGCCCTTGATCGCGTCTTCGACCGCCAGCGTGCTCCCCGGCTTGAGCCCGAGCTTGGTGGGCATCTGCCCGGCGGCTTCCGCCGAGACCTTGAGCGGACTGTCGAGCTTGAGCTTGCCGGCCTCGATCTGCTCGAACAGCAGATAGAGCGTCATGATCTTGGTGAGCGATGCCGGATGCCGCTGCGCGTCCGGATTGGTGGAGTGCAACACAGTGCCGGAATTGGCATCCACCACGATGTCTGCGTAGGGAGCGGCCTGCGTTGGATGGCTTGAGATCGTGAAAACAGCGGCAACAAAACCGAACACACCCCAACGAAGCCCGTGACGGGCTCCGGTCCGGATCCGCAGCATGTTAGTCCCCCGTCCTCGTTCCCTGGGCGCTCCGTGCAGAGCGCCGACACCCCTGTCGTGCCGAGGTGGAGCGATTGGACGAGTCAAAAAGGGCGGTTTTCTGAAGTTTTTCCGGCCTTTTTTGGCGCCGTCCCGCTCCCGTTCGGACCAGACGCTCCCGTCAGACCGACCGTTTGCCCGCGCGGCACGGCGCCCACGCTAAGCCCGGTCGATTGCCAAAGCGTTAAGCCGCACTCCGGACGGGGCTACCATATTGCACTGCAAAATAAGGCTTGACATTTTTGTGCATCGCAATATATCTGGTGCTGCCGACCGAAGACCGGAGGGAGCGGGACGGTCGCAGGCGTTCGGCGATGCTGCGAGGAGAGGTTACGACATGGTCAAGAATATCGAGGACATTCAGCAGTTCGGTAAGGACAACATGGACGCGACCATGAAGTCGTTCGGCGCGCTTTCAAAGAGCATGCAGGCGATTGCGGTCGAGATGGCGGACTACTCGAAGAAGATCTTCGAGCAGGGCACCGCGGCGACCGAGAAGCTCATCGGCGCCAAGTCGCTCGAGAAGGCAATCGAGGTGCAGAGCGACTATGCCCGAAGCGCCTATGAGAATTTCGTCGCCGAGGCGACCAAGCTTGGTGAACTCTACGCCGATCTCGCCAAGGAGGCCTACAAGCCGTTCGAGAGCCAGTTCGGCAAGGTCGCTCCGGTGAAGTGACGAACCACGCCGGTCGGTCCGACAAGCGCCCGGTGACGCAGCCGGGCTCTCTGCTATAGGTGGAGCCGCCTGTCCGGCTCCAGAAAGCGCCGCTCGGCCGCGCGCCGCGTGTGATTGAACATCATCCGATCGCAGCGGCGCATGCGATGACGGCATGCGCCCCTTCCTTTTTCGACGGCCTCCAATGCAGCCGACAACGCGTGCGCCGATTGAGGGTTGCGCGGTCGTGCCGTGCTGACCCGAGCGCAGCTGCGGGCGCCCGCGACCCTTGCGAACCCGAAAAGAGCGCGCAAATAACATTCAAGGATGCCGCCGCTCACGGATATCGCTTCGGTGATTTTCCCTCCTCGGCGGCGGAAATTCGTGACTTGCTGAGGGAATCCGCAACTTTGCGATGCATTTGCCGCGAATTATCCGCAATGAGTTGGGATCGTTTGCGTCATCGTGGAGGGCCGGCACGGGATTTGCAAAAGGCTTAGACACAGAGCTTGGACACCAGAAAGGGCGTAAACACCGGAGAAGCTCCCACCAAAAAAAGACTTACGCTCAAAGGCCGCGCACAAGGGCGGACCCCAAGACGGGAGAAGACGGGAGAAGACGGGAGTTGCAAAAGACTTGCTGAAGCGTGGCGTCGGAACACCGGCCGTGGGAGGAAATAACGACGATCTGGAACCGGGGCGGCACCATCCGTATGATGGAGAGAATGCATGGCGCATCTTGCGCCCAACCGCTGCCACGCCCTGATCCGTTAAAGTCCCATGAGCCGAAGACCGACCGAAATGAATGCAGACGCCGGGGGCAAGTCGCCCGCGCCGCGCCTTGCCAACGAGGACAACAACAAGCGACGCGCACCGGGAGCGCCGGGGACCGCGGTCATCACCAAGACCAAGCCGCAGACCAAGCGGCCCAGCCTCTACCGCGTGCTGCTGTTGAACGACGACTACACGCCGATGGAGTTCGTGGTCCATGTGCTCGAGCGATTCTTCAACAAGGACCACGACGCCGCCCATCGAATCATGATGCATGTGCACCAGCACGGCATCGGCGAGTGCGGGGTCTATACTTACGAGGTGGCGGAGACCAAGGTGACGCAGGTTATGGACTTTGCCCGCAAACACCAGCATCCTCTGCAGTGCGTGATGGAAAAAAAGTGACCACAATGGAAAAGCGGGAACGCAGGGGCCATATAACGCGTTAACACGAGACCTGACATGCCGACGTTTTCGCGCAATCTTGAACAGTCTCTCCACCGCGCCTTGGCGCTCGCCAATGAGCGTCATCACGAATACGCCACGCTCGAGCACCTTCTGCTCGCGCTGATCGACGATCAGGATGCCGCCGCGGTCATGCGCGCCTGCAACGTCGATCTCGACAAGCTGCGCCGGAGCCTCACCGCCTATCTGGAAAGCGAGCTCGAAAACCTGGTGAGCGACGGCAACGAGGATTCCAAGCCGACCGCCGGCTTCCAGCGCGTGATCCAGCGCGCCGTCATCCACGTGCAGTCATCCGGCCGCGAGGAGGTGACCGGCGCCAATGTGCTGGTCGCGATTTTCGCCGAGCGCGAGAGCCATGCCGCCTATTTCCTGCAGGAGCAGGACATGACGCGCTACGACGCCGTCAACTACATCAGCCACGGCATCGCCAAGCGGCCGGGCATGTCGGAGGCGCGCCCGGTGCGCGGCTCCGACGAGGACACCGACGCCAAGCCCGGCGACGACGCGAAGAAGAAGGGCGACGCGCTCGAGGCCTATTGCATCAACCTCAACAAGAAGGCGCGCGAGGGCAGGATCGATCCGCTGATCGGGCGCGATGCCGAGATCAACCGCACCATCCAGGTGCTGTGCCGCCGGCAGAAGAACAACCCGCTGTTCGTCGGCGACGCCGGCGTCGGCAAGACCGCGATCGCGGAGGGCCTCGCCCGCCGCATCGTGCACGGCGAAGTTCCGGACGTGCTCAAGAACGCGACCGTGTTCTCGCTCGACATGGGCACGCTGCTCGCCGGCACGCGCTATCGCGGCGACTTCGAGGAGCGCCTCAAGCAGGTGATCAAGGAGCTCGAGGCCTATCCCGGCGCGATCATGTTCATCGACGAGATCCACACCGTGATCGGCGCCGGCGCCACCTCCGGCGGCGCGATGGATGCCTCGAACCTGCTCAAGCCGGCGCTGGCATCCGGCACGCTGCGCTGCATCGGCTCGACCACCTACAAGGAATACCGGCAGTATTTCGAGAAGGACCGCGCCTTGGTGCGCCGGTTCCAGAAGATCGACGTCAACGAGCCGACGGTTCCGGATGCGATCGAGATCCTCAAGGGGCTCAAGCCCTATTTCGAGGACTATCACAAGCTCAAATACACCACCGAGGCGATCAAGGCGGCGGTCGAATTGTCCGCGCGCTACATCCACGACCGCAAGCTTCCGGACAAGGCGATCGACGTGATCGACGAATTGGGCGCCGCGCAGATGCTGCTGCCCGAGAGCCGGCGCAAGAAGACGATCGGCCTCAAGGAGATCGAGACCACCATCGCCACCATGGCGCGGATCCCGCCCAAGACCGTGTCGAAGGACGACGCCGTGGTGCTGCAGCATCTCGACCAGACCCTCAAGCAGGTGGTGTACGGGCAGGACAAGGCGATTGCCGCGCTCTCGGCTTCGATCAAGCTCGCGCGCGCGGGCCTGCGCGAGCCGGAGAAGCCGATCGGCTGCTATCTGTTCTCGGGGCCGACCGGCGTCGGCAAGACCGAGGTGGCAAAGCAGCTCTCCACCGCGCTGGGCGTGGAGATGATCCGCTTCGACATGTCGGAATACATGGAACGCCACACCGTCTCGCGGCTGATCGGCGCCCCGCCCGGCTATGTCGGCTTCGACCAGGGCGGCTTGCTCACCGACGGCGTCGACCAGCATCCGCACTGCGTCCTCCTCCTCGACGAGATCGAGAAGGCGCATCCGGATCTGTTCAACGTGCTGCTGCAGATCATGGATCACGGCAAGCTCACCGATCACAACGGCAAGCAGGTCGACTTCCGCAACGTGATCCTGATCATGACCACCAACGCCGGCGCGGCCGACCTGGCGCGGCAGGCCTACGGCTTTACCCGCATCAAGCGCGAGGGCGACGACCTCGAGGCGATCAACCGGCTGTTCGCTCCCGAGTTCCGCAACCGGCTCGACGCCATCATCACCTTTGCGCATCTCACGCCCGAGATCATCGCCAAGGTGGTGGAGAAGTTCGTGCTCCAGCTCGAGGCCCAGCTCGGCGACCGCGATGTCACCATCGAGCTGTCGGAAGAGGCCACCAAGTGGCTGATCAAGCACGGCTACGACGAGCAGATGGGGGCGCGGCCGATGGCGCGCCTGATTCAGGAGAACATCAAGAAGGCGCTCGCCGACGAGGTCCTGTTCGGCAAGCTCAAGGCCGGCGGGCACGTGCGTGTCATCGCGGTCAAGGACGAAACCGGCGCCGAGAAGCTCGCCTTCGAGTATCTCGATGGGCCGGTCACGCCGAAGCCGGAGAAGATTCCGGATGCGAAGCCCAAGCGCCGCAGCCCGCGCCGCAAGCCGTCCGGCCCCAAGGGCGACGGCGGCCCGTCGTCGCCGCGCGGCTCGGTGCCGAAGGTGCCGCTGGTCAAGGTATAGAGCCGTCGGGCTTCGCTCTCGCGGCTCAGCGCTTGCGCCATTCCATCGCATTGTCGCCGATGAACACGAGCGCGATCAGCACTCCCGTGCGTTCGACCAGCGCGCCGCCGCGATGGGCGAGACGCAAGCCGCGCACTGCGATGCGGAGGCGCAATGCGCGTTCCGGCGAACGCGGACATGCGTTGCGCTCGGTACGGCGCCCGCGCCGTTCGCGCTTGCCCCACGAGGTCGGTCGACATCGCTTGCGACGCCGCCCGCAAGAATTATTACCCCGCGCCCCGTGTCGCGGGCGCGCGAATCGGATTCTTCTTTAGCTCGATTCCAATTTAGAACGACCGAACACTGACGTTGCGCGACCGACACGAGAGCGCAGCAATCGTGCCGGCGGCGTGGCTTGCGTATTGCTTTCGCGCGGCCGGGAGCGATTGATGTTCCCGTCATTCGTCGGGCTTGCTCCATCGTTCGTCAGCAGTGACATGTTGGCAGGGACATCATGCGAAAACTGTTTGCAGCAGCTGCGTCGCTTCTCATCGCGGCAACCATTCCGGCGACCGCAGCGGACATGCCGCCGGCAGCGCAGGCGTTCCCGGCGGGGCTCTTCGACTGGAACGGATTCTATCTCGGCGCGAGCGCCGGCTACGGCCTGGGACGAACCGACGACAGCTACACGACCGCCCGCCCGCAGCCCGTGCTGGTGACGCGGCATTCGTTCAACGGCGTGTTCGGCGGCGTCGAAGCCGGCTACTGCCGGATGGTCGGATCGCCGTTTGTAATGTGCGGCGAGGTCGCGTTCGACGTCGGCCGCCAACGCGGCATCAACTATGCGTTCTCGACCGCCGCGCAGAGCACCTATGTCCAGTCCACCGTGACCGTCGACTGGCTGCTGACCGCCGGTCCGAAGCTCGGCGTCGCGCTCGACCGCAATCAGCTGTTCATCTACGTCTCGGGCGGCGGCGCGTTCGCCCACGTGGCGCTCGAGTCCGTCTCTTCGATTCCCGGCAATATCGGCGCCGGCAGCGCGGCGACGACCAGGGGCGGCTGGTTCGTCGGCGCCGGCATGGAGCGGCTGCTCACGCCCTCTCTCGGCGTCAAGTTCGATTACAAGCGCGTCGATCTTGCCGGGCTCGACACCGCGCTCGCCGGCGGTGCCGCGGTGCGCACCAGCGCCCTGCAGGACAATATCTTCAGCGCGGGCGTCAATTTTCATTTCAACGGCGGGCCGTCGATCGCGAATTACTGATCCGGTGTTCCCGGCGCGGCGCGTTCTTCGACCGCGTCATCCCCGCGCGGCGGCGAGGAGGCGGTGAAGCGCTCGGTCGCCGCTACGTCGCGATGGTCAGGGGTGACGGCACGGCGGATCAGGTTTGATTCACAGCGCGATTGCGCCCACGGTTCCACTCTGTCATTTGCGCGTCTTGCCGCCGGACCATCAGTACGGACCCATCGCCGCCTTTCGCCCATGCCGCCCGCCCCGACCACCGACCCGCCGCAATGCACGGCGACCGCCGCGTTCCTCGCCGGCGTCGGGGCCGCGTGGCGTTCGGTATTGGCCTATGTCGTGATCGGGACCTATGTGGGCATCTCCGCGCTGGCGCATGATTTCGGCTTCAGCCTGTGGTGGGTCGCGGCTTCGACCGTGCTGGTGTGGGCGGGACCGGCGCAGGTGATCCTGGTGTCTGCGCTTGGCGCCGGCGCCGCGCCGGTCGAAATCGCGCTCGCCGTCGGCTTGAGCAGCGCGCGTCTGCTCCCGATGGTGATCTCGCTGCTGCCGCTGATCAAGCAGCCGCAGACACGCAACCGCGAGCTCGTGCTGCCCGCCCATTTCACCGCGGTGAGCATGTGGATCGAGGCATTGCGCCTGTTGCCGGCCCGGCCGCGCGCGATTCGCATCCCGTTCGCCAACGGGCTCGGCGTCGGTTTCATGCTGGCCGCGCAGGTCGGCACCTGCGTCGGTTTTTATCTCGCCACCTCGCTGCCGCCGATACTGACCGCGGGGCTGCTGTTCCTCACGCCGATGTCGTTCCTGATCTCGACCACGCGCAACTGCCGCCTGCTCTCGGATTGGCTGGCGCTCGCGCTCGGGATCGTGCTGGGGCCGTTGCTCGCCGCCTGGCACGTGGGGCTCGATCTGCTGTGGACCGGAATCGTGGGCGGGTCGGTCGCCTACGGCCTTTATCGCCTGCGCGGGGTGCGCGAATGAACGGCGGGCTCCATGCCTACGCGCTGCTGCTCCTCGTCGGTTTTCTGCCCAATGAGGTCTGGCGCCTGCTCGGGCTCGTCGTCGCGCGTGGGATCAACGAGGAGTCCGAGTTCTTCATGTGGACGCGGGCGGTCGCGATCGCGGTGCTGGCCGGCGTCATCGCCAAGCTCATTGCGTTCCCGCCGGGGACGCTCGCCGACGTGCCGCTGAGCATCCGCCTCGGCGCGATCGCCTGCGGCTTCGTCGCCTTCCTGCTGGTGCGCCGGTCGGTATTTGCCGGCGTTGTCGCCGGCGAGGTGGTGCTTACGCTGGGCGCGCTCGCGCATGGGATTTGAAGGCCGAGCGGCCGCGTAGATCCTTTTTTTCGAACCGTCGGCGCCACTGCGGTGGCCCCGCCCGTGCAGGCGGGCGGCCGCCGCCGGCAAGCAAACAACAGTGTGAAACGGCTCACGCTGCCGGATTTGCTGCGGGGGTACGACAGCGGTGGGGCCGAATGGATGGAGTCCCCACCGATGCGCACATCAATCGAATCAACGCCACCGCCCGATGCCCCTCCCGCTTTCCGCTGGTGGACCTTCGGCGTCCTGATTCTCTACAGTGCATCACTGCTGGTCTTCTGCGGGTTCGTGACCGTGCAGGAATACTCCTCGAACGATGGACCGCAGATCGGCTGGGCGGCCGCGAATCCGCCGCATCTGGCGATCGCGCCTTTCCGACTTGCCAATGTCGCATTGCCCGGACCGCCGCCGCGGATGGTGTGCTACCAGGTGGCGGACTGATCCGTTGGGATGAGCGGCATCGATCGCGGTTGCGGCGATCTTGATGCTCCGTGACCCGCTTGAACCCTTTGATGCTTTGATGGCGCCCGGGCATCCGGGGTCGGCGGCCCGGCCTGGCCGGGCGACCGTGGCGCCGCGCCGCCGCGGCGCGTGCCCCCTGAAGAAACCGGCGCGTCGAATTTTTTCTGACCTCTGTGAACTGCCTCGCCCTCACACCAGGCCGGCGGTGGCATCACCCCCTGCGAACGGTGGGCAACCTAAATGGATGGAGAAGCGACGATGCGAATGTCGGTCATCAAATACGCAGCGGGGCTCTGGCAGCGCAGAAATGTCGGTGCCGTCCTGCTTGCCTTGCTGGCGACGGGAGCCATCGGCGGATGGGGCCTTTCGATGACATTCGCCAGCCGCGCCGCGGCGGTCGAGCCCTTCTACGAGATCGAGACGAAGGCGAGTCTCGTCGGCTCCTACCAGGTGACCGGCACCGACTCCGACGGCACGCCTTATGTCGGTGCGCACATCGTCGACGTCTCGCTGGCGCCCTCGGGCGCGGTCGAGCTTACCTGGGACGACGGCAAGGTCGTCGGCGTCGGCCACGTGGTCGGCAACGTCCTGGCGGTCGCCAGCCTGAACAAGAGCCGGACCGCGATCCTGACCATGACCGTCAATTCCGATGGCTCGCTTGCCGGCAAGTGGTCCCGCCGCACCGACCGCGGCCACCAGGGCACCGAGACGTGGGTGAAGAAGTAGCGGTCGCTCGCCGTCGCTCGCGTGGCGGCCACCCGGTTGCGTTAGACTTGTGCGCTCACCCACTGCGCTGCAGGATCTCGATATATTCCTGGAGGGCTCCGGCAGGCAGCACCTTGCGTTGCTCCAGCAAAGCGACGCAACGGCCGGCCAGATCGAAGCTGTCGTAGCACGAATGCGCGATCAGACACAGATGCTTGAGCTGATCGCTGGACATGCCGTCGGCGTGAATAAAGTCGCGGACGTAGACCAAATCGGCCTCGAGCAGCTGATTGAGCGGCTTGGTCGGGTCTGCAACGAACTGTAGCGGAGCGATCGGCCATTTCTTGAGCGCTGCGAAGGCATGGGGAATGAACCCTTGCGCCCGCAGCTCTTGATCGACCTGGCCGAAAGAAGGTTGCCCTTCGTAGAGATTCACGAACTGCAACTCGGTTTGGACAGCCACGGTATTTTTCAGCTTTTCTCTGCCATGGACGAACACCGCGAGCTCTCCGCCCTGGACATCGATCTTGAGGAAATCGACGTCGTCGACTTCGTCGAGATCGTCCAGGCGCCGTGTCTGGATCGGTATTTGGCTCACCACGCGGGCATTGTTCTTGAAGAAGCTGAAGACCTCGAGCGCGGCCACGCTCGGCACGAATATGCTCGTCCACCCGGGATAGGCACACAGATTGAGCGTGTGCTCCTGGCCGTCGCCGACCGCATAGGGCAAGTAGGCCTCGTTGGCTCCCTTCTTGAGATTCAATTCCGCCAGCGCGGACGCTTGCGGTTCGAAACCGGTGATGCGGCAAAGTCGAGCATCCAGAAGCGGCCGGTAAGGGGGCGCGCCGTCGATCGGATTGGCGCCGATGTCCACGACATGAGTCAAACGGCCCAGGCTCAGGAGGCGCGCCAGATCATGAGAAGTCGACATGGACTCACATTCGCAATCGGCGTAGCCGGGATAGAGCCTTAAACGCGTTCACGTGCGTCTTCGGCGCGCTATGGCGAAATCCGGGGTCGTGCCGCGCGGCAAGATCGCCCCGCATTTCGCTTCGCTCCATGCGGGCCCCGAATTCCATGCGGGGGTGCAGCCTCACCAGCGCCCCTGCACGCGCAGGCTTTCGGCGAGATCGCCCCTGAACATATGCTGGCCGAGATGCATGAGCTTGCAGTCGAGATCGACCCAGATCTTGCCGCCCATGTCGCGCCAGCGCCGGCAGAAGGCGAAGTCCTCCGAGAGATATCTCCCGGAATCGGGATCGACCATGCAGTCGAAGAAGCGCCAGTGCAGATGCGCCTGCGGATGGTTGGGCGGGCCATCCGGGACGTAGTTGAGTTCGGGATAGTGTTTCATCATCGCCAGGAACACCTGGCGCTTGATCACCATGAAGCCGGTCGGCGCCTCCGCCACCTCGACGAAGCCGTCGCTGTCAGCGTACTGGCTGACCTTGGTCTTGCCGTGCTCGATCGGATTGAACGGATACTCCGTGTACGCGACCTCGAACTGCTGCTGCGTCATGCCGGCGGGCAGGCCCTCGGCCGGCCACTTGAAGTTCTTCATCGGGTAGACGCCGGCGGCGACGTCGCGGTCGGAGAGCAGCAGGCGGAACACCGACTGCGAGCTGAACGCGATGTCGGAATCGATCCAGAACAAATGGGTGAAGTCCTCGGACAAAAACTTGATCACGATCTTGTTGCGGCCGCGCGGGATCAGGCTTTCGCTGTGGAGATGCAGGATGCAGGGCAGGCCGAGATGCGCACTATCCAACGTCAGGCTGAAGATGCTCGCGACATAGTTCATGGTGACCGCCGAGATGTAGCAAGGGGTCGCGAACATCACGCGCATCGATTTCAGGGCTGAGGCGGGCAGCATGTGTGGTGGCCTTATTGTGGGGTGAGCGGTGCGGCGGTCAGCCGCGAAAGCGTTGACCATTACGGAGGTCGCTGTGAGCCGGTGTCAAGGCTTCGGCGCTGCCGCCGGCGGAGGCTGCGGGGCGGCGGGCGCGGCCTGCCCGAACGAGACCGAGAGCGCGAACAGCCGCCAGCGGCCGTCCACCGGCGCAAACGCCATCTCGAAATTCACCTGCGTCGGCACCGACGGAAAGAACCCCGCCATGTGCATCATGCCGTTGGCTTCGATCTGCGGCAGCAAGGTGAGCTGCGGGTCGATCACCGCCGCGCCCGAAAGGTCGATATTGTCCTTGCGCTGCTGGGCAAAGATTTCGGCCAGGCGCGCCGCACTGTTGGCCTGGAATCCCGGCGCGCCGAGATCGCGCAGCACCGTGTAGTTGCCGGTCTTGTTGGCCTGGTCGAGCGCGATGAGCGTCTCGCGGATCAGGATCATGACGCCGTTGCGATCGATCTGCGCCGGATGCGGCGCCGGCGGCGGCGCGGGCGGCTTCGGCTGGGTATGTGGCGGCGCGGCTTGCTTCGGCGCCTGCGCCTGCGCCGCCTGCTGCTGCTGGCTCGACCAAGTGACGAAGCCGAGCACGCCCGCTGCCGCCGCAACGATGGCCAGAGCGCCGACCGCCGCCAGGCGCGGTAGGGAACGCGGCAGCAAGAAATCGGTAGCGCGTGTTCCGGTCACGGTCATCCGCTGCGTTGGTGCACCATCGCGCCGCCAGCTCGCGCTCATTTCAGCAGGCGACAATACCCTGCGACTTTGTCGCCTGCTACCACGCGAAGGTCACACCCCGCCCGAGTGCCGACACCACCATACTGGGATCCGCTGGCAAATCCAGCATTCGGCTCACCAGAACAGGGCGACCCCGCCGCGGCCGCCCACGACCGAGGTATCGAAGCCCACGCCGAAGGACCCGTTGGCCTGCACCTGATAGCTGCGCGTCTCGACAGGACGCCGGTCAGCCCGACGCCGGCGGCGCCGTGTCCGTCGTAGCTGGCGACGTTGCCGAACACGCCGACCTTGCGCCCCGGCGGCACTGCCGGCACGCCGCCCGCCGCCATCGCCACCGCGACGCCGTCGCGCAGCCGGCGGTCGTTGTCGTTGATCTGCGACTGCAGGCCGCCGATCTGCGACTGGAATCCCGCGGCCATGCCCGAGAGCTGACCCACATTGGCCGCGTCGGTCGGGTTGACGCCGGCAGCGACGTTGGTGATGCGCCGCTCGCTGCCGGGCGCGCCCACCGACACGGTGTTGGCCACGTTGGCGACCGAGCCCGCGCCGAGCGCCACCGAGTTCGGTGCGCTCGCCACGGCGTTGGGTCCGAGCGCGGCGGAGAGCGAGCCGGTCGCGCTCGCGCCGTCGCCGAAGGCGGCGCCGCCGTTGCTTGCCGTCGCGGCGTTGCCGACCGCGACCGAGCCGGTGGCGGATGCGCTCGTGCCGATGGCGATGGCGTTGGCGCCGGTCGAGGCGGCGTTCAGGCCCATGGCGATCGAACCGGATTGCGTCGCCTGCGAATTGGTGCCGATGGCGATGGCATTGTCTCCGCTTCCTTGCGCGTTCGAGCCCATGGCGAGCGCGTTGGCGCCGGTGGCCGCCGCCGCGGGACCGGTGCTGTTGGCCTTGAAGTAGTTGCTGAAGCCGCTGATCGTGCTGAGCTGGGTGTTGACCGCGCCGAACGCGCTGCCGACGTCGCTGTAGCTCGTGCCCTGGATGGTGTAGCTCGGCGCCGTGAGCTGGCCGCTGGAATCGAGGCCGGCGCCGCCGCCGAAGGCGGCGGCCACGCGCTGGTTGGCGGTCAGGAGCTGGCCGCCGTTGACCGCATCGGTGCTTCCCGCCGCGAGCGTGCCGGCCGCGACGTTGACGATCTTGCGCTCGCTGCCGACCGCGCCGACCGAGACCGTGTTGGCGACGTTGGCGACCGAACCGGCGCCGATCGCCACCGCATTGCCTGCGCTCGCGACGGCGTTGGGGCCGAGCGCGGTCGAGAGCGACCCGGTCGCACTGGCGCCGTCGCCGAAGGCGGCGCCGCCGTTGGCGGCGGAGGCCGCGTTGCCGACGGCGACCGAGCCGGTCGCCGTGGCGCCGGTGCCGATGGCGATGGCGTTGGCGCCGGTCGAAGCGGAATTCTGACCGATCGCGATGGCGCCCGTCTGCGTCGCCTGCGCGCTGTCGCCCAGTGCCACCGCCGAGGCGCCGGTCGCGGTCGCGGCGATGCCGCCGGCAAACGCGCGGGCGCCGCTCGCGGTCGTGCCCTGGCCGATCGCCGTCGCGCCGGTCGCATTGGCGGTGCTGGCCTGGCCGATCGCGGTGGTGGCGTCGCCATTGGCCAAGCTGCCCTGTCCCAACGCGCTCGCGGTGGCGCCGTTCGCGGTGCTGTTCTGGCCGGTCGCGGTCGCGTTGCTGCCGTTCGCGATGCTGCCCGCGCCCGTCGCAGTCGCGGTGGCGCCGTTCGCGCTGCTGCCCTGGCCGGTCGCGGTCGCTTGTGCGCCGTTCGCGCTGCTGCTCATGCCGGTCGCGCTCGCGTTGGCGCCGTTCGCGAAGGCGCCCATGCCGGTCGCGGTCGCGTTGTCGCCGTTCGCGCTGCTGCTCTGGCCGGTTGCGGTCGCGAAGCCGCCGTTCGCGCTGCTGCTCTGCCCCGTCGCGGTCGCGTTGCTGCCGTTCGCGCTGCTGCCTTGACCGGTGGCAGTCGCCAGCGAGCCGTTCGCGGCACTGTTCATGCCGGTCGCGGTCGTGTTGGAGCCGTTCGCCAAACTGCCGAACCCCGTCGCGGTCGCGAACAAGCCGTTCGCGAGACTGCTCTGGCCGCTCGCGGTCGCGTTGTCGCCGTTCGCGGTGCTGCTCTGGCCGGTCGCGGTCGCGCCGGAGCCGTTTGCGGTGCTGCTCTGGCCGGTCGCGGTCGCGAACAAGCCGTTCGCCGTGCTGAACGCGCCGGTTGCGGTCGCGGCGTCGCCGCTCGCGACGCTGCTCTGGCCGGTCGCGGTCGCGGTGATGCCGATCGCTTGGCTGCCCTGGCCGGTCGCGGTCGTTTGTGCGCCGTTCGCGAAGCTGCCCACGCCGGTCGCGGTCGCGAAGACGCCGTTCGCGCTGCTGGCCTGGCCGGTCGCGGTCGCGTTGGCGCCGTTCGCGAAGCTGGCCTGCCCGAACGCACTCGCGTTGGTGCCGTTCGCGGTGCTGTTCTGGCCTGTCGCAGTCGCGAAGTCGCCGTTCCCGATGCTGTTCTGGCCCGTCGCGGTCGCGCTGGCGCCATTCGCGACGCTGCCCTGGCCGGTCGCGGTCGCGCTGGCGCCGTTCGCGGTGCTGCCCGACCCCGTCGCGGTCGCGGTGGCGCCGTTCGCCGTGCTGCCCTGGCCGGTCGCGGTCGCCGCCACGCCGTTCGCGATCGCGGTGTTGCCGTAAGCACTGGCGTTGGTCCCCGTCGCATTCGCGAGGAAGCCGGTCGCGGTCGCGTTGTCGCCGATCGCGAAGCTTGAAACGCCGGTCGCGGTCGCGGCAAAGCCGTTCGCGTTGCTGCCCGCCCCCGTCGCGGTCGCGAGGTTGCCGTTCGCAGTGCTGGCGAAGCCGGTCGCGGTCGCGAAGGCGCCATTCGCGACGCTGACCGCGCCGGTCGCGGTCGCTCGGATGCCATTCGCGAAGCTGGCCTGGCCGGTCGCGGTCGCTTGGGTGCCATTCGCCAAGCTGACCTGGCCGATCGCGGTCGCGGTGTCGCCGTTCGCGACGGCGGCCTCGCCATAAGCGGTTGCGCTGGCGCCGGTCGCACTCGCGTTCAGGCCGACCGCGGTAGAACCGGTGCCGGTCGAGGCTATGGCCGCGCAAGACGTCCCCGCGCTCAAGTCGGTGGCACTGGACTGGCATCCCGCGAACGCCGGCGCGGCGCCGAACACCGTCGCCATCCCGGCCGCCATCGCAAGCCCGCGCAGGGCGCCGCCGGCGAGCGCGCTCGCGCCCATGAGGCGGGCGCGCCGACCGACGGGAGTGCTGATCGCTCGACACGCGGCCGCGACTGCGTCGCCGCGCGCGATGCTTGGATTCGCCTCGAGCTTCCCCGCTTTCACGCCGACCCCCGAGCTCCCCAGTCGACTTCGTCGACGCGCCCCGCAAGGGTGTAAGGTGCTTGTAGGGATAACGCGAACCCCCTCGCCCAACAATGCTGGGGGCCGCTGCACACAACCCAGCGGACATATTTTTCCGCGCCGTTGCACGTTTGCTACATGGGCGATCCCATTGCATCGCATGTCTCGGCGTCGAATTAGAATTCGAAGCCGAGGCCGACCCGACCGACCTGCTGGTTTCCGCCGGCATTGGCGTAGCCGGCATTGACGATCACCGGGGTGGTCAAATTGAGCCGGTGCGCGACGGCGATCCCCACCGCGGTCTCGCCTTGGAAGAATCCGCTGTTGACCGTCACCGTGGTCTTGCCGGGCGCCGAGGGCGTCATGGCCATGCCGATGGCGGCGGTTGCCGCAATCCCGCGCCGTTCTTCGGTCTGCACGCCGGTCAGTGCGGACGAGAGCGAGCTGACTTGCGACTGCAGGCCGCCGATCTGCGACTGGAATCCCGCGGCCATGCTCGAGAGCTGGCCCACATTGGCCGCGTCGGTCGGGTTGACGCCGGCGGCGACGTTGGTGATGCGCCGCTCGCTGCCGGGCGCGCCCACCGACACGGTGTTGGCCACGTTGGCGACCGAGCCTGCGCCGAGCGCCACCGAGTTGGGCGCGCTCGCCACGGCATTGGGTCCGAGCGCGGCGGAGAGCGAGCCGGTCGCGCTCGCGCCGTCGCCGAAGGCGGCGCCGCCGTTGCTTGCCGTCGCGGCGTTGCCGACCGCCACCGAGCCGGTGGCGGATGCGCTCGTGCCGATGGCGATGGCGTTGGCGCCGGTCGAGGCCGCGTTCAGGCCCATGGCGATCGCTCCGGATTGCGTCGCCTGCGAGTTGGTGCCGATGGCGATGGCGTCGGCGCCGCTGCCTTGCGCGTTCGAGCCCATGGCCAGCGCGTTGGCGCCGGTGGCCTGCGCCGCGGGACCGGTGCTGTTGGCCTTGAAGTAGTTGCTGAAGCCGCTGATCGTGCTGAGCTTGGTGTTGACCGCGCTGAAGGCGCTGCCGACGTCGCTGTAGCTCGTGCCCTGGATGGTGTAGCTCGGCGCCGTGAGCTGGCCGCTGGAATCGAGGCCGGCGCCGCCGCCGAAGGCGGCGGCCACGCGCTGGTTGGCGGTGAGCAGCTGGCCGCCGTTCACTGCCTCGGTGCTTCCCGCCGAAAGCGTGCCGGCCGCGACATTGACGATCTTGCGCTCGCTGCCGACGTCGCCGACCGAGACCGTGTTGGCGGTATTGGCGACCGAGCCCGATCCAAGCGCGACCGAATTGCTCGCGCTCGCCTGCGCGCCCTGGCCGATGGCAGTCGCGCCGGTGGCGTTGGCGGTGCTCCCCTGGCCGATGGCGGTGGTGGCATCGCCGTTGGCCACGCTGCCCTGGCCGTAGGCGCTGGCAGTCGTCCCGATGGCGAAGCTGTTCTGACCCGTCGCCGTCGCGTTGGTGCCGCTCGATCTGCTGAACATGCCGGTCGCGGTCGCGTTGGCGCCGTTCGCCAAGCTGTCCTCGCCGGTGGCAGTGGCCTGGCCGCCGTTCGCATGGCTGAACTGGCCGGTCGCGGTCGCCTGGCCGCCGTTCGCGACGCTGGCCTGGCCGGTCGCGGTCGCCTGGAGGCCGTCTGCGGTGCTCAATGCGCCGGTCGCGGTCGCCTGATTGCCATTCGCCAAGCTGCTGTAGCCGGTCGCGGTCGCGATGGAGCCGTTCGCGGTGCTGAGTGTGCCCGTGGCCGTCGCGAGAAAGCCGTTCGCGGTGCTGATCGCGCCGGCCGCGGTCGCGTTGTTGCCGTTCGCAAAGCTGCCCTGGCCGGTCGCGGTGGCGTTGATGCCGTTCGCGAGGCTGCTGGTGCCGGTCGCGGTGGCGTTGGTGCCGTTCGCGAGGCTGCTCGCGCCGGTGGCGGTCGCGGCGGCGCCGTTCGCGGCGCTGCCTTGGCCGGTTGCGGTCGCGCCGGCGCCGTTCGCGAGGCTGCTCGCGCCGGTGGCGGTCGCGGCGGCACCATTCGCGATGCTGCCCGTGCCCATCGTGGTCGCGTTGATGCCGTTTGCGAAGCTGTTTGAGCCGGTCGCGGTCGCGAAGACGCCGTTCGCGGTGCTGCTCATTCCTGTTGCGGTCGCGGCGACGCCGTTCGCGACGCTGGCCTGGCCGGTCGCAGTCGCCTGGCCGCCGTTCGCGAAGCTGTCTTGCCCGGTCGCGGTCGCGAAAAAGCCGTTCGCGACGCTGGCCTCGCCGGTCGCGGTGGCCTGGCCGCCGTTCGCGCTGCTGAGCATGCCGGTTGCGGTCGCGGCGTCGCCGTTCGCGAAGCTGGCCTGACCGGTCGCGGTCGCGGTGGCGCCGTTCGCCCTGCTGCCCTCGCCGGTTGCGGTGGCGGTGGCGCCGTTCGCGACGCTGCCCACGCCCGTCGCGGTCGCGGCGGTGCCGTTCGCGAAGCTGTTCCCGCCGGTCGCGGTCGCCACGGAGCCGTTCGCGGTGCTGAACTCGCCGGTCGCCGTCGCGGATTCGCCGTTCGCTGTGGCGCCGTTGCCGTAAGCGGTGGCGCTGGTCCCGAGCGCTTGTGCGCCGGACCCGACGGCCGTGGAGTTGGCGCCGGTCGCGGCCGTGGCCGCACAGGTCCCGGTGAAGCCGGTGTTCGTGGACAGGCATTGCGCCAAGGCGGGCGAGACGCCGAACACCGTCGCCATCCCGGCCGCGATTGCAAGGCCGCGCAAGGCGCCGCCGGCAATGGCGCTGGTGCCCATCAGGCGGGCGCGCCGGCTCGCCGGAATGCTTGTTAGGTCACGCCCGAGCGGGATCGGGTCGATGCCGGATCGATTTCGATATGCGTCGACGCTCCCCGTTGCCATGTCGGCCCCCAGCCGTCGCGGCGACATTGCTGTCGCGCCTGGCACGCATAAAGGCAAATCCGACGGCTCTCGATCTGTACTGAAAGATCGATGACACCCTAGCTTGCGGCCGGTCGCGGGCCAACGACGGGGCGAGGTGGTTACGCAGTTGGCGGCGCATTTTCGCGCGTCGTTGCATTTCGGCAACTGCCAACGTCGCAGCGGCTCAGCGCAGCGCGGCGGCGAGCTTCTTGGCCTGATCGGCAAGCACTTCCGGCGCCTCCTTCACGGTCGCAGGCGGCTTGAGGGCGACGCCGTCCTTGCGCGGAATGACGTGGACGTGCAGGTGGAACACCACTTGTCCGCCGGCGCTTTCGTTGAACTGCTGGATGGTGATGCCGTCGGCGCCGAACACCTGCGTGCTGGCCTTGGCGATCCTCTGCGCGACCTTCATCACATGGGCGAGTTCGTCGGGGGCAACATCGAGGATGTTGCGCGCCGGCGCCTTTGGCAGCACGAGCGTGTGGCCGGGTGCGCGCGGCATGATGTCGAGGAAGGCGAGCGACCGCTCATCCTCGTAGACCTTGTGGCAGGGCAATTCGCCGCGCAGGACCTTGGCGAAGAGATTGTTCGGGTCGTAAGCCGGCATTGTGTTTTCTCTCCTCTCGTGTCCCGGATGCGGTGCACCGCTGATCCGGGACCGCCGCGGACCGTTACGGTCCCGGGTCTGCAGCGCACCACTTCGTGCTGCGCTGCGCCCGGGACACGAATGCCACTCACAAGGCAAGCTCGTCAGACAGGTCACGCCAGTCCGGATTGAACTTGTCAACCAGCTCGATCTTCCACGCTCGCCGCCAGCGCTTGAGGGTCGCCTCTCGCGCCCGAGCTTCGAGAATTGAGGAATATTCCTCGTAATGCACCAGCATGATCACGCCATACGTTCTTGTGAATCCCGGGACCACTTTCCCCTTGTGCTCCGCCACTCGCCGGACGAGGTCGTTGGTGACGCCGACGTAAAGGACGCCCCGCGGTCGATTTGTGAGAATGTACACGAAGAACCGGCGGTTCATGTCAGGCTCCGTGCAGCCGACCGCGTGTCCCGGGCGTAGCGCAGCGTGAGCGGAGCGAAACGGTGCGCTGCAGACCCGGGACCGTTCCAAAGGCGGTGCGTGTAACGTACGGGTCTGCAGCGCATCACTTCGTGCTACGCTGCCCCCGGGGCTCGCCTCACCCCTTGCGAAACGGTGCGGCTTGCGCAAGCTCCTCGCCGGCTGCCGCGACATAGGCGCGCTCGCGCCGGAGAAAATCCTCGATCGCGCGCCGCAGGGCGGGATCGACGATGTAGTGCGCGGAGTAGGTCGTGATCGGCAGGTAGCCGCGCGAAATCTTGTGCTCGCCCTGGGCGCCGGCCTCGACGCGGGCGAGCTTGTGCTCGATGGCGTATTGGATCGCCTGGTAGTAGCAGAGCTCGAAGTGCAGGAACGGATGGTGTTCGAGCGCGCCCCAATGGCGGCCGAACAGCGTGTCGGAGCCGATGAAGTTGATGGCGCCGGCGATCCAGCGCCCGTTGCGCCTGGCCATCACCAGCAGGATGCGGTCGGCCATCTTCTCCCCGACAAGTGAATAGAACGGCCGCGTGAGATAGGGGCGTCCCCACTTGCGCGAGCCGGTTTCCATGTAGAACTCGAAGAAGGCGTCCCACACGCTTTCGGTGAGGTCCGAGCCGGTCAGCCAATGCACGCTGATCCCGGGCGCGAGCGCGTCGGCGCGCTCGCGCCGGATGGCTTTTCGCTTGCGCGAGGCCAGCGCCGCCAGGAACGCGTCGAAGCTCGCGTAGCCGGCATTCTCCCAATGGAACTGCTGGTGCGTGCGTTTGAGGAAGCCGCGGCTGCCCAAGAGCTCCCATTCCCCCGCGGTCGGGAAGGTGACGTGGGCGGAAGACGCGTGCGAGCGCCGGCAGACGTCGACCAGCGCGTCGGCGAGCGCCGCGCGCACCGCATCCGCCTGCGCTCCCGGCCGCACCAGCAGCCGGCGTCCCGTCGCCGGCGTGAACGGCACGGAAACCTGGAGCTTGGGGTAGTAGCTGCCGCCGGCGCGTTCATAGGCCTCGGCCCAGCCGTGGTCGAAGACGTATTCGCCGCGCGAATGGGATTTCAGGTAGCACGGGACGGCGCCGAGCAGGGCGCCCTCGGCATTTTCGGCGAGGAGGTGCATCGGCTGCCAGCCGGTGCGCCCGCGGACCGATTGCGACAGCTCGAGCGATGACAGGAAATCGTATGAAATGAATGGGTTATATTCTGTACTTAATGTGGATAGCGGGGCGGATAGGGGGGCCGGGGCGAGGCGCGGACCGGGCTCCGCCGTCCCGTTCTCCTGACCGGGACATGCCGGGTTGGCGCAGGCGTCCCACGCCGCGGCCGCCACGTCGCCGATGGAATTCGCAATCCGCAGGGTCAGTTCGATCATGGGGTCAAGTCGGTGGTCGGCAGCGCCGATGCAAGTTTATGGCCGAAATCCTTCGAAGATCATCTGATCGGCATAGCGCTCGGCCTTTTGCCGGTCATCGGCGTTGCGCACGGTCCAGGTCAGGAGCGGAAGGCCGAGAACTTTGCGCGCCACCAGGGGCATCGCGGCCGGCAGGTCCTTGACCGAATAGGCGATGAATTGCGGGCGCGCGCGCAGCGCCTGCATGAGAGCGGCGCCCTTGCCCGCCGCGGGGCGCCGTTGCGCGACCACCCCGCGCGGCAGGCGCGGCGCGATCTCGCGCAAGGCCGCGATCTGGCCCGGATCGAACGACATCACCGCGGCCGGCCCGCGATAGCCGGACAGGACCTTCGCCGCGCGGGTGACGAGGCGCCGGTCGCCGCCGAATTCGCTCTTGAGCTCGATGACCAGTGTCGCCCGGCCTGCCACGAACTCGCACAATTCGCCGAGCGCGATCATGCGGTCGGCGGTCGCCTTGAACGGCACCCGCTTGAGCGCGGCGGCGGTCATCGCGTCGAGCCTGCCGCTGCCTTCGGTCAGCCGGTCCAGCGTATCGTCATGATACACCATCGCCTCGCCGTCCCCGCTGACCTGGAGATCGCATTCGATGCCATAGCGTCCGGCGACGGCTGCGGCGAAGGCCGACGGCGTGTTCTCGACGATGCCTCTTTGGGCATCATGCAGGCCCCTGTGCGCCACCGGCCGTGCGATCAGCCAACCGAGACCGGGCATGCGAGCTCTAAAGCCGACTTGGGTGGTTTTCCCGTAGAAAATGCGGCCACTGATCGACTCTCAGCGCATCAGGCTGCCTCGAAGATACCCTCGACCTCGACCGCGGCGTCCCCGGGCAGCACCGCCACGCCCACGGTCGTGCGCGCATGCCGGCCGCTGTCGCCCAGCACCGCCACCATGAGGTCGGAGGCGCCGTTCATGACCTTGGGGCCGTCGAGAAAGGACGGGGCGGAATTGATGAAGCCGCCAAGACGGACCACCCGCTTGACCTGGTCGAGATCGCCGAGGGCCGCCTTGACCTGCGCCAGCAGGTTGATCGCGCACGCGCGTGCCGCTTTTTGACCGTCCTCGACTGATACGCCGCCGCCGAGCTTGCCCTTGGCCACGAGCTTGCCGCCGGCATCGAGGCAAATCTGGCCCGAAACGAACAGCAACGCGCCGACGCGCACGAAAGGGATGTAGTTGGCGACCGGGCTCGCCGGCGTCGGCAGAACGATTCCGAGCTCCGCAAGCTTTTTGTCGACCGTTCCGGCCATGATGTTCTCCTTGCCGCTGATCTTTGATTGGTTTTCCCGGCCTGTCTTCGCCGATCGCACGCCTGCATGCAAGCCGTTGCCGGATTGTCAAAACATCGCGCGCGGCCACGCGCGTGGTTGCGGGCGACGGAAGGTACCCCTATGGTGTTGCACTGCAATGAAACCGCGCGGAGGCAAATTCCGGATGATGACCCTGGGCAGGTCTGCGCTCTGCTTGGCCGCCGGCCTCGTGGCCGTGGCGGCTTTGAGCGGCAGCTTCGGCGCGCGGCGCGCGGCGGCATTGCCGGCGGCGGCGGACGAACTCGCATCCCATCGCGCGGTGTACGAGCTCAAGCTCGCCCAGACCCGCGGAAATTCTCCGGCGATGTCGGCGCGCGGGCGCATTCTCTACGACTTCTCCGGAAGTGCCTGCGACGGCTACGCGCTCCAGTTCCGCCAGGTCTCGGAGCTCGACAACGGCGAGGGCAAGGTCACGCTCAGCGACCTGCGCTCGACCACGTGGGAGGACGGCGCGGCGCAGAAATTCGTCTTCAAGTCGCAGAACTACCTCAACGAGACGCTGACCGATTCCGTCGACGGGCAAGCGGAACGCCAGGACGGGAAGGTCGCCGTCAGCCTCACCAAGCCGGCCGACCGCAAGTTCGACCTCGACGCCGCCACGGCGTTTCCCACCCAGCACATGCGCCGGATCATCGCGGCCGCCCGTGACAACAAGAGCATCGTGGAACTCCCCGTCTACGACGGCTCGGAGAAGGGGGAGAAGATCTACAACACCCTGACCGTCATCGGCCAGGCGATCGCGCCCGGCGAACGCGTTCCGACCGACGCCGCCGCAGGCAAGGAGGCGCTCGCCGGCCTCAAACGGTGGCCGGTCACGGTCAGCTATTTCGACAAGGCCGCGACCAGCGGCGAACAGGCGCCGGTCTACGCCATCAGTTTCGAGCTCTACGAAAACGGCATCTCGCGCGCGCTGATGCTCGACTACAACGATTTCGCCATCAGCGGCGAACTGACCTCGCTTGAGGTCAGGGACACCAAACCCTGCCGATAGCGGGCGACGGACGACGGACGCCGGAGCGCGGATGAAGATTACCCGTCTTGCGAAGATTATCCGTCGTCTGTTCTCCGTCCTCCGATAGCGGGCCACGGACGACGGACGCCGGAGCACGGATGAAGATTATCCGTCTTCCGTTGTCTGTTCTCCATCCTCCGGTTCCAGCGCCCGTCCCTTGATGACGGCCTCATCGCCGAACCTTTCTCGCAGCCGGTCGATCGCGTGCTCGGCCTCGGCGACGCGGCGGTCGATGAGGTCGGAGAAGTCGGCCCCATCGGCGTCGCACAGCGCGGAGAGGCCGATGCCGATCAGGCGGAACATGGTGCCGTCGGTTTCGCGCCCGAGCAGATCGCGCCCGGCGGCAAAAATGAGCGCTGCGAGCTGGGTCGGGTGCGCGAGCGAGTGCGCGCGCGTCCGGATGCGGAAATCGGCGGTTTTCAGCTTGAGCGTCACCGTCGAGCCGGCCAGCGCACTGGCTTTGAGGCGGGCGGAGACCTTTTCGCACAGATGCCACAGCCGCAGCTCCAGCCGGCGGAAGTCCGCGATGTCGTGGTCGAAGGTGGTTTCCGCCGAAATGCTCTTGGTCTCGCGGTCGGCCCTGACCGGGCGGTCGTCGAGACCGTGCGCGAGCCGTGAAAGTCTCGCCCCCTCGGCGCCGTAGCGCCGCGTCAGGTCGCTCGCGGCGGCGCGCTGAAGATCGCCGATCGTGCGCAGGCCGTCGCGCGCGAGCCGCTGCTGCGCCATTTTTCCGACCCCGAAGATCAGCGTCACCGGTTTCGGCGCCAGGAACTGGGCGGCCTCGCCGGCGCCGAGCACGGCGAAGCCGCGCGGCTTGTCGAGATCGGAGGCGATCTTGGCCAGGAACTTGTTGGAGGAAAGCCCGATGGACACGGTAATGCCGAGGGTCTTTTCGACCTCGGCGGCGAAGCCGGCGAGCGCCTTCGCGGGCGACATCCCATGCAGGCGGGCGGTCCCGGACAAATCCATGAACGCTTCGTCGATCGATACCGGTTCGACCAGCGGCGTGAGCTTGAACATGAGGCTGCGGACCTCGCGTCCGACGCGCGCGTATTTCTCCATGTCGGGTCGAACGACGGTCGCGTGCGGGCACAGCCGCCGCGCCTCGAACATGGGCATCGCCGATCTCACGCCGAAAGTGCGCGCGATATAGCAGGCGGTGAGCACGACGCCGCGCTGACGGCCCCCGACGATCACCGGCTTGTCGGCGAGCGTCGGATCGTCGCGCTTCTCGATTGTGGCATAGAAGGCGTCGCAATCGACGTGAGCGATCGCAAGCTCGTCGAGCGCGGGATGGCGCAGCAAACGCGGCGAGCGGCAGGCGGGACAGCGCCGCACTTGCCCGCGCGCGTCGCGGCCGCAATCGCGGCAGAAGCCGGGCGTGCTCTCGCCGCGCATCGATGCGTCGCTCACGGGGCCGCCGCCGGGTTCGATCATGGCGTATCCCGGTCCCATTGGCCGCCCGCCAGTGCGTCGCGCGCGCGCATCACCGCGGCCGGATCGATGTCGTTTTCTCCGGCGAAGGCAAGCAGCAGCGCCTCGTCACCCGCGAGGTGATCGAGCACACCCACGAGGAATTGCGGATCGCGCGCGGCTTCGCGGATGGAGGCGGGGCCTATTCCCGTCACCGCCAGGAAGCGCGCGAGCCGTTCGGGATCGTTGGCAATGAAGCCGAGCGCGGTAATGGCGAGATCCTCGGCTGCTGCCTGCCGCTCCCTGCGGCCGCCAGGCTGCCGCTGACGACTCATCGCGATCTCCGCGTTGCTTGACCGCCGCGCCCGCCGATTCGAGCGTGGATTGAAGGAAACCCCCGTTGCGCCGTCGCATCAAGGCCGGCGTCGGGCGCGGCCCGGCGCCGAGGAGCAAACAGCGCCGGGTCCCTCGACGCCAGGGCAAAATGTCGGGTAGGGGAGGGACCGGATCCACAAGGAGGCGACTATGCGCAAGGGCGGTCTGTCCGTTGCCGGCGTCAGCATTCTGTTCGCATTCGGGCTGGCGGCGTGGGAGGCGTATTTCTTTTGGTTTGCAGGGTCGTTTGCGGGCGCGGAAGGAAGGCTCGGCCTGTTCACCCCGGATCGGTTGGGCTTCAACATGGCCTGGCTCGCTTCGATCTATCTGACCTACCAGCTGATCTCGATTCCGTTCAGCTTGCCGACGGTGGCCAATCGATTCATCGGCGTGGTGGATGGCATGGCTTCCCTGGTGCCGCTCGCAGTCGTGCTGGTCGTGGTGTTCGGCAAGCCGCAGCTCATCGGCACGCCGCAGCGCTGGGAGGCGGCTTTCCTGCTGATCTTCATCACCATGGTCGATCTGTTCGGCGGATATACGTTCAACATCGCGCTCAGCCGCCGGATCATGGACGTCGCACCCGCTGGCTCGGCATGAGGATGCGCGCATCCGAGCGCCCGCGACTCGCGGTGCGATCATCTTGCGGCGGCGAAGGCCACCCATCCCGGGCAGCCTCGATGGGGAGCTCGCGTCCCGCGTCGCCGCTGTTTTCGGCCCATTTTCGGAGCATCTCCGCGCGCGCGGCGCATGCCCGGCGTTTGCGTTTCCGTAACGTATCGACACTATTAGTGTCCCGGTTCCGACGTAGGAACGTCAAATCCGCCACACTGGTTTCCGCGCCGCAGCTACGCTAACGACTCGGGCTCCCCAAGGCCCACGGTTCCATAAGGGTATGGGCCCGCGTACGGGGACTGTCGGAAGGTCGGCGATGTCCAAGACCGTCATGATCGTGGAGGACAACGAGCTCAACATGAAGCTCTTCCACGATCTATTGGAGGCGCACGGCTACCACACCGTCGGTACGCGCAACGGCATCGAGGCCCTCGATCTCGCCCGCAAGCACCGTCCCGACCTGATCCTGATGGATATTCAGCTCCCCGAAGTCTCCGGTCTGGAAGTGACCAAGTGGCTCAAGGAAGACCCGGAGCTCAAGGCTATTCCGGTCGTCGCCGTCACCGCCTTCGCGATGAAGGGCGACGAGGAACGCATCCGGCAAGGCGGTTGCGAGGCTTATCTGTCGAAGCCGATCTCGGTGGGCAAGTTCATCGAGACCATCCGCCACTTTCTGGGGTCGGCCTGAGGGCGCGCGGCGACGTCCGGCGGCGGTGCCTTCGACAAAACCCGGGCAAAGCTGTGGCCGGCAACGCGCGGTCAACCCCTGATGGGTGAAGCCGAGCGAATTCTCGCCGTTGTCAACAACCTAATTTGTTGATTTCCGAGCCCGTTGCGCTACTTTGCCCGAGGCGGTGGACGAAACTCTCGGGCCTGGGGCATAATCCCGGGTCGCGGCGCATCACCACATCGCCATCTTATTGATAACCCTACGGAATGCTCAGGTCCGCCGCATCTCCTGGGTCCGTGGGGTTCGGCCGGTCCGGGGGCGGTACGAGTGGCCTCCTCATGACACCGCTCCCGACCGGCCACCTTTTCTCGCCGCGGTAGGGCGACCTGCACACCGTCGGGGCTTTTCCACAAAATGCGAAAGGCGCCCTGTCATCGCATGTCGGCTATAGCCGACATGCGCACTCAACGAGCCGATTTCGGGTAAACCCCAGACCGGATGCATGTCGGCTATAGCCGACATGCGCGCTCAACGAGCCGATCTCGGGTAAACCCCAGACCGGATGCATGTCGGCTATAGCCGACATGCGCACTCAACAGCCGATCTCGGGCAAACCCGAGATCGGATGCGGGCGCCTTCATTCTGCGCGCTGCGCGCCGTCACTTGATCTTGGATTCGCGGAACTCGACGTGCTTCTTGGCGACCGGATCGTATTTCTTCTTCACCAGCTTGTCGGTCATCGTGCGCGAATTCTTCCGCGTCACATAATAGAAGCCGGTGTCCGCGCTGGAGACGAGCTTCACTTTGATGGTGGTGGCTTTCGCCATGGCAAACCTCGAGCGTTTTGAGTGGGGCGGAACCTAGCCGCTGGCCCGCTATTGTCAATGCGCCGCGGCGCCGCTCACAGCAGTTCCCGCCGGAAGCGCCCGCGCGGCATGCTGTAGAAGGGCACCGGCAGGTCGTGCCCGAAGCCGTCGGCGATGCGGGCGTCGAGCTCTTCCAGCATCACTCCGGTGACCGCCGGCATGTCGAGCTGCTTGGCATCCGCAAGCGCCATCCACACCAGTTCAACGAGCTCGGCGTCGGGGCCGGTCACGCCCTCGACGCGGTGCGCGATCGCGCTCGCATCCATGGTGAAGAAGCGCGCGTCGAACCGCCGCGGGCGGCCGGGCGGAGTGATGGCGCGGCCGATGAAGTGCAACACGCTCAGATCCGGCAGGATCTTCGCTTCGGCGAAAGCGGTCCAGGGGCCGCGCGGAACCTTGACCGCTTCGCCGCCGCTGGGCGCGCCGAGCAGAAGCCCGGTCTCCTCGAACGTCTCGCGGATGGCGGCGAGCGCGAACGAGCGCGCCTTCGCGACGCTCGCGCGCTGCAGCCGCTTCATCAGATTCGCTTCGGCATGCGGATCGAGCGGTCGCGCGACCGGCATGAGCCTGTCGATGCGGTCCACGCGGCCGCCGGGAAAGACGAATTTTCCCGGCATGAATTTGTGGCGCTGATGGCGCTTGCCCAGCAGCACCTTGGGCACGCTGCCCGCGCGGTCCACCAGGATCAGCGTCGCCGCATCCTTCGGCCGCACATAGGGAGAGGACAGGTCGCGCTCGACCTCGTTCATCCGCTTCACGAAGCGGTTCATCCGCTCGAGCCGATCCGCGTGCACGTCACTCATCGCTTCCCGCTCCGCTCGCGTCGCGCGGCGTGGCGCGGGCTGCTTGTGGGCGGTGCGCTCGCGCGCCCCACGCCGCCGGCCGCCGCCGTTATAGCGGCCCTCGGAGAGAAGCTCGAATCGCAGCGCACCCGCGACCGGGGCGGCCTCGACCAGCCGCACCGTCACGCGATCGCCGAGCCGGTGCGTCATTCCGCTGCGATCGCCGATCAGGGCATGACGGTCCTCGTGGTAGCGGAAATATTCCTCGCCGATGGTGCGCGCGGGAACGAACCCGTCTGCGCCGGTATCGTCGAGCTTGACGAACAGACCGGCGCGGGTGGCGCCCGAGATGTGGCCCTCGAATGTCGCGCCGATGCGGTCGGCGAGAAAGTGCGCGAGCAGGCGATCGAAGGTTTCGCGCTCGGCCTTCATGGCGCGGCGCTCGGCGGCCGAGATTTGCGCGCCGATTTCTCCCAGCGCGGCGGTGTCTTGCTGCTCCGGCAACGCGCCGTCGCCGAGCTTCAAGGCGCGGATGAGGCCGCGATGCACGATGAGATCGGCGTAGCGGCGGATCGGCGAGGTGAAATGGGCGTAGCGCCGCAGGTTGAGCCCGAAATGCCCGTAGTTCTCGGCCGCATATTCGGCCTGCGCCTGGGTGCGCAGCACCACCTCGTTGACGAGCTTCTCGACGTCGCGGCCTTTCACGCGCGCGAGGATGCGGTTGAACTGCTCGGCCCGCAGCGCACCGGCCTTCGGCAGCGAGATGTCGAGGCTCTGCAGGAACTCGCGCAGCGCGTTCACGCGCTCGGGATCCGGCTCGTCGTGCACCCGATAGATCAGCGGCACGCGCGCGTGCTCCAGCGTCTCGGCCGCGGCCACGTTGGCGAGGATCATGAATTCCTCGATCAGCCGGTGGGCGTCGAGGCGCTCCGGCGTCATCACGCGATCGACGGTGTTGTGGGCGGTCAGGACGATCTTGCGTTCCGGCAGGTCGAGATCGAGCGGCGCGCGCTCGTCACGGGCGCGTTTGAGCGCGCGATAGGCGGCATAGAGCGGTTCGAGCACGGAGGCCAGCAGCGGCCCGGTGGTGTCGTCGGGCCAGCCGTCGACCGCGGCCTGCGCCTGCAGGTAATTGAGCTTGGCGGCCGAGCGCATGAGCACGCGATGAAAGCTGTGGGAGCGCTTGCGGCCATCGGCGCCGACGACGAGACGCACCGCCAGCGCGGCGCGATCCTCGCCGGGCCGCAGCGAGCAGAGATCGTTGGAGATGCGTTCCGGCAGCATCGGCACGACGCGGTCGGGGAAGTAGACCGAATTGCCGCGCACGAGCGCCTCGCGGTCGAGCGCAGAGCCGGGCCGCACATAATGGGCGACGTCGGCAATGGCGACGCTGATCACGAAGCCGCCGGTATTCTTGGGGTCGGGGTCGCGCACCGCGTGCACGGCATCGTCGTGATCCTTGGCGTCGGCCGGATCGATGGTGACGAGCGGCAGCGCGCGCCAATCCTCGCGGCCGGCGCGCCGCGCGGGTTTGGCCGCTTCCGCCTCGGCGAGCGCGGCCGGCGCAAACACGTGCGGGATCGAATGGGCATGGATGGCGATCAGGCTGACCGCGCGCTCAGTCTGCAGCGAGCCGAGCTTCTCCGTGACCCGCGCGCTGGCGAGGCCATAGCCGCTGCGGCGCGCCGC
The DNA here is from genome assembly GCA_963821505.1 of uncultured Alphaproteobacteria bacterium. Lineage (GTDB taxonomy): Bacteria > Pseudomonadota > Alphaproteobacteria > Rhizobiales > Xanthobacteraceae > VAZQ01. The sequence continues at coordinate 481,815 of CAWGEH010000010.1, forward strand.
CACTTCGACCGCGACCAGGTCGCCGTCCCGCGCATCCGCGCCGGCGCCGGCGGGGATCGCGAGCTCGCGACCGAGCTGCTTCTTGTCGATCGGCTCGAGCCGCCCGCCGCCGCCCGGCGTTGCGCGGAAAATGCCGAGCACGCGTTGCTTGGCGCGGTCGATGAGCTTGATGATGCGCCCGGTGTGGTGGACTGGATCGCTCGGCTCGCCGCTCTCCTCGACGCGCAGCAAGACGCGGTCGCCGACGCCGGCGACCTCGCTCGGCCGCGGGCGGCGTGGAATCCGTATGCGGATCTTGGGCGCGGGGCCGTGCTCGGCCTCGTCCCATTCGGTCGGAAGCGCGATCAGTTCGCCGTCGGGGTCGCGCGCGGTCACGTCGGCGACCACCACATGGGGCAGGGCCCCGGGATGATGCAGCTTCTTGCGGCGGCGCTCGACGCGGCCTTCGTCGGCAAGCTCGCGCAGCATGCGCTTGAGCGCGGCACGGTCGGCGTTCTTCATGCCGAAGGCGCGCGCGATCTCGCGGGTGCCGACCTTGCCGGGTTGCTTGCCGATGAAGGCGAGGAGCTCGTCTTTGGAGGGAAGGGAGGCTTTGGCCATCTGAGGGAACAATATGCGGTCGTCGGCAATCCGTAAGTAATTATTCAATCGTCGGTAATCAGTAGGCAATCGGCAGTTTTGCAATCAGAAGTCCTATTCCTCCCGGGCATGAATTTCGTCGCACAATGACCGGCCTCGACTTACGGGCCCCGGGCCTTGCGCGCCGGCTTCTTCGCCGTGCTCACCGGCGGCTTCGGCTTGGCGGCGGCCTTCGCTTTCGCCGGAGCCTTGCGCGCGGTGCTGCGAGCCGCCGCAGGGGATTTCTTGCCGCCGCGCGCGCTTCGCGCCTCGAGCAGCCCGATCGCCTGTTCGAGCGTGATCGTCTCCGGGGTCATGTCGGAAGGCAGCGTGGCGTTGACGCCGTCGTGGCTGACATAGGGCCCGTAACGCCCGCTCTTCACGACCACGGGGCCGCCCTTGTCGGGATGATCGCCGAGCTGCGCGCCCGGGATCGGCGCCGAAGCGGCCTTTGCGCGGCCCCTTGGCGCGCTTCTCCTCGATCAGCGTCACGGCGCGATTGAGCCCGACGCTGAGCACGTCGTCGCCGGCCGTGAGATTGGCGTAGGTCTTGCCGTGCTGGACATAAGGCCCGAAGCGGCCGACGCCGGCGACGATCGGCTCGCCGTCGTCGGGATGCTTGCCGACCTCGCGCGGCAGCGAGAGGAGCCCGAGCGCGCGGTCGAGATCGAGGTCGTCGGGGGCGAGGCCCTTCGGCAGGCCGGCGCGCTTGGGCTTTTCGCCGTCGACTGCTTCGCCGAGCTGCACGTAGGGCCCGAAGCGACCCGAGCGCAGCGTCACCTCGAGGCCGGTCGCCGGATCCTCGCCGAGCTTCTTCATGCCGCCGTCGGGTCCGCCATTGGCGCCGTTGCCGGGCGCGAACTGGCGGGTGTAGCGGCATTCCGGATAGTTCGTGCAGCCGATGAAGCCGCCGAACTTGCCGAGCTTGAGCGAGAGCTTGCCGGTCTCGCAAAGCGGGCACTTGCGCGCGTCGCTGCCGTCGGCGCGCGGCGGAAACAGGTGCGGCGCCAGCATCTCGTCGAGCGCGTCGATGACCTGCGCGACGCGCAGCTCCTTGATGTCGCCGACGGCGGCGGTGAATTCGCGCCAGAAGTCGCGCAGCAGGTCGCGCCAGGCGATCTCGTTGTTGGAGATGCGGTCGAGCTGCTCCTCGAGGTCGGCGGTGAAATCGTATTCGACGTAGCGGGCGAAGAAGCTTTCGAGGAATGCGGTCAGCACGCGGCCTTTGTCCTCGGGCACCAGCCGCTTCTTGTCGATCCGCACATAGCCGCGGTCCTTGAGCACCTGCAGGATCGAGGCATAGGTCGAGGGCCGGCCGATGCCGAGCTCCTCCATGCGCTTGACCAGCGACGCTTCCGAATAGCGCGGCGGCGGCTCGGTGAAGTGCTGGCTGGCGTCGATCTTGCGCTTGCTGAGGTGCTCGCCCGCGCTCATCTCCGGCAGGCGGCGGGACTCCTCGTCGTCCGCGATGTCGTCCACGCCCTCCTGGTAGAGCGTAAGGAAGCCGTCGAATTTCAGCACCGTGCCGGTCGCGCGCAGATCGATGACGCGGCCGGCGGCCTTGGCGGTGATGTCGGCGGTGGTGCGCTCGAGCTCGGCGGATTCCATCTGGCTCGCCATGGTGCGCAGCCAGATCAGCTCGTAGAGCCTCGCCTGGTCGGGATCGAGAAACGATTTTGTGTCCTTCGGACGGCGGGTGACGTCGGTCGGCCGGATCGCCTCGTGCGCCTCCTGCGCGTTCTTTGCCTTGGTCTGGTACTGGCGCGGCGAGGGCGGCAGATAGCGGCTGCCGTAGTCGGAGCCGATCAGGCGGCGCGCGGCGGTGATCGCCTCCTCCGCGATGTCGACGCCGTCGGTGCGCATATAGGTGATGAGGCCGACGGTCTCGCCATCGATGTCGACGCCTTCATAGAGCCGCTGGGCGATGCGCATGGTGTGGGCGGGCGCAAAGCCCAGCTTGCGGCTCGCTTCCTGCTGCAGCGTCGAGGTGGTGAACGGCGGCGGCGGGTTGCGCCTGGCGGGCTTGGCCTCGACGTTGGCGACCGCGAACGCCGCGGTCTCCAGCGCCTGCTTGAAGGCCTCGGCCTCGGCGCCCGAGCCGATGTCGAGCCGCTGGACTTTGCGGCCGTCGGCGCCGACGAGGCGCGCTTCGAATTCGTCTCCGCGCGGCGTGGCGAGCGTCGCCACCAGCGACCAGTATTCGCGCGGAACGAACTTTTCGATCTCCAGCTCGCGGTCGCAGACGAGCCGCAGCGCCACCGACTGGACCCGGCCGGCCGAGCGCGCGCCCGGGAGCTTGCGCCAGAGCACCGGCGAGAGCGTGAATCCGACGAGGTAATCGAGTGCGCGGCGGGCAAGATAAGCGTCGACCAGAGCACCGTCGATGCTGCGGGGGTGCTTCATCGCGTCGAGCACCGCCTGCTTGGTAATGGCGTTGAACACGACCCGCTCGACCGCCTGCTTCTTGAGGACGTGCTTCTCCTTCAGCACTTCGAGCACGTGCCAGGAGATGGCTTCGCCCTCGCGATCGGGGTCGGTGGCCAGGATCAGCTTGCTCGCGCCCTTCAGCGCCCGGGCAATGTCGTTGAGGCGCTTCTGGGACTTGTCGTCGACCTCCCAGATCATGTGGAAATCGTGCTCGGGGTCGACCGAACCGTCCTTGGCCGGCAGGTCCCGCACATGGCCGAACGAGGCCAATACCTCGTAGCCGGAGCCAAGATATTTGTTGATCGTCTTGGCCTTGGCCGGCAACTCGACGACGACGATATTCATGAAAATCCAATAAGTTAGGGACCTGGACCGGGTGCCGGAGGGAGGCCAGGCGGCCCGCGGTTGTCGCGGCGAAAGATGGGGATGTCAACCCTCCCTGTCAAACCGGGGCGCCGAACCGGGCCGCCGGCGAGGCGTCCGGACCGTGATCGGGCGGGGCCGCAGGGTGATCACCACTCGTGGCCTTTTCGCGCGTGCGATAAGATGTTTAGCGGAGAATGCGGTGATTATGGATAAGGATGAAACAGGCTCCGAGGTGCCGGGATTTCCGGGACCGCCGGCGCGGCGGGTCTGAGCAATTCCAAGTTACTCCTCTGTGTATTTACAATCGTCTCGGGTAGAGTTGCTAGTGGTCCTTAGATTCCGAAGTTCGTATCTGAGCGTGCTGCGAGTGCTGACGAACTTCGGAATCGGACCACTGGCCGCAGGCGGCCGGCGCAGGGCGCGGCGGAGCCCGATGAACCAAACCCCCATCTCGCACGACTAATAGGCGTGCGGCGGTCCTTGCCGGGCGCGGGGGGCGATCATGCTCATCTTGAAATACTTCGTGGTCGTTGGCGCGCTGCTGACGGCTGGCCTGCTTGCGCTCAGCGCTCAGCTTGCGCCGTCAGGCTCGGCTGCGCCGGCCACGGTCGGCAATGCCACGACGACCGCCTCGCTTCCCGTGGTCGAACCCAGCACCCCGGCGGTCGCGGAACCCGCGGTCGCGCCGGCGCCGCCGACGGTCGCGAAGCCGTCCGCGTCCTCGCGCCGCTCCTCCCACTCCGCACGCGCGCAACGTCGGTCGCATTGATGGCGGCGGTGACCGCCGGCCATCGAGGCCGCTAGGCGGCGGGGCTCCCCTGCGCGGTCCGGAAGCCGCGCCGGACGCGCCGTCGCGGCTGCCCGCGGCCATGATCACGAACAAACATTCCCGGGCTTCGACTACAGCAGCGACACCAGGGCGCCGCCGTGGCGCTCGAGCCGGCCCGCCAGTTCGAGCTCGAGCAGAACCACGCGCACGATGGCGGCCGAGCTCGCGGACAGGCGCACGAGATCGTCGATCGGCACCGGCGTCGGTCCGAGCAACGCGATGATGCGCGCGCGCTCGTCGGCGCCGGGCTCGGCGGCGGGAGGCGACGGGGGTTCGGGCTCCGCAGCCGACAGCTCGAGCGGCTCGCCCAGGATCGGGCGCAGCACCGCGATCACATCGGCGGCGTCCGTCACCAGGGTCGCGCCCTGCTTGATGAGGTCGTTGCTGCCTTCCGCCCGCGGATCAAGCGGAGAGCCGGGCACGGCGAACACTTCGCGGCCCTGTTCGAGCGCGAAACGGGCGGTGATCAGCGAGCCCGAGCGCTTGGCCGCTTCCACCACCACCATGCCGGCGGCGAGGCCCGAAATGAGCCGGTTGCGGCGGGGAAAATCGCGCGCGCGCGGCTCCCAGCCGAGCGGCATTTCGGAGACGAGCGCGCCGTCGGCCGCGATGGCGTCGGCGAGGTCGGCGTGTTCGCGCGGATAGATGCGGTCGTGGCCGCCGGCGAGCACGCCGATCGTGCCGGTGGCGAGGCTGGCGCGATGGGCGGCGGCATCGATGCCGCGCGCGAGGCCGGAGACCACCGCGAAGCCCGCGGCGCCGAGATCGCGCGCGAGCCGTTCCGCAAAGCGCACGCCCGCTGCCGACGCATTGCGCGCGCCGACGATGGCGACCATCGGCCGGGCGAGCGCCGTCATGGCACCGCGCGCGGCGAGCAGCGGCGGAGGGTCGTCGATCATCTGCAGGCGGCGGGGATAATCCGGTTCGCCCAGCGCGACCAAGGACACGCCCAGGGACTTTGCCGCCGCGAACTCGCGCTCGGCGTCTCGGCGGGAGTGGACGCGCGCGGGACGGGTCGCGCCGCCGCGGCGGGCGAGATCGGGAAGCGCCGCCAGCGCGCCGCGCGCGCCGCCGTAATGGTTGACGAGCGCTCGAAACGTGCGCGGGCCGACATTGTCGCTGCGGATGAGGCGCAGCCAATCGAGCCGCTGCTCGTCGGTGAGCTGGACGCTCTGGTCCACGGGGACGCCCCTGTCGGCCGTAACGCGATAGCGTAGAGGAGAACAAATCATGTACAAAGTCAACGCGCCTTCCAGCGAGGCGGGTGGTAAAGCACAGCGCAAGCGCGACCGCGCGCGGACTTGCCGGACTTTGCGGCGCGCGTTCGCAAGTTATCATGGGTGCCCCGGGCCAGCTCGGTGCTGGCGCAGAGGGGCAAGAGGACTCATCCCGGGACCGCGCTCACCTCCAGGGTGGCGCCGTCGTGGTCGAACGCAACGTGCGTTGCCGACTGCGCCGTTGAGCCCGTCGCAAGAACCGCTCATAGTTGGTGGCAACGCCCTCCCTGCATAGGCGCGCGGGGCGACGACCGGCGCCGGCCCTTTCTCCTTTATGCGCGGCTTGGTGGAGGCGGTGACACAGGTCGTCGGATCGCAGCTTGTGTGAACCGCTTCACACACGCGCGTTGGCGCTGTGGATAGGATGGTAATGAGGGACCGCCGCGGTACACTTGCATAGATCGGATCCGGTCGCCTCTTCGAGAGGGAGTGTCGGAAATGATTCGTGCCCTTCTCCCCTTCATGTGGCTCGTCGCTGCTTGCGGTTCGGCGCTGGCCGACGACGGCAGCCCGCTGCTTGAGCAGTTCCACGGACTGATCCATCCGACCATCACGCTGTTCGGCACGGCCGTGGCCGCGAAATTGGCGCTCGACGCTTTCGGCCGGCGGCCGGTGCCGGTCGCCGACGTGCCGACGTTCCCGCGATACATGACCAGTCCCCAGCAATATCGCCTCGGTAAATGGATGTTTGTCGTCTTCGCGTGCGGCTTCTTCCTGTTGCTCGTTTACGACCATCGGGAGGTCGTCGCGGCGGCGGCCGTGTTCGGGGATTGGGTTCCCAAGAACATCCTTCCGGCCGTGGTCGACAAGTCCGCGCCCTATCTGCTCGTGATCGCCGCCATGGGAGCCGTCTATCTGTATTTCCTGACCAAGGAGACGCAGTGGAACGGTCTGCTGCTGATGCGGGACGTGATCCAGGGCTGGATCAGCATTCCTCAGCTCGCCGGACAGATCGTTGCGCAGATACGGTTCTCCTTGCGCGTGCCCCAACCCGCAGTCGCCGCCGTGATTGCGAGTTCGACGGGGGTGGTCGAGCAGGATTTTCACAAGGACCGCAATACGCCCGATCGGATATGGGTGGAGACCTGCTACATGAAGTGGTGGCTCACGCAGGGGCAGGACGCCGGCGAGGATGCCACTTTCTTCACCGAGGAGAGCTTCGGCTTCGACCGGCTTCTGGGCGAGTTCGACCAGGCGGCCTGGGCCATGGGCAGGTGGAAGTCGGGCGCCGCCCCCGATCTCGCGCTATCGAACCTCTTCCAGACGCTCAAGGAACTGCACAACAAGTTCTCCCGGCTGGTCGCCTGCTATCTGATCTATCGCAACGATGCGAAGACCGAGCTGTGCGCGGAGGCGCGCAAGTTCGGCATCGAGATGAACGTGGTCGCGCCTGAAAATCCCCTGCGTTACTGGATCGTCTACGTCATCGTGCTGATGGCATCGGTCTATCTCGGCGTCTATGTCTCCGCCGTCGTCTACGACCTGCTCGCCGGCAAGGGTCTGATCATCGAGCAGGATGCGGACCGCATGTTGGCTTGGATGATGTACTCGCTGTGCAACTACGGGCTGGCGATCATGGCCATCCTGCTGCTTCGGTACCTCACCCGCTCGGGGGAGGGCGTCCTGAGCCAGTCGCATCTGATCACGTACAGCTGGACGTTTGTGGTGGCATTGGTTGTGGGTCCGCTCGGATTGGCGTTGGCGGTCCACGTGTTCGGGCAGGGCGCGTACCAGAAGGTGCCGCTCGAGCAACTCTATTTCCAGATGCTCAAATGGGGCTTCGGGCCGGCGCTGGTTTGCGTTTACATCTCCTACTATCTCGATCGGCAAACATACCGGGATTTGCCCAACATCGATCACTCGCCCGCGACCTTCGGCTGGCGCCTGCTGAATTGCTTCGGCTTTGCCGCAATAACCCTCTTCCTGCTTCTTCCCGCGCTGATGTCGCTGCCCGCGCAGCCGCCGGGTGCGGCGTGGGATACGGCCAAGCTGCGCTTCGTCGCGACAGGGGTAACGTTCTGCGTGGCGTTCGGGTTGGCGCTCGCGGCGCAGTTCGCGCTCAGGAAGGGAACGCCGGCGAACGGCTCCGTTCTCGCGCCGCAGGCGACCGCCTAGAGCGCATCCCGATTGGGTCGAATCGTGATGCGCTCTAGATTCTTCGATTTTGCGCATGTTCTGTTCGGAAAACCGGTTTCCACTTTTCCGGAACATGCGCTAGCGATCCGCGGCTGACGCGCGCGCGGGCGCCGCGCGCGACGCTCATGCCCCCGAGGCCGCCGACTTGCCGATCTTGCCCTCGGTGCCGTCGATCAGCCGCGCGATGTTGGCGCGGTGCATGAACCACAACAGCACGGTGAGCAGCGCGAACAGCGCCGCCTGCGCCCGGTCGCCGAGGATCCACAGCTCGAACGGCGTCGCCGCGCTGGCGACGAGCGCGGCGAGCGAGGAGTAGCGGCTGAGCGCCGCGACCGCGAGCCAGATGAGGCAGAATGCGATCGCAACCGGCCAGGCGAGTGCGAGCAGGAGGCCGAGATAGGTCGCGACGCCCTTGCCGCCGCGAAAGCCGAGCCACACCGGGAACAGGTGGCCGAGGAAGGCGCCGAGCGCTGCGGGAAGCGCGAGCTCGTGCGCGAAATACTGATATTCGCGGCCGTAATAGGCATAGACCAGCAGCACCGCGACGGTGCCCTTGAGCGCATCGCCGAGCAGCGTTGCGGCCGCCAGCCCCTTGCGGCCGGTGCGCAGCACGTTGGTCGCGCCGATATTGCCGGAGCCGATGGCGCGGACGTCCGGTGCGCCGGCCAGCCGCGTCAGGATCACCCCGAACGGGATCGAGCCGCAGAAATAGCCGAAGGCGAACGCCGCGACATAGGCGGGCAGGAGCGATGCGTTGAACGGCTGCAGCATGGAGGTTTCCCGGCGCGCCTTGCGGCGCCCCATTGCCATCTTATCAGCCCCGCCGTGATGCCGCCCGTCCCGACGGGCGGTGCGTCCGGTGTTGGGCGGCGGCGGCTGGCGCGGCGCGCGGCGCGCGGCGCGTCATGGCGGATGCGCGATTTTACTTGACTATGTTACACGAATCACCTAGGCTTTTGGCATTATCCGAAATTGTGCGCAGGGTTCTTCTGCCGGTGCCGAGCGGGGCACCCGGTCATCCGGCGACGCGCCCGGACGCTCGCCGAGCGTGTTGCCTTCGAGCGCGGGCAGGCCGGTTCAGCGGCGGATTAGGAATAAAGACCGGCCGGGCGTTGTTTCCGACTGTTGTTAACAAGAGCGACCTGCAACGAACGGCGTCTACACGTATTCGTATACGGTGCGGCCGGCGACGATGGTGCGCACGACGCGGCCCTGCAGCCGCGCCTCGTCGAACGGGGTGTTCTTGCATTTCGACTTGAGCTCGGCGGGGTCGAGCACCCAGGGCGCATCGAGGTCGAGCACGATCACGTCCGCCGGGCTGCCCTGCCGCAGCGTTCCCCCGGGCAGCCCCAGAATGTTCGCGGGCGTGCTCGACATCGCCTTGAGCAAGGTCATGAGCGGCACTTCGCCGTTGTGAACGAGACGCAGGCCCGCGATGAGCATGGTCTCGAGCCCGATGGCGCCGGGACTGGCCTCGGCGAACGGCAGACGCTTGCCTTCCACGTCCTGCGGATTGTGGTCGGACATGATCACGTCGATCAGCCCCGCGGCGAGCGCCGCGACCAGCGCCGCGCGGTCGGCCTCCGCGCGCAACGGCGGGCTGAGCTTGAGGAAGGTGCGGTAGGGCCCGACATCGATTTCGTTGAGGGTGAGATGATTGATCGACGCCGAGGCGGTGACCTTGAGGCCCTGCTCCTTGGCGCGCGCGAGCACGTCGAGCGCCTCGGCGCAGGTGAGCGACGCCGCGTGATAGCGGCTGTCGGTCAACCCGACGAGGCGCATGTCGCGTTCGAGCATGATGGTCTCTGCCGCGGTCGGCACGCCGGTCAGGCCGAGCCGCGCGGCGAACTCGCCTTCGTTCATCACGCCTTCGCCGACGAGGTCGGGGTCTTCGGTGTGATGCACGATGAGCGCGTCGAAATCGCGCGCATAGGTGAGCGCCCGGCGCATGACTTGCGCATTGGTGACGCTCTTGGCGCCATCGGTGAAGGCGATCGCGCCCGCGGCCTTGAGCAGGCCGATCTCGGCCATTTCCTCCCCGCGCAGCCCCTTGGTCACCGCCGCCATCGGCTGCACGTGCACGATCGAGGTGTCGCGCGCGCGCCGCAGCACGAAATCGACCAGCGCCGGATCGTCGATCACCGGCGAGGTGTCGGGCTGGCACACGATGGTGGTGACGCCGCCGGCGGCGGCGGCCTGGCTCGCCGAGGCGATGGTCTCGCGATATTCCGCGCCGGGCTCGCCGACGAAGGCGCGCATGTCGACGAGGCCGGGCGCGACCAGCTTGCCCCTGCAGTCGATGACCTCGGTGGCCTCCGGCACGCCGGCCGCGCCGATGCCGCGCTTGGCCTCGCGGATCACGCCGTCGGCGATGAGGAGATCGCCGTCGATGTCGAGATCGCGCGAGGGGTCGAGGATGCGCGCATTGGCGAGCAGGAGCGGACGGCGTTCGGTGACCATCATGGGCGGACGCCTTCGGGTCCGGCAGGCAATGCAGCGACGGCCTCAGGCATTCGGCAGATTCCGCGACAGCGCCTCGAGCACGGCCATGCGCACGGCGACGCCCATCTCCACCTGCTCGCGGATCAGCGACTGGGCGCCGTCGGCCACCGCGCTGTCGATCTCGACCCCGCGGTTCATCGGGCCCGGATGCATGACCAGCGCGTCGGGCTTGGCATAGGCGAGCTTCTTCTGGTCGAGCCCGAAATAATGGAAGTATTCCTGCGTCGAGGGCACGAACGAGCCGTTCATGCGCTCGCGCTGCAGGCGCAGCATCATCACGATGTCGGCGTCGCGCAGGCCTTCGCGCATGTCGCGCGTGGCCTCGACCCCGAACCGCTCGATCCCGGGCGGCAGCAGCGTCGAGGGCGCGACCACGCGCACCCGCGCGCCGAGCGCGTTGAGCAGGATGATGTTCGAGCGCGCGACGCGCGAGTGCAGGATGTCGCCGCAGATGGCGACGACGAGCCGTTCGATGCGGCCCTTGTTGCGGCGGATGGTGAGGGCGTCGAGCAGCGCCTGGGTCGGATGCTCGTGCGAGCCGTCGCCGGCATTGATCACCGAACAGTCGACCTTCCTGGCCAGGAGCTCGACCGCGCCGGAGGCGTGATGGCGCACCACGATGATGTCCGGACGCATGGCGTTGAGCGTGATCGCGGTATCGATCAGCGTCTCGCCCTTGCGCATGGAGGAGGAGCCGACCGACATGTTCATGACGTCGGCGCCGAGCCGCTTGCCGGCGAGCTCGAACGAAGCCTGGGTGCGGGTCGAGACCTCGAAGAACAGATTGATCAGCGTGCGCCCGCGCAACGAGGACTGCTTTTTCTCGATCTGGCGATTGAGCGCGACGAACTCCTCGGCGAGGTCGAGGAGGCCCACAATTTCCTCGCGCGAGAGTCCTTCGATCCCCAACAGGTGGCGCTGGTTGAGGACGAAGGTGGACCTTTGGGCGATGTTCATCAAAGCCGGTTCTATAGGCTTGGTGGTGGTCCGCTGCAAGAGATCGCGAGCGCTGTTGGAAAGTGGTTGTGGATGTTTCTCCTCAAGCGAGCGCGCCCGGCCGGTTTCGCCGGATAGCCGGCTCGGTTACTCGATCTTGATGCCGGCATCGCGCACGACTTTGCTCCACTTTTCGATGTCGGCCTTGATCTGTGCGGCGAACTCTTCCGGCGTGCTGCCGACCGCCGAGAAGCCCAGCGCCGCGAGCCTTTGTTGCAGGTCGGGCAGCACGACGATCCGCGCCAGCTGGCGGGACAGCAGGTCCACGATCGCCTTCGGCGTCGCCGCCGGCGCCACCAGGCCGATGATCAATTCGGTTTCCTGGTCGTCGAGACCGCTTTCGGCCAAGGTCGGAACGTCGGGGACGATGGGAGAGCGTTTGGGGCTGGTCACCGCCAATGCGCGCAGCGTGCCCTCCTTGATGAAGGGAACCGCCGAAGGCAGCCCGATATAGGCCACGAGCGTATGGCCGGCCACGGTCGAGGCGAGGATGGGAGCCGCCCCCGGAAACGGCACCCGGACGACGGGCAGCTTCAGCCCGAGACGAAACAGTTTCTCGCTGGTGAGCAGGTTCTGGCCGAGACTCATGGACGCGAAGCTGTATTTGGCGGGATCGGCGCGCGCGAGCTGGACGAGCTCCTGCAAGGTTTTCGCCGGCACCGAAGGATGAACCAGGACCACCGAGGGCGACGATGATACGAGGCCGATCGGCGCGAAGCTCCTGATCGGATCGTACTGAATCTTGGTGGAAATCGTGGACGTGACCGCCAGATCATTGGTCACGAAAAGGAGTGTGTGGCCATCCGCGGGGGCGCCCGCGACCATCGCCGCGCCGCGCGCGCCGCTCGCCCCGCTGATGTTTTCCACATAGAACTGGTGGCCGAGCGCTTCCGAGAGCTTCTGTGCGGAGAGGCGAGCGATGACGTCGGTCGGACCGCCGGGTGGATAGGGCACGACGATGCGCACGTTGCCGCTGGGATAGGTTTGAGCGTGGCTCGCGCCCGCAACCACAAGCGCTGCGAGACATGCGACGGCTCGAACTGCGTTCATCATGTCCTCCCTGCTTTTTTTGACGCCTTGACGACCATTCTGCTCGATCGCGCAGGTCCGGTCGAGCGCCGATGCGGAGGACCCATGTCGGGAGTCCGCGGGAGCTGGAGCATGACCCGAAAAGTTGCAGACTTTTCGGATAAGATCGGCGACCAAACAAACGCTTAGAGCGCATCCCGATTGGATCGAATCGTGATGCGCTCTAGATTTTTCGATTTTGCGCATGTTCTATTCGGAAAACCGGTTCCCACTTTTCCGGAACATGCGCTAGCAGGCTGCTGAAGAAGTCACCATTTGCGAGCTTTGAAGGCTGATTCGTCGCCGAGATGGAAGCTGATTTCGCCGTTGATCGTACCATCGTCGTCGAGTTCGGCCCATCCATCTCCGGAGACCGGGTCCATCTCGTCGGAGCCTTGCCAAGTGAAGTCGGCGGCAGCGGCAAAGAGGGTGCAATCGAGACCGCCGATCACGCATCCGAACTTGAACTCACCGAGCTCGTTAGCTTGGAACTGGATGTAGGCGGGCTCAACCAATCCAAGTAATCACTGTCCCAGAGCTCCATCTCGATGATCCGCCACTTGCCGATCAGCGCGCTCTTGGCGCCGCGCCGCATGTGGCCTCCAGAAGCTTGGGTATCCGCACGAGATTGTAGGCCAGGATTGCGAAGATGAAGACGGCTTGCACCTTGGCAAGCCCGCGAACTTTGACCTGTGCCAATCCTCCAATCGGCTTGGTCCAGCCGAAGATTTCTTCGATACGTTTGCGGATGACCTGGCTGATCGCGTAGCCGGGATGTCGGGTGATGCGACCGTCCACTGCCGTCCTGCGGATCTTGCCCGTCTTGGTGACGTGACCGTTGATCGCGATGTGGGGCGTCACTTCGCGTTCACGCAGCGCTTCGACAAACTCGACCACGTCGTAGGCTTTGTCGGCGCCGAGCGTGATCCGCTGCTCGGCAGGTCGATGATTGTCGATGAGGGTGAGGGCTGCCTCGCGCTCGGCTGTGCCGGTCGCTTGCGTCACGTCGCCAGCAACTGCCAGACCGTTGCGGTTTTCCATCAGGACATGGCCCATGTAGCACAGCCGACTCTCCTGGCCGTCACCCTTGCGGTAGAGCTTGGCATCAGGATCTGTCGTGCTCTCGTGGGTCTTATTCGATCGTTTCTCACGGTGGAAGTTACGCTCGCCATTGCGGCCGCCCGTGGACGGACCGTCACTCCCGTCCTTCGGCCGAAAGCTCTTCATCGAGGCCCAAGCCTTCAGCAGCGTTCCGTCCACCGAGAAGTGATCGCTCGATAGAAGCCGCTTCACCTTCGGCAGCGACAGCAAGCTGGACAAGAATTCACGCGCCACATCGGCCTCCAGCAGCCGGTCACGGTTCTTCGTAAAGACCGTAGCGTCCCAAACGGCGTCGTCGATCGACAGACCGACAAACCAGCGAAACAGAAGATTGTAGTTGATTTGTTCCATCAACTGCCGTTCTGAGCGCACGGTGAAGAATGCCTGCAGCAGTGTGGCCCGCAGAAGATATTCCGGCGGAATCGAAGGCCGCCCCATATGCGAATAGAGTTCGTCAAACCGATCCGACAGCGCCGCAAGCACCTCATTCACCAGAACCAGGATCGCCCTCAATGGGTGGTCCGGTGCGACCCGCTCCTCCAGCCGGATATACGAAAACAGCCCCTCTGATCCTCGTTGCTCGCCGCGCATCGCAAATCACCCCGCCGTGGTCCAATACAACGGAATCACGATCAGCTCTTGCCGTCGAGAGAGTTTTTCAGCAGCCTGCTAGAGCGAAATCGCGGTTCAACGTGAAACGATTTCGCTCTGGGAGTTGTCCAATGGCTGCTCAGCTGCGCTCCGAGACGCGCGCGACCTGTGCCAATCAGTCGCCGCCCTACGTCGATGTCGATCTCTATGCCAGCGACGCGCCGCTGCAGGGCGCCGTCGCGGCCAATGGCGGCGAGGGCGAGGTTGCGTCGCTGTCGGCCTTCGGGCGGCATTGGGGCACAGCCGAGATGTTCGAGCTGGCGCGGCAGGCCGACGAGAACCCGCCGCAATTGAGAATTTTCGACGCCAAGGGCTTTCGTCGCGACGTCGTCGAATTCCACCCGGCCTATCATTATTTCATGGCCGAGAGCGTTGCGGCCGGCTTGCAGGCTTCGACTTGGCGCGACGACGCCACGCCGGCGCCGGCACCCGCGCAAGTCACCCGCGCCGCGCGTTTCTACATGGCGGCGCAGGTCGAGACCGGCCACCTCTGCCCGATCACCATGACGCGTGCCGCGGTCGCGGCCCTCGCAGGCGAGCCCGCGCTGGTCGGCAAGCTGATGCCCAAGATATTGTCGCGCCGCTACGATCCCCATTTCCGGCCGTGGTGGGAGAAGACCGGGATCACGCTCGGCATGGGCATGACGGAAAAGCAGGGCGGCACGGACGTGCGCACCAATACGACGCGCGCCCAACCCGCGGGCGAGGGGTACGCCATCACCGGCCAAAAGTGGTTCATGTCGGCGCCCATGTGCGACGCCTTTCTGGTGCTGGCGCAGGCGCCGGGGGGGCTCACCTGCTTTCTCATGCCGCGTTTTCGTCCGGACGGATCGGTCAATGGGCTGCATTTTCAGCGCCTCAAGGACAAGCTCGGCAACCGCTCGAACGCCTCCTCCGAGGTCGAGTTCGCGGACGCCTTCGCCTGGCGCGTCGGCGAGGAGGGCAGGGGCGTGCGCACCATCATCAATATGGTGCAGCTCACCCGGCTCGATTGCGCCATCGCCTCCGTCGGCCTCATGCGCATGGCGCTCGCGCAGGCGATCCACCACGCGCGCCACCGCAGCGTGTTCCAGAAGCATCTTGGCGATCAGCCGATGATGCGCGCGGTGCTCGCCGACATGGCGCTCGAGGTGGAGGGTGCGGTCGCGCTCGTGATGCGGCTCGCCCGCTCCTTCGATCTCGCGGAGCACGATGCGCACGCGGCCGCGCGGGCGCGGCTGCTCACCCCGGTGGTGAAATATTGGGTGTGCAAGACCGCCCCGGGGTTCATCTACGAAGCGATGGAGTGTCTGGGCGGCAATGGCTACGTCGAGGAAAGCATGCTGCCGCGGCTCTATCGCGAGGCGCCGGTCAACGCAATCTGGGAGGGCTCGGGCAACGTGATGTGCCTCGACGTGCTGCGTGCGGTCACCCGTGACGGTGACGCCGCGCGCGTCGTGCTGGGTGCGCTCGCCGCCGAGGCGGCCGAGCTGCCGGGGGCGCGCGCGAGCGCAGACTTTGTCGAGGGCGCATTTTCAGCCCCGCAGGCCGAGGCGCAGGCGCGCGCGGCGGTCGGCCGCCTCGCTTTGCTGGCGGCGGCGGCGGCGTTGCGCGAGGGCTCGGCGGCGGAGGTCGCGGACCTTTTCGTGCGCACGCGGCTCGCCGAGCGCCACGGCGCGATGTACGGAACCAGCGACATCGCTCCCGGCGAAGCCCGCCTCGTGCTCGAGCGCGCTCTTCCTTCGGCGTGATCGACCCGCGTTCGTCCGCGCAACTTGAGGTCGGACGTCTCACGCCTTTTCGGCACACGTTTTTGTGAAAGCGGCGACTTGCTGCGCCGCAATAGCGGCCGGAACCGACGTGGCAGCGATGTGTTGGTCGGGCAGGCGGGGTCGAACGGAAAGAAGGAGGCCAGCGATGGCGAATATTTTCAGGACAGCAGTGATCGGCTGCGGAGTTGCCGGGAGCCTGGCGCTGGCGGCGGCGATTCCGTCGGCTGCGCAGGTGGTCGCGGACCCGTACTACATGGCACCCCAGGGCTATGCAGGCTACATGGCGCCCCAGGGCTACGCGGGCGCGTATGGCGGCTATGCCTATGCACCCGGCTATGGGTCCCGTTCCTGGGACTACCCGGCGGGATATGACACCGGCGGCATGCCGTATTCCTATCGCGATCTGGGCTGGCAGCCCGGACCGCCCGGCGCGGCGCCGGCCAATCCCTGCTACCCGACGCTGCGGGCGCAAAACCGCTGTTAGCGCATGTTCCGGAAAAGTGGGAACCGGTTTTCCGAACAGAACATGCGCAAAATCGAAGAATCTAGAGCGCATCACGATTCGACCCAATCGGGATGCGCTCTAGCGCGATACTCCGTGGCGTCATCCGCGGCTTGTGATCAGCACGCTGGATTGACTCCCACGTGCGAACCGCCGAGCTCGGGCTTGCCCCGGGTTCGGTGATCGCGCGATCAGCTTGCGACGGCGCCGCGCGTCAGTCGGTCGAGCGCGCCCTGCAGGATGAACGCCGCGGCGTGCTGGTCGATGACCGCGGCGCGGCGCGCGCGGGTCACGTCGGCGGCAATCAATTCGCGTTCCACCGCGGCGGTGGAGAGCCGTTCATCCCACAGCGCGATCGGGAGGTCGATCATCCGCGCAAGGTTGCGCGCAAAGGCGCGGGTGGATTGCGCCCGCGGACCTTCGCTGCCGTCCATGTTGACGGGAAGTCCGAGCACGAAAGCCGCCGCCTTGCGCTCGGCGGCGAGGGCGAGCAGGCGCGCGGCATCGCTCGAGAAGTTCTTGCGCGCGATCGTCTCGACGCCGGTGGCGAGCCGCCGGTCGGGATCGCT
The DNA here is from genome assembly GCA_963821505.1 of uncultured Alphaproteobacteria bacterium. GTDB lineage: Bacteria > Pseudomonadota > Alphaproteobacteria > Rhizobiales > Xanthobacteraceae > VAZQ01. The sequence goes on from CAWGEH010000010.1 coordinate 498,608, forward strand.
CGATGCCACCCCGATGGTCTTGGTGCCGAGGTCGAGCCCGATCAGCGCGCCGCGGGCGGGCAAATGCGCCGCGAGCTCGACAAGAGGAACGATCAACGCCGGCATGGGCGAGGGGTAGCATGCGCTGGCGCGCGCAGCCAAACGTGCCGGAGGCTCTTGGGGGACTCCGGAGCTCCGCATCCGCGGCCCGCCGTGGCCCGCGCGATCCACCCATGCAGCGGGAGTGAAGCCGTCGCCGCGTGCCTTTCTGGCGGGATACGGTTCGGGCCGGGCGGGTCCCTCTCTCACCATCGCGGCCTCCGTGGTCGATGGACAATCCATCGCGCCGGCCGTTGTTTCCCGCACTCGAGGAGGGTTCAATTGGGGTCAGGGAGAGTGGTCATGGCCAAGAAAGCCGCCGGTACCAAGCGCAAGCTGGTCGAATTGGATGAAGAGACCTGGCAGGCCGTGGACCTGCTCGGACGCGATTCGATGAAGACGTTCCAGGAACTCGCCGACGAGGCCTTTCGCGATCTGTTGCGAAAGCACGGGCGACCGACCGATTTGAAGGCTGCGCTCCGCGCAAGCGCGCAATCATCGGCCGCGCCGCGCGCATCCTCACCCCGACGAGGTCAGACACGCCCTCGATAGCGCATCAGGTGCTCGGCGGCGGCGCGAAGAAGCACCGGCGACTGCCATCGGGACGCTTGCAGCGCCAGAATTCTCCGTCGGGCGACGGCTGGGCTTCGCTGAAGGGAACGGACTCGTAGAGTTGCGGCCCGATCCCGGCGAGCGGACCATGGATGATCACGTAGCCCTCGCCGGTCATCATGATGCGCTCCTTCGGGATGACGAAGCAGTCGCCTTCGCCGCAACACCATTCGCCCGCCGAGTTGCGGAGGCCGCCGCGCGAAATCCAGCTGTCGTGGGCAGACGTATCCGGAATGACGAACACAAGGATCGCAAAACTGAGCGCGAGCCGTGCAAGGCTTCGGAACATGGGTACACCCCTTTCGTTGGCCCGGCGCGGCGATCGATCAACTCAAGCGAACTCTCCTTGGCTTCCAGATTGCGCCGGTTGCAAGCGGTAAAGCTGCACGCGGTCTCGGACGCTACGTTGCACCATTGGGCGAATCACCGATGGCGATGGCGAATCAACCCTTTGATTTGGAAGTGTAAACCACAACTGACCCCAGCACACACCCAAAGATATTGCATTGCACCATTGCGCGGCGGAATTAGGGCGGCGCGCCCGCGGTACGCCCGCACCAGCTAGCTCTGGTGGGGGCACCCGAGCGACGGCATGGGTCTTCCCCCCACTTGCTGTAGGATGCGCCGCCCGAATGGAGGACCAGATGAGAACGAGCGTCTTCAGTCTTGCGATGGTGCTGATCGCCGCCGGCGCGCCCGGCGGGGCCGCGGCGGCGGACGTCAAGGTGCTGACCGCCGGCGCCTTCAAGCAGGTGCTGCTGGCGCTGGTGCCCGATTTCGAGAAGCAGACCGGTCACAAGGTAACGGTGGAGAACGACACCGTGGGCGCGTTGTCGAAACGGATCGCAGGCGGCGAGGCATTCGACCTCGCCGTGCTGACACCCGCGGCGGTGAACGATCTTTCCGGCAAGGGCAAATTCGTCGCCGGCAGCCGGGTCAACCTCGCGCGCGTCGGCGTCGGGGTCGTGGTCAAGGACGGCACGCCGAAGCCCGACATCAGCTCGGTCGAGGCGTTCAAACGCGCGCTGCTCGCGGCGAAGTCCGTTGCCTATATCGATCCCGCGGCGGGCGGCTCGAGCGGCATCTATGTCGCCGGCCTGCTCGACAAGCTGGGTGTTGCCGGCGAGGTCAAGCCCAAGGCGAAGTTGATTCACGGCGGAGCGGTGGCGGAGCACATCGTCCGCGGCGAGGCCGAGCTTGGCATTCATCAGATCAGCGAAATCCTGCCGGTGAAAGGCGTCACGCTGGTCGGCCCGCTGCCGCCGGACATCCAGAACTACACCGTCTATGCCGCCGGCATCGGCGCCCATGCCAAAGCCGCCGATGCGGCCCAGGCCCTGCTCAAGACGCTCTCGGGTCCCGCCGCCGTCGAGGTGCTCAAGTCGCGGGGCATGGAGCCGACGGGATCGTGACGGGCGCCGACAGCGTTTTCCGGCGAAGGTTGGCCCGGACTGGATCCGTCACGGGAACCGGTCGGGGGTAGCACGTCATGGCCGTCAGAGCGCTGTTCTTTGACGTCTTCGGCACGCTGGCCGATTGGCGCAGCGGCGTCGCGCGCGAGGCCGCGATCATTCTCGAGCAGAGCGGCCACCGGCTCGACTGGCTCGCCTTTGCCGATGCCTGGCGCGACGAATACCAGCCCGCCATGGAGGAGGTGCGCGCCGGCCGTCTTGCGTTCTGCAAGCTCGACGTGCTGCACCGGCGCAATCTCGATCGCGTCCTTCCGCGGTTCGGCATTTCGCGGTTGGCGGAAGAAGCGGCGCGCGATCTCAATCTGGCCTGGCACCGGCTCGACAGCTGGCCCGACGTTGCGCCGGGCCTTGCGCGCCTCCGGCGCCAGTTCATGCTGGCACCGGTCTCCAACGGCAACATTTCGCTGATGGTCAATCTCGCGCGCCGCAACAATTTTCCCTGGGACGCGATCCTGGGCGCGGAAACCGCCGGCGACTACAAGCCCAAGCCGCGCGTCTACCTCGCCGCCTGCGAGGCCTTCGATCTGCCGCCCGGCGACTGCATGATGGTCGCGGCACACACCAATGATCTCCTTGCTGCGGCCAAATGCGGGCTGCGCACCGCCCATATCGCGCGGCCGAACGAGCGCGGGCCGGGCACCGGCGAAGTCGCTCCGAAGGCGGCGGTCGATTTCGCCGCGAGCAGCCTGGAAGATTTGGCCAGCAAGCTCGGCGCATGAGGTCGCGCCCGGTCGTCGTCACCGCGCTGGGCATCGCCCAGATATTGGGATGGGGAAGCTCGTTCTATTTTCCCGCCGTGCTCGCCGAGCCGATCGTCGCCGATACCGGCTGGTCGCTGGCCTGGGTCATCGGTGGCGTGTCGATCGGTCTCCTCGTCGCCGGGCTGATTGCCCCGCGCGTGGGGTCGATCATCGATCGCAAGGGCGGCCGGCCGGTGCTTGCGGCGAGTTCGCTGCTTTACGCTGCCGGGCTCGCCGGCATCGGCCTCGCTCCGGCCCTGCCGGTCTATCTGCTGGCCTGGCTCGTGCTCGGCGCCGGCATGGGAACCGGTCTCTACGATGCGGTGTTCGCGGCCCTCGGCAAGCTCTACGGCAAGGAGGCGCGCACGCCCATCACCAACCTCACCCTGTTCGGCGGTTTCGCCAGCACGGTGTGTTGGCCGCTGAGCGCATTCCTCGCCGAGACGGTCGGCTGGCGCGGGGCCTGCTTGGTCTATGCCGCTCTGCATCTTCTCGTGTCGCTGCCGCTGCAGATGGCGGTGATGCCGAAATTGCCGCGCGGGGCGAGCGACCGGGCCGCAGGCGCGCCCGCACTCAAGCCGAACGGCACGCGAGCGCCCTTGCGGCAATACGCGACATTTGCGTTGCTGGCGCTGGTGCTGACGATTTCCGCCGGCATCGGATCGATCGTGGTCGTGCATCTCTTGACCTTTCTGCAGGCGAGGGGAGCCACGTTCGCCGAGGCAGTGGCGCTCGGCACACTGTTCGGTCCGGCGCAGGTCGGTGCCCGCGTCATCGAGCGCATCTTCGGCGAGCGCTACCATCCGATCTGGACCATGGTCGCGTCCTGCGCCCTGATGGCGGGCGGACTCGCTCTTCTTCTGGCGGATTTTCCGATCCTCGCTGTCGCGGTCGTGATCTACGCGGGCGGCTACGGCATCATGTGGATCGCGCGCGGCACGCTGCCGCTGGCGCTGTTCGGTCCGGGCCGCTATGCCACTCTCATGGGGCGGCTGGCGCTCCCCAGCCTGATCGTGCAGGCGCTCGCACCCTCGGCGGCAGCGCTGGTGATCGAATATTCCGGAGCAATCGCGACCGTCGCGACGCTGACCGGATTCGCGGTCGCGAATGCCGCGCTGGTCGCAATTCTGTGGGTGGCGTGTCAGCGCCGGCGAGACGAGGATCGGTGTCAGTTCGAGGTCTGAACGCCGGCTTTTTTGATCACCGTGCTCCACTTAGCGATCTCGCTGCGTACGCGCCCGGCGAACGCGTCCGGCGTGCTGCCCACGGGATCGGCGCCTTCCCGCGACATCCGCGCGCGCATCTCGGGCGTATTGACCATGCGGGCGAGCTCGCCGTTGATCTTGGCGACGACCTCCTTCGGCGTGCCGGCGGGCGCGAACACGCCCTGCCAGGAACTGATCTCATAGCCGGGGAAGCCCTGCTCGGCGATGGTCGGCACGTCGGGAAGGTAGGGCAATCGTTTTTCCGTGGTGACGGCAAGCGCGCGCAGGGTCCCGGCCTTGATGTGTTGCAGGGCCGCGGGCACCAAGGCGAAATAGATCTTCACGTGCCCGCCGAGGAGCGAATTCATCGCCTCGGCGTTGCCTTTGTACGGCACGTGGATCAAGTCGACGCCGGCTGCCGACTTGAACATTTCGGCGGCCAGATGGGGCGACGTGCCGATGCCGGAGGAGGCATAGTCCCATCCGCCCGGCTGTGACTTGGCGAGCGCGATGAACTCCTGCAGGTTCGTCGCCGGCACCGAGGCATGCACGACCAGCATCAACGGAAGCGAAGCAAGCTCCGTGATCGGCGTGAAATCGTTGATCGGATCGTAGGGCAGCTTCTGCAGCCCGGCATTGATCGCGAAGCCGATCGTGGTGACGAGCAGCGTGTAGCCGTCCGGCGCCGCCTTGGCGACGGCGTTGGTTCCAATCGTGCTGCCGCCGCCCGGGCGATTGTTGACGACGACGGTCTGGCCCCAGCTCTCGGAGAAGCGCTGGGCGATAAGCCGGGCGATGTTGTCGGTCGTGCCGCCGGCAACGAACGGAACCACGAGCTCGATCGGCTTTGTCGGGTAATCCTGCGCCGCGGCCGGCGACGTCGCGGCGAGCGCGATTGCGAGAATGCGGAAAGCGCGTGCGTGCAAGCCGATCATCCTCCTCCCCGGCATCCGGCCGCGTCGACACGGCCGGCGGGCGTGATGCGGATCGCGGCCGCGACGCGCACTCAATAAGGCCGTACCGTGCCTTTGACCGTGGTGCGCAGCATCAGCCGACGCTCGCTCGAGGGGAAATCGGTGCGCGCGTGCGAGGAGCAGCGATTGTCCCACAGCAGGAGATCGCCCACGCGCCAGACGTGCTCGTAGACGAAGTCCGGCTTCTCGGCGTGGTCGAACACCGCATCGAGCAGCGGCTCGCTCTCCTGTGCCGGCATGTCGACGACGCCGACGGTCATCAGCCGGTTGACATAGACCGCCTTGCGGCCGGTGTCCTCGTGGGTGCGGAACACCGGATGGATGCATTCGGCGAAAGCCGCGGTGCCGCGGTCGTCGCCTCGCTGCGTCGATCCGTAATTGTAGTGGTGCATGGCTTTGCGGCCCTCGAGCCGGCCGCGGATCGCCGGGTCGAGCGTGTCGTAGGCGGCGTAGCCGCTGGCAAACAGCGTGTTGCCGCCGGCGGAGGGAATCTCCACGGAGTAGAGCAAGGTCGCCTTGCTCGGCACCTCGGCGTGGATCATGTCGTGGTGGAACATCATCTCGCCGTCGGGCAGCGCGCCGATCGGCTCGCCGTTCTCGCGGATGTTGGAGATCAGCATGATGCCTGGCAGCAGGCTCGAATAGCCTTTGGGGAAATATTTCGCCGGCCGGGATATCTCACCGAGCTCGCCGAAGTAGCCGGTGACGCGGATCAGATCCTCCTGCGACAGGTTCTGGCCGGGAAAGACGATGACGAGATGATCGAGCCAGGCCTGGTAGATGGCGCCGACGGTCTCGTCATCGGGCCGCTCACGCAGATCCAGTCCGCGAATTTCGGCCCCGATGTGCCTGGTCAGGGGAACGACGTCGAACCTCGCGCGAGTCATCACGCCCATGGCTTCCTCCGCGGTTCGGGCTCCGGAGCCGAGAATCTCATTCCGCCGCGGCGGGCGCGGCCGCATGGTGAGCTGCCTTGCCGTGCTCGATCTCGCCGCTCGCCAAGGCCGCGAGGATCGACCGAACCAGCGCGCGCGCGGATTCCGCGCTCAATTCGACCGCCACACGCTCGCGCCCGCCCTCGGCCGCGTTGATGAAGTCGATGCCGAGCGCGTGGTCGAGCGGCGCATGAAAGGGATGGTCGTAATAGACATTGGCGGTATCGACCCGCATCCAGCCGCTCGGCCCCTTGGCGCTGCCCAGGAGCTTGGCCTTCTCGACGATGTAGGAGCACATGCTGCTTGCCTCCGTTGCTGTCAGGCCGCGCGGGCGGCGGCCGCCGCGGCGAGATGTTGGTGGAAGAACCCAAAGACCTTGCTCCAGCCGTCGAGCGCCTGCTCCGGCCGATAGGCGGTGCGCGCAGCGTTGAAAAAGGCGTGCCCTGCGCCGTCGTAACGATGGAACACGTAGCTCTTGCCGAGCTTCTTGAGCATGGCTTCGGTGCGGTTCACCTGATCGCGGTTTGGATTCGCGTCATCATTGCCAAACAGGCCGAGCAGCGGACAGCGCATCTTTTCCGTGAGCTCGATGGGCGCGACCGGCCGCTTGGCATTGAGCTGCTTCACGTCGTCGACGATGACGTTGCCGCCCCAGCAGTCGACCGCGGCATCGATGCCGTCGAGCGAACAGGCGGCGAGATAGGTGTGGCGTCCGCCCGAGCAGAATCCGATCACGCCGACTTTGCCGTTGGCGTAGGGCTGGGCGCGCAGGAATTGCATGCAGCCCGCGACGTCACCCATCACCTGCTCGTCGGCGACCCCGCCGGCCGCGCGCACGCGGGCGCCCACGTCGTCGGGGCTGCCGGGGCCTTCGCGGAAATAAAGGTGGGGAGAGATGGTCGCCAATCCATGATGGGCGAGCTTGCGGGTCGCCTCTTTGATCCACTCGTCCCAGCCGGGCATGTGATGGATCAACACCACGCCGGGCCACGGCCCGCCGCCGAGCGGGCGCGCGTAATAGGCTTCGCCGATGTCGCCCTTGTGACCGCGAAAGGCGACCGTCTCCGCAAGCATACCTTCATACGTCATGCTGTTCTCACCCCGATGTCATGGCGCGACGGCGGCGCGATTATATACACCGCTCGCCGAATTCGTCGCGCGAAAATGCGGCCGGCCACGCGGGGGTGTCGACCGTCGTCCGGAACTGGAGCGAGGCCAAGGAGCGAACGCCCGCTCAGTCGGGACACCGGTGGAGCACGGCCTTGTAGGTCTGGTCCTGATCGGAAAAGTCGATGGTGTTGTCGTCGCGCAGCGTGAAATTGACGTCGCCCAGCATCTGGCTCCCGCCGGGACCCTTGCATTCGACATGGACCGCGAACGTGGCGCCCTGACGCTTCTTGCTCAGGATGGTGCAGAGCCCGAACACCGAATCGATGTCGCGCGGCGTGATTTTCACTCGTGAAACACCGCCGTCCGAGCTGTCGCCCTTGCAGGCCTGATTTTCCGTGTAGGTGCCGACGAGCGGGAAGTCCTCCTCACCGAGCACCGGCGTTGCGAGCGTTGCAAGCGCGACAATGCCTAATACTCTGGCTGCGACCGCGATCACCCTTGACCCCTCCGCGCGAAAAGGTCCCACATGCGCGCGCAGAATGTAAAGAATGTGGCGCACGCGGCCAATGACCAATTCCATTATCGCCGCGGCACCCGGTCGCGCTTTCGCCCGCACGCCGATCTCGTGGCTTGCCCGCCGCCGGCGAGCTAAAGTGCGCAAGTCGGCTTCCTCCGACACGTTCGGCGGGCTGGCGGACGCGGTCGGGGTCCAGCAACCATCGCAAGCATCAGCGGGCAAGCATCAGCGGCAATGAGCGCACCGACGTCCGATCTGGTTTCCATTCCCGTCGTGGATGTCCGTAACGGCGGACCCGTCCGCCGCGCGCTCGACGCGCGCGCCCGGGCGCGCGCCTTGCGGGACGATTGTCTGACCTGGCTGCCGTGGCCCGCGCGAATGCTGCTTCCCGCCATGGATGCTCTCACGCGCCGGTGGCTGCGGCGCTCGCAGTCGTCGTACGTGGCGGAGGTCGAAGCGATCGCGGCGGCGCTCGGCTTTCCCGGTATCTGGTTTCTCAACGGCTCGTACCAATGGGGCTGCACCGCGGCTGCCCGCGACGAGGACGGCGTGCCGTGGCTCGCGCGCACGCTCGATTGGCCGTTCCCGGGGCTCGGCCGCCATCTCGAGCTTGCGCGCATGCGCGGCCCGGCCGGCGAGTTCATCAGCGTGACCTGGCCCGGCTATGCGGGCACGCTGACCGCGTCGGCGCCGGGACGTTTCGCGGCCGGCATCAACCAGGCGCCGCTCTGGCGCCGTACCCGCAAGCCGTGGCTGCGGCCATACGACCTCGCGATGAACGCGCTGCAGACTTGGCCGCTTCGTTTTCGGCCGCCCGACCACCTGCTGCGCGAAGTGTTCGAGACCTGCCGCCATTTCGGCGAGGCCAGGCGCCGGCTCGAGACGGTGCCGATCGCGCGTCCGGCCATATTTACCCTCGTCGGATGCGAGCGCGGCGAGCGCTGCGTCATCGAGCGGACGGAGGAAGGTTTCGCCAGTCGGGGCGAGGACACGGCGACGGCGAACGATTGGCTGCACGGCATCCGCTCCTGGGAGGCGCGGGTTTCTCCCACGGCGCTGTTGACCAGATCCTCCGAAGAGGCTGCCGCGCGCAACCGCGCCCGCCGCGACGCATTGGTGGCCTGGCCGGGGTCGTTCGCCCGCGGCAATTTCGCCTGGGTGATCCCGCCCGTGCTCAATCCGTTCACCCGCCTTGCCGTGGAGATGTGTCCGGCAAACGGAGCGTTGCGTGCGGTCGGCTATGAGCCGGAGCAGGGCGATGCGCCGGCGCGACCGGCGACGCAGGTTTGCGAACTGGCCGCAGCCGTCACCCGCCTCGCCGTGTGACGCGGCGGCCATCACCGTCGGCGGCCGCTGGCGGTGCGGCGCTCCCGCCGGTCCCGGGGGCCGCGCGCGAAATATTTTCGACACCTTTCTTGCTTTCAATGCCAGGGGCTGGATCCGGTTGGCGGACGGGCACGATGGGGGAAGGGCCATGCGCGCGTTGGTGTTGCGTCTTGCGAGCGTCGCCGCGTTGACCGCGGGGATGACGTTGGCGAGCGGGTGGGTCGAAGCGATGCCGCTGGCGGCACCCGAAGCGATGCAGGCCGACCGGCTTGCGGCCGCCGAGCCGGCCCAGTTCATCTATCTCGGCCGCCCGTATTGCTGGTACCCCTATGGATGGGCGGGGGCGGGGTGGTATTGGTGCGGCTACGGCACGCGCGCCGGCTTCGGTTGGGGCGGAGCCCATGGATGGAACGGCTGGGTGGTGCCGAGAAGCTACCGGGCCGCGGGCATCATGCCGGGCTACCGCTTCCGCCGTTAGAGCGAAACCGCTTCGCATTAAATCGCGATTTCGCTCATTTGTTTGGCGGCATGATCTAATCCGAAAAGTGCGCGGGGCGATGGCGAACGGCCGCACACCCGTTTGCCACACCTTGCAGCAGACGCGCCGGATCGAGGGGCCGAGGGCCGGCGCAGCCGACGCGGTCCCTACGATTGTCCGGGTGTCTGTGGTCCAGATGTCCGTTGTTCAGGTGTCCGTGGGTCCTCGCCGGCGAAAAGAGCGGCCGGAAACTGCGCCGCATAATGTCGTCGCGTCGGCGGACGTGGAGATGCCTGGCGAGGTTCCAGGCCTGGCTCGACCACCTTGCGGTAGAGATGCCAGGTCGAATGCCCGAGTATCGGCACCACGACGGCCAGGCCGAAGAAGAGCGGCAAAGAGCCGATCACCAAAAGCGCGGCCACAATCAATCCCCACGCCGCCATGGTCACCGGGTTGGCAGCGACCGCCCGGACCGAGGTCAGCGCCGCCTCCACGGCGCCCACGTCGCGGTCGAGCAGCAACGGGAATGAGATGACGCTGATGCTCAACACTGCCGCGGCGAACAGGAACCCGACCAGATTGCCGACGACGATGAGCATCCAGCCGGCGGGCGTGGTGAGGACTTGATGGATGAAATCCGGAATCGAGGCCGCCGGCTGGTAGCCGAAATTGGCGATGTAGATCGCCTGCGCGACGGCGATCCAGATCGCGAAGATGACCACCAGCAGCAGACCAAGCGCTGCGATCGCACCGCGCGACGGCGAGTGCAGCACGTCGAAGGCGTCTTGCCACGAAATGTCGAGACCCTGCTCGCGCCGCCGGCTCAGTTCATAAAAGCCGATGGCTGCAAAAGGGCCGACGAGCGCGAAGCCCGCGGCGAGCGGAAACAAGAGCGGCAAGACCTCGTAGCCCAGGATCAATCGCGCCAGGATCAGGCCGACGATGGGATAGATCAGGCAGAGGAACACCGCGTGCGTCGGCATGGCCGAAAAATCGGCGATGCCCCGTGCCAGGGCGTCCTTGAGGTCCGCCAGCGCGATGGTGCGGACCACCGGGCGGGCGCGGATCGACTCCGCTCCCATGAGTACGTGCAGCTGCGCCATGAGTCGTACCTCCCGTAGACCAGGGGGCCGCAGCGCAGGGTGCCGTCTTGGCCATCGGTCACGCCATGCCGCGACCTTGGAACCACATCCCGGAGCGAAATCGCCTCACTTTAAATCGCGATTTCGCTCCACCGCATTTTGTTGCTCGCATGACCTTGTCCGAAAAGTCTGCAACTTTTCGGGATCACGCTCTCGGCGGAAATTCGTTCGGCGCGATGCTCATGGGGCCAAGCCCGGTATCGAGCCGTCCGCCAGTCGGCTTCATCGAGGCCGACGCCGAGTATGATACAGGAATGACCGATCGACAAACCAGCAGCGCCATGGCGTAGTGCCGCAAACGTGATCCTGCTGACGGAGGTTCCCGATGCCGCGCGAGATCATTCGTCGAGCGGAAGCCATTCCCGCCGCCAGCCTGATCGCGCTGGCGCTCGGCGCCGCCGCCTTCGGCGCGCTCGCGGTCGGCGCCATCGCTGTCGGCGCGCTGGCGATCGGCCGGCTCTCGGTCGGCCGCGTGGCGGTCAAGAAGGCGCGCTTTCAAACACTCGACGTCGACGAATTGACGGTACGCAAGTTACGCGTGCTCGAACGCGAGGAACCGCCGCACGCTTGAAATCCGAAAGCGCATTATGCGTCGCCGGGATCGACCACCGATTGCGGTCCCGTCAATGCAACCCACTTTCCTCACAGCCAGCCGTAGTGTCGCAGTCGCACGTAGAGCGTCGTGCAGATCGCTGCAATTCCAGCCAGAACAAGGAAATAGCCGTAACCCAACTTGAGTTCGGGCATGTATTCGAAGTTCATGCCGTAGATGCCGGCGATCGCGGTCGGTACCGCGAGAATGGCGGCCCAAGCCGCCAGGCGGCGGGTGATGCTGGTTTGCTCGGCCTGACCGTTCATGAGGCTAGCCTCGAAGGCGAACGCCAGCACCTCTCGCAACATGTCGATTTCCTCCTGCACGCGGAGCACGTGATCGGTCACGTCGCGCAACAGGGGCTGTATCGTCGGATCGACTGACATCACCTCCGCGTGTTCGAGCCGGCGGCAAACATTGACGAGCGGCGTGGCCGCGTTTCGCAGCCGCAGAAGGTCACGACGCAGCATGTAGAGGCGTTGCCCGTCGGTCTTGTTGAGAACGGAGTCGAAAACCCGGTCTTCGATCGCCTCGACCTCCTCATGAACCGTTTCCACCACCGGCATGTAGTTGTCGACGACGAAGTCGAGGATTGCGTAAAGGATGTAGTGCTCGCCGTGTGAGAGAACCGTTGGGCACGACTCGCATCTCTCGCGCACCGCCGCATAGGAACTCGAGGCGCCGTGCCGCACGGTCACCACATATCCGCGCCCGACAAAGATGTGCGTTTCCCCGAAGGCGATGCGCTCGTCGACGATCTGGGCCGTTCGCACGACAATGAACAGCGCGTCGCCGTACTGCTCCAGCTTCGGATGCTGGTGCGGCTTGCCGGCGTCTTCGATGGCGAGGGGGTGGAGATCGAACTGCGCCTGCACCCGGGCCAGCAGGTCGTAGCTTGGTTCGAACAGACCGATCCAGACCACATGGCCCGGCCGCTTTGCCCACTCGCCGGCGTGCTCGATCGCAACGTCCGCCACGCGCTTGCCGTTGGCGTAGACGCCCGCGGCAACGATACCGGGTTCAGTTCCGGAATTTGCGATGCTGAATGAAGGCGATTTCGCGTCCACAGCCGGCTCCGGTCTGTGCTCGATGCCTATGTCTATGACATTTCGCGTGGCGCGGCCACACCTACCATCACGTTATCGGCCACCGGAGGCGCGACCGCGAGTGCCGCCAGGAGCTGTCAGTGCTTGGAGGCCCACTGACCCGTGAGCTCGAGCAGGATCCGGCGGCCGGCGTCGTTGGGATACTGATTGCCGCGGTTGCCGAGGATCACGATCCCGAGCTTCCGGCTCGGCATCATCGCGATATAAGCCGACGCGTTGTTGAGGCCGCCGTACTTTTCGATGATGGTGGGCTGATCGCCGGCGATGGTCTCCCAGGCCAGCGCCTGCCAGTTGCGCGGGCCGATGCGCAGGACGCCGCGGTGCGCCAACGCCATCGCGTCGCGCAGCGACCGCTCGATCGGCAGCTCGCCGAGATTGGCGGCGAGGAAGAGCGCCATGTCGCGCGGGGAGGAGTACATCTGGCCCGTCCCCTGCCAGTGATAGTAGCTGGTCTGCTCGCCGGGCTTGCCGATCGGCTCGCTGTCGTCCCCGTAGCCTTGCACCGCGCGGCTCTTGAGCCCGGGGGACAGGTCTCCGCGCGGACCTTCATCGCCCCGCGCCAGCATGGTGGAGGTCATGCCCAGCGGCCGCAGCAGACGCCGCTCGATCAACTCGTCGATCGGTTTGCCGTATCGGCGCTCGAGCGCGAGCTGCAGCAGGATGAAGCCCGCGTGGGTATAGAGATGTTGCTGGCCGGGAGCCGTGCCGGCGGTCCAGGCGTTGAGCGTGCGGATGAATTCCGGCAGCGTGTAGCCCCAATCCGGCCACGGCGGGTGGTCCTGCGGCAGCAACAGACCGGACGTGTGCGTCGCCAGCTGCCCGAGCGTGACGCGGCGGATGTCGCCGCCTTGTTGCAGCTCGCCGACATACTTGGCGACCGGATCGTCGAGCCGGAGCTCGCCTTTCCCGACCGCTTGCGCCAGCAGCGTCGTCTCGAACACTTTGCGCAGCGAACCGAGATTGAACAGCGTATCGGTTGTGATCGGCCGGTTGTCGGCGCGATCGGCCAGGCCGTAGTTGAAAAACAAGGTGCTGCCGTCGATGCGCAGCGCCACGGCAACGCCGCCGGCGCCGTCGGACGGCACGATCGGCTCAACCTGTCGCGCGACGATGCGCTCCGCATGGCGGTCGGCGCCGACCGCCGCGCCGGCGATCAGCAACAGGATGGATGCCGCGAACAAGAAGCGCATCGGATTCAGCGTCCGGTCCAGGTGTCAGCGCGCTCGTGCATAGACGGTATCGAACGGTTCCGCGCCGCGCACGCGCTCGATGAGCGTCGCGACCGCGCGCGGGCCGCCATGGGCTTCCATCCAGCGCGCCATCGACGGATCGACATCGGGTTCATGTCCTCACGCTGCTCCGCTGCCGGTTCGAGTCTCGACGACCGGCTCCTTTCAGGGCGCGAGCGCGTCGGCTGCTTGTGGCGCGGAAAACATCTTCCGCGCGCTGTGTCCGACGCCGGGCAATTCGACCAGCCGCCAGTTGAATGTCCAACCGCGCTTTTGCGCCAGCATTTTTGCCGTGTTGAATGTGTTCACTCCACGCTGGTAGCGCGAGGCGCCCTGCGCCAGCGCGTCGGGACTCGTGTCGCGGTCGTCGGCGCGCGTGTCGCCTTGGCCGAGATAGATGGTGAGGGGCCGTTCGAGATAGCGCCGCAGCCGCGCCTCGCCGTCCGCCTCCGCATAGACCTTTCCCAGCCCATAGGGTGCGGCCACCTCCAGGCTCGGTACCACATAGCTTCCCGGGTTGGCGACGACGATGCGCCTCGCTTCGGTCGGAACAAAGGCGGCGAGCCGGTCCAAAAACTGGCCTCCGGCCGAGTGGCCGAGCAGGGAATATTCGAGCGGGCGACCTTCCTGCCGCCGCACCCAATCGACGAGAGCGGGCACCAGGGTGCCGCTCCAGTCGCGCGGGTTCTGCACCACGCCGTCCTTGACGATGCCGCCGCGCTGGTAGCGCCACACCGGGAAGTCGCGTCGGTCGAACGACGGTGCGACCAGCAGCAGGCAATTGCGGTCCGCGAGCGCGCGCGCGTCATCCCGGTAGCTGCGGGCGTTGCGGGCGTTGCCGTGGAACACCAGCAGCAGCGAGGGATCGGAACATCGCGCCGGCCGGTAGGTAAAGACCGCCATGCGCGTGCCGTTGAGGTCGACCGTCTGCCGGCCGTCTCCGGCCGCGATCGGCGCCGCCATGAGCGGCGTCGCGCCGAGACAAAAGGCGAGGACGCCGGCCGCGATGCCTTTGACCCCGCTCATCTGATGCTCCCTGCGCGTCGCCGCCCACGGTTGGTCCAAACCCAGCCTGCCATTCAATGCTGCGTATTGAATCGCCCATATGATGGCCTTGGCAACATCCTTGTCAGCTCCGATCCCTTTCGCAGAACCGACACGATTGCGCGCTACCGCTCGCCTCGTTCAACAACGGAGTTCCGCATGGCGAAGCTTATGCTCTATCACGCCGCGCCGTCGCGCTCGTCGATCACGCGCTGGATGCTCGAGGAGATCGGCGAACCCTATGACATCCACTTGCTGAGCTTGAGCAAAGGCGAAAACCGCACGCCCGACTACCTTGCGGTGAACCCGATGGGCAAGGTGCCGGCGCTCAAGCACGGCGACGTCGTCATTACCGAGGCGGCGGCGATCTGCGCCTATCTCGCCGACGAATTTCCGCGCGCGAAGCTCAACGTGCCGGTCGGCAACCCCCGCCGGGGCGTTTACCTCAAGTGGCTGTTCTTCGGCCCGAGCTGTATCGAGCCGGCGATGCTGGATCGCGCCTTCCCGCGCAAGGAGGAGGCGCGGCGCGCGGCGCTCGGCTACGGCGATTTCGACACCGTGATGGACGTGGTGGCGAACGCGGTCGCCAAGGGCCCCTACATCATGGGCGAGCAGTTCACCGCCGCCGACGTGATCATCGGCTCCACGCTGCGCTGGGGCATGATGTTCAAGCTGCTGCCCGAGCGTCGCGAATTCACCGCCTATACCGGACGCCTGGCGCAGCGCCCGGCGCTGCAGCGCGCCGAAGCGCAGGACAAGGAGCTCGCCGCGGCGTGAGCGCGGCGTGCGCGGTGCGGGCGGTGCCGCGCAACGGCGCCCGCCCGAGGCCCGCGCCGGGCGGCGACTTCTCTGCTGTTGCTACTTGCGCGCAGTCCGGCGCCGCTTCAGCGTCGAGGCCTTCTTGCGGGTGCCTGGCCGGCGCGTCGGGCCCGCCCGACGCGGCCGCGGTCGCTTTCGCGGCGGCGGAGCGGCCATCGCCTGTTCAGGTGCCGTGATCGACGCCGCCACGGCGTGCTCGCCTCCGTGCCTTGCCGCCATCAGATCTTTCACGGCCTGAATGAAAACCGTCTTGTTGACGTTTCTGCCGGGGCAGGCGTGCGTGGTCAAAGGATCTTCGCGGTGCAGCTTCATCGTCTCGGGATTGAAGCCCAGCACCGCGGACAGCGTGGCGATCGCGGCCACCGCATTCTTCTGCACCTGAAGGCCGCGTCCGCTGTTGAACGCCTCCTTGTCGTAGTCGCCCAGCATTTCGATCCCGAGCGCGGTCTTGTTCCAGCTCGGCGAGTGCACTCCCGACACCGTCAGCGGCGTGAACACCCAGATCTGCTTGTCATCGATGAACAGATGCGGGCCGGCGCTCCAGTGCTGCTCGTCGCGATAGAATTTTTCCAGGTTCAAGATGTGCTGCTTGGTCAATCCGTTCGGGCGTTGGGCGAGTGAGGGGGCCGCCGTGTTGTGCAAGGTGATGAACGACGGCCGCCAAGACGTCCAGTGCAGGCCATGGCAATAACTTTCGAACTCGTCAGTGCTGAGGCTGGTGCCGACAATTCCCTTCCAGTTGGCCATGTTCTGCTCCCGGTGCGGTTGGTTTGGAAAATCCGCTGCGGCGCTCCGCGTCGATTCCGCCGTCGGCAGCCGGCATTTGTCCACGTCGATCGTCTTGATCGCCGGCAAAATCGGAGCGGCGGGAACGGGCTGAAGGCCTCAGTTCCTGATACAAATTATGGTTGAAATAATAAAAAATACAATAGGAAAGTGCATACTCGTGTACCGGCCCACGGGCGCGGACACCGTAACCGCTCGGCGAGTGCGCGGGCGGTCCCTTGCGCCGTGGGGGCCTCCGTTTTCTTGCCGGATGCGTGGCTGCGCGAAAAGGAATACCAACGGCGCCCATGATCCTGGCCCTGCGCATTCTCCATTTCGAGG